>NZ_JAOWHC010000027.1:0-32945 GCF_030332805.1 Citrobacter sp. Cpo065
GCATTCGACCAGATCGATAACGCGCCGGAAGAAAAAGCTCGTGGTATCACCATCAACACTTCTCACGTTGAATATGACACCCCGACTCGCCACTACGCACACGTAGACTGCCCGGGCCACGCCGACTATGTTAAAAACATGATCACCGGTGCTGCGCAGATGGACGGCGCGATCCTGGTTGTTGCTGCGACTGACGGCCCGATGCCGCAGACTCGTGAGCACATCCTGCTGGGTCGTCAGGTAGGCGTTCCGTACATCATCGTGTTCCTGAACAAATGCGACATGGTTGATGACGAAGAGCTGCTGGAACTGGTAGAAATGGAAGTTCGTGAACTTCTGTCTCAGTACGATTTCCCGGGCGACGACACTCCGATCGTTCGTGGTTCTGCTCTGAAAGCGCTGGAAGGCGAAGCAGAGTGGGAAGCGAAAATCATCGAACTGGCTGGCTTCCTGGATTCTTACATCCCAGAACCAGAGCGTGCGATTGACAAGCCGTTCCTGCTGCCTATCGAAGACGTATTCTCCATCTCCGGTCGTGGTACCGTTGTTACCGGTCGTGTAGAACGCGGTATCATCAAAGTTGGTGAAGAAGTTGAAATCGTTGGTATCAAAGAGACTGCTAAGTCTACCTGTACTGGCGTTGAAATGTTCCGCAAACTGCTGGACGAAGGCCGTGCTGGTGAGAACGTTGGTGTTCTGCTGCGTGGTATCAAACGTGAAGAAATCGAACGTGGTCAGGTACTGGCTAAGCCGGGCTCTATCAAGCCGCACACCAAGTTCGAATCTGAAGTGTACATTCTGTCCAAAGACGAAGGCGGCCGTCATACTCCGTTCTTCAAAGGCTACCGTCCGCAGTTCTACTTCCGTACTACTGACGTGACTGGTACCATCGAACTGCCGGAAGGCGTAGAGATGGTAATGCCGGGCGACAACATCAAAATGGTTGTTACCCTGATCCACCCAATCGCGATGGACGACGGTCTGCGTTTCGCAATCCGTGAAGGCGGCCGTACTGTTGGTGCGGGCGTTGTTGCCAAAGTAATGAGCTAATTGCCGAATAACATTTGACGCAATGCGCAATAAAAGGGCATCATTTGATGCCCTTTTTGCACGCTTTCACACCAGAACCTGGCTCATCAGTGATTTTTTTTGTCATAATCATTGCTGAGACAGGCTCTGAAGAGGGCGTTTAGTCCGAAACGCACCAGAGCATTTCGGTTTGGATCGCCTCGCTTACGCGGGGTGAAAATGTTTGTAGAATACTTCTGACAGGTTGGTTTATGAGTGCGAATACCGAAGCTCAAGGAAGCGGGCGCGGCCTGGAAGCGATGAAGTGGGTTGTTGTCGCTGTATTGCTGCTTGTAGCTATCGTTGGCAACTACCTCTATCGTGACATGATGCTGCCGCTGCGTGCGCTGGCCGTAGTGATTCTGATTGCCGCAGCGGGTGGTGTCGCGCTGTTGACAACAAAAGGTAAAGCGACCGTTGCTTTTGCCCGTGAAGCGAGAACCGAAGTCCGTAAGGTCATTTGGCCAACTCGCCAGGAAACATTGCACACCACATTAATTGTGGCTGCGGTTACCGCAGTAATGTCACTGATCCTGTGGGGACTGGATGGTATTCTGGTTCGCCTGGTATCCTTTATCACTGGCCTGAGGTTCTAAGATGTCTGAAGCCCCTAAAAAGCGCTGGTACGTCGTTCAGGCGTTTTCCGGTTTTGAAGGCCGCGTAGCCACGTCGCTGCGCGAATATATCAAGTTACAAAATATGGAAGAGCTGTTTGGCGAAGTCATGGTGCCGACCGAAGAAGTGGTCGAAATCCGTGGTGGCCAGCGTCGCAAGAGCGAACGTAAATTCTTCCCGGGCTATGTACTGGTCCAGATGGTGATGAATGACGCAAGCTGGCACTTGGTGCGCAGCGTGCCGCGTGTGATGGGCTTTATCGGCGGTACATCTGACCGTCCGGCGCCGATCAGCGACAAAGAAGTTGATGCGATCATGAACCGTCTGCAGCAGGTTGGCGATAAACCGCGTCCGAAAACGATGTTTGAGCCAGGTGAAATGGTTCGCGTTAGTGACGGTCCGTTTGCTGACTTTAACGGTGTGGTTGAAGAAGTGGACTACGAGAAGTCCCGCCTGAAAGTCTCTGTTTCTATCTTCGGTCGTGCGACCCCGGTAGAACTGGACTTTGCCCAGGTAGAAAAAGCCTAAACAGCGATCAAAAAAGCGGCGATTTAATCGTTGCACAAGGCGCGAGATTGGAATACAATTTCGCGCCTTTTGTTTTTATGGGCCCTGTCCGTAAAACGAATTTAATCACGGGGAGCCTCCTTGAGGCGCTATAACCCAACTAGAGGAATTTAGAATGGCTAAGAAAGTCCAGGCCTACGTCAAGCTGCAGGTTGCAGCTGGTATGGCTAACCCGAGTCCGCCGGTAGGTCCAGCACTGGGTCAACAAGGCGTGAACATCATGGAATTCTGCAAAGCGTTCAACGCAAAAACTGATTCCATGGAAAAAGGTCTGCCGATCCCGGTTGTTATCACCGTTTACGCTGACCGTTCTTTCACTTTCGTTACCAAAACGCCTCCGGCAGCAGTTCTGCTGAAGAAAGCGGCTGGTATCAAGTCTGGTTCCGGCAAGCCGAACAAAGACAAAGTGGGTAAAATTTCCCGCGCTCAGCTGCAGGAAATCGCGCAGACCAAAGCTGCCGACATGACTGGTTCCGACATTGAAGCGATGACTCGCTCCATTGAAGGTACTGCACGTTCCATGGGCCTGGTAGTGGAGGACTAAGAAATGGCTAAACTGACCAAGCGTATGCGCGTGATCCGTGACAAAGTTGATGCAACTAAACAGTACGACATCAACGAAGCTATTGCTCTGCTGAAAGAGCTGGCCACTGCTAAATTCGTAGAAAGCGTAGACGTTGCCGTTAACCTCGGCATCGACGCTCGTAAATCTGACCAGAACGTACGTGGTGCAACTGTACTGCCGCACGGTACTGGCCGTTCCGTTCGCGTAGCCGTATTTGCCCAGGGCGCAAACGCTGAAGCTGCTAAAGCTGCAGGCGCTGAGCTGGTAGGTATGGAAGATCTGGCTGACCAGATCAAGAAAGGCGAAATGAACTTTGACGTTGTTATTGCTTCCCCGGATGCAATGCGCGTTGTTGGCCAGCTGGGTCAGGTTCTGGGCCCGCGCGGCCTGATGCCAAACCCGAAAGTTGGTACTGTAACCCCTAACGTTGCTGAAGCAGTTAAGAACGCTAAAGCAGGTCAGGTTCGTTACCGTAACGACAAAAACGGCATCATCCACACCACCATCGGTAAAGTGGATTTTGACGCTGACAAACTGAAAGAAAACCTGGAATCTCTGCTGGTTGCGCTGAAAAAAGCGAAACCGACTCAGGCTAAAGGCGTGTACATCAAGAAAGTTAGCATCTCCACCACCATGGGTGCTGGCGTTGCCGTTGATCAGTCCGGTCTGACTGCGACTGTGGCGAACTAATATTCGCCTTTACGTGGGCGGTGATTTTGTCTACAATCTTACCCCCACGTTTCTGCTAATTGCAGACGTATATCCGAGATATTCAGGCTGTGGCAAGGCGACAACTGAGTGAATCGCCAGGAGCATAGTTAACTATGTGACTGGTGTGAACGAAGGCAGTCAACGCCGTCACAGATTGAATAGCGACAGATAGACAAGATTTGTTCGTTGGAGCCTGGCCTATCCAGGCCTCCGTCGAAGACCGCAGGTGTTTCGTAAGAAACTTAATGCCCTGCGTAGACGGTGACAGAACGCTAAGATTATTTCTGATACTCTGGCTTGTTTCTGCTCACCGTATTTAGACGCTCTTTCCGTTGGGGAGAGTGAAGTGAGTTCCGGAACATGAGTTCCGGCAAACATCCAGGAGCAAAGCTAATGGCTTTAAATCTTCAAGACAAACAAGCGATTGTTGCTGAAGTCAGCGAAGTAGCCAAAGGCGCGCTGTCTGCAGTAGTTGCGGATTCCCGTGGCGTAACTGTAGATAAAATGACTGAACTGCGTAAAGCAGGTCGTGAAGCTGGCGTATACATGCGTGTTGTTCGTAACACTCTGCTGCGCCGCGTCGTTGAAGGTACTCAGTTCGAGTGCCTGAAAGACACGTTTGTTGGTCCGACCCTGATTGCATACTCTATGGAACACCCGGGCGCTGCTGCTCGTCTGTTCAAAGAGTTCGCGAAAGCGAATGCAAAATTTGAGGTCAAAGCCGCAGCCTTTGAAGGTGAATTGATCCCGGCATCGCAAATCGATCGCCTGGCAACTCTGCCGACCTACGAAGAAGCAATTGCACGCCTGATGGCAACCATGAAAGAAGCTTCGGCTGGCAAACTGGTTCGTACTCTGGCTGCTGTACGCGATGCGAAAGAAGCTGCTTAATCGCAGTTATCTTTCTCAAGCATCTGCTTACGTATAAACTTATTCTGATTTTCAGGAACAATTTAAATGTCTATCACTAAAGATCAAATCATTGAAGCAGTATCCGCTATGTCCGTAATGGACGTTGTAGAACTGATCTCTGCAATGGAAGAAAAATTCGGTGTTTCCGCTGCTGCTGCTGTAGCTGTAGCTGCTGGCCCGGCTGAAGCTGCTGAAGAAAAAACTGAATTCGACGTAATTCTGAAAGCTGCTGGCGCTAACAAAGTTGCTGTAATCAAAGCAGTACGTGGCGCAACTGGCCTGGGTCTGAAAGAAGCTAAAGACCTGGTAGAATCTGCTCCGGCTGCCCTGAAAGAAGGCATCAGCAAAGACGACGCAGAAGCACTGAAAAAATCTCTGGAAGAAGCTGGCGCTGAAGTTGAAGTTAAATAAGCCAACTTTTCTGGTTGCAGCCTAAGAAATTAGGCTGATGGCTGGTGACTTTTTAGTCACCAGCCTTTTTGCGCTGTAAGGCGCCAGTAGCATTTCACACTGTTTGACTACTGCTGTGCCTTTCAATGCTTGTTTCTATCGACGTCTTAATATACTGCGACAGAGCATCAGTTCTGTGTAAATCGCAATGAAATGGTTTAAGCGTGATAGCAACAGGCATTGCGGAAAGTATTCGATTTTCCGGTCAACAAAATAGTGTTGCACAAACTGTCCCTTCGTCGGACAGATGGGTCGACTTGTCAGCGAGCTGAGGAACCCTAATGGTTTACTCCTATACCGAGAAAAAACGTATTCGTAAGGATTTTGGTAAACGTCCACAAGTGTTGGACATACCTTATCTCCTTTCTATCCAGCTTGACTCGTTTCAGAAGTTCATCGAGCAAGATCCTGAAGGGCAGTATGGTCTGGAAGCAGCTTTCCGTTCCGTTTTCCCGATTCAGAGCTACAGCGGTAATTCCGAGCTGCAATACGTCAGCTACCGCCTTGGCGAACCGGTGTTTGACGTTCAGGAATGTCAGATCCGTGGCGTGACCTATTCCGCACCGCTGCGCGTAAAACTGCGTCTGGTGATCTACGAGCGCGAAGCGCCGGAAGGCACCGTAAAAGACATTAAAGAACAAGAAGTCTACATGGGCGAAATTCCGCTCATGACTGACAACGGTACCTTTGTAATCAATGGTACTGAGCGTGTTATCGTTTCTCAGCTGCACCGTAGTCCTGGCGTCTTCTTTGACTCCGACAAAGGTAAAACCCACTCTTCGGGTAAAGTGCTGTATAACGCGCGCATCATCCCTTACCGTGGTTCCTGGCTGGACTTCGAATTCGATCCGAAGGACAACCTGTTCGTACGTATTGACCGTCGCCGTAAACTGCCTGCGACCATTATTCTGCGTGCACTGAACTACACCACTGAGCAGATCCTTGACCTGTTCTTTGAAAAAGTTGTTTTCGAAATTCGCGACAACAAGCTGCAGATGGAACTGGTGCCGGAACGCCTGCGTGGTGAAACCGCTTCCTTTGACATTGAAGCTAACGGCAAAGTCTACGTCGAAAAAGGCCGTCGCATCACTGCGCGCCACATTCGCCAACTGGAAAAAGACGATATCAAACATATCGAAGTTCCGGTTGAATACATTGCTGGTAAAGTTGCGGCTAAAGACTACGTTGACGAATCTACTGGCGAGCTGATCTGCGCAGCTAACATGGAGCTGAGCCTGGATCTGCTGGCTAAGCTGAGCCAATCTGGTCACAAGCGTATCGAAACGCTGTTCACTAACGATCTGGATCACGGTCCGTACATTTCTGAAACTGTACGTGTTGACCCAACCAACGATCGTCTGAGCGCACTGGTAGAAATCTACCGCATGATGCGTCCTGGTGAGCCGCCGACTCGTGAAGCTGCTGAAAGCCTGTTCGAGAACCTGTTCTTCTCCGAAGACCGCTATGACCTGTCTGCGGTTGGTCGTATGAAGTTCAACCGTTCTCTGCTGCGCGACGAAATCGAAGGTTCCGGTATCCTGAGCAAAGACGACATCATCGAAGTGATGAAGAAGCTCATCGATATCCGTAACGGTAAAGGCGAAGTCGATGATATCGACCACCTCGGCAACCGTCGTATCCGTTCCGTAGGCGAAATGGCGGAAAACCAGTTCCGCGTTGGCCTGGTACGTGTTGAGCGTGCGGTGAAAGAGCGTCTGTCTCTGGGCGATCTGGATACCCTGATGCCTCAGGATATGATCAACGCCAAGCCGATTTCTGCAGCAGTGAAAGAGTTCTTTGGTTCCAGCCAGCTGTCTCAGTTTATGGACCAGAACAACCCGCTGTCTGAGATTACGCACAAACGTCGTATCTCTGCACTCGGCCCAGGCGGTCTGACCCGTGAACGCGCAGGCTTCGAAGTTCGAGACGTACACCCGACTCACTACGGTCGCGTATGTCCAATCGAAACGCCTGAAGGTCCGAACATCGGTCTGATCAACTCCCTGTCCGTGTATGCACAGACTAACGAATACGGCTTCCTCGAGACTCCGTATCGTAAAGTGACCGACGGTGTTGTAACTGACGAAATTCATTACCTGTCTGCTATCGAAGAAGGCAACTACGTTATCGCTCAGGCGAACTCCAACCTGGATGACGAAGGCCACTTTGTAGAAGATCTGGTTACCTGCCGTAGCAAAGGCGAATCCAGCTTGTTCAGCCGCGACCAGGTTGACTACATGGACGTATCCACCCAGCAGGTGGTATCCGTCGGTGCGTCCCTGATCCCGTTCCTGGAACACGATGACGCCAACCGTGCATTGATGGGTGCGAACATGCAACGTCAGGCGGTTCCGACTCTGCGCGCTGATAAGCCGCTGGTTGGTACCGGTATGGAACGTGCTGTTGCCGTTGACTCCGGTGTTACTGCAGTTGCTAAACGTGGCGGTACTGTTCAGTACGTGGATGCTTCCCGTATCGTTATCAAAGTTAACGAAGACGAGATGTACCCGGGCGAAGCAGGTATCGACATTTATAACCTGACCAAATACACCCGTTCTAACCAGAACACCTGCATCAACCAGATGCCTTGCGTATCTCTGGGCGAGCCGGTTGAACGTGGTGATGTGTTGGCAGACGGTCCGTCCACCGACCTCGGTGAACTGGCGCTGGGTCAGAACATGCGCGTGGCATTCATGCCATGGAATGGTTACAACTTCGAAGACTCCATCCTCGTATCCGAGCGTGTTGTCCAGGAAGACCGTTTCACCACCATCCACATTCAGGAACTGGCATGTGTGTCCCGTGACACCAAGCTGGGGCCAGAAGAGATCACCGCTGACATCCCGAACGTGGGTGAAGCTGCGCTCTCCAAACTGGATGAATCCGGTATCGTTTATATCGGTGCGGAAGTGACCGGTGGCGACATTCTGGTTGGTAAGGTAACGCCGAAAGGTGAAACCCAGCTGACGCCAGAAGAGAAGCTGCTGCGTGCGATCTTCGGTGAGAAAGCGTCTGACGTTAAAGACTCTTCTCTGCGCGTGCCAAACGGTGTTTCCGGTACGATTATCGACGTTCAGGTCTTTACTCGCGATGGCGTAGAAAAAGACAAACGTGCGCTGGAAATCGAAGAGATGCAGCTGAAGCAGGCGAAAAAAGACCTGTCTGAAGAACTGCAGATCCTCGAAGCTGGCCTGTTCAGCCGTATCTACGCTGTGCTGGTTTCCGGTGGTGTTGAAGCTGAGAAGCTCGACAAACTACCGCGCGACCGCTGGTTAGAACTCGGCCTGACCGACGAAGAGAAACAGAATCAGCTGGAACAACTGGCTGAGCAGTACGACGAACTGAAACACGAATTCGAGAAAAAACTCGAAGCGAAACGCCGTAAAATCACTCAGGGCGACGATCTGGCACCGGGCGTGCTGAAGATTGTTAAGGTGTATCTGGCGGTTAAACGTCGGATCCAGCCTGGTGATAAGATGGCAGGTCGTCACGGTAACAAGGGTGTAATCTCTAAGATCAACCCGATCGAAGATATGCCACACGATGCTAACGGTACGCCGGTAGATATCGTACTGAACCCGCTGGGCGTACCATCGCGTATGAACATCGGTCAGATCCTTGAAACCCACCTGGGTATGGCTGCAAAAGGTATCGGCGATAAGATCAACGCCATGCTGAAACAGCAGCAGGAAGTCGCGAAACTGCGCGAATTCATCCAGCGTGCTTACGATCTGGGTTCAGATGTTCGTCAGAAAGTTGACCTGAATACCTTCAGCGATGAAGAAGTTCTGCGTCTGGCTGAAAACCTGAAAAAAGGTATGCCGATCGCAACGCCGGTATTCGACGGTGCGAAAGAGTCTGAAATCAAGGAACTGTTACAGCTGGGTGGCCTGCCGACTTCCGGTCAGATCACACTGTTCGACGGTCGTACCGGTGAGCAGTTCGAGCGCCAGGTTACCGTTGGCTATATGTACATGCTGAAACTGAACCACCTGGTTGATGACAAGATGCATGCGCGTTCTACCGGTTCTTACAGCCTGGTTACTCAGCAGCCGCTGGGTGGTAAGGCGCAGTTCGGTGGTCAGCGCTTCGGGGAGATGGAAGTGTGGGCGCTGGAAGCATATGGCGCAGCATACACCCTGCAGGAAATGCTCACCGTTAAGTCTGATGACGTGAACGGTCGTACTAAGATGTATAAAAACATCGTGGACGGCAACCATCAGATGGAACCAGGCATGCCGGAATCCTTCAACGTACTGTTGAAAGAGATTCGTTCGCTGGGTATCAACATCGAGCTGGAAGACGAGTAACTCTCGATCAAACAGGTCACTGGTGCTGGCGTAACAGCCAGCGCCAGATTGTGCTAACTCCGACGGGAGCAAATCCGTGAAAGATTTATTAAAGTTTCTGAAAGCGCAGACTAAAACCGAAGAGTTTGATGCGATCAAAATTGCTCTGGCCTCGCCAGACATGATCCGTTCATGGTCTTTCGGTGAAGTTAAGAAGCCGGAAACCATTAACTACCGTACGTTCAAACCTGAACGTGACGGCCTTTTCTGCGCCCGTATCTTTGGGCCGGTAAAAGACTACGAGTGCCTGTGCGGTAAGTACAAGCGCCTGAAACACCGTGGTGTGATCTGTGAGAAGTGCGGCGTTGAAGTGACCCAGACTAAAGTACGCCGTGAGCGTATGGGCCACATCGAGCTGGCGTCTCCGACTGCTCACATCTGGTTCCTGAAATCGCTGCCGTCCCGTATCGGTTTGCTGCTCGATATGCCGCTGCGCGATATCGAGCGCGTGCTGTACTTCGAATCTTATGTAGTTATCGAAGGCGGTATGACTAACCTGGAACGTCAACAGATCCTGACTGAAGAGCAGTATCTGGACGCGCTGGAAGAATTCGGTGACGAATTCGACGCGAAGATGGGTGCGGAAGCTATCCAGGCTCTGCTGAAAAGCATGGATCTGGAGCAAGAGTGTGAAACTCTGCGCGAAGAGCTGAACGAAACCAACTCTGAAACCAAGCGTAAGAAGCTGACCAAGCGTATCAAACTGCTGGAAGCCTTCGTACAGTCTGGCAACAAGCCAGAGTGGATGATCCTGACCGTTCTGCCGGTTCTGCCGCCAGATCTGCGTCCGCTGGTTCCGCTGGATGGTGGTCGTTTCGCAACGTCGGATCTGAACGATCTGTATCGTCGCGTTATCAACCGTAACAACCGTCTGAAGCGTCTGCTGGATCTGGCTGCGCCGGACATCATCGTACGCAACGAAAAACGTATGCTGCAGGAAGCGGTTGACGCCCTGCTGGATAACGGTCGTCGCGGTCGTGCGATCACCGGTTCTAACAAACGTCCTCTGAAATCTTTGGCCGACATGATCAAAGGTAAGCAGGGTCGTTTCCGTCAGAACCTGCTCGGTAAGCGTGTTGACTACTCCGGTCGTTCTGTAATCACCGTAGGTCCATACCTGCGTCTGCATCAGTGCGGTCTGCCGAAGAAAATGGCACTGGAACTGTTCAAACCGTTCATCTACGGCAAGCTGGAACTGCGTGGCCTGGCCACCACCATTAAAGCCGCTAAGAAAATGGTTGAGCGTGAAGAAGCTGTCGTTTGGGATATCCTGGACGAAGTTATCCGCGAACACCCGGTACTGCTGAACCGTGCACCAACACTGCACCGTCTGGGTATCCAGGCATTTGAACCGGTACTGATCGAAGGTAAAGCTATCCAGCTGCACCCGCTGGTTTGTGCGGCATATAACGCCGACTTCGATGGTGACCAGATGGCTGTTCACGTACCGCTGACGCTGGAAGCCCAGCTCGAAGCGCGTGCGCTGATGATGTCTACCAACAACATCCTGTCTCCGGCGAACGGCGAACCTATCATCGTTCCGTCTCAGGACGTTGTATTGGGTCTGTACTACATGACCCGTGACTGTGTTAACGCCAAAGGCGAAGGCATGGTGCTGACTGGCCCGAAAGAAGCTGAGCGTATCTATCGCGCAGGTCTGGCCTCTCTGCATGCGCGCGTTAAAGTGCGTATCACCGAATATGAAAAAGATGAAAACGGCGAATTCGTTGCGAAAACCAGCCTGAAAGACACGACCGTTGGCCGTGCCATTCTGTGGATGATCGTACCGAAAGGTCTGCCTTTCTCCATCGTCAATCAGGCGCTGGGCAAGAAAGCTATCTCCAAAATGCTGAACACCTGTTACCGCATTCTGGGCCTGAAGCCGACCGTTATCTTCGCTGACCAGACAATGTACACCGGCTTTGCATATGCAGCGCGTTCAGGTGCATCTGTTGGTATTGATGACATGGTCATCCCAGAGAAGAAACACGAGATCATCTCTGAAGCGGAAGCTGAAGTTGCTGAGATCCAGGAGCAGTTCCAGTCTGGTCTGGTAACCGCAGGCGAACGCTATAACAAAGTTATCGATATCTGGGCTGCGGCGAACGATCGTGTATCCAAAGCGATGATGGATAACCTGCAAACCGAAACCGTTATTAACCGTGACGGCGTAGAAGAGCAGCAGGTTTCCTTCAACAGCATCTACATGATGGCCGACTCCGGTGCGCGTGGTTCTGCAGCACAGATTCGTCAGCTGGCCGGTATGCGTGGTCTGATGGCGAAGCCAGATGGCTCCATCATCGAAACGCCAATCACCGCGAACTTCCGTGAAGGTCTGAACGTACTCCAGTACTTCATCTCTACTCACGGTGCTCGTAAAGGTCTGGCGGATACCGCACTGAAAACAGCGAACTCCGGTTATCTGACTCGTCGTCTGGTTGACGTCGCGCAGGACCTGGTTGTTACTGAAGACGATTGCGGCACTCTGGAAGGCATCACCATGACCCCGGTTATCGAGGGTGGTGACGTTAAAGAGCCGCTGCGCGATCGCGTTCTGGGTCGTGTAACTGCTGAAGACGTTCTGAAGCCGGGTACGGCGGATATTCTGGTTCCACGCAACACGCTGCTGCACGAACAGTGGTGTGATCTGCTGGAAGAGAACTCCGTTGACTCCGTTAAAGTCCGTTCCGTTGTATCTTGTGACACCGACTTTGGTGTATGTGCGCACTGCTACGGTCGTGACCTGGCGCGTGGCCACATCATCAACAAAGGTGAAGCAATCGGCGTTATCGCGGCACAGTCCATCGGTGAACCGGGTACACAGCTGACGATGCGTACGTTCCACATCGGTGGTGCGGCATCTCGTGCGGCTGCTGAATCCAGCATCCAGGTGAAAAACAAAGGTAGCATCCGTCTGAGCAACGCGAAGTCGGTTGTGAACTCCAGCGGTAAACTGGTTATCACCTCACGTAACACCGAACTGAAACTGATCGACGAATTCGGCCGTACCAAAGAAAGCTATAAAGTGCCTTACGGCTCCGTTATGGCGAAAGGTGATGGCGAACAGGTTGCTGGCGGCGAAACCGTAGCAAACTGGGATCCGCACACCATGCCGGTTATCACCGAAGTGAGTGGTTTCGTCCGCTTCACTGACATGATCGACGGCCAGACCATTACTCGTCAGACCGACGAGCTGACCGGTCTGTCTTCTCTGGTGGTTCTGGATTCTGCAGAGCGTACTGCGGGTGGTAAAGACCTGCGTCCGGCACTGAAAATTGTTGATGCTCAGGGCAACGACGTTCTGATCCCAGGCACCGATATGCCTGCTCAGTACTTCCTGCCGGGTAAAGCGATTGTTCAGCTGGAAGATGGCGTACAGATCAGCTCTGGTGACACCCTGGCGCGTGTTCCGCAGGAATCCGGCGGTACCAAGGATATCACCGGTGGTCTGCCGCGCGTTGCGGACCTGTTCGAAGCACGTCGTCCGAAAGAGCCGGCAATCCTGGCTGAAATCAGCGGCATCATTTCCTTCGGTAAAGAAACCAAAGGTAAACGTCGTCTGGTTATCACCCCGGTAGACGGTAGCGAACCGTACGAAGAGATGATTCCGAAATGGCGTCAGCTCAACGTGTTCGAAGGTGAACGTGTAGAACGTGGTGACGTAGTTTCCGACGGTCCGGAAGCGCCGCACGACATCCTGCGTCTGCGTGGTGTGCATGCTGTAACTCGTTACATCGTTAACGAAGTTCAGGACGTATACCGTCTGCAGGGTGTTAAGATTAACGATAAACACATCGAAGTTATCGTTCGTCAGATGCTGCGTAAAGCCACCATCGAAAGCGCTGGTAGCTCCGACTTCCTGGAAGGCGAGCAGGTTGAATACTCCCGCGTCAAGATCGCAAACCGCGAGCTGGAAGCGAACGGCAAAGTGGGTGCAACGTTCTCCCGCGATCTGCTGGGTATCACCAAAGCGTCTCTGGCAACCGAGTCCTTCATCTCTGCAGCATCGTTCCAGGAAACCACGCGTGTCCTGACCGAAGCAGCTGTTGCAGGTAAACGTGATGAACTGCGCGGTCTGAAAGAGAACGTCATCGTGGGTCGTCTGATCCCGGCAGGTACTGGTTATGCGTACCACCAGGATCGTATGCGCCGTCGCGCAGCGGGCGAACTGCCAGCTGCACCGCAGGTAACTGCTGAAGATGCGTCTGCCAGCCTGGCAGAACTGCTGAACGCAGGCCTGGGCGGTTCTGACAACGATTAATCGTTGCCGACCATAATAAAAAACCCGCTTCGGCGGGTTTTTTTATGTCTATGTTATTTCTGATGGCGTTTATCAGGTCTACGAAGCCATCCGGCAGTGTCATTAATTTATCGGTGGTAACCGCCGATAAAGCTCAATCATATCGCCGGCCAGATCCTGAATCACCATGGCATTCATCAGGTGGTCCTGCGAATGGACGGTGATGAGATTAACCGGTAGTTTGCCAGTTCCTTCGTCAATACCGATCAGCTGGGTCTGGATTTTATGCGCTTGTTTGACGTATTCGCGTGATTCCGTCATCGCTTGTTCTGCACCGGAGAAATCACCTTTACGCGCCAGTTGCAATGCCGTCAGGGCCTGGCTGCGTGCAGCGCCAGCATTTACCAATAACTCCATGATGATCGTTTCTAACTCTTCCATACCATCACTCCAGTAGTTTCAGCGCCTTATCCAGTACCGCATCGCCTTTCATCATGCCGTAATCCATCATGTCGATAACGGCGACCTTTTTGCCTAGTGGGTCGGCGATCGCCTGTAGCTTGGCCTGTTCATACTTAACCTGTGGACCGAGCAAAACGATATCCGCTGTAGCGATATTCTCTTCAAACTCGGCCACCGGGACGGCTTTGATAGTGACGTCGACGCCTTTTTTCTGGGCGGCATCTTTCATCCTTTGCACCAGCATGCTGGTGGACATTCCGGCGGCACAGCATAAAACGATGTTTTTCATAAGCAGTCTCGATCAACATGTGTGAGTTGATAATTATCGCGAGCCAGCTATAGCAACAACTGCTTTGCAACGATTGTGTGCAAGGCATCACAAAGAAAGCCGCTTTTTCTGAAACCGGTTACAAAAAGAGGCAGAACCCTGCGATCTGGACCAGGGCCAGCGGCTTTTTGACTCGCTTATCACATGCTGGAATATATAATTACTGTCAATAAATACATGTTATAAAAAACAGTATTGACAGCGTTTTTTAAACCCGTATGTTAATATTTAACAGCGGAGAAATTGTAGTTTGCTGTTAACGTAGTAAGTGTTAGTAGAGCTTGATTGGGGTTTGCGATAAAGGCCACGAAGTATTTTTTGTATGGGATAGTCGATGCTGAAAACGCTATCTTTTCACTTCGACAATGCTTTCAGGCCACGTAGTTGATATATCTAATCGCAAAAAGTCAGTAAAACGCGACGATGTAACGCCATGATTTTATAGTAAATATTTGTGATTCTGCTTTTCTGGTTATCACAAGGGAAATAAGGCAACGCATCAAAGAGTATATGTCGCGAGGGGAAGTGTACTTGTTTAGGTCACCAGCCTTGAGTTCTATTATCAAGCGGGTGGAATGTGTTTAACGGTAAATAGAGGAAAGCTTTAGTTAGTATCAATATCCAATATTATCTATAGTAAACGTGTACATTTTAAAGTAGTACCATCAGCAGTATTAAATCGTTAAGTTTATTAATGTTAAATTTGAAGTGTGTAGTAACGTAAAGCCCTGACTGCAATAGTCGGGGCTTTTGTTCATTGTAGATCAAGCTGTTATCCAGGATGCTTAGCCGCGATGGTTCAACATTGCATCACTCAGTGGGTATTAAAAAAATTAATGCTTGCTTAATGATTAGAAGTAGGTCTACTATAGCGGCATCGGTTTGGAACACAGACCTTATGCAAGCAGTTTTAGTAAAGCAGTTCTCAGTTCAAGCGTTATCCTCAGATACTCTTCTTCATGAGCCTCCTCCCTAAGTGCCCCATAAGTTAATTTCTGCAAAACAGGCCATCTTCGCTGCATAAGCGGCTCAAAAACATGAAAGGAAGTATCTATGTCTAACAAAATGACTGGTTTAGTAAAATGGTTTAACTCTGATAAAGGCTTCGGCTTTATCACTCCTCAGGACGGTAGCAAGGATGTGTTTGTACATTTCTCCGCTATCCAGAGTAACGATTTTAAAACGTTAGATGAAGGTCAAAAGGTGGAGTTCTCCGTGGAGAATGGCGCTAAAGGCCCGTCTGCTGTTAACGTTGTCGCGCTGTAATCGCCGATAATTTCACGAGCGCTTACGATAGCGATGAAGGCCAGAGCCCGAGCAGTTAAGTGCCAGTGAAGAAAAAACCCGCGAAAGCGGGTTTTTTTGTTTATGCGATTGCTCCTGACCTACGGTACCTGTGAAGCGCGCCCCAGATAGCTGTCCCAGTCTTTCCACACGGGCTGTAAACCCTGGGCCATGAGTGCTTCAGCAACGGCTTCTGGGCGACGATCGTCGTGCGGGGAGAACTGTTCCAGTTCGGGGTTGTTATCGGCATAACCACCGGGCTGGGTTTTTGAGAAGGCGCTGACGTTGTTGATCGCCAACGGGATCACATGGTCACGAAACCATGGCGATTCGCGGGTGGAGAGTGACAGCTCAATTTCTGGCGCCAGTAAACGAAACGCGCAAATGGTCTGGACCAACTGTCGCTCATCCATGATCGATGCAGGCTCAACGCCTCCGGTGCATGGGCGCAGGCGAGGGAAGGAGATAGAGTAACGGCTCTGCCAGTAATGCTGCTGCATCCATAGCAGATGTTCAGCCACCATATAGCAATCAACCCGCCAGCTGTCGGACAAACCAATCAACGCGCCAAGACCGATTTTGTCGATCCCTGCGCGGCCCAGCCTGTCCGGCGTTTCCAGGCGCCAGAAGAAATCCTGCTTTTTCCCTTTTAAATGGTGACGAGCGTAAGTTGCCTCATGATAACTCTCCTGATACACCATTACGCCATCCAGCCCCAGCGTCTTCAGCTCTGCATATTCAGCCTCTGACAACGGCTGTACCTCCATCTGTAAAGAGGCGAACTGGCGGCGAATGGCAGGCAAATGGCGACGAAAGTAATCCATCCCCACTTTTGCCTGATGTTCACCAGTGACCAGCAGCAGATGCTCAAAACCCAGCTCACGGATAGCCGCACACTCCCGTGTTATCTCATCTTCGTCCAGCGTTTTGCGTTTGATACGGTTGCTCATCGAAAAACCGCAGTAGGTGCAGTCGTTGGCGCAAAGGTTGGAGAGATACAACGGCACGTAAAAGCTCACAGTGTTACCAAAACGCTGACGGGTGAGCTTCTGCGCCCGCTGCGCCAGCGGCTCCAGATAATCGGCGGCGGCAGGAGAGAGCAATGCCATCAGATCGTCGCGACTAAGATGCGAAGCGTTGAGGGCGCGCTCTACGTCAGCGGCGGTTTTACCGTTGATGCGCAGGCGGATGTCATCCCAGTCCAGCTGCCGCCAGCGGTCGCTGAACGTTTTCATGCGAAGGCCTCCAGGAATCCGGTTAACGGGCTGGTGGGACTTGCCTGCGAACTTTTGCTTCCTGGTACCGCCTGGCGTGCCAGCAAGCCAGCTTCAACGGCCAGGCGGAAGGCGGTTGCCATCATCACCGGGCTGTCGGCTACCGCGATTGCCGTATTGACCAACACCGCGTCGGCGCCCATTTCCAGCGCCTGCGTGGCGTGGCTGGGGACGCCGATGCCTGCATCAACCACCACCGGCACGGTCGCCTGTTGGATAATAATCTCCAGCATCGCTTTGGTTTCCAGCCCCTGATTAGAACCGATGGGCGCGCCGAGCGGCATGACTGCAGAACAGCCTACTTCTTCCAGCCGTTTGCACAGCACCGGATCTGCGCCACAGTAAGGCAGTACCACGAAGCCCTTTTTCACCAGTACTTCTGCGGCTTTCAATGTTTCGATTGGATCGGGTAACAGCCAGCGGGCGTCCGGATGGATTTCTAATTTCAGCCAGTTTGTGCCCAGCGCTTCACGCGCCAACTGGGCAGCAAAAATCGCCTCTTCAGCGGTTTTTGCCCCCGAAGTGTTGGGCAACAGCGTCACACCAGCGTCTACCAGCGGCGCCAGAATGGCATCGTTGTGCTGACGCAAATCCACGCGCTTCATGGCCAGCGTTACCAGTTGGCTGCCGGAGGCGCGAATCGCCTCAACCATCAGCTGCGATGAAGCAAACTTTCCGGTGCCGGTGAACAGATGCGAATCAAACGTTTTGTCGGCAATACGTAACATATCAACCCCCTGCAATAACCTGAAAAAGCAGGATCTGGTCGCCTTCCTGCACGATTTGCTGCTCCCACTGCTCGCGCGGGAGGATCTGCTGATTGAGCGCCAGCGCCGCGCCCGGTTTAAGCTGATTAAGCGCAGTGAGCAGCCCACTGACGGTTTGTCCTTCGGCGCACTGCATCGGCTCATCATTGAACTGAATCTGCATGTTGCCCTCCGCATACCGGGCAGCCGCTGGCACGTCGTAGTGCGAAGCTGCGCCACTGGCTGGTTTTACCGTCAAACAGGCGTAGCTCTCCGCTGGGCGTCTCAATACCGCTGAGCAATTTAATCGCTTCCAACGCCTGCAGGGTGCCCATCACGCCCACAACCGGTCCGACGATACCGGCGGTACGGCAGTTGCGTTCGGGCTCTACATCGTCCGGCCACAGGCAGCGGTAACATCCTTGTTCCCACGGGGGCGTCAGCACCATCAGTTGGCCGCCAAAGCCGACGGCGCTGGCGGTGACGAGCGGGGTGTTGAGCGTTACGCAGGCGGCGTTAATTTCCTGGCGCGTGGCCATGTTATCGGTACAGTCGAGCACCACATCGGCACGCGCTACCGCATGCCGAAGCGCATCGCCTTTCAGTCGCTGCTGGAGTGACACCAGCTCGATATCCGGGTTGAGCCGCGTCAGGCGCTGCTGGGCAACCTGCGATTTTGAACGTGCGATATCATCAGTGGTAAACAGGATCTGGCGCTGCAGGTTGCTCAGATGAATGTCGTCATCGTCTACCAGCGTCAGTTTTCCGATGCCTGCTCCCGCCAGATACAGCGCGGCAGGCGAACCTAACCCGCCTAAACCGACAATCAGCACATGGCTATCGAGTAGTTTTTGCTGGCCTTCAATGGCGATATCGCCGAGCAGGATCTGCCGGCTGTAACGCATAAAGTCGCGGTCATTCATCGCCCACTCCCGCGATATCCAATAACTTCGCCGTGGTGGCCTGCCAGTCAGCCGCCTGGGTAATGGCGCTGACCACGGCAATGCTGCCGACGCCGGTCGCCAGTACTGCCGGGGCGCGCTCAAGGCTGATACCGCCAATGGCGACGGTCGGGTAATCCGCTAGTCGTTCAATATGGTTTGCCAGTTGCGTGAGTCCCTGCGGGGCGGAAGGCATCTGTTTGGTTTGCGTGGGAAAAACATGACCCAGCGCGATATAAGAAGGCTTAGCGGCGAGCGCGACGTCGATCTCCATATCATCGTGAGTGGAGACCCCCAGGCGCAGCCCCGCCGCCTGAATCGCCTTCAGGTCGGTGGTTTCAAGGTCTTCCTGGCCCAGATGTACACCGTAAGCGCGGTGCTTAATTGCCAGACGCCAGTAGTCGTTGATAAACAGACGGGCGTCATAGCAACGCCCCAGTTCAATGGCGGCCATAACGTCGGCTTCGACCTCTTCATCACGCTTATCTTTAATGCGCAGTTGGATCGTGCGTACGCCCGCCTGCAGCAAGCGTTCAATCCATTGCACTCTGTCCACCACCGGGTAAAGCCCGAGGCGAAACGGCACGGTCGGGAAATCAGGCTGGTACATTACGCCTCCTCTTTTTTGAGGTAGATTTCGCCGCCTTTGGCGCGGAAGTTCTCCGACATATCTGCCATGCCGACTTCAATCGTTTGTGCAGCAGCGTAGTCGCGAACCTCCTGGCTGATTTTCATCGAGCAGAACTTCGGCCCGCACATGGAGCAGAAGTGGGCGACCTTACCGGATTCCTGTGGCAGGGTTTCATCGTGGTAGGCACGGGCGGTGAATGGGTCGAGCGCGAGGTTAAACTGGTCTTCCCAGCGGAATTCGAAGCGCGCTTTCGACATGGCGTTATCGCGGATCTGCGCGCCTGGATGACCTTTTGCTAAGTCAGCTGCGTGGGCGGCAATCTTGTAGGTAATCAACCCTTGCTTAACATCTTCTTTGTTCGGCAGGCCGAGGTGCTCTTTTGGCGTGACGTAGCACAGCATCGCGCAGCCAAACCAGCCGATCATCGCCGCACCGATCCCGGAAGTGAAGTGGTCGTAGCCCGGTGCGATATCGGTGGTCAATGGCCCTAAGGTGTAAAACGGTGCTTCATGGCAGTGCTCCAGCTCTTCGGTCATGTTGCGCTGGATCATATGCATGGGCACATGACCCGGGCCTTCTATCATCACCTGCACGTCGTATTCCCAGGCGATTTTGGTCAGCTCGCCCAGCGTATGCAGCTCGGAGAACTGCGCTTCGTCGTTCGCATCCTGAATTGAACCCGGGCGCAGGCCGTCACCCAGCGACAAAGAGACGTCGTAGGCAGCGCAGATTTCGCAAATCTCGCGGAAATGTTCGTACAGGAAGTTCTCTTTGTGATGAGAAAGGCACCATTTCGCCATAATTGAACCGCCGCGTGAGACAATGCCAGTCAGGCGTTTGGCAGTCATCGGCACGTAGCGCAGCAGCACGCCCGCGTGAATGGTGAAGTAGTCGACGCCCTGTTCGGCCTGCTCCAGCAGCGTGTCGCGGAAGGCTTCCCAGGTGAGATCTTCGGCGATCCCGTTGACCTTCTCCAGCGCCTGGTAGATCGGCACAGTACCGATCGGTACCGGACTGTTACGCAGGATCCACTCGCGGGTTTCGTGGATATAGCGACCGGTGGAGAGATCCATCACCGTGTCAGCGCCCCAGCGCGTCGACCACACCAGCTTCTCTACCTCCTCTTCAATGGAGGAGGTGACGGCAGAGTTACCGATGTTGGCGTTAACCTTCACCAGGAAGTTGCGACCGATAATCATCGGCTCGGATTCCGGGTGGTTGATGTTAGCAGGAATAATCGCGCGGCCCGCGGCCACTTCATCACGCACGAATTCCGGCGTGATGTTTTCCGGCAGGCGTGCACCAAAGTTCATCCCCGGATGCTGGTGACGCAGCACTTCACTGCGAATGCGCTCGCGGCCCATGTTTTCACGGATGGCGATGAACTCCATCTCCGGGGTCACTATTCCCTGGCGGGCGTAGTGCAGTTGGGTGACTCGCTTACCCGCTTTGGCGCGCTTTGGTGTCAGCAGACCGGTGAAACGCAGCTCGTCCAGGCCATCGTCGGCCAGACGTTCTTTGGTATAAGCGGAACTCCGGTCGTCTAATTCTTCGCTATCGTTACGCGCCGCAATCCACGGCTGGCGCAGCTTTGCCAGACCCTGCTGGACGTTAATCGCCACGTCAGGATCGCCATACGGTCCGGAGGTGTCGTATACCGGAACGGCTTCGTTCTCTTCGAACTGCGGGTTGTCTTTTGTGCCGCCAGTCAGCGTTGGGCTGAGCTGAATTTCGCGCATCGGAATGCGGATATCCGGCTGCGAACCGGTAATATAAATGCGTTTTGAGTTAGGGAAGGCGGTCCCTTCCAGGGTATCGATAAAGTGTTGGGCTTGAGCGCGCTGTTCGCGGCGTGATGGTTTAGTAGTGGCAGACATAGCTCATTCCAAATAAAAGTAAGGATATGGCTTGTCAGACGACGGATGAAGCAAGAGAGAAGCTCGCCCGGAGGCGATGCTATTGTAGATTGACTCTTGTTCCCTTCGCAGGTTTTAACCTGATCAGGTTCCGCGGATCCCGAATTAACGGTCTCAGCCTTTTCCACTCATGCTGCTGTGGAAAATAAGCACTCCGACAAGAAGTAACCTCAGTAAAGAGGTAATGAATGTAAACTACGCGTTAATGCCGCAAATCTCAAGCATGACGTTTGAGAGTGTTACTCTCGTGCATTGCGTCAAATACCAGCATGATCAACTTATCTTCCAGCACGAATCGGGCTTCCAGTGCCTCGCCGAGATCCGATAAAACCTGTTGAAATTCAAGGAAATTATCATGATCAATCGCCGTTTCCAGGCTGGAGTCATAGTAGTCCATGATCAGCTGCGTATTGGCTTCCAGCAGCGGCCAAATTTTTGTGGCTTTTAAAAGCTGCCCGTTCCCTTCCAATTTATGGAGAATACGTTCATAAATACTGAAGTGTCCGGTGGAGAGGTAATCGACCAGGCTCTGACAAAAATCATCCAGCGCTTTTTCATTGAGTCGCATGTACGATTCTTTGCCAGGCTTAATGCCAACCAGATTGTAGTAAGCCACGAGCAGGTGCTTACGTACATGTAGCCAGCGATCAACCAGTTTATTACTTCCTCCGACGTGCTCCGTCAGGCTTTCCAGCTGGTTTAGCATGATTGACTCCGCAAGATGGTGTTTAGGAACTGCTCACCCGTAAATGTAAAAATAATGTAAACAACATGCCTGTGAAGCAAAGGTTGCGCAAGAGATATGGATCGTATAATTGAAAAATTAGATAGCGGCTGGTGGATCGTCAGTCATGAGCAAAAGTTATGGTTACCTCATGGCGAGCTACCTTATGGCGACGCAGCCCGTTTTGATCTGATTGGTCAGCGCGCGCTGCCAATAGGCGAGTGGGAAGGGGAGACTGTCTGGCTGGTGCAGCAGCAGCGTCGACACGATATGGGGTCGGTGCGCCAGGTCATTGACCAGGACGTTGGCCTGTTTCAACTGGCCGGACGCGGCGTACAGCTGGCGGAGTTCTATCGCTCGCATAAATTCTGCGGCTACTGCGGCCATCCCATGCACCCGAGTAAAACAGAGTGGGCGATGCTCTGTAGCCACTGCCGTGAACGTTATTACCCGCAAATTGCCCCGTGCATAATCGTCGCTATTCGCCGAGATGATTCCATCCTGCTTGCCCAACATGTTCGCCATCGTAACGGCGTGCATACCGTACTGGCGGGTTTTGTCGAAGTAGGTGAGACCTTAGAACAGGCGGTGGCGCGTGAAGTCATGGAAGAGAGCGGCATTAAGGTGAAAAACCTGCGCTATGTCACTTCTCAGCCATGGCCGTTCCCGCAGTCTTTGATGACCGCATTTATGGCGGAGTATGATAGCGGCGAAATCGTCATCGATCCGAAAGAGCTGCTGGAAGCGAACTGGTATCGCTATGACGACTTACCGCTCTTACCCCCGCCCGGTACTGTCGCGCGTCGATTGATTGAAGACACTGTGGCAATGTGTCGGGCTGAGTACGAGTAAAGAGCGAGTGGTGATACACTGATGGACTGACGCAATAAGGAACTGCAAAAATGACCGAACTGAAGAACGATCGTTATCTGCGTGCGCTGCTGCGCCAGCCCGTTGATGTCACTCCGGTATGGATGATGCGCCAGGCAGGCCGCTATCTACCGGAATACAAAGCTACCCGTGCCGAAGCGGGCGATTTTATGGCGCTGTGCAAAAATGCCGAGCTGGCCTGCGAAGTCACGCTGCAGCCGCTGCGTCGCTATAAACTTGATGCCGCGATCCTCTTCTCGGATATCCTGACGATCCCGGATGCGATGGGACTCGGGCTGTATTTTGAAGCAGGTGAAGGCCCACGCTTCACCTCTCCGATTACCAGCAAGGCTGATGTCGACAAACTGCCGATCCCGGACCCGGAAGATGGGCTGGGGTACGTGATGAACGCGGTGCGCACTATCCGCCGTGAACTGAAAGGCGAAGTGCCGCTGATCGGCTTCTCCGGTAGCCCGTGGACGCTGGCGACCTACATGGTTGAAGGCGGCAGCAGCAAAGCCTTCACCGTGATTAAAAAGATGATGTACGCCGACCCTAAAGCGCTGCATCTGCTGCTTGATAAGCTGGCGAAGAGCGTCACGCTGTACCTGAACGCGCAGATCAAAGCGGGTGCGCAGTCGGTGATGATTTTCGACACCTGGGGTGGCGTGCTGACCGGTCGCGACTATCAGCAGTTTTCTTTGTACTACATGCACAAAATCGTTGATGGCCTGCTGCGCGAGAACGAAGGTCGTCGCGTACCGGTGACCCTGTTTACCAAAGGCGGTGGTCAGTGGCTGGAAGCGATGGCGGAGACCGGCTGTGATGCGTTAGGTCTCGACTGGACCACTGACATTGCCGATGCGCGTCGTCGTGTCGGTCATAAAGTGGCGCTCCAGGGCAATATGGATCCGTCCATGCTGTATGCGCCGCCAGCCCGCATCGAAGAAGAGGTGGCGATAATTCTGGCCGGATTCGGTCAGGGTGAAGGGCATGTCTTTAACCTGGGCCACGGCATTCATCAGGACGTCCCGCCAGAACATGCGGGTGTCTTTGTGGAGGCGGTACATCGGTTGTCCGAACAGTACCACCGCTAAGGAGTCATCATGGATCTCGCGTCATTACGCGCGCAGCAGCTTGAACTGGCCTCTTCAGTGATCCGCGAGGATCGTCTGAAGAACGATCCGCCGGATCTGATCGGCGGGGCGGACGTTGGGTTTGAGCAGGGTGGCGAAGTGACGCGAGCCGCGATGGTCTTACTGAAGTATCCCACGCTTGAACTGGTCGAATACAAGGTGGCGCGTATCGCCACCACCATGCCCTACATTCCCGGTTTTCTCTCCTTTCGTGAAACTCCCGCGCTGATGGCCGCCTGGCAACTGCTCTCGCACAAGCCAGATCTGCTGTTCGTTGACGGTCATGGCATTTCTCACCCGCGTCGTCTGGGCGTGGCCAGCCATTTTGGCCTGCTGGTGGACGTACCAACGATTGGCGTGGCGAAAAAACGGTTGTGCGGCAAGTTTGAATCGCTCGCTGCTGAACCTGGTGCGCTAGCGCCGTTGCTGGATAAAGGCGAACAACTGGCATGGGTCTGGCGCAGCAAAGCGCGCTGTAACCCGTTGTTTATTTCCACGGGCCACCGCGTGAGTATGGACAGCGCACTGGCGTGGGTTCAACGCTGTATGAACGGCTATCGTTTGCCGGAACCCACACGCTGGGCAGATGCAGTGGCATCCGAACGCCCGGCTTTTACTCGGCTTGCAGCAAAAACGCCCCATATCGGGTAAACTGCGGCTAATTTCCGTATTTGAGAACTCATCATGTTACAAAATCCGATTCACCTGCGTCTGGAGAAGCTGGAAAGCTGGCAGCACGTCACGTTTATGGCTTGTCTGTGCGAACGCATGTACCCAAACTACGCCATGTTCTGCAAGCAAACTGAATTTGGCGATGGACAGATTTACCGCCGAATTCTGGATCTGATTTGGGAAGCGCTGACGGTTAAAGACGCGAAAATCAATTTCGACAGCCAGCTGGAAAAATTTGAAGAGGCCATTCCTTCTGCAGACGATTACGATCTGTACGGTGTTTATCCGGCGATTGATGCCTGTGTGGCATTAAGCGAACTGATGCATTCGCGTCTTAGCGGTGAAACGCTGGAGCATGCAATCGAAGTGAGTAAGGCTTCGATTACGACGGTTGCGATGCTGGAAATGACTCAGGCTGGTCGCGAAATGACCGATGAAGAGCTCAAAGAGAACCCTGCCGTTGAGCAAGAATGGGATATTCAGTGGGAAATTTTCCGACTTTTAGCCGACTGTGAAGAACGCGATATTGAGCTGATAAAAGGGCTGCGTGCAGACCTGCGCGAGGCTGGCGAGAGCAATATTGGTATAAATTTTCAGCAATGACACCACAAAACGTGATTTAACGCCTGATTTGTCGTGCCTGAAGGCTTCCCATCCGCCCCCGGTCTGGTCTACATTTGGGGGGCGAAAAAAAGTGGCTATCGGTGCGTGTATGCAGGAGAGTGCTTTTCTGGCATTTCCGTCGCACTCGATGCTTAGCAAGCGATAAACACATTGTAAGGATAACTTATGAACAAGACTCAACTGATTGATGTAATTGCAGACAAAGCAGAACTGTCTAAAACACAGGCTAAAGCTGCTCTGGAATCCACTCTGGCTGCTATTACTGAGTCTCTGAAAGAAGGCGATGCTGTACAACTGGTTGGTTTCGGTACCTTCAAAGTGAACCACCGTGCTGAGCGCACTGGCCGCAACCCGCAGACCGGTAAAGAAATCAAAATCGCCGCAGCTAACGTACCGGCATTTGTTTCTGGTAAAGCACTGAAAGACGCGGTTAAGTAATTCGCGTGGCAGTGAACAGTTTTAACGAAGGGGCGGTTTCGCCCCTTTTGTCCATCTGGCGTCATACGCTTTGGCTTTCAGGTGTTCTGTTACTGTCTGCCTGCGGTAGCCATTCTGAGCTTCCTCCTTTCACGGCCAGCGGCTATGTTGGCGATCAGGGGGCGGTACGCATTTGGCGTAAAGACTCCGGTGACGATGTTCACTTGCTCTCGGTATTTAGTCCGTGGCGTAAAGGCGAAACCACTACCAGTGAATACCGCTGGCAGGGTGATTCGCTCTCTCTGATAGAACTCAACGTTTACAGTAAACCGGCTGAACATGTCCGTATACGCTTCGATGACCGGGGCGAACTGAGCTTCATGCAGCGTGAAGTCGACGGGCAAAAGCAGCAGCTTTCCAGCGATCAAATCGCGCTTTACCGCTATCGTGCCGATCAAATTCGCCAGACCAGCGATGCGCTGCGTCAGGGACGGGTGATATTGCGTCAGGGACGTTGGCATGCGGATAACACGGTCACAACTTGTGAAGGTGAAACGCTGAAGCCAGACCTGGAGTCGTGGGCGATAAACCATATCGAGCGCCGCCAGAGACATTCATCCGTAGAGGTGAGTGTGGCATGGCTGGAAGCGCCCGAAGGGTCGCAGCTACTGCTGGTCGCCAATGAAGATTTTTGTCACTGGCAGCCTACAGCCAAAACTTTCTGAAAACCTGAATACAGGAAATCAGCAGGCCTGATCCGTATAGCGTCATCAGGCATTAAGTCTTTTACCAGTGGCCCATTCCCATATGGCCGCCGCCGCGATGGTTACCGCCACCGCCGCATCCGCCGTAGCCCATTCCCGCGCCACGTGGCACGCCAGCCTGCGCCATTGCGACATCACGTTTAACGCGCTGCTCGTCCAGAGACTGATTCAACGCTTCCATCTCTTTTGCAACGGCGTTAATTTTTGCCGTGTCCGGAGAGCTGGCCGTTAATAGTGCATTGTACTCATAACGTTTGGATGTCAGCTGTTGGCGCAACGCGCTGGTCTGGGAATAATAATCATCATAGATTTTCTGTGCGGTAGCCTGCTGCTCAGCGGTCATTGGCGTACCGCCCCGTTGCTGCATTCCGTCACCATATCCCCAGTGATTCTGCGCCAGCGCCGGGGTCGAACCCAGTGCGATAAGAGAGAGTGCAATCAGCGCCAGTTTGTTGTTCCGTTTCATGGTTCGTTCTCCTGTTGGTTAGCTTACATTCCCTTTTGCATCTTCCGTGCCAAAGTGGCAATCCCGGTCCTGCGGGTGTTGTACCCGCCGTCTTTGCAGGGAAACGAGTAAAAATGACTCGCCAGAACGCGCCAGCGAGTCATTTTTACCCGTTACTTTCAGCTGTTTGTGTCTGAGGGCAGGGTTATCAGGGGGAAAAAATGGCATGATTTCTGCTGTATACCTGCAACGATGAAAGGAACAAGCGGGGTGAAGGGAGAGCGTATGCGTCTTTATAAGGATACGGTGGCAAAGTGGTTGAGCCGACTCTTGCTGGCGGCAATCCTGGTTTTGGTCGGCTGGTTTTCGATTATGACCATTCGGGACTATGGGCGGGAAAGTGGCGCCGCGCGGCAAACGCTACTGGAAAAAGGCAGTGTGCTCATTCGCGCTCTGGAGTCTGGTACGCGCGTAGGCATGGGGATGCGCATGCATCATGCACAACAGCAGACGCTACTGGAGGAAATGGCTGTACAGCCTGGCGTGCTATGGTTTGCTGTCGTTGATGAGCATGGTGTCATTATTACCCACAGCAATTCCGCGATGGTCGGCAAAACGCTCTATTCATCGGATGTCCTGCGACAGCTTAGTCCTGGGGAGCAAGAAAGCTGGCGGAATATTGAAATTCCAGCGGGGGATGGTGAAAAAACGCCAGCACTGGAAATTTATCGCCAGTTTCAGCCGATGTATGGTCCAGGACGCCACGGCATGGCGCGCTGTGCCAGCAATGACGGGCTGCTTACCTCCCCAGCACAAACCATATTTATCGCCTTTGATGCCAGCGATCTGACAGCGACTCAGGCAAGGGAGTGGCGTAACACACTGATAGTCCTCTCTGCGCTGGCGGCTGTGTTGCTGGCCACCGTGCTGACGTTCTTCTGGTATCAGCGCTATCAGCGCTCGTACAAAGAACTCCAGGATGCGATGAAGCGTAAAGAAAAACTGTTAGCACTTGGTCATCTTGCGGCTGGGGTGGCACATGAAATTCGTAACCCGCTTTCATCGATCAAAGGGTTAGCGAAGTATTTTGCCGAGCGAACCCCGGCAGGAGGCGAGTCGCATGAGCTGGCACAGGTGATGGCGAAAGAGGCGGATCGTTTAAATCGGGTGGTGAGCGAGTTGCTGGAGCTGGTGAAACCTGCACATCTGACGCTGCAACAGGTGGATCTCAATGAGGTTATCACCCACTCATTACACCTGGTGAGTCAGGATGCGGCAAGCCGGGAAATCCAGCTCCGCTTTTCGGCCAATTCTACGCTGCCCGCTATCCAGGCCGATCCTGACCGGCTGACTCAGGTTTTGTTGAATCTGTATCTGAACGCCATTCATGCGATTGGTCGTCAGGGCACGATCACGGTTGAAGCGAATGAAAGCAGCGGCGATCGCGTTAAAATTGTGGTTACCGATAGTGGGAAGGGGATTGCGGCGGAACAGCTGGAGGCCATTTTTACGCCTTACTTTACGACCAAAGCTGACGGAACCGGCCTCGGGCTGGCGGTAGTGCAGAACATTATCGAACAGCACGGTGGCACCATTCAGGTGGCAAGCGTTGAGGGCAAAGGCGCGACCTTTACCCTTTGGCTGCCGACCAAAGCGAAACAACAGGATTAACAAGGATGACGCGCGGAAAAATCAATATTCTGGTGGTAGATGACGATATCAGCCACTGCACCATTTTACAGGCGCTGCTGCGCGGCTGGGGTTATGAGGTCGCGCTGGCCTATAGCGGGCGAGCGGCGCTGGAACAGGTGCGCGAACGCGTATTTGATTTAGTGCTGTGTGATGTACGCATGGCGGAGATGGACGGCATCGCAACGCTGAAAGAGATTAAAGCGCTGAATCCGGCGATTCCAGTCTTGATCATGACGGCGTTCTCCAGCGTGGAGACTGCCGTTGAAGCGCTTAAAACCGGGGCGCTGGACTACTTAATCAAGCCGCTGGATTTTGACCGTCTGCAGGAGACGCTGGAAAAGGCGCTGGCGCATACGCGGGAAACGGGCGCTGAACTGCCATCGGCGTCGGCTGCGCAGTTTGGCATGATTGGCAGCAGTCCGGCGATGCAGCAGTTGCTCAATGAAATCGCGATGGTTGCGCCCTCGGATGCGACGGTGCTTATTCACGGAGACTCCGGCACGGGGAAAGAGCTGGTGGCCCGGGCGCTACATGCCAGCAGCGCCCGTCGCGATAAACCGCTGGTGACGCTCAACTGCGCGGCGCTTAATGAATCGCTGCTGGAGTCCGAACTTTTTGGTCACGAGAAAGGGGCGTTTACCGGGGCGGATAAACGGCGGGAAGGTCGCTTTGTGGAAGCTGATGGCGGCACGTTATTTCTTGATGAAATCGGTGATATTTCACCGCTGATGCAGGTGCGTCTGCTGCGGGCTATCCAGGAGCGAGAAGTGCAGCGCGTTGGTAGCAATCAGACTATTGCGGTTGATGTCCGGCTGATCGCCGCTACGCATCGCGATCTAGCAGAGGAAGTCAGTGCCGGGCGCTTTCGTCAGGATCTCTACTATCGCCTGAACGTCGTCACCATTGAAATGCCAGCGCTGTGCCAGCGCCGGGAAGATATTCCGCTGCTAGCCGAACATTTTCTCCAGCGTTTTGCCGCGCGTAACCGTAAAGCGGTGAAAGGCTTTACTCCGCAGGCGATGGATCTGCTGATCCACTACGACTGGCCGGGCAATATTCGTGAGCTGGAAAATGCGATTGAGCGCTCGGTGGTGCTGCTGACGGGGGAATATATTTCCGAACGCGAGCTGCCGATGGCGATTGCCGCGACGCCGATAAAAACGGAATTCAGTGGCGTGATCCAACCGCTGGTGGATGTCGAAAAAGAGGTGATTCTGGCGGCGCTGGAAAAAACGGGCGGCAATAAAACGGAAGCCGCCCGTCAGTTAGGCATTACGCGTAAAACGCTGCTGGCGAAAATTTCGCGTTAGCGTTGCTCGCGTTCAATGGCGCGCCAGCCGATGTCGTTACGGCTGAAGCTGCCATCCCAGCGGATGTCGGTCATCAGGGCGTAAGCGCGTTTCTGCGCTTCAGCCACGGTATGACCCAGGGCGGTGGCGCACAGCACGCGACCACCGCTGGTCAACACACGATCGTCTTCGGCGAGTTTAGTGCCTGCATGGAACACTTTTCCGTCTTCTACTTCTTCCAGCGGCAGACCGTGGATTTCATCTCCGGTGTTGTAGTTACCTGGATAACCTCCGGCAGCAATGACGACACCCAGCGAGGCGCGTTCGTCCCACTCGGAGGTTTTCTCATCCAGCTTGCCGTCGCAAGCGGCCAGGCAAAGCTCCACCAGGTCCGATTTCATGCGTAGCATGATCGGCTGGGTTTCCGGGTCGCCGAAGCGGCAGTTGAACTCGATAACCTTCGGATTGCCCTGTTTGTCGATCATCAGACCCGCGTACAGGAAACCGGTGTAGGTATTCCCTTCTGCCGCCATACCTTTTACGGTTGGCCAAATAATGCGTTCCATGGTGCGCTGATGCACTTCATCAGTTACCACCGGCGCTGGTGAGTAAGCACCCATACCGCCGGTGTTCGGGCCAGTGTCGCCGTTGCCTACGCGTTTGTGGTCCTGGCTGGTGGCCATCGGCAGCACATGCTCGCCGTCGACCATTACGATAAAGCTCGCTTCTTCGCCGTCGAGGAACTCTTCGATAACGATACGGTGGCCCGCATCGCCAAAAGCGTTACCTGCCAGCATGTCATGAACGGCGGCTTCTGCTTCCTCCAGCGTCATCGCCACGATAACGCCTTTACCGGCGGCCAGGCCGTCAGCTTTGATGACGATCGGCGCGCCTTTCTCACGCAGATAGGCCAACGCTGGCTCAATCTCAGTGAAGTTCTGATATTCCGCCGTCGGGATCTGGTGACGGGCGAGGAAATCTTTGGTGAAGGCTTTGGAGCCTTCCAGCTGTGCAGCGCCTTCGGTTGGCCCGAAGATCTTCAGGCCAGCGGCGCGGAACGCATCGACCACGCCAATCACCAGCGGCGCTTCCGGGCCGACGATGGTCAGGTCAATTTTCTCGTTCTGGGCAAAGCTCAGTAGAGCTGGAATATCGGTGACGCCGATAGCCACGTTCTGCAACGCGGGCTCCAGTGCGGTACCGGCGTTACCCGGTGCGACAAAAACGGTATCAACCAGCGGGGACTGTGCGGCTTTCCAGGCCAGGGCGTGCTCGCGCCCGCCGTTGCCAATCACTAATACTTTCATCGTCTGCTCCGTGGATTAATGGCGGAAGTGGCGCATGTCGGTAAAGATCATCGCGATACCGTGTTCATCGGCAGCGGCAATGACTTCGTCATCACGGATAGAACCACCGGGCTGGATAACGCAGCTCACGCCAACGGCGGCGGCAGCATCAATACCATCGCGGAACGGGAAGAAGGCGTCAGAGGCCATTGCAGAGCCTTTCACTTCCAGACCTTCGTCAGCCGCTTTAATCCCGGCGATTTTTGCGGAGTACACGCGGCTCATCTGGCCTGCGCCTATGCCGATAGTCATGTTCTCTTTGGCATAAACAATGGCGTTGGATTTCACGAACTTAGCGACTTTCCAGCAGAACAGTGCATCGCGCAGCTCTTGCTCGGTCGGCTGACGTTTGGACACCACGCGCAGTTCGCCTTCGCTCACCATCCCCAGATCCCTGTCCTGAACCAGCAAACCGCCGTTAACGCGTTTGAAGTCCAGGCCCGGTACACGTTGTGCCCACTGACCGCAGGTCAGAACGCGAACGTTCTGTTTGGCGGCGGTGATTTTCAGTGCGTCTTCGGTTGCGGACGGGGCGATGATCACTTCCACGAACTGACGGGAGATAATTGCCTGCGCGGTTTCGGCATCCAGTTCGCGGTTGAAAGCGATGATGCCGCCGAACGCGGAGGTTGGGTCGGTTTTATAGGCGCGGTCGTAAGCGTCGAGAATAGAGGTACTTACCGCCACGCCGCACGGGTTAGCGTGCTTAACGATCACACAGGCTGGCTCGCTGAACTCTTTCACGCACTCCAGCGCCGCGTCGGTATCGGCGATGTTGTTGTAGGAAAGCGCTTTGCCCTGTACCTGCTGCGCGGTGGCAACGGACGCTTCTTTAACATTCTCTTCTATATAGAAGGCAGCCTGCTGGTGGCTGTTCTCGCCGTAGCGCATATCCTGCTTCTTAATGAAGTTCAGGTTCAGCGTACGCGGGAAACGACCGGCGGCCTCTTTGCTCTCACCGTGGTAAGCCGGAACCATGCTGCCGAAGTAGTTGGCAATCATGCTGTCGTAGGCGGCGGTGTGTTCGAAGGCTTTAATCGCGAGGTCAAAGCGGGTTTCCAGAGTCAGGGAGCCTTCGTTGGCATCCATCTCTTTAATAATGGCGTCGTAGTCGCTGCTCTTCACAACGATCGCTACGTCTTTATGGTTCTTGGCTGCGGAACGCACCATGGTCGGGCCGCCGATATCAATGTTCTCTACCGCATCTTCCAGCGAGCAGCCTTCGCGTGCCACTGTCTCGGCGAACGGATACAGGTTTACAACCACCATATCGATAGGGGCGATACCGTGCTGTTCCATAATTCCGTCATCCTGACCGCGACGACCAAGAATGCCACCGTGGACTTTCGGATGCAGGGTCTTCACGCGTCCATCCATCATTTCCGGGAAGCCGGTGTAATCGGAAACTTCGGTCACTGGCAGACCTTTCTCCGCTAACAGGCGCGCAGTGCCACCTGTAGACAGCAGCTCCACACCACGTGCGGAAAGTGCCTGAGCGAATTCGATGATACCGGCCTTGTCAGAAACACTGAGCAGAGCGCGGCGGACTGGACGACGTTGTTGCATGGTAAATCCCCTGGATTTGACTATTACAGAGAGCGTTAGGTGAATTCTTGGCTAAAAACTCAGCTAACGCCCCTTACGGGGCATCCTTGTTTTGCGGGGGCATTGTAACGAAAACGTTTGCGCAACGCTCGCGAATTTTTAATTTTCGATTTTGACCTCTTCTTTTTCTGTTGAAGGAGGCTGATATAACGAGAGGATCGTAGAAACGATCGTGTGGTTTGTGGATAACTCTGTGTGTAAATGGGTATAAAGCGGGGTTTCGCTGTGGAATGCAGCAGTCAGTCATTTTTCTGTCATTTAAGGGTTGCGGGCCGCAGGAAACTCCCTATAATGCGCCTCCA
>NZ_JAOWHC010000028.1:0-5247 GCF_030332805.1 Citrobacter sp. Cpo065
GCAACAACGCCCGCACCAACAGTACGGCCGCCTTCACGGATTGCGAAACGCAGACCGTCGTCCATCGCGATTGGGTGGATCAGGGTAACAACCATTTTGATGTTGTCGCCCGGCATTACCATCTCTACGCCTTCCGGCAGTTCGATGGTACCAGTCACGTCAGTAGTACGGAAGTAGAACTGCGGACGGTAGCCTTTGAAGAACGGAGTATGACGGCCGCCTTCGTCTTTGGACAGAATGTACACTTCAGATTCGAACTTGGTGTGCGGCTTGATAGAGCCCGGCTTAGCCAGTACCTGACCACGTTCGATTTCTTCACGTTTGATACCACGCAGCAGAACACCAACGTTCTCACCAGCACGGCCTTCGTCCAGCAGTTTGCGGAACATTTCAACGCCAGTACAGGTAGACTTAGCAGTCTCTTTGATACCAACGATTTCAACTTCTTCACCAACTTTGATGATACCGCGTTCTACACGACCGGTAACAACGGTACCACGACCGGAGATGGAGAATACGTCTTCGATAGGCAGCAGGAACGGCTTGTCAATCGCACGCTCTGGTTCTGGGATGTAAGAATCCAGGAAGCCAGCCAGTTCGATGATTTTCGCTTCCCACTCTGCTTCGCCTTCCAGCGCTTTCAGAGCAGAACCACGAACGATCGGAGTGTCGTCGCCCGGGAAATCGTACTGAGACAGAAGTTCACGAACTTCCATTTCTACCAGTTCCAGCAGCTCTTCGTCATCAACCATGTCGCATTTGTTCAGGAACACGATGATGTACGGAACGCCTACCTGACGACCCAGCAGGATGTGCTCACGAGTCTGCGGCATCGGGCCGTCAGTCGCAGCAACAACCAGGATCGCGCCGTCCATCTGCGCAGCACCGGTGATCATGTTTTTAACATAGTCGGCGTGGCCCGGGCAGTCTACGTGTGCGTAGTGGCGAGTCGGGGTGTCATATTCAACGTGAGAAGTGTTGATGGTGATACCACGAGCTTTTTCTTCCGGCGCGTTATCGATCTGGTCGAATGCGCGAGCAGCACCGCCGTAGGTTTTAGCCAGAACGGTAGTGATTGCAGCGGTCAGCGTTGTTTTACCATGGTCAACGTGGCCGATAGTACCGACGTTAACGTGCGGTTTAGTACGTTCAAATTTTTCTTTAGACATCGATTGTCCCTCTAAGACACGGATAAATCGGTGATATCACCACATCAACCAGGCAATATACCTGAGCTGTTGAATGCTTTTAAAAGTAAACAGAGAGAAACGGGAAGGAGAAGTGAAGTGGTGCTGATACCCAGAGTCGAACTGGGGACCTCACCCTTACCAAGGGTGCGCTCTACCAACTGAGCCATATCAGCACGTCTGGAGCGGGCAGCGGGAATCGAACCCGCATCATCAGCTTGGAAGGCTGAGGTAATAGCCATTATACGATGCCCGCATCCTGAAACTCGGCTACCCAGTTCTTTCTGCAACAAAAAAGAGATTTCTCTCTTTTCTGTTCGAGCTGATTAATTTTTTAATCAACTCAGGCTGCGATAACGCTGCCAGAAAGTGGTGGTGGGGGAAGGATTCGAACCTTCGAAGTCTGTGACGGCAGATTTACAGTCTGCTCCCTTTGGCCGCTCGGGAACCCCACCGGACTTGATGGTGCCGACTACCGGAATCGAACTGGTGACCTACTGATTACAAGTCAGTTGCTCTACCTACTGAGCTAAGTCGGCATCAAGTAGCGCGCATTTTATGGAGACATGCGCACTCATGCAACTAAAAAATTGCATAAAATGTTCTATCGCTCACATTTTGCACTATACGACCGATAAATAATCTATTTCCTCTTTGAATTGGACAAATTTCCAACGTCAGGTGCCTCCTCTGGGAGGAATTTTGCTCCGGCAGGTACGCTTTGATAGAGAGAAAGCACATCTTTATACATCTGGAATACCCGTCACATTGCATTTCAGAGGATGATTTTTTCTTATTATTCCCCCCCATCTGGTGTTACCCTCCTGCCCATTGTCCAAATTAACTGAAATGTGCGTGCCATTGCGTACCGGGATGATTTCGTTTTTTACCGCAGACCTGATATAGCAATGACAGCCAGACCATGCGTATGAGTATAAAAGAGCAAGCGTTAACGTCGCCTTACCTACAGTTTGATCGCAACCAGTGGGCTGCGCTTCGTGATTCCGTGCCGATGACCCTGACCGAGGAAGAGATTGCTCGTCTTAAAGGCATTAACGAAGACTTATCGCTGGAAGAAGTTGCCGAGATTTATTTGCCTCTCTCGCGTTTGCTAAACTTTTACATCAGTTCGAACCTGCGACGTCAGGCCGTGCTGGAGCAATTTTTAGGCACGAATGGCGAGCGTATTCCTTATATTATTAGCATTGCTGGCAGCGTCGCCGTCGGTAAAAGTACGACTGCGCGTGTTTTGCAGGCTTTGCTCAGTCGCTGGCCCGAGCATCGCAAGGTTGAGTTGATTACTACCGATGGCTTTCTCCACCCTAACCAGGTATTGAAAGATCGTGGACTGATGAAGAAGAAAGGCTTCCCCCAGTCCTATGATATGCATCGCTTGGTTAAATTCGTTTCCGATCTGAAATCAGGCGTACCTAACGTCACGGCTCCGGTCTATTCCCATCTCATCTATGATGTGATCCCTGATGGCGACAAAACCGTTGCCCAGCCCGACATATTAATACTCGAAGGGCTAAATGTATTACAAAGCGGGATGGACTATCCTCACGATCCGCATCATGTATTTGTTTCTGACTTTGTCGACTTTTCTATTTATGTTGATGCGCCAGAAGAATTACTCCAGACGTGGTATATCAACCGTTTCCTGAAATTCCGTGAAGGGGCGTTTACCAACCCGGACTCTTATTTCCATAACTATGCAAAATTATCAGAAGATGAGGCTATCAACACCGCCACATCGTTATGGAAAGAGATTAACTGGCTGAATTTAAAACAAAATATATTACCAACGCGTGAGCGAGCAAGCTTAATCATGACGAAAAGTGCCAATCATGCCGTTGAGCAAGTCAGGTTGAGAAAATAAATAAAAAAGGGGAGCAACAGCTCCCCTTCTTATTACTCAGCGCTTCTTAGCGATATTTCTCCACCCATCCAGGGTTTGATCTCACCATTTTGTTCAAGCAATAATGCACCTTGCGCGTCTATTCCACGAGAGATGCCAAATATTTCTTTATCGCCAATAATAAGTTTGACCGGGCGGTCGATAAAGTTATCCAGTCTCTTCCAGCGAGACAGATACGGCGCTAAACCTTCGTGCTCAAAGAGTACTAACGCAGCACGCAACTCACGTATCAGTCGGGCAGCAAGGGTATTGCGATCAATGTTAATGCCCGCTTCCTGCAAGTTAATCCAGCCTTGATTAACCACATTTTCTTCAACCCGGCGCATGGACATATTAATACCCGCACCGATAACAATCTGCGCGGCATCCCCTGTCTTACCGGTCAGTTCAACCAGGATCCCTGCCAGCTTACGGTCGAGCAAATAGAGGTCGTTGGGCCATTTTACACGTACCTTCTCTGCGCCCAGATCGCGTAAAACCTCAGCCATGACGATACCAATAACCAGACTCAGGCCAATCGCGGCAGCCGGTCCTTGTTCCAACCGCCAGAACATTGAAAGGTACAGGTTGGCACCAAACGGTGAGAACCATTTGCGACCACGGCGACCGCGCCCGGCTTGCTGATATTCAGCGACACAGGCATCCCCTGACTCCAGTTGACCTATTCGGTCCATCAGGTACTGATTGGTTGAGTCGATAACCGGCAGGACTGTGATATTTCCACCATCCAGTTGAGAATGAATAAGTGAGGCATCTAATAGTTGGATAGGCTCCGGTAAGCTGTATCCTTTACCTGGAACAGTAAAGACATCAACCCCCCAGTCGCGTAACGTCTGGACATGCTTATTGATTGCGGCACGGCTCATTCCCAACTTTTCACCGAGCTGCTCACCAGAATGAAATTCGCCATCAGCGAGTAATGAAATAAGCGTCAGAGGGACGGTATTATCCTTCATGCAATGATCTCCACAGCATTCATTTCACCCTGCGGGCCAATAAATCGGACCTCTGGCTCGAGCCAGACATTAAATTTCTCACCGACTTTTTGACGTACATGATGTGCAAGTTGCACCACATCCTGACTCGTCGCATTGTCTGCATTGATCAGCACCAGAGCCTGCTGTTGATGTACCGCTGCGCCACCAATGCGCATGCCTTTTAGCTGACACTGATCGATAAGCCAGCCGGCTGCCAGTTTCACAGAACCATCAGCCTGCGGGTAATGAGGTGCTGTTGGGAATTTTGCCAGGAGCTCCTGCGCAATCTCTGCGGTGACAACCGGGTTTTTAAAGAAGCTTCCTGCATTACCGTTTACTTTCGGATCGGGCAGTTTTGTCGTGCGCATATGGCAGACAGAATCAAAAACCTGCTGAGGCGTCACCGTTGTAGGATCCAGGCGCGTCAGATCGCCATAGGTCAGTACCGGATGCCACTGTTTAGACAAGCGTAAACCAACAGCAATAATTGCGAAGCGATCCTGGTATTCATGTTTGAAGATGCTGTCACGATAACCAAAGCGACATTCTGCTGCACCAACGCGCAGATGTTTGCCAGTCGACAGCTCAACGCAGTCTACGTATTCGCAGACGCGCTGTAGCTCTACGCCATAGGCACCAATATTCTGGATTGGCGATGAACCCACGCAGCCTGGGATAAGCGCCAGATTTTCCAGCCCAGGCATACCAAGCTGCAACGTATGCTGGACCAGATGATGCCAGTTTTCACCCGCACCTACGTGCAAATGCCACGCATCAGGTTGTTCTGTAATCTCAATACCCTTAATACGATTGACGATCACCGTACCCTGGAAGGCATCAAGAAACAGGACGTTGCTCCCTTCGCCCAGGATCAGTACTGGATGATGCGATGCATTGGCTGATTGCCAGGCATTCAGTAATTGTTGTTCATTTTCGGCGCAGACAAGTTCATTTGTTTGCTGATCGATACCGAAGGTGTTCCAGGCTTTAAGGGAGTGATTCATAGACGCTTTCCTGATGCAAAATCGCGCCTAGTTTACCGCATATACCGCAGGATGGCTTGTGTTATGGAGGCTCAGGATATTGCTTTGCACCCGATGGTGCGGTGTTGTGATGTGCCTGATGCGCTGCGCTTATCAGGCCTACTGAAACGCATTCACTGACG
>NZ_JAOWHC010000003.1:0-224 GCF_030332805.1 Citrobacter sp. Cpo065
CGGTCTTCCGGCCATTTGGTTCCTGCTGTATCGAAGCATACCAGGCTATTTCAATATCGCTGCGTCGTGGCATCATCACGTCCTCTCTTGAATACCGGATAAAAACACAGTATAAATACTGTATATCCATCCAGTAAAGGAGCAATAAGCAATGTTCGTGGAACTCGTTTATGACAAAAGGAATTTTGATGGTCTGCCCGGTGCAAAAGATATCATTCTGGGCG
>NZ_JAOWHC010000029.1:0-919231 GCF_030332805.1 Citrobacter sp. Cpo065
GGCCTGATAAGCGCAGCGCATCAGGCTTTGTGATTGCGGCTATTGTGTAAAACCGTTCTGCAGACAAATCTGCGCGCTGGTTCTCAGCGTAAAGGCGACTTTGTCTGGGTACTGGCTGTAATAGTTATGTTCTTCTTCCAGCCCTTTTGCCTGCGCCAGACGTACCGTTTCCAGCGAGCAGGTACGGTAGATCAGGTCTTTATTCATATTGGTCTGCTTCTCGCGCTGTTTATCTGCGGACAGCGCCAGCCAGCTTTCGGACAGTGAGTAATCGTAGACCACCCGATTTCCTTTCGCCTGCACGTTCTCAATGGTAATAAATTCGTCGATTTTCAGTCTTGGCTGCCCGCGCATTTTTTTCTTATCTTCTGCGGCGGCATATTGGGCCAGCGCATGAATATCCATACTGGCTATTTTCTGTTTATAAGCATCTACATAAGCGGTAGGTTGCTGATAATGCTGAGCGTAAGCGTTTCTTAATTCCCCGTCATTCATCGTACAACCTGCCAGAAACAGAGGTAATAGCAGTGCCAGTTTTATTTTAGTCATGATGTTATCCCGTTCATTATTTTGATCCCAGTCGCCCATAACAAAATAGAAAAATTATTACAGATGATATTTAAGGTTGTATAAACGAGAGCGCGATGGCACAAGTTCAATTGTCTTAAAATGGCAGGACAGGCGGGAAACCCTGCCAGAATTGGCAGGGTTTTGAACATAATGATATAAAAATTAATGGCCGATCATCTTTGCCTTCGGGATCAGCTGGAAATACATATGATCGGGCACTGGCGTATCCCAGACATTGGTATAAACGGCATAACCAATGGTGGCAAACAGAATGCCAAGCACCAGTAGCGTCATGGCAACACCTGATAGCGTCCTCTGTCGCCATAACGGTTTACCGTTGTCTTGCGCCCCTGGTGGTGTTTGCAGTGAGAAGCTCAGCGTTGAGGCCACCGGGCAGGATTCAACGCAGGTCATGCAGCCAGTGCATTCCACGGTACGCACCTGAATCAGTCTGTCGACCGGGATATGCGACGGGCAGTTTTTCGCGCATTTTCCGCAGTCGATGCAACTGTCTGCGTTACGGCGGATTTTAAACGGCGAGAGCAGCGAGAACAGACCGAGCAGCGCACCATAAGGGCACAGATAGCGGCACCAGGCATTGCGAATAAACAGGCTCAGGACACTGATAACGACAACAAAGATGAGCGTAGCGGAGCCAATATGGCGAAAGAAATCGAGCATCTTCACGTCGATAATCATGCCATAGGCCGACATTAGAAAATACTGAATCCCCTGTGCAGGCATCGACAGGGCGATATACAAAAAGAAACTCAGCAGCAAATACTTCAGACTGAGCAGCGGGATATCCAGCCAGCGCGGCAGCGTGAAGTTGCGACCAAATACTTTTTTCCCCAGATTGCCGAGCAGTTCGGACAGCGTGCCCACCGGGCATAACCACGAACAGAAGGCTTTTTTTAACAACAGACTAATCAGGATAAACGCAACTAACAGCAGCATGGAGGCGGCATGGATAGGCGGAAGAAAACCAGTCTCCAGCGTATAGCGGATATTCATCAAACCCGCGATTGGTAGCCATCCCTCAATACCACCTGGCCTTGGAATATAGACGCTGGTGCCGGCGGTTTCGAAATAGCGGACCCAGTAATAGAACGTTACGCCAATATAAATATTAATAGCCAGCAGGAGAAACTGGGTGGCTTTTCGCCAGCTGCTGGCGTTGCGCCAGTCATTCCACGGCAGTTTGCCTCCGATCGTGCCTGGACGGCGCTGCCAGCGCGTTCTTTTCTTCCCGTTCATGGTTTTATACTATCCCTCATATTTCCCCTTCTGCATTCAGAAGGCGTCATCACCGGGATATGCTAGCGCTATTCAGATTTGGTGTATTTGATTTACATCTTATTACGTGGCTGTTATTTTCATCATGCCAATAGGCCTGAATAAAAATAACAGCTCGGTATTTATCGCCGATCAGATAAATACCCTGAACGGGGTATTTATTTCTCTGTGGCGGAGAAGGTTATTCCTGATATACCTCTATGCGATCGCGGCCATTACTTTTCGCCAGATAAAGCGCGCGATCGGCTTTATCAACCAACTGTTTATAGTCGGGATGATAGTCATATTCGGCGATGCCAATGCTGACGGTAATAGAAAATGATTCTGCCGCCGATGCCGCCATGCACATCTCGGCAATCTTCATACGCAGCGTTTCGAGGATAATACTGGCCTGCGACTTGTCTGACTCGACGAGCAGGATCATAAATTCTTCACCACCATAGCGAAACACGTAATCGCTGCTACGGATATGATCATAAATGACCGCTGCGACGTTTTTGAGCGTCAGATCGCCGGTATTATGCCCATAGTTGTCGTTAATTTGCTTAAAGTAGTCGATATCCAGCATCGCCAGGGTGAAGGGCTTCCGCGCATGTAACGCTAACGAAATCTCACGCCGCATGATGGTTGGAATAAAGCGGCGGTTAAGTAACTGGGTCAGCGAGTCTTTACCATTTTCCTGTTTAACCAGTGCGTCAAACATTGAGGCGAGCAGGAAATGGATTTTTGCCGATAGCTGGCGGACATCCTGCAACAGGCTCATCCTCTCAGGTTCTGTTGGCTGATGCTGATGCTGATGCGAAAAGGTGGTCGTCATGCGGTTGTCGATCTCTGCTATCAGCGATTCCATTTCTTTCAACAGATTGCTGTTGCCGAGAATGTGTTTTCCTTTATGTGAGAACCACATACCAAAATCAGAATTCGCCAGAAATACCATCTCACCGAAAGGCATACCGATGGCGATGTTATAGATAAACTGATTTTCCCAGTCGGTAAATGAGCGAATTTGCCGTTCGCGCTCGACGTTAACGTCATCGTAAATGGTCTGCAGGCGATACTGCTCCTGCGTATGCAGAGAGTTTTGGTGGCTTGGGGAATAGGAGACGGTCATGGCCTCCAGCGCAGTATCCATTGCCAGGCTGCTGAAACAGATAGCATTGCTCAACAGGGAAGACGAGTCGTCAGCTTTGGTTTTCAATACCCGATACAGCTCATCCTTGAGCTTACGCGCGCCGCGGTTTACCAGATCGATGGGCAGGCCGATACGGGCATGCACCACGCCAATTTCTCGCTGTTTGGCCAGCAGCTGCGGTAGATCTTCGTGCGCGCTGCCAAGCACGCTGCGTAACCAGTCAAACATACTGCCGCTGAGGCGGGTACTGACCTGTTCTGTATTGAGGAACAATGCGCTCTGGGCATGGGAGAGCATATAGTCATAAAAAACGGTCACTAAATGGCGGATCTCTTCATCGCTTAACGATGTGAGGAGCAAGTGAACTTCAGGCGATGTTTGTCGTATCAGCGCCTGCCATTCTGTAAGGAGTAATGTGTCGTTTACCGGTTCAACCTGTTCCATCTCACTGCCACTCACCTGCGATTAAAAATTCAGGCGGTATTACGGACAATTACCTCACGATGGTCAAGTTAAACTCTCTTATCGATGGCTAATACCTTCATAAATAAGTCTTAGCGCGAAAACACCTATTATTGCGCCAATCACCCGGCTGGCAACGCGTTGGATGCGACCATACGCCCGTCGCACGGCAGGCAAAGAAAATGCCTGGCTGAGAAAAATACGCCAGATAACGGAAGACAACACAATGCCTGCCCAGGCCATCAGTCTGGCCCACGTAGGCGTGTCTGCGCTTAAGGTGACCGAGAAGATACTAATAAAAAACAGTACGGTTTGCGGATTTGATAAATCCGTTAGTAATCCACGGCGGAAAAACACATACCAGGGAGCGGAAAGCGGTTGCTGTAGAGTGGGCATTTGCGGCGTGGCCTGATGGCGGATGCTGTTCCAGGCAAACCACAGCAGATAGGCGCCGCCGACAATCTTAATCAATGAAAATATCTCTTCACACTGGGTGATTAGCGTTGCCATACCAAAGAGCCCAAGGCCGGAGTAAAACGCATCACCTAAGGCAACACCCAGACCGGTCATCACACCTGCGCGTCGTCCGGATGCCAGGCTAGTTTGTACTACCACGAACAGGTTTGCGCCGGGGTTAAAAAAGGTTAAAACAAACAGGCTGATGGTGAGAACGACGGCGTGCAGAGGTTCCATAGACAACATTTCCATTAGTAAGCGCTTAAGTGACAGCTAACACTATAATTTTAGTGTGTTCATCATTCTGCGTATTCACTCACACTGCGCAGTGAAACGCGCTGAGATTTGCAAATGACTTCATAGATTATTTTGTGCAAACCTGGCGCGTCAGATAACGCGACGGCACAGGTTTTCTGTTATCAACGATTCGCAAAATCTCTTTATATTTCCGCCTGCTCTGGATCTTTTTGCCAGGCTGAACTACTTATTAATCATCCTTGACTCGCATGTCGAATGTTCAGGGGTCGATGATGGCATATATAACAAAATCTGGAGCTTTTATATGAAAACTGGAATTAAAGTACTTATTGGTGCGTTAGCTTTTGTTGTGACCAACGCGTACGCCGCGGAATTTATGACGAAGGTTGAGTTTGAAAAGGTTGAGTCTCAGTATACAAAAATCGGTGATATTTCAACGAGTAATGAAGTCTCTACTTCGGATGCTAAAGAAGACCTTTTGAAGAAAGCTGAAGAGAAAGGTGCTGACGTGGTGGTATTAACCTCCGGCCAAACGGATAACAAAATCCATGGCACAGCGAATATTTACAAGAAAAAATAACGCGCTACTGTAAAAGACACGATACCCGCCGGTCATTGTACCGGCGGTTTTTCTTTTAGCCTGCGCCAGAACGTGGTTCTGCTAATTCCGAGATACCGCGCGGCGGCAGTTTTGTCACCATCAAATTGTGCCAACACCTGTTGCGGCGTCAGCAATGACGATGCTTGCGGTGAGTCTGCAACAATGGCCAGTTCCGGTAACAGCTGTTGTAAAAAATCCACATTCAGCTCTGGCTGCGGCTCGACGCTTAAAAACAGTGCCAGACGCTCCATCATATTACGCAGTTCGCGGATATTCCCCGGCCAGCCATAATTCAGCAACGTCGGCTGACTTAATCCCAGCCCCTTGCGAACAGGCTCAGAAAACGGCACGTCCAGTTCCGCCAGCGACTGTTTTAAAAAGCCTTCCGCTAATGGCAGGATATCGGGCAACCGTTCGCGCAGCGGCGGCAGCTTGAGGCGTAAAATGCTCAGGCGATAAAACAGATCGGTACGAAACTCTCCCTGCTTCATCTCCTGTTCCAGATTACAGTGCGTGGCGCTAATCACCCGGACATCGACCGGAATCGGCTGATGTCCTCCGACCCGGGTAACCTCTTTTTCTTCCAGCACACGCAGCAGTCGGGTTTGTAACGGCAGCGGCATCTCGCCTATCTCGTCAAGAAACAGGGTTCCGCCGTGAGCGATTTCAAACAGGCCCGCGCGTCCCCCTCGGCGAGAGCCGGTAAAGGCGCCATCCTCATAGCCGAACAGCTCCGCTTCCAGCAATGACTCGGTGATTGCCCCGCAGTTGACGGCAACAAACGGCGGTGAGGGTTTACCGCGCCGATTCTCCTGACGGGTGAAAAACTCACGGTGAATGGCCTGTGCGGCCAGCTCTTTACCCGTTCCTGTTTCGCCCTGAATGAGGACCGGCGCACGCGAACGGGCGTACAGCATAATGGTGTGCCGTACCTGTTCCATCTGCGCAGAGTGACCGCGCATATCTCCGAGCGCGTAGCGAGTGCGCAACGTATCGCCAGAGGCGTACTGACCGTTTCTGCGTAATGTCAGGCGGGTCATATCCAACGCATCGACAAAGGCCTGGCGCACGGTGGCCGCCGAATAGATAAAGATGCCGGTCATGCCTGCTTCTTCTGCCAGATCGGTAATCAACCCCGCACCAACTACCGCTTGTGTACCGCCAGCCTTCAGCTCGTTGATTTGCCCACGAGCATCTTCCTCGGTGATATAGCTACGCTGTTCAAGCTGCAAATTGAAAGTTTTTTGAAACGCGAGAAGCGCCGGGAGGGGTTCCTGATAGGTAATGATGCCAATTGACGAGGTGAGTTTTCCCGCTTTTGCCAGTGCCTGTAGCACGTCGAATCCGCTGGGTTTAATCAGGATCACCGGAATAGACAAACGGCTTTTCAGATATGCGCCGTTGGAGCCTGCCGCAATGATGGCATCGCAACGCTCGGTGGCCAGCTTCTTACGGATATAGGCCACCGCTTTTTCGAAACCAAGCTGAATGGGGGTGATGGTCGCCAGATGGTCGAACTCCAGACTGATGTCGCGAAACAGTTCAAACAGGCGGGTGACCGAGACTGTCCAGATAACCGGTTTATCGTCGTTCACTCGCGGCGGTAGATGCGTATCTGCCATAACTAACCCCAAAAATTAAGGAACCGAGTAGTAGGGTTTAGTTGTGTTTCATAAATGTTGCAATGAAACGTGAAGGAACGTTTCATGAAACGATAGCTGACACGCTTTTGTGCAACAAAAATAGAAACATTGGATTTAATCTGTTGTTTTAAAAGATAAAAAATTAAATTGAAGAGAAAATAAGCTCCCTGGCATACCCCTTGCTTTAGAAATATCAACGAACGATAACAAGTTGATAACAAGAGGACGGGATATGTCTCTACACTCCCCAGGGCTGGCGTTTCGCGCTGCGCTCACTAAAGAAAACCCATTACAAATCGTTGGCACCATCAACGCCAACCACGCTCTGCTGGCTCAACGTGCCGGGTATCAAGCGATTTATCTCTCCGGCGGCGGTGTCGCTGCGGGGTCGCTGGGTCTGCCGGATCTCGGCATTTCTACCCTTGATGATGTGCTGACTGATATTCGTCGCATTACGGATGTTTGCCCGCTGCCATTGCTGGTGGATGCGGATATTGGTTTTGGATCGTCTGCATTCAACGTGGCGCGTACCGTCAAGTCGATTTCCAAAGCGGGTGCTGCTGCGCTGCATATTGAAGATCAGATCGGCGCCAAGCGCTGCGGTCATCGCCCGAACAAGGCGATCGTCTCGAAAGAAGAGATGGTCGACAGGATCCGCGCAGCCGTTGATGCGCGCACCGATCCCAACTTTGTGATTATGGCGCGGACCGATGCGCTGGCGGTGGAAGGATTAGAGGCTGCCATCGATCGTGCCCAGGCGTATGTCGAAGCGGGCGCTGACATGCTGTTCCCGGAAGCCATTACCGAACTTGCGATGTACCGCCAGTTTGCCGATGCGGTACAGGTACCAATTCTCGCCAACATCACTGAGTTTGGCGCCACACCGCTGTTTACCACCGATGAACTGCGCAGCGCGAACGTTGCGATGGCGCTATACCCGCTGTCAGCTTTCCGCGCCATGAACCGCGCGGCGGAGAAGGTTTACAACGTGCTGCGTCAGGAAGGTACGCAAAAGAACGTTATCGACATTATGCAGACGCGCAACGAGCTGTACGAAAGCATCAATTACTACCAGTTCGAAGAGAAACTCGACGCGTTGTACACAAAAAAGTAACCGTCGTAGGCCGGATAAGGCGTAGCCGCCATCCGGCAATAAATTAGTACCCTACATATTACAATAATGACGAGGACAACATGAGCGACACAACGATCCTGCAAAATAGTACCCATGTCATTAAACCCAAAAAATCGGTTGCGCTGTCAGGCGTCGCTGCCGGAAATACTGCCTTATGTACCGTGGGTAAAAGCGGTAACGATCTGCACTATCGTGGCTACGATATTCTTGATCTGGCACAACAGTGCGAATTTGAAGAAGTTGCGCATCTGCTGATTCACGGGAAATTACCCACCCGCGATGAGCTCACCGCCTATAAAAGCAAACTGAAAGCGCTGCGCGGATTGCCCGCTAACGTGCGTACCGTACTGGAAGCGCTGCCTGCCGCCTCGCATCCGATGGACGTGATGCGCACTGGTGTTTCCGCGCTGGGTTGTACGCTGCCGGAAAAAGAAGGACATACCGTCTCCGGCGCACGCGATATTGCCGACAAACTGCTGGCTTCGCTCAGTTCTATCCTCCTGTACTGGTATCACTACAGCCATAACGGCGAGCGCATTCAGCCGGAGACCGACGATGATTCTATTGGCGGTCACTTCCTGCATTTGCTGCATGGTGAAAAGCCATCACAAAGCTGGGAAAAGGCGATGCACATTTCGCTGGTGCTGTACGCCGAGCACGAGTTTAACGCTTCTACCTTCACGGGGCGTGTGATTGCGGGAACTGGCTCTGATATGTACTCCGCGATTATCGGTGCGATTGGCGCACTGCGTGGGCCGAAACACGGCGGAGCGAATGAAGTATCGCTGGAGATCCAGCAACGCTATGAAACGCCGGATGAAGCCGAAGCAGATATCCGTAAACGCGTTGAAAATAAAGAAGTGGTGATTGGCTTTGGTCACCCGGTTTACACCATCGCCGACCCGCGCCATCAGGTGATCAAGCGTGTGGCGAAACAGCTTTCTCAGGAGGGCGGTTCGCTGAAAATGTACAACATTGCCGACCGTCTGGAAGAGGTGATGTGGGAAACGAAAAAGATGTTCCCTAACCTCGACTGGTTCTCGGCAGTCTCTTACAACATGATGGGCGTCCCCACGGAAATGTTCACACCGCTGTTCGTTATCGCCCGCGTCACTGGCTGGGCGGCGCACATCATCGAACAGCGTCAGGACAACAAAATTATCCGTCCTTCCGCCAACTATACCGGCCCGGAAGATCGCGTATTTGTCTCGATTGAAAAACGTTGCTAATGCAAAACCTCTAAAGATAAAAAACAGGAAATGTACCCTATGTCTGCACATATTTCGAACGTCCGCCCTGAATTTGACCGTGAAATCGTTGATATCGTTGATTATGTCATGAACTACGAGATCACCTCGAAGGTGGCGTATGACACCGCGCATTATTGCCTGCTTGATACCCTTGGCTGTGGCCTGGAAGCGCTGGAATATCCGGCCTGTAAAAAACTGCTGGGGCCGGTTGTACCGGGTACCGTCGTCCCGAACGGTGTGCGCGTACCAGGTACCCAGTTCCAGCTCGATCCGGTGCAGGCGGCGTTTAACATCGGTGCGATGATCCGCTGGCTGGACTTTAACGACACGTGGCTGGCCGCAGAATGGGGTCATCCTTCCGATAACCTCGGCGGTATTCTGGCGACGGCTGACTGGCTGTCGCGCAATGCGGTGGCGGTGGGTAAAGCGCCGTTAACCATGAAAAAAGTGTTAACCGGAATGATTAAAGCCCATGAAATTCAGGGCTGTATCGCGCTGGAAAACTCCTTCAACCGCGTCGGTCTGGATCACGTCCTGCTGGTAAAAGTCGCCTCCACGGCGGTGGTTGCCGAGATGCTTGGCCTGAACCGGGATGAAATTCTCAACGCCGTCTCGCTGGCGTGGGTCGACGGTCAGTCGCTGCGTACCTATCGTCATGCGCCGAATACCGGCACGCGTAAATCCTGGGCGGCTGGCGATGCCACCTCACGTGCTGTACGTCTGGCGCTGATGGCGAAAACCGGTGAAATGGGATATCCATCTGCACTGACGGCGAAAACCTGGGGCTTCTATGATGTCTCTTTCAAAGGCGAATCTTTCCGCTTCCAGCGACCGTACGGTTCGTACGTGATGGAAAACGTGTTGTTTAAAATTTCCTTCCCGGCAGAGTTCCACTCGCAGACCGCGGTAGAAGCGGCGATGTCGCTGTACGAGCAGTTACAGGCTGCAGGTAAGACCGCTGCCGATATCGAAAAAGTGACCATTCGTACGCACGAAGCCTGTATCCGCATCATCGATAAAAAAGGCCCGTTGAATAACCCGGCGGATCGTGACCACTGCATCCAGTACATGGTGGCTATCCCGCTGCTGTTCGGACGCTTAACGGCGGCAGATTACGAAGACGGCGTGGCGCAGGATAAACGCATTGATGCACTGCGTGAAAAGATTAACTGCTTCGAAGATCCGGCCTTTACTGCCGATTACCACGACCCTGAAAAACGCGCCATCGCGAATGCCATCACGCTTGAATTCACCGACGGCTCACGCTTTGAAGAAGTGGTAGTGGAATACCCAATCGGCCACGCGCGCCGTCGTAACGACGGTATGCCGAAGCTGGTCGAGAAGTTCAAAATTAACCTGGCGCGTCAGTTCCCGACCCGTCAGCAGCAGCGCATCCTGGATGTCTCCCTGGACAGAACTCGCCTGGAGCAGATGCCGGTCAATGAGTATATGGACCTTTATGTAATCTAAACCTGCGTGCGGCAAGGCGTAAGTTCAACAGGAGAGCATTATGTCTTATAGCGAGTTTTATCAACGTTCTATTACGCAGCCGGAGTCGTTCTGGGCCGAGCAGGCCCAGCGTATTGACTGGCAGCAGCCGTATACGCAGGTACTGGACCACAGTAACCCGCCGTTTGCCCGCTGGTTTTGCGGTGGTACGACCAATCTGTGCCACAACGCCATTGACCGCTGGCTGGAGAAACAGCCTGACGCGCTGGCGCTGATTGCTGTGTCATCAGAAACCGAAGAAGAACGCACGTTTACCTTTCGTCAGCTGTATGACGAAGTGAACGTCGCGGCGGCGATGTTGTTGTCGCTGGGCGTACAGCGTGGCGATCGGGTACTGGTTTATATGCCGATGATCGCCGAGGCGCACATTACGCTGCTGGCCTGCGCACGTATAGGGGCGATCCATTCGGTGGTGTTCGGTGGTTTCGCCTCGCACAGCGTAGCGGCGCGTATCGACGACGCCCGACCGGTGGTTATCGTGTCGGCGGATGCCGGGGCGCGCGGCGGTAAAGTCCTGCCGTATAAAAAGCTGCTCGATGATGCGATCGATCAGGCGCAGCATCAGCCGCGTCATGTGGTATTAGTCGATCGCGGTCTGGCGAAAATGGCGCGGGTAGAGGGGCGAGACCTCGACTTTGCCACGCTGCGCCAGCAGCATCTCGGCGCACGGGTACCGGTTGCCTGGCTGGAGTCGAACGAAACGTCCTGCATTCTCTACACCTCCGGGACAACCGGTAAACCGAAAGGCGTCCAGCGCGACGTTGGCGGCTACGCGGTCGCGCTGGCGACCTCGATGGACACCATTTTCGGCGGTAAAGCGGGCGGTGTGTTCTTCTGCGCGTCGGATATCGGCTGGGTTGTTGGGCATTCGTATATCGTGTATGCCCCGCTGCTGGCGGGGATGGCGACAGTGGTTTACGAAGGGTTGCCAACGTATCCAGACTGTGGCGTATGGTGGAAAATTGTTGAGAAGTATCAGGTCAGCCGGATGTTCTCCGCCCCAACCGCCATCCGCGTGCTGAAGAAATTCCCGACCGCGCAAATCCGCAATCACGATCTCTCCTCGCTGGAGGTGCTGTATCTGGCGGGTGAGCCGCTGGATGAACCGACCGCCAGTTGGGTAACGGAAACGTTGGGCGTCCCGGTTATCGACAACTACTGGCAGACTGAATCCGGTTGGCCGATTATGGCGATCGCTCGCGGGCTGGACGACCGCCCGTCACGGCTGGGCAGCCCAGGCGTGCCGATGTACGGATATAACGTGCAGTTGCTCAATGAGGTAACCGGTGAGCCCTGCGAAGCGAATGAAAAGGGCATGCTGGTGATTGAAGGGCCGCTGCCGCCGGGCTGTATCCAGACTATCTGGGGTGATGACGCGCGGTTTGTGAATACCTACTGGTCGCTGTTTTCTCGTCAGGTGTACGCCACCTTTGACTGGGGTATTCGCGATGCGGACGGCTATTACTTCATCCTTGGCCGTACGGATGATGTCATCAACGTGGCCGGGCATCGGTTGGGGACGCGTGAGATAGAGGAGAGTATTTCCAGCTATCCGAACGTTGCCGAAGTGGCTGTGGTCGGCGTGAAGGACGCGCTAAAGGGGCAGGTCGCGGTCGCGTTTGTCATTCCTAAGCAGAGCGACAGCCTTGAAGATCGCGACATCGCACATTCGGAAGAGAAGGCGATTATGGCGCTGGTGGACAGTCAGATTGGTAATTTTGGCCGCCCGGCGCACGTCTGGTTTGTGTCGCAGTTGCCGAAAACGCGCTCCGGTAAAATGCTGCGTCGCACAATTCAGGCGATCTGTGAAGGTCGCGATCCCGGCGATCTGACGACCATTGACGATCCGGCGTCGCTGCAGCAAATCCGTCAGGCGATCGAAGAGTAACATCGTGTGATGCCCGGTGGCGCAATGCTTACCGGGCCTTTTAGTATCGTAGGCCGGATTAACCACGTGAGTGGTGCATCCGGCAAAGAGGCTTTTACTGCGCGACGCTTTCGCGACGACGCCGCAGGGAAAACGGTCCCGGACCGCTAAGGGTAAATACGGAAATCAGCGTGAAGCTCAGCGCAATAATCCCCAGCACCAGATAAGCTCCCTGGAAACCAATACTCTCATACATTTTCCCGGCCAGAACTGACATGAAAATCATTGCTAACTGTTTGAAGAAACAGAAACACACCAGGTAAATCGTGGCCGAAAAGCGCACTTCAAACTGACTGGTGATGTATTTGAAGCAGCCGACGATCAGGAATGGTATCTCAAACATATGCAGCGTTTTGAGGATAACGACCTCCAGCGCAGTGGTGGCGAATGACGAGCCAATAATCCTTACCGACATAATCATACCTGCCAGCAGCAGGGCGTTCTTCCCGCCAATGCGATTTACAATCAGCGGCGCAAAGAACATGATCGAGGCATTGAGTAATTCACCCATGGTCGTGACGTAGCCAAACACGCGGGTGCCCTGTTCGCCGGTGGCAAAGAACGAGGTAAAGAAGTTGGCGAACTGCTGGTCAAACACATCGTAAGTACAGGAAACGCCGACCACATACAGGGAGAGGAACCAAAGTTTCGGTTGTTTAAATAACTCCAGCGCCAGCTTCAGGCTGAATGCCGAGTTATTGGCGCCTACCGCATCCGCGACTTTTGCAGAAGAGGGGGCATCTGTTTTTGAAAATAACAGCAGCAATGCCAGAATGACCGCACAGCCAGAGCCTAACCAGAAGACGAATTGGTTATTGATGGTGAACATAATTCCGGCAATCGAGGCGCACAGCGCCCAGCCCACGCAGCCAAACATGCGCGCGCGACCAAATTCAAAGTTGCTTCTGCGGCTGGCTTTTTCAATATAGGCTTCAATCGCTGGGGCACCGGCATTGTAAATAAAGCCAAGGTAAATCCCGCCGACAATTGAACCCAGTAAAATATTAACCTGCAATAATGGGCCAAATACGTAAATAAAGAACGGGGCAAACATTACCAGCATGCCGGTAATTACCCACAGCAGATGTTTACGCAGGCCAAGCTTATCGGACAGTAGTCCGAAAATTGGTTGGAATAACAAAGAAAACATCGAGATACAGGCGAAGATGATGCCGGTATCGCCTTTACTGATATGGTTTACATCGTGTAACCAGATAGGGAAGAAGGGGAAATACGCACCCATAATAAAAAAGTAAAAGAAGAAGAAAAAGCCGAACATCCAAAAGTTAGTGTTTTTTAAATAATACATAACAGACTTCCTATAAATGCGGGCAGGTATCAACCTGCCCTGCTTATATTATTATTTTTGGCCCCAGACGAACTGGAAGTGGTAGCGTCCGGCGCTCAGCTGGAATTCCGGCGACACGGAAGGACTCCACGAATCATCGCCGCCGACGCCCATATGGAAGCCATCAATATTGAGCCAGGTGCCTGCCTCAGGTTGCAGCAGATGGCGGTGGCTGGTTTCCATCAGTTGCTGCTGGCTAAAGCGGCTGATGTTGAACTGGAAGTCTCCGCGCCACTGGTGCGCACTGTAGTACAGTTCGCGCGTACCGCAGCGCAGACCGTTTTCGCTCGGGAAAACATACGGGGTGTACATCTCATCAAGCGACAGATCCCAGCGATCGAAACAGGCGGCGCCCAGACGGTCCGGGTAGTTCTCATGCGGGCCGAGACCTAACCAGTTCACTCGCTCCGCAACCTGCGCCAGCTGGCAGCTCAGGCCGATGCGGGCCGGATGCGGCGTACCGCTGGCAACGTTGACATCCACCGTTACCTGCATTTCACCATTGCCGTCAATACGGTAGCTTTTTCGGCTGATGAACAGCGTTTCACCCTGATACTGCCACGCATGTTCGGTGGTGATCAGTACCGCATTGCTCAGCGTATCGGCAGCACAGTGCAGTAACGTTGCTTCAGCCTGATAGTGACCGGCGGCCTTCCAGCGTTCAACCCAGGCGTTAGGGTCGATGCGGGTTGACTCGCTCACGCCGATGTCGTTGTCCAGCGGCGCGCGGGTGAACTGGTCAGTAAGCGGGCTTACCAACTGGGCTTCATCGCTAATCCAGTATTGTGTTAGCAGGCCGGACTGACGATCGAATTGCCAGCGTGTGTTGTTGGCCAGCACGGTAAAATTGCTCTCACTAACATCCAGCTGTGGTGCGCTGCTGGCGTGTGATGGACGTACCAGGCTGAGCTTCTCTTCCAGCTTCCACTGTTGCCAGGCGCTGATATGCCCGGCTTCTGACCATGCGGATGCTTGAGGCTGCTCTACGCGCACCGTCAACCACAGTTCGCCTGCGGTGTCCGGCATCGGAACGTTCGGCAGGGTAATCACCTGGCGGCCCTGTGGGGCGATATCCAGAACGATTTCTCCGGCGGCCAGCGGGTTGCCGTCCAGGGCAATCGACCAGTGCAGAACTTCGTTATCGCTGCGGCGGAACAGATATTCGCTGGTCACTTCAATCTGGCGTTCAGCGCCCGGCAGTAACGTGAACTGGAAAAACTGCTGTTCATGTTTGGCCTCATATAACGCCGGATGCGGAGTGCGATCGGCGAACACCAGCCCGTTCATGCAAAACTGACGATCGTTAGGCGTGTCGCCAAAATCGCCACCGTAGGCTGACCATGCTTTGCCGTTCTCATCATATTTGGTCAGCGACTGATCCACCCAGTCCCAGACAAATCCGCCCTGCAGGCGCGGATACTGACGGAACGCTTGCCAGTATTTGGCGAAGCCGCCAAAGCTGTTGCCCATAGCGTGGGCGTATTCACAAAGGATCAGCGGACGCTGTTCGCCGGGCATCGACAGCCACTTTTTAATCGACCATTTGGGTACTGCGGGGATGGGCTGATCCTGATCGACGCGGGCGTACATCGGGCAAATAATGTCGGTGGCGGCAGTATCAGCTCCACCGCCCTCGTACTGCACCGGACGTGACGGGTCTTCTGATTTTATCCAGCGATAGAGCGCGTCGTGATTGACGCCATGGCCGGATTCATTGCCCAGCGACCAGATGATAATGCTCGGGTGGTTGCGATCGCGCTGCACCATGCGCGTGACGCGCTGGCTCATGGCAGGCAACCATACGGGATCGTCGGTGAGGCGATTCATCGGCACCATGCCGTGGGTTTCAATGTTGGCTTCGTCGACCACATACAGGCCGTAACGATCGCACAGGGTGTACCACAGCGGATGGTTCGGGTAATGGGAACAGCGCACGGCGTTGAAGTTATTCTGCTTCATCAGGATGATGTCTTGCACCATCGTCGCCTCATCCATCACCTGGCCGTTGACCGGATGGTGCTCATGGCGGTTGGTACCGCGAATCAACAGCGGCTTGCCGTTTAACAGCAACAGGCCGTTTTCGATACAAACCTGACGAAAACCAACGTCACAGGCTTCCGCTTCAATCAGTACTCCGCCCGCGGTGTGTAACTGCACAACGGCGCGGTACAGATTGGGCGTTTCGGCACTCCATAGCGCCGGTTTTTCGACGTTCAGACGCAGAGTCACCCGGTCATGATAAGCGCCGCGCTCATCAATGATCTCACTGCCGAGCGGTGAGGTCGTTTCGCGGGTGAGCGTTTCACCTTCCCACAATTGCAGGGTGACGCGTAAATCTTCGCTCTCGTTGCCCGCCACTCTGACTTCCGCTTCCAGCGTGGCGCGGCTGAAGTTGTCATTAAAACGGGTATTAATGCGCAGGTCGCGGATTTGCGTAGTGGGCTTATGCAGCAGGGAGACATCGCGAAAAATACCGCTCATGCGCCACATGTCCTGGTCTTCCAGATAGCTGCCGTCGCTCCAGCGCAGCACCATCACAGCCAGACGGTTTTCGCCGCGCAGCAGATAATCGCTAAGATCAAACTCAGAGGGCAGACGGCTATCCTGACCGTAGCCGACCCAGCGACCGTTGCACCACAGATGAAACGCGGAGTTCACGCCGTCAAAAATAATGCGCGTCTGGCCTTCCTCTAACCACGCGTCTTCAACATTAAATGTGAGCGAGTAACATCCCGTCGGGTTCTGTGCCGGAACGTACGGAGGATTCACCGGGATTGGGTAGGTGACGTTGGTATAAATTGGCGCATCATAACCGGCCATCTGCCAGTTAGAGGGGACGTTGATGATGTCTGCCTGTGGCAGATCGCTTGTCAGCCAGCTTTCTGGGACAGCCTCCGGCGCGGCAAACCAGGCAAATTGCCACTGGCCATTCAGCGAGCGTAACTGACTCGAACGCTGATTGGTACGTGCATCATCCGCTGAGCGCCAGCTACAGAATGGCGGATGTGCTTCCAGCCGGTTGAGCTGCGTGACGCCGGGATTTTCCCAGTCGCGGCGGGCCAGAACAGCGGAGAGTGAATCTGTGTTCAGGTTCATAACGGTATCCTGTTTAAATTTGTTACTCGCTCACAATTTCAATCAAAATACGAACAAGCGCTCCTTGCTGTAAAGGATGGGGCGTTCAATAAGTGAACTGACTCACACAATTGTTATGCGTTCACAATTTGGGGGTGAGCTGAGAAACTTGCCGCGCCAGCTGGATCAGTGAATCAGCCAGCGCCTGGGGAGTGGTGGTTTGCGTATCGGGAGGCAGAACCGTTTTGCGCTTGACCAGGGTGACGGGAAGCAGTTGGTTACCCACGCTGGAGCCGCCACGGGGGAGTTGCAATAGCCTGTTGACGCTGGTTTCACCCAGCAACGGAAAATCCTGCCTGATGGTGGTCAGCGGTGGGATGTAACAGGCGCTGTCTTCGGTGTCATCGTAGCCAATTACCGATATATCCACCGCAACTCGCAGACCGAACTCACTGATTGCCCGCATCGCGCCCAGCGCCATTTGATCGTTAGCGACCAGCATGGCGGTAGGGAGGTTACCGTTATTCAGCATGTGCATCGTTTGCTGAAAACCAGACATCGCGCTCCAGTCGCCTTCCAGCTCCACAACGGGTTGTAGCTGGTAATGTGCCAGATACTTGTGCCAGCCCGCATGCCGAAGCCTTGCCGAAACGGAAGTGTGCGGCCCGCTCAGCAGGGCGATCCGTTGATGTCCGTGCTGCACCAGATGTTCAACGCCAAGGCGCGCGCCGTCGTCATGAGAGAAAATCACGCTGTTAATTGGCGTCAGGTCAGAGACATCGAGAAACAACACCGGCACCGTACCGCAGGCAGCTGCCACGGCAATGGCATCTTCTTCATCCAGCGGATAGTTGATGATAAGCCCGGTTACGCGTTGAGAAAGCAGATTGTGGACCGCGGCTTTACAGGACTCAACGCCGCTGCGCTCGACCATGGCGATCACCACGCTGGCACCGGACTGGTCGGCGCGGGATTTTATGGCAGCAACGATTTGTGAGGGGGCATGCAGGGCAAGGTTTGCCGTCACAACGCCAATCAGTGGCGTCTGTTTGCCAGCCAGCTGCTGTGCAACGCGGTTAGGAATGTAATTGAGTTCCGCCATCGCGGCCTCAACTTTCTGTCGGGTTTTTGCGGAAACGTGGCTGGCCTGGTTCACGACGCGAGAGACGGTCTGGTAAGAGACACCTGCATGGTCTGCCACATCGTATAGCGTTACCGGTTTCACGTTTATCACCCCTGTCATGACGTTATCTGTGCGCTATGATGCCACAGCGGGACGGGTTTGGGGGATTTGCGCATGGGTTCTGCGAGGCGCATTCCAGGGTTTGAGGATAGCGTGCTGAAGGATTTATCGCCGTTATACCTAACAGAAGAAAAAAGCGAGGACATTGTGAGCGATTCTGCGGCAAAAAATATTCTGTCCATCTACCGACGCCATACGGATGCTTTTGCCAGCCAGCGCTCGCGCACCTTGTTCGAGAAAAGCTGGCTCGATAAATTTATTTCCGTGATGGGCGGGCAGGGCAGCATTGTGGATATTGGCTGCGGCAACGGTCAGCCGATCGCCGGTTATTTTATCCAGCAAGGTTTTCAGCTTACCGGCGTTGATGGTTCCTCGGCGATGCTGGCGCGGGCCCGAAACACTTATCCTGCACAGCGCTGGCTGGAACAGGATATGCGCGAGTTGGCACTCAATGAGACTTTCGATGGACTGATCGCTTGGGACAGCTTTTTCCATTTAACTCAGCAGGACCAGCAAAAAATGTTCCCGATTTTTGACCGCCTCAGCCATCCCGGTAGCGCGCTGATGTTTACCAGCGGTACGGACAACGGCATCGCGATGGGGCAATTTGAAGGTGAGCCGCTGTTTCACGCCAGCCTCGCGCCGGATGAATACCGCGCACTGCTGTCAGCACACGGTTTTGCGGTGGTCGAGATGGTGATGGAAGATCCGCACTGCACCGGGCACACCATCTGGCTGGCGCAAAAAAGAGGCTAATCGCCGCGAAAGGTTTTACGCCATTCAGCCGGGCTAACGCCAAAGTGGGATTTAAAATGCTGGCGCCAGGTGACGGGCGACTGAAAACCAACCTGTTCCGCGATGCGTTCAACGGGTAACTGGCTGGACTCCAGCAACGTCTGGCTACGGCGCAGGCGCTCGGCAATCAACCATTCGGCCACGCTTGACCCTGTGGCCTTCATAAAATGACGGGTGAGGGTGCGACGGCTCATCATCACCCGTTGCGCCAGCTCGTCAAGATTATGTGATTCATGGAGATGCTGGCGCAAATAGTCGAGCAAGACGTTGATGCGCTGATCTTTGGTATTTTTCGCCACCGGTTGCTCGATAAACTGTGCCTGGCCGCCCTCGCGATGTGGCGGCACAATCATCCGTCTGGCAATCTGATTCGCCACCGTGCTGCCAAAACGCTGGCGGATGACGTACAGGCAGCAATCCAGCGCAGCGGCGGTGCCTGCCGAGGTAATAATACCGTCGTCATCCACGTACAGCGCGTTGATATCCAGATGAGCTGCCGGAAAGCGGGCCTGAAAATCCTGCTCGAACTCCCAGTGCGTAGCCGCCCGTTTGCCATCCAGCAGACCGGCGTAGCCGAGGACAAACGCACCCAGGCATAACCCAACAATCTGCGCGCCGTTTTGTCGCGCACGATTGAGCGCATCAAGCAGGCTTTGTGGTGGCCGATGTGCCGTGGTACCCCACCAGGGGATCACCACAATGTCGGCGGCCTCCACCGCTTCATAGCCGTAGGCTGCGTTAATGGAGAAGCCATCCTGCGAGGAAACGATGCCCGGCTGTTCTGCACACAGTTGCACCTCAAAACGCTTTTTCGCCGTCACTTTGTCACTGAAAATAATGCACGGCACCGAGAAGTGAAACGGGCTGAAATCTTCCACGGCAACAATGGCGACGTTAAGCGGTTGCATACGAGTCCTCTGTGGAGTTTAAAACGTCAGGGTTTCGCCATCTTCCGGCACGTTAACGAATTGCGCAATCTGGTTGTCGCAGGCGTACTCTTTCAAGGCCGCGCGGGTCAGCAGACAGTGGTTAATCGCCTCCATGTGGGTCGCCACAATTTGTGCTTCGGGCAGCGTGAAGTGGGTTTTTAGCACATCTTCCGCGCCCATGATAATTGGGCCAAACCCGATAACGTGAGCAAAGCCTGCGTTCAGAATGACCACGCCTGGCTGGAAAGTCCGCATGTTGGTTTCCACCTCGTCGCGCCAGATGGTGTCCCCGACCAGATACAGCGTTTTTTCCGCCGGATGCTGGAAGATAACTCCGCAGGCATCACCCAGACGCTCAGCCATTTGCGGGATGGCGTAAGCGCGATCCGAACCGTGCTGGCCGCCGGTTTTACGCAGGGTGATATCACCAAGCGCAGTGTTTTGCGTCAGTACGGTCAGTTGCGTGAAACCTTGTTCCCGCAGTACCTGCGCATCGCGATCGTTTTGCACATAAATCGGTTTGTCTTTCGGTACGACACGAGCCGCAGCTTCATCCCAGTGGTCTTCATGCAGATGGGTCACGATCAGCGCATCAACGTTGAGCAGGGTGTCTATATCGACGGGCAGATCAACGGTCGGGTTGCGGATCTCGGCGCGTGCCGTTCCGGCAAATCCCGGATAAGTACCTTTTGCCGCCAGCATAGGGTCGATCAGAAAGGTTTTGCCACCAAAAGTGATGTGCTGCGTAGCGTTACGGATTTGCGTGATGTTCATGGTGTTTGCTCCACGTGTTGGGTCAGTGGTGTCATCGTAGAGTGTTGTCCAGAAGATGAATGTGGGCAAATGGGCGACTAGCGATGGGATTGGGCCAACTGCGGATTACAGATGTCGATAATGTAATTAAAGTAAATTAATATTTCCTTGGTGGCTCGTTATTTAATAAATAGCTATTATATCGAACTGAATAAGAATGCTGTTATTTAAATACGGAAAGGTTTATTAAATGCGAAGTTGTGCCGGAAAACATTATTGATATATGTAATGCATAGTGACCAATAAAACAGATCGCGAACCATGAAATAAGAATGCTATCATTCACACCAGACGCGGCAGGCAACTGCTGGCACACGCATTTACCCCGGAGCAACTGATGAACAACGACATTCCGCTAAAATATTATGATATCGCCGACGAGTACGCGACCGAGGCCGCAAAGCCGGTGAGCGACACAGAACGTGACGCGCTGGCGGACTACTTCCAGCAGCTGATCACTCGTTTGATGAACAACGAAGAGATCAGCGAAGAAGCGCAGCAGGAGATGGCAACTGTGGCAGGTGTCGACGCTCAGCGTATCGATGATATTGCGGAGTTCCTCAATCGTTGGGGTAACGAGTAGCCAAAGACATGGCCTGTGTTTTACACTGCGCGCAAATTGAGTAGGTATACTCTACGAGTAATAGGTTTAATCAGGCGGAAACAGCAATGAACGGAACAATCACAACGTGGTTTAAAGATAAAGGCTTTGGATTTATCAAAGATGAAAACGGCGACAACCGCTATTTTCATGTGATTAAGGTTGCTAATCCTGAGCTGATCAAGAAAGACGCAGCGGTGACTTTTGAGCCCACCACCAATAACAAAGGCTTGTCTGCCTACGCGGTAAAAGTCATACCAGACAGCAAGTACATCTATATCGCAGGCGAGCGTCTGAAGCTCACCTCGATCAAGTCATTCCTGGTCTACAGCGAAGAAGTCCCTGTAGAGACCCGTATCGACAAAGAAAATGCTGTGCTGTCTGTCGGCGTGCTGATGAACAGCATCCGACCGAAATCAGACGTGAAGCCTGGTGAAATGCGCACGCTGAAAAAGCTGGCCATCACTACCTTCCAGGGCACGACGCTGATCTTCTCGGAAGATGAAGTCGACATCGACGCGACGGTGAAACTGCTTAAAGTCTGAAACCCTTCGGACTGAATAAAAACCGGAACGCCGCGCTTTCCAGGAGCGGGTTTCGGTTTTTTTTTGATATGTGTAATTTACGTGATTCAGGTATGTAGTGATAAAATTAGTAGGTAGCAATCCGTTTCTGAATAGGTATATATTATCCGTATTAAATAAATATGATCGCCAACTATTTGCAGATTAGTAGCACGGTTAACTAATAGTGATTCACCGGTATAACTAATGGGGTAATATAAGTGATTTTTAAAAAAATATGGAAAGCTATATCTTCTGAATATATACCATCGGCCATTTGCTTTTTTCTCCTTGCAAAAATGGATTATGAAATAATATCTATCTGGCCACAGAATGAATCGGTTGATGACAGAATTAAACTTTCTTTACTATTCATTCATTTGGTGATGATTTTAGTGATGTTTACTCCGCTAATTAATCGGTTTTTGTCACGAGTAGACAATGAGAAATTTGAAAAGTTTATAGCTCTTCCGCAGAAAGATAAAAACATCACATACATCGATTATTATGATTTTCTGAGCGGGCTTGCTTTATCAGCATTTTACTTATCTATCCTTATTTTTACAATGAAGAGTATTTACGAAGAAGCAGGATGGATAATTTCTGGTATTTATATATTTACAATGTTTGTGTCTTCTATTTCTATTGCTGCATTGTCATTGCTTAGATTTATCTGGTTATTTACAAAGTTTAATAATTATATATATTGGTTTATTGTTTTACTTGCGAGCAGTATGTGTATGGCAGTTATTGGTGCCGCGATGAAAATGGCCTCGTAAAAATGCGCTTAATATCTGGAACAGTGATGATTCCGTTTTGTAATCCGTGGGATGCATTGTTGCAAAGCTTAAAGCCTCTTTTGAAGAGGCTTTAAGCCCTCAGCGACCAGGGAAGTAAAAGACTGTCTTTCCTGGTGTTGAGCATTCTGCCAAAAACATAATTAACAGTATTCCAACTACTTTCTTCATTATCACGAGACTGCCGGATTTACCACGTCATCCATCAGTATGTAACGTGCTTCCTGGCGCGTGTATTGATCGATTAATGGTACAAGTCGCTGGAAATGCTCGCTGGCACAATGTTCATCGAGAGCCGCGTGGTTTGGCCATTCTTCGATAAAAATAAAATGCCCCGGATCTTTTTCATCAATATAGAGGTCGTAAGCAATGCAGTGCGGTTCTTTCTTCGTTGCCGCTATTAGCTCACGATACAACGGGAGAACAGTTTCAATATACTCAGGTTTGATGAAATCCTCAGCAATGACCTTTAACATGCAGCCTCCTGGCAGAAAACGAATGCACACTATGTAATGAAGATATTTTTTGGGCAAGGGGTCACAGAGTTTTATCGGCCGGATAGTGAGTTATGCCAGCTATCAATCAGATGATCCGCATAACTGTGATCCATCTCACCTCCCGGCAACCAAAATCTCCTGCGATTCGACGCCGTCCTCTATCTGTTTCGCCACCTTTTGTAAGGCCGGAAGATGCTTTTCCGCGGCCTGTTCGATGGTCATGGCGCTGGCCATATACACCAAATTCAGGCAGCCGATCACCCGCTGTTCGCTGCGGATGGGGACGGCGATAGAAGCGATTTTCTCCTCCTGATCCCAACCGCGAAAGTTCTGCCCAAAACCGTCTTTTCGCGCGCGGGTCAAAATGGCATTGAGCTTCAGCGGCTCGCGCGCAAGCTGGAACTCTTCTCCCGATCGGGAGGCAAGCATTTCAATCAGTTCCTGCCGTTCATTCTCCGGGCAAAATGCCAGCCAGGTCAGGCCGGATGCGGTTTTCAGCAGTGGCAAACGACGCCCTACCATCGCCCGGTGAAACGACAGACGGCTGAAACGGTGGGTGGTTTCACGTACCACCATCGCGTCCACATCCAGCGTGGAAACGTCGGTCGGCCAGATGACCTCGCGCAGCAAATCTCCCAGCAGCGGGGCGGCGAGTGCAGAAATCCACTGCTCGTCACGAAACCCCTCGCTGAGCTGGCGGACTTTAATGGTTAAGCGAAAGCTGTCATCGGACAGGCTGCGCCGGACGTAACCCTCATCCTGCAGGGTTTCCAGCAGCCGTCTGACCGTGGTGCGATGCAGGCCGCTTAACTCAGCAAGCAAGCCAACACTGGCCCCACCATCGAGCCGGTTTAACATATTTAATAACATTAATCCGCGCGTTAATCCGCGTACGGTTTTGTACTCAGTGCTCTCGTCATTTTTCATATTCATTGACAAATCTACAGGTAAAACAACGTTGTGCACTTAGTGCACATCCTGGCATGTTTTGATTGTAGCGCAAAAACTCGCTTCTATACTGACCGCACAACAAAAATTATTCACATATTTTTAACAAAACAAATTGCGCCTCACCAGGGGCCACAATTGCGTTTTGTCCGAGTCGTGAGGTTCTGAAATGACAACAAAAAACCCGGATATCCAACCCGCTGTGCAGCATACCGCGCAGGTGGCGATTGCCGGTGCTGGTCCGGTAGGGCTGATGATGGCCAACTATCTTGGGCAGATGGGCATTGAGGTGTTGGTAGTGGAGAAGCTCGACACGCTGATCGACTATCCTCGCGCCATCGGCATTGACGATGAAGCGCTGCGCACTATGCAGTCTGTGGGGCTGGTCGAGAACGTTTTGCCGCACACCACACCGTGGCACGCAATGCGCTTTCTCACCCCAAAAGGCCGTTGCTTTGCTGATATCCAGCCGATGACCGACGAATTTGGCTGGTCGCGTCGTAATGCGTTTATTCAGCCGCAGGTGGACGCGGTGATGTTGGAAGGGTTGTCGCGTTTTCCCAACGTGCGCTGCCTGTTCTCCCGCGAGCTGGAGGCCTTCAGCCAACAAAACGGCGAAGTGACGCTAAATCTGAAAGCGCCAGACGGTCAACGTGAAACGGTGAAGGCTCAGTGGCTGGTGGCCTGCGACGGCGGCGGCAGCAACGTCAGACGTTCTCTGAACGTGCCGTTTGAAGGTAAAACCGCGCCGAATCAGTGGATTGTGGTGGATATCGCCAACGATCCGCTCAGCACGCCGCATGTGTATTTGTGCTGCGATCCGGTGCGCCCGTATGTCTCCGCCGCGCTGCCGCACGCGGTGCGCCGTTTTGAGTTTATGGTTATGCCGGGGGAAACCGAAGCGCAGCTTAGCGAGCCGCAGAATATGCGCCAGTTACTGAGCAAAGTGCTGCCGAACCCGGACAACGTCGAGCTGATCCGCCAGCGCGTGTATACCCATAATGCTCGTCTGGCCGAACGTTTTCGTATTGACCGCGTGCTGCTGGCGGGCGATGCGGCGCACATTATGCCGGTCTGGCAGGGTCAGGGATACAACAGCGGCATGCGCGATGCTTTCAACCTGGCGTGGAAACTGGCACTGGTGATTAACGGTAAAGCCGACGATGCGCTGTTGGATACCTACCAGCAGGAACGCCGCGACCACGCCAAAGCGATGATCGACCTCTCCGTGACCGCTGGCAACGTACTTGCGCCGCCCAAACGCTGGCACGGCGCGGTACGCGATGGTGTTTCCTGGCTGTTGAACTATATTCCGCCGGTCAAACGCTACTTCCTTGAAATGCGGTTTAAGCCGATGCCGCAGTACCACGCCGGGGCGCTGGTGCGTGAAGGCGACGCGAAAACTTCACCGGTCGGCAAGATGTTTATCCAGCCGAAGGTGACGCTGGAATCGGGCGAAGTGACGTTGCTCGACAACGTCATCGGACCGAATTTCGCGGTGATTGGCTGGGGCTGTAACCCACTATGGGGCATGAGCGAGGCGCAGATCCAACAATGGCAGGCGCTGGGGACGCGTTTTATCCAGGTCGTGCCGGATACGCAGATACATACCGATCAGGATAACCACGACGGCGTTACCCGCATAGGCGATACGCAAAACCGCCTGCGCGCGTGGTTTGCCCAGCACAACGCCGCGCTGGTAGTCATGCGCCCGGACCGCTTCGTGGCCGCCATCGCCATTCCGCAAACCCTGGGCAGCACCCTGAATAAACTGGCGTCGGTGATGACGCTCACTCGCGCTACTGCCGACATTCCTGTTGAAAAGGTTGCCTGATATGCACGCTTATCTTCACTGTCTTTCCCACTCGCCGCTGGTGGGCTATGTCGACCCGGCACAGGCTGTGCTCGACGAGGTTAACGGCGTGATCGCCAGTGCTCGGGCACGTATTGCGGCGTTCGAACCTGAACTGGTCGTGCTGTTTGCCCCCGATCACTACAACGGATTTTTCTACGACGTGATGCCGCCGTTCTGTTTAGGCGTTGGAGCTACAGCGATCGGCGATTTTGGTAGTGCGGCGGGGGAATTACCGGTGCCGACAGATCTGGCTGAAGCCTGCGCCCACGCGGTAATGAAAAGCGGTATCGATCTCGCCGTGTCCTACAACATGCAGGTCGATCATGGCTTCGCGCAGCCGCTGGAGTTTTTGCTCGGCGGCCTGGATAAGGTGCCGGTGCTGCCAGTGTTTATTAACGGCGTCGCAACGCCGCTGCCGGGCTTTCAGCGTACCCGCATGCTCGGTGAAGCGATTGGCCGTTTCGCCAGCTCGCTGAATAAGCGCGTGCTGTTTTTAGGCTCCGGTGGTCTGTCGCATCAGCCGCCGGTACCGGAGCTGGCGAAGGCTGATACCCATATGCGTGACCGCCTGCTCGGCAGCGGCAAACAGTTACCTGAAAACGAGCGCGAGCTGCGCCAGCAGCGGGTGATCAGCGCCGCCGAGAAGTTTGTGGTCGATCAAAACACGCTACACCCGCTTAACCCTGTCTGGGATAACCGTTTTATGTCCCTGCTTGAGCAGGGGCGTTTGCAGGAGCTGGACGCGGTCAGTAACGAAGAGCTGTCCGCGATGGCGGGCAAATCAACGCACGAAGTTAAAACCTGGGTTGCCGCCTTTGCCGCCATTTCTGCCTTTGGCAACTGGCGCAGCGAAGGCCGTTATTACCGCCCGATCCCGGAGTGGATCGCCGGATTCGGCTCCCTGAGCGCCACTACGCAGAACTAAAACAGAACTGAATATGCAGGAGAACATCATGAATTACCAACCGCAAACCGAAGCCGCTACCAGTCGTTTTCTGGAGGTGCAGGAAGCAGGCGAAACCCTACGCGTGCATTTCAATGACTGTGGGCAGGGTGAAGAGACCGTCGTGCTGCTGCACGGATCCGGTCCTGGCGCGACGGGCTGGGCAAACTTCAGCCGCAATATCGATCCGCTGGTACAGGCCGGATACCGGGTGATCCTGTTGGATTGTCCTGGCTGGGGCAAAAGCGATGGGATCGTTAACCGCGGTTCGCGATCCGATCTCAACGCCCGCATCCTGAAAAGCGTGGTCGATCAGTTGGATATTCAAAAAGTCCACCTGCTGGGTAACTCGATGGGCGGTCACAGTGCTGTGGCGTTTACCCTGAGCTGGCCGGAGCGCGTGGGCAAACTGGTGCTAATGGGCGGCGGAACGGGCGGCATGAGCCTGTTTACCCCGATGCCGACCGAAGGTATCAAGCGCCTGAATCAGCTGTATCGCGAGCCGACCATCGAGAATCTGAAGCTGATGATGGAGATCTTTGTCTTCGACACCAGCGACCTGACCGAGGCGTTGTTTGAGGCACGCCTGAATAACATGCTGTCGCGTCGCGATCACCTGGAAAACTTTGTCCAGAGCCTGGAGGCCAACCCGAAACAGTTCCCGGATTTCAGCCCGCGTCTGGGTGAAATCAAAGCTCAGACTCTGATTGTCTGGGGACGCAATGACCGCTTTGTACCGATGGATGCCGGTCTGCGCCTGCTCTCCGGAATTGCCGGTTCTGAGCTGCATATCTACCGCGACTGCGGGCACTGGGCGCAGTGGGAACATGCGGATGCCTTTAACCAGCTGGTGCTGAATTTCCTCACACGCCCTTAAGGAACGGACATGACGAATCGTAATCTTGAGCAGCTAGCCGCCGATTTACGTCAGGCTGAAGAAAAAGGGGAAGCCATCGCCCCGCTGCGTGAATTAATTGGTGTGGATAACGCCGAAGCGGCCTACGCCATTCAGCGCATCAATGTACAGTACGACGTGGCGCGCGGGCGTCGCGTGGTCGGGCGCAAAGTGGGGCTGACGCACCCGAAAGTGCAGCAACAGCTGGGTGTCGATCAACCGGACTTCGGTACGCTGTTTGCTGATATGTGTTATGGCGATAACGAAACCATCCCGTTTTCCCGTGTGCTGCAACCGCGTATTGAAGCCGAAATTGCGCTGGTGCTGAACCGCGATCTGCCCAATACCGACACCACTTTTGACGAGCTTTACAACGCCATAGAGTGGGTACTTCCCGCGCTGGAAGTGGTCGGCAGCCGTATCCGCGACTGGTCGATCAAATTTGTTGATACCGTGGCGGATAACGCCTCCTGTGGCGTGTATGTGCTCGGCGGTCCGGCACAGCGTCCGGCAGGATTAGATCTGAAAAACTGCGCGATGAAAATGACGCGCAACAACGAAGAGGTCTCCAGCGGGCGCGGCAGCGAATGCCTGGGACATCCGATCAACGCCGCCGTCTGGCTGGCGCGCAAAATGGCCAGCCTCGGCGAGCCGCTGCGTGCCGGAGACATTATTCTCACCGGAGCGTTAGGTCCGATGGTGGCGGTGAATGCGGGCGATCGTTTCGAAGCCCATATCGACGGTATTGGTTCAGTCGCCGCCACCTTTTCAGCGGCGGTTACAAAAGGAAGTCAGTCATGAGTAAGCGTAAAGTCGCCATTATCGGCTCCGGCAACATCGGTACCGATTTGATGATAAAAATTCTGCGTCACGGCGTGCATCTGGAAATGGCTGTGATGGTCGGTATCGATCCAGAATCTGATGGCCTGGCGCGTGCTCGACGCATGGGCGTTGCCACCACCCATGAAGGGGTGACAGGGCTTATCGCCATGCCGGAATTCGCCGATATCGACATTGTGTTTGACGCCACCAGCGCAGGCGCGCATGTGAAGAACGACGCCGCGCTACGTGCCGTTAAACCAGGCATCCGCCTGATCGACCTGACGCCCGCGGCAATCGGTCCTTACTGCGTGCCGGTGGTGAATCTGGCAGCCAACGTTGATCAGCAGAACGTCAATATGGTGACCTGCGGCGGACAGGCAACCATCCCAATGGTGGCGGCAGTTTCTCGCGTGGCAAAAGTCCATTACGCCGAGATTATCGCCTCGATCGCCAGTAAATCGGCGGGGCCGGGTACCCGCGCCAATATCGACGAGTTTACCGAAACTACCTCGAAGGCGATTGAAGTGGTCGGCGGCGCGGCAAAAGGCAAAGCCATTATTGTCCTTAACCCGGCCGAGCCGCCGCTGATGATGCGTGACACGGTGTATGTGCTGAGCGAAGCATCCTCTGAGGTTGAAGTTGAAGCGTCGATTAATGAGATGGCGGCGGCGGTGCAGGCCTACGTGCCGGGCTATCGCCTGAAACAGCGTGTCCAGTTTGAAGTCATCCCGGAAGATAAACCGGTGAATCTGCCGGGTATCGGCCAGTTCTCTGGGCTGAAAACCGCGGTGTATCTGGAAGTGGAAGGCGCGGCGCACTATTTACCAGCCTACGCGGGCAACCTCGACATTATGACCTCCAGCGCGCTGGCGACCGCTGAGAAGATGGCGCAGTCCCTCGCTCGTCAGGCAGGAGAAGCAGCATGAACGGTAAAAAACTCTATATCTCTGACGTGACCCTGCGCGACGGTATGCACGCTATTCGTCATCAATATTCGCTGGAGAATGTGCGCCAGATAGCCAAAGCGCTGGACGACGCACGGGTTGATTCTATTGAAGTGGCCCACGGCGACGGTTTACAAGGTTCCAGCTTTAACTACGGCTTTGGTGCGCACAGCGACCTGGAGTGGATTGAAGCGGCGGCGGACGTGGTGAAGCATGCCAAAATTGCCACGCTGTTGCTGCCGGGTATCGGCACTATTCATGACCTGAAAAATGCATATCAGGCCGGCGCACGGGTAGTGCGCGTGGCGACCCACTGCACTGAAGCGGATGTGTCGGCCCAGCATATTCAGTATGCGCGTGAGCTTGGCATGGATACCGTCGGTTTTCTGATGATGAGCCATATGACCACACCGGAGAACCTGGCGCAGCAGGCGAAGCTGATGGAAAACTACGGCGCGACCTGTATTTATGTGGTCGATTCCGGCGGCGCAATGAACATGAGCGATATTCGCGCCCGCTTCCGCGCACTGAAAGCGGTGCTGAAGCCGGAAACAGAAACCGGAATGCATGCGCATCACAACCTGAGTCTTGGGGTGGCGAACTCCATTGCCGCGGTAGAAGAGGGGTGTGACCGTATCGACGCCAGCCTGGCCGGGATGGGCGCAGGCGCGGGCAACGCGCCATTGGAGGTATTTATCGCCGCTGCGGATAAGCTTGGTTGGCAGCACGGCACCGATCTCTACGCACTGATGGACGCCGCCGACGATTTAGTGCGCCCACTACAAGACCGCCCGGTGCGGGTGGATCGTGAAACGCTGGCGCTGGGCTATGCCGGGGTGTACTCCAGCTTCCTGCGTCATTGCGAAGTGGCGGCAGCACGCTATGACCTGAGCGCGGTAGATATTCTGGTGGAACTGGGCAAACGTCGGATGGTGGGCGGCCAGGAAGATATGATCGTCGACGTAGCGCTGGACCTGCGCAACCGCAAATAAAAATGATTACGCGGCTGGCAACGTATCAGCCGCGATTCACCTGCATCGTGACCTCAGAGGGACATCTTATGACGACCCGTACCCCCGCATCTTACCGCCTGACGTTGACCGTTGGGCTTTGCTTTTTAGTTGCCCTGATGGAAGGGCTGGATTTACAGGCCGCCGGTATCGCTGCCGTCGGTATCGCCCACGCGTTTGCGCTGGATAAAATGCAGATGGGCTGGATCTTCAGTGCGGGCATTCTCGGGCTGCTGCCCGGCGCGCTGGTGGGCGGCATGCTGGCCGACCGCTATGGCCGCAAGCGTATTCTCATTGCCTCTGTGGCGCTGTTCGGCCTGTTCTCGCTGGCGACGGCGATTTCCTGGGATTTCTCATCGCTGGTGTTTGCCCGTCTGATGACCGGCGTCGGGCTGGGCGCGGCGTTGCCGAATCTGATCGCGCTGACTTCCGAGGCGGCGGGCCCGCGTTTTCGCGGTACGGCGGTGAGCCTGATGTACTGCGGTGTGCCGATTGGCGCGGCGCTGGCGGCAGCGCTCGGGTTTAGCGGCCTGGCCTCCGCCTGGCAAACGGTGTTCTGGGTAGGCGGGGTGATCCCGCTGCTGCTCGTGCCGCTGTTGATGCGCTGGCTGCCGGAATCACAGGTTTATACCCAACAAACGCAAGTGGCCGCCGCACCGCTGCGTGCCCTGTTTGCGCCAGCGACGGCGAGTGCCACGCTGCTGCTGTGGTTGTGCTATTTCTTCACCCTGCTGGTGGTGTATATGCTGATCAACTGGCTGCCGATGCTGCTGGTGGAGCAGGGCTTTCGACCATCGCAGGCGGCAGGCGTAATGTTTGCTCTGCAAATTGGCGCGGCCAGCGGCACGTTAATTCTCGGGGCGTTAATGGATAAACTGCGCCCGGTGGTGATGTCGCTGCTGATCTACACCGGGATGTTGGCTTCACTGCTGGCGCTGGGTACGGTGTCGTCATTGAGCGGCATGCTAATGGCGGGATTTGTGGCGGGGATGTTCGCCACCGGCGGGCAAAGCGTGTTGTATGCGCTGGCGCCGCTGTTTTACAGCACGCAGATCCGCGCCACAGGCGTGGGAACCGCCGTCGCAGTCGGGCGTCTGGGGGCGATGAGCGGCCCGCTGCTGGCAGGGAAAATGTTAGCGCTCGGTACCGGAACGGTAGGGGTGATGGCGGCTTCTGCGCCGGGCATTTTGCTGGCAGGCCTGGCGGTATTTATTCTGATGAGCCGCAAATCACAGATGCCGATCCCTGCCAGCGGTGCTTAAGCACTCATCCGGTTGTGGGAGTGGGGAGATTTGATTCCCACTTCCGGGTTAACGCCGTCAGTCAACTGTGTTGCCAAAGTTTAGATAAAACATGGCAACGGAGGCGTTATGAGCTGGCGGCCCTTTTTGTATCTGATTATTAATCCCCACCCGCTATTAAGCGCCCGGCGCGGGCATCTGCGTCTGGTGCAGGGTTGACTTTGCATTCTGTTAACAAACGCGGTATAACAAACCTTCTTTGGATGTTTAGATGTCCATACGTTTAGAAGGTTATATGCAAACAACACAACAAAATGCGCCACTGAAGCGCACAATGAAAACGCGTCACCTGATTATGCTTTCCCTGGGCGGCGTGATTGGCACAGGATTATTCTTCAATACCGGGTACATCATTTCCACCACTGGAGCGGCGGGAACGCTGCTGGCCTATCTGATTGGCGCGCTGGTGGTCTGGCTGGTTATGCAGTGTCTGGGCGAGCTGTCGGTCGCGATGCCGGAGACCGGGGCGTTTCACGTTTATGCCGCGCGCTATCTTGGTCCGGCTACCGGGTATACCGTGGCCTGGCTCTACTGGCTGACCTGGACCGTGGCGCTGGGTTCGAGCTTTACCGCCGCCGGATTCTGTATGCAGTACTGGTTTCCACAGGTGCCGGTATGGGTCTGGTGCGTGGTGTTCTGCGCGATTATTTTTGGTCTGAATGTTATCTCCACGCGCTTTTTTGCCGAAGGGGAGTTCTGGTTCTCCCTGGTCAAGGTGGTCACTATCATCGCCTTTATCATCCTCGGTGGGGCGGCGATTTTCGGCTTTATTCCGATGCAGGATGGCTCGCCCGCGCCGGGGCTGAGTAATATCACGGCGGAAGGCTGGTTCCCGCACGGTGGCTTACCGATTCTGATGACTATGGTTGCAGTGAACTTTGCTTTTTCGGGTACCGAGCTTATCGGCATTGCCGCCGGTGAAACGGAAAACCCGCGCAAAGTTATCCCGGTAGCGATTCGTACTACCATCGCGCGACTGATTATTTTCTTTATCGGCACCGTGTTTGTATTGGCGGCGCTGATCCCGATGCAGCAGGCGGGCGTGGAGAAAAGCCCGTTTGTGCTGGTGTTTGAGAAAGTAGGGATCCCGTACGCCGCTGATATTTTTAACTTCGTGATCCTGACGGCTATTCTTTCTGCAGCGAACTCCGGGTTATATGCCTCCGGGCGCATGCTGTGGTCGCTGTCGAATGAACGTACGCTACCGGCCTGTTTTGCGCGAGTAACGAAAAACGGCGTTCCACTGACGGCGCTGTCGGTCAGTATGCTCGGTGGTGTGCTGGCGCTGTTTTCCAGCGTGGTGGCCCCGGACACTGTATTTGTTGCGCTGTCGGCAATCTCCGGGTTTGCGGTGGTGGCGGTGTGGCTGAGTATCTGCGCCTCGCATTTTGTTTTTCGTCGCCGTCATCTGCAACAAGGTAAGGCATTGAGTGAATTACATTATCGCGCGCCGTGGTATCCGCTGGTGCCGGTATTAGGTTTTGTGCTGTGCCTGGTGGCCTGTGTAGGGCTGGCATTCGATCCAGCGCAGAGAATTGCGTTGTGGTGCGGGTTACCGTTTGTTGCGTTGTGCTATGGTGCTTATTTCCTTACTCAACCCCGAAACGCAAAACAGGAGCCAGAACATGTCGCAGAATAATCCGTTACGCGCTCTCCTTGATAAACAGGATATCCTGCTGCTGGATGGCGCGATGGCGACGGAGCTGGAAGCGCGAGGGTGTAACTTAGCCGACAGCCTGTGGTCAGCCAAAGTGCTGGTAGAAAACCCGGAGCTTATCCGCGAAGTGCATCTTGATTACTACCGGGCGGGGGCGCAATGCGCGATCACTGCCAGCTATCAGGCGACGCCGGCGGGCTTCGCCGCGCGAGGTCTGGATGAAGCGCAGTCGAAAGCGCTGATTGGCAAAAGCGTGGAGCTGGCGCGTAAAGCCCGTGAAGCGTATCTGGCAGAGAACCCGCAGGCGGGAACGCTGCTGGTGGCGGGATCCGTCGGGCCTTACGGCGCGTATCTGGCGGATGGCTCTGAATACCGTGGCGATTATCATTGTAGCGTTGAGGCATTTCAGGCGTTTCATCGCCCGCGCGTGGAAGCCTTGTTGGATGCCGGGGCCGATCTGCTGGCCTGTGAAACCCTGCCGAATTTTGCCGAGATTGAGGCGTTGGCTGAGCTGTTGACCGCATATCCGCGTGCGCGGGCGTGGTTCTCATTTACCCTGCGCGACAGCGAGCACCTGAGCGACGGTACGCCGCTGCGTGACGTGGTTGCGTTGCTGGCGGGTTATCCGCAGGTGGTGGCGCTAGGCATTAACTGCATTGCGCTGGAAAACACCACCGCTGCGTTGCAGCATTTACACGGCTTAACGGCGCTGCCGCTGGTGGTGTATCCGAACTCGGGCGAGCAGTACGATGCGGTGAGCAAAACCTGGCATCATCACGGTGAGCATTGTGCGCAGCTGGCGGATTATCTGCCGCAGTGGCAGGCCGCTGGCGCACGGTTGATTGGCGGGTGCTGTCGCACCACGCCTGCGGATATCGCCGCGCTAAAAGCGCGCAGCTGAGGGTTTATCGGGCCTACATCGTTCATTGTAGGCCTGATAAGCGCAGCGCATCAGGCATTGCCGGATGGCGGCACAAGCGCCTTATCCGGCCTACAAAGCCACAAAACGTTATGCCGCATCCGCCAGAACAAACATGCCGTACGGATGGATTTCGAGATAATACTGCTCGCCGACGTCCGGTTGCAGACGCGTAGCGTTGACCTGCAATAAAATCTCCTGCCCGTGCCATTCCACCGTCACTTCATACTGCGGCCCCATATAGGCGACATGGCGGATCACGCAGCGCTGGCTCTCTTCGCCGCGATCGCTGAGTGTGATCGCTTCCGGGCGCACACCGACCATCCCTTCACCCTGTGTACCAAAGTGCAGCGGGCGCGGCAGATGATAGCCGTAGATATCAACGTATCCGTCGCTGAAGGTTGCCGGGAACAGGTTGGCATCGCCCATAAAGCTCGCCATAAAGCGGGAGGCGGGCTGGCGGTAAAGATCCTGCGGTGAGCCGATCTGCATGATGTGTCCCTTGTTCATCACCAGCACGGTATCAGAAACCGCAAAGGCTTCGCTCTGATCGTGGGTGACGTACAGCGAGGTGATATCAAACTGCTTTTGCAGCTCGCGGATCTTGTCGCGCATGCTGCGACGCAGGTTGGCGTCGAGGTTACTCAACGGCTCATCAAACAGCAGCACTTTCGGCTTGAGGATCAGCGCGCGGGCCAGCGCCACGCGCTGCTGCTGCCCGCCGGAGATCTGATCGACAAAGCGGTCTTCGAATCCTTCCAGATCCACCATCGCCAACGCCTCTTTGACGCGGGCTTTCAGCTCTGCGCGCGGTACGCCGAGCATTTTCAGGCCATAACCGACATTCTCTCCCAGCGACATATGCGGGAACAGGGCATAGGACTGAAACACCATGCAGATATCGCGCTGCTGAATAGAGCGATGGGTGACGTCTTCGCCATCAATGAAAATTTGCCCTTCGCTCAGTTTTTCCAGCCCGGCAACCAGGCGCAAAATAGTGGTTTTGCCGCAGCCGGACGGGCCGAGCAGCGTCACCATTTGCCCCTGCGGGATGGTGAGGTTGATATTGTCGATTACCGTATTACTGCCAAATCGTTTAGTGACGTTGCGCAGTTCAACGAAATTTTTCTGAGTCATAGTACGCTCCATTACGCCTGGTTTTTGGCTTTTGAACGGGAGGTACGTGATTCACCGATCAGCCAGTCAAAGATGAAAATAATCGCCAGCATCACCACGATCAGAATGGAACCGTAGGCAATCGCTACACCGTATTCGCCATCTTCCACGCGGTTCAGGATGTAGGCCGTCGCTACGCGGGTATCCGGCGTGACGAGGAACACGATGGCGCTAACGGTGGTAATGGCGCGCACAAAGCTGTAAATCAGCGCCGAGAGGATCGCCGGGCGCAGCAGCGGCAGTAGGATGTGCGTAATGGTACGCAGGGAACCTGCGCGCAGGCTGAGTGAGGCTTCATCGAGCGATTTATCGATTTGGCCCAAGCCCGCGATGCCCGCGCGAATGCCGACCGGGACGTTACGCATTACCATCGAGATAATGACAATCGCCGCCGTACCAGTGAGGTACACCGGGGCGCTGTTAAAGGCCAGAATGTACGACACGCCCGCGACGGTGCCCGGAACGGCAAAGCACAGCATGGTGGTGAACTCGATGGTCTTCTTACCTTTAAACTGCTGGCGCACCACGATCCATGCGATCAGCAGGCCGAAGATCGCGGTGATCGGCGCGGCAATCCCGGCGTAGAGCAGGGTGTCGAGCAGTGAAGGCCACGCGCCGTCGCTCATCCCCTGACCGAACAGTTTGGTAAAGTTCGCCAGCGTCAGGGTGTAGTCCACGCCCCAGTTGACGGTGAAGCTACCATAGAAAATGCTGCCGTAGAGCAGGGCGTTAAAGGCAATCCACATTGCCAGCAGCGCGACCACACTCCATACCAGCGTTACCGGCAACGGCTGTACGTCGCCCCGGTAGGATTTGCCGGAAACGGTGACGTATGAGCGTTTACCAATCCACATATACTGCACGCAGAACACCAGCAGCGAAAACAGCAGCAGGAAGGCACCCAGCGTACTGGCGGCCTGGTAGTCAAGCTGCGAACCGGTGATGTAGAAGTAGATTTGCGTTGCCAGCACGTCGAAGTTACCGCCGAGCACCAGCGGGTTACTAAAGTCGGCCAGCGACTGCACGACCACAATCAAAAAGGCGTTAGCCAGTGCGGGTTTTAGCAGCGGGACAAACACGCCGTTAAAGGTCTGCCAGCGGCTGGCACGCAGGGTGTATGACGCTTCTTCCAGCGACGGATGAATGGTTTTGATTGCTCCGTCGAGGATCATAAACGCCATCGGCGTAAAGGCCAGAACCTGCGCCAGCCAGATGCCGGTAAAGCCATACAGCCAGTTGGTGTTGGTTAAACCAAACCATTCGACCATAAACTCGGTGATGTAACCGGAGCGTCCCATCATCAGCGTGACGCCTAAACCGACGACAAACGGCGGAGTGACGATCGGCAAAATCGAGAAGATACGTCCGATTATGGCGCTACGTCTGGCGATACGGGTGGTGTAGATAGCCAGTACCAGACCAAAGAAGGTACAGCCGACGCCGACGGCAATCGACAGCATAATCGAGTTGAGGATCACCTGAATGATATGTGCCTGCGACAGCACATTCATAAACGCCAGCGGGGCAAATTCCCCGGCGTCGTTGGTGAACATCGGAATGAAAATGGCGATGCTTGGCCAGACGATAAAAATACCGATCAGCGCGACAATCGCGGTAAGCGAGCCGATGACGAAACGGTCACCGCCCAGCCATTCGAGGCGGGTGAGCGCCAGGGTCATGATTGCGCCAAGCGCCACAAACAGCACGATGGTGGCATAGCCTAAGCCGCGACCCTCAAGGGTGGCGCTGGCGACAATAAAGGCCATACAGAAAAATGCCCAACCCGCGTCAAGACAATGGCGGCTGCGCTGTTCGCGCCTGGCTTCATGGAATGGGCGCACCAGCAGCAGGCTTGGCAGCAGATACCACAGCCAACTGATATTGAACTGCGACCAGCCGTAGGCGGCGAGTATTTCTTCCCGCGTAGACTCCAGCAGACCGTAGTCCAGGCTCCAGCTAGGCAGCAGGGCAAACGCCAGCCAGCCGAGCAAAACCCAAAGAAATATCGCATCCCGTTTTTTCACGGGATGGAGTGCAAGTGTGTGTGACATAGCGTTTCCGGTAATGTAGGCCGGGTAAGGCGTTTAGACCGCACCCGGCAAATGAACGCAACGTGGGCTTATTTACCCATCTTAACTTCGCTAACCCACTTATTGATCAACGCCTTACGTACGTCAGTCGAGCCGTACTTATCCATGTCGTAATTGATAAGCTTCAGGTCGTCGAGCTTCAGCGAGTTAGGAGAGGTCTCGGCAGTGGTGTTGGTCAGGATCTGATAGGATTTGCCTTTCTTCCACGCCAGCTCTTGCGCGTCTTTCGACAGCACCCAGTCAACGAACAGTTTGGCGTTGTCGATGTTGCGCGCACCTTTCAGGATGCTGACGCCGCCGATTTCATAACCGGTGCCTTCGCATGGAGAAATCAGCTCCAGCGGTGCGCCCTGTTCTTTTTCCAGCGAATAGTCGTGCAGGAAGCCAATGCCGATAGCCGTTTCGCCGCGGGCGGCGTTACGCGCCGGGGCAATGCCGGATTTGGTGTATTGAGAGACGTTGGCGTTGAGCTGTTTCAGGTAATCAAAGGCCTGATCTTCACCCCACAGTTGAGCAAAGGTCGCCAGCGCGGTGTAGGCGGTACCGGAGCTTTGCGGGTCAGCAATCTGGATTTCGCCTTTATATTCCGGTTTGGTCAGATCCTTCCAGCATTTTGGCACCGGCAGGTTTTTCTCTTTCAGGCGCTGGGTGTTGACGCCAAAGCCCAGAATACCGACGTAAACCGCCGAAGAGAGGTTACCTTTGACCTTCGCGGGATCGCGGAATTTCTCCATGATCTGTTCGAGGTTTGGTGATTTATACGGCTGCAGCAGACCCATTTCACCGGCCTGGGATTGCGGATCCAGCGTACCGCCGTACCACACATCCGCCTGCGGGTTTTTCTTCTCTGCATCCACTTTCGCCAGCGTACTGCCAGAGCCGTTGCGAATGAATGAGGTTTTCACATCATATTTTTCACCGAAGGCTTTGGTTTCGGTTTCGCACATCTCGTTGGTGGCGCTGCAATACACCACCAGACGGCCCTGCGCCTGGGCTGCGTTGCTGAAGGCCGCCAGCGTCAGAGCGGAAGCAATCAGGGTAGAGGTAAGCGTCAGTTTCATTGTTTTATCCTTTGACTGAGAGAAGGGGTAATGCCCGCAATGAGCAACGGCATCAGCAATAAACCCATAAAGACAGCGGCAACCGAGAGCAAACTGAACATTCCCGACCAGCCGTAATGTTCTATGACCAACGACAGCGGCCAACCCGCCAGCGCGGCCCCCAGATAGGCGAAAAGCCCGAGAAAACCGGTAATTGAACCTGCCGCCGCTTTGTGTCCGCATTCAACGGCTGCGAGGCCAATTAGCATCTGTGGGCCAAACACAAAAAAGCCCACGGTAAAGAAACACACTGCCAGTAACGCGTAGTGGTGCACTGGTGCCAGCCACAGCGCGGCGACGGAAACCATCAGCCCCAGCGTGAACAGCAAAATCATCGGCGCACGCTGACCGCTGAACAGCAGATCCGATCCCCATCCGGCAAACAGCGCCCCCAGCAAACCGCCAACTTCGAATAGCATCACCGTGGCATTAGCGCTGAGCAGATTTACGCCGTGGCTTTCCGTCAGCCAGATGTTGCCCCAGTCGTTGAGCGCAATGCGGATCAAATAGACCAACACATACGACACGCCGAGCAGCCAGATCATCGGATTTTTCAGCATGGTAGTGCGCAACATTTGCCACAGCCCCATCGGCGGGCTTTGCTGCTCCTGACGTAGCTCCAGCGGGTCATGCCGCCATTCCCCAACCGTGGGTAATCCTTCTTCCTGGGGCGTACCTTTCAATTGCAGGGTGAGCCAGATTCCCAGTGCCATACTGATTATCCCCGGTGCCAGCATGGCCGCCTGCCAGCCCCACCAGTGGGCGGCAAAAGCGCTAATCAGCGGGATAATGGCGCCACCGATGTTGATCGACATATTCCAGCAGCCCCACCAGAAGCCACGTTCGTTGCGCGAGTACCAGTGGGTCAGTAGTCGGGCACAGGGCGGCCAGCCCCAGCCCTGAAAAAATCCGTTCAGCGTCCAGACCACCAACAGCAGCGTCAGAGATTCACCAAAGGCGAACAGCACGTTTAAAACGCCGGTGGCAAACAGACCAATACCCATAAACGCGCGTTGTCCGTGGCTGTCGTGCCACAGCCCGGCGGTGAATTTCGACAGACCATAGGTCAGATAAAACAGTGACCCAAGCAGGCCGATATCGCCTTTATCCAGACCCAGATCCGTTTGCAGCGCCGGGAGGACGTAGTTAACGCTTTTGCGCGTCAGATAAAACGCGGCGTAACCAATTACCATACACATCAGCAGCCGGGGGCGTAGCGCCCGGTATTGTTGGTCTGTTTCGCTGGCTGAGCGTGTATGCATGGCAGTCTCCGTTTGTGCTGACTATAGGAAAGTGAAAGCAAAAGGGGATGAGAGAAAGTCCGCAGTGACTAAGACTTTTTCCTGGTTAGCGGCTGGTTTGTTGCAAATTTGTGGGCAGGTTAACAATTACTCGCGTGCCGTTGTTTGATTCGAGCGTCAGTTCACCGCCAAGGGCACTCACCCGCTCACGCATCCCCTGGATACCGAAACCGGGAATTTTTTCTGGCAGAATACCAACGCCGTTGTCAGCGACGTCCAGAAACAAGCAATGTTCCCGCTGGCGCAGCGTAATCGACACATCGCTGGCATCGGCATGTTTGCAGACGTTATTGAGTAACTCCTGCAACAGGCGATACAGCGTGAAGCGCACCGTTTCGTTTTCTGGCGTATTTTCTAGCTGATAATCAAAACGGCAGCGAATACCCCGTTCAGCAAAAGCAAATTCATTCACCAGATGATGTAGTGCATCTTTAAAAGACAGTTCATCGAGCGCGGGGGGGCGCAGCTGGCGTAGCAACTGACGGGTGGAGTGGTGAATACGCCGGGCCAGGTCGTTGATTTGATTCGCAGCCTCAAGCGTTTGCTCACGACCCGGTGCGCGTTTGACCAGTTGCGACTGAATTTGAATGGCGGTGATGTTCTGACCAATTTCGTCGTGCAGTTCCCGCGCCAGGCTTTTGCGCGTGTTTTCTTCGGTGCGGATCAGCTGTTCGGTCAGCGCGCGACGCGCCGCCAGTTCGGTTTCCAGACGCTGGCGATAATGGTGCAGGTTTTGCGCCAGATGCTGCTGGCGGCTGATGGCGATCCCCAGCCCTATACCCAGCAGAGCCTGGGTGGCGAGGAAAATCTCCAGCTCCAGTAAGTTACTGAACCCGACGCCGATTTGCCGGGCGATAGTGATCATCATACTGCCGAGCAATCCTGACAACACGCCGCCCTGCCAGCCAAATTTCCACGCCATCACCACGTTTGGTAAAAACACCACGATCAGCAACAGGCGCTCGATCTCCGGCGACAGCACCATCTGAGTACCGATGCCAATAATAAAAAACAGGCTACACCAGATGATAAGCGAGGTGCGCAGCGGGGGATTGGTGGTATCCAGCCCGAGCAGATGATAGCGGTGCTGCTGGCGCAGAAATTCATAGATCAGATAAACAAACGGCGTCAGCAACACGCCGCCGGTAAACGACGCCAGGCCAATCAGCGTTGCCGGGCTCTGGATAAACGGTGAAAGCAGGGCGGTATTGAGCAATGAGGTGAGCGTTACGGCGGCCAGCAGCAGCGTTAAGCGTTGCCAGTAAAGGGGAAAGCGGTGCCAGTATGACTGGCCGATGCTCGCCGGAATCAGACTAATTAACGGCGCAGCCAGCAGGATATAGCCATTCAATAATTGCTCGCTGTGCAGCCAGAACAACATCAACACCGGCGGCAGTATCAGCGCGGGCCAGTAACGGCGAGAAAGTAGAATTAACAGCGCGAGATAGACGCCGTGCGGCAGAAATAGCGCCGCCTGCTGGCCGTTGTGGGTCAGGTAAAATCCCAGCGTCCACAGCATCAACCAGCCCGATCCCCAGGCCAGCAGAATAAACAGAGAAATAACCCAATGCCGAAGGCTACGCGACATTAATGCCCCGTCAATAGTTGGTGGTCGAGGGCAAAATGCACCAGATCGATGGTGCTGTGGCATTGCAGTTTGCCCAGCACGTTCGCCCGATGAACGTGCACCGTCTTGTGGCTGAGGTCGAGCTTGAAGGCGATCTCTTTTACGCTGTCACCTTTAACCAACAGATCAAACACTTCACGCTCGCGCGGGGTCAGAACCTCCAGGACCTGCGCGGGTTGCTCGCCGCCGCGTAGTGCACGCAGCGCATCGGCGCACAGGTAATGGCCGCCCATGCCTACTGAGCGTACAGCCTGCACCAGTTCTTCCGGGCCGCAGCGTTTGGTCAGGTAACCGCTGGCGCCTGCGTCCAGCGCGCTTTGCACAAACGTGGGCGAGTCATAAATGCTGAGAATAATGGCGCGAAAACCGGGCTTCTGCGCCCGCAGTCGTTTTAACAGGCTCAGGCCATTTTCATCCGGCATGGCGATATCCATTACCGCGACGCTGACATCATCATGCAGAAGTGCAGGCCAGGCCTCCGCCGCGCTGCTGTACTGACCGGTAACGTTCAGATCGTCTTCGAGACTGAGTAATTGCGCAAAGCCGGAACGCACCACCACATGGTCATCCACCAGCACAACATGAATCATGATATTGCTCTCTTGCTGACAATGGCCTCTATGATGCCTGCCAGCGCCGCGCTGGCAATCATCGTGGCGCGGATATGTAACGAATGTAACAAAATCGCAATAATTTACAGCGAGTGTAGGCCTGATAAGCGCAGCGCATCAGGCATTGATTGCCGGATGGCGGCGCAAGCGCCTTATCCGGCCTACGTTCCGTAATGAGCGAAATAGCTAACTATTGCCGCTTTTTTTCTAAAAACGCTTTGTTCTTAGCCAGAATTTTTAATTCCTTTATCAAAATGTGCCGCAACGAAATACTGCCTCCATAACAAGACAGGGGAGCAGACAATCATGGCTATTTCATCGCGTAACGCATTTCTTGCCGTACTGGCATTCATCGCATTTCAGGCGCAGGCGGTGAACGTCACCGTTGCTTATCAGACCTCCGCCGAACCTGCCAAAGTGGCGCAGGCGGATAACACGTTTGCCAAAGAGAGCGGGGCGACCGTTGACTGGCGCAAATTCGACAGCGGGGCGAGCATCGTTCGTGCGCTGGCATCCGGTGATGTGCAGATCGGTAATCTTGGCTCCAGCCCGCTGGCGGTCGCTGCCAGTCAGCAGGTGCCTATTGAGGTTTTCCTGCTGGCATCAAAGCTTGGCAATTCTGAGGCGCTGGTGGTGAAGAAAAACATCAGTAAACCGGAAGATTTGATTGGCAAACGCATTGCCGTGCCGTTTATTTCCACCACCCATTACAGCCTGCTGGCGGCGTTGAAACATTGGGGGATTAAACCCGGCCAGGTGGAGATTGTGAACCTGCAACCACCGGCGATTATTGCCGCATGGCAGCGCGGAGATATTGATGGTGCGTATGTCTGGGCACCTGCGGTCAGCGCGTTGGAAAAAGACGGAAAGGTGTTAACCGACTCCTCGCAGGTTGGCGAGTGGGGGGCACCGACGCTGGACGTGTGGGTGGTGCGCAAAGATTTTGCCGAGAAGCATCCTGAGGTGGTGAAAGCCTTTGCCAAAAGCGCTATCGATGCCCAGCAGCCTTATATCGCTAATCCTGATGAATGGCTGAAACAGCCGGAGAATATCAGCAAACTGTCGCGTTTGAGCGGCGTACCGGAGGCGGATGTTCCGGGGCTGGTGAAAGGTAACACTTACCTGACACCGCAACAGCAAACCGCTGAGCTAACCGGCCCGGTGAACAAAGCGATTATCGACACCGCGCAGTTCCTTAAAGAGCAGGGCAAAGTCCCCGCTGTCGCGACAGATTACAGCCAGTACGTGACCGATCGCTTCGTGCAATAAATAAGGAGGCGATGATGCTGCAAATCTCTCATCTTGCCGCCAGCTACGGTGGAAAACCGGCGCTGGAGGATATCAACCTGACGCTCGATAGCGGTGAACTGCTGGTGGTACTCGGGCCTTCCGGTTGTGGGAAAACCACGTTGTTAAATCTGATTGCCGGGTTTGTGCCGTATCAGCATGGCAGCATCACGCTGGCGGGTAACAGGGTTGATGGTCCGGGGGCAGATCGCGGGGTCGTGTTCCAGAACGAAGGTCTGCTGCCCTGGCGTAACGTGCAGGACAACGTGGCTTTTGGGCAGCAGCTGGCGGGCGTGGACAAGCCGCAGCGTCAGCGTATTGCTCTGGAGATGTTGCAGAAAGTCGGGCTGGAGGGCGCGGGAAAACGCTTTATCTGGCAACTTTCCGGTGGGCAACGTCAGCGCGTTGGCATTGCGCGGGCGCTGGCGGCCAATCCGCAGCTGTTGCTGCTGGATGAACCCTTTGGTGCGCTCGACGCCTTTACCCGCGAGCAGATGCAAACCCTACTGTTGAAGCTGTGGCATGAGACTGGCAAACAGGTGCTGCTGATTACCCACGATATTGAAGAAGCGGTGTTTATGGCGACAGAGCTGGTATTGCTGTCCCCAGGACCAGGCCGGGTACTGGAACGTCTGCCGCTCAATTTCGCCCGTCGCTTTGTGGCCGGAGAGTCGAGCCGCAGCATTAAGTCCGATCCGCTGTTTATCGCCATGCGCGAGTACGTGTTAGGTCGGGTCTTTGAACAACGGGAGGCATTCTCATGAGCGTGGTGATTAATGATAAACCCCGTCGCCAGCGGGTGCTGAACTGGCGCTGGCCGTTCTCGCGGCAGATTACCTTAAGCCTTGGTACGTTGGCCGTCATTCTGGCGGTGTGGTGGACGGTGGCGGCGCTGCAGTTAATCAGTCCGCTGTTTTTACCGCCTCCGGGACAGGTTTTACAAAAGCTGATCGTCATTGCCGGGCCGCAAGGGTTTATGGATGCCACGCTGTGGCAACATCTGGCGGCGAGTCTGACGCGTATTGTTATCGCACTGCTGGCGGCAGTGCTGCTGGGCGTTCCGGTTGGGATCGCGATGGGGCTGAGTCCTACGATGCGCGGCATTCTCGATCCGATCATTGAACTGTATCGCCCGGTTCCTCCCCTGGCCTATTTACCGCTGATGGTCATTTGGTTTGGCATCGGTGAAACCTCCAAGATCCTGCTGATCTATCTGGCGATTTTCGCCCCTGTGGCGATGTCGGCGTTGGCGGGGGTGAAAAGTGCGCAGCAGGTGAGAGTGCGCGCCGCGCAGTCGCTGGGGGCCAGCCGTGCGCAGGTGCTGTGGTTTGTTATTTTGCCGGGGGCATTACCGGAGATCCTCACCGGGTTACGCATCGGGCTTGGCGTGGGTTGGTCGACGCTGGTGGCAGCTGAACTGATCGCTGCCACGCGAGGGTTAGGATTTATGGTGCAGTCAGCCGGTGAGTTTCTGGCAACGGATGTGGTGCTGGCAGGGATCGCGGTCATTGCCGTTATCGCATTTATTTTAGAACTGGGTCTGCGCGCGCTTCAGCGTCGCCTGACGCCCTGGCATGGAGAAGTACAATGAGTGAACGTCTGAGCATTACCCCGCTGGGGCCGTACATTGGCGCACAAATCACTGGTGCGGATTTGACGCGCCCGCTGAGCGATAATCAGTTTGAACAGCTTTATCATGCGGTACTGCGCCACCAGGTGGTGTTTCTGCGGCAGCAGGTGATTACGCCACAACAGCAGCGGGCACTGGCGCTGCGTTTCGGCGATCTGCATATTCACCCTGTCTATCCACATGCCGAAGGGGTAGAGGAAATTATCGTGCTGGATACCCATAACGATAATCCGCCGGATAACGACAACTGGCACACCGATGTCACCTTTATCGACACGCCGCCTGCCGGGGCGATTCTGGCAGCAAAAGAGCTGCCATCGGCCGGGGGAGACACTCTATGGACCAGCGGAATTGCTGCTTATGAGGCATTGTCTGAGCCGTTTCGTCAGTTGCTGAGTGGCCTGCGGGCAGAGCATGATTTCCGTAAATCGTTCCAGGAATATAAATACCGCAAGACACCAGAGGAGCATCAGCGCTGGCTGGATGCGGTGGCGAAACATCCGCCATTGCTACATCCGGTGGTGCGGACCCATCCGGTAAGCGGTAAACAGGCACTGTTTGTGAATGAGGGATTTACTACGCGAATTGTCGATGTGACGGAAAAAGAGAGCGAGGCGTTACTAAGCTTTTTATTCGCCCATATCACCAAACCGGAGTTTCAGGTGCGCTGGCGCTGGCAGCCCAACGATGTGGCGATTTGGGATAATCGCGTCACGCAACATTATGCCAATGCGGATTATCTGCCGCAGCGGCGTATTATGCACCGGGCGACGATCCTCGGGGATCAGCCTTTTTATCGGGCAGGGTGATTGTTGGTGGGGTTTTACTTATCGGGCCTGGAACTGTCGGCCCGATAAGGTGAAGTCGCCATTCGGCAACAAAGTGGTTAGCGCAGGATTTTCTTCTCAGCCAGATCCAGTGCGAAGTAACTGAAGATCAGATCCGCGCCAGCGCGTTTGATCGAGCCTAAGCTTTCCAGAACCACTTTCTCTTCATCTATTGCACCTGCCATCGCCGCGAATTTGATCATCGCGTATTCACCGCTGACCTGATAAGCGCCAATCGGCAGCTCGGTGCGCTCGCGGATATCACGCAGAATATCGAGATACGCGCCAGCCGGTTTCACCATCAGGCAGTCTGCGCCCTGGGCTTCATCCAGCAGCGATTCGCGAATCGCTTCACGGCGATTCATCGGGTTCATTTGATACGTTTTACGATCGCCTTTCAGCGCCGTGCCTGCGGCTTCACGGAACGGGCCGTAGAAAGAAGAGGCAAACTTGGTGGAGTAGGACATGATCGCAGTATCGGTGAAGCCCGCGGCGTCCAGCGCCTGGCGAATCGCCTGTACCTGGCCGTCCATTGCGGCGGAAGGGGCGATGAAATCTGCGCCCGCTGCTGCGGCAACGACTGCCTGCTTGCCGAGGTTGGCAAGGGTTAAGTCGTTATCAACGCCGTGTTCGCATAATACGCCGCAGTGACCGTGCGAGGTGTATTCACAGAAACAGGTATCGGACATGACGATCATTTCCGGTACGGTCTGCTTACAGATACGCGACATGCGCGCCACCAGACCGTCTTCTTTCCAGGCATCGCTGCCGGTCTCATCGGTGTGATGAGAAATCCCGAAGGTCATGACCGAGCGGATGCCTGCATTAGCAATACGTTCGATTTCGCGCGCCAGGTGTTTCTCTGGTATGCGCATCACGCCGGGCATGGCGTCGATAGCTTTGTAATCGTCGAGTTCTTCTTCAACAAAGATCGGCAACACCAGGTCATTTAAGCTGAGTGTTGTCTCTTCAAACATAGCGCGCAGCGCAGGGGATTTGCGCAGGCGACGAGGGCGTTGGATTAGGTCTGTCATGGTATGCCTGATGTTTGTGGAATCGAAGGCCGTAGTATACCCGAACCTGAGGGCGAGGGGGTTACGAAAGTTGGCGTTATGCCGAGGTTATGTTGATGTTATCAATGCTTGGTATTATGTGTTATCTCTATTTTTGCAATTATGACTATTTTAAATAGTGATTAGTTTTATGGTGAATTTAGTTTAATTTAATTTTTAATTAAGTGGCGAGATTTAACGGTATTTATTTACTGACGTTTAATTTTTAAGTTAATCATAAGTTCAATATATTGTTTTGCCAATGGTTTTACATGTAACTGTCTAAAATAAAAATGATTTTTACGTTTATTTGCTGTTTCGAATAATTTGCATGTCTATTGTCCGTAATCGGACTTAAACCAAAGAATAATTGAACCTTTCCTTTGTGAAACCGCATAATCTTCCCCGCGAAACATAAAATGTTTTCTTTGCATTGATAATTGATGGATCAACTATATTACGTCCCTGAGGAGGGATGACAAATGCACACTTGGAAAAAGAAACTTGTAGTCTCACAATTAGCATTAGCCTGCACTTTGGCAATCACTTCTCAGGCGAATGCTTCAACTGATATCTCTGGGACCACCTACACAACGTTTGCTCATTATAATGACGCATCCTATGCGGATGGCGTCTATTATGATGGATATGTCGGTTGGAACAATTACGATACCGATAGTATTTATAACGGTGATATTTATCCGGTAATCAATAACGCCACTGTCAACGGCGTTATTTCTACTTATTATCTGGATGATGGGCTGTCTACTAACACCAATAACAATAGCCTGACGATTAAAAACAGCACCATTCACGGTATGGTGACATCCGAATGTATGACCACGGATTGTACTAACCGTACGGGTACTGACTATTACTACGATCGCCTGGCGATGAACGTCATCAACTCAACTATCGATGACAACTACGAACATTACACCTACAACGGTACGTATAATGACGCAGCTGACACACACGTTGTCGACGTTTATAACCTGGGTACGGCTATCACGCTGGATCAAGAAGTTGATCTGTCTATCTCCGCCAACTCTCACGTTGCTGGCATTACCCTGACTCAGGGTTACGAGTGGGCAGATATTGACGATAATACCGTCAGCACTGGCGTAAACAGCAGTGAAGTGTTTAACAACACCATCGCTGTCAGCGATTCTACTCTGACCTCTGGTTCATTGACTGACGAAGGCACCACCGGTTGGTTTGGTAACACCAGCAATGCAAGCGACTACAGCGGTAATTACAGGGATGCTGACGATATTGCATTAGCGGTTATTGCTAATCCAAATGCGGATAACGCGATGCAGACCACCGCAACATTTAACAATTCCACACTGATGGGTGATGTGCTGTTCTCCAGCAACTTCGATGAGAACTTCTTCCCGAACGGTGCTGACACTTATCGTGATACCGATGCTGACCTGGATACCAATGGTTGGGACGGTACTGACCGTCTGGATCTGACCCTGAACAACGGCAGTAAGTGGGTCGGCGCGGCAATGTCCGTGCACCAGGTTGACGCCGATGGTGACGGAGTTTATGACAGCTACGATGCGGGTACTGAAGCCACCGCTACGCTGATCGACATCACTGCTAACAGCCTGTGGCCGGATTCAACCTACGGTATTGATAGCGACACAACTTCTTATGACGAAAATGGTCATGTAGTGGGCAACGCTGTCTACCAGAGCGGCCTGTTCAACGTCACGCTGAACGGTGCTTCACAGTGGGATACCACCAAAACTTCCCTGATTGATACCCTGAGCATCAACAGCGGTTCTGTCGTCAACGTGGGTGATTCTGAGCTGGTTGCTGACTCCATCTCTCTGACTGGTGCTTCAGCACTGAACATCAACGAAGATGGTCATGTTGCGACGGATACGCTGTCTATCGACAACAGTACTGTCACAATCGCCGATGATGTTTCTGCTGGCTGGAATGTGCTTGAAGCTGCGCTGTATGCAAACACCATTAACGTCACTAATAACGGCGTTCTGGATGTGGGTAACAGTACCGGTAATGCACTGCAGGTTGATACCCTGAACCTGACTAGCTACACCGACGCTTATAACCATGTTAACGCGGGTGTTTTCGACATCAACAGCACTGACTATGTGCTGAATGCTGATCTGACCAACGATCGCACTAACGATAAATCTCAGTCTAACTACGGTTATGGCGTGATCGCGATGAACTCTGATGGTCATCTGACTATCAACGGTAACGGCGATTCCGACACCTCAGGCGATCAGTCTGAAGTTGATAACTATGGTGACCACGTAGCGGCGGCAACTGGTAACTATAAAGTCCGTATCGACAACGCGACTGGCGCAGGTTCTGTTGCGGATTACAAGGGTAACGAGCTGGTCTACGTTAACGACGCGAACAGCACTGCGACCTTCTCTGCAGCTAACAAAGCTGACCTGGGTGCTTACACCTATCAGGCACAGCAGCAGGGTAACACCGTTGTTCTGCAGCAGATGGAACTGACAGACTACGCGAACATGGCGCTGAGCATTCCGTCTGCTAACACCAATATCTGGAACCTGGAACAAGATACCGTTGGTACTCGTCTGACTAACGCGCGTCATGGTCTGGTTGATAACGGTGGCGCATGGGTAAGCTACTTCGGTGGTAGCTTCGATGCAGATAACGGCACCATTAACTACGATCAGGATGTTAACGGCATCATGGTCGGTGTTGATTCCAAAATTGATGGTAACAACGCTAAGTGGATTGTCGGTGCTGCAGCAGGCTTCGCGAAAGGTGATATGAGCGACCGTACCGGTCAGGTGGATCAGGATAGCCAGACTGCCTACATCTACTCTTCTGCTCACTTTGCCAACAACATCTTTGTTGACGGTAACTTAAGCTACTCTCACTTCAACAACGATTTGACTGCTAACATGAGCAACGGTCAGTATGTTGATGGCAGCACCTCTTCTGATGCCTGGGGCTTTGGCTTGAAACTGGGTTATGACCTGAAGCTGGGTGACGCAGGTTACGTAACGCCATACGGCAGCGTATCCGGTCTGTTCCAGTCTGGTGATGACTATAAGCTGAGCAACGACATGAAAGTTGACGGTCAGTCTTATGACAGCATGCGTTATGAACTCGGTGTCGATGCAGGTTATACCTTCGCTTATAGCGACGACCAGGCGCTGACCCCGTACTTCAAACTGGCCTACGTTTACGACGACTCTAACAACGATTCTGACGTAAACGGCGACTCTATCGACAACGGTGTAGAAGGTTCTGCGGTACGTGTTGGACTGGGTACTCAGTTCAGCTTTACCAAAAACTTCAGCGCATACACCGATGCTAACTACCTCGGTGGTGGCGATGTTGATCAAGACTGGTCTGCAAATGTTGGTGTTAAATATACCTGGTAAGACATCTCTTGTTGTTAAAGAAAAGATAATCTAACTCAGAAAAATGCCCGTCACGGATTTGACGGGCATTTATTGCAAGGGATGCCCAAATGTTGTCTGCAAATAAACCGCTTGTGGAATTTGGTAAGCTTGATAAATGTTTGTCAAAATATGGCAAACACTTTGAGTGTGATAACGATAAAGAAATAATTTATTCCAGTGATATAAACAGTGACGATACCTTTATCATTTTAAATGGTGTAATTTCCCTGAGGCGAGGGGAGAATGTGCTGGTCGGTATTGCGCAGGCACCGTTTATTATGGGGCTTTCAGATGGTGTGATAAAAACAGATATACAATACAGATTAATCACGGAAAGCGATTGTACGGGATACCATCTACCCGCCTCGCAAACAATTAATATAATTGAAGAGTGCCAGCTTTGGCGTGAAGCTTTTTGTTGGTTGGCATGGCAAAACTCCATGCTTGAATTACGCGATCTGCAGTTGATCGGCAACAACTCCTACGATCAGATCCGCGCGACATTGATCTCTATGACGAAATGGGATGAAGCCCTTCGTTCACGCATTGGCGTTATGAACTATATTCACCAACGCACACGAATTTCACGCTCGGTTGTCGCTGAGGTTCTCGCAGCATTGCGTAAAGGCGGTTACATTGAAATGAATAAAGGCAAACTGGTGTGCATTAACCGTTTGCCTTTTGAGTATTGAATCAGGATGCAGGAATGACCTGTGGCTTGTACCCGCTCAATTCCGCAACCAGTTCGTTGATACCGTCGCTCATATTGGTAAAACGGGTCAGCGGAGAGCGCGTCACTACGACAAATGCCCCAACGTTTTGCTGTGGGATCATCGCCATATAGGTAATGAAGCCACCGCCGCCACCGGTTTTTTGAATAATTCCCGGTCTGCCATTCTTCGGCGCCATGTAGACCCAGCCCAAACCAAGCGCATCGGCTCTGCCTGGAACGTCCATTCCCACCACTTTAGTTAACTGCGTACGCTGGTAAATCAGCGTCTGCATCCGGTCGGCCTGCTGGCTACGATGATAAAAGTCAGAAGAGAGATACTGCTGCATCCAGCGCATCATATCGCCAGGCGTTGAATAGACGCCGCCGCTGCCCATCGCTGCCAGCGTATTGTTACAAGGACTGGCACCTTTTTCCGCGACCATCAGGCGTCGACACTGATCGGGGGACGGCGTAAAGGTGGTGTCTTTCATCCCCAGCGGACGGGTGATTTTTTCTTCAAACAGCTGCGGATAAGGCTTACCGGACGCGGTACCCAGCGCATCGGCCAGCAGATCAAACGCCAGGTTGGAATAAGAAGCCTGCGATCCAGGCGCGGCTTTAAGCGTTGCCGTTGAGAGATAGCTCCAGCGCTGCTCGCGGGTTGGCCAGACAAACACCGGGCGCTTGGCCGCGCCGCCTGGCTGTTCGCGCGGCAGTGCGCTGGTATGCGTCGCCAGATTCACCAGCGTAATTGGTGTTCCTTGATAAGTGGGTACGCGTGCGCCAGGAGGTGCATATTTACTCAATGGATCGTTGAGTTTGACCGTGCCCTGATCGAGTAATTTCACCAGCATTTCGCTGGTCATTAATTTGGTAATTGAGGCAATGCGGATTACGGAATCCAGTTGCGGGTGAACATTATTGCCGGGGCGTGTTTCACCAAAACTGCGAAATACACGCTGATTACCATCAATCACCACGAGCGCCATCCCCGTAGCACCACTGCCGTAAAATATATGGTCGGCATAACGATCAACGATATCAGAGGCGAAGACCGGATCGGTTATAGGCTGTGCCGCCTGGACAGATGTCAATGACGCCGCACACAGCGCGGCAGAAAAAAGCAGACTACGTTTCAACGGTGGTGTCCATGAGTTAGAGAAAGTGAAAAAGGATGTCGTGCGTATGCGTATTTATACTACTCATCGGCGTATTGCAAAGCGCTTATCAACCAATGATAGTGGGAAAAACGTAACGATGAGTAAACACAGGAGTTTCCTGGATTGCGGATGTTCGCTTTTGTGATCTCACGCTGTGATAATCTGCACATACTGGAACGTTGTCGAGTGTGAAAACCACAGAAACAATTCTTCATAACCGAGGTGCGAACTAAGTGCCTCGGTTTTGGTCACAATTGTCGGTTTCAGCTTGTGTTTTTGGGCGTAAGCCGTCTGGCCTCCGCACTCTACGGTGGCAAATGCACAGCAGTCGTCATAACGATAAGAAGTTAGCAGGAGAGCACTATGTTTAAGTCTTTTTTCCCAAAGCCGGGGCCGTTCTTTATTTCGGCATTTATTTGGGCACTCGTCGCCGTTGTATTCTGGCAAGCAGGTGGGGGAGCCTGGGTTGCACATATTACCGGCGCGTCGGGAGACGTACCTATTAGCGCAGCGCGTTTCTGGTCGTTGGATTACCTGATTTTTTATGCGTACTACATTCTTTGTGTCGGGGTGTTCGCGCTGTTCTGGTTTCTCTACAGCCCACATCGCTGGCAGTACTGGTCTATTCTGGGCACATCGCTGATTATTTTTGTGACCTGGTTTCTGGTTGAAGTCGGCGTCGCCGTCAACGCCTGGTATGCGCCATTTTATGACCTGATTCAAACTGCGCTCAGCGCACCACACAAGGTGAAGATTGAGCAGTTCTATCATGAAGTGGGCGTTTTTCTCGGCATTGCGCTGATAGCCGTGGTCATTGGTGTGATGAACAACTTCTTCGTTAGCCACTATGTGTTCCGCTGGCGTACCGCGATGAACGAACACTATATGGCACACTGGCAGCATTTGCGTCACATCGAAGGCGCAGCGCAGCGTGTGCAGGAAGACACCATGCGTTTTGCTTCTACGCTGGAAGATATGGGCGTCAGCTTTATCAACGCAATTATGACGCTGATTGCCTTCCTGCCTGTACTGGTTACACTCTCTGCCCATGTTCCTGACCTGCCGATTGTTGGACATGTGCCTTATGGCCTGGTGATTGCCGCGATTGTCTGGTCGCTGATGGGAACCGGTTTACTGGCCGTGGTCGGGATAAAACTTCCCGGGCTGGAGTTTAAAAACCAGCGCGTGGAAGCGGCCTATCGTAAAGAATTGGTCTATGGCGAAGATGATGGCAACCGTGCGACGCCACCGACGGTGCGTGAACTGTTCCATGCGGTACGGCAAAACTACTTCCGTCTCTATTTTCACTATATGTACTTCAATATCGCCCGTATTCTTTACCTGCAGGTTGATAACGTTTTCGGTTTGTTCCTGCTGTTTCCGTCAATTGTTGCCGGTACGATTACGCTCGGCCTGATGACGCAAATCACCAACGTATTTGGCCAGGTGCGCGGCTCGTTCCAGTATTTGATTAACTCCTGGACAACGTTAGTGGAACTGATGTCTATTTATAAGCGTCTGCGCAGCTTTGAGCGCGAGCTTGATGGTCAGGAAATTCAGGAAGTTACCCATACTCTTAGTTAACAAAAGGAGATGTTATGTCGACGGTTTCCCGTCTTTACCCCTTGTCCGGTCTGGCAGCATTAGTGCTGGTGGGATGCAGTAGTCAACCCGCGCAGCCGCTAAAAAAAGGGGAGAAAGCCGTCGATGTGGCGAGCGTGGTGCGCCAGAAAATGCCCGCCAGCGTGAAAGACCGGGACGCATGGGCGCAGGATTTGGCAAAGACCTTTGAAAGCCAGAAGCTGGCACCAACGGTTGAAAATATCTGTTCGGTGCTGGCGGTTGCGCAGCAGGAGTCAAACTTCCAGGCCGATCCGGCTGTTCCTGGTTTAAGCAAAATCGCCTGGAAAGAGATTGACCGTCGCGCAGAACGCATGCATATCCCGCTGTTTGTCGTGCATACCGCGCTAAAGATTAACTCGCCAACGGGGAAAAGCTACAGCGAGCGTCTGGATACGGTGAAGACGGAAAAACAGCTTAGCGCCATCTTTGATGATTTCATCAACATGGTGCCGATGGGGCAGACATTGTTCGGATCGCTTAATCCGGTACATACCGGTGGTCCAATGCAGGTCAGTATCGCGTTTGCTGAGCAGCACACCAGCGGGTATCCGTGGAAAATGGCTGGGACGGTACGTCAGGAAGTGTTTAGCCGCCGTGGTGGGTTGTGGTTCGGTACGTATCATCTGCTCAACTACCCAGCGAATTACAGTGCGCCAATCTTCCGCTTCGCCGATTTTAATGCCGGATGGTATGCGAGCCGCAATGCAGCTTTCCAGAATGCGGTCAGTAAAGCCAGCGGAGTGAAGCTGGCGATGGACGGGGATCTGATTCTCTATGGCAGCAGTGAGCCGGGCAAAACGGAGCTGGCGGTACGTAAACTGGCCGGGAAGCTAGGGATGAGCGAGAGTGAGATCCGCCGTCAACTGCAAAAAGGTGACAGCCTGGCCTTTGAAAAAACCGCATTGTACGAAAAGGTTTATAAGCTGGCGGAAGCGAAGACCGGGAAAACGTTACCCCGTGAAATGCTGCCGGGCATTCAACTGGAAAGCCCGAAGATCACGCGTAATCTGACTACTGCGTGGTTTGCTAAACGGGTGGACGATCGTCGGGCGAAGTGTATGAATCAGTCATCTTTATGATGACGGTGACGCCAGCGCATGACCGCCGCTATGACGCCAAGAATCAGGCTTCCGGCCAGGAAGGGGATCAGTCCAAAGAGGGTACCGACGCCTAAACCGATTTCAACCCGCGGGCGTCCTGTCTCCTGCATTTGCAGCTGCATCAGTTCTTCATAGATGCCGGGCGCGTGGGCCAACAGATTTAAAATCTGTGCACCCGCCCAGAAGCAAAACAGCACAAATACGGCATACGCAATGTTGCCGGGCAGGGAGGAGGGATCCCGATGCTTGCCCTTAAACAGGGATTTTGAGAGCGTAAAATCAGCCATAAAGACCTCCGGAAATAACCTGCTTTTTTTGACGTAATGCCTGGAACTGAGAGTGAGTCTGACAGGTGATCGGCAATGTCAATATCAGAATGATGGTAATTTCAGGTAGAGATTATTCCTGGATTTCGGTTTTTTGTTGGCGGTCACAATTATGTAACCTTAAGTTAAACTGAGTTACATTTAAGAAATTCCGCACAGGCCACAGACGCCCTCGGGGAAATGTGCGAGGATGCCTCCCTGTGTTGTATTTCCACCGGAGCTGTTATGAACCTGCCTGTAAAAATCCGCCGAGACTGGCACTACTATGCCTTCGCTATTGGGCTTATCTTTATTCTGAATGGCGTGGTGGGGTTATTAGGTTTTGAAGCGCAGGGATGGCAAACTTATGCGGTGGGGCTGGTGACCTGGGTGATTAGCTTTTGGCTGGCCGGATTAATCATCCGTCGCCGCGTTGAAGATGATGAAGCAAAGGATGCCCAATAGCTCTATAAGGCATCCTGACGGGTTTACATACTGGTTTTCAGCGCGCTATCCGCAGCATGGCGTTCCAGCGCCAGTTCGATCAGGCGAGTGATCAAATCGGTATAGCCTAAACCGCTCGCCTGCCACAGCTTCGGATACATACTGATGTTGGTAAAGCCAGGCAGCGTGTTGATCTCATTGATCACAACGTCGTTTTCAGCAGTTAAGAAGACGTCCACGCGCGCCATGCCGGCACAGCCCAGAGTCTGGTAGGCCTGAATGGCGATTTCGCGGATCTTATCGTTAATCTCTGGCGCAATTGCTGCCGGAACGACAACTTTGGCACCGTTATCGTCAATGTATTTAGTGTCGTAAGCGTAAAAATCGCTGTTCAGCACGATCTCACCACAGGTACTGGCCTGCGGATGATCGTTGCCCAGTACCGCACATTCGATCTCGCGGCCTTTGATCCCTTGCTCCACAACGACTTTATGATCGAATTCAAATGCCAGCGCGACGGCCTGATCGTATTGGGCTTCGCTGGTTACTTTACTGACGCCAACGGACGATCCCTGGTTGGCCGGTTTTACAAACAGCGGCAGACCCAGGCGGGATTCCACTTCACTAAAGCTGATGCTGTTGCGATTCGCTCGAGTGAGCGTAATAAATGGCGCGATATTTAACCCGGCATCACGCAGCAGACGTTTGGTCACGTCTTTATCCATACAGGCAGCAGAACCCAGCACATCAGAACCGACAAACGGCAGGTTCGCCACGCGCAGCATGCCCTGCAGAGAGCCATCTTCACCCAAAGTACCGTGTACGATCGGGAAAATAACATCGACCGTCGGCAGCGGTTGACCGTTTTGTGCATCGATCAACTGGTGCTCTTGTTTACCCGGTACCTGCGCCAGGCTGGTCTCAGAAGGTCGCAACGCAATATGCGCCGGATCGTTTGAATTGAGCAGATAGTTACTGGCATCGCTGACGTGCCATTGCCCTTGTTTATCAATACCTAACAGCACAACGTCAAAGCGAGTCTTGTCGATGGCATCGACAATATTTTTTGCCGATTGCAATGACACTTCATGTTCCGCTGATTTACCACCAAATACGATTCCTACCCGCAACTTTGCCATCTTAAAAACCCATTCCATGAATGCAAAGCACATACATTACCACGACAAAACGCAGGTTTCTTCGGCTTCTGGCAGATTGTTTTGGCGAATGACAGGGGATTAGAAGGGGACATACACGCAGATCGCGCGGGAAGCACAATCCCCTGTTTATATTATGGGTTTGATGTGAGCTATATCACAAATATGATGAGCGGGAAGATAAAATCCTAAACTGTGATTTATCGCACCTGTAGACCCTTATTCGGCTAAGTAATTTGTTAAGCTGCTCGCAGTTTTCAGCTAATTATCGTTATGAGTCCTTATGGAATCCTGGAGAGTTAACCTTATTTCCGTTTGGTTCGGGTGTTTTTTTACCGGACTGGCGATTAGCCAAATCTTGCCTTTTTTACCACTCTATATCTCCCAACTGGGCGTGACCTCGCATGAAGCGCTATCAATGTGGTCCGGATTAACGTTCAGCGTCACCTTTCTGATTTCAGCCATTGTTTCTCCGATGTGGGGCAGTCTGGCCGACCGTAAAGGACGCAAGCTGATGCTGCTGCGGGCCTCACTGGGGATGGCCATTGCGATTTTGCTACAGGCATTTGCCACTAACGTCTGGCAGCTTTTTCTGCTGCGCGGGGTGATGGGGTTAACCTCCGGCTATATTCCTAATGCGATGGCGCTGGTTGCGTCACAGGTTCCACGCGAGCGCAGCGGCTGGGCGCTGAGTACGCTCTCTACGGCGCAAATTAGCGGCGTCATTGGCGGACCGCTGATGGGAGGCTTTATCGCCGATCATGTTGGCTTACGAGCGGTATTCTGTATTACCGCCGCCTTGCTGGTGGTGAGTTTTCTGGTCACACTGTTCTTGATCAAAGAGGGCGTTCGCCCGACGATTAAAAAAAGCGAACGTCTGAGTGGGAAGGCCGTGTTTGCCTCGCTTTCGCATCCAGCGTTGGTGATCAGCCTGTTTTTTACCACCATGGTGATTCAACTGTGTAACGGCTCAATTGGGCCTATTCTGGCGCTGTTTATTAAATCAATGGTCCCGGACAGTTCGAATATTGCTTTTCTCAGTGGGTTGATAGCCTCAGTACCGGGCATTTCTGCTCTGATTTCCGCGCCCCGACTTGGTAAATTAGGCGACCGTATTGGTACTGAGCGGATTTTAATGGCGACGTTAATCTTCGCGGTGGTGCTGTTTTTTGCCATGTCGTGGGTTACCACGCCGTTGCAGTTGGGAATTCTACGTTTTCTGCTCGGCTTTGCTGATGGTGCGATGTTGCCGGCGGTGCAGACGCTGTTGGTGAAATACTCCAGCGACCAGATAACCGGGCGCATCTTTGGCTATAACCAGTCATTTATGTACCTTGGCAACGTCGCCGGGCCATTGATGGGTGCAACGGTTTCGGCAATGGCGGGGTTCCGTTGGGTGTTCATTGCTACAGCAAGCATTGTGCTTATCAATATCTGGCAACTGGCTATCGCGTTGCGACGTCGGCGCGAGGTTCGTTGAGTTCCTGATTAACAACGCTGCCTGTCAGCGTTGTTAATTCATAAGTGTGTATTATATATTTGTGTGATTATTACTTTTCTTACCTTTTTATATTGAATCATTCTGCATCCAGACGCATTTACCCTTATTTTGTGTTGTGATTGTTTTCTCAAATCTTTTTATTCCTTATAAAAATACAACTTTCATCCTCTAGGCAGTCGTGAGCCTTAATGATAACGTGGCCCATATTTTGTTAAGGGAATAGGCAAATGAAAAACCTCGTCACTGAGTTGTTACTTAAGCTCGCGCAAAAAGAAGAAGAATCGCAAGATCTGGCGGCACAGGTCGAAACGTTAGAGCGGGTAATCATCGAAATGCTGAGCAATATGGCGTGGAACGATCGGCAAATATTTATTCGTCAAATTGAGGGGGCGCTGGCTGGCGGAAACCGCATGCCCGCGTTTCTGACGAACATACATAATGCTGGCGAGTGCGTACCAAAAGCGTTGTGATCCATCTGTGGTGGGGTAACCACAAATTATCATAAAAGTGTCACATCAAATACTTATAGTCGCTTTGTTTTAATTTTACCGTATTTATACATGGAAAATATAAAGTGAAACAAAGCGCTCTGGCTATTGCCCTGTTACCTTTGCTGTTTACCCCGGTTATTAATGCAGAAACATCTACTGTAGTGGTTATGGATAATCGTGCTGCTCAGGGAGATATCACCACGCCGGGTGGCGCTCGCCGATTGTCTGCCGATCAAACGGCAGCTCTGCGCGAATCCCTGAACGATAAACCGGCCAAAAATATAATTTTACTGATTGGCGATGGGATGGGCGACTCCGAAATAACGGCAGCGCGAAATTATGCTGAAGGCGCGGGCGGCTTTTTTAAAGGTATTGATGCTTTACCGTTGACCGGACAATACACACATTATGCGTTGGATAAGAAAACGGGCAAGCCCGATTATGTGACAGATTCAGCAGCATCTGCGACAGCATGGACAACCGGCGTGAAGACCTATAACGGGGCGCTGGGTGTGGATATTCATGAAAAAGATCACACCACGATTCTGGAAATGGCCAAAGCGGCAGGTCTGGCGACAGGCAACGTTTCCACGGCTGAATTGCAGGATGCCACGCCGGCCGCACTGGTTGCCCATGTCACTTCGCGTAAATGCTATGGTCCGAGCGTGACGGCTGAAAAATGCCCGACGAACGCGCTGGAAAAAGGCGGTAAAGGGTCAATTACCGAACAATTATTGAATGCTCGTGCGGATGTTACGTTAGGCGGCGGGGCAAAGACTTTTACTGAAACCGCTACGGCAGGTGAGTGGCAGGGTAAAACTCTGCGGGAACAAGCCCAGGCCCGTGGTTACCAGAAGGTGAGTGATGCCGCGACGCTGGCGGCTGTTAGCGAAGCGAATCAGGATAAACCGCTGTTGGGTCTGTTCTCAGACGGTAATATGCCAGTGCGTTGGGAAGGGCCGAAAGCGTCTTATCACGGCAACCTGGATAAGCCGGTAGTGACCTGTACGCCAAATCCAAAACGTAACGACAGCGTGCCAACGCTGGCGCAGATGACGGATAAAGCGATTGAGCTGTTAAGCAAAAATGAGAAAGGTTTCTTCCTGCAAGTAGAAGGCGCGTCGATCGATAAACAAGATCACGCCGCTAACCCGTGTGGACAAATTGGTGAAACGGTCGATCTGGATGAAGCGGTGCAGCGTGCACTTGCCTTTGCGAAGAAAGATGGCAACACCCTGGTTGTGGTAACCGCTGACCACGCGCATGCCAGCCAGATTGTCGCACCGGATACTAAAGCACCCGGTTTAACGCAGGCGCTGAACACTAAAGATGGCGCGGTGATGGTCATTAGCTATGGCAACTCTGAAGAAGAGTCCCAGGAGCACACCGGCAGCCAACTGCGTATTGCAGCCTATGGCCCTCATGCGGCGAATGTGGTTGGCCTGACCGATCAAACCGATCTGTTTTACACCATGAAAGCGGCGTTAGGACTGAAATAAGCTGACACCCGACGGCAATACTTTTGCCGTCGGGTGGTATTTTTATCGTTAGCAGCCAAACTTACCTGTGTGTCGTCGTTCAGAAAAGGATGGTGCTATGAAAATTACATTATTAATGACGTTACTCTTTGGCCTTATTTTTTTAACTACAGTCGGTGCTGCCGAGAAGACGTTAACCCCGCAACAACAGCGTATGACCACCTGTAATCAGCAGGCCACGGCGCAGACCTTAAAAGGGGATGCGCGTAAGACCTATATGAGTGATTGCCTGAAAAACAGTAAATCTGCGCCTGAGGAAAAGAGCCTGACGCCGCAGCAGCAGAAAATGCGTGAATGCAACGTCAAGGCGACGGAGCAGTCTCTGAAAGGCGATGATCGTAATAAGTTTATGAGCGCTTGCCTGAAAAAATCTGCTTAGCACTTCCGGGTGAGCAGGTAAAATCGCTCACCCGAAATATCATACTTCCGCCACCAGACCCCTTCCTATAATTTGGGAAATTTGTTTCAGAATATTCCCAAATACGATGAATGATGAAAACTTTTATCAAAAGAAGGTCGTCCCGAATGAAGCATTTATATTGCTTCATCAAAATGATCACCAACGTTCCGGTCTGCGATTTGCCCGACGAATCAGGCTGCCACGAGCGGTGGGACTGGGGGGAATGTTTTTCCCTATCGCGTCGGTATTAGTTTCTCAGCCAATAACCGGAGGCTGGTGGCTTTTGCTGGTGGGATGGGCGTTTGTCTGGCCGCATCTGGCATGGCAATTGGCAAGTAAAGCTATCGATCCACTGCATAGCGAATATACCAACTTAAAAGCCGATGCCATTCTCGCCGGGATGTGGATGGGGATTATGGGGATAAACTTGCTGCCATCCACGGCGCTGTTGATGATTATCTGTATCAACCTGATGGGCGCAGGGGGTATGCGTGTCTTCATCGCAGGCGCCGTGTTGATGGTGGTTTCCTGCCTGGTGACGTTACAGTTAACGGATATTCCCGTGGCTTTTAGCAGTACGCAACTGAGTGTGCTGCTGTCGCTGCCGGTGTTAGTGGTTTACCCGTTGCTGTTTGCCTGGGTGAGTTACCAGACGCTCATCAGGCTGGCAGAACATAAACGTCGCTTACAGGTTATGAGTACGCGAGATGGGATGACCGGGGTTTATAACCGACGTCATTGGGAACTGTTGCTGCGGAATGAATTTGATAATTGCCGCCGCCATCAGCGTGATGCCACGCTCCTTATCATCGATATCGACCATTTTAAGAGTATCAATGATACCTGGGGCCATGACGTCGGGGATCAGGCCATTGTTGCACTGACCCGCCAGTTACAGATGACCTTACGCGGTAGCGATGTGATTGGTCGCTTTGGCGGTGATGAGTTTGCGGTAATCATGTGTGGCACGTCAGCGAGCAGCGCGATTGCAGCGATGTCTCGTGTTCACGAACGGCTTACCCAACTGCGTTTATCTTGCGCGCCGCAGGTTGACCTGCGCATTAGCGTGGGCGTTGCGCCGCTGACGTCTGAAACTGAACACTATCGAGAATGGTTAAAATCAGCAGATATGGCTCTCTACAAAGCAAAGAATTCCGGACGTAACCGCACTGAAGCGGCGGCCTGACGTCCGGCGGTGTTAACTCAGGAGCGGCTGAGTTTTTCCGACTGCTCCATGCACTTAATCATCGCTTCAATCACCGATGAACGGAAACCGCGTTCTTCCAGGACGCGTACCGCCTCAATGGTGGTTCCACCCGGCGAGCACACCATATCCTTCAATTCGCCAGGATGTTTACCCGTTTCCAGAACCATCTTCGCCGAACCCATTACCGCTTGTGCTGCAAATTTATAAGCCTGTGCGCGGGGCATCCCCCCCTGAACGGCGGCATCTGCCATCGCTTCGATAAACATAAATACATAGGCCGGTGCTGAACCGCTGACGCCAACGACCGGATGAATCATTGCCTCCGCAATGACTTCAGCTTCGCCAAAGCAGCGGAAGATATTGAGCACGTCGGCCGTATCTTCCGGCGTGACTAAGGCGTTTGGCGTGACGGAGGTCATTCCGGCGTTCACCAGCGATGGCGTGTTTGGCATCGCGCGAATGATTTTACGGTCATGACCCAGCGCGCGGGCAAGTTGATCGAGGGTAACACCGGCGGCAATCGAGACGACAAGGGAATCTTTGTTCAGGCTGGAGGTAATTTCGCTCAGCACCTTAATCATGATGCCTGGTTTTACGGCCCCAAAAACAATATCAGCGATCTGCGCGACTTCTTGTGCAGACTGCGCCGCATTAATGCCGTACTGGTCGTGCAGCGCGGCGACCTTATCGGGGGAAGGGGTGTAGACCCAGATTTGTCCGGGGAGAACCTGACCGCTGGCGATCATGCCGCCAAGAATGGCTTTGCCCATATTACCGCAGCCGATAAAACCAATTTTCTTGTCCATCTTGTCACTCCCTATGGATGATATTCATTGTTTTATACCCGTCATACTTCAAGTTGCATGTGCGTTGGCTGCGTTCGCTCACCCGAATCACTTACCAGAGTAAGCTCATCCGGACTCATTCTCTTGCCGCCTGCCTGCAACCCGAATTATTTAGGGTAAATCTGGGAAAGCTAAGCTTAGCGCGGAATGAATATGTTCAGAAGGAGAAACAGCACTTTGCCTGAAAGTAAAAGCACGCGACAATGTGCGACAGCACACCAGTGGGGAGAAGTTATGACAATATGGGTGGATGCCGATGCGTGTCCGAATGTGATTAAAGACATTTTGTACCGCGCCTCTGAGCGCATGCAAATGCCGCTTGTTTTGGTGGCCAACCAAAGCCTGCGCGTCCCGCCTTCGCGTTTCATCAGCACATTACGTGTGCCTGCGGGCTTTGACGTGGCTGATAACGAGATTGTGCGTCAGTGCAGCGCCGGTGATTTAGTGATAACGGCAGATATTCCGCTGGCGGCTGAAGTGATTGAAAAAGGTGCGGCGGCGCTTAACCCGCGCGGCGAACGTTATACCGAAGCGACGATCCGTGAGCGTCTGATGATGCGTGATTTTATGGATACACTGCGTGCCAGCGGTATCCAGACCGGGGGGCCGGACAGCCTTTCGCCCCGCGACAGACAGCATTTTGCGGCTGAACTGGATAAGTGGTGGCTGGAAGTTCAGCGTAGAAAATAGAGTGTGTAATTTATTATTTACACTTTATTCATTGTGAATTCTTGTTATAGTAGGGGTTAACTCATCTCGTCATTCTTTCTGTAATTCTTTCTTTACATTTTTGGCGATGTACTAGTTTGATGATATGATTATATTTTTAACCGCATCAGATCCCGCTTGTTGGCGGCTCTCTGGGGAAATTCTGTGATGACGCAACCTCTTTTTCTTGTTGGCCCCCGGGGGTGTGGTAAGACGACAACCGGTATGGCGCTGGCAAAGGCTATTGATTTCCAGTTCGTTGATACCGATCGCTGGTTGCAATCGCACGTGCAAATGACCGTGGCAGAAATCGTCGAAAGAGAAGGATGGGAAGGGTTTCGTGCCCAGGAAACGGCCGCTCTGCAGGCTGTCACCGCTCCTGCCACGGTTGTTGCGACCGGCGGCGGTATCATTCTTACCGAATTTAATCGTCATTACATGCGCAGCCACGGCGTGGTTATCTATCTAAGCGCACCGGTATCGGTACTGGTTGATCGTCTGGAGGCCACGCCTGAAGAAGGATTACGACCGACTCTAACCGGCAAACCGTTGACCGAAGAGGTTCAGGAAGTGCTCGCCCAGCGTGATGTTCTGTATCGTGAGGCTGCGCACTATATCGTTGATGCCACCAATCCGCCTTCGCAGGTAGTGGAAGACATTCTTGGGATACTGGCGCAGGCAGCGCCACGGTTGCAGGGCGGTGTCTATACTTAATGTTCATCCAGTGAAAAGGAAGAACTATGCCGACACAACCACCTTACCCACGTCAAGCGACCATTGTTACGGTTGAAAAAGGGACGCCAGGCCAGACGGTAACCTGGTATCAACTTCGTGCCGACCACCCTAAACCGAATTCGTTGATCAGTGAGCATCCTTCAGCTCAGGAAGCGATGGATGCTAAAAAACGCTACGAAGACCCCGATAAAACCTGATATGAAGACCGCTCTGGCACGAGTCTTAAAAGTGCCAGTCCGGGCGTGCATCACATTATTTTAAATTTCGCCGTATACAGTAAAAATTGAAAATTAAACAATAACAATCCAGTACTGGAATGATCTGGAATCTTTACACAATACACCGCCGATCTACTGCTACGCTTTTGAGCATTTGTAGCACAGGTCAGCGCCCGGCACTTATCCGGGATTTCACAGCAAAGTAAGAAGACGGTGGAGCAACAAATGAGTACGTCGTTGGCTATCCTCACGATTGGCGTTGTGCCGATGTGTGAGATGTTACCGCTCCTGACGGAATATATTGATGAACAGCACATTACTCACCACAGTCTGCTGGGGCAGATGCAGCGAGAAGATGTGATGGCCGAGTACGGGGCTTCACCCGGTGACGAGCTGTTATTAACGCTGCTTAGCGACCACCAACTTGCTCATGTCTCACGTCAGAAAGTGGAACGCTCGCTGCAAAGCATTGTGGAGGTTCTCGATAATCAGGGATTTGATGTGATCCTGCTGATGAGTACCGCCTCAATCACCCGTCTGACCGCCCGCAATAGTATCTTGTTGGAACCTATACGCATTATTCCCCCGTTAGTGGCTTCGATTGTCGAAGGGCATCAGGTTGGGGTCATTGTACCTGTTGCTGAATTGCTCAAAGCCCAGACACAAAAGTGGCAGGTGTTACAAACTCCGCCAGTGTACGCCGTGGCGAATCCAGTAGAAGGTTCTGAACAACAGCTGATTGATGCCGGGAAATATCTCCTTGAGCAAGGTGCTGATGTTCTTATGCTGGACTGCCTGGGGTTTCATCAACGTCATCGTGATTTACTGCAAAAGTCGCTGGATGTCCCGGTTCTGCTGTCCAATGTGTTGATTGCCCGACTGGCTTCGGAATTGCTGGCGTAATTTTGCGTGACAGGTGGAACGTCAGCCCCCTATATTGGGTATTAACTTAATCACGAGATAGGGCCAGTTGTATGCTTCAAAGTAATGAATACTTTTCCGGCAAAGTAAAATCGATCGGTTTTACCAGCAGCAGTACTGGCCGCGCCAGTGTAGGCGTGATGGCTGAAGGTGAATATACCTTTGGTACTGCGGCGCCTGAAGAGATGACGGTAGTTAGTGGCGCACTGAACGTGCTGCTGCCAGGGGAAACCGAGTGGAAAGTGTATGCCGCAGGAGACGTGTTTAACGTACCGGGCAACAGCGAGTTTCATCTGCAGGTAGCAGAGCCAACATCCTATCTTTGCCGTTACCTGTAAGCGTAAAAATGACGAATGGCGATATTGAGTCGCCATTCGCTAAACACAGCTTAACGTTGCGCTTCGCCGCCTAATCCTTCCACCAGACTTTTAATCAGCGCCGCCAGTTCACCTGTCATCAGGATGAAATCGGCATCAAAACGCTGAGCATAATCTTCGCGGTCGATATCTTCGTTTTGATCGCGCAGCTCGTCGCTGAACTTCAGGCGCTTAATGGAGCCGTCGTCACACATAACGAACTGAATGCGCTGCTGCCAGTCGAGGGCCAGCTTAGTGACCAGTTTGCCCGCTTCGATATGCACGGCGATTTCGTCGCAGACCAGATCCTGCTTTTTCGCGCGGATCACACCGCCGTCTTCAAGGATCGCTTTCAGTTCAGCTTCATCCAGCAGTTGGAAGCCCTGCGCCGTGGTGCCGGAGCGAACCCATTCGGTCAGCGTCAGCTCAATAGGGTTTTCCATCGTCAGCGGAACGACCGGCAGCGAACCGAGACTCTTACGCAGCAGCGCCAGCGTATCTTCGGCTTTTTTCGCGCTCGCACAATCAACCATGATCAGATCGTTGACGGTATCGATCCACATCATTGTCTGGCTGAAGCGGCTAAAGGCGCGCGGCAGCAATGAGTGCAGAACTTCATCTTTCAGCGAGTCTTTTTCGGTCTTCTTAAGTTTGCGACCTTGCTCAGCTTCCAGTTTGAATATTTTGGCTTCCAGCGCCTGTTTGATAACCGGCGACGGCAGAATTTTTTCTTCTTTGCGGGCGCAGATAATAATTTGGCCATTGGCGGTATGCGTTAATGCATTGCTGTGCGATCCCATCGGCGGAACCCAGCCCATTTTTGCCATATCCTGGCTACCGCAAGGGGTGAACGTCATTGATGCCAGCTGTTTTTCCATTTCTTCGGCTCGCAAAGAAACATCGCGGCTAAGACGGTAAACCATTAAATTTTTGAACCACAGCATGATAATTTCCACGGCCTTGTCGTTAAATCCAGCGGGCATGATAGCGAATTGTCGCTATGCTTGCATTGTTAATCGGGAAGAGGAGCAAACAGTGCGTATAGGTATCGATTTGGGCGGAACGAAAACGGAAGTTATTGCGCTTGGCGATGCGGGCGAACAGCTTTTTCGCCATCGCCTGCCCACGCCGCGTGATGATTATCGGCAAACGATAGAAACCATCGCCACGCTGGTGGAGATGGCGGAAAACGCCACCGGGCAGACGGGAACCGTGGGAATGGGCATTCCAGGTTCAATCTCGCCCTACACCGGGGTGGTAAAGAATGCCAACTCGACCTGGCTTAACGGACAACCTTTTGACAAAGACCTGAGTTCGCGTCTGAATCGTGAAGTGCGGTTGGCAAATGATGCCAACTGTCTGGCGGTTTCAGAAGCGGTGGATGGTGCGGCGGCCGGGGCGCAAACCGTGTTTGCGGTGATTATCGGCACTGGATGTGGCGCAGGCGTGGCACTGAATGGTCGGGCGCACACGGGCGGTAACGGTACCGCGGGCGAGTGGGGGCATAATCCGCTGCCATGGATGGACGAAGATGAGCTGTGTTTCCGACAGGAAGTCCCCTGTTATTGCGGTAAACAAGGCTGCATTGAAACCTTCATTTCCGGGACCGGCTTTGCCACCGACTACCAGCGTCTGAGCGGTAAGCAGCTCAAAGGCAATGAAATTATCAGCCTTGTTACTGCGCAGGATGCTCTTGCGGAGCAGGCGTTGAGCCGCTATGAGCGTCGTCTGGCGAAATCACTGGCACATGTGGTGAATATTCTCGATCCGGACGTCATTGTGCTGGGGGGCGGAATGAGCAATGTCGACCGACTGTATCAAAACGTTCCGACGTTGATTAAGCAGTTTGTCTTTGGCGGCGAATGCGAAACGCCTCTACGCAAGGCGCTACACGGGGATTCCAGCGGTGTACGCGGTGCGGCCTGGCTGTGGCCGCAGGAGTAAGGTTCGCGTAGCCGGGTAGCGCAGATGCTATCCGGCAGCGTGTGTCATCTGGGGTACTGCGCGCTTCAGGCGACCGTACAGCAGCAGTGACGACATCGCAGAAAACGACAGCAGTGCCGCCGGCAGCGTCACGTAGTTGTAGGCAAAGCCCAGCGTCAGCATCATGCCACCGCAGTAAGCGCCAATCGCGCTGCCGAGATTAAAGGCAATTTGCCCGCCAGCCGCACCCAGCAGCTCCCCTCCTTTAGCATTTTGCAGCAGCAAAATTTGCAGCGGTGCCGACAGGGCAAACAGGCCCGCGCAGCAAATAAAGGCGAAGGTCAGCGACGCGGCTTTGATCCCGCCAAAGGCAAAGAGCAACAGCAGAGCCAGCACAATCACGAAGTCGGTTATCACCGCAATGCGCAGCGGCGTATAGCGACCAGACAGCCGACCGCTCAGCAGATTTCCCAACACCATTCCTAATCCTACCAGCATCATGATGAAGGTCATCAGCGCTTCGGAAAAGCCGGAGATGAACATCATGTATGGTTTGACATAGCTGAACCAGGCGAAAACCCCGGCGTTACCAAACATGGTGGCGGAGAAAATGAGCCACGGGGCGGGGCTTTTCAAAAAGTGAAATTGTTCGCGCAGGTTTCCTTTTGCTTCATCGCTGATGTTGGGCACCCAAAAAGCGACCGAGACCATCACGGCGATATTAAAGACGGCAATCAGCAGGAACGTATAGCGCCAGCTAAATTCCTGACTCAGCCAGGTGCCGACGGGAATGCCAACCAGATTGGCAACGGTCATACCCGAAATCATGCCCGCGACAGCGGCGGTGACTTTTCCCGGGCGGGCGAGCTTCGACAGGATAATTGCGCCAACGCCAAAAAATGCGCCGTGCGGGAAGCCTGAAACCAGCCTACCCACCGCCAGCATAAAATACGAGGAGGAGAGGGTGAAAATGGCGTTGCCAATCACACACAGCGTGACCAGAAATAGCAGAATATGCTTGAGCGAAAAGCGGCTGGAAAAGAGTGCAATAATGGGCGCGCCAAGCACCACGCCAAAGGCGTAAAACGAAATCATATGGCCAGCGGCAGGAATGGAGATTCCCACGTCCCGCGCCAATTCGGTGAGTACACCCATGATGCCAAACTCGGCCATGCCCAGCCCAAACGTCCCCAGGGCTAAAGAGAAAATGACTTTTTTCATACCACCTGTCATACACAGCAACAACAGCTAAGTAGGGCTAATGCTATCATATTTGTGAAGTCTGAACGAACGATTGCAATTATTCTTGAAAGCAATTATTTGCATGTTAGATGCCGATAACATACGGACTCGGAATTGTAGTCTTTTCAATATATAAAATACACTAAAATAATGTTTTATTGATGGGCGGTTTCTGGTTGGGAATGGGTTGTTGTATTCATAACGAATATGAATCGATAGTGATTTATTTTTTATATATAAAACGCATAGCTATAAATTATTTAAATATTGTTTTTCTTTGTGTGATTAATTTATTTTAACTTATTGTTTTATAATGGTATTGTTTTTTGTCTTTGTGCTATTGATGAAATAAAAATCATATTATATTATATATGCCGACCACAATATCCATTGGGTTAGAACGCATAAGATTCTATCTTTCGGACCTCTTCTGAGGACTGTTTGGGATTTTTATATGCAAAAGTCTTTGGCGGGAATTTCAGAGGCAGCATTCGAAAGATAATAAAATTTATTATAGGGAAATTTCATATGAAAAAGAAAGTACTCCTTTCTGCCTCTTTGTTGCTTGTTGCAGCTATCAATGTTGCGCATGCGGCAGACTTAACTGATGACCAGGGCACCGTCACTTTTACTGGTACCATTATTAACCCGCCTTGCCAGGTTGATACAGACAGCGAAGATGTTCAGGTACCCTTTACCCCGCTGGGGACGAACGCCTTTGCTGGTATTGGCGAAGAAGCGTCTCAGGTTCAGCCGTTTGCAATTAAACTGACTAAGTGCCCGGAAAATACTGTGGTAAACCTGACCTTTGCAGGTGATACCGCAACGGAAAATACGCAGCTGAAAGCGCTTACTGGCGGCGTTGATACCGGTGTTGGCATTGTGGTTTATGGCGCTGATGCCAGCAATGATAAAGTCGTTTTTAACGACGAAGCGAACTCTGCTTTTGCTCAAACGACCGGGGCAAGCGAAGAAAATGACCTGACGTTTAACTTCACATCAAAAGTTGTGGCAACCGTTGATCCGGCGAGTATCAAAGGCGGCGAGTTTGCCGCAACCACAACCTATACCATTTACTATCCATAAGGGATGTAGAGTGGGAGTGACGTAAGTTCAGACAGGATATGCCATAGGATAATCAGGGTATGTCCTGTAATTCTTTTCGAGATTTAGCCATAAGGGATGAATGATGAATCTCAACATTTCTGGTTTGCTGTTTTCAGCAATATTCATTCTTTTTCAAAACGCTGCTTCGGCGGGGGTGCAAATTAGCAATACGCGTATTATTTATCCTGGAGATGTGGATGAAGTTCAGGCAACGGTAAAAAACACGGGTAATGGTAATCAGCTTGTTCAGGCATGGGTTGATAACTTCGATAAGAATGATAAAAGTAAGCCTCCTCTTATTATTACTCCTCCGTTATTTAAACTTATTGGCGGACAGACGAATATCCTACATTTTATCTCAGTCGATAAAAATGACATCCTGAAAAAAGATCGTGAACAAATTTTTTGGGCTAATATCAAGTCTATCGAAGCGACGCCTAAAGTGTTATTACAACAAAGTAAGCTACAATTGGCTACCCGCAGCCGTATTAAGCTGATATGGCGACCAAAAGGATTAAATAAAAACGACGCGCAAGAAGCATACAAAAGCCTGATATTTTCTGTTTCAGGTGGACGTTTGGCTGTGGATAACCCGACGGCATACTATATTTCTTTGCATAATATGACCGTTGACGGCAAAGAGGTAAAGCCGCCGAAAGATACGCTTTCTGCTGTGTCTATGATGATTTCACCCTATTCAAAAATGATCTATTCCCTACCGGGTGGGAACGCTAAGTCTGTTCGATGGAGTGCAATCGACGACTACGGCAATGCCACTTCCGAACAGGAAAAGTCACTTTAAATTTGGCGGATAAGGATATCCACAATATGCGGCCTATCAATAATAATCATGAAATTCTCTCATTGAAATTATCAGCTATTGCCACCGCGTTGATGTTGTGTAGTCCGTTTTGTATCGCTGAATCACAAGTTGCTGATGATGAGTTTAATATTGATGCGCTACGTTTTGATTCCCCAATAGACAGCGCAGAGGCGATCCGTACTTTTTTAGACGATAATGCACTTGCACCAGGCGTCTACCTCAGTTCTGTTTATTTTAATAATCATTTTGTTGAAAAAAAGAATGTGACGTATGTGCTTAATGAAGCCCATACCGCACTCATTCCCGTGTTAAAAAAATCAGAACTGGCCGCCTATGGCGTCAATGTCAGCAAAATGCCATTGATGAAAACGATGTCTGATGACGCCACGGTTGATGATATCGGACGTTACATTGAAGAGGCTTCCTGGACTTTCTCCACTCAGCAACAACGGCTGGATATTCGTGTTCCGCAAGTTGCTGTTAATCAGGAAGTGCAGGGGTATATCGACCCTGATAATTGGGATGATGGGATACCTGCTGCACTGTTGGGTTATTACTATAGCGGCTCTAAAACACACTACAGCTCCCAGGGCTCGTCGACACAAAATTACCTGAGTTTAAACAGTGGACTGAATGTAGGGCCGTGGCGCATACGAAACAATGGAAATTACCAAAGCGGAGACGGTTGGGAAAACATTTCGACGTATATTCAGCGGGATATAAAGCGCCTGCGTAGCCAACTGACGCTCGGCGATAGCTCTACTGCGGGAGATATTTTTGACAGCCTTCCGATTCGTGGTATTCGTCTGCAAACAGATACCGCTATGCTGCCCTATAGCCAACAAGGGTTTGCGCCGGTGATCCGGGGGATTGCGAAAAGCGATGCTAAGGTGACCATTAAGCAAAATGGCTACACTCTCTATCAAACCTATGTCAGCGCAGGGGCGTTTGAAATTACGGATGTACCGCAGGTATCTTCCGGCAGTGATTTTGATATAACAATCACGGAGGCTGATGGGAGCGAGCGTAGCTTCGTTCAGACGTCGTCTTCTTTACCTATCATGCAGCGACAGGGGGCATTGCAATATAGCGTTGCCGCCGGGCATTACCAAAATAATGATACATCAGAGGATCCTAATCTGGTCGAAGCGCAACTTATCTATGGGTTGCCTTATGGTTTTACCGTGTATAGCGGCGTGTTGGGCAGTGATTTTTATCGTTCCGCGGCATTAGGTTTTGGTATTGATCTTCATGATTTTGGCGCGTTATCGTTTGATGCCACAACGGCCAGAAGCGAAGTGGCTGATAACGTCTGGCAGGGGATGTCTTATCGTGCCCAGTATGCGAAGAATATTGATACGACCAACACCAATCTTACGCTTGCGAGTTATCGATACTCTACCCGTAATTTTTATACGTTTACGGAAACGTTAAATAACCGAACTAACGATATTGATGACGACAGTTTTTATGCTTATCGCAATACCAATAACCGTCGTAGCCGCTTTCAGGTAAATATCAGCCAGAGCCTGAATGAGCTAGGTTCTTTCTATCTCTCCGGTTATCAGCAAGATTACTGGGGGCTGGCGGGTTATGAGCGCACGGTTTCTGTCGGTTATAACCAGAACTGGGAACGGATCCGATTTATGCTCAACTATTCGTTGACGCAAACGCCAACCTCACATCGTGATGAGCAGGTTTCATTTACTGTCAGTATTCCCTTAGATAAATGGTTACCCAGTGCCTGGGCGAATTATACTTATACAGATAACCGTCATCGTAGTCAGCAACATCTGATTGGGATCAGTGGTACTGCATTGCAGGATGATAACCTCAATTATAATCTCCAGCAGTCTTGGGGGAATAATGGAATGGGGGAGAATGGAAGTATGAATGCCACCTGGCAAGGCTCATTTGGCTCTGTTTCTGGTGGGTACAATTATGACAACAACAGCCGGCAAGTGAATTATAAGTTACAAGGTGGGATTATCGGCCATGCTGGCGGGTTTACTTTAGCACAGTCGCTACCTGAAACGGTGACCTTAGTCGATGCCGACGATGGGCCTGATATTAAAGTAGAAAACAGTACCGGCGTATATACTGATTCCTATGGCTACGCTGTTATTCCATATGCCTCACCCTATCGAACGAATAACATTATATTGAATACGGCAAGTAACCCGCAGGTTGATATTGAGGAGCCCGTCAAACAGGTGATTCCTTCGCGTGGTGCGGTCACACTGGCAACATTTTCTGCACGCACCGGTATACGTGTTTTGTTAACGCTACAACATAATGGAAATAACGTTCCTTTCGGCGCGCTTGCGGCATTGGCAGGGGAAAACGAAAAAAATTATGCCAGTATCGTGGGTGATAATGGACAGGTTTATTTAACCGGTGTATCGGCAGGCGATCGCGTTATGGTGAAGTGGGGTGAGAAAGCAACACAGCAGTGTACCGCGCAGATTGCTATTCCTGCCGATGAACTTACCAACAAAACCGTTGCTATATTAGCGGCAGAGTGTAAATAAAGGTGAAAGTGATAATGATATCCTTCATTAGGTATGTGATTGTATTTTTTGTACTAAACTGGTCAGTGGTAAGTTATGCTTCATGTTATTATAAAAATGATACGACAGCTGCAACCTATACGGTCACCGTTCCGACTATTAACGCTCAGCGCGATGTCCCTGCAGGAACTGTCCTATGGGATAGCGGTTATCTTAGTGCTCCAAATCAATCGGATATATTTTGTAATGGGGTGCACCCAATCTATCGTGGATATGATGACTCATCATTGACGCTGGTAAATGGTGTTGAAGAATATGTTTATCAGACGAATAACCCAGGCATTGGGATTAAAATTTGGTGGTTGTCTGTTGATAGTGGCAAAAGCTACTCACCAAGTGATGCCCGTATTTTTTATTCTCCGGCAAAGGCCGAGGGTAATAAAACATGTAAGGGGTGTGAATACATAAATGTATCGGCAATGTTTGAGGTGCGATTAATCTCAACCGGGCAACCTATTACAGATACTCCCTTGCAATTATCACGATTTAGTGCTTCCCGAATATATGAATCCGCCGCCCAACTTCATATTAACTTTACCGATGCAGATGTGGTGGTTAACAGTGCCAGTTGTGTACTTAATAGTAAGAATATTTCTGTTAATTTGGGACGTTACTTTAAAACTGTCAGTCTGAATAACCCGGGTGATACTGGTGATGCGGTTGATTTTAAAATTGATTTGACGTGCGATCAGGATACCAATGTCAATGTATTATTTTCTGGTACAACGGCAGCAGGCGATAGCACTATTCTGACATTAAATGATCTTGATTCTCCGACGTCTGCGCAAGGTGTCGGTGTGCAAATTTTATATAACGATCGGTTAGTGAATTTTGGCGAGCTCCTGTCCACGATAAAAAATGGTGCAGAAGGGAGCGTCGCTCTGCCGTTTAAAGCTCACGTCATACGTTTAAATGAGAACTTGCGGGCCGGTGAAATCAACGCCACGGCGACCTTTGATATGATTTACCGCTAGCGGTTATTTTTTAAGCGTAAGAATGATATGCAGGGAATGATATTGCCGATCTTGTCGGCAATATCAACACGTCGAAAAATCAGCGTCATTCCACTCTGAAAGTGTTGTCGAGTTTACTGTAACCCAGCCCGTTGATTTTTTTCACTTTAATCTGCACCGGAATGCGTTCTTTCATTGCTTCGACGTGGCTGATCACGCCAATGGTTTTACCGCTAGCGTTGAGTGCATCCAGTGCGTCCAGAGCGGTATCCAGCGTTTCGCTGTCCAGCGTGCCGAAGCCTTCGTCGAGGAACAGGGAGTCAATTCGCGTTTTGTGGCTGACCAGATCGGACAATGCCAGCGCCAGCGCCAGACTCACCAGGAAGCTCTCACCTCCGGAGAGCGTACGCGTGTCACGCACCGCATCGGCTTGCCAGGTATCGACCACTTCCAGCTCCAGCGCTTCGCTAGCTTTGCGCTGCAACAAATAGCGACCGTGCAGACGGGTTAACTGGTTGTTGGCAAGCCAGACCAGGTTATCCAGCGTCAGTCCCTGGGCAAATTTGCGGAACTTATCTCCCTCTTTCGAGCCGATCAGCGCATTCAGATAGCCCCAGTCTTCGACCTGCTGCGCGACTTTTTCAATCTCCTGCATCAGCGCCTGCTGCTGCTGGCGGTTTTCAGCATCCTGCCTGAGCTGCTGGCGAATTTCTCCCTGACGAGTGGTGTTATCCCGCAGCAGTTGGGTGAGCTGCGCCAGCGTGTCGCGAAGATGTTGTGCCGTGAGCGTGAGATCCACCCCGGTTGGTTGCTGCTGTTGATGAGTCACCAGCGCCTGCTGGGCCTGATTAAGCAGCGTTTGTGCCTGTTGTTGCTGGTTTTCCAGCGATTGTTTCAACAGCTCAAGACGGTTGAAGGTCTCTTCATCCAGCAGGGCGGCAATAAAGGCGTCACGGTTGTCAAAGATGCTGGCCTGCAATGCGGCATCAAACTGCGCCTGAATGTCTGCAGCGCGCTGAACGTCCTGTGCTTCCTGCTGCTGCAAGGTTTGCCACTGTCCCTGTAAAGAGAGGCAATCGTCGTGCACCTGCCGCCAGTTTTCCAGCGACAGATCCTCAATGATTTCAGAAAGCGCCTCAGATTCAGGCAGCGTTTCCAGCAGCGGCGCAAGTTGGGCAATCCGGGCCTGTATCTCGGTCAGTTCATTCTGGCGCTGTTGCCACATTTGCGCTTCGTTCGCCCGTTCGCTTAACCATGAGGAGACTTCATCCTCGGGCGGAAGGGCCAGACCATGACGATCCAGCTCTGAGGTTAACGTCGCCTGGCGCTGGTCAATATGCTGTTGGAGTTGAGTAATCTGTTCGGTATGCGCGGCGATTTGCGCCTGCAGGGTATGACGCAAGCTTAACTGGTGAAGCTGTTGTTCGTACTCTTCCTGAGCGGCCAGCCACGGGGCAATGTCATCCTGCGGTTGTAGCGATACGTTGAGGCTGGCGGTAACGGTCAACCACTCTTGAGTAAGTGCTTGCTCCTCCTGAGAAAGCCTCTGTGCTTCGTGTTCATCGCGCTGAAGTTGCTGCGTTATCGCCTCAAGCTGCCCGCGCAGGGTTGAACCCTCATCGGCCAGCGTTTTGACCTCTTTTTCCAGCGTCTCACGTCGTGCCTGATTTACGCTCAGCTCAAGCGTCTGGTAACGCTCAATAGCCGGATGTGTGGTAGAGCCACAAAGCGGACAAGGTTTGCCGGATTCCAGTAACGCCCGATGGCTTTCCAGATCTTTGATGCGGGCTTCCTGCTCGCAAATGAGTCTCACATCGGCAAGTTGCTGATTTTTATCTTTATAGCGCTGACGTTTTTCGGCAAGTACCGCGTTGCGCTGGGTCAGCTCTTGCTGGCGCTGCACCAGTGAAGCGCGTAGCTGTGCCAGCTGCTTTTGCTTCGGGGCGATTTGCCCGTGCAGATTACTGAGGCGCTGGCGTAGTGGACGAAGCTGCACATGTTGCGCCAGCGCTTCTGTCACTTCCTGTGGCGAAAGGGTCAACGTGGGAAGCTGCAGGGCATCGAGTTTACGTGTGTCGTTCTCCCGCAGCTGCTGCCACTGGCGTAGCTGGGCGCTGGCGTCGGACTGTTGCGCCAGAAGCGCTTTCCATCCTGCCAGTTCGCTATTCCATAAGCGGAAGCGGTCATGTTCGTTCAGCCAGTCGGTTAACGTCTGTTGTTCGGCGAGTATCGCGGTCGATTGCGTGTGCGCTTGCTGACGGATACGCCCGCGCAGCGCTAAGCTGCTTTGTAAGCGAGTATTCACTTCCTGAATCTTCTGGCGCGTACGCTCGATAGTAGCCGTTTGTTCCTGGATTCGCTCCCAGTGAGGGCGCAATGCTCTGGCCGGCTGCGCCAGGCTCAGCGCTGCCAGCTGCGGCTGCGCGTCTTCTTGCGCCTGAAGTGCTGCCTGTAATGCCTGCTGATGGCGGTTTATGTCCGTCTGAAGCTCATTTTGCCGAATAAGCCAGTTGAGGTGCTGTTGCTGGGTTTGTTGGCTGGTAAAGTATTGTTTTTCTTCGTCAGTAAGTACCTGCAAACTTTCCGTCAGGGACTGCACCTGCTCTGGTGCTAACAGCGCCACGCCGCTGGCCTGGGCCTGCAGTTTTTCCAGCTCCGTACGCGCTGACTTGTGCTTTTCAAACACCATGGCGGAGATTTGGCCGTAGATCTCAGTACCAGTTAACTCCTCCAGAAGCTCGGCGCGCTCTTTCGGTTTGGCATTAAGAAAGGCGGCAAACTGGCCCTGAGACAGTAGCATCGAACGGGTAAAACGCCCGTAATCCAGCCCGGTAAGCTCGGCTGTCATCTCCAGCTTGTCTTTGACTTTATCGGCGAGGATTTTACCGTCAGCGCAGCGGGCTAGCTCTACGCGCGGGACCTGCAGGTTGCCCTCGGGCTGATTGCGCGCCCGGTTCTGGCTCCAGAATGCGCGGTAGGCTTCGCCGCGCACCTCAAACTCAACTTCGGCCAGACACTCCGCGGTGTCGCGGGTCATCAGGTCGTTTTGCGACTGTGATACGGTATTCAGGCGCGGTGTTTCGTGGTACAGGGCGAGGCAAATCGCGTCCAGCAGGGTGGTTTTCCCCGCGCCCGTTGGCCCGGTAATGGCGAACAACCCGTTGCTGGCAAAAGGTTCTGCTGTGAAATCGACTTTCCATTCTCCCTTCAGGGAGTTGAGGTTCTTCAGGCGCAGGCTGAGAATTTTCATGCTTCACTCTCCCCGGCAAGCGTGTGTAAGGTTGCGCTAAACAGCTGATTCAACCGCTCACGCTGAGGCTCCTCGAGCTCTTCCAGCGCCAGGCGGCGGTCAAAAACTTCCGTTACGCTTAGCTCGCTTAACGTTTCGCGTCGTTCATTGGCCATAATACGTTCACGTTGTTCCCGACTGCGGCGCACCAATAACACCTCGACCGGTAAATCTTCGGTTAAGGCCTGGATCTTACGTTGCATGTCATGCAGATAGTCGTCGGTGGTGATTTCAATATCCAGCCATATCGGCGGCTCTTGTGGCACGTTACGCCACTGTTCAAGCTGGGCGGTAATGGCGGCTAAATCGCCTTTCAGTACCGCAAGCGGCTGGGTGACCGGTACGGTGAGATTTTCAACGGCGCTGAGTCTCCCCGCTTCGAAACTCACCAGATGTACACATTTGCTTTTGCCGCACTCGTCAAAACTGAGGGCAATCGGTGAACCGCAGTAGCGAATATGGTCCGTCCCGCCGATAACCTGCGCCCGGTGAATATGCCCCAGTGCGATGTAGTCCGCAGGTGGAAAGTTTTGCGCCGGAAAGGCGTCCAGCGTACCGATATAAATGTCACGTACGGCGTCACTTTTACTGGCGCCAACGGTGGTCAAATGCCCGGTCGCAATGATGGGCAGGTTTCGCTCGCCACGCAGCGTGCAGGCGCCCTGATACTGCTGCTGGTAATAGTCGGTGATTGCCCCCAGCAGATGCTGCTGTTTTTCTTGTCCGGTTAGCCCGGCCTGGCTGGTAATGATGTCACGTGGTCGTAAGAAAGGAACCGGACACAGGATCGCTCCCGGCGTGCCATCACGTTGCGGCAGCACCTGCGGCGCATGGCCGGCGCTGGCAACGACCGTGGTGTTGAGAAACGCCAGAATATCGCGGGATTCATTGAGCGTGGCGACGGAATCGTGGTTGCCTGCCAGCACGACCAGATGACAGCCAGTTTGCTGCAAATTGACGACAAAACGGTTATACAGCTCACGGGCGTAGCTTGGCGGTGAGCCGGTATCGAAAATATCGCCCGCCACAATAATGGCATCCACCTGCTGGGATTGTGCCGTTTCCAGCAGCCAGTCGAGAAAGGCCTGATGTTCAGCAGCGCGGCTCTTGCTGTAGAAATTTTGGCCCAGATGCCAGTCAGACGTGTGAAGGATGCGCATAAGAGTTCCATGACGATAAAACAGTGGCGGGGATTATAACCTTTCAAGGACGGTAATATCTTGTCTCCGGGCTGTCATAATTCGTCTGGCTGCGTTAAACCTGGACTATCTTTTCATAAATCTGTCATAAAACTGACGCATAATGGCACCGTATTGATGGCAAACGATTTAATTATAAACAGGGCAAATCATGGCGAGACGTATTCTGGTCGTAGAAGATGAAGCTCCAATTCGTGAAATGGTCTGCTTCGTGCTCGAGCAAAACGGTTTTCAACCCGTAGAAGCCGAAGACTATGACAGTGCTGTGAACCAACTCAATGAACCCTGGCCGGATCTCGTCCTGCTTGACTGGATGCTTCCCGGCGGCTCGGGTCTACAGTTTATTAAGCATCTCAAGCGCGAAGCCATGACGCGGGACATCCCCGTGATGATGCTGACGGCGAGGGGAGAAGAGGAAGATCGCGTCCGGGGTCTGGAAACCGGTGCGGATGACTATATTACCAAGCCGTTTTCTCCCAAGGAGCTGGTGGCGCGTATTAAAGCTGTGCTGCGTCGTATTTCCCCCATGGCGGTGGAAGAGGTTATTGAGATGCAGGGGCTGAGTCTTGATCCCACATCACATCGCGTGATGACCGGCGAAGAACCGCTGGATATGGGGCCGACCGAATTCAAACTGTTGCACTTCTTTATGACTCACCCCGAGCGTGTATACAGTCGTGAACAACTCCTCAATCATGTCTGGGGAACCAATGTCTACGTGGAAGACCGGACAGTGGATGTGCATATCCGTCGCTTACGTAAAGCGCTGGAGCACAGCGGACACGATCGTATGGTGCAGACAGTTCGCGGGACGGGATATCGTTTTTCGACCCGCTTTTGACTGACAAGAATCAGGGCCTGATGGATTAGGCCGTATATGGAGTAAGACGTTTGCTAGAACGATTGTCATGGAAAAGGTTGGTACTGGAGCTGATCCTGTGCTGCATACCGGCATTTATCCTTAGCGCTTTTTTCGGTTACCTGCCCTGGTTTTTACTGGCGTCGGTAACGGGCCTGCTTATCTGGCATTTCTGGAATTTATTACGTTTGTCCTGGTGGTTATGGGTCGACAGAAGCATGACGCCGCCGCCGGGGCGAGGCAGTTGGGAGCCGTTATTATATGGGCTGCATCAAATGCAGCTTCGCAACAAAAAGCGCCGTCGAGAACTGGGTAACCTGATTAAACGTTTTCGCAGCGGGGCGGAATCCCTACCCGACGCGGTGGTGTTGACCACCGAAGAAGGCGGTATCTTCTGGTGTAACGGACTGGCTCAGCAGGTTCTGGGACTGCGTTGGCCGGACGATAGCGGGCAAAATATTCTTAACCTGCTGCGCTACCCGGAATTCACACAATATCTGAAAACGCGCGATTTTAGCCGGCCAATAAATCTGGTGCTCAATACCGGACGGCATCTGGAAATTCGCGTGATGCCCTATACCGATAAGCAATTGTTGATGGTGGCGCGCGACGTTACCCAGATGCACCAACTGGAAGGTTCACGGCGTAACTTTTTCGCCAACGCCAGCCATGAGTTGCGCACACCGCTGACGGTGCTGCAAGGCTACCTGGAAATGATGCAGGAGCACCCGCTGGAAGGGACAACGCGCGAAAAAGCGCTGCATACCATGCGCGAACAAACGTACCGTATGGAAGGCCTGGTGAAACAGCTGCTGACGCTGTCAAAAATTGAAGCTGCGCCGACGTTGCAACTGAATGAGAAAGTCGATGTGCCCATGATGCTGCGCGTGATCGAGCACGAAGCGCAAACCCTGAGCCAGCATAAACATACGTTTACCTTTGATGTCGATAACAGCCTGAATGTGCGAGGCAACGAGGAGCAGTTGCGTAGCGCTATCTCGAATCTCGTGTACAACGCGGTGAACCACACACCAGCGGGAACGCACATTACCGTACGCTGGCAGCATGTGCCGTCAGGGGCGGAGTTTTGCGTGGAAGACAACGGTCCGGGCATTGCCTCCGAGCATATACCACGTTTGACCGAACGTTTTTATCGTGTGGATAAGGCGAGATCGCGACAAACGGGCGGTAGCGGTCTGGGTCTGGCCATCGTGAAACATGTGCTGCATCACCACGACAGCCGTTTGAACATCGAAAGCGAACCAGGCAAAGGGACGCGATTTAGTTTCATGATCCCGGAACGTTTCATTGCCAAAATTAACGGCTAAGACGTATTCGTAAGATAATCTTTCCAAAAGCCAGCGCAAGCTGGTTTTTTTATGTGGTCAATAGATGCCTCCTGAATTTTACGACGTTTGATTGTTTTTTGTTCGAATGATTACCCATACCTTTTTCCATGAAATGGTGTTTTGTGCTAACCCTATTTTTCATATCGCTATATTGTTCTGGTTTTTGGATCCCACCTTGCTTTAAAACGTTATAAGCGTTTAAATTGCGCTCCAGGTGCTGTCATACCGACTGCATTTACGCGGTAAATCGAAAAACTATTCTTCGCCGCGCCAGGTCGGGAGTGTTTCCCGCTGGAATTGAGCAAAAATGCCGCTGTATTGTCCCCCAGGGAAAGGCAAAAATTTACTATTTTCAACACCACATCCACAGGCAGTAAGACTTTATGACCCATCAGTTAAAATCGCGCGATATTATCGCTTTGGGATTTATGACATTTGCACTGTTCGTTGGTGCAGGTAACATCATCTTCCCCCCAATGGTTGGTTTGCAGGCAGGTGAACACGTCTGGACTGCGGCTTTTGGCTTTTTGATTACGGCCGTTGGCCTGCCGGTACTTACCGTTGTCGCGCTGGCGAAAGTCGGCGGTGGTGTGGACCGACTGAGCACGCCTATCGGTAAAGTTGCCGGTCTGCTGCTGGCGACCGTTTGCTATCTGGCCGTTGGGCCGTTATTCGCTACCCCGCGTACCGCGACGGTCTCTTTCGAAGTCGGGATTGCACCGCTGACTGGTGACTCTGCGCTGCCGCTGTTTATCTATAGCGTTATCTATTTCGCGATTGTCATTCTGGTTTCGCTTTATCCGGGCAAACTGCTGGATACGGTGGGTAATTTCCTGGCACCGCTGAAAATTCTGGCGCTGGTGGTCCTGTCTGTCGCTGCAATCGTCTGGCCAGCAGGCCCGATCAGTAATGCGATGGAAGCCTATCAAACTGCGGCGTTTTCTAATGGCTTCGTGAACGGGTATCTGACCATGGATACGCTGGGCGCGATGGTGTTTGGTATTGTTATCGTTAACGCCGCTCGCTCGCGTGGTGTTACTGAAGCGCGTCTGCTGACCCGTTATACCGTTTGGGCGGGTTTAATGGCGGGTGTGGGCTTAACGCTGCTGTATCTCGCGCTGTTCCGCCTGGGTTCAGACAGCGCGATTCTGGTCGATCAGTCTGCTAACGGCGCGGCGATTCTGCATGCGTATGTTCAGCACACCTTTGGCGGTGCAGGAAGCTTCCTGCTGGCGGCGCTGATTTTCATCGCCTGTCTGGTCACCGCGGTTGGCCTGACCTGTGCGTGCGCAGAGTTCTTTGCCCAGTACGTTCCACTGTCTTATCGCACGCTGGTATTTATCCTCGGCGGCTTCTCGATGGTGGTTTCTAACCTGGGTCTGAGCCATCTGATTCAGATCTCTATTCCGGTGCTGACGGCTATCTATCCGCCATGTATCGCACTGGTTGTATTAAGCTTTACCCGCTCATGGTGGCATAATTCTTCCCGCGTCATTGCTCCTGCGATGTTTATCAGCCTGATTTTTGGTATCCTTGATGGCATTAAAGCTTCTGCAATTGGCGACGTGTTACCGGCCTGGACCCAGCGTTTACCGCTGGCGGAGCAGGGGCTGGCGTGGTTGATGCCAACAGTCGTGATGGTGGTCCTGGCAGTTATCTGGGATCGCGCCGCGGGTCGACAAGTGACCTCCAGCGCACACTAATATCACTGACAATAAGTTTTAACCACGGGGCTATTAACATGGCCCCGTGGTTTTTTTATTGTGTTAACAGGTTAGGAATCGATGGAAAGTAATAACAAGCTAAAGCGTGGGCTGAGCACCCGGCACATCCGCTTTATGGCATTAGGTTCAGCAATTGGTACCGGGCTGTTTTACGGCTCGGCCGACGCTATCAAAATGGCGGGGCCAAGCGTATTGCTGGCCTATATTATCGGCGGTGTCGCGGCGTACATTATTATGCGTGCGCTGGGCGAAATGTCTGTTCATAACCCGGCAGCCAGCTCCTTCTCGCGCTACGCGCAGGAAAACCTCGGACCGCTGGCAGGCTACATTACCGGCTGGACCTACTGTTTTGAAATCCTGATTGTCGCCATTGCCGACGTGACAGCCTTCGGCATATACATGGGCGTCTGGTTCCCGGCGGTACCGCACTGGATTTGGGTACTCAGCGTGGTGCTGATTATCTGCGCCATCAACCTGATGAGCGTGAAGGTGTTTGGTGAGCTGGAGTTCTGGTTCTCGTTCTTCAAAGTCGCCACCATTATCATCATGATTGTCGCCGGTTTCGGTATCATCATTTGGGGGATTGGCAACGGCGGGCAACCAACCGGTATCCATAACTTATGGAGCAACGGTGGCTTCTTCAGCAACGGCTGGCTCGGAATGGTGATGTCGCTGCAAATGGTGATGTTTGCCTATGGCGGGATTGAGATTATCGGGATTACCGCAGGCGAAGCCAAAGACCCGGAAAAATCTATTCCGCGCGCCATCAACTCCGTACCAATGCGTATCCTGGTATTTTATGTGGGGACGCTGTTCGTCATTATGTCTATCTACCCGTGGAACCAGGTGGGTACCGACGGTAGCCCGTTCGTTATGACGTTCCAGCATATGGGCATTACTTTTGCTGCCGGGATCCTCAACTTTGTGGTTCTGACTGCGTCGCTGTCGGCTATTAACTCTGACGTCTTCGGTGTGGGGCGTATGCTACACGGCATGGCGGAGCAGGGCAGTGCCCCGAAAATGTTCGCCAAGACGTCGCGTCGTGGCGTGCCGTGGGTGACGGTAATGGTGATGACTATCGCGCTGCTGTTTGCGGTGTATCTTAACTACATCATGCCGGAAAACGTCTTCCTGGTGATCGCCTCTTTGGCGACCTTCGCCACGGTATGGGTGTGGATTATGATCCTGCTGTCGCAGATTGCTTTCCGTCGTCGTCTGCCGCCGGATGAGGTCAAAGCGCTGAAATTTAAAGTTCCGGGTGGGGTAACGACGACCGTTGTTGGCCTGATTTTCCTGGTCTTTATCATCGCGCTCATCGGCTATCATCCGGATACCCGCATTTCGCTGTACGTCGGCTTTGCGTGGATTGTCCTGCTGCTGGTAGGATGGGGATTCAAGCGCCGTCGCGAGCGCCAACTGGCTGAAGCACAGTAATATTTTTGCCGGGTAGCTTTGCGTTACCCGGCAAGTTTCTCCTCCCCCGAACTCCTCCCCCAATAAACGTTAAGATGATGAGTGATCCTGCACTTCGCTATGGCAAGGTGACGTCATTATCATCAAAGGGGATACGTGATGTTGAACGCCTGGCACCTTCCGGTTGCCCCATTTGTTAAGCAAAATAAAGATCAACTGACGATTACATTATGGCTGGCGGGGGAAAATCCACCCCAGCGGGTGACGCTACGCGCAGAAAACGATAACGAAGAGATTTCGCTGGCTATGCACAAGCAGCGCAGCCAGCCGCAGTCGGGTGTGACCGCGTGGCGAGCGGCGATCGATCTCTCCAGCGGGCAGCCTCGTCGACGCTATAGCTTTAAATTACTTTGGCTCGATCGTCAGCTGTGGTTCACCCCACAGGGATTCAGCCGTTTTCCGCCTGCGCGTCTGGAGCAGTTTGCGGTTGATGTGCCGGATAACGGTCCGCAGTGGGTTGCCGATCAGATTTTCTATCAAATTTTCCCGGACCGTTTTGCCCGCAGCCAGTCGCGTGAAGCGGGCCAGGATAACGTCTATTACCACCACGCCGCCGGACACGACATCGTGCGGCGCGAATGGGACGAACCGCTTACGGCTCAGGCCGGTGGCTCCACGTTTTATGGCGGCGATTTGGACGGCATCAGCGAAAAGCTACCGTACCTGAAAACGTTAGGGGTCACGGCGCTGTACCTGAATCCTGTATTTACCGCCCCGAGCGTGCATAAATACGATACCGAAGATTACCGTCATGTTGATCCGCAATTTGGCGGCGACAGGGCGCTACTGCGTCTGCGGCACAACACCCAACGGCAGGGCATGCGTCTGATTCTCGACGGCGTCTTTAACCATAGCGGCGATTCGCACGCCTGGTTTGACCGACATAATCGGGGGACAGACGGGGCGTGCCATAATCCAGAATCCCCCTGGCGCGACTGGTATCATTTCTCAGCCGACGGCGTTGCGCTCGACTGGCTGGGATATTCCAGCTTACCTAAGCTGGACTTTTCCTCGGAAAGCCTGGTGAATGAAATTTATCGTGGTGAAGACAGTATCGTCCGCCACTGGCTGAAAGCGCCGTGGAGTATGGACGGCTGGCGTCTTGATGTGGTGCACATGCTGGGAGAGGCCGGAGGTGCACGTAACAACCTACAACATGTGGCCGGAATTACGCAGGCGGCAAAAGAAACCCAGCCAGAGGCGTATGTGGTGGGTGAGCATTTTGGCGATGCGCGCCAGTGGTTGCAGGCTGATGCAGAAGATGCCGCCATGAACTATCGCGGCTTTACTTTCCCCCTCTGGGGATTTCTCGCCAATACCGATATCTCATACGACCCGCAATCCATTGATGCCCAGACCTGTATGGCATGGATGGATAACTACCGCGCGGGGTTGTCGCATCAGCAACAGCTGCGGATGTTTAACCAGCTCGACAGCCACGATACCGCCCGCTTTAAATCTCTGCTCGGTAAAGACGTCGCACGGTTACCGCTAGCGGTGGTATGGCTGTTTACCTGGCCTGGCGTGCCCTGTATTTACTACGGTGACGAAGTGGGGCTGGATGGGAACAACGATCCGTTTTGTCGCAAAACGTTCTCGTGGCAGCCTGAAAAACAGGACGCTACTCTGCTGGCGTTGTATCAGCGGTTGGCAAAATTACGCCACCAGAATCAGGCGCTGCGCCACGGTGGTTGCCAGGTGATTTACGCCGAGGATAACGTGGTGGTGTTTGTTCGCGTGCTAAACCGACAGCGCGTCCTGGTGGCGATTAACCGTGGCCACGCTTGTGAAGTGGTCCTGCCAGCCTCGCCATTACTGAGCGTGAGTCAATGGCAGCACAAAGAGGGCAACGGCATGCTTGCCGACGATATCCTGACGTTGCCGGCGATTTCCGCCTCAGTATGGATAGGTCATTGATATAAGCGCGCAATCTCCGGGCTTGCCAGCAGCGTTTCCCGCCACCAGCGCTGTGCCAGCCCATCGCGGTTATTGCGCCATGCCATATAAGCCACGTCTTTTTGGCGAAATGAGATAACCGTTTTTTCCACCAGCTCGCCCGTGGTAAGCCACGGGCTGGCAATATGGCGGGGGAGAAATCCGCAGCCCATACCGGCTCGTAGTAGCATCACCTTACTGTGGAAGTCATCGACGCGGATTTGCGCCTGTTCCTCCATCAGATTGGTTTGTAACGGATGGCAGAAGCGGGCGCTGTCGCTGATAACAATCGCCCGATGCAGGCATAACTGTTCGTTGGTCAGGCTGTCTGCTGCTGCGGCCAGCGGATGCTCAGGCGCAACGACAAACACATTGTCCAACGTGCCGAGCATTTTATAGGACCAGGCTGCAGACGTTGGCGGTTCATTAATTGCCCCCAGAATAATATCGGCTCCATTATGGGTCAGCTCCTCCCAGGAGCCCGCCAGCGTATGGTGGGTAAAACTGAGGCGAGTTTGCTTATTCAGCGCATGAAATTCATCGATAATGGGCAACAGCGCGGCGAAAGGGAAGGAGTCGTCCAGCGCAATTGCCAGCTCTTTTTCCCAGCCTGAACTCAGCTGTACCGCCTGCTTTTCGAGATCTTTTGCCGCATTCAGCAGCAAACGCCCTTTTTCCAGCATCATCTGTCCGGTATCGGTAAATTTTGCCCGGTGCCCGGAACGGTCAAGCAGCTCGATATTCAAATCGCTTTCCAGCTTCTGAATCATATAGCTGAGTGCGGCAGGGGTTTTAAACAGCGACTCGGCCGCTGCGGCAAATGAACCCTGTTTGTCGAGTGCGTCGAGAATAAGCAAAACATCCAGATTAATGCGCATAAGCAGAAAATATCCTGAAAATTAAACCCTTCTGTTGTACCGAATGAAGAAAAACAATGCCAGTGAATAAATTAGATGAGTCATGCGCATTTTTTTGATGTTGTTTAGGATATATCGCAACACAAAATTAATAGTTTCACAGGATAGTAAGTTTTCTTTAATAACTCGTTAGAAATTTCCCGCTATACTCAACAAGCTTTCTGATTCAGGATCCTGCTGCTGACGGCAGATACAGACCGTTGCCTTTTAACTTATTGATTAAGAAGGTGTGCTATGTCTATTCGGGAACTGATTGACCCTCAAAATTCTACGCTTATTTTTATTGATCATCAGCCGCAAATGTCATTCGGTGTGGCGAATATTGATCGCCAGACTTTAAAAAATAATACCGTTGCATTAGCGAAAGCCGGGAAAATATTCAATGTTCCGGTGATTTATACTTCTGTAGAAACTAAAAGTTTTAGCGGATATATCTGGCCGGAATTGTTAGCGGTTCATCCTGATGTCAAACCCATTGAACGCACCTCAATGAACTCCTGGGAAGATGCGGCGTTTGTGAAAGCGGTGGAAGCGACCGGGCGTAAAAAACTGATTATCTCCGCGCTGTGGACCGAAGTATGCCTGACTTTTCCGGCGCTGATGGCACTGGAGGCAGGCTATGAAGTTTATGTGGTAACGGATACCTCCGGCGGCACGTCCGTAGATGCTCATGAGCGTTCTATCGACCGCATGGTACAGGCAGGTGCCGTACCCGTAACCTGGCAACAGGTTCTTCTCGAGTACCAGCGCGACTGGTCCCGCAAAGAAACCTACGACGCCGTAATGGATCTGGTACGCGAGCACAGCGGCGCCTACGGTATGGGCGTGGATTATGCCTATACCATGGTGCATGGCGCGCCGGAACGTAAAGCTTAAATACATGTCATCCTTCATGTTGCATCTTTGTTGGCTTCGCTTGCGTACCCCGGTCACTTACTTATGTAAGTGACCGTGGATCCACAGCCTTGCCGCCTCGATGCACCATGAATGATTTTGTGTATTGCTTTCCTGGCCTAAGCGGCCTGTTTCCTGTCAACAAGGAACCCTTCATGGCGCAGAACAAACATGTGACGTTGGTAATTACTCACACTCTGCTACCTGAGCAGGCGCAGCGGTATGAGCAGTGGCTGGGGAAAATCATGCCTGTAGCGGCTGAATTTCCCGGTCATCTCGGGGCGAACGTGATTCGCCCGGCAGATGGCAACAACCTGTGGAACATCATTATCCGCTTCGACACGCTTGAGCATCTGTATAGCTGGACCCAGTCCGATACGCGCCGCGTGTTGGTCGAAGAGATTGCTCCACTGCTGGCTGAAGGTGACAAAACTGAAATTCGCACCGAAGCAGCATTCTGGTTTACGCCGCCCGCGCCCCATGTACGCCAGCCCAAACGCTGGAAACAGTTTCTGATAACCCTGCTGGTGATATTTCCCAGTACCAATCTGGTGCCGTGGTTGACCGGCATTGTGTTGCCTGCAATGAAGGGCTCGTTACTCCTGCATCTCATCAATGATGCCTTTGTGGTTGCGCTAGTGGTCTGGTTCTGGATGCCCATCGTAACCCGTCTGTTTGCCGGATGGCTGAAAAAAGCCTGACCGGTATCTCAGGAGATTGTTATGTCTCAAACTGCCACACTGATTCTGACTCACGGAAAAATTCATACTCTCGACAGGCAAAGTCCGCAGGTCGAGGCGGTGGCGATCGCCAACGGAAAGATCCTGGCGACCGGTAGCCACGAACGGGTAATGAGCTTTGCCGCCGAAGGGACGCAGGTTGTCGATCTGCAAGGACATACGGTGATTCCGGGCCTGAACGATTCGCACCTGCACCTTATTCGTGGTGGACTGAATTACAACCTGGAATTGCGTTGGGAGGGCGTGCCGTCACTGGCGGACGCGCTACGCATGCTCAAAGACCAGGCTGACAGAACGCCGTCGCCACAATGGGTACGCGTAGTGGGCGGCTGGAGTGAATTCCAGTTTGCCGAACGTCGCATGCCAACCCTCGAAGAACTGAATGAAGCCGCTCCTGATACTCCGGTTTTTGTTCTGCATCTCTACGACCGGGCTTTGCTCAACCGCGCCGCGCTGAAAGCGGTTGGCTATACCAAAGCGACGCCGGATCCGGCGGGCGGTGAGATTGTGCGTGATAGCAACGGCAACCCGACCGGAATGCTGATCGCTAAACCGAACGCGATGATCCTTTACTCGACGCTGGCAAAGGGACCAAAACTGCCGCTGGAAATGCAGGTTAACTCGACCCGTCAGTTTATGCGTGAACTGAACCGTCTGGGACTGACCAGCGCCATCGATGCGGGCGGCGGCTTCCAGAACTACCCGGAAGATTACGAGATCATTGAGCAGTTACACGCTAACAAACAGATGACGGTACGTATTGCCTACAATCTGTTTACCCAGCGTCCGAAGCAGGAACTGGAAGACTTTGAACGCTGGACCGATATGCTCAAGCCAGGGCAGGGAACCGACTTCTATCGTGCCAACGGGGCGGGGGAAATGCTGGTCTTTTCTGCAGCGGATTTTGAAGACTTCCTTCAGCCACGTCCGGATCTGCCGGAGGGGATGGAAGATGAGCTGGAGCGCGTGGTTCGTCACCTGGTGGAGCATCGCTGGCCGTTCCGCCTGCACGCCACCTACGATGAATCTATCAGCCGAATGTTGGACGTATTTGAGAAAGTTAATCGTGATATCCCGTTCAATGGCCTGCACTGGTTCTTCGATCACGCCGAAACAATTACTGAACGGAACATTGAGCGTGTAAAAGCACTGGGCGGCGGGATTGCGGTCCAGCACCGTATGGCGTTCCAGGGAGAGTATTTTGTCGATCGCTACGGCAAAGACGCGGTTAAACATACGCCGCCGGTGGCGAAAATGCTGGCGGCTGACGTTCCGGTCGGGCTGGGGACTGACGCCACCCGCGTGGCCAGCTACAACCCGTGGACCGCGCTCTACTGGCTGGTTTCGGGCCGTACCGTTGGCGGGATGGCGATGTACGATGATAACAACCGTCTGCCGCGTGATGTTGCCCTGGAACTGTGGACGGCCGGTAGCGCCTGGTTTTCCAGTGAGCAGGGTAAGAAAGGGCGCATCGAGAAAGATCAACTGGCCGACCTGGTGGTGCTGTCTAAAGATTACTTCAGCGTGCCGGAAGAAGAGATCAAAGGTATTGAGTCGGTGATGACCGTTGTTGATGGCAAAGTGGTTTACGCCGCAGGGTATTTCACCCCGCTGGCACCACCTGCTATTCCGATTGTGCCGGACTGGTCGCCAGTGGTGAAGGTGCCAGGGCATTATCGCTCAGCACCACCTGCTGCGGCGAAAATTGGCGCAATGGTGCAGATGCACCAGTGCTGCGGCAGCTGCGGCGTACACGGCCACCAGCATGATATTGCGCGGAAATCGGGGATTCCGGTGTCAGATGACCGGGCTTTCTGGGGCGCGCTTGGCTGCTCCTGCTTCGCGTTTTAATCGCTTATCGGATCTGCTAACAATAAAAAAGGCCCGCATTTGCGGGCCTTTTGTCGATTCATGCCAATTACAGGCTGGAAACGTTCTCGGTCAGGTATTTTGCCACGCCGTCCGGAGACGCGTTCATACCTTCTTTACCTTTTTCCCACTGTGCCGGGCAAACGTCGCCGTGCTCTTCGTGGAACTGCAGCGCGTCAACCATGCGCAGCATTTCGTCGATGTTACGACCCAGCGGCAGATCGTTAACCACCTGGTGGCGAACAACGCCGTTAGCGTCGATCAGGAAAGAACCGCGCAGCGCAACGCCCGCTTCCGGGTGCTCGATGCCGTAGGCTTTCTGGATTTCGCGTTTGATGTCAGCAACCATTGCGTATTTCACTGCACCGATGCCGCCTTTGTCGACAGGGGTGTTACGCCATGCGTTGTGGACAAATTCAGAGTCGAAGGAAACGCCAACAACTTCAACGCCGCGCTTCTGGAATTCTTCGTAACGTTTGTCGAATGCGATCAGTTCAGACGGGCAAACGAAGGTGAAGTCCATCGGCCAGAAGAACAGAACGGTGGTTTTACCGTTGGTATGCTGTTTGAAGTTGAAGTTTTCAACGATCTCACCGCTACCCAGTACCGCAGCTGCTGTGAAATCCGGAGCCTGACGAGTTACCAGTACCATATAATTCTCCTGCAAAGTTAAGGGGTTTTTGGAACGCAACGCGGGCCAGTATAGAGAGTGTTCGGGAATAAGACAAAGAGGCGCTGGCAATCAATGAGACAGGTTTTGTCTATCAATCTTTTGCCGGACGGCGGCTACTGCTTATCCGGCGGGGAATGCGGGCTGCGATCAAAGGGTTTTACACCGCGCCTGTTCCATCATTTGCGGATAAAACTGCCAGAATCGTTCTTCTAACGCATCGTAATGCGTATCGAGGTCATACCATGAGTCGCGTAGGGCATCGAGCCGTGGACGGCGGCTGGCCATGCCGTTCAGGACGTTCTGGATAAAATCCATGTCCCGGTAGCGCTCAAGCCATTTCTCTGACCATATATAGTTGTTCAGATTGATAAAGCGCGGCGGCGATTCCGGCAAAATAGTGGTTACCTGGGTACGGGCATAGCGCACAAAGTCTGTCAGCGGGAAGTCAGGGGAGATTTCCGACCAATGGCGCGACAGGAAATGATCCCACATAACGTCCAGCGTAATCGGCGCGACGCGGCGCGTTTCGCTACGAAACCACTCTTTGGCTTCACGCACCTGCGGTAAGTTATCGGTCATCACGTCGATACGACGATGCATGAAGATGCCTGCTACCACATCAGGCGAGTAGTGTGTTTCCGGATTACCCCGGACAAAATCGGCCAGCAGATTGCCGGAAAGCGAGCTATCGGCAAGGTGAGCGAGATGCAAATGTGCAAGAAAATTCATAGTTAAACGTTTATCCAGAGGGGTAAAGGTTGCAGGGAGAACGCCCCGGCACTAGACTACCCGCCTCTTATTTTAGTCTGAGTCAGTGTCATGCGCGTTACCGATTTCACCTTTGAACTACCCGAATCCCTGATTGCCCACTATCCGCAAGCTGAGCGCAGTAGCTGCCGCTTGCTGTCTTTGGACGGGCCGACGGGCGCGCTGACGCACGGTACTTTCACCGATTTGCTCGATAAGCTCAACCCTGGAGACTTGCTGGTCTTTAACAACACCCGCGTCATTCCTGCGCGTCTGTTTGGTCGTAAAGCCAGCGGCGGCAAGATTGAAGTGCTGGTCGAGCGTATGCTGGATGACAAACGTATTCTGGCGCATATTCGTGCCTCGAAAGCGCCGAAACCGGGTGCCGAGCTGCTGCTGGGCGACGACGAAAGTATTAAGGCGACGATGGTCGCCCGCCATGACGCGCTGTTTGAAGTTGAGTTTAACGACGAACGCAGCGTGCTGGATATCCTCAACGCCATCGGCCATATGCCGTTGCCGCCGTATATCGACCGTCCGGATGAAGACGCCGACCGCGAGCTGTACCAGACCGTGTACAGCGAAAAACCGGGTGCCGTCGCTGCGCCGACCGCGGGTCTGCATTTTGACGATCCGCTGCTGGCTAAACTGCGCGATAAAGGCATTGAAATGGCGTTCGTCACCCTGCACGTTGGCGCGGGTACTTTCCAGCCGGTACGCGTAGACACCATCGAAGACCACATTATGCATTCCGAATATGCGGAAGTGCCGCAGGATGTAGTGGACGCGGTGCTGGCGGCGAAAGCGCGCGGTAATCGCGTGATTGCGGTAGGTACCACCTCCGTGCGTTCGCTGGAAAGTGCGGCGCAGGCGGCCAAAAACGATCTCATCGAGCCGTTCTTCGGCGATACACAAATCTTTATTTATCCAGGCTATAAATATCAGGTGATTGATGCTCTGGTCACCAACTTCCACCTGCCGGAATCAACGCTGATTATGCTGGTTTCCGCATTTGCTGGTTATAAAAACACCATGCACGCCTATCATGAAGCGGTAAAAGCGGAATATCGCTTTTTTAGTTACGGGGATGCCATGTTTATCACGTACAATCCGCAGGCTATTTCTGAGCGTGTCGGGGAGTAAGTCTCCGGCATGAGTGTTTAAAACGTCGGACTGTTTTTCTGACGCAGGAGTGAAGATGAAATTTGAACTGGATACCACAGACGGTCGCGCTCGCCGCGGCCGCCTGGTTTTTGATCGTGGCGTAGTAGAAACGCCTGCTTTTATGCCGGTCGGTACTTACGGCACAGTAAAAGGCATGACGCCGGAAGAAGTTGAAGCGACCGGCGCGCAGATCATCCTCGGCAACACTTTCCACCTGTGGCTGCGCCCGGGTCAGGAAATCATGAAACTGCACGGCGATCTGCACGATTTCATGCAGTGGAAAGGGCCAATCCTTACCGATTCCGGCGGCTTCCAGGTTTTCAGCCTGGGCGATATCCGCAAGATTACCGAGCAGGGTGTGCATTTCCGCAACCCGATCAACGGCGATCCGATTTTCCTCGATCCAGAGAAGTCGATGGAGATTCAATACGATCTCGGTTCCGATATCGTGATGATCTTCGATGAATGTACACCGTATCCGGCCGACTGGGACTATGCTAAACGCTCAATGGAGATGTCTTTGCGTTGGGCGAAGCGCAGCCGTGACCGTTTTGATAGTCTCGGCAACAAAAATGCGCTTTTTGGCATCATTCAGGGCAGTGTTTACGAAGATTTACGTGATATCTCCGTCAAAGGTCTGGTAGATATCGGCTTTGATGGCTACGCTGTCGGCGGTTTGGCTGTCGGTGAGCCGAAGGAAGATATGCACCGCATTCTGGAACATGTTTGCCCGCAGATTCCGGCAGATAAACCGCGTTACCTGATGGGCGTCGGCAAACCAGAAGATCTGGTTGAAGGCGTGCGTCGCGGTATCGATATGTTTGACTGCGTGATGCCAACGCGAAATGCCCGTAATGGTCATTTGTTTGTGACTGACGGCGTGGTAAAAATTCGTAACGCGAAACATAAAAGCGACACCAGTCCGCTCGATGCTGAGTGTGATTGTTACACCTGTCGCAATTATTCGCGCGCTTACTTGCATCATCTCGACCGTTGCAACGAAATATTGGGCGCGCGACTCAACACGATTCATAACCTTCGCTACTACCAGCGTTTGATGGCGGGTTTACGCAAGGCTATTGAAGAGGGTAAATTAGAGAGCTTCGTGACCGATTTTTACCAACGTCAGGGTAGACCAGTTCCACCTGTGAACGTTGATTAATTTTAATAATGAGGGAATTTGAATGAGCTTTTTTATTTCTGATGCGGTAGCGGCAACAGGTGCTCCGGCGCAGGGCAGCCCGATGTCTCTGATTCTGATGCTGGTGGTGTTTGGTCTGATTTTCTATTTCATGATCCTGCGCCCACAGCAAAAGCGTACCAAAGAACACAAGAACCTGATGAACTCCATTGCGAAAGGCGATGAAGTACTGACTAACGGTGGTCTGGTGGGTCGCGTGACTAAAGTAGCAGAATCTGGCTACATCGCTATCGCGCTGAACGACACCACTGAAGTGGTTATCAAACGTGATTTCGTAGCTGCCGTTCTGCCGAAAGGCACCATGAAGGCGCTGTAATTTATTGTTTTCCCAAAGGGAACTGCCGTGTTAAACCGTTATCCTTTGTGGAAGTATGTCATGCTGATCGTCGTTATTGTCGTCGGTCTGCTCTATGCGCTTCCCAACCTGTATGGTGAGGATCCGGCTGTTCAAATCACTGGCGTGCGCGGTGCCGCCGCCAGTGAGCAAACGCTGATCCAGGTCCAGAAAACGTTACAAGAAGATAAAATCACACCTAAGTCTGTGGCTCTGGAAGAGGGTGCTATTCTCGCGCGCTTCGACTCCACTGATACCCAACTGCGCGCACGTGAAGTATTAATGGGCGTACTGGGCGATCAGTACGTCGTGGCGCTTAACCTTGCTCCGGCAACCCCGCGCTGGCTGGCTGCCATTCACGCAGAACCGATGAAACTCGGTCTTGACCTGCGTGGCGGCGTTCACTTCCTGATGGAAGTGGATATGGACACCGCGCTGAGTAAGTTGCAGGAACAAAATATCGATAGCCTGCGCAGCGATCTGCGTGAAAAAGGCATTCCTTATACTACCGTTCGCAAAGAAGATAACTACGGTCTGAGCATCACTTTCCGTGATAGCAGCGCCCGTGATGAAGCTATCTCTTACCTGAGCAAACGTCACCAGGATCTGGTTATTTCCAGCCAGGGCAGCAATGCTCTGCGTGCGGTAATGACCGATGCGCGCCTGAGCGAAGCCCGTGAATACGCGGTACAGCAGAACATCAACATTCTGCGTAATCGTGTTAACCAACTGGGTGTTGCTGAGCCGGTGGTACAACGTCAGGGTGCTGACCGCATTGTGGTCGAACTGCCGGGTATTCAGGATACCGCGCGTGCGAAAGAAATTCTGGGCGCAACCGCGACGCTGGAATTCCGTCTGGTAAATACCAACGTTGACCAGTCTGCTGCGGCATCCGGGCGTGTACCGGGTGACTCGGAAGTGAAACAATCTCGTGAAGGTCAGCCGGTTGTGCTGTACAAGCGCGTGATCCTGACCGGTGACCATATCACCGACTCCACTTCCAGCCAGGACGAATACAATCAGCCGCAGGTTAACATCTCGCTGGATAGCGCAGGTGGTAACATCATGTCCAACTTCACCAAGGACAACATCGGTAAGCCGATGGCGACCCTGTTCGTGGAGTACAAAGACAGCGGTAAGAAAGATGCCAACGGTCGCGCAGTACTGGTGAAGCAGGAAGAGGTGATTAACATCGCCAATATCCAGTCTCGCCTGGGTAACAGCTTCCGTATCACCGGTATCAACAACCCGAACGAAGCACGCCAGCTTTCCCTGCTGTTACGTGCCGGTGCGTTGATTGCGCCGATTCAGATTGTTGAAGAACGTACCATCGGCCCAACCTTGGGTATGCAGAACATTAAACAGGGTCTGGAAGCATGTCTGGCCGGTCTGGTGGTGTCTATCCTGTTCATGATCTTCTTCTATAAGAAGTTCGGTCTGATTGCGACCAGTGCGCTGATTGCTAACCTGGTGCTGATTGTCGGTATTATGTCGTTGCTGCCGGGTGCTACGCTGAGTATGCCGGGGATTGCGGGGATCGTCTTAACCCTTGCCGTCGCGGTCGATGCGAACGTACTGATCAACGAACGTATCAAAGAAGAGTTGAGTAACGGGCGTTCGGTGCAGCAGGCCATCAATGAAGGTTATGCGGGCGCATTTAGCTCCATCTTTGATGCGAACATTACGACGCTGATCAAGGTCATCATCCTGTACGCAGTTGGCACCGGGGCAATTAAAGGGTTCGCGATTACTACCGGTATTGGTGTGGCGACGTCGATGTTTACCGCGATTGTCGGTACACGTGCCATCGTAAACCTGTTGTATGGCGGCAAGCGCGTCAAAAAGCTGTCAATCTGAGGAGTGCGAAGTGGCACAGGAATATACTGTTGAACAATTGAACCACGGCCGTAAAGTCTGGGACTTTATGCGCTGGGACTACTGGGCTTTCGGCATTTCAGGTTTCCTGCTGATTGCGGCCATCGTGGTGATGGGCGTACGCGGGTTTAACTGGGGTCTCGATTTCACCGGTGGTACGGTTATTGAAATCACGCTGGAAAAACCGGCCGATATGGACGTGATGCGCGATGCGCTGGAGAAAGCGGGCTTCGTTGATCCGCTTCTGCAGAACTTCGGCAGCAGCCACGACATTATGGTACGTATGCCGCCAACTGAAGGTGCAGACGGCGGTCAGGTGCTGGGTAGCAAAGTGTTGAGTGTGATTAACGAATCCACCAACCAAAACGCCGCGGTGAAGCGAATTGAATTCGTGGGTCCGAGCGTGGGTGCAGACCTGGCGCAAACCGGTGCGATGGCGCTGATGGCGGCGTTGATCTCCATCCTGGTGTACGTCGGTTTCCGCTTTGAGTGGCGACTGGCGGCAGGGGTAGTTATCGCGCTGGCGCACGACGTGATTATCACACTTGGGATCCTGTCGTTGTTCCATATCGAGATTGACCTGACTATCGTCGCATCACTGATGTCGGTAATCGGTTACTCGCTGAACGACAGTATCGTTGTATCTGACCGTATTCGTGAAAACTTCCGCAAAATTCGTCGCGGTACGCCTTACGAAATCTTTAACGTGTCACTGACTCAAACGCTGCACCGTACGTTGATTACGTCCGGTACAACGTTGATGGTTATTCTGATGCTGTTCCTGTTCGGTGGTCCGGTACTGGAAGGCTTCTCGCTGACGATGCTGATCGGTGTTTCCATCGGTACTGCGTCTTCTATCTACGTGGCATCGGCGCTGGCGCTGAAGCTGGGTATGAAGCGTGAGCACATGCTGCAGCAGAAGGTCGAGAAAGAAGGGGCGGATCAACCGTCGATTCTGCCTTAACCCATCCTGGAGTGAAGATACTGGAATCCCGATCGCAAGGTCGGGATTTTTTTTGCCTGTGAATTAGCGACAGGTAATTATCTTTTCCTGTCGCCACACTACTGACAGTATGCTGTCAGTAGCCCTGTCATATAGTCCTCCTGAGATTACCCACACAGGCAGGAGGAAGTATGAGCAATGTAATTAATTGGTTTGAAATCCCCGTGGCACAAATGGACCGCGCCATCGCTTTTTATGAGCCAGTAATGCAGGTTTCTTTGCGCCGGGAGAACATGGACTGCGCTGAGCTCGCCGTATTTCCGCATCAGGATCCCGCTCCCGGCGGGGCGCTGGCTAAATTTGACGGTATTACGCCTTCAGCGCAGGGCGCTATTATTTATCTGCATACGGACGATTTGGCTGCAACGCTTGAACGCGTCGCCACTGCTGGCGGTCAGTGTGTGTTTGGCCCACTAGAACTGGGGCAGGACATTGGTACGATTGCGCTATTTACTGACAGCGAAGGCAATCGTGTTGGTTTACATCAACCCGCGTAATATTTTCAGCACTGAGGATTAAAATGAGCAGACGCGCCGACCGCTTGTTTCAGATTGTGCAAATCCTGCGTGGCAGGCGAGTGACAACGGCGGCGCTGCTGGCAGAGCGTCTTGAGGTTTCTGAACGGACGATTTATCGCGATATCCGCGATCTCTCTTTATCCGGTGTGCCTATTGAAGGCGAAGTGGGCAGCGGATACCGCTTAATGGCCGGGTTTGATCTACCGCCGTTGATGTTAACGCATCACGAATCAGAAGCATTGATGGTAGCGATTCGATTGCTGAAAACATGGGGGGGGGATTCACTCTCACAGGCGTTGGAATCCGCGCAGGAAAAAGTGCTGGCGATATTGCCGCCAGAGAGTCGGCGCAGAGCCGAGCAAACGCGGATTTTCGCGCCAGATTTTGGTAATCAGCCGCATTCACGTAGTGCCTTCGATCTCATACATCGCGCGGTTTCAGCCCAGCAGGTGCTGGCGCTGCATTATCGCGATGAGTCCGGGAACCTCTCCTGGCGCGACGTTCAGCCGCTGGGATTATTTTTCTGGGGCGAGCACTGGCTGCTGGTTGGCTGGTGCGAGAAGCGTGACGATTATCGTTGCTTTCGCGTTGATCGATGTCTGAAGATTACGCCACTCGAAAGGCATTTTCGCGAATCAGCAGATCGCTCGCTAAGTGACTTTTTGCGTAAAGTACGCTGTGAAGACCAGCCATAAAAAAGCCAGCGGTTAAGCTGGCTTATCTGCGAGACATTGTCTGGATTAGAAGTTGTAACCTACGACCAGGTAACCACCCCAACCGGTAGATTTCGCGCTGAAGTCGCCTTCGCCCCAGTTCAGGGTATCTCCACCTTTCCACTGACCGCCGTTATGGAAGTAACGCGCTACGACGGAGTAGTGCCAGTGATCGTAGTTCAGCGCCAGGACGTGGCTGGACGCGATAGAGTTGCTGGTGCGGTTCGGATCATCACCCAAATCTGAGCCCCAGTCGAAGTTGGTGAAGCCGATGTAGGTCAACTGGCCGCCCCAAACCTGGGTGATCGGCACAAAGTATTTAACTTTGAAACGGTAGCCATCCCACTCGTTTTCGTTGGATGCGCCATAGTTCTGCCACTGGTATTTAGCATACACGTTCAGGGACAGACCCATCGGCAGACCGGTATCGATATCGGTACCCAGACCCATGTACCAGGTGCTCTGGCGGCTGGCTTTGTTATCACCCATATCGTAGATGTAGTTGTTGGCGAAATACCATTCTTTGAACGGACCAAAGCTCAGGTCAGCACCGGTCAGTTTGTCGATGGAGAAACGCGGTTCGATTTCCATAAACAGCGGGGAACCGTCAGACCAGATACCTTTATCGTTGCCGTTACCCCAGTCGAAGGTTTTCGGAATATCGATGTAGCCATAGAAGTCAAACCAGTCTTTTTTGGCAAACGCTTCGTATTCAAGATACACGTCGTTGTTCAGTTTCGGGGAGAAACGGGTGTGATAGCTACCCACCACGTTAACGCTCTGGTGCCACCAGTCGGACAGATATTGCGGTTTGTCATTTTCTGCTGCGTTGGCAGTAAAAGACGAGGAGAGCGCCAGCACTGCACCGGCTGCAAGTAATGTTTTTTTCATATGTATGCCACTGTTTGAAATCCCTTTCGGGAGTGAAAAATGCGCAATTTGCGTTTCTAAATATTTCGTAATTCTTCGGAGCCTATTATAAAAATCATTGTTCACAAAAATATGTCTTGTTTCACAGTTCTATCATTTACGTAATCGATTGCGTTCACGTTTGCGTACTTTAGGCGGCGAATTGTACTGGCTCCCATGAATGTTGCCAAGTTTTACCAGAAATATCGGTTATGTCAGGGGAGTAACAAAAAGAAGCGAAGTGATGTTGCGGAACGCACAAAACGTTCCGCAAAAAAGTTTATTGGCTAACAGGCTGGACGTCGTGGATGCGCACAAATCCTAACTGATCTGGAGTGAGGCCATTTATCTGTAACGGAATGTCTACGTCGCTGGGAGCTAGAATACTCGCCGGAGCGTTGACCAATTGGTTTTGAACGTTCACTTCCTGATAGTTGTCCGTGGTGCCCTGAATTTGCCCGTACTCGACGGTGGCGCTAAAGGCGGGTAAAGGCGTGTTGGATTCACCCTGAATTCGTAGCGTCAGGCGCGTACCATCAGCGTTCGGCGCAATGTTCACCAGCGACATGCGTAAGGTGCCAATCTGGCTGTCCAGTCGTGCCGGGGTTTTGGAGCCGGGCAGCAGATAGGCGCCGCTGGTTGATTTTGCATTCAACATATTTTGTTGCGTAATTTTTACCGTTTCCTGATTAAGCTGCGTCATCTCTTTATTCAACGTGCTAACGCTTTGATGCATCTGGCGTACTTCGCTTTGCTGTGCGCAGGCACTAAGACTAAAGAGACTTCCCACCAGGAGAATTCTTAGGTAACGTCTTGTCATTGTGATTACTTCCTTCATTGTCGCGATAGCATAATGGTAGTGTGCACTGAGCACGAAGGCATCGATCCTTTGTCTCAAAAGCGCAGCGCCTTTGTTGTCACGGCAGTTCAGGGTAAAATAGATTCTGTTAACCACTGAGGTACAGGACGCCGTATGCATTGCCCATTCTGTTTCGCCGTAGACACTAAGGTAATTGACTCTCGTCTTGTAGGCGAGGGCTCCTCGGTACGCCGCCGTCGGCAGTGTCTGGTTTGTAACGAACGTTTCACCACTTTTGAAGTGGCTGAACTTGTCATGCCGCGCGTTGTGAAAAGCAACGATGTGCGTGAACCCTTTAATGAAGAAAAGCTGCGCAGCGGCATGCTCAGAGCGCTTGAGAAACGGCCTGTCAGCGCAGATGACGTCGAAATGGCGTTAAACCATATCAAATCACAGCTGCGTGCGACGGGTGAGCGTGAGGTGCCGAGCAAGATGATTGGCAACCTGGTGATGGAGCAGTTGAAAAAGCTCGATAAAGTCGCCTACATCCGCTTTGCCTCTGTCTACCGGAGTTTCGAAGACATCAAAGAATTTGGCGAAGAGATTGCTCGCCTACAGGACTAAGCCATGCAGGATGAATTGTACATGGCGCGCGCGCTAAAGCTTGCTGCGCGCGGACGTTTTACCACTCACCCCAACCCCAACGTGGGCTGCGTGATTGTGAAAGATGGGGAGATCGTCGGTGAAGGATATCATCGCCGAGCGGGCGAACCGCATGCCGAAGTTCATGCTCTACGGATGGCCGGAGAAAAAGCGCAGGGGGCAACTGCCTACGTGACGCTTGAACCCTGTAGTCATCATGGTCGCACGCCGCCGTGTTGCGATGCGCTGATTGCGGCGGGGGTGTCGCGTGTGGTTGCGGCGATGCAGGATCCCAATCCGCAGGTCGCAGGACGTGGGCTCTACCGTTTGCAGCAGGCGGGTATCGACGTCAGCTACGGGCTGATGATGAGCGAAGTTGAGCAACTGAATAAAGGCTTCCTCAAGCGCATGCGTACGGGATTCCCGTATCTTCAGCTTAAGCTTGGCGCGTCGCTTGATGGCCGTACAGCGATGGCCAGCGGTGAAAGCCAGTGGATCACCTCGCCACAGGCGCGCCGCGATGTGCAACGCTTGCGCGCGCAAAGTCATGCCATTTTAACCAGCAGTGCGACGGTGCTGGCAGACGACCCTCAGCTTACCGTGCGTTGGTCGGAGCTTGGGGAGTCAACTCAGGCGAGTTACCCGCAGGAAGAGCTGCGTCAGCCAATCCGCATTGTTCTTGATAGCCAGAATCAGGTCACACCGGCGCACCGAATTGTGCAACAGCCTGGAGAAACCTGGATTGTCCGGACTGAAGACGACCCTCCTAGCTGGCCGGAGACGGTGCGCAGCCTGAAGGTGCCGGAACATAACGGACATCTGGATCTGGTGGTGCTAATGATGCAACTGGGCAAACAGCAAATTAACAGCATTTGGGTTGAAGCTGGCCCAACGCTCGCCGGGGCATTATTACAGGCCGGTTTGGTCGATGAGCTAATCGTGTATGTTGCGCCTAAACTGTTAGGCAGCGATGCGAGAGGATTATGTGTGCTTCCAGGCCTTGAGAAACTGGCTGACGCACCCCATTTCAAATTCAATGAGATACGCCAGGTGGGCCCGGACGTTTGCCTGCATTTAACGACTGCGTGAGGCTTTCTGATTTAGAGGAAGCAGCGCACAGAATATTATGATAAAATCCGCCCCCCTTACGGGGCCATAAATCGAACCCGAAGGAAGAATATGAACATTATTGAAGCTAACGTTGCTACCCCGGACGCTCGCGTCGCCATCACCATTGCGCGTTTCAACAACTTTATCAATGACAGCCTGCTGGAAGGTGCTATCGACGCCCTGAAACGTATTGGCCAGGTTAAAGATGAAAACATTACCGTTGTTTGGGTTCCAGGTGCATATGAGCTGCCACTGGCCGCTGACGCACTGGCAAAAACCGGTAAATACGACGCGGTGATTGCGCTCGGTACGGTGATCCGTGGCGGTACCGCGCACTTCGAATATGTGGCTGGCGGTGCAAGCAATGGCCTGGCGCATGTCGCTCAGGACAGTGGCATTCCGGTAGCCTTCGGTGTTCTGACCACCGAAAGTATTGAACAAGCCATCGAACGTGCTGGCACTAAAGCCGGTAACAAAGGCGCAGAAGCTGCACTGACTGCGCTTGAAATGATTAATGTATTGAAAGCCATCAAGGCCTGATTTTTGTAAGGGGAAATCCGTGAAACCTGCTGCTCGTCGCCGCGCCCGTGAGTGTGCCGTCCAGGCGCTCTACTCCTGGCAGTTGTCCCAGAACGACATCGCTGATGTTGAATACCAGTTCCTGGCGGAACAGGACGTTAAAGATGTCGACGTTCTGTATTTCCGTGAACTGCTGTCCGGGGTGGCGACTAACAGCGCGTACCTGGATGGATTAATGAAGCCTTACCTGTCTCGTCTGTTGGAAGAGCTGGGTCAGGTAGAAAAAGCCGTACTGCGTATTGCGCTGTTTGAATTGTCTAAACGTAGTGATGTGCCGTACAAAGTGGCCATCAACGAAGCGATTGAACTGGCAAAAACCTTCGGCGCTGAAGATAGCCACAAATTCGTGAACGGCGTACTGGATAAAGCAGCACCTGTGATTCGCCCCAACAAAAAGTAATCCCGAGGCCGGCTGGATGGTGGAACCTGTTTCCGCTGTCCCCGGCTTTTTCTTTTTTTTCTGCTGAGGCATAACGTATGGCATGTGGCGAGTTTTCCCTGATTGCCCGTTATTTTGACCGCGTAAGAACTTCTCGTCTTGATGTCGAAACCGGTATTGGTGACGACTGCGCACTTCTGAACATCCCTGAAAAACAAACGCTGGCGATCAGTACCGATACGCTGGTGGCAGGCAACCACTTTCTCCCCGACATTGATCCGACCGATCTCGCCTGGAAAGCACTGGCGGTGAATTTAAGCGATCTGGCGGCGATGGGGGCGGATCCTGCGTGGCTGACGCTGGCGCTCACGTTACCTGACGTCGATGAAGCCTGGCTGGAAGCCTTCAGCGATGGCCTGTTTGAACTCCTCAATTACTATGATATGCAGCTGATTGGTGGTGACACCACGCGTGGGCCGCTGTCGATGACGCTGGGTATCCATGGCTACGTCCCCGTTGGGCGGGCCTTAAAACGCTCAGGCGCGAAACCGGGTGACTGGATTTATGTTACCGGCACGCCGGGCGACAGTGCGGCCGGGCTGGCGATTTTGCAGAACCGATTGCAGGTTGCAGATGCAACAGACGCGGACTATCTGCTGCAACGCCATCTGCGTCCCACGCCGCGTATTTTGCAGGGACAAGCCCTGCGCGATCTGGCCAGTGCGGCTATCGATCTCTCCGATGGCCTGATTTCCGATTTGGGACACATCGTTAATGCTAGCGGCTGTGGCGCACGGGTTAACGTTGATGTGCTGCCATACTCCACGGCATTGTCACAGCACGTTGAGCCGGAACAGGCCCTGCGCTGGGCGCTCTCGGGAGGTGAAGATTATGAGTTATGCTTTACCGTACCGGAAATTAATCGTGGTGCGCTGGAAGTGGCGCTGGGAAATCTCGGCGCAGCGTTTACCTGCATTGGGCAGATGAGCGCGGACGTGGAAGGCATTCACTTTACGCGCGATGGAAAACCCGTCACGTTTGACTGGAAAGGATATGACCATTTTGCCGCGCCTTAAAAAAGATGTCGCCAAAAGCCGCCTGAGTATGCGCAATCCGTGGCACCTGTTAGCCACCGGTTTTGGCAGCGGGCTGAGCCCAATTGTTCCAGGCACGATGGGATCGCTGGCGGCGATCCCTTTTTGGTATTTAATGACCTTTCTGCCGTGGCAGCTGTATTCGCTGGTGGTGATGTTATCTATCTGTATCGGCGTTTATCTGTGCCATCAAACGGCGAAAGATATGGGCGTGCACGATCACGGTAGTATTGTCTGGGACGAGTTTGTCGGGATGTGGATTACCCTGATGGCGTTGCCGACCAACGACTGGCAGTGGGTTGCCGCCGGGTTTGTGATTTTCCGTATTCTGGATATGTGGAAGCCGTGGCCTATTCGTTGGTTCGATCGCAACGTACATGGCGGGACGGGGATCATGATCGACGATATTGTGGCCGGGATACTCTCTGCCGGAATTTTGTATTTTATCGGTCATCACTGGCCGGTAGGTATCATTTAACCCTTTTCAGGGGCTATTGTAGGCCCGATAAGCGCCGCGACATCGGGCGATCAGTGCCGGATGCGCTATGCTTATCCGGCCTACAATCTTCAACCGCGCTTATTTAAATCCCACCACCGGATGCTGTTTGTACGGCGTTTCCAGCTCGGCAATTTGCTCCGGCTTCAACGTTAAATCTACCGCGTTGAGCAACTCATCCAGCTGTTCCTCACGTGAAGAACCAATAATTGGCGCTGCCACGCCGGGTTTGCTCAGCAGCCAGGCCAGCGCAACCTGTGCCCGCGTTACACCCAACTCCTCACTGACACCGGTCAGTCGTGCGGCGATTTGCGCGTCGTTTTCATCGCTCTCGTTGTACAAATTTTTACCGACTTCATCGGAAACCAGACGTGCGGTTGTTTCTCCCCAGGGACGCGTCAGGCGACCACGCGCCAGCGGACTCCACGGGATCACCGCGACACCTTCCTGATAGCAGAGCGGCAGCATTTCGCGTTCTTCTTCGCGGTAGATCAGGTTGTAGTGATCCTGCATGCTGACGAACTGCGCCCAGCCGTGTTGCTTCTGTAAGGCCAGAGCCTGGGCAAACTGCGAAGCGTGCATGGATGAGGCGCCAATATAGCGAGCTTTACCGGCTTTCACGACGTCGTTTAGAGCCTCCAGCGTTTCTTCGATTGGCGTGTTGTAATCCCAGCGGTGAATTTGCAGGATGTCCACATAGTCCATACCCAGGCGTCTGAGGCTGTCATCAATCGAGCGCAGAATTTGTGCGCGGGATAATCCTTCCGCTAAATCATCCACCTGGTGAAAAACCTTGGTAGCGACCACGACATCTTCGCGGCGGGCGAAATCACGCAGCGCGCGGCCGACAATCTCTTCGCTGCTGCCAGCGGAGTAGCTGTTGGCGGTATCGAAAAAGTTAATGCCACCCTCAAGGGCGTGTTTGATTATCGGGCGGCTGCTTTCTTCAGGTAGCGTCCAGGCGTGATTGCCGCGATTGGGTTCGCCAAATGTCATGCAACCCAGGCAAAGGCGGGAGACCCGTAGGTCGGTTTTTCCTAAGATGTTGTATTTCATCAATCCACTCCTGCTTAGCTCGTGATGAATTAAGCATAGCAGGAGCGGGGAGGGGATTATGCCAGCCAGGCCTTGATTTTGGTCTCAATTCCGGCGGCATTCAAACCCAGATCGGCACGGGCTTCATCCTGAGTTCCCTGCGGGATGAAGAAGTCTGGTAGGCCAATGTTCAGCACCGGGACGGGCTTACGATGGGCCATCAGCACTTCGTTTACGCCGCTGCCAGCACCACCCATAATGGCGTTCTCTTCAATGGTAACCAGCACCTCGTGTTGGGCAGCCATTTCAAGGATCAACGTTTCATCCAGTGGTTTTACAAAGCGCATATCGACCAGCGTGGCGTTCAGCGACTCTGCGACCTGAGCGGCTTCCGGCATCAGGGTGCCGAAGTTGAGAATCGCCACTTTTTCCCCGTGACGTTTCACGATGCCTTTACCAATTGGCAGTTGTTCCAGCGGGGTCAGCTCAACGCCTACCGCGTTACCGCGTGGGTAGCGCACGACCGTTGGACCATCGTTGTAGTGATAGCCGGTGAACAGCATCTGGCGGCATTCGTTTTCATCACTCGGGGTCATGATGACCATTTCCGGGATGCAGCGCAGGAAGGAGAGATCGAACGCCCCCTGGTGGGTTTGTCCATCTGCGCCAACAATCCCTGCCCGGTCAACGGCGAACAGGACCGGCAGTTTCTGGATGGCTACATCGTGCAGCACCTGATCGTAGGCGCGTTGCAGGAAGGTCGAGTAAATGGCTACCACCGGCTTGTAGCCGCCAATCGCCAGACCGGCAGCAAACGTCACAGCGTGCTGCTCGGCAATCGCCACATCGAAATAGCGGTCCGGGAACTTACGTGAAAACTCCACCATTCCGGAACCTTCGCGCATTGCCGGGGTGATTGCCATCAGCTTATTGTCTTTCGCAGCGGTCTCGCACAGCCAGTCACCGAAAATTTTTGAATAGCTCGGCAGGCCGCCACTGCTTTTCGGCAGGCATCCGCTGGACGGATCGAATTTGGGTACCGCGTGGAAGGTTATCGGATCTTTTTCCGCAGGCTCATAGCCACGACCCTTTTTGGTCATGATGTGCAGGAACTGCGGGCCTTTCAGATCGCGCATGTTTTTGAGCGTAGTAATAAGCCCCAGCACGTCGTGACCGTCCACCGGACCGATATAGTTAAAGCCCAGTTCTTCAAACAGAGTCCCCGGCACAACCATACCTTTAATGTGTTCTTCGGTACGTTTGAGCAGTTCTTTAATCGGCGGCACGCCGGAGAAGACTTTCTTCCCGCCTTCGCGCAGCGATGAGTAGAGTTTGCCAGAGAGCAGCTGCGCCAGATGATTGTTCAGCGCGCCAACGTTCTCTGAAATCGACATTTCATTGTCGTTGAGGATAACCAGCATGTCGGGCCTAATATCGCCCGCGTGGTTCATCGCTTCAAACGCCATCCCTGCGGTGATGGCACCATCACCAATCACACACACGGTACGGCGCTCTTTACCTTCTTTCTCGGCGGCAACGGCAATACCGATACCTGCGCTGATGGAGGTAGAAGAGTGCCCAACGCTCAGTACGTCATACTCGCTCTCACCGCGCCATGGGAACGGATGCAGGCCGCCTTTCTGACGAATGGTGCCGATTTTATCGCGGCGACCGGTCAGAATTTTGTGCGGATAAGCCTGATGTCCCACATCCCAGATTAACTGGTCAAACGGGGTGTTGTAGACATAGTGCAGCGCGACGGTGAGTTCCACCGTGCCCAGACCAGAGGCGAAGTGCCCGCTGGAACGGCTTACGCTGTCGAGCAAATAGCGGCGCAGTTCGTCGCAAAGCTTTGGCAGGCTCTCTTTTGGCAGCAGACGTAACTCCTGGGTGGAGTCGACCAGCGCCAGGGTCGGGTATTTGGCTATATCAAAACTCATCGCAAGCTCATGGGATATGTTGGTTTATTTATCACGCTGGATTATGTAGTCCGCTAGCGCTTCCAGTGCCGAGGTATCGAGTGACTGTGCGGCCAGCAGACTTAGCGACTGGCGGGCATCCTCGATTAAATCCCGGGCTTTATTCTGGGCTTGCTCAAGACCCAGAAGTGCAGGATAGGTACTTTTGCCAAGCTGCTGGTCAGCACCCTGACGTTTACCCAATGTTGCAGTATCGCCTACCACATCCAGGATGTCATCCTGAACCTGGAAAGCCAGACCGATGCTTTCTGCGTATTTGTCGAGTATTGGCAGGCATTCTCGCCCTTTATCGCCAGCACTTAACGCCCCCAAACGCACGGCGGCGCGAATCAATGCTCCGGTTTTATGGCGATGAATCCGCTCCAGAGCATCCAGCTCAACCTGATGACCTTCAGCTTCCAGATCCAGTGCCTGGCCGCCGCACATACCGGCGATGCCGCTGGCCTGAGCCAGTTCAGAGATCATCGCGATGCGGTCACGGTCAGTGACTTCCGGCATTGGGGCGTCGCTGATAATGGAGAATGCCAGCGTTTGTAGCGCATCTCCGGCCAGGATCGCATTTGCCTCGCCAAATTTTACGTGGCAAGTCGGCAGACCGCGTCGCAGGTCATCGTCATCCATCGCGGGCAAATCATCGTGCATCAGCGAATAGGCATGAATGCATTCGACGGCGGCAGCGGGAGCATCAAGCGTACTCAGGCTGACACCAAACATCTGACCGGTCGCATACACCAGGAACGGGCGCAGGCGTTTACCGCCTAATAATGCGCCATATTGCATGGTTTCGACCACGGGAGTGTTCTGAAAGGGCAGTGGCGCGATAAAACGGCTCAGTGCCTGGTTTGCCTGCTCAACGCAAGCCTGTAGCTGCTGCGTAAAATCCATTTACTCATTATCCGGTGTAAAAGGCGTAAGGGCGGCGTCTTCAGTATCTGACAGCAGGATTTGTACGCGCTGTTCAGCCTGTTGCAATTTGACCTGTCCCTGACGCGCCAACTGTACGCCACGTTCGAATTCGTTCAACGCTTCTTCTAACGGCAGGTCGCCGCCTTCCAGACGGGTAACAATTTGTTCCAGCTCGCTCAGCGCGGTTTCAAAACTGGCGGGCGCTTCATTTTTCTTCGGCATAATGAATGTCTGACTCTCTGTATTGGCAGCACAAGACTATGGTAACGGACTCGCACTGATAAGCAAATAACGCGCAATGTGCACAGTAGCCGCGTGATGGTGATATACTTGCGCGCCTGGATGCAGTCGCGGGTATGGGCTGCTGTGTTTTTTTCCATTACAAGTCATTCAGACTTGCCTAAGAACCATTGCCGCCATGAAGTTTATCATTAAATTGTTCCCAGAAATCACCATCAAAAGCCAATCTGTGCGTTTGCGCTTTATAAAAATTCTGACAGGGAACATTCGTAACGTTTTAAAGCACTATGATGAAGACCTTGCCGTTGTCCGTCACTGGGATCACGTTGAGGTTCGCGCTAAAGATGAAAGCCAGCGCCTGGATATTCGCGACGCGCTGACCCGTATTCCGGGTATCCACCACATTCTCGAAGTAGAAGACGTGCCGTTTACCGATATGCACGATATTTTCGAGAAGGCACTGGTGCAGTATCGCGATCAACTGGAAGGTAAAACCTTCTGTGTTCGCGTGAAGCGTCGCGGGAAGCATGAGTTTAGCTCCATTGAGGTGGAACGTTATGTTGGCGGTGGACTGAACCAACATATTGAATCTGCACGCGTGAAGCTGACGAAGCCGGATGTTACGGTAAATCTTGAAATCGAAAACGACCGTCTGCTGCTGGTTAAAGGCCGCTATGAAGGTATTGGCGGTTTCCCGATTGGTACGCAGGAAGACGTACTGTCGCTGATTTCCGGCGGTTTCGACTCCGGTGTGTCCAGTTATATGCTGATGCGTCGCGGCTGCCGTGTACACTATTGCTTCTTTAACCTTGGCGGCGCAGCGCATGAAATCGGCGTTCGCCAGGTGGCGCATTATCTGTGGAACCGCTTCGGTAGCTCGCATCGCGTGCGTTTTGTCGCGATCAACTTTGAGCCGGTGGTGGGCGAGATACTGGAGAAAGTCGACGACGGCCAGATGGGCGTGGTTCTCAAACGTATGATGGTTCGCGCGGCGTCGAAAGTCGCTGAGCGCTACGGCGTACAGGCGCTGGTAACCGGTGAAGCACTGGGCCAGGTGTCCAGCCAGACGCTGACCAACCTGCGTCTGATCGATAACGTTTCTGACACCCTGATCCTGCGCCCGCTTATCTCCCATGATAAAGAGCACATCATCAATCTGGCGCGTGAAATTGGTACCGAGGACTTTGCCCGTACCATGCCGGAATACTGCGGTGTAATTTCAAAAAGCCCGACGGTGAAAGCGATCAAAGCGAAGATTGAGGCCGAAGAAGAAAACTTCGATTTCTCTATCCTCGATAAAGTGGTTGAAGAAGCGAACAATATCGATATTCGCGATATCGCCCAGCAGACGCAGCAGACCGTGGTAGAAGTGGAAACCGTGAGCGGTTTCGGTCCGAATGACGTAATCCTTGATATCCGTTCTGTGGATGAACAGGATGATAAACCGCTGAAGGTTGAAGGTGTGGACGTCGTTTCTCTGCCATTCTACAAGCTGAGCACTAAATTCGGCGATCTGGACCAGAGTAAAACCTGGCTGCTGTGGTGTGAACGCGGGGTGATGAGCCGTCTGCAGGCGCTTTATCTGCGCGAGCAGGGCTTTGAAAATGTGAAGGTGTATCGCCCGTAATTGAGTAAACACCGTGTTGTAGGCCGGATAAGGCGGTTACGCCTCCATCCGGCAATATAACGATATTATTCAAAACGAACGGGAAGCGTCTTCCCGTTCGACTCCCAGACCCCCTGATAGACACCGTTTTTTAATTCCAGCGTTATCTTCTCTTGCGCTTGTTCAGCCGCAGATGTCTTCAGTTCATAATGTTGATTGTCGGCTATGTCGCATTTGCCGGTCAATTCAATCGGTGCGCCAAATTTTTGGTAAAAGTAAGCCCCTTCAAAAAAATCACCGTATTTGCAGTCCACCTTCAACACAATACGCATGCTTTTTCCCAGTGTGCCGTACATGACTTTGCCGTCAATGCCGGGCGCTGGCGAAACTGGTGTTGTACTCTTTGCGGTAGTCAGATATTGGCCGTACGGTGTGAGCTGATTTTGCAGTTCCGCGGTTGGGATTTTCGTTGTGAAATCACCCAAATCGTCGAGCGCACGGCTGGCGTGGTTGCTACAGCGTCCGTTCAGGAAAGCCAGGTGGTCTTTTTGCAGGGAGAATTTGTCGATGTAGTACAAACCATCGGTGTAGGTTGCGCACGATGCGTAGAATTCGGCATAGTTAAAATCTTCACCTTTATCTTCTTTTATTTGTTCTGGTGTTTGCGAATTATGCGCCGTAACAAAGGTATCGATTTGGCCGCGGATATCTTTTCTGATGCGGGTGTTTAATTCGGCGATTGTAGCCCGGGAAAAGAGATCGTTAAGGGTAATTGCCGCACCGCTGGCTAAATCGAAGCTGATCGGCACATTGTACGACTCGCAATACGCCCCGCAACCTTCAATAAACATGTTGAGCGTCAGGATTTTTGCGTCGCGATACTCAACCGTGTAGTCAAGGTTTGCGGTGGGATTCATGGCTGATTTCGCAAACTGATTTACTGTGGCCTGTGGAGTATTACCCGGTAGCTGATTGATAAAGCTTGCGAAAATATAATCGTTAATGCGTTTTGCAACGTTGGGGTTATCCGTCGAGGAAAACCATGGCACGCGATACTGCATTTCAGTGCTTCCGGGATAGCGATATTCAATACTCTTTATTTCGAGTTGCGTCGCTGTGGCATAACCGGAAAGGAGCAGTAAAGCCACTCCACTCAGATATCCTTTCATTATGATTCCTTATAAGGGAGTGGCTCGAAGATTTACTCGTAGTAGTTATAGATTCCCGCGGCCATAACCAGTTGTGACGCCACCTCGTGAGCTTTTTCGCGACTCACCAGCAGATCAATGATTTTTAAACCGAAATCGATTGAGGTTCCCGGTCCCTGACTGGTTAACAGATTGACGCGCGGATCCCATACGACGCGCTTGTCCTGCCACTGGTCAGCGGGAATTTGGTCTTTCAGCGCCGGAAAACCGGTCATGTTACCGATGGGGAAAATATCGTGTGGGACGAGTACGGTGGCGGCCGCGGCGCAAATTGCCGCGACAATGCGCCCGGAACGATGAAACTGTTTCACGGTTTCGATAAGCAGCGGGCTGTCGCGAAAACACTCGGCGCCTTTAATACCGCCCGGCAGCACGATAATGTCGAAATCGCCGTCAGCAACTTCGACTAATGGCGCATCCGCCAGCAGCTTCACTCCGCGTGAGCACACGATCGTCAGGTCGCCATCGTTGGCGACGCTAGCGGTCGTGACCTTAATTCCGCCGCGCACCAGCAGATCGATAGTGGTGACCGCTTCGGTCTCTTCACTACCAGGGGCGAGACATACCAGTGCTTGAGCGCTCATACTCACTTTCCTTTCTCTTTACCATTTCAAACAGTTGGGCGTTTTCCGGGACGGCGATGCCGTGCGCGCGGGCGCGTTTTAACAAATAACCGGTAATGTAGTCGATCTCAGTATGGCGCAGGGCACGAATGTCTTGCAGCATTGATGAGATATTTTCCGCCGTACTGTCAATCACTTGCTCGACATAATAGCGTAAATCGTCCACAGATGTATGGTGGCCTTCGCGTTCAATGACCGCGGCCACTTCCTCGCAGATGAGTGCTATTTTTTCAGGATGATGTCGTAACTCGCCGTTTGGGCAATCCCATAATGCGGTCAGCGGGTTAATGACGCAGTTGACGGCCAGCTTTCGCCACAGCTCAGCGCGAATAGTGTCGTGCCAGGCGACGTCCGGTAGCACCTCTTGCAGGACTTCAGCCAGATAACTGAAATCACCGTCTTGTTCACGCGCAGGACCAATGCGCGTTGTTCCCTGAGCGACATGAATGATAACGTTGCCGTCACGGCGTGCTGCGTGGGTGGTGGTACCTATCAGCAGAGGTTGCTTAATGTTATGCAGCTCTTCAATTGTCCCCATGCCGTTGTGAATCAGCAGAATGGGAGTAGTTTCAGGCAGAATTGCGGCCAGGCTTTTTACCGCATCAGAAACCTGCCAGGCTTTCAGGGTGACCAGTAGCAGGTCGCTTTTTGCCAAAAAGTCGGGGTCGTTTGCCGTCAGGGATTCATTAAAAACTGACCCATCCGTGTCGATCAGGTTTACGCTGCAATAGGGTTGCGGTACGCGTAGCCACCCTTGCACCTCATGTCCATGTTTGCATAGCGCGGTAAGCCAAAGCTGTCCTAGCGCTCCACATCCCAGTACGGTAATTTTCATTCTTCCTCCTCACCTGCAACAGCACCAGGTGTTAATCCATATCGGCCGTACCCCATTATTGTTCGCAGGTATCAGTACCACGTACAATTAAAGGATACAGCCTAGTATAGCGCTGTCTGTTGGGTAACTTTGCAGGTATTATGCTTCGCATCAAAAATGAAGGGAGAGGAAAAGATGCCATCTTTCGATATTGTCTCTGAAGTTGATCTTCAGGAAGCCCGTAACGCGGTAGATAACGCCAGCCGCGAAGTGGAGTCACGCTTTGATTTTCGTGGCGTTGAAGCGACTTTTGAGCTGAATGAGTCAAATAAGACGATTAAGGTGCTGAGCGAATCTGATTTTCAGGTCAATCAGTTGCTGGATATTCTGCGTGCCAAGCTGCTCAAACGCGGTATTGAAGGCACGTCGCTGGACGTACCAGAAACCTTCGTGCACAGCGGTAAAACCTGGTTTGTTGAAGCTAAGCTGAAACAAGGCATTGAAAGCGCAGTGCAAAAGAAAATCGTTAAGCTGATCAAAGACAGCAAACTGAAGGTGCAGGCGCAGATTCAGGGCGAAGAAATCCGTGTAACCGGCAAGGCGCGTGACGACCTGCAATCCGTTATGGCGCTGGTTCGCGGCGGCGACCTCGGTCAACCGTTCCAGTTCAAGAACTTCCGCGATTAAGTCGTTATGTCAGATGGCGTAAGCCGCCATCTGACAAATCTCATCTTTACGCCTGGCTGATGGCCTGCTCAACCTCAAATCGATTGGTGACTTTGCTGTCGATTTTCACGTAGGCCGAATGTTCTTTCGCGACAATTAACACTTCGCTTATCCCTTCTTTAGCCAGCAGGCGCTGCTTCAGGGTGTCATCCGCAGCAATTTCAGGTGGGATTTCCACCCGCAGGCTGCTGACGTACGGCGGCTCTTTCATTGTACTCGCCACCAATAACCACACTGCCGCCAGAAGCGCACCGGCCAGGAATACGGCCTGACCATCAAACATTTCAACCACCCAACCGCCGAGCGAACCGCCAATCGCCACGCCAAGAAACTGGCTGGTGGAGTAAACGCCCATTGCCGTGCCTTTATAGCCAGCCGGAGACTCTTTACTGATAAGCGAGGGGAGGAGGGCTTCCATCAGGTTGAACGCGAGGAAGAATATCTGCACGCCCGCAATCAACCCCCAGAAACGCACGTTAGCGCTCCACAATACAATCTCTGCAATAAGAATCAGTAACACGCAGGCGAGGAACACGCGTTTCATCTTGCGCTTCACTTCGGCGTAAATGATGAACGGCACCACGGAAACAAAGGACAGCAGCATCGTCACCAGATAAATTTTCCAGTGCTCTGCTGCAGGGAAGCCTGCTTTCGCCAGTTGGCCTGGTAAAGCGACGAAGGTGGACATCAGCAATATGTGCAGACACATGATGCCAAAGTTGAGCTTCAGCAGTTTGGGCTCTGCCAGCACTTTGCTGAAGCTGCCTTTTACCATGCCCGACTCGCGGTTCAGCACGTGGGTAGTGCTATTGGGAACGACCCAAATGGTCAGCACGATACCCGTGGTAGCAAGGGCTGCAATCATCCAGAACAGCGCGTGTAGCCCCAGCGCATGGGTAACGATTGGTCCCAGCACCATCGCAATGGCGAAGGTGATACCAAAGCTGACGCCGATAAACGCCATCGCTTTGGTACGGTTTTGCTCACGGGTTAAGTCGGAAAGCAGCGCCATTACGGCAGCAGCAATCGCGCCAGAGCCTTGTAAAGCCCGACCAAGAATAATGCCCCAGATTGAATCGGAGAGAGCAGCAATTATGCTGCCGAGAACGAATACCGCCAGCCCGCCGACGATAAGTGGCTTACGACCAATGCGGTCAGAGAGCAGGCCAAAGGGGATTTGGAAAACGGCTTGCGCCAGACCATATATGCCGATGGCAAGGCCTATCAGCGCTTCGCTGGCACCCTGTAGCGCCATACCGTACGTGGTCAGAACCGGCAGGACCATAAACATGCCAAGCATGCGCAACGAGAATACGGTCCCTAAACCCCAGGTGGCGCGCAACTCACCGGGCGTCATTTTGTAATCGTTCATTCCCACCTCTGTATTAATTTCGCGCCTAGTGTAAAGCGCTAAGCAGGCTGGGTAAATATGCGCTTTATTAACAAATGTTGGGGTTGTGAGGGGCGTCGGCTGGAGACGAAAATGCCGGATAGCGATCTGAACGTAACTTATCCGGCCTACAAGCTATGTGCTTTTTTGTAGGCCGGATAAGGCGTCAGCCGCCATCCGGCATAGAAGGTGTGACGATTAACTTACCAGACGTAAGTCAGCAGGTTCTGCGAGTTTGGCACCATAAAGTCGACGGACATCATCACGGAAAGCGCGGTAATGGCAATGATGGAGAAACCGAACAGCTTGCGCGCCCAGACTCTGTCATCTTCCACTTTATAACCGCGCAGCGCCATGCCCAACCACCAGACGCTCACCGCCGCGGCAACAATCAGGTATTTATAACCTGCATAGCCGCCCAGGGTTAGCATCAGCGTGGCGATAGCAAACGCCACGATGTACAGCGTGATATGGTTCTTCGCGACCGAAATACCTTTCACCACCGGCAGTACCGGGATGTTGGCAGCCTGATAATCCTTGAAGCGGAAAATCGCAATCGCGTAAGAGTGCGGCATCTGCCACAGGCTGAAAATAGCCAGCAGAATCAACGCACCGCTATCGAACTCACCGGTTACGGCACAGTAGCCAATCACCGGCGGCGCAGCGCCGGAGAGTGAGCCAATCAGCGTGCCATAAACGGAATGACGCTTCATGTACAGGCTATAAACGCCCACATAGACCACGAAGCCCATTACCCCCAGCCAGCAGGCCAGAGGGTTCGCGCCAAACCACAGTAGCATAAAGCCAGCAATACCCAGCAGGGTGGCGTATACCAGCGAGACCGCAGGGGAAATCAGACCTTTAACCAGCACGCGGTTTTTGGTCCTCTCCATCTTCCTGTCGATATCCCTGTCGATGTAGTTGTTAAATACACAACCCGACGCCACAACCAGTGACACCCCAACCAGCGTGTAGATAAACAGGGGATAATCAATGCTGCCTTTCGAGGCCAGCAGGAATCCCCCAATCACCGAGATCAGGTTGCCAAAGATGATGCCTGGTTTCGTTACTTGCAGGTATTGCTTAAACATCATAATCGCCGCTCTTAGTGCATCATCATGTTGTAGTTAAGGTTCCACATAATCCAGATGGAGCCCACAACCAGGATGGCGATGATTAGCACAGTAAAGACAAAGGCCGTCATGTTCCAACCTTCATCAGATTTGCTATTCATGTGCAGGAAGCACACCAGGTGCACCAGAATCTGTACCACTGCCATTGCCAGAATAGTTCCCAGAATGACGGCCGGTGAGGCAGAACCTGTCATCACCATCCAAAACGGAATGACCGTCAGGATGATCGACAGGATAAAACCTGTCATGTAGGTTTTTACGCTGCCATGGGATGCGCCGCCGCTCTCGTTAGAATGACTCATTACATCGCCCCCATCAGATAAACAACAGTGAACACACAGATCCACACCACATCCAGGAAGTGCCAGAACAGGCTCAGGCACATGATGCGGGTACGGTTAGTACTGGTCAGGCCGCGACGAGCAACTTGCACCATCAGCACCGCCATCCAGATAAGACCGGAGGTGACGTGCAGACCGTGAGTACCGACCAGCGCGAAGAACGCAGACAGGAAGCCGCTGCGATCCGGGCCCATACCGTTAACAATCAGGTGATGGAATTCATAGAGTTCCATCCCGATGAATCCGGCACCGAACAAGAAGGTCAACGCCAGCCAGGAGATAACCTGGCTCTTGTTGTTCTTGTACATGGCAATCGCTGCCATGCCGTAAGTAATGGAGCTGAATAACAGCAGGAATGTTTCAACCAGAACGAACGGCAGTTCAAAAATGTCCTTACCTGTCGGGCCACCTGCGGTGCCGTTCACCAGAACGGCATAGGTTGCAAACAGAATAGAGAACAGAATGCAGTCGCTCATCAGGTAGACCCAGAATCCGAAGATCTTGGTCTGGCCTGCATCGTGGTGCCCGTGTTCGTGCGCGTGGGCAGTCGCGTGCGTTAAAGTATCAGTTGCCATTTTTCAGCCCTGCCTTAGTAATCTCATCGAAATGCTGGTTTTCCAGTTTTTCGACTTCCGGGACCGGCACGTAGTAATCCACGTCTTCATCAAAGCTTTTCACAATCCAGCTGATGATCATGCCTGCGAAGCTTGCAATCGCCAGCCACCAGATATGCCAGATCATGGCGAAACCAAACAGTGTTGCGAAGGCGGTAATGACGATACCGGCACCGCTGTTCTTCGGCATATGAATTTCTTCATAGTGCGCAGGCTGCTTGTACGCTTCACCTTTTTCTTTCATTTCCCAGAAGGCATCACGCTCGTGAACGTGCGGCACAACGGCAAAGTTATAGAACGGAGGCGGGGAAGAGGTTGCCCACTCCAGCGTACGACCACCCCATGGGTCACCGGTCAGGTCACGATTCTGCTCGCGGTCGCGAATAGAAACGAAGATCTGAATCAGCTGGCACAGGATACCCAGTGCAATCAGCGCGGCGCCGCAGGCGGCAACGACCAGCATCGGATGGAACTGTGGATCAATCTGCTGGCTGAGGCGACGGGTCATACCCATGAAGCCCAGCACGTACAGTGGCATAAATGCTACGAAGAAGCCGATGATCCAGAACCAGAATGCGCGTTTACCCCAGGTTTCGTTCAGCGTGAAGCCAAACGCTTTTGGCCACCAGTAGGTCATACCAGCGAAACATCCAAATACGACGCCGCCGATGATAACGTTATGGAAGTGCGCAATCAGGAACAGACTGTTGTGCAGAACGAAGTCCGCACCCGGCACCGCCAGCAGTACACCGGTCATGCCGCCGACTGAGAAGGTGACGATAAAGCCAATCGTCCACAGCATTGCTGAGTGGAATACGATACGGCCCTGATACATGGTGAACAGCCAGTTGAAGATCTTCACCCCGGTCGGGATGGCGATAATCATGGTGGTGATACCGAAGAAGGCGTTTACGTTAGCGCCTGCACCCATGGTGAAGAAGTGGTGCAGCCAAACAACGAACGACAGAACGGTGATACACACGGTTGCCCACACCAGCGAGGTGTAACCAAACAGACGTTTACGTGAGAAGGTTGCCGCGATTTCGGAGAACACACCGAAGACTGGCAGAACCAGAATGTACACTTCCGGATGGCCCCAGGCCCAAATCAGGTTGATGTACATCATCATGTTGCCGCCCATATCGTTGGTAAAGAAATGGGTGCCCAGATAGCGATCCAGGGTCAGCAACGCGACGGTAACCGTCAGGATTGGGAAAGAAGCGATAATCAGGATGTTTGCACACAGAGATGCCCAGCTAAACACCGGCATCTTGAACATGGTCATTCCTGGTGCACGCATCTTAATGATGGTCACAAAGAAGTTGATACCGGTTAGGGTTGTACCAATACCGGACAACTGGACTGCCCATATCCAATAATCGACCCCGACGCTTGGACTGTACTCTATTCCCGAAAGTGGCGGATACGCCAGCCAACCGGTCTGCGCGAATTCACCCACGCCCAGAGAAAGGTTAACCAGGATTACGCCGACAACGGTGAACCAGAAGCTCAGGTTGTTCAGGAACGGGAATGCAACGTCACGTGCGCCGATCTGCAGCGGAACCACCAGGTTCATCAGACCGATAACAAATGGCATTGCCACGAAGAAGATCATAATCACGCCGTGAGCCGTGAAGATCTGGTCGTAGTGGTGAGGAGGCAGGAAGCCTGCTTCACCTGCAGAAGCCAGCGCTTGCTGACTACGCATCATGATGGCGTCGGCAAAGCCACGAATCAACATGACGATTGCGACGATGACATACATGATGCCAAGGCGTTTGTGGTCAACAGAAGTCAGCCACTCTTTCCACAGGTAGGTCCACTTACCGAAGTAAGTGATAAGGCCCAGTAAGGCCGCACCACCGATGATAATGGCAGCAATCGTAACCATGACAATAGGTTCATGGAACGGAACTGCATCCAGCGTCAATTTTCCGAACATCGTATTCTTCCTCGGCCCCTTAGTGAGCGGATTCCGCGTGGCTCATGTCCATGCCTTCCATGCCTTCGTGTGCGCTGTGCTCACCTTCGGGTTGGGTCATGTCCATGCTCTTACCGTGAGCCATAAATTTGTTAATAACATCTTTAAACAAATCCGGTTTCACGTTGGAGAAGTATTCCACCTGGTTGTATTCGCTTGGCGCAGCCACTTTCTCGAACGCTGCCATGTCGCTCATGGTGTTCGTGGACTGTTTAGCTTTAGCAACCCATTGGTCGAATTCGGCGCGGTCCTTTGTTGCGATAGCCTTGAACTTCATACCGGAGAAGCCTGGTCCGCTATAACTTGCGGAGATACCATCATAAGTACCGACTTCGTTGGCGATCAGATGCAGTCGAGTCTGCATACCGGCCATGGCATAAATCTGGCTACCCAGACGCGGGATAAAGAAGGAGTTCATCACGGAGTTGGAAGTCACTTTGAATTCAACCGGAGTATTCGCCGGGAAGGCGATTTCATTCACGGTAGCGATACCCTGTTCCGGATAGATGAAGAACCATTTCCAGTCCATGGAAACCACTTCGATGGTAATGGGCTTCTCGTCATGCGCCAGCGGTTTGCTTGGCTCAAGAGCGTGAGTGGTTTTCCAGGTCAGAACGGCAAGGAAAATGATGATTAAGATCGGCACCGTCCAGACCACAGCTTCCACTTTATTGGAGTGTGACCAGTTCGGGCTGTACTTCGCATCTTTATTGCTTGCACGATACTTCCAGGCAAAACCAACAGCCATCAAGATGGCGGGAATAACGACAATCAACATCAGGCCAAATGCCGTCAGTATCAATGACCGTTGTTCCAGTCCAATCTGTCCTTTAGGGTCAAGCAGCGCAGAATTACAGCCACTGAGTAATGCAGTGCCTGCAATTAATGACAACCATCCCAAACTTTTATTGTATTTCCTGAGTCTCATTTAACGACCTCAATTCCACGGGACCGGGTGGCGTTTAAAGTGTGAGGGCATTTTACGGGAAGGTTACATTACTGTAAACATCTCTAGATCTGTGTTACTGGGTTCTGCCGTGCATGTCACATATGTTGCAATATATGTCGCTTTGGCTTTAAGAACCTGTTGCAACATCACGTTATAACGAAAGCGGGCAGGTGGGGGGCGTACTGAGGGCAATTGGTATAACCAATACGAAAATAAAACAATTGATTAACAATTGATTATCAATAAACGGACAATTGAGGAACAAAAAATAAATCTTTCGTGGCTGAATCGAGTAAGGGAAATAGTATATATAAAAGGCGTCAATAATTTCCAAATTCTTTGGCGCACAAAATAACAAATATTATTTTTAGCAGTTGTTGCTTATTTCGCCGTTATAATTACGCAGGGTGATTACAACGGCGATATTAATGCGGTTTTTTTACGCCTGACGCGTTTTTCGCAGTGCCAGATAATCCAGCAATCCACCAAAAACGACCCCGCAGACCGCGACTACCACTGAGACTTCAAGCAGTTCCGGCAGGAAGGAGAAGTTGGTGTAATCCATCGCGTTCATGGTTAACAGCAGCAGCCAAACCAGCAGCAGGCAGCAGCCCACTACCAACGTCATTAATGCCAGACTGTATGCTCCACGAAATTCCGTACGCGGAATAAAGCTTTCATTTTGCCAGCTATGTTCCAGGGTCTGGCGACATACCAGCAGCAGTATCAGGCCGGGGATCGCGGCAAATACGGAGAACAGATAAAACGTCGGCCAGCCGTGTGCTTCGACAAACCAACCCGCTACCGGGCCAACGTAAACGCGACCAACGGCTGAAAGCGCGGAGAGCAGGGCGAACTGGGTCGCTGAGAAGGACTTATTGCACAGCGTCATTAATAAAGCGACAAATGCCGCCGTGCCCATTCCGCCGCACAGGTTTTCAAAGAAGACGGCCGCCGCCATGCTGAACATGTGTTTGTCAGTAATGGACAGTAGCCAGTAGCCCGCATTCGACGCCCCTTGCAGGATGCCGAAAATAAGCAATGCGCGGAACAGAGAAAGGCGCTGCATCAGGATCCCACCGTACAGCGCGCCAACAATGGTCGCCAGTAGCCCCAGCGTCTTATTCACCACGCCAACTTCACCCGCATCAAACCCAACGCCGCGGATTAAAAAGGTGGTGGTCAGGCTCATGGCGAAAGCATCCCCGAGCTTATACAGCACAATAAGCAGCAGGATCAGCCATGCGTTGTTACGACCAAAGAAGTCTCGCAGCGGAGCCGCAACTGCCTGTTCCAGCGTTTTAGGCACTGGAATGGTGTCAGTCGGTTCAGGTGCTAACAGGGTGGCGATGATACAGGGAATCAACAGCGCAGCCATCAGCCAGTACATCCCTTGCCAGCCCAGCCAGCGATCGGCCATCCACAAGGCCAATCCGCCTGAAACCAGCATCCCTAGTCGATAGCCCAGCACGCTAATAGCCGCGCCGGTGCCGCGCTCTTCTGCGGGCAATACGTCGGTTTTCCAGGCATCAAAGACGATATCCTGCGATGCCGAGCAAAAAGCGATCACTACTGCGAGTGCGGCCATCCAGCGTAACTGTGTGCCAGGCTCCAGAAAGCCCATCGCGGCGATAGAAATTAACAACAGCACCTGGGTCGCCAGCAGCCAGCCGCGACGTCGACCTAAAAACGGTGGCGTGTAACGGTCCATCAACGGGGACCAGAGAAATTTAAATACATAGGCCTGACCGACCAGGGAAAAGAAACCGATGGTTTTAAGATCGATATTCTCGACTGTCATCCACGCCTGAAGCGTACCGGAGGTGAGTGCGAGCGGTAAACCGGAGGCGAACCCCAGAATGAGCAGGATAGCTGAACGTGGTTGCTGAAAAATACGTAAGTATTGACTGGACATGGGCTTCTATAGGCCCGACGAACGCCGGGCCATATGGGCAGAAATTAACGAGCGTTCTGCTTGATGAAATCGTGAACGCTGGTGTCCTGAGACATATCAGCGATGGTGTCGGTCAGTACGCTGTTAACGGCGTTAGCGATATTTTTGTTAGAGGCCTGCAGGGCACCTTCAACAGAATAGCTTGCGCGGTAGTTTTTGGTCATCTTGTTGCCATTAGCGGCGGTCGCGATGATGGCGATGTCTGCTTTGGTTGCGATGTTATAGCGCACGCTACCCTGAGACACGTCAGCATACAGCTGGTTAACAATGATTTGCAGGTTGACTGCACCGTTTGGTCCAATCATATAACCACGTGCGGTCATCTGTTTTTCCAGCACTTCTTGTAGCAGGAAACGCAGATCGCGGGACGCGGTCAGGGTTACCAGCTGGTTGTCACGGGTGACTTTTGCCAGCGCTTGATCCTGGCGCTGGTCGGCACCGTTGATGCTAACGGTCACACCCATCAGGCTCGGGTCCTGCTGCGGCAGGGTAATTTTCGGGGAGACTTCAATAGTAGTCGGCGGCGTTGCGCATCCAGCTAACATAAACAGTGCGACAAACGGGACGAGGATTTTTTTAAACATGCCAGGGCTCTCAGCGAATCTAAATTGTATGGTTAGAGAAAATTCCCGCCATCATAACATCGCCAACGATGAGGGGAAGTGGGTAACGCATGTAAATTCATTGTGTTGTCCGTTTTATGACTTTGTGGAGACTATAAACGGACTTTTTGCAATAAATTGGAGTGAGGAATCAGTGAACTTCATCCGTTTGAATGAGAAAATCAGACAAGCGCTAATTTTTTGTTGCTAAGGTGTAATGAAAACGGTAAAAGCGGCTAGTATTTAAAGGGATGGGTGACATCTCAGCGTTGTCGGAGGAAAAATTTCATGATGATTCGTGAGCAAATAGAAGAAAAATTAAGGGCAGCGTTCGAACCCGTGTTCCTCGAAGTTGTGGATGAAAGCTATCGTCACAATGTCCCGGCTGGTTCTGAAAGCCACTTTAAGGTTGTACTGGTTAGCGATCGCTTTACAGGTGAACGTTTTCTTAATCGTCATCGGATGATTTACAGCACGTTAACGGCGGAGCTTTCCACAACCGTTCATGCGCTTGCCCTGCATACCTACACTATTAAGGAGTGGGAAGCGTTGCAGGATACGATTTTTGCATCGCCTCCGTGTCGTGGAGCGGGAAGCATCGCGTAAAAACGGATTTGCAACAACCGACGCTTTTCCAGTATGTTGCTACAGATTATGTGAAAACGGCCTGCGGGCCGTTTTGTTTTGTCTGAATTCTGGGGCAGTCGTACAGTATTCAGACAAAAATTAGCCGGGAATTGTGAAAAAAGCCGCAGCAACGCGCGATAACCGTTCTCGACTCATAAAAGTGATGCCGCTATAATGCGCGTCTTATTTTTCGGAATGTCTTCGGGATGATTCTGACGACAGGGAATGTGATTGCTTATGAGAACATCCCAGTTCCGCGAAGCCAACAACCTGTGCTTGCGGAGAAGAGTTGACCGAGCACTGTGATTTTTTGAGGTAACAAGATGCAAGTTTCAGTTGAAACCACTCAAGGCCTTGGCCGCCGTGTAACGATTACTATCGCTGCTGACAGCATCGAGACCGCTGTGAAAAGCGAGCTGGTCAACGTAGCGAAGAAAGTGCGTATTGACGGTTTCCGCAAAGGAAAAGTACCGATGAATGTTGTTGCTCAGCGTTATGGCGCGTCTGTTCGCCAGGACGTTCTGGGTGACCTGATGAGCCGCAACTTCGTTGACGCGATCATCAAAGAAAAAATCAATCCGGCTGGCGCACCGAACTACGTTCCGGGCGAATACAAACTGGGTGAAGATTTTACTTACGCGGTAGAGTTTGAAGTTTACCCGGAAGTTGAGCTGACTGGCCTGGAAGCAATCGAAGTTGAAAAACCGGTTGTTGAAGTTACCGACGCTGACGTTGACGTAATGCTGGACACCCTGCGCAAGCAGCAGGCTACCTGGAAAGACAAAGACGGCGCTGCTGATGCAGAAGACCGTGTAACCATCGACTTCACCGGTTCTGTAGACGGCGAAGAGTTCGAAGGCGGCAAAGCGTCTGACTTCGTACTGGCGATGGGCCAGGGTCGTATGATCCCGGGCTTTGAAGAAGGCGTTAAAGGCCACAAAGCTGGCGAAGAGTTCACTATCGACGTGACCTTCCCGGAAGAGTACCACGCTGAAAACCTGAAAGGTAAAGCTGCGAAGTTCGTTATCAACCTGAAGAAAGTTGAAGAACGCGAACTGCCAGAACTGACTGAAGAATTCATCAAACGTTTCGGCGTTGAAGATGGTTCCGTAGCAGGTCTGCGCGCTGAAGTCCGTAAAAACATGGAACGCGAGCTGAAAGGCGCTGTGCGTAACCGCGTTAAGTCTCAGGCGATCGAAGGTCTGGTAAAAGCTAACGACATCGACGTTCCGGCTGCTCTGATCGACAGCGAAATCGACGTTCTGCGTCGTCAGGCTGCACAACGTTTCGGCGGCAACGAGAAACAAGCTCTGGAACTGCCGCGTGAACTGTTCGAAGAACAGGCTAAGCGTCGCGTAGTTGTTGGTCTGCTGCTGGGCGAAGTGATTCGTACCAACGAACTGAAAGCTGACGAAGATCGCGTTAAAGGCCTGATCGAAGAGATGGCTTCTGCTTACGAAGATCCGAAAGAAGTTGTTGAGTTCTACAGCAAAAACAAAGAGCTGATGGACAACATGCGTAACGTCGCTCTGGAAGAGCAGGCTGTTGAAGCCGTTCTGGCGAAAGCGAAAGTGACTGAAAAAGCCACTTCCTTCAACGAACTGATGAACCAGCAGGCGTAATTCGTCGCTTTTTTAGCTCGAATTTCGTACGCAAGCCCGTCACCTTTTGGTGGCGGGTTTTTTTTTGTCACGCATTTTGCATGGGAAGAGTGCGAAAACAGCGTTTCAGTGTTAGCGTTACAACAAAAGATTGTTATGCTTGAATTATGGCGATGTCGTACCCATTACTGAGGGACTAGCTGATAATCCGTCCATAAGGTTACAATCAGCACAGCAGGTTTTTTCAAATTTTATCCAGGAGACGGAAATGTCATACAGCGGCGAACGAGATAACTTTGCACCCCATATGGCGCTGGTGCCGATGGTCATTGAACAGACCTCACGTGGTGAGCGCTCTTTTGATATCTATTCTCGTCTACTTAAGGAACGCGTCATTTTTCTGACCGGCCAGGTCGAAGACCATATGGCTAACCTGATCGTGGCGCAGATGCTGTTCCTGGAAGCAGAAAACCCAGAAAAAGATATCTACCTGTACATCAACTCCCCTGGTGGAGTGATCACTGCCGGGATGTCTATCTATGACACCATGCAGTTTATTAAGCCGGACGTCAGCACCATTTGTATGGGCCAGGCGGCCTCAATGGGCGCGTTCCTGCTGACCGCCGGGGCGAAAGGCAAACGTTTTTGCCTGCCTAACTCTCGCGTCATGATCCACCAGCCTCTGGGCGGTTACCAGGGCCAGGCAACGGATATTGAAATTCATGCCCGTGAAATCCTGAAGGTAAAAGGGCGCATGAACGAACTTATGGCGCATCATACGGGTCAATCTCTTGAGCAGATTGAACGTGATACCGAGCGCGATCGCTTCCTCTCCGCTTCTGAAGCGGTAGAGTACGGTCTGGTTGACTCGATTTTGACCCATCGTAATTAATGCCCAGTGCGCAGGTGTGCCGCTATAATTACCTGGAGCGGCACAACGCTGACTAGCGTCTTGCGCCTGAGAATGGCATTTGCGTCGTCGTGTGCGGCACAAAGAACAAAGAAGAGGTTTTGACCCATGACAGATAAACGCAAAGATGGCTCGGGCAAATTGTTGTACTGCTCTTTTTGCGGCAAAAGCCAGCATGAAGTGCGTAAGCTGATTGCCGGTCCATCCGTGTATATCTGCGACGAATGTGTTGATTTATGCAACGACATCATTCGCGAAGAGATTAAGGAAGTAGCACCGCACCGTGAACGCAGTGCGCTGCCGACGCCACATGAAATTCGCAACCACCTGGACGATTACGTTATCGGTCAGGAGCAGGCGAAGAAAGTGCTGGCGGTCGCGGTATACAACCATTACAAACGTCTGCGCAATGGCGACACCAGCAATGGCGTCGAGTTGGGCAAAAGTAACATCCTGCTGATTGGCCCGACGGGTTCCGGTAAAACGCTGCTGGCTGAAACGCTGGCGCGCCTGCTGGACGTTCCGTTCACCATGGCTGATGCCACCACGCTGACCGAAGCCGGTTATGTGGGTGAAGATGTTGAAAATATTATTCAGAAACTGTTGCAGAAGTGCGATTACGACGTGCAGAAAGCACAGCGTGGGATCGTCTATATCGATGAGATCGACAAGATTTCTCGTAAGTCTGATAACCCATCTATTACCCGTGACGTTTCCGGCGAAGGCGTACAGCAGGCGCTGTTGAAACTGATCGAAGGGACGGTTGCTGCCGTTCCGCCACAGGGTGGTCGTAAACATCCTCAGCAGGAATTCCTGCAGGTTGATACCTCCAAGATCCTGTTTATCTGCGGTGGTGCATTTGCCGGTCTGGATAAAGTGATTGCTAACCGTGTTGAAACCGGCTCCGGCATTGGTTTTGGCGCAACGGTAAAAGCACAGTCTGATAAAGCCAGCGAAGGTGAACTGCTGTCGCAGGTCGAACCGGAAGATCTGATCAAATTTGGTCTGATCCCTGAGTTCATCGGTCGTCTGCCGGTTGTGGCAACACTGAGCGAGCTGAGCGAAGAAGCGTTGATCCAGATCCTCAAAGAGCCGAAAAACGCCCTGACCAAGCAGTACCAGGCGCTGTTCAATCTTGAAGGTGTCGATCTGGAATTCCGTGAGGAAGCGCTGGATGCGATCGCTAAGAAAGCGATGGCGCGTAAAACCGGTGCTCGTGGTCTGCGTTCTATCGTCGAAGCCGCGCTGCTCGACACCATGTACGATCTGCCTTCTATGGAAGACGTCGAAAAAGTGGTGATCGATGAGTCGGTGATTGGCGGTCAGAGCAAGCCATTGCTGATTTACGGTAAGCCGGAAGCGCAGCAGGCATCTGGCGAATAATTCATCAATTCATACAGACATTTAATTAAAAAGGGGGGATTTTATCTCCCCTTTTATTTTTCCGTAAACATGGCGTTGAATGTGTGGGAAACATCCCCATATACTGACATACATGTTAAAGGTGGTGTGAAGCACAGTCGTACCACCTGATTACCTGGCGGAAACTAAACTAAGAGAGAGCTCTATGAATCCTGAGCGTTCTGAACGCATTGAAATCCCCGTATTGCCGTTGCGCGATGTGGTGGTTTATCCGCACATGGTCATACCCTTATTTGTAGGGCGGGAAAAATCTATCCGTTGTCTGGAAGCGGCTATGGACCATGATAAAAAAATCATGCTGGTCGCACAGAAAGAAGCGTCAACGGATGAGCCGGGTGTAAACGATCTTTTCACCGTCGGGACCGTGGCCTCTATTTTGCAGATGCTGAAACTGCCTGACGGCACCGTAAAAGTGCTGGTCGAGGGGTTACAGCGTGCGCGTATTTCTGCGCTGTCTGACAACGGCGAGCATTTCTCTGCGAAAGCAGAGTACCTTGACTCGCCTGCTATTGATGAGCGCGAACAGGAAGTGCTGGTGCGTACCGCTATCAGCCAGTTCGAAGGCTATATCAAGCTGAACAAGAAAATCCCACCAGAAGTGCTGACGTCGCTGAACAGCATTGACGATCCTGCACGTCTGGCGGATACCATCGCTGCACACATGCCGCTGAAGCTGGCTGACAAGCAGTCCGTGCTGGAGATGTCCGACGTTAACGAACGTCTAGAATATCTGATGGCGATGATGGAATCTGAAATCGATCTGCTGCAGGTTGAGAAACGCATTCGCAACCGTGTGAAAAAGCAGATGGAAAAATCTCAGCGCGAGTACTATCTGAACGAGCAGATGAAAGCTATTCAGAAAGAACTCGGTGAGATGGACGATGCACCGGACGAAAACGAAGCGTTGAAGCGTAAAATCGACGCGGCGAAAATGCCGAAAGAGGCAAAAGAGAAAGCGGAAGCAGAACTGCAGAAGCTGAAAATGATGTCTCCTATGTCGGCGGAAGCGACTGTGGTGCGTGGCTACATCGACTGGATGGTACAGGTGCCGTGGAATGCGCGTAGCAAGGTCAAAAAAGACCTACGCCAGGCGCAGGAAATCCTCGATACCGACCATTATGGTCTGGAGCGCGTCAAAGACCGTATCCTTGAGTACCTCGCGGTTCAAAGCCGTGTAAATAAAATCAAGGGGCCGATCCTGTGTCTGGTTGGACCGCCGGGGGTAGGTAAAACCTCTCTGGGGCAGTCCATCGCGAAGGCAACTGGGCGTAAATACATCCGTATGGCGCTGGGCGGCGTGCGTGATGAAGCCGAAATTCGTGGTCACCGCCGGACCTATATCGGTTCTATGCCGGGTAAACTGATCCAGAAAATGGCCAAAGTGGGCGTTAAAAACCCGCTGTTCCTGCTTGATGAGATCGACAAAATGTCTTCCGACATGCGTGGCGATCCGGCTTCCGCACTGCTTGAGGTGCTGGATCCAGAGCAGAACGTGGCGTTCAGCGATCACTACCTGGAAGTGGACTACGATCTCAGCGACGTGATGTTTGTTGCGACCTCTAACTCCATGAATATTCCGGCACCGTTGCTGGATCGTATGGAAGTGATCCGTCTGTCCGGTTATACCGAAGACGAAAAGCTGAACATTGCCAAACGTCACCTGTTGCCGAAACAGATTGAGCGTAATGCGCTGAAAAAAGGTGAGCTGACGGTCGACGATAGCGCCATTGTGGGCATTATTCGTTACTACACCCGTGAAGCAGGCGTACGTAGTCTGGAACGTGAAATCTCTAAACTGTGCCGTAAAGCGGTGAAACAGCTGCTGCTGGATAAATCGCTGAAACATATTGAGATCAATGGCGACAACCTGCACGATTATCTGGGTGTACAGCGCTTTGACTATGGCCGCGCGGACAACGAAAACCGCGTTGGTCAGGTGACGGGGCTGGCGTGGACGGAAGTTGGCGGCGATCTGCTGACTATCGAAACCGCCTGCGTACCGGGTAAAGGTAAGTTGACCTACACCGGTTCTCTGGGTGAAGTCATGCAGGAGTCGATTCAGGCTGCGCTGACCGTGGTGCGCGCGCGTGCGGAAAAACTGGGTATTAACCCGGACTTTTACGAAAAACGCGACATCCACGTTCACGTACCTGAAGGGGCTACGCCGAAAGACGGTCCAAGTGCGGGTATTGCTATGTGTACTGCGCTGGTTTCTTGTCTTACCGGTAACCCAGTTCGCGCCGACGTGGCGATGACGGGTGAGATCACCCTGCGTGGTCAGGTTCTGCCTATCGGTGGTTTGAAAGAAAAACTGCTGGCGGCACACCGTGGCGGCATTAAGACGGTCTTAATTCCCGATGAGAACAAACGTGACCTGGAAGAGATTCCGGACAACGTAATTGCCGATCTTAATATTCACCCGGTGAAACGTATTGAGGAAGTTCTGACTCTTGCGTTGCAAAATGAACCCTCTGGAATGCAGGTTGTGACGGCAAAATAGTGACCTCGCGCAAAGAGCATTAATAAAAACAGGGCTGGCAGGCCATTTCGGGCTTGCCAGCCTTTTTTTGTATAGCTAATTTAGATAACGGATTGGGCTTGCCATCATTAACGGGTGTTGTAAGGGCATGGCAGGCCTGATATAACTGCTGCGCGGTCGCACTTTGAAGGATTCAGGTGCGATATAAATTATAAAGAGGAAGAGAAGAGTGAATAAATCTCAACTGATCGACAAAATTGCTGCAGGGGCTGATATCTCTAAAGCTGCGGCTGGACGTGCGTTAGATGCAATTATTGCTTCTGTTACCGAATCTCTGAAAGAAGGTGATGACGTAGCGCTGGTAGGTTTTGGTACTTTTGCCGTTAAAGAGCGTGCTGCCCGTACTGGTCGCAACCCGCAAACAGGTAAAGAGATCACCATCGCCGCGGCTAAAGTACCGGGCTTCCGTGCAGGTAAAGCACTGAAAGACGCGGTAAACTAAGTGATTTCCCCTTTGGGGATGTGACGAAGTACAAGGGCGCATCGACTGATGTGCCTTTTTTATTTGTAATTCCGGTACTTTCTACGCGTTGTGGGCTGACAATTGCCCCTGTTTCTTGTCACAATAGACCTTTGTGCGCAGCGTTCAGGAAACGCTATGCTGCGTGAAGCATATATACTCAAAATCCTTGTTGCCGTTGTTGTCATCAACGCGGGGGCAGCAGAGAGGATAACGCGTATAGTCATCTACAGCGGAGTGTGGTTACACCATGATGGACAGCTTACGCACGGCTGCTAACAGTCTCGTGCTCAAGATTATTTTCGGTATCATTATCGTGTCGTTCATTTTGACCGGCGTGAGTGGTTACCTGATTGGCGGAGGCAATAACTTCGCCGCCAAAGTGAATGGCCAGGAGATCAGCCGCGGGCAGTTCGAGAATGCGTTCAACAGCGAACGTAACCGCATGCAGCAACAGCTGGGCGATCAATACTCCGAGCTGGCCGCGAACGAAGGTTATATGAAAACGCTGCGTCAGCAGGTGCTGAATCGTCTTGTTGACGAAGCACTGCTGGATCAGTATTCCCGCGAGCTTAAGCTCAACATCAGCGACGATCAGGTTAAACAGGCCATTTTCGCCACGCCTGCGTTCCAGGTGGACGGCAAGTTTGATAACAACCGCTACAACGCGATTGTCAATCAAATGGGAATGACTGCAGACCAGTACGCTCAGGCATTACGTAATCAGCTTACGACACAGCAGCTGATTAACGGTGTTGCCGGTACGGACTTCATGTTGAAAGGCGAAACGGACGAACTGGCGGCGCTGGTCGCACAGCAGCGTATCGTGCGCGAGGCGACGATTGACGTTAACGCACTGGCCGCGAAGCAGTCTGTTACCGAGCAGGAAGTTGCCAGCTACTACGAGCAGAATAAAAACAACTTTATGACGCCGGAACAGTTCCGCGTGAGCTACATCAAGCTGGACGCTGCTGCAATGCAGGAGACGGCCAGCGATGCTGATATTCAGTCTTACTATGACCAGCATCAGGATCAGTTCACTCAGCCGCAGCGTAACCGCTACAGCATCATTCAGACCAAAACGGAAGATGAAGCCAAAGCGGTACTGGACGAGCTGAACAAAGGCGGTGATTTTGCTGCGCTGGCGAAAGAAAAATCTGCCGATATCATCTCTGCCCGTAAAGGCGGCGATATGGGATGGCTGGAAGATTCCACCACCCCGGATGAGCTGAAAAATGCTGGTCTGAAAGAAAAAGGCCAACTGTCTGGCGTAATTAAGTCTTCCGTTGGTTTCCTCGTTGCGCGTCTTGACGACGTACAGCCTGCGCAAGTTAAACCGCTGAGCGAAGCCCGTGACGAGATTGCGGCAAAAGTGAAGCAGGAAAAAGCGCTGGATGCGTACTATGCGCTGCAGCAGAAAGTCAGCGACGCGGCCAGCAATGATAACGAATCTCTGGCGGGTGCAGAGCAGGCTGCGGGTATGAAAGCGGTTGAAACGGGCTGGTTTAGCCGTGACAGCCTGCCGGAAGAACTGAATTTCAAACCAGTCGCTGACATCATTTTCAATGGTGGTCTGGTTGGTGAGAACGGTACGCCTGGCAGTAACTCCGATATCATCACCGTGGACGGCGATCGTGCGTTCGTGCTGCGTATTGCAGAGCACAAAGCCGAAGCCGTGAAGCCACTGGCTGAAGTGAAAGAGCAGGTAACTGCGCTCGTTAAGCACAATAAAGCAGAGCAGCAGGCGAAGCTTGATGCCGATAAACTGCTGGCGGATCTGAAAGCCGGTAAAGGCGATGAAGCGATGAAAGCGGCGGGTCTGAGCTTTGGCGAGGCGAAAACGCTGAGCCGTACGGGTCAGGATCCGCTAAGCCAGGCTGCCTTTGGTCTGAGCCTGCCGGCGAAAGACAAACCGAGCTACGGCGTCGCGAACGACATGCAGGGTAATGTTGTTCTGTTGGCGTTGGACGAGGTGAAAGCCGGTTCTATGCCTGAAGCGCAGAAGAAAGCGATGGTTCAGGGGATCACTCAGAACAACGCGCAGATTGTCTTCGAAGCGCTGATGAGCAACCTGCGTAAAGCCGCAAAAATTAAAATCGGTGATGCGCTGGAACAGCAGCAATAACCGAGGCAGTTCGCAAAAAATTGCAAAAAGTTGTATCTACCAAAGGCCGCTTTCGCGGCCTTTTCCATTTCTGATATTTGCCGTTTGTCTGCCGTTCTGCACCTCGCTATCGTGATTCCACTGTTAACAAACAAGGAGAAAACAGTATGAAACATGGAATCAAAGCTCTGCTTATCACTCTTTCATTGACCTGCGCTGGTATGGCCCAAACCGCATTGGCGGCTGAGCCTGTCGCCAAAAGCCAGGCGACTCAAACCAAAGCGGAAAACCCAGGGGCGGCACAAAGCAAAGCCACACTGCCCGCTAAAGCAAGCGACGATGAGGGCACCAGGGTAAGCATCAACAACGCTTCTGCGGAGGATTTAGCGCGTGTCATGAATGGCGTGGGTCTAAAGAAAGCGCAGGCGATTGTGAGCTATCGTGAGGAGTACGGGCCGTTTAAAACGGTGGACGATTTAAAGCAGGTGCCGGGCATGGGCAGTTCACTGGTTGAGCGTAACCTGGCAGTTTTAACACTTTAATAACTTGCAGAGCGCTGAAAGTTTGCCAGACTGTAGAGGTCATACCAGTTATGACCTCTTTACCCAAAAATCTGTTCCTATAAAAACAACGTAAGGCTCCTGCGCTATGCAAACACAAATCAAAGTTCGTGGTTTTCATCTTGATGTCTATCAGCACGTTAACAATGCCCGCTATCTGGAGTTTCTGGAAGAGGCCCGCTGGGATGGTCTGGAAAACAGCGACAGCTTTCAGTGGATGACCGCACACAACATCGCTTTTGTGGTTGTGAATATTAATATCAACTACCGACGACCTGCGGTGCTGAGCGACCTGCTGACTATCACCAGTCAGGTTCAACAGTTAAATGGCAAAAGTGGCGTGTTAAACCAGACCATTACCCTGGAGCCGGAAGGGCAGGTGGTGGCAGACGCGCTGATTACGTTCGTCTGTATTGATTTGAAAACGCAAAAAGCGTTGCCGCTGGAAGGGGAGTTGCGCGAAAAACTGGAGCAGATGGTGCAGTAGTGGCTGCGACTGCCGGAAGGCGACGCTCAAGCGTCTTATCCGGCCTACAAGAGTTGCTGCAACTGCATGTGGGCCGGATAAGCAAAGCGCCATCCGGCAATACAATCACTTTAACCCGGTTTTCTGCTTCATTGCCGCCATCACTGCTGGTTTATCCGCCAGATAATGGTTCAGGCCGTTGGCACGCAGATTACACGCCGCACAGTGACCGCAACCGTCACCTTTGATGCCGTTATAGCAGGTCAGCGTTTCTTCGCGTACCAGGTCCAGCTTGCCCCAATAATCGGCCAGTGCCCAGGTTTCGGCTTTATCGATCCACATTAGTGGGGTTTCAAAGCGAATATCTTTCGCCATCCCCAGGCTTACAGCATGGTTCAGGGCTTTAACGAACTCATCGCGACAGTCCGGATAGCCGGAGAAGTCGGTCTCACAAACGCCGGTAATGACCGCCTCTGCCTGCACCTGGTATGCGTAAATTGCTGCCAGCGTTAAGAACAGAATATTGCGTCCAGGCACAAAGGTATTGGGAATGCCGTTCGCATCCGGTTCGTAATCGGGTACCGGAATGTTATCGCGGGTCAGGCTGCTGACAGCCAGTTCACTGAGCAATGTGACATCAAGCACTTTGTGCGCGCGCGCGCCAAGTTTTAAGGCCAGGTCACGTGCGACATCAATCTCAGCGCGATGGCGCTGACCATAATCAAAGGTCACGCAGTGCACTTCATCATACTGATGCAGCGCTTGCGCCAGACAAGTCGTGGAGTCCTGACCTCCACTGAATACAACAACGGCACGTTTCATGGCTTTTCCTGACAAAATAACGAAGCCCTTATGGTAGCGCCTGGGCGTGCCGTCGACCAGCTTCTTCACGCTGAAGGAGGTGGCAGCCAGGCTTCGGTAAACTCGAACCAGCCACGAGGATTCAGGCGTACGCCGTTCACGCCCGGTGGCGCGCTGATGCGATAGTGATAATTGAACAGTGGCGTCAGGGTAGCGTCATGCATTAGCGTGGCGAAAACTTGTTGTAAAGCCGCGTGGCGATCGTCCTCATCGGCCTGAATTTGAAGGGCATCCAGGGTCGTTTGCAAATGTGTGTATGCTGGCGCATTCAATACATGTGACCAGAGCTGATCGCAGCGCAACCACTGTTCGAGAGTATATTCAGGTGCCTCACCAATCAGCCTGTCGCCCATCATCAGGTCGGCCTGGGCTAAGGGATGATCGCCATCCCAGTTTTTAGCATTATGAAAAATAAGCGTTAATTCACAGCCGAGCAGCGCCAACGCCTGGCGAAGCTGTTCAGCCATAGCGTGAAGTTCTACCGGCAGGTGATAAGCCAGCGTCAGCTTTTCCGGTAATGCCACCTCGTCGAGTTCATCCCATTGCGGGATAGTCCATCCGGGGAGCAGTGCATTGCTTGGCGTGATCAGATTTTCATCCACTTCAAGCGTTTGTAGCAGGGAAGAACGGTGGATGATATTGATTAGTCTACGGGCCTGCTGCGTATTCAGGCGCGCGCTTTTTCTGAGCGTGAGATAGCAAAAACCAAGACTGATCCCGCTGCTTACCTGGCTTAGCATAGGCAACTCTTCGGGTTTACCAATCGCAATTTGCACCGGATGGCGACAGCTGGTGCCCAGATCCTGGGAGAAGAGCTGCGGGGTTATCCAGTATTCAATGGCTTTTAGCAGCGGATGACTCAGATGGTAGTGATCGTGACTCTCGATACGCACCAGCTCAGGAGTAAACAGCGTCAGCCGGAACGGGCCGGTACCCACAAACGGGTGCTCAGGATGCGCCAGGTGACTGCTGTAGCTTGCCAGACGGTGCGCCAACCAGAAGTCGGGACGATGCAGAATAAAGGTCAGACACTGGGGATGCGTCACCTCAATGCGCTTTACGCTGATAAACAGCTTATTCAGCGCGGGGAGTTCTAACAGCTTCAGCAACTGCTGATGTAGCTGTGTGCTGCTGACCGCATCGCCGTTATGCCAGTACAGGGTGGAACGAATATAGAAATCCCAGCGCAGGCCGTCAGCGGAGATATTCCAGTGGTGGGCTAAGTCTCCACAGGGACGTTGCGTAGTGCTGTCAAACCGGGTCAGGCCAGAGAAAACTTGTCCAGCGAGGTGTTGCTCCGCGCGACCGGGGAGAAACCCGGGGTGCAAGGGGTCGAGCGGGCGGTAATAGGGTATACGCAGGGTTGGCGTGTCGTTTTGCCACTGACCGCCCATAAACGGTTGTAACAGTGTTCTTAATTCACCCGGTGCCAGCTGAGCCAGTTCCAGTACGCTAAGCTGCTCGCCCTTTTGCAGCGCCTGTTCCATCATGGTGTTGCGCAGTGAATCTGGCGTCACTAAAAACCGCAGCTGCCCGCGTTTCCCGCGCCCCGACTGGGCATGCCACTCCAGCCAGCCTGCATCCTGCGCTTGCTTTAGCAGGGTACGCACATGGCGTTCGCTACAAAAACAGCGTTCGGCCAGTTCCCCGACGGTCACCGACTGCGGTTCGCCGTTCGAGGGCAGCCACAGGCGTTGGTACTGGTTCAGGCGATTAAGCAGACGCATTGATACTTTTTCCTTCAGGATGTTCGTTAACGGTTTATGCGTAGAGAAACCCGGAACAATTCATTTTATCTATTCACTATTACTTCCGTATATCTCAGGTGATACTGGATCACAAGTTAACCGCGTCACAGTGTGGAGAAAGAAATGGCTCGTCTGGCTGCATTTGATATGGATGGCACCCTTTTGATGCCGAATCACCATTTAGGTGACGAAACGCTTTCAACGCTGTCGCGCCTGCGCGAACGCGATATTACTCTGACATTTGCTACCGGTCGCCATGTGCTTGAGATGCGTCATATTTTAGGCTCGATCTCACTGGACGCCTTTTTGATCACGGGTAATGGCACGCGCATTCACTCTCTTGAGGGCGATGTGTTACACCGTCAGGATCTGGATCCGAATGTCGCGGATATTGTGTTGCATCAGAAGTGGGACACTACCGCCAGCATGCATGTCTTTAATGACAATGGCTGGTTCACCGGACAAGAGATCCCCTCGCTGCTGCAGGCGCATGTGTATAGCGGATTTCGCTACCAGATCGTCGATGTGAAACGTATTCCGGCGCATCAGGTTACGAAAGTCTGTTTCTGCGGCGATCATGACTCTCTGATCCAATTGCGAATTCAACTGAATGAAGCGCTGGGTGAACAGGCGAATCTCTGTTTTTCCGCGTTTGATTGCCTTGAGGTGCTGCCGCTGGGCTGTAATAAAGGATCGGCATTGGCGGTGTTGAGCGACCATTTAGGTTATTCAATGGCCGAGTGTATGGCGTTTGGCGATGCCATGAACGATCGCGAAATGTTAGGCAGCGTTGGGCGCGGCCTGATTATGGGTAACGCGATGCCGCAACTGATTGCTGAACTGCCTCATTTATCGGTGATTGGGCATTGCCGTAATCAGGCAGTGTCACACTTTTTGACGCATTGGCTGGACAATCCACATCTACCTTATTCCCCCGAATGAGAGATCCCTTCCAGCAAGCCAGACTTCGCGTCTGGCTTTTTTTTATCCCATTAATGGGTGTTCAGTAGTTGGGCAAGCTCCGCTTTCCACGGCGTTAAATCACCGATGTGCGCGTCGACCCACTGTGGGTTGTAGTAGGTTTCCAGATAGCGTTCGCCGCTGTCACACAACAGTGTCACCAGCGAACCGATAACGCCTGCATCGCGCATACGGGCGGCAAGTTGTAGTGTTCCCCACATGTTTGTGCCGGTAGAGGCGCCGACCTTGCGGCCCAACTGCGTTTCCAGCCAGTGTGCGGTGGCCACGCTTGCGGCATCCGGCACGCGCAGCATTTCATCGACCACGTCAGGAATGAAAGACGGTTCGACACGCGGGCGGCCAATGCCTTCAATTTTACTTCCTACCGGACTGCGTAACGTGGCATCGCGATCCTGCCAGAAGGGCAGAAAGACCGAGTTTTCCGGGTCTACCACCATCAGTTGAGTATCGTAGCCCTGACAGCGAATATAGCGGCCAATGGTTGCTGAGGTGCCACCGGTTCCGGCGCTCATCACAATATGGCGGGGAACGGGGTTGGGCTCGCACTGCATCTGACGAAAGATGCTGTCGGCGATATTATTATTGCCGCGCCAGTCGGTGGCGCGCTCAGCGTAAGTGAACTGGTCCATGTAATGACCGTTCAGCTCACGCGCCAGTTGCTCAGAGGCCGCATAGATTTCGCAGGCGCTTTCCACGAAATGACAGCGACCGCCGTAAAATTCAATCTGTTCAACTTTACGTTTTGCCGTACAGGAAGGCATGACGGCAATAAATGGCAACCCTAACAGTCGAGCGAAATAAGCCTCAGAGACCGCCGTTGAACCGGACGATGATTCAATGATGGTGGTGCCTTCTTTGATCCAGCCATTGCACAATCCGTACAGACACAGTGAGCGCGCCAGACGATGCTTCAGACTCCCGGTCGGATGCGTGCTCTCATCTTTTAAATAGAGCTGAATGCCCGGGAACGCCGGTAGCGACAGGCGAATGAGATGCGTATCCGCAGAACGCTGATAATCCGCGTTGATTTCATTGATGGCGTTTTTAACCCAGGAGCTATTCATCATTAATAGATATCCATTTGTCATTTTGTGCCCAGAATAGCGAAAAGCACGGAAAAAATTGTTGCCATTTAGCCTTTAAAATAGAATGTAAGGAGAAAATTCTTCTCTGTGGAGTGGATATGTTAGACAAAATTGACCGCAAGCTACTCGGCTTACTGCAACAGGACTGCACCCTTTCTTTGCAGGCATTAGCAGATGCCGTTAATCTGACTACCACCCCTTGCTGGAAACGTCTCAAACGACTTGAGGATGACGGTATCCTGCTGGGCAGAGTCGCCCTGTTGGATCCAGAAAAACTGGGGCTGGGACTCACCGCGTTTGTGCTGATCAAAACTCAGCATCACAGCAGCGAATGGTATTGCCGCTTTGTCACTGAAGTGACCGGAATGCCCGAGGTTCTGGGGTTCTGGCGTATGGCAGGGGAGTATGACTACCTGATGCGAGTGCAGGTTGCTGATATGAAAAGCTATGATGAATTCTATAAGCGCCTGGTGAACAGCGTACCGGGCCTGTCTGACGTCACCTCCAGCTTTGCCATGGAACAGATTAAATACACAACTGCTCTACCTATTGAATAATTCTCCCGGCGCTTATTGCCGGAAATCTTGTCAGGATATAACGCGTGCGATTATTTGCTCAATTAAGCTGGTACTTCCGCCGGGAGTGGCGTCGCTACCTCGGGGCAGTGGCCTTGCTTATCATCATCGCTATCCTTCAGCTTATTCCGCCGAAAGTGGTCGGGATCATTGTGGATGGCGTGACGACTCAACGCTTCACCACCGAGCGGCTGCTGATGTGGGTGGGGACAATTGCCCTGATTGCCGTGGTGGTTTATTTGCTGCGTTATGTCTGGCGCGTGCTGCTCTTTGGCGCATCCTACCAACTGGCGGTTGAGCTGCGGGAAGATTATTACCGTCAGTTGAGTCGCCAGCATCCAGAATTTTATCTGCGGCACCGTACGGGCGATCTGATGGCGCGTGCCACCAACGATGTCGATCGCGTCGTATTTGCCGCCGGAGAAGGGGTGCTGACGCTGGTAGATTCGCTGGTTATGGGGTGTGCGGTGCTGATCGTGATGTCAACGCAGATAAGTTGGCAACTGACGCTCATTGCGCTGCTGCCGATGCCGGTGATGGCGTTGATGATCAAACGTTACGGCGATCGACTCCATAACCGTTTTAAGCTGGCGCAGGCGGCGTTTTCCAGTCTCAACGATCGTACTCAGGAAAGCCTGACCAGTATTCGTATGATCAAGGCCTTTGGGCTGGAGGATCGGCAGTCGGCATTATTTGCCGCTGATGCTGAAGATACCGGTAAGAAAAACCTGCGTGTGGCGCGCATTGACGCCCGCTTTGATCCTACGATTTATATCGCCATTGGTATGGCTAACCTGCTGGCGATTGCCGGGGGAAGCTGGATGGTGGTTCACGGCTCGCTGACGCTCGGGCAGCTCACCAGCTTTATGATGTATCTCGGTCTGATGATTTGGCCGATGCTGGCGCTGGCCTGGATGTTTAACATCGTCGAACGCGGCAGCGCCGCGTATAGCCGAATTCGCGCCATGCTGGCAGAAGCGCCGGTAGTGGATGACGGTACTGAACCGGTGCCGGAAGGACGCGGGGAGCTGGCGGTGGCGATTCGCGAATTTTGTTACCCGCAAACCACCCACCCGGCGCTGGAAAATGTGAATTTCCAGCTCAAACCTGGACAGATGCTGGGCATCTGTGGTCCGACCGGTGCGGGAAAAAGTACGGTACTGTCGCTGATCCAGCGTCATTTTGATATCACCCAGGGCGATGTGCGCTTTCATGATATCCCATTAACGCGCTTACAGCTGGATAGCTGGCGCAGCCGACTGGCGGTTGTCAGCCAGACGCCATTCCTGTTTTCCGATACCGTCGGTAATAACATCGCCTTAGGACGCCCGCAGGCCACGCAGGAAGAGATCGAGCATGTGGCGCGCCTTGCCAGCGTTCATGAGGATATTTTACGTCTTCCTCAGGGCTACGACACCGAAGTGGGCGAACGCGGGGTGATGCTGTCTGGCGGGCAAAAACAGCGTATTTCTATCGCTCGAGCGTTACTGCTGAACGCTGAAATTCTGATTCTGGATGATGCGCTGTCGGCGGTGGATGGTCGTACCGAACATCAGATCCTACATAACCTGCGCCAGTGGGGCGAAGGCAGAACCGTGATTATCAGCGCACACCGTTTATCGGCTTTGACGGAAGCCAGCGAGATTATCGTGATGCAGCATGGGCATATTGCTCAGCGCGGTGAGCATGAATCTTTAGTGCAACAGCCCGGTTGGTATCGCGACATGTACCGCTATCAGCAACTTGAAGCGGCGCTGTCTGATGCACCAGAGATAAACGAGGAGGCGGCTAATGCGTAGTTTCGGGCAATTATGGCCAACTCTGAAAAGACTGCTGGCGTATGGTTCCCCATGGCGAAAACAGCTGGCGATTGCGGTAGTCATGCTATGGGTGGCTGCGGCGGCGGAAGTCAGCGGTCCGCTGCTGATTAGCTATTTTATCGATAACATGGTGGCGAAGAACAATCTGCCATTGGCGATGGTTGCCGGGCTGGTTGCGGCCTATGTCGGTCTGCAACTGCTGGCGGCAGGTCTGCATTACGCTCAGTCATTGCTGTTTAACCAGGCGGCGGTTGGCGTAGTACAACAGTTACGCACCGACGTAATGGACGCTGCGCTGCGCCAGCCGCTCAGTGCTTTTGATACTCAGCCCGTCGGGCAGCTTATCTCCCGCGTGACCAATGACACTGAAGTTATTCGCGACCTGTACGTGACGGTGGTCGCAACGGTCCTGCGCAGCGCGGCCTTAATCGGCGCGATGTTAGTGGCAATGTTCAGCCTGGAATGGCGCATGGCGCTGGTGGCAATGGCCATTTTCCCAGCCGTGCTGGTGGTGATGGTGATTTACCAACGCTACAGCACCCCGATTGTGCGTCGGGTGCGCGCTTATCTGGCGGATATTAACGATGGCTTTAACGAAGTCATCAACGGCATGAGCGTTATCCAGCAGTTCCGCCAGCAGGCAAGGTTTGGCGAGAGAATGGGCGAGGCCAGCCGCTCGCACTATATGGCGCGTATGCAAACCCTGCGACTGGATGGTTTTTTGCTGCGTCCGCTGCTGAGCCTGTTCTCGGCGCTGATCCTCTGCGGTTTGCTGATGCTGTTCAGTTTTACCTCTGGCACCTCCATCGAGGTTGGCGTGCTGTACGCGTTCATCAGCTACCTCGGCCGTTTGAACGAACCGCTGATCGAGCTGACCACCCAGCAATCAATGCTGCAGCAGGCGGTTGTCGCTGGTGAGCGAGTGTTCGAACTGATGGACGGGCCTCGTCAGCGCTATGGTGAAGACGATCGCCCGCTCAAAAGCGGAGACATTGAGGTGGATAACGTTTCGTTTGCCTATCGCGACGACAACCTGGTGCTGCAAAACATCAGTCTGTCCGTACCTTCGCGCAGCTTTGTGGCTTTGGTCGGACACACAGGCAGCGGCAAAAGCACGCTGGCCAGCCTGCTGATGGGATATTACCCGCTGACGCAGGGGGAAATCCGCCTTGACGGACGTCCGTTGTCTTCTCTGAGCCACGGTGCGTTACGTCAGGGCATCGCGATGGTGCAGCAGGATCCGGTGGTGATGGCGGATACCTTCCTGGCAAACGTCACGCTGGGTCGCGATATCTCAGAAGAGCGGGTCTGGCAGGCGCTGGAGACCGTGCAACTGGCAGAACTGGCTCGGGGTTTGAGCGAGGGGATTCATACCCGGCTGGGCGAGCAGGGCAATAATCTCTCCGTTGGGCAGAAACAGCTGCTGGCGCTGGCGCGGGTATTGGTTGAAACGCCGCAGGTGCTGATTCTCGATGAAGCCACGGCCAGTATTGATTCCGGTACTGAACAGGCCATTCAGCACGCGCTGGCGGCGGTCCGTGAACACACTACGCTGGTGGTGATTGCGCATCGGTTATCGACGATTGTCGATGCGGATACCATTCTGGTGCTGCATCGCGGTCAGGCGGTTGAGCGTGGTACGCACCAGCAATTACTGGCGGCGCAAGGCCGTTACTGGCAGATGTATCAGCTGCAACTGGCGGGGGAAGAGTTAGCCGCCAGCACACAAGAGGATTCTGTTATCGCCTGACGGCGCAGTGCTTATCCGGCCACGCGGTATCGTAGGCCGGGTAAGGCGTTTACGCCGCCATCCGGCAATCAACAATCTGGTGCAAAAATGTAACGCACTATGCACCGTTATAGTGCGTTTTTTCTTTTTCTCTCCCGATAGTACCCGGCGAACCTGAATCATTCCGCGTTTTTCATTCCTGGCACACCCCTTGCAATATTCCTCTCGTGTATCTGCAGCCACTACTGAATTCTGACTGGAGGGGATCTATGAAGCTGGTTACCGTGGTAATCAAACCGTTCAAACTGGAAGACGTCCGTGAAGCACTGTCGTCTATTGGTATTCAGGGGCTGACCGTCACCGAAGTGAAGGGGTTTGGCCGACAGAAAGGTCATGCTGAGCTGTACCGTGGGGCTGAATATAGCGTCAATTTTCTGCCAAAGGTGAAGATTGATGTGGCGATTGCCGACGACCAACTGGATGGCGTGATTGATGTCATCAGTAAGGCGGCATACACCGGAAAAATTGGCGACGGCAAAATCTTCGTCGCCGAGCTGCAACGTGTGATTCGTATTCGTACCGGCGAAGCCGACGAAGCCGCACTGTAACTTCTGGCACACAGTGATAGGAAACCAAAAAATGAAGATAGCAACGATGAAAACGGGTATTGCTTCACTGGCGCTACTGCCGGGACTGGCGATGGCGGCACCGGCGGTTGCGGATAAAGCAGATAACGCTTTTATGATGATCTGTACCGCGCTGGTGCTGTTTATGACTATCCCTGGCATTGCGTTGTTCTACGGCGGTTTGATTCGCGGTAAGAACGTGCTGTCGATGCTGACTCAGGTGACGGTGACATTCGCTCTGGTTTGTATTCTATGGGTGGTTTATGGCTACTCACTGGCCTTTGGCGAAGGGAATAATTTCTTCGGCAACTTCAACTGGGTATTGCTGAAGAACATCGCGCTGACGGCGGTCACGGGGAGCTTCTACCAGTACATTCACGTTGCTTTTCAGGGGTCTTTTGCCTGCATCACCGTTGGGCTGATTGTTGGGGCGCTGGCTGAGCGTATTCGTTTCTCTGCGGTGCTGATTTTTGTGGTGGTGTGGTTAACGCTGTCGTACATCCCCATTGCACATATGGTCTGGGGCGGTGGATTGCTGGCTTCTCACGGCGCACTGGATTTTGCGGGCGGGACGGTCGTGCACATCAACGCAGCGATTGCCGGTCTGGTTGGCGCGTATCTGATTGGCAAACGCGTCGGTTTTGGCAAAGAAGCCTTTAAACCGCATAACCTGCCGATGGTCTTCACCGGTACCGCTATTCTCTACATTGGTTGGTTTGGCTTTAACGCCGGTTCAGCGGGAACGGCGAATGAAATTGCTGCACTGGCCTTCGTCAATACCGTGGTCGCCACCGCTGCCGCCATCCTCGGATGGATCTTCGGTGAATGGGCGCTGCGTGGTAAACCGTCTCTGCTGGGCGCCTGTTCCGGTGCTATTGCAGGTCTGGTGGGCGTAACACCTGCATGTGGCTACATCGGTGTCGGCGGGGCGCTGATTATCGGTGTGGTTGCGGGGTTGGCTGGTCTGTGGGGCGTAACCATGCTGAAGCGTTTTCTGCGCGTGGACGATCCGTGTGACGTGTTTGGCGTGCACGGCGTGTGCGGTATTGTTGGCTGCATCCTGACCGGGGTTTTCGCTGCCAGCTCTCTGGGCGGCGTGGGATTTGCTGAGGGCGTTACCATGGGGCATCAGCTGCTGGTGCAACTGGAAAGCGTGGCGATCACCATCGTCTGGTCCGGCGTGGTGGCCTTCATTGGCTATAAGCTGGCGGATATGACGGTGGGTCTGCGCGTACCGGAAGAGCAGGAACGCGAAGGTCTGGATGTGAACAGTCACGGCGAGAACGCTTACAACGCTTGATGTTTCAATCTGCCGGATGGCAACGCTTTTGCGCCACCATCCGGTAATTCTCAATTGCGATTACGCATTACCCCTTCCTGCACGGTAGAGGCGACCAGCACGCCGTCCTGCGTATAAAACTCCCCGCGTACAAAACCTCTGGCACCGGAGGCAGAAGTACTCTCGACGTTATACAACAACCACTCATTAATATTGAACGGACGGTGGAACCACATTGAATGGTCAATGGTGGCGATCTGAATCCCTTTTTCCAGAAAACCAATCCCGTACGGCTGCAGCGCTACAGGCAGGAAGTTCAGGTCTGAGGCATAACCCAGCAGATATTGATGGACGCGCAGATCGTCCTGCAGCTCGCCGTTTGCACGGATCCATACCTGGCGCGCCGGAGGTGCGACGTGACCTTTTAAGGGGTTATGAAATTCAACCGGGCGCACTTCCAACGGACGATCGTTGATAAATTTTTCTTTCAACAGCGGCGGCAGTAAATGCGCCACTGAGCGGGCAATTTCTGTTTCTGATTTCAGCTCATCGGGACCCGGCGCATCCGGCATGGTTTTCTGATGTTCAAATCCGTCTTCCGGTGCCTGGAAAGAGGCGGTCATGTAAAAAATGGGTTTACCATTCTGAATTGCGGCAACGCGGCGCGCGCTGAAGCTGTTACCATCACGCAAGACTTCAACATCATAGATGATGGGCTTTTGGCTATCGCCGGGGCGTAAAAAGTAGCTGTGGAAGGAGTGCACCAGACGCTCTTCCGGTACGGTTTCTTTGGCGGCATACAGCGCCTGACCGACAACTTGTCCCCCAAAAACCTGACGTAACCCTAAGTCTTCACTTTGGCCCCGAAAGAGTCCTTCTTCAATTTTTTCCAGATTTAACAATGTCAGCAAATTTTTCAGCGCCAGACTCATACGTGCTCTCCAGGTTATATCGATCTCGCAGCGAGGTAGGCAGAGTATAACGCAATTTTGAAAGTGGTCCGATGGGTGCAATTGTCTGAATTAAAGGCCTATTACAGGCAAAAACAGCTGTCTTGTGCCACACTTAGTCACGTTATGTTTTTGTTAACCACTCTTCTGGCGAGGAAAGTTCTCGCTGGTGCATAGATGATAAGGAGAATTTAATGAAACTCGTGCACATGGTAAGTGGTTTAGCGGTTGCGGTCGCTCTGGCAGCCTGTGCTGATAAAAGTGCGGATATTCAGACACCTGCGCCAAGCCCTAATACGTCAATTGCTGACACACAGTCTAAAATTCAGCAGCCCAATGTTTCCGGTACAGTATGGATCCGCCAGAAAGTGGCCTTGCCACCCGATGCGGTGCTGACCGTCACGCTGTCAGATGCGTCGCTGGCCGATGCACCGTCAAAAGTGCTGTCGCAAAAAGCGGTCCGTACTGAAGGTAAGCAGGCGCCATTCAGCTTTGTATTACCATTTAACCCGGCAGATATTCAGCCTAACGCCCGTATTCTGCTGAGTGCGGCAATTACGGTTAATGACAAACTGGTCTTTATTACTGATACCGTTCAGACGGTCATTAATCAGGGTGGTACGAAAGCTGACCTGACGCTGGTCCCTGTACAGCAAACAGCAGTACCGGTTCAGGCAAGCGGTGGGGCAGCCACCACGGTGCCGTCAACGTCACCAACCCAGGTAAATCCCTCTTCTGCCGTTCCTGCTCCCACGCAGTACTAAGGCAGTCGTAACCCTCTCCGTCTGGAGAGGGTTAGTACACCCAGCGATAGCGCTGTAAATCTATCTGCCCGCTTCCTGAAACCACTATTCCTTCTGCCAGCAACGCCTGACGCTGCCGTTGTAAGTCGGGGCCGGTCAGCGAAATGGCACCATGACGATTAACCACCCGATGCCAGGGCAAAGTGCTGCCTTCGGGGAGACGCTTAAGCACGCCGCCGACCTGGCGCGCAGCGCGCGGCGAACCGGCAAGCCTGGCAACATCGCCATACGTGGTGACGAAACCTTCGGGGATTGACGCGACGATTTGCCAGACGCGTTGGGGGAAAGTGTCTTGTATATCCATTATTTATTCCTGCGCTAATCCTCCAGCATAATGCCGAATGGCGAGGGAGTGAAGCCGCATTGCACAAGAAAACAGCATCCGATGCTGGATGGGTTGCAATTACAGGGTGCAGCAGTGATAATGCGCCTGCGCGTTGGTTAACAACGCTCTCAATGGGGGCTCTGTTGGTTCTCCCGCAACACTACTCTGTTTACCAGGTCAGGTCCGGAAGGAAGCAGCCAAGGCAGATGACGTGTGTGCCGGGATGTAGCTGGCAGGGCCCCCACCCAATTCTGCCGTCCGGCAATTTCCCTTCTGCTTATCTTCTTTTCTTTGTCATCGTAATGTCATTTTATTGTCATCAAATGCTGTCAATGTGTTTCGGGGATGTTATTTGATGCTTTTGCCACCGCCATCGCGCTGTAACGACAGGGTCTTACATTCGGTGTGTTTTGGCTGACCACAAGGATTTTCTACGATGTCGACCGCTGTATTGAATGTCAAAATTGATGAGGCGCTAAAAGAAAAGCTTCGCCATTACGCTGAAGTGCATAATGAAAATTTAAGTGTTGCGACGGAAAAACTGCTGCTGATTGCGTTTACCGCCGTTGAAGAGGCGGGAGTCTCCGCTGAGGATATCGATAGCCAGCATACGGAAGAGTCCGTAGTTGAAGCACTGACTCCTAAAGAAATCAAAGCATTGCGCAGACTACTGAAGAAGAAAAAATGAAACAACAACCGCTCTCAACTGCCAGTAATTACGGAGAAGCTTGTGAAATGCTGCGCTCCGGTTATGTGAAACATGTCCGCCTGAGCTGGAATGTCGGCAGCGACGAGTTCTTCCGTATTGCCTCAGACTGGTGTGATGCCGGGGCAAAAATTAAGAAAGACGGTGAAAATTTCGTGATTTCACTGAAGGGTTTTCCGGTTCCCCCTCAGCGGTAATATCACCGGGACTCTCTCATCCATCCCGGCTTATAAGGGCGAGTCCTTTGACTCGTCGCTTAGATTATTTTGCGTACTTCCCGCTGCTGGCCTGCAAACGCAGGTTATCCCAAATGGGTTGTAACACCCTGAAGGCGGCACGCGCTGTGTCATCCGGCAACGTGAAAGGCATACGCAAAAAACGATCGAATGCGCCATCAAGCCCAAACCGCGTACCGGTTCCTAATTGAATGCCTACGCTTTCGGCGCGCGTAGCGAATAGCGTTGCCAGCGTATCGGGCAGTTCAACCCAAAAAGAGAGTCCTCCCTGTGGCTGGGTAAACTGCCACTCCGGGAAATGTGCGTTCATCAGGCTTGAGCACAGATCGCGCTGCGATGTGAGTAGCCGTCTTCTGTCAGGAAGAAAGTCGGCGGCGTTATCCAGCAGCCAGCTGGTGGCGAGTTGTTCAAGCACGGGGGAGCCTAAATCGAAGGTGTCGCGGGTTTGTACCAGCGCCGCAATGGTTCGCGCCGACGCCCGGATCCAGCCCAGACGTAATCCCCCCCAAAAGCTTTTCCCGGCCGAACCCAATAGAATGATCGGCGCGTCGCGATTGAATGCGGCAAGCGGCGGCGGCGGCGGGGCGTCATACCACAGGTTCACCATCGTCTCATCGACCACCAGGGTTGTGCGGGTTCGTTCGGCAATATCCGCCACGACCTGGCGAGTTGCAGCGTCCATGCAACGCCCGGTCGGATTGTGAAAGTCCGGCATCAGGTAGGCCATTCTCGGTGCGGTTTGCGCGATGGTGGCGACCAGACCCGCGGTATCCCAACCGTGCTCGGGTAGCGACACGCCGACGGGGCGACAGGATGCGCCTTGAATCGCGGCAATCGCCAGCGGATAAGTGGGGTGATCGACCACTACGCGATCGCCGGGGCCGGTGAGCAAACGCAGGATCAGCGCCAGGCCGCTGACTGCACCATTCACGACCATGATTTCATCGGGCTGCGTCGGGAGCCCGCGATCGCAATAATGCTGAGCGATGGACTCACGCAATACCGACAGCCCCTGCGGCAAATACCCGGAGCTCAGCAAATGCTGTGGCATAGCAAACAGCGCCTGCTGGTAAGCCTGATGAATTTCGGGACCGGCACTTAGCGCCGCCGTGGACAAATCAAGCGCTGTGCCGGTGCTGGTCCGGGTTGGCACATGGCGAATATGTTCCGGCAGGATCACCCGTGAGCCGCTACCATGACGGCTTTCCAGATATCCCTCTTCACGCAGTTGCGCCATAGCGCTGGCGACGGTAGTTCGACTTACTTGCAGGACGACGGCGAGCTCGCGTTCACCCGGTAAGCGGCTATCCAGCGCCAGTCGACCATCGAGAATAAGCAGACGTAACGCTTCTGCCAGCTGTCGCCAGATGGGCGTTCGCGAGGGGCTTTCCTGCCAGTGTCCGAGCAGGCGCTGCAAAGACTGACTTCCGTAACGGCGAGATGACATAACAGTCCACTTTTTGAAAACTGGACATTAATCATAGTGCCAATTGCGGTGAAGATGAAAGTTATCCGAGAGTGAGAGGGGAAAAGCATGCTGCGTCGTTTACTTCAGCTATTTATCGGGCTGACGCTGTACGGTGTATCGACGGCGATGTTTGTCCGTGCCGATTTAGGGGCCGATCCGTGGAACGTGTTTCACCTGGGTGTAGCCAATTTATTGTCAATGAATATCGGCGTGGTGATTATTGCCGTGGGCGTGTTGGTGCTGCTGGCGTGGATACCGCTGCGCCAGCGACCAGGCTTTGGCACGCTGAGCAACGTGATTATGATCGGGCTGGCGGCAGATGCCGCGCTGCTGGTGATTCCTGGATTTGAATCCCTGCTGGCGCGCAGTGGGCTGCTGGTTTCAGCGGTAATATTGAATGCGTTAGCAACCAGCCTGTACATTGGCGCAGGTTTTGGCGCCGGTCCGCGTGATGGTCTGATGACCGGTATCCACGCGCGTACCGGCTGGCCAGTACGACGAATTCGAACCGCAATCGAAGTGTCGGTGCTGCTTATCGGTTGGCTGCTGGGGGGAACCGTGGGGGTTGGTACGGTGCTGTATGCCTTGGCTATCGGACCGTTGATTCAGCTTTGCCTGCCGTGGTTTCGGCATCAGCCGCAGTCACGTACGCGTATCAGGAATGCACCTGGGGCGCGATCGCCTACTGGCGACTAAACTTAACCTCGACTGACGCGGCCGGAATCGGCTTGCCGCGCAGTACACTTCGGAGGTTTTTCTCATGAAGTATGTTGATGGCTTTGTGGTTGCCGTACCCGCTGAAAACAAGGAGGCGTACATTGCGATGGCGGCAAAAGCAGCTCCGCTTTTCAAGGAGTTCGGTGCATTGCGCGTAGTGGAGTGCTGGGCAGATGATGTCCCCGACGGCAAACTGACCGATTTTCGCATGGCTGTGAAAGCACAGGAGCATGAAGAAGTGGTATTCAGCTGGATTGAATACCCTTCCAAAGAGGTCCGCGATGCGGCGAATCAGAAGATGATGTCCGATCCCCGTATGAAGGAGTTCGGTGAATCTATGCCATTTGATGGCAAGCGAATGATCTACGGTGGATTTGCGCCCATTATGGAAGAGTGATGTGACTGGCTGTGCGGCGTGCCGCCAGCCATCTCAACATCAACAGCAATGTTAAAGCCGTTTTTCTGCCCACAGAATAAATTCCGCCTTCGGCAGCGCTTTGCTGTAAAGCCAGCCCTGACCGTACTGCACGCCATGCTGGCGTAGCCAGGCTTCCTGATTCTCGGTTTCGATACCTTCCGCCACCATCTCCAGCTTCAACGTTTTCGCTATCTCGATAATATGTGGCGTCACGTTGTTGTACTCCAGTGCATCAACGAACGATTTGTCTATCTTCAGGATGTCGACATCCAGATCCTGTAAATAGCTCAGGCTGGAATAGCCGGTGCCAAAATCATCGATATAGATCGAGTGGCCTGCCTGACGGTATTTAGCAATAAACGGCGCGCTGTTTTTCGGGTCGGCAAACTCGCGTTCGGTTAGTTCCAGCGCGATTTGCGTAGGCTTAAGTTGCCAGTGGTTCACTTTCTGACTTAACAGAGCAGGAAGCGTTTCGGAGGCGAGATCGGCTGACTCAAGATTGATGGATATATGCTGCTCCGGATGCTGACGCAGCCATTTACCTAAATCTTCAAATACGCTTTCAATAATCAATCGTGTGAGAGGCTCTGTCAGCCCGGTCTCTTGCGCCAGCGCGACGAAAATTTCTGGCGACAGATAGCTTCCGTCAGCCTGTTGCCAGCGAGCCAGTGCTTCAGCCCCGACGACTTTTCCCGTTTTGAGCGAGATAATCGGTTGGTAGTAGACCTTGATATCCCGATGCTGGATAGCGTCCTGTAATTGGTGATGGGGCGACTGTAAGCGGCGCAAAATGCGCAAAACAAAGGCGGCGGTGAGCAATCCGATAAGAATGCCTGCCGGAAGCCAGATCAGCGCCTGTCGGTGCCAGGTTTTTTGTAACGGCAGGGTAGATGCCCAGGTTACGATCGTGATACCCAGTTCCGGGAAAGGGCGAGCGTTAAAAATATTGCCATCCTTCTGAAAATGGGTAATCGAGCTCTCTTGTTTTACATGCTGTAAAACGTCCGATGGCAGGTTGGCGCTACTGGCAACGACCATGTTGCGCACGGTTCCAATGATAGTGACTTCAATCGGCCATGAGCCAAACGGGATGACGTCAATGAAAGAACCCGGATCGACCATCACAACATAATTTTCACTCCCTAATGCCGCCATAAAACGCTTGATACCTAAATCGTTTTGCGTAGTAAGCCATGCGCGATATCCATCAGGCGTGACTTTCATCGCTGATGGAAACGCGGCGGCCTTACTTCTTTTTTCTAGGGATGAACATTGTGGAACGTTATCTTTGAGGTACAGCACTTCCTGAATATAGCGATAGCTATAGGACAAACGACGCATTTCCAGCAAATGCTCGTCACTGCAAGGCACTCCCTGAAAAGCTTCAATATTGCGTAATGCTTTTTTCGCCTGCTCGCCTACGCGTTCCGTACGTAATGCGACTCGAGTTGAGAACATATCGAGTTCATCGATAAATTTCGTTTCGACCTGACGATGTGCCAGCCACAGGCTTAAACCTACAGGCGCGAGGATGGAAAGGAACAGTACCCCAGTCACCAGGCTTATCAAATGTCGTGTTGTCACAGTGATATCCTTATTTACACAGCGTAGGGAAAGTATATCCGAAACCCCAAAAAGCTATTCGATTGGCATCATATATTTACGGCCATTTATCATCCCGTTTGACTCCCTGTAGCGTAAATCAGGTTGTGGTTTGTGCAAGAGTGGTGTATTTTTATGGTTATGTTATAACGTATCAAATTGAGGTTGCCATGAAACCGGATATTCATCCTTTTTACCGTACCGTAGTGTTTCACGATACCAGTGCCAATGAATTCTTTAAGGTCGGTTCGACCATCAAGACTGAGCGTGAAATTGAGTTTGAGGGGAAAATGTACCCGTACGTGACCCTCGATATCTCTTCTAAATCACATCCGTACTATACCGGGAAACAAAAAACCTTTGATAATGAAGGTAGTGCAGCACGTTTCCAAAAACGTTTTGGTCATTTTATTGGCGTTAAGCGGGGTTAAAATGCAGGTACTCAATTCACTTCGCAGCGCAAAACAGCGCCATCCTGACTGCCAGATAGTAAAACGCAAAGGGCGTTTGTACGTTATCTGCAAAACGAATCCGCGCTTTAAAGCAGTACAGGGGCGTAAAAAAAGACGTTAGTTTCTTTGCCAGCATTTCAGGGATTAAAGTGCGTTACCTTCGCAGGAACGCACTTTTTTTATCTGTGCTGAGATGCCGTTACTGGCTGGTCTGGGCGCGGGTAAGCGTAAAGACATCGTAAAACGAGAGTTCGCCTTTGCGCGATATCATCTTTTGCAGCTGTGCTTTATGTTCGCTATCCACGGACGGTGAGTGCAGGATAGTATCGATGAGAGAGGAGGGGACAAAGCGAGTGTTGTACCATTCTCCGTTATAGCAAACTCTAAAATCCAGAACGTCGATATCTTCAAAGCGGTATCGTGGCGCAACGTCGAAAAAGAAAAAGCCGTTGAGTACAACGAACAGTACCACCAGCAGCCATACCGAATCGACTAACGTTTCTGACTGTAGCATCACCGCCAGCGTGGCAAACCACGCAACATACATGCCGATAAACAGCCCAGGGTGTTTGCGAATAAAGCTGATGCTAAAGCGCGGTTTGTTGTCGCGCTTCTCGCGAATATTTAAGTCGTCGATTGTTTCAGTAAGCAGGCGCTGTATTTCTGTCATCTCTTGCCTTCGTGATATCTGCAAAATTCAGGAGGGATCGCCCTATTTTAAAAGGGGATACCCTTTGAAGAAAGTAACAGATTAACCGCAATTTAGCATAACAGTTACATTTAAGATCACAGCGTTTTGATGATCCTTGCGGGATTGCCCCCAACCACGGTGTTTGCCGGAACGCTTTTAGTGACCACTGCGCCTGATGCCACAACCACGTTATCGCCCAGCGTGACGCCGGGATTGATCACTGCACGGCCACCTATCCAGACATTATTGCCGATAGTCACGGGCTTTCCGAACTCCAGGCCACTGTTGCGCTCGGTAGCATCCAGCGGATGGGTCGCGGTATAGATATGAACGCCTGGTGCCAGCATGCAGTTGTCGCCAATATGAATTGGACAGACATCGAGCATAATGCAGTCGAAGTTGGCGTAAAAGTCTTTACCAAGATAGATGTTATAACCGTAATCACAACGGAAAGAGGGTTCAATATAGGCTCCCTCACTCTGACCTAACAGATCGTGCAGGATTGCCTGACGCTCATTTTTTTCATCGGGAGCGGTGAGATTGTAGCGATGGATCAACTGACGAGCGCTTAGTCGGTCACTGCGCAGCGTTTCATCTGCCGGGCGATAGTATTCGCCGGCGATCATTTTTTGCTTTTCATTACGCATTACGAATTCCCTGTGTACTGAAGGTTATTTCAGCACAGTAAAACGTAATGCAAACAAGGGGAACGTTCCCGCTTCTTTGCTGTGATCATAGTCACGCGATTTGAATTAAATAACCATTGTAAATACGAAAATGGTCAGCCAGACAACGGTACCGCTATACCTGACTTAACCTTGAGTGCAATTAGCGAATGAATTTCCAAACAGAAGTTGGAATCTTGTCGTAAAGCTTATTCATGGTCAATTCAGCAAGGCGATGATCCGCTGCTGAGTAAAATACAGCCAGTTCGTTGTCGGACAATTCATATTTATTTTTTTCAATAACGCGCTCTAGCGTATCAATTGTCTGGCAACGTCGCAGGCGCATCAAATAATCTGTTTTAGTTAATGGTTTATCGGACATAACTCTTACCTATGATTGTAATAATTTTTAACAAGACAAACTAACAGGATTAGCCCTGGTGGCATTGACAAAACAGCGAAACAGTCGATTACCTGACTTCCGCCATTTCTGCAGATCCTGCGTATTAATACCATAACTGCTGAACAACATAAAAGTGTCATCCAGGTATTCATCTATCTGCGCGATCAGCTTATTGTCCTCATTGTACTTAATTTTATAATTAAGTGCGAAGGTTGCAATATGCTCTATCAGTTCATTGAGCTGCAAGCTGGTTGCAGAGGTAGGGTCATTAACCCAGCCATGGTTACTTTGTTCAAGGTTTGCAAGACAGTCATGATACAGAGTTTCGCAGAGAAATTTAAGCTGCGCGATATCATGTCTTTTGGGTGAGTATTCATCCATAACGCATCCCCTTCTTAGTGGCTTAAACTAACCGAACACCTTTCGGGATGGATACAACAACTACCTGGAACTTGCCCGCGACTCCTGATGATTTAACTATAATCTACTCTAAAAAAGATTTCATCGTCATATCACGAAAAATTACAATTATGTAAAATTATGATGCTACGTCATTTTTACATTTTAACAGATAAATGCCGCTATTCGAAATGGGACAATTTTTTTATTCTTCGGGCAATCATCGGGTTATCTTGTTTAGGTTTAGCAACGAAAGGCAACAACCGACAATGTGAACCAGTGGATAGGATTAATCTTAATATTTATTAAAGTAAATAAGAACTCTCGCTGTTTTTTTAAGAATAGCCTTTAAGGCTGCAAGGATTATATCGCTTATTTATCCGATAGAAAATAAACGGAATGGCAATAAGTGATTTTTATGATTTTTCCAGAAAAAAGGCCGCTTGCGCGGCCTTATCTTTAGAGATGTATCAATGATGCTCTACTGAGTGGCTATGCTCAATATCTTCATTTTTGCGGCTAAAGCGGCGGCGTACCACCACAAAGAACACCGGAACAAAGAAGATAGCCAACACGGTAGCCGTCACCATCCCGCCCATTACGCCAGTACCAACGGCGTTCTGTGCACCGGAACCTGCGCCGGAGCTGATGACCAGCGGCATTACGCCCAGAATAAAGGCCAGTGACGTCATCAGGATTGGACGTAAACGCATGCGTACTGCGTCCAGCGTCGCCTCTATCAGACCTTTACCCTCTTTATCCATCAAGTCTTTGGCGAATTCGACGATAAGTATCGCGTTCTTCGCCGACAACCCAATGGTTGTGAGCAGGCCTACCTGGAAGTAAACGTCGTTGGTCAGGCCGCGGAACGTTGCTGCCAGCAATGCACCGATAACACCCAGCGGTACAACCAGCATTACGGAGAACGGAATTGACCAGCTCTCGTACAGCGCTGCCAGACACAAGAACACGACGATCAGTGAAATGGCATACAGGGCAGGGGCCTGGTTGCCGGACAGTCGTTCCTGGTAGGACATACCGGTCCAGTCATAACCGATACCGGATGGCAGTTTGCTGGCCAGTTGCTCCATCATGGCCATGGCTTCACCGGTACTTTTACCCGGAGCGGCCTGGCCTAAGATTTCCATGGACGGCAGACCGTTATAGCGTTCCAGACGCGGTGAACCGTATTCCCAACGTGAGGTAGAGAAGGCGGAGAACGGTACCATCTGTCCATCGCTGCCGCGGACGTACCAGTTTCCAATATCTTCCGGCAACATACGGTATTTCGCTTCAGACATGACGTAAACTTTCTTCACACGACCACGGTCGATGAAGTCATTCACGTAGCTTCCGCCCCATGCTGCACCCAGCGTTGTATTAATATCACTAATGGAAACGCCCAGAGCCTGCGCTTTTTCCTGATCGATATCGATCTTGAACTGCGGCGTATCTTCCAGACCGTTAGGACGAACACCGACCAACAGATCAGGATGCTTCGCGACTTCACCAAACAGTTGGTTACGCGCCTGAGTCAGCTTCTCATGGCCCAGACCTGCCTGGTCAATCAACTGGAAGTCAAAACCGGTCGCGGTCCCTAACTCCACAATCGCTGGCAGGTTAAAGGCAAAGACCATCGCGTCTTTGATCTGCGAGAATGCGCCCATTGCACGTTGAGTAATCGCTTCAACTTTGTTCTCTTTACCTGGACGTTCACTCCAGTCTTTCAAAGAGACGAATGCGATACCGGTGTTCTGACCACGACCTGCAAAACCGAAGCCGTTAACGGCAAACACCGATTCAACGTTCGCTTTTTCTTTGGTCAGATAGTAATCCGTCATTTCGTCCAGCACCTTCTGGGTACGCTCTTGCGTTGCACCCGCTGGCAGCTGAGCCATAGACAGGAATACCCCCTGATCTTCATCTGGCAGGAACGAACTTGGCAGACGAACGAACAGATAGGCCATGCCCACAACGATGATCAGATACAGCGCCAGATAACGACCGGTGCTGCGCAGAATACCGCCTACGCTATCGGTGTAATGGTGCGTACTCTTATCGAACATGCGGTTAAACCAGCCGAAGAAGCCTTTTTTGCCTTCTCCGTGATCGCCTTTAGCAATCGGTTTGAGCATGGTCGCACACAGGGCAGGGGTCAGAATCAACGCCACCAGCACAGACAACGCCATCGCGGAAACAATGGTGATGGAGAACTGACGGTAAATTGCACCGGTAGAACCTCCGAAGAACGCCATTGGGATAAATACCGCTGACAGTACCATCGCGATACCCACCAGTGCGCCCTGAATCTGGCCCATTGATTTACGCGTTGCTTCCTTCGGCGGTAGTCCTTCCTCAGCCATTACACGTTCAACGTTCTCGACCACAACGATGGCGTCATCCACCAGCAGGCCGATGGCGAGCACCATCCCGAACATCGTCAGGGTGTTTATCGAGAAGCCGAAAATCGCAAGGACGGCAAACGTACCCAAGAGCACCACCGGCACGGCGATAGTCGGAATCAGCGTCGCGCGGAAGTTCTGCAGGAACAGATACATTACCAGGAACACGAGGATGATTGCTTCCGCCAGCGTTTTCACTACTTCGTGAATAGAGATTTTCACGAACGGCGTGGTGTCATACGGGTAAACGATCTTCAGACCTGACGGGAAGAACGGTTCCATCTTCTTCAGTTCATCGCGGATAGCGTTTGCTGTATCCAGGGCGTTAGCACCTGTCGCCAGCTTGATACCCAGACCGGATGCCGGTTTACCGTTGAACTTCGCAATGATGTCGTAGTTCTCACCACCCAGTTCCACTTTCGCCACGTCACGCAGACGAACCTGGGAACCATCCTGATTCACTTTCAGCAGAATTTTGCTGAACTCATCAGCGGAGGTCAGACGGGTTTGCGCGATGATTGACGCGTTAAGCTGCTGGCCTTTCACCGGCGGCGTACCGCCTAACTGACCGGCTGCAACCTGGGCGTTCTGCGCTTTGATGGCGCTGATTACATCAACCGGCGTCAGCTGGAAGTTGTTCAGTTTGTTCGGATCCATCCAGATACGCATCGCGTACTGAGAACCGAACAGCTGAACATCACCCACACCTGAAGTACGGCTGATGGCATCCTTCATGTTGGCGCCAACGTAGTCGGAAATATCCTCCTGCGTCATGGTGCCGTTGGTGTTGATAACACCGACCACCATCAGGAAGCTGCTGGATGACTTCTCAACGCTAACCCCTTGTTGCTGTACTTCCTGAGGCAGCAACGGCATGGCCAGCTGCAGTTTGTTCTGCACCTGTACCTGCGCGATATCCGCATCAGTACCAGACTGGAAGGTTAGGGTGATCTGCACGGTACCCGTGGAGTCACTGTTAGAGGACATGTACATCAGGTTATCGATACCGTTCATGTTCTGTTCGATAACCTGCGTAACAGTATCCTGTACTGTTTTGGCATCAGCGCCAGGGTAGGTCGCGGAGATCGTCACTGCTGGCGGTGCAATAGTTGGATATTGCGCTACCGGCAATTTGAGGATCGCGAGCCCCCCTGCCAACATGATGATAATGGCGATCACCCACGCAAATATTGGGCGATCGATAAAGAAATTAGGCATGTCTTAACGGCTCCTGTTTAAGTTAAGACTTGGACTGTTCAGGCTGGCTACCGCTTTGGCCTTGCTGGTTGTTATCAGCGGTGATTTCCTGCGCTTTTACCTGCGCGCCAGGACGTACTTTCTGCAGCCCAGTGACAATCACGCGGTCGCCCGGCTTAAGTCCATCAGTGACTAACCATTTGTCGCCAATCGCTTGCGCGGCGACAATTTGACGAGTTTCAACTTTATTGTCTGCACCGATAACCAATGCACTGGCATCGCCACGCGGTGTACGGGTAACGCCTTGCTGTGGAACCAGTAATGCCGTTGGGTTAATCCCTTCTTCCAGACGTGCGCGGACGAACATACCCGGCAGTAAGGTGTGATCCGGGTTAGGGAAGATGGCGCGTAACGTAATCGACCCGGTAGTTTGATCAACCGTCACATCAGAAAACTCCAGCGTACCGGACTGCGGGAATTTAATGCCGTCATTGGTTACCAGTTCGACTTTCGCTTTGCCGTTCTCTTGCTTCAGCGTGCCGTTGGCCAGCTCTTGTTTCAGGCGCAGGAAGTCGTTGCTTGACTGCGTCACGTCCACGTAGATCGGGTCCAACTGTTGAACGGTCGCCAGTGCGGTCGCTTGACCGTTTTGCACCAGAGCACCTTCCGTAACGGATGATTTACCAATGCGGCCGCTGATCGGCGACGTCACTTTGGTATAGGCCAGATTGATGCGTGCAGTTTCTACCGCGGCTTTCGCGGCGACAACGGCGGCGTTTGCCTGCTGTGCGTCTGCCTGCGCGCTATCGTAATCCTGTTGACTGATGTACTTAGTACCCAACAGTTTCTGATAACGTTTAACCGTCAGTTGAGCGATATTTGCTGCGGCTTGTGCTTTGGCCAGATCACCTTTTGCGCTTTCATAAGCGGCCTGGTAAGTCGCAGGATCAATCTGATAGAGAGATACACCCGCTTCGATGTCACCACCTTCGGTGAAATTACGCTTCAGGATAATACCGCTAACCTGAGGGCGAACTTCTGCAATGCGAAACGCACTGGTGCGACCCGGAAGCTCAGTTGTTATCTGTAGAGGTTCAGTTTTGAGCGTAACAACTCCAACCTCTGGCATCTGCTGGCCCCCTTGTTGGGCCTGTTTGTCGTCACATCCTGTTAGCGCTAAGCTGCCTGAGAGCATCAGAACGACTGCCAGAGGCGTTAACCCTCTGTTTTTGTTCATATGTAAACCTCGAGTGTCCGATTTCAAATTGATCAATGGCTTAAAGCCCATAAACCCATTGCTGCGTTTATATTATCGTCGTGCTATGGTACATACATTCACAAATGTATGTAAATCTAACGCCTGTAAATTCACTGACATATGGCACGAAAAACCAAACAACAAGCACAGGAAACACGACAGCATATTCTCGATGTTGCTCTGCATTTGTTTTCGCAACAAGGGGTATCATCCACCTCGCTTGCGGAGATCGCAAAAGCCGCTGGTGTCACGCGCGGCGCAATCTATTGGCATTTCAAAAACAAGTCGGATTTATTCAGTGAAATCTGGGAGCTAGCAAAACCTAACATTGATGAGTTAGAGACTGAGTATCAGGCAAAATTCCCCGACGATCCACTATCAGTATTAAGAGAAATTTTAATTTACGTTCTTGAAGCTACCGTGACAGAAGAACGCCGACGTTTGTTGCTGGAAATTATATTCCACAAATGCGAATTTGTCGGGGAAATGGCCTCTGTTCAGTTAGCTCAACGCCATCTTTGTATTGAAAATTACGATCGTATCGAACAAACATTGCGGCACTGTATGGATGCCAATATGCTGCCGGAAAACCTGAACACCCGTCGCGTGGCGGTCCTGTTGCGTAGCTATATTACCGGAATCATAGAAAACTGGTTATTTGCCCCCGAATCGTTTGATCTGAAAAAAGAAGCTCGGGAATACGTGGCTGTGCTGCTGGAGATGTGCCTTATGTGCCCAACTCTGCGGCTTGGCGTGGCGGAAATCCACTAAACGTTTTGGGCCTGTACCAGGAATTCTCCTGGTCGTTTTGCCTGCTGCTATTCTGCCGGTCACAGCCGTGATATTCTTGCCGCTTGACTATTTTCGGTCACTTTTCCGGTTCAGAAACGTTCACTCTCATGACTATGTTGCAGCTCTATAAACGTTCACAGCATCTTATTGCTATTACCATTCTTTTCTTCATTCTCTTGCTATCTTGCCAGTCGTCTGCTTTTGCGCGGGCGCAACAGAGTGGTGAACTGCCGACGAAAGCGGATATTCAGAGCCAACTGGACGCACTGAGTAAACAAAAAGATCTCTCCGCGCAGGATAAGCTGGTCCAACAGGATCTCATCGATACCATCGCCACGTTGGATAAAATCGATCGCGTGAAAGATGAGACCGTACAGCTTCGCCAGAAAGTTGCCCAGGCACCGGAGAAAATGCGTCAGGCGACGGATGCGTTAAATTCGCTCAGCGATGTCGATAACGACGATGAAACGCGAAAAACGCTGAGTACACTCTCCTTGCGACAGCTTGAGTCGCGCGTGGCACAGGTTTTGGATGACCTGCAAAGTGCACAAAACGATCTTGCCGCTTACAACAGCCAACTGGTGTCGCTCCAGACGCAGCCAGAGCGTGTGCAGAATGCGATGTACACCGCGTCGCAGCAAATGCAGCAAATTCGTAATCGACTCGATGGCAACAATGTGGGAGAGGCTGCGTTACGCCCCAGCCAGCAGGTGTTGCTGCAGGCACAGCAGGCGCTGCTGAGTGCGCAGATCGACCAACAGCGTAAGAGCCTCGAAGGTAATACTGTTTTGCAGGATACCTTGCAAAAACAACGTGATTACGTAACAGCTAACAGTAACCGGCTTGAACATCAGCTCCAGCTTCTGCAAGAAGCGGTGAACAGCAAACGACTGACGTTAACCGAAAAGACGGCTCAGGAAGCGGTAACGCCGGATGAAGCCGAGCGTATTCAGTCAAATCCGTTAGTGAAGCAGGAACTGGACGTTAACCATCAGCTAAGTCAGCGTCTGATTGCCGCGACCGAAAACGGCAACAACCTGATGCAGCAGAATATCAAAGTCAAAAACTGGCTTGACCGCGCGTTGCAATCCGAACGCAACATTAAAGAGCAGATTGCTGTCCTGAAAGGCAGTCTGCTGCTGTCGCGTATTCTGTATCAGCAACAACAAACACTGCCGTCGGCGGATGAACTTGCCGATATGACTAACCGGATCGCTGATTTGCGTCTGGAACAGTTTGAGATAAACCAGCAGCGTGATGCGCTATTCCAGAACGATGCGTTTGTCGCCAAACTGGAAGAAGGGCACAGCAACGAAGTGAATGGTGAAGTCCATGATGCCCTGCTGCAGGTTGTGGATATGCGCCGTGAACTGTTGGATCAGCTGAACAAGCAACTGGGCAACCAGTTGATGATGGCGATTAACCTGCAAATCAATCAACAGCAGCTAATGAGCGTGTCGAAGAACCTGAAAGGGATCCTCACGCAGCAAATCTTCTGGGTTAATAGTAACCGTCCGATGGACTGGGACTGGATCAAAGCCTTCCCGCAAACGCTAAAAGACCAGTTTAAGTCGATGAAAATCACAGTGAACTGGGAAAAAGCCTGGCCCGCCGTCTTTATTGCGTTCCTGGCGGGGCTACCGTTGCTGCTTATTGCCGGGTTAATCCGCTGGCGTTTGAAATGGTTGAAAGAGTATCAGGCGAAATTAGCCGCCGCAGTAGGGAATCTGCGTAATGACAGTCAGCTCAATACGCCAAAAGCGATTCTGATCGATCTGATCAGAGCGTTGCCGGCGTGCCTGATTATCCTCGCCGTGGGCCTGATTCTGCTTACCATGCAGTTGAATATCAGCGACCTGCTGTGGGCGTTCAGTAAGAAGATGACAGTCTTCTGGCTGGTGTTTGGTCTGTGCTGGAAGGTGCTGGAAAAAGATGGCGTGGCAATTCGTCATTTTGGTATGCCAGCGAAGCAGACCAGCCACTGGCGCCGCCAGATCGTGCGTATTAGCCTGGCGCTGTTACCGCTCAACTTCTGGTCGGTCATTGCTGAGCTGTCACCGCTTAATTTGATGGACGATGTGCTGGGTCAGGTAGTTATTTTCCTCAACCTGCTGCTGATCGCCTTCCTGGTATGGCCAATGTGTCGTGAAAGCTGGCGCGACAAAGAGTCGCATGGCTTGCGTCTGGTTACCATTACTGTCCTCTCAATTATCCCGATTGCATTAATGGTGCTGACGGCGACAGGGTATTTCTACACCACGTTGCGCCTGGCCGGTCGTTGGATTGAAACGGTCTATCTGGTTATCCTCTGGAACCTGCTGTATCAGACGGTACTGCGTGGATTGAGCGTGGCGGCACGGCGTATCGCCTGGCGCCGTGCCTTAGCGCGTCGTCAGAACCTGGTGAAAGAAGGGGCGGAAGGAGCCGAGCCGCAGGAAGAACCGACCATTGCGCTTGAGCAGGTGAACCAGCAAACGCTGCGCATCACCATGCTGGTAATGGTTGCCCTGTTTGGTGTTTTGTTCTGGGCTATTTGGTCTGATTTGATAACTGTATTCAGCTACCTCGATAGCATTACGCTCTGGCATTACAACGGCACCGAAGCGGGAGCTGCGGTGGTGAAAGACGTCACCATGGGCAGCCTGCTGTTTGCGATTATTGCGTCAATGGTCGCGTGGGCGCTGATCCGTAACTTACCCGGCCTGCTGGAAGTGCTGGTGCTGTCGCGACTGAAGATGCGTCAGGGCGCTTCGTATGCGATCACCACGATCCTTAACTACGCGATCATCGCCATCGGCGCGATGACGGTCTTCGGATCGCTCGGTGTTTCATGGGATAAGCTACAGTGGCTGGCAGCAGCCCTGTCGGTTGGTCTTGGTTTTGGCTTGCAGGAAATCTTCGGTAACTTTGTTTCGGGTCTGATTATTCTGTTTGAACGCCCGGTCCGCATCGGCGATACCGTGACTATCGGTACGTTCTCAGGAACGGTCAGCAAGATCCGTATCCGTGCCACCACCATTACCGACTTCGATCGCAAAGAGGTGATCATCCCGAACAAAGCATTTGTGACGGAGCGTTTGATCAACTGGTCGCTTTCCGATACCACCACGCGTCTGGTGATCCGCATCGGCGTGGCCTACGGTTCGGATCTGGATAAAGTGAAGAAAGTGCTGCTGCAGGCGGCGATGGAACACCCGAAAGTGATGCACGATCCAGAGCCTGCGGTGTTCTTTACCGCCTTCGGTGCCAGCACGCTGGATCATGAACTGCGTTTATACGTGCGTGAACTGCGCGATCGTAGCCACACGGTTGATGAACTGAACCGTGCGGTCGATCGTTTGTGCCGTGAAAACGACATTGATATCGCCTTTAACCAGCTCGAAGTGCATCTGCATAACGCGAAAGGTGATACCGTGACCGAGGTTAAGCGTGACATCATTAAAGGTGATGATCCGACGCCTTCTGTAGGTTAAGTTGCAATCAGGGCGGCATATTTGCCGCCCTGATTGCATTTAGTGCGCCAGCGCGACCAGTTCTTCCTGCGTCAGGCCTGTAAGGTGCGTAATCAGCTCCAGTTCCAGGCCGCGGGCGAGCATTTTTTGTGCGATATTACGCGCTTCAACCTGCCGACCTTCTTCTAACCCTTTTTCCAGCCCTTGTTGTATGCCTTCCACTCTGCCTTTTTCTTCCAACCATTCGGCAATCGTCATCAGCTGTTCCTTGTACTCTGGCGCACTCTGCGCCAGATGGCGGACAAGTACGCCGGGTTCCGTGGTATTTCCTGCTTTAAGCATGTAATTAATCAAAACGTCGATTTGATATTCTGTCAGATGCTCTTGTGTTAAGAGTGTGACCAGTTGATCCAATAGCTCACTCAGATCCCGTCGACGAATATGTTTTTGCAGGAGTTCCAGCATCGCTACCCGTTGATGCTGCAAGATCTGATTATCTGGCATTACGGTCAGGTCTACCAGTGTAAATTCATTGCCGTAAAGCGCTTTCGCAAGCTTTGGTTCGCTAAACAGGTGATGCCAGTTAAGGGTATAAGGCCACGGACTTTCCATACCATGGTAAAACAGGATAGGAACGACCAGAGGTAATGTCTTATGCCCGGCGTTAAGATGGTGTTGCATGGCGGCAATTGCGTAGCGCATCAGGCGAAAGACCATGAATTTATCGGGCTTACTCTGATGTTCAATCAGTGCGTAAACGTAGCTGGGTCCATGTGTTGTTTGCAGGGAATAGAGGATATCTGAATAGCTGGTATGTAAATCGTCCTCAATAAAGCTGCCTGATTCCAGCGTTAATGTATCCATATCGCATATATTGAGAAATGCTTCAGGCAAATGGATCTGCAAAAAATCTCGGGCAACCTCCTTTTGCGTCAGCATTTGCCGAAAGACCGCGTCGTGGGGTGTGGTGGGGAGTCGTTCCATGATCTGTCCGTTATCGTCGTGATGTTGCGACGACTCTGACACCGAAGCCAATGGCAGACCAGAGGGCAATTAATCAGTTTGCGAGGTGCCTTCCGCAGTTTTAAGTTTGTTTTCATAATCACGCATGACGATCTCCAGCGCGCGTAGCACCGTTCGTGCTGGTAGCTGATTTTCCTCAAGTAAAACAATCAAATCGACGGCCAGTTTGACCTCGTCCGGGGCGTTCTCTAATGACATAAATTCTCCGGGGATTAACGGGTTAAACGCGCCAGCACGTTTTCTATTCTTGCCAGAGCATGGCGACAACGCGCCAGTCGCGCCTCGAATGCTTCTACTTCACGATGCAGTTTTTGCTGTTCTTCAAAGCCGGTAGCCTGAGCCAGACGCTCTTTGCGTTCACGCGTCATTTCAACCAGACGGCGTTCAAATTCCTGATGTTGGACCCGCTTGCGCTGCCAGCGCGCCAGACCTGGAGAAGCGCTGTCCCACTCTCGAAGGGACCAACTGGCGGTTTCACGTGAAATCGCCTCTAACTGTGAGGCAAGGTGTTCCGCAAGCCAGGTGATTTGTGGGAGTTGCTGCTGCTCAACGGCGCGGCGCAGGGCAGTAAGATTATCGTCAGCTTCTTCCAGGCAGGCCTGCAGCAACGTGCTGCGCGTGTGAAACAGATGCCTGTCAAAGCGGGCGCTAAGCGTTGTGTGGTGCGCCAGCGGGGCGCAATGTTGTCGCAAGCGGTTAAGCTGGTTTTCGAGCGTCTGTAACAGCATGGCGGTTTTCACAACAACACTCCGATGAAAATGAGAACCGTTATGCTAAAGTAGCGATTCTCTGTGTTAAGTACTCATATTATGCAACGCATTATTCTAATCATCATTGGCTGGATAGCGGTAGTGCTAGGTACGCTGGGCGTTGTATTGCCTCTGTTGCCGACGACGCCGTTTATACTGCTGGCTGCCTGGTGTTTTGCCCGCTCATCGCCGCGTTTTCACGACTGGTTGCTTTACCGTTCGTGGTTCGGCGGGTATTTGCGCCACTGGCAAAAACACCGTGCGATGCCGCCGGGAGCAAAACCGCGCGCTATTTTGTTGATCCTGGTGACGTTTGGTATTTCACTGTGGCTGGTCAATATGATGTGGGTACGCGGCCTGCTGCTGGTTATTCTCGCCTGTTTACTGATTTTTATGTGGCGGATCCCGGTGATTGATGAAAAACAACAAAAGCAGTAAAGCGCAATAATCGCTGTTGCAATTGTCTCTCACAGCCAGTAAATTCGACCGTTTTCGAGCACAGGCGCAGGTGGTCAAAGGTTAAGCAAGTGTAACCTTGGCTCTTATATAGACACAAAATCATTCAAGATACGTCGAGGATGAAGTGTTTAGTGCGCCGTGAAGTAATACTGTATTAATCAGGCACAAACTTATGACCGCGACAGCACAGCAGCTTGAGTTTCTCAAAAATAGCATCAAAAGCATCCACGACTACCCAAAACCGGGCATTCTATTTCGTGATGTCACCAGTTTACTGGAAGACCCGAAAGCCTACGCCCTCAGCATTGAATTGCTGGTTGAACGCTACAAAAATGCGGGTATCACTAAAGTGGTTGGCACCGAAGCGCGTGGCTTCCTGTTTGGCGCGCCGGTAGCGTTGGGTCTGGGCGTCGGCTTTGTTCCGGTACGCAAACCCCGTAAGCTTCCGCGTGAAGTTATTGCTGAGACCTATGAGCTGGAGTACGGCACCGATCAGCTGGAAATCCACGTTGATGCCATCAAACCTGGCGATAAAGTGCTGGTTGTGGACGACCTGCTGGCAACTGGCGGCACGATTGAAGCGACCGTAAAGCTGATCCGCCGTCTGGGTGGTGAAGTTACCGATGCTGCTTTTATCATTAACCTGTTTGATCTGGGCGGCGAACAGCGTCTGGAAAAACAGGGGCTTACCTGTTATAGCCTGGTTCCATTCCCGGGCCACTAATTTAGGGCTATCTTTTTTGCCATTTTGGCCCCGGTCAGTGCTCGAAATCCTCACGTACTGCGTGTACGCTCCGGTTTCTGTGCGCTGCCCGAAACCAAACTGACTGCAACGATAACGCCCGAATATAACGTGTCAACCTCGCCGTCGCTGCGAGGTTGTGTTAGCATTATCCCCCTGTGAATCCACCCTCCAGCCTTTCAGAGCCTGCCAATGAGTTATCAGGTCTTAGCCCGAAAATGGCGCCCACAAACCTTTGCTGACGTCGTCGGCCAGGAACATGTGCTGACGGCACTGGCGAACGGCTTGTCGCTAGGGCGTATTCATCATGCTTATTTGTTTTCCGGCACCCGTGGCGTCGGGAAAACCTCTATCGCCCGCTTGCTGGCGAAGGGATTAAACTGTGAAACCGGCATCACCGCCACGCCGTGTGGCGTGTGCGATAACTGCCGGGAAATCGAGCAGGGGCGTTTTGTCGATCTGATTGAAATCGACGCCGCCTCACGCACCAAAGTCGAAGACACCCGTGACCTGCTGGATAACGTCCAGTATGCGCCTGCGCGCGGTCGCTTTAAGGTCTACTTGATCGACGAAGTGCACATGCTGTCGCGCCACAGTTTTAATGCCTTGCTGAAAACGCTCGAAGAGCCGCCCGCGCACGTTAAGTTCCTGCTGGCGACTACCGATCCGCAGAAGCTGCCGGTGACTATCCTGTCGCGCTGTCTGCAATTCCATCTTAAAGCGTTGGATGTCGAACAGATTCGCCATCAGCTTGAGCATATCCTCAAAGAAGAGCATATCGCCCATGAACCACGTGCACTGCAACTGCTGGCTCGCGCCGCGGACGGTAGCCTGCGTGATGCACTGAGCCTGACCGATCAGGCGATCGCCAGCGGCGATGGTCAGGTCTCGACCGAGGCGGTCAGCACCATGCTCGGCACGCTGGACGACGACCAGGCGCTCTCGCTCGTTGAAGCGGTTGTGGCTGCGGACGGCGAACGCGTTATGGCGCTGGTAAACGACGCTGCCGCGCGCGGTATCGAATGGGAAGCGCTACTGATTGAGATGTCGGCTTTGCTGCATCGTATTGCCATGGTTCAGCTTTCGCCTGCCGTGCTCGGCAGCGATATGGCCGCCATTGAACAGCGTATGCGTGAACTGGCGCGAATTGTTCCGCCAACTGATGTGCAGCTTTACTACCAAACTTTGTTAATCGGGCGCAAAGAACTGCCGTATGCGCCGGACAGGCGAATGGGCGTCGAAATGACGCTGCTGCGTGCGCTGGCTTTTCATCCGCGCATGCCGCTCCCGGAACCTGAAGTTCCACGACAGTCGTTTGCCCCGGTCGCACCCACGGCGGTGATGACCCCGACGCAGGTGCAGCAGCAGCCTGCGCCTGCCCAACAGCAACAGAATGTGCCGCTCTCCGATGCCACCAGTCAGGTGTTGGCGGCGCGTAGCCAGTTGCAACGTGCTCAGGGAGCAACCAAAGCAAAAAAGAGTGAACCGGCAGCCGCTTCCCGCGCGCGGCCGGTGAATAATGCTGCGCTGGAAAGACTGGCTTCGGTGTCGGAACGTGTTCAGGCGCGTCCGGCGGTCTCTGCGCTGGAAAAAGCACCGGCGAAGAAAGAAGCGTATCGCTGGAAAGCGACCAATCCTGTTGCAGAAGTTAAAGAAGTCGTTGCCACGCCGAAAGCGCTGAAAAAAGCGCTTGAGCATGAAAAAACGCCGGAACTGGCGGCAAAGCTTGCGGCTGAAGCCATTGAACGTGACCCGTGGGCCGCCCAGGTGAGTCAGCTCTCGCTGCCTAAACTGGTGGAGCAGGTAGCGCTTAATGCCTGGAAAGAAGAGAATGGCAACGTAGTTTGCCTGCACCTGCGTTCCACGCAGCGACACCTAAATTCCAGCGGCGCGCAGCAAAAACTGGCTGAAGCACTGAGTTCCTTAACGGGGTCAACGGTTGAATTGACCATCGTTGAAGATGATAATCCAGCGGTGCGTACGCCGCTGGAGTGGCGTCAGGCCATTTATGAAGAGAAACTCGCGCAGGCGCGTGAGTCGATTATTGCGGATAATAACATCCAGACGCTGCGTCGTTTTTTCGATGCGGAGCTGGACGAAGAGAGTATTCGCCCCATTTGATCGTGAGCCTAATGGTTTGACGGTCGTCATCCCTTAACGTGATTGAGAGAGAAGCCTATGTTTGGTAAAGGCGGTCTGGGTAACCTGATGAAACAGGCCCAGCAGATGCAAGAAAAAATGCAGCAGATGCAGGAAGAAGTCGCCAAGCTGGAAGTGACCGGCGAATCTGGCGCGGGTCTGGTAAAAGTGACCATTAACGGCGCGCACAACTGCCGTCGCGTGGAGATCGATCCAAGCTTGCTGGAAGACGACAAAGAGATGCTGGAAGATCTGGTTGCTGCGGCATTCAACGACGCGGCGCGTCGCATTGAAGAGACGCAGAAAGAGAAGATGGCCTCTGTTTCCTCCGGAATGCAGCTGCCGCCTGGCTTTAAGATGCCGTTCTGATGCAAACCAGCCCGCTGTTAACTCAGCTTATGGAAGCACTGCGCTGTCTGCCGGGCGTTGGCCCGAAGTCGGCGCAGCGCATGGCGTTCACGCTGCTTCAGCGCGATCGCAGCGGCGGGATGCGTCTGGCACAGGCGTTAACGAAGGCAATGTCGGAAATCGGCCACTGTGCCGATTGCCGCACCTTCACAGAGCAAGACGTCTGCAACATTTGCTCGAACCCGCGTCGCCAGGAAAACGGTCAGATTTGTGTGGTGGAGAGTCCGGCGGACATCTACGCCATTGAGCAAACCGGGCAGTTTTCCGGACGTTACTTCGTGCTGATGGGACACCTGTCGCCGCTGGACGGTATTGGCCCTGATGATATCGGGCTGGATCGTCTCGAACAGCGACTGGAGTCTGAGCAAATCAACGAACTGATCCTGGCGACCAATCCTACGGTCGAAGGAGAGGCGACCGCCAACTATATTGCTGAGCTTTGCATGCAATATGGCGTTGAAGCCAGCCGTATCGCCCATGGCGTACCGGTCGGCGGCGAGCTGGAAATGGTCGATGGCACTACGCTGTCGCACTCTCTGGCAGGGCGACACAAGATTAAATTCTGAACAAACGGAGGCCGCGACGGCGGCTTCCGCTTGAAATCCTTCCCGCTTGTCCCCATTTCACCCTCAACGTGTTTTTACCATTGAAAATGGCATTGTTGAGGTAGATCTACATGAAAGGACAAGAAACTCGTGGTTTTCAGTCAGAAGTAAAACAGCTTCTGCACCTGATGATCCATTCTCTGTATTCCAATAAAGAAATCTTCCTGCGTGAGCTTATCTCTAACGCCTCGGATGCGGCAGACAAGCTGCGTTTCCGCGCCCTGTCTAACCCGGACCTGTATGAAGGGGACGGTGAGCTGCGTGTACGTGTTTCCTTCGATAAAGATAAACGTACGTTGACCATTGCCGATAACGGCGTGGGGATGAACCGTGATGACGTTATCGATCATCTGGGGACCATTGCGAAATCCGGTACTAAATCTTTCCTCGAATCCATGGGATCCGATCAGGCGAAAGACAGCCAGTTGATCGGCCAGTTCGGGGTGGGTTTCTACTCTGCGTTCATCGTGGCGGACAAAGTCACCGTGCGTACCCGCGCTGCGGGCGATAAGCCGGAAAACGGCGTGTTCTGGGAATCTGCGGGCGAAGGTGAGTACACCGTTGCCGACATCACCAAAGACGATCGCGGCACCGAAATCACCCTGCATCTGCGTGAAGGCGAAGATGAGTTCCTTGATGACTGGCGCGTACGTTCCATCATCAGCAAATATTCCGACCATATAGCGCTGCCGGTAGAGATCGAAAAATCCGAAGAAAAAGACGGCGAGACCGTGGTTTCCTGGGAAAAGATCAACAAAGCGCAGGCGCTGTGGACCCGTAACAAGTCGGAAATCAAAGACGACGAATACAACGAGTTCTACAAGCACATCGCCCACGACTTCACTGACCCGCTGACCTGGAGCCACAACCGTGTGGAAGGTAAGCAGGAGTACACCAGCCTGCTGTACATCCCGTCCCAGGCTCCGTGGGATATGTGGAACCGCGATCACAAGCATGGTCTGAAACTGTACGTCCAGCGTGTGTTTATTATGGACGACGCCGAGCAGTTCATGCCGAACTACCTGCGCTTTGTGCGCGGTCTGATAGATTCCAACGATCTGCCGCTGAACGTTTCCCGTGAGATCCTGCAGGACAGCACCGTCACCCGTAACCTGCGCAGCGCGCTGACCAAACGCGTACTGCAGATGCTGGAAAAACTGGCGAAAGACGACGCGGAAAAATACCAGACCTTCTGGAAACAGTTCGGCCTGGTACTGAAAGAAGGCCCGGCGGAAGATCACGCCAACCAGGAAACGATCGCTAAGCTGATGCGCTTCGCGTCTACGCACACTGACTCCTCCGCACAGACCGTGTCGCTGGAAGACTACGTGTCGCGTATGAAAGAAGGGCAGGAGAAAATCTACTACATCACCGCAGACAGCTATGCGGCAGCGAAGAGCAGCCCGCACCTGGAACTGCTGCGTAAGAAAGGCATCGAAGTGCTGCTGCTTTCTGACCGCATCGATGAGTGGATGATGAACTACCTGACCGAGTTCGACGGTAAGGCATTCCAGTCTGTTGCCAAAGCAGACGAGTCCATCGACAAGCTGGCGGATGAAGTTGATGAATCGGCAAAAGAAGCGGAAAAAGCGCTGACGCCGTTCGTTGAGCGCGTGAAAACCCTGCTGGGCGACCGCGTGAAAGAAGTGCGTCTGACTCACCGTCTGACTGACACGCCAGCCATCGTCACCACCGATGCGGATGAAATGAGCACTCAGATGGCGAAACTGTTTGCCGCTGCGGGCCAGGCCGTACCGGAAGTGAAATATATCTTTGAACTGAACCCGGACCACGTGCTGGTAAAACGCACGGCGGATACCCAGGACGAAGCGCAGTTCAAAGAATGGGTCGAACTGCTGCTGGATCAGGCGCTGTTTGCTGAGCGCGGCACGCTGGAAGACCCGAACCAGTTCATCCGTCGTATGAACCAGTTGCTGGTGTCCTGATACCCGTAATGTAATGCCGGATGGCGCTAACGCTTATCCGGCCTACAGCATCTCGTAATAGTATGCCGGATACGGTGTTTCCACCGCCATCCGGCATTTTCTCTCCTTATTTTTAATTTTCCCACCGTTAACCGTTTCAGCGTCGGGCGTCTTTCTTGAGCCAATTGCGTGATGGTGGTATCGTTTAGCGCTTTTTAAAAAATATCGACAACCTTTAAGGGGATTTTCGTAATGCGTATCATTCTGCTTGGCGCTCCGGGCGCGGGTAAAGGAACTCAGGCTCAGTTCATCATGGAGAAGTATGGTATTCCGCAAATCTCCACCGGTGATATGCTGCGTGCCGCCGTGAAATCTGGCTCCGAGCTGGGCAAACAAGCGAAAGACATCATGGACGCCGGTAAGCTGGTGACTGATGAGCTGGTGATCGCGCTGGTAAAAGAGCGTATTGCTCAGGAAGACTGCCGTAATGGTTTCCTGCTGGATGGCTTCCCGCGTACTATTCCGCAGGCAGACGCCATGAAAGAAGCGGGCATCAACGTGGACTACGTTCTGGAGTTCGATGTTCCTGACGAACTGATCGTTGACCGTATCGTGGGTCGTCGCGTACACGCTGCTTCTGGCCGCGTTTACCACATCAAATTCAACCCGCCTAAGGTTGAAGGTAAAGACGACGTGACCGGCGAAGAGCTGACCACCCGTAAAGACGATCAGGAAGAAACTGTACGTAAGCGCCTGGTGGAATACCATCAGATGACCGCTCCGCTGATCGGCTACTACTCTAAAGAAGCGCAGGCGGGTAACACCAAATACGCGAAAGTTGACGGCACCCAGGCCGTTGCTGACGTGCGCGCAGCGCTGGAAAAAATCCTCGGCTAATTTTTTCGCGTAATAAACCTCTTATCAGGCCTGCCATTATCGCGTAGGCCTGATAAGCGTAGCGCCATCAGGCAAATTCTCGTCTTACCTCTCACAGCAATTAGTTCTTCTTTATCGCTTTTCCGCTACAATTATCAACAATTTGAATCGATAAGAGGCGGTAATGCGTCAGACGAAAACCGGTATCCTGCTGGCAAACCTCGGCACTCCCGATGCCCCAACCCCCGAAGCCGTTAAGCGCTACCTGCGCCAGTTTTTAAGCGATCCACGCGTAGTTGATACGTCACCTGCACTGTGGTGGCCGCTGCTGCGCGGGGTGATTTTACCGTTGCGTGCGCCACGCGTAGCCAAGCTGTACCAGTCAATCTGGATGGAAGACGGTTCTCCGCTGATGGTTTATAGCAAGGCACAACAGCGGGCGCTGGCAGAACGCCTACCAAATACCCCTGTCGCGCTGGGAATGAGCTACGGTTCGCCGTCGCTTGAAAGCGCGGTCGATGAACTGTTGGCAAGCGGGGTTGAACACATGGTGGTGTTACCGCTGTACCCGCAATATTCCTGTTCGACGGTAGCGGCCGTCTGGGACGAACTGGCGCGTATCTTAGCGCGTAAACGCGGTATTCCTGGCGTTTCATTTATTCGTGATTACGCCGATGACAGCAGCTACATCGATGCGCTGGCGAAGAGTGCCCGGGATTCATTTGCTCAACACGGTGAACCTGATTTGCTGCTGCTCTCCTACCACGGCATTCCGCAGCGTTACGCCGATGAAGGCGATGACTACCCGCAGCGCTGTCGCGATACCACCCGAGAGCTGGTTTCAGCGCTTGGCCTGCCGCCAGAAAAAGTAATGATGACCTTCCAGTCTCGCTTTGGTCGCGAACCGTGGCTGACGCCGTATACCGACGAAACGTTAAAAATGCTGGCGGAGAAAGGGACACAACATATCCAGGTTATGTGTCCGGGCTTCTCGGCAGATTGCCTCGAAACGCTGGAAGAGATAGCGGTACAAAACCGGGAGATTTTCCTCGAAGCTGGCGGTAAGCAATATGAGTATATTCCGGCGCTTAATGCCGCACCGGAACATATCGAAATGATGGTTAAACTGACCGACGCTTACCGTTAAAGCTGGGCTCTGAAGTAACGAGCGCCTTCCCGTAATGCATCGTCGGCGGTTTTCATCATTCGCGAATAGTGCAGGAAGGCGTGCAGCGTACCGGGGTACATTTTGTACTGGCAGGGCTGCTGATGCGCCTGCAACGTCTGGAATAGTAAGCGGCTATCGTCAATCAGCGGATCAAACTCAGCGCCAGCGATAAAACACGGTGGCACGTCACGCGTCAGATCGTTATTAAACAGGCAATAATACGGTGACTCGCGATCGTCAGCGCTACGCAGGTACGCGTTTTCGTACATCTGCAAGTCCTCGCGGGTTAACCCATCCCACGCTCCGCCCATCAGCCGTCGACTCAGTGAATCCTGCAGGCCGTAAAGCCCATACCACAACAGCACCCCAGCCACCTTGCCGCAGACAATGCGTTTATCCCGCAGCCACAGCGCACTGGCAAGCGCCAGCATGGCTCCGGCGGAATCGCCCGCAAAACCGATATGATTCACATTAAGAGAATAGTCGCCAGCGTGCTGATGAAAATACTGGCAGACGGCGGCAATCTCTTCAATGGCTTGCGGGAAACGGGCTTCCGGCGCAAGTGAATAGTCGATACCAATTACCGTGCACTGCGTATAGCGCGCCAGCAAGCGCATAATACGGTCGTGGGTATCCAGATTACCGAGAATAAAACCGCCGCCGTGCAGATAATACAACGTTGCCAGACTATGGGGCTGCGGTGAGTAAATACGTGTGGCCACGGGGCCGCATGCGGTAGAAATAACGCATTCGCGGGTATTCATCTCTGGGGCATCGGCATTCCACAACTGCCGTTCATGAATGTAGTGTTGGCGCTGGGCCACGAAGTCATCTGCAGCGGGCCACGGCGGCAGATCGTCGCGATGAAAATTCACCACGCTTTTCATTTCATCCGAAATTCTGTCGAGTACGGGGATCTTGTTTTCCGGCTTCATAAAACGCTCCTTGTGAAGGTGAGTTATTGTAGAAATTAATCCCGTATAAACTGCGATCTCACCGTCTGATATTGAAACTTAGCGCCGCATCGCATGCGTGGCAGGGAATGTGCTACCATGCATCGCTCAGTTAACCACCCGTAAAATCGACCATGAAATTTCCCGGTAAACGCAAATCCAAACACTATTTTCCCGTCAGCGCGCGCGATCCGTTGCTGCAACAAATTCAGCCAGAAAATGAAACCAGCGCAGCCTGGGTGGTGGGCATCGACCAGACGCTGGTGGATATTGAAGCCAAAGTGGATGATGACTTTGTAAAACGTTATGGATTAAGCGCCGGGCATTCTCTGGTGATTGCCGATGATGTCGCAGAAGCGCTCTACCAGGAACTGGTGCGTGAAAACTTGATCACCCATCAGTTTGCGGGCGGTACTATCGGTAACACGATGCACAACTACTCTGTGCTGGCGGATGACCGCTCGGTGCTGCTGGGCGTGATGTGCAGCAATATCGAGATTGGCAGCTATGCGTACCGCTATTTATGCAATACCTCCAGCCGTACCGACCTGAACTACCTGCAAGGCGTTAACGGACCGATTGGCCGCTGCTTTACGCTGATTGGCGAGTCAGGTGAGCGTACCTTCGCAATCAGCCCTGGGCATATGAATAAGCTACGGGCGGATAGCATCCCTGAATCGGTGATTGCCGGAGCGTCCGCGCTGGTGCTGACGTCTTATCTGGTGCGCTGCGAACCGGGTGAGCCGATGCCGGAAGCGACCATGAAGGCGATTGAATACGCCAAAAAGCACAATGTGCCGGTGGTTCTGACCCTGGGCACCAAATTCGTCATTGCCGATAACCCGCAGTGGTGGCAGGCATTCCTGAAAGAGCATGTCTCTATTCTGGCGATGAATGAAGAAGAGGCTGAAGCGCTGACCGGCGAGAACGACCCGCTGCTGGCGTCTGACAAGGCGCTGGATTGGGTGGATCTGGTGCTGTGCACGGCGGGTCCGGCGGGTCTGTATATGGCGGGCTTTACGGAAGAAGAAGTGAAACGTAAAACCCAGCATCCTCTGCTCCCTGGTGCTATTGCCGAATTTAATCAGTACGAATTCAGCCGCGCCATGCGCCATAAAGACTGTACCAATCCGCTGCGCGTGTATTCGCACATCGCACCGTATATGGGCGGACCTGAAAAGATAATGAACACCAACGGCGCAGGTGACGGCGCGCTGGCGGCATTGCTGCATGATATTACCGCCAACAGCTATCACCGCAGCAACGTGCCTAACTCCAGCAAGCACAAGTTCACCTGGCTGACCTATTCGTCGTTAGCCCAGGTGTGTAAGTATGCTAATCGCGTGAGTTATCAGGTGCTTAACCAGCATTCACCGCGCCTGACGCGCGGTTTGCCGGAACGTGAAGACAGTCTAGAAGAGTCGTACTGGGACCGTTAAATCTTACATAGGCCGGATAAGCGATAACGCTATCCGGCACGGACATTAACTGGCCGTAGCAACTTCACCTGCAGGCGGCGTTTCAATCAGCTCCAGCATGGTGCGGGCGATTTCACGCTCACCCATGACGACCTGGTTGGCGCCGCGTTCGGTAATATATTCCACCTCATCGTCATAATGCGCGCGGGCGATAATCTCAATCGACGGGCATTTCTCACGCGCGGAAGCGACAATTTCACCCGCTTCATAACCATTGGGGATGGTCAACAGCAGCCAGCGCGCGCAATCCAGATGCGCCAGATTCATAATCTCTTCGTTGGCGGCATTTCCCAGTACCGCGCGGATCCCACGCTCGCGCAGTTCATCCACCCGGGTACGCGAGGTTTCGATCACCACCAGCGGGATCCCTGCAGCCATCAATTTCTCACCCAGCAGGCTGCCGACGCGACCAAAGCCAACCAGCAAGGCATGATTGCAGATATCCACCGGAATTTGCTTCTCTTCTTCGATAGCCTCTTCCAGTGTCTGCTCCTCCAGCGTTTCTGTTTTGGCGAGGTATTTTTCTAACACCGCAAACAGCACCGGGTTGAGCATGATGGACAGGATTGCCCCCGCCAGCACCAGATTCTGTCCGGCCTGCGGCAGCAGGTTCAACGCCATTCCCAGACCCGCCAGGATAAAGGCAAATTCACCAATCTGCGCCAGGCTGGTGGCAATGGTGAGCGCCGTGCGTTGGGAGTGACCAAACAGGCGCACCAGGAAATAGGCGGCAAGGGATTTACCAAAGATGATAATCGCCAGCGTGCCCAGTACCGCCAACGGCTGCTGGATCAGAACTAACGGATCGAACAGCATCCCGACGGAAACGAAGAACAGCACGGCGAACGCATCGCGCAGCGGCAGAGTATCATGCGCCGCACGGTGGCTTAGTTCAGATTCATTCAGCACCATACCGGCGAAGAACGCGCCCAGCGCAAAGGAGACATCGAACAGCTCTACTGCGCCAAAGGCGATACCTAAGGCGAGGGCGAGGACTGAGAGGGTAAACAGTTCGCGTGAACCGGTTGCGGCGCTGCGGGCCATAATCCACGGTACCAGGCGACGACCCACCAGCATCATAATCGCGATAAACGCCACCACCTTACCGATGGTAATGCCCATATCGACGGCCAGCGAGGCGAAGCCGACGTCTTCTTTTTCCAGCATCCCGGCGACGGCTGGCAGGAGAACCAGCGTCAGCACCATCATCAGATCTTCGACAATCAACCAGCCAATGGCAATTTGCCCGCGCTGGCTGTCAATGAGCTGTCGTTCTTCAAGCGCGCGCAGTAGCACCACGGTACTGGCGGTTGAAAGACACAGACCAAACACGATCCCCACCATCAGCGACCAGCCTAATACGGCTGAAAGCGCCATACCCAGCAGCGTTGCCACTGCTATCTGGGCAATCGCGCCGGGAATGGCGATAGACTTTACCGCCATCAAATCCTTCAATGAAAAGTGCAGCCCCACGCCAAACATCAGCAGAATAACGCCAAGCTCGGCCAGCTCAGGCGCGAGCTTAGTATCAGCAACAAAACCAGGTGTAAATGGACCGGCCAGAACGCCCGCTAACAGATATCCCACCAGAGGAGAAATACGCAGTTTATTGGCAATCATGCCTAATATAAAAGCGAGCACAAGGCCGCCGACAATGGTGGTGATAAGCGGGGTGGCGTGATGCATTCCGTCTCCTTTGGTTGCTGTGATGATCCTGAAAACCCAAACTACGAGTAATAGTTTATGACAATTTTAATGTTTATGTTTATGAATAATTATTGAATTTTGAAGAAAACGGGATTTTAAGCGTAAAAAAGCACGGATCGGAAAAGTACGGTGATATGTGAGAGGTAAAGGCTGATGGCTACTGCAAGTAATGACGGCCAAAATTTACTTTTGGCCGTCAGAAAATCAGGCTTTGTGTCGGTTATCAGGTAAGAATATGGTCAGTATCCCCAGAAGTGGCAGGAAAGCACATATTTTGTAGACCAAATCGATGCTGGTATGGTCGGCAATCAGCCCTAGCACCGCGGCTCCCAAGCCGCCCATGCCGAAGGCAAAACCGAAAAATAGCCCAGAAACCATGCCGATACGCCCAGGAAGCAGCTCCTGCGCGTACACCAAAATAGCAGAAAACGCCGATGCGAGGATAAAACCAATGATCACGGTTAAAATTCCGGTCCATTCCAGCGTTGCGTAGGGTAAAACGAGGGTAAATGGCGCAACGCCGAGGATAGACCCCCAAATAACATATTTTCTGCCAATTTTATCGCCTAATGGTCCGCCAATCACCGTCCCGGCCGCGACGGCAAACAGGAAGGCAAACAGGTGAAACTGGGCGTTTTGTACCGATAATCCGAATTTTTGCATCAGATAAAAGGTGTAATAGCTGCTGATGCTCGCCATATAGAAGTATTTGGAGAAAATCAGCACCAGCAGGATGCTTACCGCCAGCACCACTTTATTGCGCGGTAACGGATTTACGATGGCAACTTTCGGTTTTCCTTTACTCATCCGATGCTGCGCGGCATACCAACGGCTGATTTGTGCCAGGACGACAATCGCTAATAACGCAGCCAGAACAAACCAGGCCACATTACCCTTACCATATGGCGCGATGATGACAGCTGCCAGCAAGGGTCCCAGAGAGCTGCCGAAGTTGCCGCCAACCTGGAAAATTGACTGCGCCAGGCCGTGACGACCGCCGGAGGCCATGCGCGCCACGCGGGACGATTCCGGATGAAATACCGAAGAGCCGGTGCCAACCAGCGCCGCGGCGAGCAGCACCATATGGAAACTACCGGCCATGGCCAGCAAAACAAGCCCACTCAGCGTGAAGCACATCCCAATGGGCAGCGACCACGGCATCGGGTATTTGTCCGTCCAGTAACCCACCACCGGTTGCAGCAGCGAGGAAGCAAGCTGGAAGGTTAGGGTGATCATCCCGATCTGCATGAACGTTAGCGAGAACTCTGACTGCAATAGCGGATAAATCGCCAGGATCAGCGACTGAATCATATCGTTTAGCAGATGGGAGAGGCTGATCGCTCCTAAAATGCCAAATGAGGTGCGTGCTTTAGCAACCGACGCTGACGCGCCAGCCACAGGCTGGGTTGGTTCACTTATTGCCATAGAAAGTCACTTCTGTTTGGGTTGCGATTATGAGGGTAATCTATTTTGTTATTATTACCTGACTAACATACCTGCGGAAGGTGTTTGAAGGAAGTCTCATTTCTGAAAACATTTTCGACTATTATTTCATATCATTGTAATTTCAGTCGTTGATTTTGGCTCAGGGAGAGAAATATGAAGTTTTTAAAACGGGGCGTGGCGCTGGCGTTATTAGCCGCATTTACGCTGGCAGGTCAGCCTGCACAAGCGTACGAAAAAGATAAAACCTACAAAATTACCATTCTGCATACCAACGATCATCACGGTCACTTCTGGCGCAGCGAATACGGAGAATACGGACTGGCGGCGCAAAAAACGCTGGTGGACGGTATTCGTAAAGAGGTGGCAGAGGAAGGGGGCAGCGTACTGCTGCTTTCCGGTGGCGACATTAATACCGGTGTACCGGAGTCCGATCTGCAGGATGCGGAACCTGATTTTCGTGGGATGAACCTGATTGGCTATGACGCGATGGCGGTCGGAAACCACGAGTTTGATAATCCCATGACCGTACTGCGCCAGCAGGAAAAATGGTCCAAATTCCCGTTTCTCTCGGCCAATATCTATCAGAAAAGCACCGGCGAGCGTTTGTTTAAGCCGTGGGCCATCTTTAAGCGGCAGGATTTAAAAATTGCCGTACTCGGTTTAACCACCGACGATACGGCAAAAATAGGCAACCCCGAGTTCTTTACCGATATTGAGTTCCGTAAACCTGCTGATGAAGCCAAACTGGTTATCCAGGAACTGAATATGGGTGAAAAGCCAGACATCATTATCGCGACCACCCATATGGGACATTATGACAACGGCAACCACGGCTCGAATGCCCCTGGCGATGTCGAAATGGCGCGTAGCCTGCCGGCGGGATCGCTGGCGATGATTGTAGGTGGTCACTCGCAGGATCCGGTGTGTATGGCTTCAGAGAACAAGAAGCAGGTTGATTACGTACCAGGTACGCCGTGTGCGCCAGACAAGCAAAATGGGATCTGGATTGTGCAGGCGCACGAGTGGGGGAAATATGTGGGCCGGGCGGACTTTGAGTTCCGTAACGGCGAAATGAAAATGGTCAACTACCAGCTCATTCCCGTCAACCTGAAGAAAAAAGTGACCTGGGACAACGGTAAAAGTGAGCGCGTACTCTACACCCCGGAAATAGCTGAAAATCAGCAAATGCTTTCGTTGCTGACGCCGTTCCAGAATAAAGGTAAAGCGCAGCTCGACGTGAAAATAGGTAGCGTCAATGCGCGCCTCGAAGGCGACCGAAGCAAAGTCCGTTTCGTGCAGACCAACATGGGACATTTGCTGCTGGCTGCGCAAATGGCGCGAACCAGCGCTGATTTTGGCGTGATGAGCGGCGGTGGCATCCGTGATTCCATCGAAGGCGGCGATATCACTTATAAGAGCGTGCTGAAAGTACAGCCGTTCGGAAACATCGTGGTGTATGCCGACATGAGCGGGAAAGAGGTGATTGACTATCTGACCGCCGTGGCGCAAATGAAGCCGGACTCCGGGGCCTATCCACAGTTTGCCAACGTCAGCTTTGTGGCGAAAGACGGCAAGCTTAACGATTTGAAAATCAAAGGCGAACCCGTTGACCCAGCCAAAAACTATCGTATGGCAACGCTAAGCTTCAACGCAACCGGCGGCGATGGCTATCCGCGAATTGATAACAAACCAGGCTATGTGAATACCGGGTTTATTGATGCAGAAGTGCTGAAAGAGTTCGTGCAGAAGAACTCACCGCTGGATGCCAGTGTGTATGAGCCGAAGGGGGAAGTTACCTGGCAGTAACAGGGCGGAGTGCCGGATGGCGGTGCGGGCACCTTATCCGGCCTACAGGTCAGTGCGATTTGTAGGCCTTAAAGCTGCGCGCCATCAGGCAATCATTCTATAACCGCTTAATCGCGGCGTGCGATGTCGGCGAATTTCGCATCCAGAATTTTCGCCAGATCGCCCGCTGCCAGTTCGATATCCAGCCCGCGTTTGCCGCCGGAAACATAAATGGTGTCAAACGTCTGGGCAGGGGCATCAATGAGCGTTGGCAATCTCTTTTTCTGTCCTAATGGGCTGATCCCCCCCACCAGATAACCGGTGGTTCGTTGCGCAACCATTGGATCGGCCATATCGACCTTTTTAGCCCCCAGAGCCTTAGCGACCTTTTTGAGATCCAGTTGACCGGCTACAGGCGTGACCGCAACTGCCAGATGCTTCATATCGCCATTCACGGCAACCAGCAGCGTTTTGTAGACCTGGTCCGCATTCAGACCTAACTTGCGCACCACTTCATCACCAAAGTTCGTCTCGGACGGATCGTGATCGTAGGTGTGGATCTGGAAAGAAATTTTGTTTTTTTCGAGTAATTTAACGGCGGGTGTCATAGCAATTTTCCTGGACCAGACAAAATACGACTCAAGCATACGCCTGATGTCTGTCTAAAAAATAGTACCATCTTGCGCAATAGTATTGGCAGGATGATGACTTTGAGCGACAATCGAACTACACCGATGCTTTAAGCATTGGGATCATAATAATGATGAAATTCCTCTTTGACGGGCCAATAGAAATATTGGCCATTTTTTTTACCGTAACATCTCCGGCAAATTTCCCTCTCCGTACAGATGCAACGCGCCAACGGCCACGACGTAATGACCAGCAGGCATCGCCCTGAGCCGATCGCGCCAGGCTGTGTTGCGTTGATGCATCAATACGTCATACAACGACTGGCTAAAGGTATTGGGAAGCGTCAGTTCGCTATTGCGTGGCGGTGTTTTAAGCCACCAGCCCATCATTTGTTGCAACAATCTGGCATTGGTATGCCAGTGCGTCAGAGTATCGTCCAACAGAGCCAGTCCATTATCAGGCAACTGACATAACAGCTCTATTTGACTGGATGCGCCTTCCAACTCGATAACGGGTTTATGCGCTTGTTTTGCCGCTTTCAGCAATTGGTAATCAATCCCGTATTCTGCCCGTAGACCCAACTGCTGTGCCTGTGTCGCCTGTAATACCATGGCGATTTGCCACAACGGCTGAGTAGATAACAGCGATGGGGAAATACCCAGTTCGTTGGTGACTTTACGCAGGTTTTCTAACTGCTCCGGGCTGATACGTTCTTCGAGTGCGGCAAATGTAGGAAGGTTAGCAAACGGCGCGTCGTCACCGGAAACATCCGCTTCGACAATCAGCGCGTCGGCATGGTTGAGTTTTTTGAGTAATTTGGCAGGCAGAGGAGCCATATCGCGACTGCCCATGTGAATACTGCCAATCAGATGAAAATGGCGGTTGCCGGGCAATGAAATGTCGATGGCAGGCCAGGTATAGTGGTTGCCGCGTAGCGCGGTGAAAAATGTTTTTACCCGGTATAACAGATCCATACGACCTCCCTAAGTAGACTTTCATGCTAGCGCGTGGTCCAGGAAGGTGCAATGCGAGAATCGCCGGATGGCGACGCGAAATCGTCTTATCCAGCCTACAATGTTACCTGCACTTTGTAGGCCGGATAAGCGTGAGCGCCATGCGGTAGAGGGTTACTCTTTCGGTTTGAAGCGCAGCAGTCGGTTAGCGTTGCTCACCACAGTAATGGAGGAGAGCGCCATCGCCGCCCCGGCAACGACCGGATTCAGCAGTGTTCCGGTGAACGGCCACAGGATCCCCGCGGCAACGGGAATACCGATGCTGTTATAAATAAACGCGCCGACCAGGTTCTGCTTCATATTACGCAAGGTTGCCCGGGAGATAGACAGTGCATCCGCGACGCCCATCAGGCTATGGCGCATCAGCGTAATCGCGGCGGTTTCAATCGCCACATCGCTGCCGCCACCCATGGCAATCCCTACATCGGCCTGAGCCAGCGCAGGTGCATCGTTGATACCGTCACCCACCATGGCAACCTGACGCCCCTGGCTTTGCAGACGTTTAATCGCCTCGGCTTTACCGTCCGGCAGAACACCGGCAATCACCTCATCAATACCGGCTTCTTTGGCAATAGCGTTAGCCGTGGTCGGGTTGTCACCGGTAAGCATCACCAGACGATACCCGTTGCGGTGCAGACGCTGAAGTGCTGCCACGCTGTCGCTACGCAGCGGATCACGCACCGCTAACAGAGCCGCCGCTTTACCATCAATCGCCAACAGGACCGGGGTTGAACCCTGGGATGCCTGAGCGGTGATTTCAGCTTCCATTTCAGTGGTATCTACCTGTTGCTCATTGAGCAGCGCCTGGTTGCCCAGCAGCAGCGTATGACCTTCCGTTTCACCGCTTACGCCTAAACCGCGCAGCGTACGGAAACCATTGACCTGTGGCAGCGTAACATCACCGGCTTTGTCCAGTATCGCTCTGGCCAGCGGGTGGCTGGACCCCTGTTCAAGGGCTGCTGCCAGACGAATTGCCAGTGCTTCATCGGTGTTGCCAAACGTTTTGATGGCGACAACCTGCGGTTTACCTTCAGTCAATGTCCCGGTTTTATCAAATACGACGGTATCAAGCGTACTGGCGCGCTGAAGCGCATCGGCATCACGTACCAGAACCCCAAACTCAGCAGCACGACCCACACCGGAAATAATCGACATTGGTGTAGCCAGGCCCAGCGCACAAGGGCAGGCAATAATCAGTACGGTAGTGGCAATCACCAGCGTATAAACAATTTGTGGTGCCGGCCCGAAGAAATACCAGATTGCCGCACTCACCAGCGCAATGACGACGACGACCGGAACGAACACTGAGGAGATACGGTCGGCTAGTTTACCAATCTCCGGTTTACTGCTTTGCGCCTGGCGCACCATACGAATAATGCGTGACAGCGTGGTATGGCTGCCAACGGCACTGGCGCGGAACAGCACGCTGCCGTCCTGTACGACCGTACCGGCGTGGACGCTATCGCCTTCGCCTTTTTGTTGCGGAATAGGCTCTCCGGTCAGCATGGCTTCATCCAGCCAGGCTTCTCCCTGAGTGATTTCGCCATCTACCGGAACGCGGTCACCGGTGGTCAGGCGCAGCAACATTCCCGCCTGAACGTCTGCCAGCGGCACGTTCTTTTCACCTTCGTCGGTAACAACACGCGCGGTCGGCGGCGTCAGATCGAGTAATTTTTCCAGTGCTTTGGACGAACGCTGGCGAGCCCGCGCTTCCAGCATGTGCCCGAGGTTAATCAGACCGATAATCATCGCACTGGCTTCATAATAGAGGTGTCGCGCTTCCATCGGGAACCATTGCGGCCAGAGGTTGACGCTCATAGAATAAAGCCATGCCACCCCTGTACCCAGCGCCACCAGCGTATCCATGGTCGCGGTGCCGTTCATCAGGCTTTTCCACGCATTGCGGTAAAAATGACCGCCCGCGAAAACCATCACGGCAAGCGTTGCCAGACCAATCGTCAGCCACAGGCTGCGGTTGTCGTCAGTGACCATCATGTTTTCGCCAATCATTCCCCATACCATGACAGGGATACCCAACAGCAGCGCGACGGCCGCCTGCCAGCGAAAACGTTTCATGGTTGCTACGGCGGTTTCTTGCTGACGCTCGCGGCGCTTAACATCATCTTCAATGGCTTCTGCGCCGTAGCCCGCTTTTTCCACCGCTTTCACTAACTGGTCGGCGGACGCACTGCCCATTACCAGCGCAGTACGTTCCGCCAGGTTTACCCGTGCCTGCGTGACACCCGGTACGCTTTGCAGAGCATCTTGTACGCGGATAACACAGCTGGCGCAGCTCATGCCGTTTAACAGCAACTGTTGGCTGTCATCATCAGCCGTAGCTGCCGGAAGCTCGGAAGGGACCGCTGCCAGTGCTTCCGACGGGATTGATGACTCCGTCAGCGGTTTAGCCTTTGGGTGGCTTAACTCCGCGCCGTAACCGGCTTGTTTGATGGTTTCAATCAGCGCTTCAGCACTGGCGCTCCCGGTGATGTGCGCTTCAGTCACAGTGACATCCGCTTGCTCAACGTCCGGGCGTTGCTCCAGACTTTCTTTAACGCGTTTTACGCAGTGACCACAGGACAAGCCGTCCAGGGTTAGATCGATTGTTTGAGACATAACCAACTCCTTTATTGCAGGATTAACTGACTGTGATAAAGGTTAAACCTTCCATCTAGGGGAAGGTCAAGGGAGTTTTTAGAAAAGGTGCAAAAAGGGCGTAAAGGAAGAAAAACGGGAACGTCAGGTCAGCACGTTCCCGGTCTGTTATTGATTGAGAACGATAAGCGGCGTTCGATGCTGCGGTTCATTCATCACCGTGAGATCGGCGCCGTACAGTGCATTTAGTGACGATTGCTGCAGAACATCCTGCGGACGACCGTTATCAACTATCCTGCCGCGTTCCATCAATACAACGCGGTCAGCATAGCGCGCCGCAAGGTTGAGATCGTGCAGGACGCAGCAGACGCTGAACTGTCGTTCACCTACCAGACGACGCAGCAGACGAAAAAGATGCTGTTGGTGGTGAATATCCAGGGCGGAGGTGGGTTCATCGAGAAACAACCATTTTGGCCTGGGTTCGGGCTCCCAAAGTTGAACCAGCAGACGCGCCAGCTGTACCCGCTGTTGTTCTCCTCCCGACAAGTGCCGGTAATCGCGCGCGGCCAGCGCCTGGCAGTCACACAACGTCATGATGTGCTCCGTTTCATCGCCCGTGTTGCGCGTACGATACGGATGCCTGCCCATGCGGATGACCTCCTGCACGCTAAACGGGAAGGCCATATGACTGTTCTGGCGCATCACAGCACGGGTTTTTGCCAGCTCGGTGATTGACCACTCGTTCAGCGGCTTGCCAAACAAGCTACAACGCCCGCTGTGGGGCTGCAGATAGCCCGTAAGCTGGCGAAGCAGCGTCGATTTTCCGGCCCCATTCGGGCCAAGAATCGCGATGATTTCTCCATCAGGTAGCGTCAGGGAAACGTCATCGGTCAGTCGTCTGCCCTGAATGTGGTAGACCAGATTTTCAGCGACGATCATGACATCCTCCGGCTACGCAGTATTAACCACAGGAAATACGGTCCACCGATCAGGCTGGTTAACAGACCAACGGGCATTTCGGCAGGCTGAACAAGTGTGCGGGCCAGCGTGTCGGCAATCAGAAGTAAACAGGCACCGGCCAACGTAGAGCAAGGAATCAACCAGCGATGATCGGCGCCGGTAGTCATTCTGATCAGATGCGGGATCACCAGGCCAATAAAGCCAATCACGCCGCTGACGGAAACGGCAGCGCCAACCAGGAGCGAGCTGAGCAACAGTAACTGCTGGCGCTTACGTTTGACGTTTACGCCGAGGTAATGCGCCTCTTCATCACCCAACTGCAGCAAATTAAGCGTTCCCGCCATACAGACGGTGACTGCAATGGCTGGAAGAACAAACGTGCTGGCAACCAGCAGCGTTGGCCACTGGGCCTGGCCGAGATTCCCCATCATCCACAGCGTAAGTTGACGTAGCTGCTGTTCGTCGCCCACATAGCTCAGCACACCAATAGCCGAACCGCACAGAGCATTGATAGCGATACCTGCTAACAGTAGTTGCATCATTCCGCCGTGGTTATGACGCTGACTTATCAGGAAAATAATCGTGCAGACCACCATGCTGCCCGCGACGGCAAAAATCATCTGCTCATACAACACCAGCACTACGGGGAATGAAAATGGGATAACTATCGCGATGCCGACCATCAGCGCGGAGCCGCTGCTGACGCCAAGCAGGCCGGGATCGGCCATTGGATTGCGAAAAAGTCCCTGCATAATGACCCCTGCCGTAGCCAGCGCAGCACCGACCAAAACGGCCAGCAGTACGCGGGGCAGGCGGATGTTCAACCAGATATCTCGGTATTCGTCGTTGAACAGGGCGCTGAAGCTAATGTTCAACGCCCCCTGGCTGGCACCGAACAGCATCAGAGCGACCAGCAAGAGAGAAAGGCCCGTCAGAATGCTGACGGAAGAAAGCGAGTCCTTAAGCACGCAACGCTCCATAACGTCTTTGCGGCGCGAAGTTTCCGCGCCGCGAGGGGTTTACGCGGGTTTCAGTCCCGGCTCAACTAAACTGTAAATCTGGTTATTGAGTGTCGGCGCCGTGGCCAGTTCGTGAATGTGCCTGGCAACATCCGCGCGCATCACAAAGCCATGACACTCCTCGGCCTGTATGCGTTGCGCCAGACCTGTGGCTTCACCATTCAGCAAACCGCCGGGGCGGAGAATGGCGTAGTCCAGTAGACTGGTTTGTAGCCAGCTTTCAGCCAACGATTTTTCCCGTACGGCCTGGCCAAATGCGGCCCTGGCGCGTGGGGACAAAAAGGGCCAACTGTCGCCACAGCCCAGAGAGGTAACCAGAATCATGCGTTTGATCTCAGCTTTTTCTGCTTCATCAATGACGGTTCTGTGCGCCAGATAATCCTGGGCACCGCCCATGGAGGAGATTACCGTGGCATGCTGACCTGCTGCGCGACAGGCGCAGGCGGTGACCTGGCTGTCGCAGGCGTCGCCAATAAAAACCTGCACACCTTTTTCCTGCAGCCCGGCAGCAACCTGGGGATTGCGAACGACAGCAATCACCGGACGATGCTCCGCCAGTGCGAGCTTCAGCGTTTTCGCGCCGACGCCGCTTCCACCTGCACCAAAAATAAGCCATGGAGCCATCAGGCATGTTCCTTTAAAGATGAAGACAACGTGTGAAAGGCGCTGACCTGTTCGGCCAGCAGCTGTCGATGCTCATCGCGACCGAGGAAAATTTTGAACATAGCGCTACCCGCCTGGTTGAAGAAGAGAATGGACGCAGTGTCCATTCCCATAAATTTGCGTTCAATCAGGGCAATATGCGTGCAGTTTTCTGCCTTGATATGACCGGTCATGCCTTTTTTGCCGCGCAGGTTGAAGTAACCGTGGCGGTGGAATCCGGAAGGTAATTCACCGGTGAATTCCAGAATGACATCAGCAGTATGGACCAGGGTGGTGACTTTGCCCCATTCGCAGACGGTTTCCCAGACGGTATCAAATTGACTGCCGGAAACCAGCGTTGGGGAAGGGAGGTTTTTCACCACCTCCAGCAATGTAGTGTTGTACTGGGCTGCGATAGCTTCCAGCGTACCGTCCGGCTCAGTTTTCAAAAAATCCTGTAAAGAGACATGGCTCATTATTCACTCCTTTTATGGTTGCTCTACCGCAATGCGCGGCGCGTTAAGTTCCTGAATCAGTTCATCAAGAGACTGCAAAATATTGCTCGCCCAAAAACGCCCTTCATTGGTCAGGCGTACACAGGTGCTGGCATCTCGCGTCAGCCCTGCGTGATGCCATTGGGTCAGTAGCGGGGCCAGTTTTTGTGCATGAGGCGTCAGCTCATCCAGCGGAATGCGGGCCGTCTCAATACCGGCCTGGAGAGTGTGTCGCCACTGGAAACCACGCTCGGCGGTGCGCATCATCATCATTAGCGGTTTTTTTCCGGCGGCGATAGATTCATGCCATGTATTCAGGTTGCGCTCGACCATCCAGGAATAGCCATTGACTGACCCTCCTGCGCCAGAGCCGAATGCCAGACAGTCTGCACCCTGTTTAATCAGCAGGTTGTACAGATTGCGTTCCCGTGTGGTACGCGCCCAGTGGCTGTTGCTGATGCAGCGCCAGCCCGCGCTGTCCATGAAATCGCAGCCCTGAAGATAGAGATCGCGGCGTTCGGCGGGAGAGGGAACGGTTGTGCGCCCGGTTTCAACCGCTTTGCCAAGCGGTGTATTAGGGATCAGATTCAGCGCATAAAGATCTACGCCGTCGAGGCCGATGTCGCGGGCAATCGCCAGATCCTCGCCCCACAGTTTTGCGTCTTGTCCTGGCAGACCAAACAGCAGATCGCACACCACGGCGGCACGATCTCGTTTTACCAGTCCCTGCATAAAGGCCGTCGCGGTCGGGCCGTCCGAAGTACGCGCCATTTTCTTGCGGATTCGGCTGTTAAAAGACTGAATACCGATTGAAAATCTATTGGCGCCAGCGTCAAGGCAGGCATCAATTCGCGCATCGTCAAAATTGAGCACCCGTCCCTCAATGGTGATTTCGCAGTCCGGCGCCAACGGTAGCTTGTCACGCAGCGCGGTAATGATTCTGGCCAGGTCCTGTGCAGACAGCGCAGAAGGCGTACCGCCGCCAAAATAGACGGCGTGAATGGGGGCTGACTGATGTAATGCGCTATCAGCTTCCATCTCTATTTCGCGCAACAGCGCGTTGGTGTAGCGGGCGCAGTTGTCTTCTTCAAATCGGTTTTGATAAAAACCGCAGAAAGTACAATGTGTTGCACAAAAAGGAATATGCAAGTACACCAGCCGTTTACGCGGTGGGGTTGGCTGGTTGATGACCTCCTGCCAGGTCTGTGACAATAGCTCTTTGGCAACCGGGATCGCCCCACGCCAGGGCATCGTGGCGCGGCGATCCTTAAATGGCTGACTTCCCTCGAGCGCAAAATGCGCGGTGAGATCCAGCGAATGTTCAGTTTTCATTCTTCTTAATAAATCCAGTTAGTGAGGCCAGAATTGCTGGTGCAGGGCTTCAACCGCATCGGCGACGCGTGGTCCCATTCCCAGAATCAGCGCCTGGTCTACCGCCACAATGCGCTGGTTTTTCCAGGCCGCAGTGTGGGTAATACCGGCAATCGCGCTCAGGCGAGCCGGACCGCCATCGACCATTTGCGACGTCACCACGATCACCTCCGGGTTGGCGGCGATCAGTGACTCCGCGCTGTAGCTTTTATACTGCGCATGGGTGGCGACATTTTGTGCGCCTGCGAGGGTCATAATGGCATCGGCAACGCTGCCTTTTCCAGCGATCTGAGGTGCGCTGCCGCCAGCAGAGAGAATGAACATGGCTTTGACCGGCGCGTTTTTCGCCGCCACGCTGTGCTTAATACGCTCCAGACGTTGCTGCAGGCGATTGACTAGCGCCTCACCTTGGTCAGGAATGTGCAGTGTTGTAGCCAGTTCTCGAATGTTGGCGTACATCTGTTCGACGGTGGCCGGTACGCGCGGCAACGTCACGACGTTAACCTTTTGCGCCCGCAACTGATCCAACACGATTTGGGGACCTGCATCCTGCCAGGTGATAAAGCTGTCCGGATGGAGCGACAAAATGCCCTCGCTGCTTAACTGCTTCCAGTAGCCGATATGCGGGAGTGCGGCAGTTTCGGGCGGATACGAGGTGGTTTCATCAACGCCAACCACCCGGTTGCCGACGCCCATGGCGTATACCAGTTCACTAAGCGAGCCGCCCGCCACCACCAGGCGGTCGGCGGACTGGGCACTGAAAACGCAGGCGAGGCTCAGTAAGCCAATCATGAGTTTTTTCATCGTCAGAAATTCCACGCAAAGCCAACGGCGGCATTGAAACCAGCATCTGGAATAGATTCATGTGCGGTTCTGTAACGCTTATCGGTCAGGTTGTTGAGCGCGAGGTTGACCTGATACTGGTCCTGCGGACCGAACTCGGTGTTGAATGCGAGGTTAAGTGTGGCCCAGCCTGGGTAGTTGATTTCCGTGGTGCCGGTATTATCTTTAGCGCTGGACGCCGCGCGGATAAAGGCATCGGACGTCACGTTAGCGACATTCATCAACCAGGTATGTTTCAGGCCGACACGCCCGGTCAGCGTGGGTTCGCCGGTATCCCAGGTTTTTAGGGTATTGCCTTCGTACTGACGGCGAATGAGATTACCGCTCAGGTAAGGTGAAACCGCCCAGCCGTTGTATTCTGCGGTGAGTTCCATGCCCCAGGTTTTGGCCCGATCGATGTTTTCGTAGTAGTAATAGCCGCCCCGTGAAGAGGTGGTATTACCGCTGCAAACGGGTTGGCCTGAACAGGCCAGGCTGGCGATATAGTCTTTGGCTTCGGAGTAATAAATGGCGCCGTCAATCAGCCACATATTCCCTTTATACCGTGCGCCCAGCTCATAGTTATTCGAGTGTTCCGCCTTCAGGTTTGGGTTGCCGTAGGTCACGCTTCCGCCTGCGGACGTCTGCATAAACAACTGAGTCAACGTGGGGAAAACATAGCCCTGGGCATATGCTGCCCGGAGTTCAAGATCTTTAAAACCGGAATAGCGTAGGCTGGTTGAGGTCACCAGTTCATCATCGTGTACTGAATTTCCCCCGGTGGAATGCCAGGTGCTGCCGCTGCTTTGCAGGGTTTGCGTATCGTTGCGATTGAGCTTCGAAGACAGCCAGTACTGGCGTGCGCCTACGGTCCAGGTCCAGTCATCGGCAAAGCGCCAGTCGTTTTGCGCGAACAATGAGGTGTTGCTTTGCTCCGCTTCGTTGTATGACAGGGTGCGGGTTTGCGTATCGAAGAAGCCGGTAGCTGCGGTCTGGCGCGTACTGCCGTCTGTGTCCTGTTTGATTTTGTCATGCTGATATTGAGTGCCAATCACCAGCTCGTTGTTCGCGGGAAGGGAGAAATTGCCCTGCAGCGTTACCCCCTGGGTATACTGTTTGTCGTTGGTATTGGTTTGATTGTTTATCGTCAGCGCTTTAATCGCCGGGCTGGGGATTACCTGAGTCGTTTTGACCCGGTTTTCAAATTTGCGCTCTATTGTCTGGGTGTATGCGTCAACATGGATTTTCCTCAGGTAATCCCCGCCAGCCGCGTAGTCGTAGAAAAGACCGATTTTCTCGCGTTCCAGCTTAGGTATTTTGACGCTAAAGTCGTCGAACTGGCCCTCTGGATCGTCAAACCAGGTTTGAGTAGACAGTTTGTAACGATCGAGGGAGAGTCCGATTTTATGGCGATCGAAATTGTAGCCAAGCCACACGCCCTGGCCGTTATTACGGAAATTGGTGTCGGGCAATCTCCCGTCAGGTGTATCGCGGTCCCCCTGGTCGGAATAGCTGCCATTGATGCGGTAGTCAAAGTTTCCGATGCTGCCCCAGGCTGCTGCTGATTCTTCCCATCCTGCCGTTGCGGAGTTATAAACGGCCTTAACGCTGCCGCCGAGAGGCTTATCGCCGCCTTTTTTGGTAATAAAGTTTACGACACCGCCAATCGCCTGCGAACCGTAAAGGACAGAGTAGGGGCCTTTTACTACTTCAATCCGTTCCAGCGCGGATTCGTCAATCAGCAAACCGGCCCCGTAGTTTTGCCCGGCGCGCTGGTAGCTGACGACCTGGCCGTCGATCAAAATCAGCACCCGCGAAGAGGCTTCGCCACGGATACGAATTTGTTTCCGGCCAGCGAGGGCGTTATCGGTGACTTCGACGCCGGGAATATCTTGTAAATCATCAGCAATAGAAACGCTGGTGGAGTTTTGCAGCGTCTGGCGATCGATAACCTGAATAGTTGCCGGGCTATCCCAGAGACTACTTTCAGAGCGGTTAGCCGTGACGATCACCGTATCATCGTCGGGCGCTGAAGCGTGTGTTGTAGAGGTAGCTGCAGAAGCAGCGCCGGACATGCATAATGTCAGGGCTGAAAGAATAAATGGCCTTTGGTTAATCCGTGGCAACATAAGAGAACCTTTATTAAATGTAAATGATCATCATTATCATTCGCATTTGTATATAAAAATGTTTCCCTTTGTTCAATATGAAAGATGCATAACCAATATATCTTTTGATTTGAGTCAATTTTGTACGGTCAATAAATACTGAAATGTGATCTGTATCGGGTATAACAATGTGAATAGAAAGGATTTATTCATCTCTTTGTTGGCTTATAATGTGCAGATTTCTCGGGTAAATGATTACGGCAATCTGGGCTATAATATGGCTCAGCACCAACAAGCACCGCGGGGGAAATGTGAATATTAGCGATGTTGCGAAAAAAACCGGTTTAACCAGCAAAGCCATTCGCTTTTATGAAGAGAAAGGACTGGTGACGCCGCCGCTGCGTAGTGACAATGGCTATCGCACTTACAACCAACAGCATCTGAATGAACTGACGTTGCTGCGTCAGGCGCGGCAGGTTGGATTTAATCTGGAAGAGTGCGGCGAGCTGGTAAACCTGTTTAACGATCCGGCGCGTCACAGCGCGGATGTGAAAAAGCGCACCCTGGAAAAGGTGGCGGATATTGAGCGGCATATCAGTGAGCTGCAGGCCATGCGCTTGCATTTACTGGCGCTGGCGGACAGTTGCCCGGGTGATGACAGCGCTGAATGTCCGATTATGGATAATCTCTCCGGCTGCTGCCATCACAAAGCGAAGGCTTAACGGCGAGAAGGATTAAGCATAAACACCACCGTGCCGCGGTACCACGGAGATTTCTCAAGCTGCGCTTCAGCCAGTGGATCTCGGCTACCGTTTTGCACCAGTCCCAGCTTAAATGGAATGCGCAGGCGGCTCAGCGCGGGTAGATACGCCTGATAATTCGTCACCGTGCGACGCCCCTGATAGCTTTGCACCACCAGTTCATCGACCGCCAACGCGTTCAGCGTAGCGACGTCGCCCGTTTTTGCCCAATCCAGTAGTCCGGTTACCCCTAGCGCAAACTCGGCCGGGAGCTGTTGGCGCAGTTGCTGCAGAAAGCGGGCGTAGTCGGTCAGTTGATGGGTCGCTGCGTCAAAATCAACCTGCAGGCCGACGACGTTATTCCCGGCGGTCTGCCAGCGCTGCATCAACCGTATGATACGCACCGGGATCTCTTCCGGTACGTCGAGGGTTGTAAAGCGTACGGTCAGCCAGATTGAGGGAAAAGACAGACGACTGACCGGCAGTCCGAGGCGCTGGAACACCACGTTACCGGAACGAACCAGTACCTCGCCCTGGTGCAGATAAACCGTTTGCGCGTCTTTCAGCTCGTCACTGGCTTTCACCCCAGACCACAGCCAGAAGGCTGAATGTTCACGGGCGGCGACGATATCCGCCGCCTGTGCCTGGCCGAGAAGCAGTGCGGTTACCAGTAATATTTGAGTTTTTGCGCCCACGGGCTTCCCGGATACTGCGTTTTCAGTTGGGTGAACCAGCCCTTACGCTGCAATTTGTCCACGTCTTCTCCGCCACATTCGTTAGCGCCTGATGGCGCATAGCACATGATGGCGCGATACAGCGCGAAGCTCTTATCTTCGACTTCCGCGGTGGGTGAGGTGATTACCTGCTGGTAGTAGCTCTGTCTGTCGAACTGGCCGAACGGTTTCTTGCGCGAGATAGCTGATTCAAGCACGTCGTTGCCAGCGCTGCTTTTCCACAGGTCGACATGTGTTTGCGTGGTGCGGAAGAATTCGCCAAGGCAGTTCAGCGCGTGAGCATCATCCGCTTTTTTGCTCAATACCGTTACCGTTTCATTGAGGCTGCGGCACGTATAACCCGCCTGCGCCGTGTCGCCATTCCAGTCGAATATGCTCAGGTTAACGTCATCAAACGCTTCGCCAATGACCGGTGATGTAATCGCGCTGGCCAGCTTTCTGTCAGTAAGCCAGTCGCCAAAACGATTCTCTGTTAGATCCCGCACCAGCAGCGTATGCAACGCAATGGTACGCTCTTCGTTATTCGGGCCATGAACGGCCTGCTGGCGCAGCAGTTCTGGTGTGGCCTGCGTTTTCAGTACCTGCGAACGAAAGCGCAGGTTGGTCACCGCGCTATTCGGTGCGAAAACCGCTGCCACGTCGCCGCTATACACCAGCGTGGCGGCAAGCTTAGCCTGTACATATTGCTGCTGTTCGTTATCCTGGCTGAGTTTTAACAACTGCTGCCAGAAATTGCGCGCCTCGGCCCATTTTTTCTGGCCCATCAACGCTTCGCCGTACAGCACCTGTTCGCTGAAGGCGAGGGTATCGTGAGCGGCAAGTTTCTGCGCTGGCGTAACTGCCTGAATAATTGCCGCGTAGTTGCCCGTTGCCAGCCACAGATTCAGTTGCAGATCGCGCCATAGCGGCAGTTTTTGGCTCTGTTCAAACACCGGTTTGCTGGCGTCGAGCTGTGCCTGCGTCAGCGTCGGTTTGTTATTGTTATCCAGGCGCAGCGCGCGTAGTAGTTCGATATAGCTGACTCGCGGCGCGTCGGGGAAGGACTCAACGACGGACTGGTCGTAGAACGCCATGCCATAGACATTATCGTATTCGATGACATTTTCGCGCAGTTGCCGTGCGTCTGCCGACTGCTGCAAAGCCTGTTCATACAACCCGGCCAGCTGCGGCCATGACTGTAAATACCAGTTGATGCGACGCAACATGCCTCGTGAAGAGTCAGCGTAGAGTCCTTGGGGAAAACGCTGCAGATAGGTCTGCGCCAACTCTTGAGCCTGAGTGGCATCCTCGCGGTTAATTTTCGCAATATCAAAATCGCCGTACTCGCCCACGCTGTTCTGACTGCTCTTGTTCAACGCCGTGCGCATCAGCATGTATTGCGCGGTCTCTGCTAACCACGGACGGTCGCTTGTAGCAAGCTGAGTGAAATCCCGTTCGGCACTGGCATAATCACCGGCATAGAAACTGGCGGCTGCTGCCAGATAGCTTTTATAGGGCAGAGCTTGAGAATCTGCCGGGAAGGTGGCAAGAGAAGACTCAATTTGCTCGCGGGTTGCCCCAGAAAGCAGTCCTGTACGCGCCTGGGCTAAAGCCTGACGCTGTTCCGCTGTTAATGTAGAATCGGCCAACAGCGCGGCAAAAAAGGCGCTAACGCTCCCGGTATTATTCGAAACATGACGGTTCTCTAGCTCAGCGTCATTGATGTTTATTTCGTCGGCGCTAATGTTCAGCTCGGCCATCTGTCGGGAGAGAGGACTGTCCGCGGCGGATGCCTGAGCTGCCGCTGTTTGCGGGGCAGCCTCATCCCATTGCGGGTGATAGGCAAAATAGAAATCTCGGGAGCGAGTGATGTCTGCGGGCATCGACTGCACGGGCAGAACAAATGATTTTTCCTGGCTCAGCAGCCGCAGCAGGTTGTCGCGGCTGTCGTTTTCAGGGTTAAAGGTCGGCGTTCCCTTCAGCAGGCAGCTGTCGTCGCTCCATTTGCAGTCTTCCATATCGAACGAAGCGAATGCCAGCGGGGTGGCGGTCAGCAATGTGCAAAGGGCAAAGGCAAGGGGTGTCTTCCTGACCATAGTCTTATTTCCTGTCTTTTTAGTGTGATACCGCTTTTATAATCAGGGTTATTCCCTCAACGGCAATGACTTCAACCTGCGTTCCGGCGCTCAAATCGTCACGGGCGCTAACGGGCCAGGAACTGTCGCCGACGCGCATATGTCCGCGACCATTGACCAGGTTAGTTTCCAGAGTAAATCGACGGCCAACTAACTGTTGTCCACGTTGATTAAGATGGCTGTCGGCCGGCTGCTGCTCCTGAACGCGTCTTGCCAGCCACTTCCACCACAGCCAGGCCGCCAGCAGGGTGAGGGCGGCGAACATCGCCCCCTGCCACGCCCAGTCTAGCGGAACGAGCCAGACGACCAGACCGGTAATCACCGCTGCCACGCCGCTCCACAGCAGATAACCGTTACCGCCCAGCATCTCGGCGGCCAGTAACAGACCACCGAGGCTGAGCCAGAAAATATGCGGGTGCACCAGAATCATCGCTATCATGATTTTTTCCGCTCGCTGGCGCTGTCCTTAACCAGTTCGGCGATCCCGGCAATGGAGCCCATCAGGCTGCTGGCATCCAGCGGCATCATCACCACTTTGCTGTTATTCGACGAGCCGATATGCTGCAGCGCTTCGGTGTATTTCTGTGCCACGAAGTAGTTCACGGCCTGAATATCCCCGGCGGCAATGGCCTCAGAAACCATCTGTGTTGCGCGGGCTTCTGCTTCTGCGGAACGTTCACGCGCTTCAGCCTGTAAAAATGCGGACTGACGTTCACCTTCCGCGATGAGGATTTTCGACTGCTTCTCACCTTCGGCCTTGACGATTTCCGCCTGGCGGATCCCTTCGGCTTCCAGAATGTAGGCGCGCTTGGTACGTTCGGCTTTCATCTGCGCGTTCATGGCGTCAATCAGTTCCGCCGGTGGACGCACGTCACGAATCTCAATACGGGTGATTTTGATGCCCCAGGGATTGGTGGCCTCATCAACAATATGCAGCAGGCGCGTGTTGATGTTGTCACGCTGGGAGAGCATTTCATCGAGCTCCATCGAGCCGAGAACAGTACGAATGTTGGTCATGGTCAGGTTGATGATCGCCAGTTCCAGGTTGCTGACTTCATACGCGGCTTTCGGCGCGTCGATCACCTGAATAAAGCACACAGCATCAATCGAGACGTTGGCGTTATCTTTGGAGATGACTTCCTGAGAGGGGATATCAAGCACCTGTTCCATCATATTGATCTTACGACCAATGCGGTCCATGAACGGTACAACAAGGCTTAAACCCGGTTGCAGGGTTTTGGTGTAACGGCCAAAACGCTCTACCGTCCACTGATATCCCTGCGGGACGATTTTGACGCCTGCGCCGACGATCACCAGCGCGACAAAAATAAGAATAGGAATAAAAATGAGCATTGATGAAACCTCCTGTTGTGCTGTCCTTTACTGCCTCATTAGTCAAATTATACCCGATTTATCAAGGTGGGCTCCCCTATAATAAATTACAGGGATAGACTATCTGCACGAAAGATGTAAAAAGGGATTGGTAATGGAAGAAAGCAGCATTCTGCTTCAGTTAAAAAATGTCGCATGGCAGGCAGGGGCGACGCAGGTTCTTAATAACATCTGTTTTGATCTCCACGCCGGAGAATTTAAGCTGATTACCGGCCAGTCCGGCTGCGGTAAAAGTACGTTACTCAAGATAGTCGCGTCGTTAATTAGCCCGAGTTCTGGTGAAATCCTTTTTGAGGGTAAGGAGATATCAACGCTTAAGCCTGAAGCTTATCGCCAGCAGGTCTCTTATTGCGCGCAAACGCCCGCTTTGTTTGGTGACACCGTTTACGACAATCTCATTTTCCCCTGGCAAATTCGCGACAAACGCCCGGATCCGGATGTGTTTCTGGCCGATCTGGCCCGCTTTGAGTTACCCGAGACGATCCTCAAAAAAAATATCAATGAGCTATCCGGCGGCGAAAAGCAGCGCGTCTCGTTAATTCGTAATTTGCAGTTTCTGCCGAAAATTCTGCTGCTTGATGAAATCACCAGCGCGCTGGATGAATCCAACAAGCGTAATGTGAACGAATTAATTCACCACTATGTTCGCGATAAGAATATTGCTGTGCTGTGGGTGACGCATGACAAAGATGAAATTGATCATGCGGATAACGTCATAACCCTTCAACCGCACGCCGGTGAAATGCAGGAAGTAAGTAATGAACGAGCATAATATTACCAATGAATCCCTGGCGTTAGCGATGATGCTGGTGGTGGTCGCGATACTGATCAGCAACAAAGAAAAGCTGGCGCTGGAAAAAGATATTCTCTGGAGCGTTTGCCGGGCAGTGGTTCAGCTTATTATCGTGGGCTACGTGCTGAAATATATTTTCGGCGTCAACCATAGCATTCTGACCTTATTGATGGTGCTGTTTATCTGCTTTAACGCGGCCTATAACGCGCAAAAACGCAGTAAATATATTGATAAAGCTTTTCTCTCGTCGTTTATTGCTATTACGGTGGGAGCGGGGCTAACGCTTTCGGTGCTGGTTCTTTCAGGCTCTATCGAGTTCACGCCGATGCAGGTCATCCCGATCTCCGGCATGATTGCAGGCAATGCGATGGTGGCGGTGGGGCTGTGTTACAACAATTTGGGGCAGCGGTTTAACAGCGAGCAGCAGCAAATTCAGGAAAAACTCAGCCTCGGCGCAACGCCGAAGGTGGCTTCTGCACCGCTTATTCGCGACAGCATTCGCGCCTCGCTGATCCCGACGATTGATTCAGCGAAGACCGTAGGACTGGTGAGTTTACCGGGAATGATGTCAGGACTGATCTTTGCAGGTATTGACCCGGTAAAAGCAATTAAGTATCAGATTATGGTGACGTTTATGCTGCTATCAACCGCCAGCCTGTCGACCATTATCGCCTGCTACTTAACCTATCGAAAATTCTATAACTCACGTCACCAATTAGTGGTAACGCCATTAAAGAAACCGTGATGTGATGCCGTATGGCGGCTACCGCCATATCCGGCCGACGGGAATGAGGTGTTGGTTGTGTTTGTAAGCCCGATAAGCGTAGCGCCATCGGGCATGATGAACCAATTAGTACAACAGCGCGTACAGCTGGCGGCGATACTTCGAGGCCAGCGCATCACCGGTACCCAGTGCGGCAAGGATCTCCTGGAAAGTCTTACGTGCCTGACCATCGGCAGCCGTAAGATCTTTCTTCAGGTGGCTGAACAGTAATTCCAGCGATTCCTCGTTACGTCCGACCTGGTGCAATTGAATAGCCAACTGCGTTGCCAGCGCCGCATCCTGTGGATTGCTGGCGACCTGCTGCTGCAACTGTTGGATTTCCGGTGTATCAGCGGCCTGCTTCAGTAATTCGATCTGTGCGATAAGCCCTTGATAGCGGGTGTCCTGATCCTGCAACGGAATGGTTTTCAGCACCGCTTCGGCTTCGTCAGAACGGTTCAGGGCGATTTGCGTTTCCGCCAGCAGCAGACCGATTTCGCTGCTCTGGTTGGAGATCTGCCAGGCTTCTTTCAGCAGCGGCAGCGCATCCGCGTGATTACCGGCTTCGATGAATTCGATAGCCTGGCGTGCTTTCAGCTCTTCTTCGCTCGGCAGCACTTTCTCCAGCAGCGCGCGAATAACCTCTTCCGGTTGCGGACCCTGGAATCCATCTACCGGCTGGCCGTTCTGGAACAGATAAACCGTAGGGATCGCGCGCAGACCAAACTGGGAGGCGATCATCTGCTCGGCGTCGCAGTCCAGCTTAGCGAGAATAAACTGACCGTTATACTGGGCGGCAAGGTTCTCCAGTACCGGCGTTAATTGCAGACAATGCTGGCTGCGCTCAGACCAAAAATAGAACAGGACCGGCGTGGTCATCGACTGTTCGAGGGTCTGCTGTAGGTTCGATTCGTTAATGTTAACAATATTCTGTGTGGACATGGAGTTACTCTCTTTTGTCGATTTCTTGTTACATGGGGGCTGACGCGCGAGCTTCAACTCAACCCTGTAAAATTTTGTCCATTATGCGGCCTGGCAACAGGCGTTTAAGCAGCATCACTGCCCAGGTCACCAGCGTAACCGGATAACGTAGCTTTGGTTTATCGCTCTCAAACGCATGACGCACTTTGGCGACAACCGCTTCTGGTCCCAGCGTAAAACGCGCGGCAATGCCGGGATTTTCAACGGGAGCATCGCTCTGGGTCTGGTTGACGTTTTCGGTAAAGCGGGTACGGATGGGGCCAGGTTCAATCAGGCTGATCTTAATCCCGCTGTGGCGCAGTTCCATACGCAGTGCGTCGGACCAGGCTTCCAGTGCATATTTGCTGGCGGCATAGGCGCCGCGTCCCGGCGTTGAGATCAATCCCATCACCGAGGAGGTCATCACAATGCGCCCTTCGCCGTGGGGTAACATGGCAGGCAACAGGCGCATGGTAAGCTGATGTGCGCCAAAGAAGTTGGCGGAAAACTGCTGTTCCATCTGTTCACGGCTGATGGTGGGCAGTGGACCATAGACACCGTATCCGGCGTTGTTAAAGATCCCATATAAACGATTATCGGTCAGGGCGATCACTTCATCGGCGGCACGATCCACGCTTTCGGGTGAATCCAGATCCAGCAACACGCCAGTGAATCCCATGCTGTTCATACGCGCGACATCGTCAGGTTTGCGACAGCCTGCCAGAATTTGAAAACCCTGGCGCTTTAGCTCAAGCGCGCTTTCCAGGCCGATTCCGCTGGAACATCCTGTTATTAAGACCGATTTTTGCATAACTTTACCTGTCAGGATCTCCGTTGAATTACGAGTCGTGATTTACTATATCCGTCATACTTCAAGTTGTCTGCGCGTTGGCTACGCTCGCTCACCCCAGTCACATAGTTATCTATGCTCCTGGGAACTCTCTCACTTGCCGCCTTCATACAACTCGAATTATTTAGGATAGAAAAGGGGTGAGATGTTGCGCCATCCAGTCGGCGATAAACGGCTGGGCGTCACGGTTAGGATGAATACCATCATCCTGCATCCACTGGGGTTTCAGATAAACCTCTTCCATGAAAAATGGCAGCAGAGGGATATCAAACTCTTTGGCGAGCTTTGGATAAATCGCGCTAAAGGTTTCATTATAACGGCGACCGTAGTTTGCCGGCAGACGAATTTGCATCAGCAGTGGTTCGGCATTTGCCGCTTTCACGTCCTGCAAAATTGTTCGCAGGGTTTGTTCGGTTTGCGCAGGCGCGAAGCCGCGCAGGCCGTCGTTGCCGCCAAGTTCGACCAGCACCCAGCGCGGCTGGTGCTGCTTGAGTAATGCAGGCAGACGGGCCAGACCTTGCTGCGAGGTGTCGCCGCTAATGCTGGCATTCACCACCGGCGTTTTGGTTTGCCATTTATCATTAAGCAGCGCAGGCCACGCGGCGCTGGCGGACATTCGGTATCCGGCGCTCAGGCTGTCACCCAGAATTAATAACGTGTCCGCTGCGGCGGCGCGGAAAGTTAACAGGACCAGGAACAGGAAAGGCCAATGCCAGCGGAAAACATTGTTGAAGTTCATCATCTTAAGAAATCCGTCGGTCAGGGTGATCATGAGCTATCCATCCTTACCGGAGTTGAACTGGTTGTCAAACGCGCCGAGACCATTGCGTTGATTGGCGAGTCGGGATCGGGGAAATCCACGCTGCTGGCGATTCTCGCCGGGCTTGACGATGGCACCAGCGGTGAAGTCAGCCTGGTGGGGCAGGCGCTGCACACCATGGACGAAGAAGCCCGGGCGCAGCTGCGGGCGCGACACGTGGGTTTTGTCTTCCAGTCATTCATGTTAATTCCGACCCTCAACGCGCTGGAAAACGTCGAACTGCCCGCGCTGTTGCGCGGCGAAAATAGCGGAAAAAGCCGCGACGGGGCAAAAACGCTGCTCGAGCAACTTGGGCTGGGAAAACGTCTCGATCATCTTCCGGCCCAGCTTTCCGGCGGGGAGCAGCAGCGCGTGGCGCTGGCGCGAGCGTTTAACGGTCGCCCTGACGTGCTGTTTGCCGATGAACCAACGGGCAACCTCGATCGCCAGACCGGAGACAAAATAGCCGACCTGTTGTTTTCTCTGAACCGGGAACACGGCACCACCCTGATTCTGGTGACGCATGACCCGCAGTTGGCGGCGCGTTGCGACAGGCGCTTACGTCTGGTGAATGGACAGTTGCAGGAGGAGGCATGATTGCACGCTGGTTCTGGCGCGAATGGCGCTCGCCTTCACTACTGATTGTCTGGCTGGCACTGAGCCTGGCGGTAGCCTGTGTGCTGGCGCTGGGCAATATCAGCGATCGTATGGAAAAAGGGCTGAGCCAGCAAAGCCGTGAGTTTATGGCGGGCGATCGGTCGCTACAAAGTTCGCGTACCGTGCCGAAAGCGTGGATTGACGAGGCGCGACAGCGTGGCCTGAAGGTGGGCGAACAGCTCACCTTTGCCACCATGACTTTTGCCCGGGATACGCCGCAGCTGGCGAACGTCAAAGCGGTAGATGATGTGTATCCGATGTACGGCACACTGCAAACCAACCCGCCGGGACTGAAACCGCAGCCGGGCTCGGTGCTGCTGGCCCCACGTCTGATGGCGCTACTCAACTTAAAAGTCGGTGATTCCATCGACGTTGGCGATGCCACGCTGAGCATTGCCGGGGAGGTGGTGCAGGAGCCGGACTCTGGTTTTAATCCGTTCCAGATAGCACCGCGTCTGATGATGAACATGGCGGATGTCGAAAAAACGGCGGCGGTCCAGCCGGGAAGCCGCGTGACCTGGCGCTATAAATTTGGCGGGACGCCATCGCAACTGGAAGCCTATGAAAAGTGGCTGCTGCCACAGTTAAAGCCTGAACAGCGCTGGTATGGGCTGGAGCAGGATGAAGGGGCGCTGGGGAAATCACTTGAGCGTTCGCAACAGTTCTTGCTGCTGTCGGCGCTGTTAACGCTGTTGCTAGCGGTCGCCGCGGTTGCCGTGGCTATGAGCCATTATTGCCGCAGCCGTTACGATCTGGTGGCTATTCTGAAAACGCTCGGTGCGGGCAGAGCGCAACTGCGCAGGCTGATTGTTGGTCAATGGCTGATGGTGCTGGCGCTGTCTGGCGTGACCGGCGGACTATTCGGACTGTTATTCGAGCGCGTGCTGGTGCTGCTGCTCAAGCCGGTTCTGCCTGGAGAACTACCGCCTGCCAGCCCCTGTCCGTGGTTATGGGCACTAGGCACCATGACGGTGATTTCGCTATTGGTGGGGTTGCGCCCTTACCGCCTGCTGCTGGCAACGCAGCCGCTGCGGGTGCTGCGCCGTGACGTGGTGGCAAACGTCTGGCCCCTGAAGTTTTATTTGCCGGTGGTCGTGATAGTCGTGATTGCACTGCTTGCTGGACTGATGGGCGGAAGTCCACTGCTGTGGGCGGTACTGGCTGGTGCGGTGGTACTGGCGCTGTTGTGCGGGGTGCTCGGCTGGATGCTGCTCAACGTGCTGCGTGGTCTGACGCTCTCCTCACTGCCGCTGCGTTTGGCGGTCAGTCGACTGTTACGCCAGCCGTGGTCAACGCTCAGCCAGCTATCGGCATTTTCGCTTTCCTTTATGCTGCTGGCGTTGTTACTGGTGCTGCGCGGCGATCTGCTCGACCGCTGGCAGCAGCAAATGCCGCCGGAAAGTCCGAACTATTTCCTGATCAACATTGCCACCGAGCAGGTGGTTCCGCTGAAGGCTTTCCTGTCCGAGCATCAGGTGATCCCGGAATCGTTCTATCCGATTGTGCGGGCGCGTCTGACGGCTATCAATGAGAAGCCGACCGAAGGCAATCAGGATGAGGCGCTGAACCGCGAGCTTAACCTGACCTGGCAGGATACCCGACCGGATCATAACCCGATAACCGCCGGAAGCTGGCCGCCAAAAGCGGGCGAAGTATCGATGGAAGAGGGGTTAGCGAAACGGCTGAACGTCAAACTCGGCGATCGGGTGACTTTTATGGGCGATACCCAGGATTTCAGCGCCACGGTCAGCAGTCTGCGCAAAGTGGACTGGGAAAGCCTGCGGCCCAACTTCTTCTTTATCTTCCCCTCCGGCGCGCTGGATGCTCAGCCGCAAAGCTGGTTAACCAGCTTTCGCTGGGAGAACGGCAACGGCATGCTAACGCAGCTTAACCGCGAATTCCCGACCATCAGCCTGCTGGATATTGGCGCCATCCTCAAACAGGTGAGCCAGGTGCTGGATCAGGTGAGCCGCGCACTGGAGGTGATGGTGGTACTGGTCACCGCCTGTGGCATGCTGCTGCTATTGGCGCAGGTCCAGGTCGGGATGCGTCAGCGTCATCAGGAGTTGGTGGTCTGGCGCACGCTGGGAGCAGGTAAGAAGCTGCTGCGTACCACGCTGTGGTGCGAGTTCGCCATGCTCGGGATGGTTGCCGGACTGGTGGCGGCCATCGGTGCGGAAACAGCGTTGGCGGTACTGCAAACCAAAGTGTTTGATTTCCCGTGGGAGCCAGACTGGCGACTGTGGGTAGTATTACCATTTAGTGGAGCATTGCTGCTCTCTTTATGCGGCGGATGGCTCGGTTCACGTCTGCTAAAAGGTAAAGCGCTGTTCCGTCAGTTCAGTAGTTAATTCATATTAGTGATGATTACGCACCGGTTTTAAAATCGGTGCGTCTTTTTTTCTATGTAGCACAAATTGATAACTCCTTGATATTTAACAGCACAGAACAATAAAAACCCAACAACACGAGAGTATTAATAAACGTTAATATTTGTGTGCTGAATAATTGGCAGGCTATCTATCAAGGTATAAATAATGACTATAAAAAAAACAGCGCTGGCGGTATCGATCGGCGCAGCAGTGGCATTAACGACTTTCGCTTCACAGGCGGAAATCACGGTCCTGAAACAAGATCCGCAGGCGGGCAACCCGCTGAGCCGTCTTAACTTCACCGTCGGCGGCAGTATTCGTCCGCAGTTCCAGAATATGGCCGGTGACGATGGTAAGAATGGCTACAAACGTAATGGCTTCGATGGCGGTACACGTTTCCGCTTCGCCGCTGACTACTATCTGTTTGATGATATCAGTTGGGTGAGCTACTACGAGCTGGGCGTTAACTTCCCGGCGATGTTCAACTGGGATAACCACTACGCTGACGGTGCCAACGATACCACGCGTCGTATGTTGTACACCGGTCTGAAGAGTGCAACCTGGGGTACGCTGACCTTCGGTCAACAAAACAGCATTTACTATGATGTAGTTGGTGCGAAAACGGATATCTGGGACTACGACATGATCGGTCAGGCGCCTGGTAACGGTATCAATGGCGACTATGACGGTTCCTATCGTACGCGTAAATCACTGAAGTATAAGAAAACGGTTGGCGATGTCGATCTCTACGCCTCTTATCTGTTCAGTGATGATTACAACCCGAACAACGGTCTGCGCTACAAGCGTAAAGGCGGCGGCTCACTGGGTGTGGATTATCACATTACCGATGACCTGACCTGGGGTACGGCGTGGAACTACACTCGCGCGGAAATGCGTGGCAACACCAGCAAAACCTACGATCAAAACATCGTCGGTACCGCGCTGAGCTGGAAACCGGACAACTGGACCTTCTCGATGGGCGGCGGTTGGTATCAAAACTTCATGACCACCAAAAAAGTCTCTGTTAACGACTACTTTGCCGGTGACGCCTGGGGTCTGGAATACTTCGCCGGTTACACCTTCCCGGTGGGTCAATATGCGCTGAAATCCGTTCAGCCGTACTTTATGGGCGACCGTATTGAGTACGTGAATGGCCGTAACTATCTGCGTACCGACAACGGCGTGGGGATCAGCTTCCAGCTGGATTACGGTTTCCGTGTTGACTACGAACACGTCTTTACCTCCAGCACCGACAATCTGGGTGACATGAACCTGGTTCGTCTGCGTTACGACTTCTAATCGAACGCCTGCCGCCCGATACGCTTGCGCTTATCGGGCCTAAGAAAGCTGTTGTAGACCGGATAAGGCACTTGTGCCGACATCCGGCTTTTTCATACCTTCTTTCATTTAAAAACATACTCTGCAACATCATGAAATAATTTCAAGGACAGCAGGTTGTGATCTGTGTCATGTTAACAATCAGCCTGTTAACGGGCCAACAAGAACAACGTCGCAAGAACGGCGTGAGACATGACACCACAACGTTAAAATGGAGAGAATATGGGATTGCGTCAGAGTTTACGCGTCGCGACCGGGGCGCTGTTACTGGCCTGTGGATTACAGTTTGCTCATGCGAACAGTGACCCGCACACAATCGTGTTTGGCGTCGCGCCTGGGCCATACGGTGATATGGTGAAACAGGCCATTGCCCCCACGCTGAAAGAGAAAGGCTATAAGGTAGTGGTGCGCGAATTCAGCGATTACGTGCAGCCAAACATGGCGCTCTCCAACGGTAGCATTGATGCTAACCTGTTCCAGCATTCGCTCTATTTTGACAAATTCACCGCCGATAAAGGCCTGAAGCTGAGCAAGCTGATTGTGGTCCCGACGGCCGGGATGGGGTTTTACTCACATAAAATCAAAAACCTGGATGAGTTGAAAAAAGGGGATGTGATCACGCTTTCCAACGATCCCACCAACCTGGCTCGCGGTCTGCGTTTCCTGCAGTCTATTGGCCTTATCACCATCAAAGACAATATTGATCCAACTAAAGCCTCCGAGCGCGATATCGCCAGCAATCCCAAAGGGCTGGTGTTTAAACCGCTGGAAGCGGCACAGCTGCCGCGTACGCTGGACGGTGTGACCGGTGCGCTGGTCAACGGTAACTTTGCCGTGGCGGCAAAAATGGATCTCTCCAGCGCCATCAAGCAGGAACACCTGGACGAAAATCTGAAAAATATCATCGCGGTACGCAGTGAAGATGCGGATAAACCGTTCGCGAAAGATATTGTTGAGGCGGTGAAATCTCCGGCGTATCGCGCGGTGATCGACGATCCGCAAAATATCTACAGCGCCTTCCAGAAACCGGAATGGATGTCGTCAGCCCAATAATCGCTGCGCACAAGGGTTAACAGGGGCAGCGACGACTGCCCTTTTCGCATTTCTGAGGTGGCTATGATTGAGATTGAGAAAGTTTGCGTGGATTTTAGCGCAGGCCGTGGACCATCAACCCGGGCGGTTGATGACGTTAGCTTGCGCATTGGCGCAGGTGAGATATTTGGCATTGTCGGGACCAGCGGCGCGGGGAAAAGTACGCTGCTGCGCACCCTGAACGCCTTAACGCGTCCGAGCCAGGGAAGCGTGAAGGTGAACGGCGTAGAAATTTCCGCGCTGGAAGGGGGGCATCTACGTAAAGCCCGTCAGCGTATCGGTATGATTTTTCAACATTTTAACCTGATGCATACCCGTACCGTGGCGCAAAACGTCGCCTTTAGTCTGAAGGCTGCCGGATGGGAGCGCAGTAAAATTGGTCCGCGCGTGAGCGAAATCCTGGCGCTGGTGGGGTTGTCAGACAAGGCGAACCGCTTTCCGGTTCAGCTCAGCGGTGGGCAAAAGCAGCGTGTGGGTATTGCCCGCGCGATTGCCAATCATCCGGATGTGTTGCTGTGTGATGAACCTACTTCCGCCTTAGATCTCGAAACCTCAGCCACGATTCTGGCGTTGCTTAAGCAGATCAACCAACAGTTGGGGATCACGATCGTGCTGATCACTCACGAGATGAACGTGATCAAATCGATTTGCGATCGCGTGGCGGTAATGTCCGGCGGCAAGGTGGTGGAGTCTGGTGAGGTGTTTGACGTTTTTGCTCACCCGCAGCACGCGTTCACGCAGCAGCTGGTGTTGCATACCCTCAATTTGACGCTGCCCGAGCGTCTGCGCCAGCATCTGCCTGGTCAGTTGCTAAAAATTCTGTTCATCGGCGATTCGGCGGAACAGCCGGTGTTGTCAGAAGTCGCGGTTAAATTTGGCGTGGCGGTGAACATTCTGCACGGCAAAATTGAATATATTGGCGAACGTGCGCTGGGGATTCTGGTGGTGCAACTGATCGCGCCGCATAACCCTTCTGCGGTGGAAGTCGCCGTGGAACATATTCGTCAACGTACTGCACAGGTGGAGGTGATTCGTGGATGATTTATTGCCGGATTTGACGCTGGCGTTTAATGAAACTTTCCAGATGCTGAGCATCTCTACGGTGCTGGCAATTATTGGTGGTCTGCCGCTCGGTTTTCTGATTTTCGTCACCGACCGGCATTTATTCTGGCAAAACCGTTTTGTGTATCTGCTCAGCTCCGTGCTGGTGAATATCATTCGTTCGGTGCCGTTTGTGATCCTGCTGGTTCTGCTGCTGCCGCTAACCCAGTTTTTGCTCGGGAATACCATTGGCCCGATTGCGGCGTCGGTCCCGCTCTCAGTGGCGGCAATCGCCTTCTATGCCCGTCTGGTTGATAGCGCGCTACGTGAAGTCGATAAAGGGATTATTGAAGCGGCGGAAGCGTTTGGCGCCAGCCCGATGCGCATCATCTGCACTGTTCTGTTACCTGAAGCGAGCGCGGGTCTGCTGCGTGGGTTGACGATAACGCTGGTGAGTCTGATCGGTTACTCCGCGATGGCCGGGATCGTTGGCGGCGGTGGAGTCGGCGACCTGGCGATTCGCTTTGGTTATTACCGCTACGAAACCCAGGTCATGATCGTCACCGTGGTGGCGCTGATTATTCTGGTGCAGGTCGTTCAGGTGCTGGGTGACTGGCTGGCAAAACGCGCAGATAAGCGCGACAGACACTGATCACTGTGCGTTAAGCCACTCGGCAACGTCCTGCCATGTGCCGCGAAAGACGATTTTCGCGGCTTTCTTTTCCAGCTGATAACGATACATCGGGTCGTAATACTCATTGAGCAACGGCACCAGCCAGCCCATATGGGCGTCGGTGCTGCCCGTTGCCTGCTGTTCGCGCAGAGCCTCGTCGAGCAGGGTGGTCAGCTCGGCAAAACGTTGTAAACCCAGACGACGGCGGATAGCAAACAGGCCGTGGTGCAGATACTCGCTGTACTCCTGCCAGCCCTGGCTCTCGCCATAAGCGTGGGTAAAATCGTGGTGCATCTTCACGAAATACTCTTCGCGTAGTCGCTCCAGACGACGCTCAAAAGGATCGTCCACCACCGCAATTGATGCCTGGGTCATGCGCTCGCGCAGGCATTCTGGCAGATGATTAGCCCCGATCATGCGGCCTTCATCTTCCAGTACCCACAGACGTAAATCCTGACGGCTATCGGTTTTGAGCATTTCAACCGCCAGCAGGTTTTCAAAACTCGCCTGACTCAATTGAGGTTCAACGGTGCGCCCAAACGAGGAGCCGCGATGGTGCGCCAGGCCTTCGAGATCCACACCGTTTGGCTGCTGTTGCACCAGCTGCGTTTTACCGTTCCCGGTACAGCCGCCAATTAAGACGATCGGCTTTTGCACTAATTCTTCAGTCAGCTGTATCACTGCCTGGCGCAGGGCTTTGTAACCGCCTTTAATCAGCGGATAGTCAATACCGGACTCATGCAGCCACTGCTGCACAATATGCGAACGCTGACCGCCGCGCGCGCAGCATAAATAGCCTGCAGGATTTTGACGGCAGGCGTCCTGCCAGGCCCGCATTCTCTGTTGGCGGGTCTCACCCGAGACCAGTTGATGGCCGAGCGCGAGGGCGGCTTCGGGTCCCTGACGTTTATAACAGGTCCCAACGGCGGCACGTTCGTCATCGTTCATTAAGGGAAGGTTGATTGCGCCCGGCATTGCGCCCTGCTGAAATTCCACGGGGGCGCGTACATCGATTAAAGGCGTACCGGCAAGCAAAATTGCGCGGTAGTCCGTTCCATCGTTCATGTTTGATCCTGAAAATACAAAACAGCAATGGAGGGGATTTTACGCGCCAGAGGAGGGGCCGGGGAAGGATAAAATCAACTCCCCGGCATTATTGGCTTATTTCAGTTTTGACTGCGCCCAGATAATACCGCTGGCATATTCCGGCGGCAGCAGGGGGATAAGCGCTTCCAGCGTTGCGCTAAGGCGCGCGGTATCGCTGTCGCTCAGGTTCAGATGACCCACCTTACGCCCTTCACGCACCTCTTTGTCATACCAGTGCAGATGCACCAGCGGCAGCTTCAGCCAGTCGTAGTTCAGGTCGCTACCAATCAGGTTTACCATCACCGAAGGGTGGTTCACCACCGGCGTCGGTAATGGCAGGTTGGTAATGGCACGTAGATGCAACTCAAACTGGCTGATGCTGGCGCCGTTTTGCGTCCAGTGGCCACTGTTGTGCACGCGCGGAGCCAGTTCGTTAATCAGCAGACCTTCCGGGGTGATGAAACACTCCATCGCCATCACGCCGACATAGCCCAGCTCCTGCATGATGGCAGAGAGCATTGCTTCAGCCTGTTCCTGCTGTCTGGCGTTAGCCTGTGGGAATACCACGCTGGTGCGCAGAATACCGTCCTGATGGAGGTTATGGGTCAGCGGATAGAAAACGGTGCTGCCGTCGTGCGCACGAGCGCCAACCAGGGAGACTTCACCGGAGAAGTTGATTCCCCGCTCGACGATGCACTCGCCGTAGCAGTCGTCCGGCAGTTGCTCAGTTTCATTTGCGCGCAAGCGCCACTGTCCACGTCCATCGTAGCCGCCGACGCGACGTTTCACGATCGCCAGCTCGCCAAGTTTGTCGAATACCGCAGACCATTCGCTTTTATCTGCCAGCAGCTGCCACGGCGCGGTCGCCAGACCGAGCTTGTCAAAAAGCTGCTTTTGCGTCAGACGGTCGGCAATAATCGGGAAGACGTCGCGGTTAACAAACGCCGGGTGGCGTGCCAGTTCGCGGGTGAGTGCCGTTTCCGGCCAGCGCTCAATCTCAGCGGTGATCACGCTTTGCTGAAAAGGGACCGCAGCCGGTTCAGCGTCCAGCCCGACGGGCCAGACCGCTATGCCCAGTGGCTCACCGGCCTGGCGCAGCATGCGCCCTAGCTGTCCGTTGCCAAGTACGCAGACCTGCTTCATGCGACACCTCGCGGGTCCGGGTTCTCCAGCACCTCATCGGTTTGCGCTTTGCGCCAGTCATGCAGACGCTGATGCAGTTCTTTATCGTGTGTAGCCAGAATTTGTGCTGCCAGCAGGGCCGCATTTGCCGCGCCCGCTTTGCCGATAGCCAGCGTGCCGACCGGAATACCGCGCGGCATTTGAACGATAGAGTAGAGGCTATCTACGCCGCTCAGCGCTGCGCTTTGCACCGGGACGCCGAGGACAGGCACCAGCGTTTTCGCCGCAATCATGCCAGGCAAATGTGCTGCGCCACCGGCTCCGGCAATAATCACCTGATAACCGTTCTCTTCAGCGCTTTCGGCGAAGCTAAACAGTTTGTCTGGGGTGCGGTGGGCGGAGACGACTTCAACATGATGCGGAACGTCCAGGATTTCGAAGATTTCGGCGGCGAACTGCATGGTAGCCCAGTCGCTTTTGGACCCCATCACGATGGCGACACGCGCCGGATTATTGCGGGAAGACATGCGTCTGAAAACTCCTGTGGTGCACTACACTCGACTTTTGAGGCCACAGAGAATAGCATAATTCACCGCCAAGGAAAACGATTGCGCGCTTTGCACTTCACTCTTCAAGCTGCCTCTTTGTTGGCTGCATCTGCTCACCCCAGTCACTTACTTTTGTAAGCTCCAGGGGACTCACAAATTTGCCGCCTCGATGCAACTCGAATAGTTTTGTGTAAAGAGGAACTGGGTATCTGCAGAATTAAAACGGGAAAGCGATCAGTTCAACGTCGTCAGGGGTGACTTTGATCATCGAACCTTCGGTGTGCCATGCGCCTAATACCACGCGGAAAGCGGGTTGCTCATTGGCCGTAAGTTCGTGGACGGCAGGGCGGTGGGTATGGCCGTGAATTAACCACTGAACCTGATGTTTTTCCATCTCGCTAATCACGGCCTGCTGATTCACATCCATGATTTCCAGCGATTTGGTGTGGTTGGCTGCTTTGCTGTTGGCACGCATTTTCGCAGCGATTCGCTGGCGAACGAACAGCGGCAGAGCGAGGAACAGCTTCTGTAACCAGGGTTGATGCACTTTGGCGCGAAATGCCTGATAGCCTGCGTCGTCGGTGCATAAGGTGTCGCCATGCATGATCAGCACCTTGCGGCCATACAGGTTGAGCACTTTTTCTTCGGGAAGCAAGGTCATGCCGCTCGCACGGGCAAAACGTTTACCGAGCAGAAAATCACGGTTGCCGTGAATAAAAAAGCAGGGAACGCCGGAATCAGTCAGTGATTTTATCGCCGCGGCCATTTCACGATGCAGCGGATTAGGATCGTCGTCACCAATCCAGGCTTCAAACAGGTCGCCAAGAATGTATAGCGCATCGGCCTTTCGCGCATCATCGGCTAAAAAACGCAGAAAACCGGCGGTGATCGCCGGTTCTTCTGTGCAGAGGTGAAGATCTGCAATAAACAGTGTCGCCACGATTACTCGCTGACGGTCACGTTTTCGATGATAACGTCTTCTTTTGGCACATCCTGATGCATACCGCTGCGACCAGTGGAAACGCCTTTGATTTTATCAACCACGTCCATGCCTTCAACAACTTCAGCGAACACGCAGTAACCCCAACCCTGCATGCTTTCGCCGGAGAAGTTCAGGAAGTCGTTGTCTGCAACGTTGATGAAGAACTGTGCGGTTGCGGAGTGCGGAGCCTGAGTACGCGCCATCGCCAGCGTACCACGGGTATTTTTCAGACCGTTGTTCGCTTCGTTTTTGATCGCTTCTTTCGTGGCTTTTTGCTTCATGCCTGGCTCGAAACCGCCGCCCTGGATCATGAAACCGTTAATAACACGGTGGAAAATGGTGTTGTTGTAAAAACCTTCGCGGCAGTAGTCCAGGAAGTTTTTAACTGTTTCAGGCGCTTTATCATCAAACGTTTTGATTACGATATCGCCGTGATTAGTGTGGAAAGTAACCATTTTTGCATCCTGTTCCGATAGATTGGTGCTTCGACCCCGTCAAGGGTCAGAGTTAGGGGTGTGTTATAGCATAACCGCAAGCTGCGATCACCTCGCAAAGTGTGCTGCTTCCGGTCTAAATTATGGGTATTATACAGACTTTACTATCCACACACGTCTACACGGAATCTTCGATGTTAAAAATCTTTAATACACTGACGCGCCAAAAAGAGGAATTCAAACCTATTCATGCCGGGGAAGTCGGCATGTACGTGTGTGGTATTACCGTTTACGATCTCTGTCATATTGGCCACGGACGTACCTTCGTTTCTTTCGACGTCGTTGCGCGTTATCTGCGCTTCCTCGGCTATAAGCTGAAGTATGTGCGCAACATTACCGATATCGATGACAAAATCATCAAGCGCGCGAATGAAAACGGCGAAAGCTTTGTGGCGTTGGTCGACAGAATGATCGCGGAAATGCACAGCGATTTCGATGCGCTGAATATTCTGCGCCCGGATCTGGAGCCGCGTGCTACGCACCATATCGCTGAAATTATCGAAATCACTGAACAACTGATTGCCAAAGGTCACGCTTACGTTGCTGATAACGGCGACGTGATGTTCGACGTGCCGACTGACCCGAACTACGGCCAGCTGTCGCGCCAGGATCTGGATCAGCTGCAGGCAGGCGCACGCGTTGACGTGGTTGATGTGAAACGCAACCCGATGGACTTCGTGCTGTGGAAAATGTCCAAAGAAGGCGAGCCGAGCTGGCCGTCTCCGTGGGGCGCGGGCCGTCCGGGCTGGCACATCGAATGTTCGGCGATGAACTGCAAACAGCTGGGCAACCATTTCGATATTCACGGCGGCGGTTCGGACCTGATGTTCCCGCACCATGAAAACGAAATTGCTCAGTCCACCTGTGCGCATGACGGTGAGTACGTTAATTACTGGATGCATTCCGGGATGGTGATGGTTGACCGCGAGAAAATGTCCAAATCGCTGGGCAACTTCTTTACCGTTCGCGACGTGCTGAAATACTACGATGCCGAAACTATCCGTTACTTCCTGATGTCCGGTCATTACCGTAGCCAGTTAAACTACAGCGAAGAGAACCTCAAGCAGGCGCGTTCTGCGCTGGAGCGTCTGTATACCGCGCTGCGTGGCACCGACAAATCCGTTGCGCCAGCCGGTGGCGAAGCCTTTGAAGCGCGCTTTATTGAAGCGATGGACGATGACTTCAACACCCCGGAAGCCTACTCCGTACTGTTTGATATGGCACGTGAGGTTAACCGTCTGAAGGGTGAAGATATGGCGGCGGCTAACGGCATGGCTGCGCATCTGCGTAAGCTTTCCAGCGTACTGGGCCTGCTGGAACAGGATCCAGAAGCGTTCTTGCAAAGTGGTGCGCAGGCAGATGACGGTGAAGTTGCTGAAATTGAAGCGTTAATCCAACAACGTCTGGATGCACGTAAGGCGAAAGACTGGGCGGCAGCTGACGCCGCGCGTGACCGTCTCAACGAGATGGGCATCGTGCTGGAAGACGGTCCGCAGGGTACCACCTGGCGTCGTAAGTAACTCTGTAATGCCCGGTGGCGCTTACGCTTACCGGGCCGTGTAGGCCGGATAAGACGCATCGCGTCGCATCCGGCAGATTAATGTTTCCGATACCACCACAGCACACCCATCATTACGATTCCCGGCAGCCATACCCACATCAACTCCGACATGATCACCTGGTGCCCGTACGGCGTGGCGTAGCGTGATAACGCAAACGGGGCGACTTTAATCACCTGCCATGGCGCGAAGAAGCGCTCATCCGACCACGGCCACAGCCAGCCGACGCCTTTACCGCCGGTGGTGACAGAATCCAGCAGACTGTGCGACAGCAGTGAAACCGTCAGGAATAGCCAGCAGCGAATCAATCCCGCCTTAAACCATCGTCGGCCAATCAAGACGCAGAGCAGCGGTACCACGAAGGCGAACAGCAGTGAGTGGGTAAATCCCCGGTGGCCAAACACATTGCCGTAGGCGACGCCGAACTTAAATGACAACACGTCGGCATCTGGCAGCATGGCCAGAACGATGCCAGCAAACAGTAATCGTGGGGGGATGACTTTAAGTCCGAGACCTAACCCTAAACAGAGCGGAACGGCCGCGTGGGTAACGATAGTGGGCATGATGATCGCTTCGTATGGAAAAACAACATGCTATCAGTTCACTGTGAAGTGGGGATGAAGTCATTATCTGAAAACGAGAGGGGGAAGTGGCCGGATACGGTGTTAACCTCATCCGGCACTTAGGGTCACGCCACGACGTTAATGCTGTGGCCTTCAAAGCTGACGGTCTGTCCGGCAACGATTTTGCAGCGTTTACGCGTTTCAACAACGCCATCGACCTTCACTAACCCTTCGCCAATAGCAATTTTTGCCTGGGCGCCACTTTCGCTCCAGCCTTCCAGCTTCAGCAAATCGCAGAGTTCAACGTGTGGGTGTTTACCCAGTGAAAATGTGGCCATCTTAAACGTCCTTTACATCATGATATTCAACACACGCCTGCAGCGTGTTTTCGATAAGTGTGGCGACCGTCATTGGTCCTACGCCGCCGGGGACCGGCGTGATATATGACGCTCGTGCGGCCGCATCGTCAAAGACCACATCGCCAACAACCTTACCATTCTCCAGACGGTTGATGCCGACATCAATCACAATCGCGCCTTCTTTGATCCACTCACCAGGAATAAAGCCCGGTTTACCGACGGCAACAATCAGCAGGTCAGCATTTTCTACGTGGCGGCGCAGATCTTTGGTGAATCGGTGGGTGACGGTGGTGGTGCACCCAGCCAGCAGTAGCTCCATACTCATTGGGCGACCGACAATATTCGAGGCACCAATGACCACGGCATTCAGACCGTAGGTATCGATGTTGTAACGCTCAAGCAGGGTAACAATACCGCGCGGAGTACATGGGCGCAGGCGCGGCGCGCGCTGGCACAGACGACCGACGTTATACGGGTGGAAACCGTCAACGTCTTTATCTGGCGCAATACGTTCCAGCACTTTCACGTTGTCGATACCCGCCGGCAAAGGCAGTTGTACCAGGATACCGTCGATGGTGGTATCTGCATTGAGCGTATCGATCAGCTCAAGAAGCTCCGCCTCGCTGGTGGTTTCAGGCAGGTCATAGGAGCGGGAGACAAACCCCACTTCGTCACAGGCTTTGCGTTTACTCGCAACATAAATCTGCGAAGCCGGGTTGCTACCTACCAGCACAACAGCCAGGCCTGGGGCGCGTAATCCAGCCGCTAAACGCGCCTGAACTTTTTGAGCAACCTCAGAGCGCACCTGCTGCGCAATCGTTTTACCGTCAATAATCTTTGCTGCCATCAGAGAGAGAATTCCGTCTGTTACGTTAAACCGAAGGGGATGTCACTATTTTGTCAGAAGCGGGGCGTGCTGTCAGTTTTCGTTTGCGTTTTTACGTGCGATAACGGGTGTCATGGTCAGAGAATCGGATCAGCACAGAGGCTGAAGTCTCCCAGGTAATTAATGAGCATGCGAATTAAAATTAACGTGAATGAAACAATGCATCACCCTGGTGTTTTCAGGGGTAATGCGCCATAAACCAGTCTGTTACGTACCTTTATGGGAGCATTTAAGTAATATTCACCCAGATTTTTCTTAGGTCCCAATAAGAATTGGCCAGGGTCAATAAAAGGATTTGCAGGTATTTTTCATTAATTGAAATGTTTAATTTAACCCTGTGACGAATAGTCATATTCGCGAAGATTAATTAGTGAATCAAATACTCAGGAGAGTTGGGGTAAAAGGTTAGCTAATTCTCTTGCGATATATATCTTTACAGGATGCAGAGATAATTAACCTGACATTTAATGTCGATAATGATTCAAACGGATCCCGCAGGATGCCGGAGCCGGATGTGTGTAATTCAAGGGAAATCCATGAAACGTAAATTAATGACCTCTTCTGTTATTGCCAGCCTGATGTTAGTTGCAGGTGCAGCGGTTGCAGCCGATCCGGTAAGCGTTAGCGGCGGTACTGTGCATTTTGAAGGTGAACTGGTCAATGCAGCCTGTGCAGTCAGTACTCAGTCATCCGATCAGGTTGTCACCTTAGGCCAGTATCGTACCGCCAGTTTTACCGCAGTTGGCGATACAACGGCGCAAATTCCGTTCTCCATCGTGCTGAACGACTGTGACCCAAAAGTTGCCGCAACCGCAGCCGTGGCTTTCTCTGGTCAATCCGATATTACCAACAACAACCTGCTGGCTGTCACTTCTGCAGATAACGGTACCACTGCCAGCGGTGTCGGGATTGAGATCCTGGACAATACGTCCACCGCGCTGAAGCCGGATGGAGCTACCTTCTCTACCGCTCAGGCGCTGGTAGAAGGGACCAACACCCTGCGTTTCTCTGCGCGTTACAAAGCCACAGCCACCAGCGCTACGCCGGGTCAGGCAAATGCCGACGCGACGTTCATCATGAAGTACGAATAAGCCGTTCTGATTTGCGCAAGGATGACGTTCGCCTCACTGGATGAGGCAATTTCCGGGGATGATGAAGGATGCGGCAGATGATAGGGAAAGGCGTGGCGCTGGCGGGAATGCTGTGCGTACTGCCTGTGTTTGCACATACGGTAATACTGGAAAGTGGTCGCCTTCACTTACGGGGGCAGCTCGTCAATGGTGCCTGTACGGTCGCTACCGACAGCCAAAATTTGCGGGTGCAAATGGGGCGGTATCGCACCAATGCTTTCTCCGGGACGGGAAGCTTTGCCTCTACCAGCGTGCCGTTTTCACTGCGCTTAACGTCATGCAGCTCCGATGTTTATGACCACGTTGGGATTGCGTTTGCAGGTGTGACACCAGCAGAAGATCCGCAGGTTTTTCTTGCCAGTGGTGATGCGTCTGCGGCTTCGGGGATCGGTCTGGCGTTATTTGATGAGCGCCAACAGCAAATTATTCCGAATGCGCTGCCGCTTCATTATGCGCCGATTATAACGCAAGAGATGACGTTTCATTTCACTGCTCGTTATCGGGCTGTCTCGGAAAATATAACGCCGGGAACGCTTCGTTCAGACGTGTGGTTTACGTTGGTTTATCCCTGATTAATTTCCCAACGATAATCACACCAAAGGTATTTGTAGCTATGTTTAATTATCTAAAATCAGGTTTTATCCTTTTACTGGCCTTATTTTCTGCTGCCAGTGTTCAGGCTGCCGGAGGCATTGCATTAGGTGCCACCCGCGTTATTTATCCAGCCGATGCCAAACAAACGTCCCTGTCTATTAGCAATAGTGATACCAAAGAACGTTACCTGGTCAATTCATGGATCGAGAATAGCGCAGGCGTTAAAGAAAAATCGTTTGTGGTTACGCCTCCGCTGTTCGTCAGCGAACCCAAAAGCGAAAACACGCTGCGTATCATCTATGCAGGTGTTCCGCTGCCCAAAGACCGTGAATCGCTGTTCTGGATGAATGTGAAAGCCATTCCGTCAGTCAATAAAAACAGCCTTGAGGGTAAAAACGTTCTGCAACTGGCGATTCTGTCCCGCATCAAGCTTTTTGTCCGTCCGAATAATCTGCCGCAAATTCCGGAAGATGCGCCCGGGATGCTGAAATTCTCCCGTACCGGCAACCACCTGAAAATCAATAATCCGTCAGCGTATTACGTCACCTTGGTCAATCTCAACGTGGGGAAAACGAAGGTTGATAACGTGATGGTCGCGCCGAAAAGTGATGCGCAGGTCCTGCTACCAACGGGCGTTCAGGGCAACGTCACGTTCCAGACGGTCAATGATTATGGCGCCGTGACCCCGGCCCAAACGGTTAGCGTGCGTTGAGATAACGATGAATAAGACAACGTATTTTCCTGGCCTGTTACCGGGGGTTACGCCACCGCTGGCGGGGGTGGCGTTGTCCACGCTGGCGGCGCTCTTTCCCTCTTTAAGCCATGGGGAAAGCTATTTTAATCCGGCCTTTTTATCTGCGGATACGGCAACCGTGGCGGATTTATCACGTTTTGAAAAAGGCAATCATCAGCCTGAAGGCGTTTATCGCGTGGATATCTGGCGCAACGATGAGTTTGTTGCCACTCAGGATATTCGTTTTACGACCAGCGCGGGAAAAGCCGGGGAGAAGTCTGGTGGGCTGATGCCGTGTTTTGGACTCGACTGGGTGAAGCGCCTTGGCGTCAATATCACCGCATTTCCGGCACTCAGTAAGGATCCGAACGATACCTGCATCAATCTACCTGAGGCGATTCCAGGCAGTGAGATTGCATTTGATTTTTCTACCCTGCGCTTGAATGTCAGCCTGCCGCAGGCGTCAATGTTAAACAGCGCGCGTGGCTATATTCCGCCGGAGGAGTGGGATGAAGGGATCCCGGCTGCGCTGGTCAACTACAGCTTTACCGGCAGCCGCGGCAGTGACACTGACAGCTATTTCTTAAGTATGCTCAGTGGCCTGAACTATGGCCCCTGGCGCTTGAGAAATAACGGCGCATGGAGCTATTCCAAAGGTGACGGATACCACTCACAAAGCTGGAAAAATATCGGTACATGGCTTCAGCGCGCGATTATCCCGCTGAAGGGTGAACTGGTGATGGGCGACAGCAACACCGGCAACGACGTTTTTGACAGCGTCGGATTTCGCGGGGCGCGGCTCTATTCCTCAGACAGTATGTATCCCGACAGCTTACAGGGCTACGCGCCAACCGTTCGCGGCATTGCGCGTACCGCAGCGAAACTGACCATTCGTCAGAATGGCTATGTGATTTATCAAAGCTATGTGTCACCGGGCGCTTTTTCGATAACCGATCTCAACCCGACGTCATCCAGCGGTGACCTTGAGGTGACGGTGGACGAAAAGGACGGCAGCCAGCAGCGCTATACGGTGCCGTACTCCACGGTTCCCTTGTTACAACGAGAAGGGCGTTTCAAATACGACGTGGTTGCCGGGGATTTTCGCAGCGGCAATAGCCAGCAATCTTCACCGTTCTTTTTCCAGGGAACATTAATTGCCGGGTTACCAGAAGGCTACACCGCTTATGGCGGTACGCAGCTGGCCTCACGTTACACCGCGGTAGTTTTAGGCACCGGCCGAAACCTGGGGGACTGGGGGGCGGTTTCTGTGGATTTAACCCATGCGCGCAGTCAATTGGCGGATGACAGTACGCATCAGGGGCAGTCTTTGCGTTTTCTGTATGCAAAATCGCTGAACAACTTTGGTACAAACTTCCAACTGTTGGGATATCGCTACTCAACGCGCGGTTTCTATACCCTCGACGATGTCGCGTATCGCAGCATGGAAGGGTATGAGTATGAATACGACAGCGAAGGCAATCGCCACGACGTGCCCGATGTGAAGAGTTACCACAACCTGAGTTACAGCAAAAAGGGCCGCTTCCAGATTAACATTTCGCAGAACCTGGGAGACTACGGCTCGCTGTATGTTTCGGGGAGTCAGCAAACGTACTGGAATACCTCAGACACCAATACCTGGTATCAGGTGGGCTATGCCAGCGGCTGGCAGGGAATTAGCTATTCACTCTCCTGGTCGTGGAATGAATCGGTAGGCATCTCCGACACCGACCGTATTCTGGCATTCAATATGTCAGTGCCGTTCAGCCTGCTAAGCGGACGGCGCTACTCGCGTGATAACGCGCTCGATCGCACCTACGCCACTTTTAATGCCAACCGCAACAGCAACGGACAAAACAGCTGGCAGAGCGGGATCGGCGGTACGTTACTGGATGGACGCAACCTGAGCTATAGCGTGAATCAGGGGCACAGCAGCACCAACGGTTACAGCGGAAACGCCAGCGCCAACTGGCAGGCGGCTTATGGCACGCTGGGCGTGGGATACAACTACGATCGCGATCAACATGACTATAACTGGCAGCTCTCCGGCGGCGTGGTGGGGCATGCGGACGGTATTACCCTCAGTCAGCCGCTGGGGGACACCAATGTGCTGGTTAAAGCACCTGGCGCGCAGGGTGTGCGGATAGAAAACCAGACCGGCGTGCAAACCGACTGGCGCGGATACGCGGTGATGCCGTATGCCACCGTTTATCGCTATAACCGCGTCGCGTTAGATACCAATTCAATGAACAACAATACCGATGTGGAAAATAACGTTAGCAGCGTCGTGCCAACGCAAGGGGCATTGGTGCGAGCAGCGTTTGATACACGTATCGGCGTGCGGGCGCTGATAACCGCGAAATATGCAGGTAAACCTGTGCCATTTGGATCCGTTGTGCGTGAAAACACCAGCGGCGTGACCAGTATGGTGGGCGAAGACGGACAAATCTACCTGAGCGGCTTACCGCTAAAAGGCGAATTGCTGATCCAATGGGGGGAAAGCGCTAACGCTCGCTGCGTGGCGCACTATGCCTTGCCTGAGGAGAGTCTGAAACAGGCGGTGACGCTCACGAACGTGACGTGCGAATCTCCAACGGCACGACAGGAATAATACGATGAAACGACAAACAGGTTTGTTACTGGGAAGCGCTTTACTGCTGATGGCTCATTCGTCCTGGGCGACGGTCTGCCAAAACTCGAATGGCACACCAACGGATGTTTTTTACGATCTGTCGAACGTCTTTAACAGCAGCAATAATCAGCCGGGGCAGGTGGTGACGTTACCGGAAAAATCGGGCTGGGTTGGCGTTAATGCCACCTGTCCGGCTGGGACAACGGTGAATTACACCTATCGAAGCTATGTCACTGAACTTCCGGTTCAAAGTACCGAGGGTGGTTTTCAGTATCTGAAGCTCAATGACTACCTGCTGGGGGCCATGAGCATCACCGACAGCTATGCCGGGTTGTTTTATCCTCCGCGAAATTATATCCGTATGGGCGTTGACTCGAACGTTTCGAAGCAGAAGCCTTTTGGCGTACAGGATTCAAACCTGGTGTTTAAACTCAAAGTGATCCGCTCGTTTATTAACATGGTGCCGATCCCGCGCCAGACCATGTTCAGAGTCTATGTCACGACCAGTACCGGAGATGCGCTAAGCACGCCGGTTTATACCATCAGCTACAGCGGTAAGGTGGAGGTTCCACAAAACTGTGAGGTGAACGCAGGGCAGATTGTCGAGTTTGATTTTGGCGATATTGGCGCATCGTTGTTCAGCAAGGCGGGGGCAGGAAACCGTCCCGAAGGCATTAATCCGCAGACCAAAACGGTGGCGATAAAATGCACCAACGTCGCCGCACAGGCCTACTTAACCATGCGGGTAGAGGCCGAGAAAGCCTCCGGGCAAATGATGGTATCGGACAATCCTGACTTAGGGTTCATTGTCGCCGACAAAACCGGTAGACCGCTGACGCCCAATAATCTGTCCAGCACGATCCCATTTCAACTGGATGATAACGCCGCGGCAAACGTGAGTATTCGGACATGGCCGGTCAGCGTGACGGGGAATAAACCTACTGAAGGGCCTTTTACTGCCCGTGGCTATCTGCGAGTAGATTATGACTAACAAGCAAACGCCAACTTCATGGGCGCTTCTGGTGATGCTGCCCATACTGACATTCAGCTCGTTGTGCCATGCGGCCTCATCGCTGGGCGAAATCAATATTGAACTGCGCGGAAACGTGGTGGACTTTACCTGTGCGGTGATTGCCAGCGACAGCAATAAGTCGGTTGAATTGGGCACCTGGCCAACAAAGCAGTTACAGACCAGCGGGGATACTACCCAACCAGTCGCGTTTACGCTGAAGCTGGAAGGCTGCCCACCGGGATCCGCGTCAATAACGTTTTCTGGTACTCCGGCCCCCGGTACGACGTTGCTGGCGCTTGATGACGCGGTGATGGCGCAAAAGGTGGCGATCGAACTGCATGACAGTGACCGTACGCGATTACCGCTCGAGCAGGCCAGCCAAACCGTAGGGATTGATGAGAACGGCAATGCCACGCTGACCTTTTTCGCCAACTATATCGCGTTAGCAGACGGGGTTCAGCCAGGCCTCGCCAGGGCCGATGCCACATTTATGATTAACTATAACTAATCAATGCGCGGATAAAACGCTCCCGAACGAAGTCTCGCCGGGAGTGCTATTACATTAATTCATGCATTTTTGCGTAATCGATCAGCTCAACGATAGTATGTAAGCCGAGTTTGGCGTAGATGTTAGCTTTGTGAGCACTAATCGTTTTATTGCTGAGTAACAGCTGCTCAGCAATTTCCTTATTAGAAAGGCCATTTGCCAGATAACGCAAAACCGTAACTTCGCGATTAGAGAGCGGCATGTCATTCAATACACCTTTTTTCATATTTATATTGTTAATGAAGTTAAGGGTGTCTGAAGGGAAAAAAGAATATCCCGATAAAATCATTTTTACCGCATTGTAGATATCATTCAAATCCTTTCGTTTACTGACAAAACCATTTGCACCGGCCCGGATAGCACGCCCGGCATAAAAAGACTCCGATTTGGAGGAGAGAAACAGCACCCGAGTATTCTCCTGCAGAGACTTTATTCTCTTGAGTAATGTAAATCCATCTGAACCAGGTAGTTCAATATCCAGAATGACAAGATCGACAGGGTAAGTGCGCAGGTGCTCTATTGCCGTACGGCTGTCATCGGTCTTCAACACAACCTGGATATTACTGTTTTTTTCAAGTAGTACTTCTATCGACATTCTGACAATAGGGTGTTCGTCCATAATGATAACGGATGCTGGTTTCATTGTTGTATGCCTCAAACTGTATGCGTATCTTGATAATTTTATAAAACATCAGGCGTTATAATATTGTCAAATAGCCAAGGGTTGTTCTGAGGGAGAGTCGAATAAATATTATTTCATCCTTGTTTATTCGGTTGCTCTTCTACAGAACAATGAATTTGTGGAAAATCCATTTCACACTGGGAAAACTAACAATTAATCAGAAAACTATGGGGATTATACCTGCTCTGTTCTTTCGGAAAAGGCTTACAACATTCAGGTTGTTAATGTCAGTTAGGATGTTCTAAAAGATCCAGATGTGTTAATGACTATTGGCATTATTTTACTGCTGTTTGAATTATGGCAGACTGAAAAAAATTTTTAAATGGTAAAAACAATACAATAAACTAATTGTTTAGGATTTGTTAAGGTGGGAATGACGCTATTTGTGCTGATATGCACAGAATCAGTATGGTTTACTGGGGTGGTGGAAGTTAGCATAATACCAGGAATAGTTGTAAATATTAAATAGTTGTGAAATTTAGATCTTTTATCTCATATAAAAATAAGTAATTTCCTAAAAAATCTTATGGCACATAGGGTTAGGGTGTTAAATTAAATGAGCAGAGGTAACGCTGAGGCGATGTATCAGGTGCAAAAAACGCTGCCGGTTTGCTAAGCCCAGACGCGCAATCAGCTGGTTCAGGCGATAGATGATACGGTGGTAGGGGCGAGCTTGTAACAAAGCAATCTCTTTTAAGGAGTTACCTTGTAAGAGTAATTCCACCATCTCCCAATCGAGCTGGTTTATGTGCCTGGAGTGAATATAGTTAAGGACTGGCGACAATAAAGCGCGGCGCATCTCCGGGAGGCGCAGGCTACGTGACAAGATATAAAATGGACCGGACAGAGAAATAAAAGGGATTAGGTCTTCATCGTGGCGGGAAAGTAATATGAAGATTTGGATGTTATTCCGCGGTTTAATTAGCTGGCGCAGATACTCCAGAACATCAAAATAAGAGATTGTTAAACCTTCCATATCAACCACTAACTGACTAATTACCGACTCTCGCAGGCTGATTTTGGCCGATTCAATGGTCTGGAAGATCGCGGTACGTGCTCCTGAAAATAAATGTCGACCCAGCGCATAGGCCAGATAGTAATCTGTCGTAATAATCGCCTGAGATATAGTGTCACTCGGTAATGTGTATTCGAGTTTTTGCGTCAGATACTCAAGTTGGTCAAATACCTGTGATGTGTAGTGAGGATATTGCCAGGTACAGTTAGTGTTTCGTATACGGCGATGTCGATCCCGGCGTTTTGCGCTGTGCATCCTTTTCCATTCCATTTCTGTTGCGGCAGGTCTGGATAAATTGCTGGCTATAAACATCCCTGACCCAAATTTTCTCCAGCGTAAAGGCGAGCTTCCTTGTGCTGTTGGGTTTCAATGCTTCAGCAATCATCAGACTGGCAATTGCGTATCCCATCAGAATAATCTGCCGGAAGTTTTCTGATGTCTTACTCAATTCCCAAAAAGTCGTTTTATCCAGTTCAACCTCTCTATGGGATTAGATAAAATATTACCGGGTGTGTCTTTCTGTTACCCCGGAAATAGTAAGCCAGGATTATTCTGGCAGCATGGAGATAGGTACAGTAGGTGCCGATACTTAATTGGTGATGAGATTTTTCTCAATAAAAAATCAGGCAGAGAGATGCCACCTAATTTTGTAGAAAGTTCAGATGCGCCCGGATGTATCTTAAGAATTGCTGATCGTTTTTCACATGCAGCTTTTTCATAATGCTGCGACGGGTGGCTTTAGCCTGAATTTCGCTTACCGAGAGCAAGTGAGCCGTTTCGGCTAAGGTATAGCCGCTGGCGAGAAACATTAAGAACTGACGTTCTTCGATAGAAAAGTTGCGAGTGGTGCAGTAATGGCAGATAGTTGCGGGCACGTTGTTGCGCAGCGCACGTTTTTGCAGGATGAGGACTAATTTTTTAGTCATTTCCTCAACGTCATCTTCCCGATAGATCAGTGGCAACATGTACAGGCAGGGCCGGAACATCAGCTTATCTTTATCGTTTCTGTTGCAGATGACAACCCGGTGTTGGCGGCGGGTATGGACCGGAATCTGATAGCAATCGGCGCTGAGCCAATCTTCATCCAGGGAAATAAACGCGATGTCAGCGCGATCAATATCCTCGACAGGCAAAAAGCAAATCTCCTGATGCCACTGATTTGCCAAATGGGAGATGATAATTTTTAGTCCATGTTCGAAGTGACTGTTTTCTTCCTTGATGGCGATACTTAACATTAAAGAGTTCCTGAACCGCTGGAGGGGTAAGGGAATGTTAAGCAAAATCATAAATATTCTAAATACATGTATCCCTAAATCTGGCGTTTCGTGGGCTGAGTTGTTACCAGGCGATTTCCTGGATACCCTTGAACAAGCAGAAAAAATCAACATTCGTTCACTTCGCCAGCAACTGAAACAAAAGGCATTGACTCAGCAGGCGCTGACCGTATAATTCACGCGTTTCATCTGCATGAAGTAATCACTTCGCAATGCGCCCTTAGCTCAGTTGGATAGAGCAACGGCCTTCTAAGCCGTAGGTCGTAGGTTCGAATCCTACAGGGCGTACCATTTAAAGTTAGTCCCTATGCTCAGCTTCAACGTACCGTTACGCGCGGGACGGTTTTTCTTTTTCCAGCCAACGTTCTACCTCATAAAGACTTTGTTGGATCTCCTCTCTGAGTGAAAAATCACCCAACGGCTGCTGTTCAAGTGCTGCACACATCGTGCTGGCTGAGCGCATTCCCATGCTGGCGCAGCTGCTTTTTAGCTGATGCGTCAGACGTTTTATCCGCTCGTCGTCATGTGCTGCGCGGGCAGCGTCAATCTCATCTAATACAGGAAGAGTGTGTTGCTTAAAGAGCGCTAACCATTCGTGCACCTTTTGCCACCCCATAACCTGGATATCTCCAGCCAATTGCTGAAAATCTAACCGTTTGTTGTCATTTTCTGATGCAAGCGGGAGAGTCGCACTACCGTGCAGATAATGCGTAATAAGTCGACTGAGTTCATCCCGGGGGACTGGTTTTTGAATAATGCCAAGGAACAGGGTGCTGGTTCTTTGGCTTAGCGTTTCGTCGATGACGTGCGCGCTAAAGCCGATCAAGCTAAGTGCCGGATAGTCGTGGGCTAACTGCTGTGCCAGCGTGATCCCGTCGATATCAGGAAGATCGAAATCAACCAGAGCTGCATCGTAGCGTGTATCTTCCTGCAATATTTTTAGCGCCTCAGCGGCACTGCTGGCAGCAGTAACCTGTGCGCCATTGAGGATGAGCATTTCAGTACTGATACGTTGTGTAAGAGGATTATCCTCGATAAGCAATAAGCGTAAGCCCTGTAAAGATATGGAGCGTTGTGCGGGTTTCATGATGGGCATCGTGGTTGCCCGCAATGGCAGACGCAGCTGGAAACAACTCCCGACGCCGGGTGTGCTGGTGACGCTCAGCTCTCCCTGCATTGCCTGGGCAAGACTGGCGCTGATGGTTAGTCCGAGTCCGGTTCCACCTCGTTTACTGCTTACCTGAACAAACGGCTGAAAAATATCGTGCTGGCGGGCAGGGTCAATTCCACATCCTGTATCTTCAACCTCGATGTACCAGTTTTTGCCCTCACATCGGCTACGCAGGATGATGCGTCCCCGATCGGTAAAGCGTAGTGCGTTGTTTAATAAATTAGTAATGATTTGCCGGATGCGGCGCGGATCACCACGCAGGGAAGCGGGAACGTCATCGGCAAAATCCGCAACCAGCACGACAGGGCGACCAGCAACACGGCTGTTCATGAGTTGAAGCGTACTTTCCAGCAAGGGTTTGGGTTCAAAAGGCTCATCGCCTATCGCCACATTTTTTCCACCGGCTTCGATGGCGGAATAGTCCAGGATATCGTTGAGGATGGTCAGCAAAGACTCGCCCGAGTCGGTGATTGCGCGTAGATTTTCCCGATGCTGTGCCAGGGAGGGATTGTCTGAGAGTAACTGCGCAGTGCCGAGGATACCATACAGCGGGGTGCGTATTTCATGGCTCATGGCGGCAAGAAACGCCGATTTTGCCTGGTTAGCTTTTTCAGCTTCTGCACGGGCTTGTCGGTGTTCAGATACCATAGAACGCAGCTCGGCGGTGCGAGCTTTAACCTGTGCAGCCAGATGTTCGCGATGGCTATTGAGGGCGTGAACACTGCCGCGAAAGGCATCCATCAACCGCCCGATGGTATCCAGTTCACGAACGCCTGCGGTTTCCGGGAATGGGGAGTCAATATCCCCCTCAAGCAGACGCTGTAACGCCTGGGTTTGCTGTGCCAGTGGTCGAGTGACTGAGCGATAAACCACACGCCAAAGTATAAGAATCAGCAAACATAATGACACGCCACCTAACAGCAGCAGCAAGTGTTGCCCGCGCTGGCTGGCCTGTTTGAGATGTGCCAGTCCGCTTTGATTACGCTGGCCGATGATTTCCACCAACTGGCTGACTTCGCTACTGAAACGGGTAAATTGCTCGATATTATTCTGCGATAAGATCTGCAATTGGGTCGTGATGTCATTATCCTGGCGATACAGGGACAGCAGCTCAACATAACGGCTAATCGTATTGACGGTGTTGGCCACCTGAGTGCGCACCACGGGATCTTCAATACGTATTTGTCGGCGCTGAAGTACTCTGACGGCGGCATTCAACTGGTTTTCCAGCGCAGCCAGGTTATTCTGCGCCTGGTTATTCCCCAGATTCATCACCATTTGCTGCACGCGTAGCGCACTCAGGCGCAGTTCATTCATCTGGTTATAATATTCCAGATCGATATCGATGAGCCTGTCCAGCGCGTGTTCAGCGGCCTGCCCCTGATGGCTCTCAATCAAATCATAAATGCTGGCCTGTGTCGCTCCCGCCGACGTGGCGGCATTACTGGCCTGACCGCGTGCCATTTCGGCAACGTCAGCGGTGGCCTCAATAATTTGCTGGCTGAGTTGTTGCTGTTGAGCACGTAATTTCAGGCGTTCGCCAACCATCTCCCCCTGATGGCTTAACGACCGGGCGATTTCTTTCTCCTGCTGTTCAATGGCAGAAGTATCAAAGCCCTGTTCACGAAGGGTTTTGAGTAATGTGGTTATTTTCAGACTCTGGGCGGTTAGCATTCTCCCCTGAGCCAGCCACATATTTTCATTGTCTGCGGTGGTCAGATTTTGTGCGGAAAACAGTTCCCAGGCGCTGGCTTCGCTGAGCTGGCGTGCCATATCCATGGTTGGAATTAGCGCCTGGGTATTGGCCTGCTCAACCTGGCTGACAAAACGCAGGTTATACCAGCCTGTCAGCGTACTGATGAGAGTCAGTGCCGCCATCAGCGCAAAGCCTATCCACAGTCGTTTGGTCAGAGATAAATTCACTGTCTGGTCGCCACAGATTAAAAAGGTTGAGTCCAAAAGAGGAAAGCAACTAGGATAAAGCCTTATCAATGTTGAGGCTATCATGCGCGTATTGGTTTTCCTGTTAATCACGCTTTTTCCCGGTTTGAGTTATGCGGCCGGGTCCGCATTGCTGCGCTGGCAGGATACGCAGCAGGCAGTCCCGGAGGTGCAATCGGACGTTACTGCAAACAAAGTCTGGAAACTTTGCGCGCTGTATCCCAGCCTGAAAGACTCCTATTGGCTTTCCGTGAATTACGGCATGCTTGAGGCGGCGAGAAAATACGGAGTAAGTCTGAAGGTGTTAGAGGCGGGAGGGTATCGTCAGTTCTCCACGCAAAAAACACAAATCGCCCAGTGCCAGCAATGGGGAGCAGATGCCATATTGCTGGGTAGCAGCACGACGACTTTCCCGGATCTTTCCGCGCAGGTAGGCGCGTTGCCGGTCATTGAGGTAGTGAATGCGATAGACGATCCGACGGTGAAAGCACGGGTCGGTGTTCCGTGGTTCCAGATGGGGTATCAGCCGGGCCGCTATCTGGTCAAGTGGAGCGGCGGAAAACCGTTAAAGGTTCTGCTATTGCCAGGACCTGATGACGCCGGAGGCAGCCGCGAAATGGTGGCAGGATTCCGTCAGGCGATTGCCGGTAGTCAGGTGAACATCGTGGATGTGGCGTTGGGGGATAATGATATTGAAGTTCAGCGCAACCTGTTGCAGGAGATGCTTGAGCGTCACCCGGATGTCGATGTGGTTGCCGGTACGGCAATTGCTGCGGAAGCGGCGATGGGAGAGAAGCGGAATCCGGGGACGCCGCTAACCGTGGTCTCTTTTTACCTGTCGCATCAGGTGTATCGCGGACTTAAACGCGAAAGAATCATTATGGCTGCCAGCGATCAGATGGTCTGGCAAGGTGAACTGGCGATTCAACAGGCGATCAGGGTGCTACAAGGGCAACCGGTACCGGAAAATATCAGTCCGCCGATCCTGGTGCTCACCCCTAAAAATGCCGACAGCCAGCATGTTCAACGCTCGCTGTCTCCTGGCGGGTTCCGTCCGGTTTATCTGTATCAGTACACGTCGGCCGCTAAAAAATAACCTTCGCCGTGCTGTGTCACCAGTAAATCAGCCCGTAGCTTGTGGCGCAAACGGCGGATCAGTACATCTACGGTGCGTAAGTCTGGATTGTCTACCCGTCGTGCCGAAAGCATACGCAGTAAACGTTCGCGGCTGAGAATTTCCCCCGGATTGGTGACAAAGGCGACGAGCATTTCATACTCGGCGCGGGTGAGTTTGATCGTCTCATCGCCCAGCTCCAGGGTATGCCGGGAGACATTCAGACAGTATCCGGCAAACTGATAGCAGTTATCTTTGGTCTCCGGCTGTGCCTGGCGGGCAAGATCGATACGCCAGAGCAAATTTTTAACCCGAACCACCAGTTCACGTAGCTCCAGCGGCTTGGTGACATAATCATCAGCGCCCATTTCCAGGCCAACGATCCGGTCAATTTGATCGCTACGACCTGTCACCAGAATGATCCCCACCGTTGAGCGTTCGCGCAGGGCGCGGGTCAGCATTAAGCCATTTTCGTCCGGGAGGTTGATATCCAACAGAATGAGATCGACAGGATGTTGTGACATGATTTCACGCAGACCAGCTCCGCTGGCGGTGACAGAGACATGATAGCCTTCCTGTTCAAAATATGCCTGTAACCTCGCCTGGGTGACGGGTTCATCTTCAACAATGACAATGTGATGCGGCATCTTGATGGCGTTCTCTTTCTGTTCATATCTGTTCACATTGTGCCGTAAGCCATTCATCCTGACCAGTGTTGCTGTTCACATTTGAGAAATAAGATCCTCTGTAACTAAACCATAAGATTACAGGGGCTATTATGCGGAAACTATGGAGGGCGCTGCTCAGACCGAGCGCACGTTGGTCAGTGTTGGCGCTGGTCGTTATCGGGATTGTGGTCGGTATTGCGCTGATCGTCTTGCCGCACGTTGGTATTAAATTAACGAGTTCTACCGAGTTTTGCGTGAGCTGCCACAGTATGCAGCCGGTCTACGAAGAATATAAACAGTCTGCGCATTTTCAGAATGCCTCCGGGGTGCGCGCAGAATGTCATGACTGCCACATTCCATCCGATATTCCAGGCATGGTGAAACGTAAGCTGGAGGCCAGCAACGATATTTACCAAACCTTTGTTGCCCACTCTATTGATACTCCAGAGAAATTCGAAGCCAAACGCGCTGAGCTGGCGGAGCGCGAATGGGCGCGAATGAAGGAAAACAACTCCGCGACCTGTCGTTCTTGTCATGACTATGATGCGATGGACCACGCGAAACAACATCCTGAAGCTGCGCGCCAGATGAAGATTGCGGCCAAGGACAACCAATCCTGTATCGACTGCCATAAAGGTATTGCGCACCAGCTTCCCGATATGAGCAGCGGTTTCCGCAAGCAGTTTGATGAGTTACGCGCCAGGGCGAACGACGATGGCGAGACGCTCTACTCTCTGGACATCAAACCTATTTATGCCGCCAAAGGTGATAAAGAACCTGCAGGCTCACTGCTGCCCGCTTCTGAAGTGAAAGTGTTAAAGCGTGACGGTGACTGGCTGCAAATTGAAATTGTGGGCTGGACCGAGAGTAATGGGCGTCAGCGCGTGTTGGCGCAACTGCCTGGCAAGCGCATTTTTGTGGCTTCCATTCGTGGCGACATCCAGCAGCACGTGAAGACGCTGGAGCAAACCACCGTTGCGGAAACGAATACGCCATGGAGTAAATTGCAGGCCACTGCCTGGATGCAGAAGGGCGATATGGTCAACGATATCAAACCTATCTGGGCTTATGCCGACTCGCTCTATAACGGAACCTGTAACCAATGCCACGGTGCACCAGAGAAAGAACACTTTGATGCTAACGGTTGGATTGGCACGTTGAACGGCATGATTGGATTTACCAGTCTGGATAAACGTGAAGAACGTACCTTGCTGAAATATCTGCAAATGAATGCCTCTGACACTACGGATAAGCCGCATGGCGATAAGGGAGAAAGCAATGAAAAATAACGATCTCTTTCAGGCATCGCGCCGACGTTTTTTGCTGCAACTGGGCGGCTTGACCGTAGCTGGTATGTTAGGGCCTTCGCTGCTCACGCCGCGTAGCGCTAATGCCGCAGAGGTGCAGGGGGCAGGCGTCAAAGAGGGGATTCTGACCGGTTCTCACTGGGGGGCGATTCGTGCCACCGTGGTTGACGGTCGTTTCATTGAAGCCAGGCCGTTCGAGCGCGATAAATACCCGTCAAAAATGATCGCCGGACTCCCGGATCACGTACACGGTGGAGCGCGTATTCGCTACCCGATGGTCCGCGTGGACTGGTTGCGTAAACGCCATCAGAGCGATACCTCACAACGTGGAGATAACCGCTTTGTGCGCGTTTCGTGGGATGAAGCGCTGGATTTCTTCTATCAGGAGCTGGAGCGCATTCAGAAGACTTATGGTCCGAGCGCGCTGCTAACGGCCAGCGGCTGGCAATCGACCGGGATGTTCCACAATGCTTCCGGGATGCTGGCGCGTGCCATTGCGCTGCATGGCAACAGCGTGAGTACGGGGGGCGACTATTCCACCGGTGCCGCTCAGGTCATTCTGCCGCGCGTGGTGGGTTCAATGGAGGTATATGAACAGCAGACCTCCTGGCCACTGGTACTCGAAAACAGCAAAACCATTGTGCTGTGGGGTTCTGACCTCATCAAAAACCAGCAGGCGAACTGGTGGTGCCCGGATCATGATGTCTACGAATACTACGAGCAACTGAAGGATAAAGTGGCGCGGGGCGAGATTTCGGTCATCAGCGTTGACCCGGTCGTCACCTCGACTCATGACTACCTGGGCCGCGACAAGGTTAAGCACATCGCCGTAAACCCGCAGGCTGATGTGCCACTACAGCTGGCGCTGGCACACACGCTGTATACCGAGAAGCTCTACGATAAGCATTTCCTCGAGAACTACTGCGTTGGGTTTGAGCAATTTCTGCCTTATCTGCTGGGAGAAAGTGACGGACAGCCTAAAGATGCTCAGTGGGCGGAAAAAATCTGCGGGATTGATGCTGAGGCAATCCGTGAACTGGCTCGGCAGATGGCGGGGGGCAGAACGCAAATTATTGCTGGCTGGTGCGTGCAGCGTATGCAGCATGGGGAACAGTGGGCGTGGATGATCGTAGTGCTGGCCTCAATGCTTGGGCAAATTGGCTTACCCGGGGGGGGATTTGGCTTTGGCTGGCATTACAACGGCGCGGGCACCCCAGGTCGTAAAGGCGTTATCCTGAGCGGATTTTCTGGTTCTACCACCGTTCCACCGGTACATGACAGCACCGATTATAAGGGCTACAGCAGTACCATTCCAATCGCGCGTTTTATCGATGCGATTCTGGAGCCGGGCAAGAGCATTAACTGGAACGGTAAAACCGTCAAGCTGCCACCGTTGAAGATGTGCGTTTTTGCCGGGACCAATCCGTTCCATCGTCACCAGCAGATCAACCGTATTATTGAGGGCTGGCGGAAGCTGGAAACCGTTATCGCCATCGACAATCAGTGGACCTCGACCTGTCGATTCGCTGATATCGTATTGCCGGCGACGACCCAGTTTGAACGTAACGATCTCGACCAATATGGCAACCACTCCAACCGCGGCATTATCGCTATGAAGCAGCTGGTGCAGCCGCAGTTTGAAGCGCGTAATGATTTCGATATTTTCCGCGATCTTTGCCGCCGCTTTAATCGTGAAGAAGCCTTCACCGAAGGGCTGGATGAGATGGGTTGGTTAAAACGGATCTGGCAGGAAGGTAGCCAGCAGGGGAAAGGGCGCGGCGTCCATCTCCCGGCTTTCGACGTTTTCTGGAATCAGCAAGAGTACGTTGAATTCGAACATCCGCAGATGTTTGTCCGTCATCAGGCCTTCCGCGAAGATCCCGACCTTGAACCGCTGGGGACGCCGAGCGGTTTGATCGAGATCTATTCGAAAACTATTGCCGATATGCAGTATGACGATTGCCAGGGGCATCCGATGTGGTTTGAGAAAATCGAACGTTCACACGGTGGGCCTGGATCGCAACGTTGGCCGCTGCATCTGCAATCCGTCCACCCGGATTTCCGTCTGCATTCACAGCTCTGCGAGTCCGAAGCGCTGCGTAAGCATTACGCGGTAGGTGGCAAAGAACCGGTGTTTATTAACCCGCAGGATGCCAGCGCCAGGGGGATCCGCAACGGCGATATAGTTCGTGTATTTAACGCGCGTGGACAAGTGCTGGCCGGAGCGGTTGTCTCCGATCTCTACTCGCCGGGCGTGGCGCGCATCCATGAAGGTGCCTGGTACGATCCTGATAACGGCGGAGAAATCGGAGCGCTGTGTAAATACGGCAATCCGAACGTGTTAACCCTAGATATCGGCACGTCTCAGCTGGCGCAGGCGACCAGTGCGCATACTACGCTGGTGGAAATTGAGAAATATACCGGTAAGGTGGATAACGTGACGGCGTTCAGCGGCCCGATAAAAATGGTGGCGCAGTGTGAATATGTCCCGGCACAGAAGGTGACGTCATGATGAAACACACCTCCCTGACGACAGAACAGATGGCCTGTGTTTATGCATGGTTGGCGCAAATGTTTTCCCGGGAGCGTGACGGTGAGGGATTAGCGCAATTGCAGTCCAGCGAAATGACTGAGTGGTTCACCGTACTCAAAGGTGAACCGTCGCTTGAGGCGGATGTTCTTTTGCTGGAAGCGAAAATTGCCGCGCTCAAGGTACGTGAAGACGCTACCCTGGAACTGGCGGCTGATTTTTGCAGCCTGTTCCTGATGTCGGATAAACACGCCGCGTTACCCTATGCGTCGGCTCATCTTGAAGAAGGGCCAAACTACGGGGTCATTAAACAACTGTTATCTGATGCGGGCATGCAGGTAAGCGATACGTTTAGCGAATCAGCCGATCATCTGGCGATTTTTATCGAATTGCTGAGTCATCTGCATTTTTCTCTTGGTGAGCCAGGGGGTAGCCGTCAGCGTATTGATGCGTTGCGCAGAGAAACGCTGGAGGGGCTGTTACGCTGGTTACCGGAGTTCACCGCTAAATGCCGCCGATATGATGACTTTGGTTTCTACGGTGTGTTGAGCCAGCTACTGCTGGCATTTGTCAGGCTGGATCATCAGAACTGAGTGATGGCCTGAGCCATAGAAAAACGGGAGCACATTCGCTCCCGTTTTAACCTTATCACCGCACAACCAGCACCGGGCATTTCGCGTGGCGGACTACGGCTGCCGCCGTTGAACCCAGTAAATAAGTGCTAAACCCCGGCTTGTGTGAGGCGATGACGATAAGCTCGGCGTCAACCGCCTCCGCCAGCTTGAGGATCTGATCCTTCGGCGGGCCGTAAACAACGTGGGTCTGAGTCCTGCCGGCAGGAATATTGAACTGCTTAATAATCTCTTCGAGTTTTTCGCTGGCCTTGGCCTGCAGACCACTTCTGTCCGGAAATTCGGTAGAGTAGGCCAGTCCCAGCGAGGCATAGAACGGAACGGTAGGAATAACTGCTAAAAAGTGGACCTTCGCGGTTTTGGCATGCGCCTGGACCTGCGGCACAACATGACGAGTGAGATCGGCTTCAGAGATATCAATGGGCACCAGAATTGAGCGATACATATTCACTACCTCCTGTTTGTTTTACCTCTACCCTGAGTGTAGCGAAAGTTGTTTCTGTATAATAAGTGACCAGATCAAGGATGTGTGCATCAGTGCGGGCCAATGAAATGTGTGTGTGTCGTATGTCTGGCCGTAATGTATATGTGAGCGAAATAGTAAGACAGGTATCTTCATTAATACGTGTAATCGCAAAATAGAAAAGGGTTCTTTTTTATATGCTTTCATTGTATATTTAATTATATAGCGAGTGTTAACGCGGGATTAACTTCAGCGACTTTTACTGTTTATAGAATTTTTATTCTGAAGTTTGTGTGGTTAATGGATAATCAAACCTTGCAAGTAGAATAAAACTCTAATTTTAAACGAAATTTGATATTTACATTTCATTCTCACTAATTATGCGAGCCCCTTCAAACTTACCCATTGGCTGATTCTTATTTCTCTCTTTGCTTGATGAATATCAATAAATAGCTGCTTTAGGATATTTATTGTCTACCTCTAAAAGGGTATTCGTCTGATGGAAATAAAAGATGAGAAAAATAAATAAAACTATCCTATGGACGATGCTGCTGTGCATTGTTCTTGGCGCAGTTATTGTTTTGGCGGGGCAATGGACATTACATAAAACCTCGAGTACAGAATTCTGTTTGTCTTGCCATACGATGCAGGCGTCCTACGAAGAATATACCGGCTCGGTTCACTTCCAGAATCAGAAAGGCATTCGCGCAGAGTGCGCGGACTGTCATATCCCGGAGGGCGGTCTGGATTTTCTGGTGGCTAAGCTGCGGGCCTCAAAAGATGTTTATCATCAGTTCATAACCAAAAAAATCGATACCCCGGAAAAATTTGAAGAACACCGTCTGGAGATGGCGCAAACCGTTTGGGCACAGCTCAAGGCTAATGATTCTGCGACCTGCCGTAGCTGCCACAGTATGGACGCCATGGATCTTGCCGCACAAAGCGCGGATGCTCAGAAGATGCACAAAATGGGCATCGCGGAAAAGCAAACCTGTATTGATTGCCATAAAGGCGTCGCCCATTTCCCACCTGAAATAAAAATGGATGACAGTGCGCTTAAAGGACTTGAAGCGCAGTCAGCCTCCACCCCAGCTTCAGCAACTGAACTTTATGCTGTAAGCAACACCGCGTTGGGCGATCTGGGAACTGTTTACCCGGCAACCAAAATGCAGGTCCTGAAAATAACGGACAATGCGCGACTGGTCGAGATTCGCGGTAGCCAGATGCAAGGAAGTGAACAGGTTATTTACTACGCAGCAGGGCAGCGTTTGATTCTTGCCAGCCTGAGTGAAAAAGGTCAACAGTCGCTGAAGATCCTCTCCGACTGGAAAAAAGATGACTACGGCAATGCGTGGCGAGATGTCGTGCTGCAGGGCGAATGGAGCGGTTCCGCACTCGCCAGCCGTGAACCTATGTGGGATTACGCGCGCAAACTCGACAATGTTTACTGCGCGGGCTGTCATGCGCCAATTCCGGCGAATCACTTCACGCTCAACGCCTGGCCTTCAGTAGCCAAAGGGATGGGCGCTCGCACCAATATCAGTGAAACCGAACTGGATATCCTGAGCCGTTACTTCCAGTACAACGCTAAAGACATGAATAAATAAGCGATCAATCAGGAGAAATCATGAAACTCACAAGACGTGACTTTATTAAGACGGCTGGCGCGGCAACCGGGACAATGGCGATTTCTTCGGTGATCCCAATGCCAGCCTGGGCCGAAGGCCAGAATGGCGGAGCAATCCTGACGGCAGCACGTTGGGGTGCGGTATACGTGGAAGTAAAAGACGGAAAAGTGGTTTCCTCAAAAGGCGCGTTGCCGAAAACGGTGCCGAACTCATTACAGCAAACCGCGCCAGATCAGGTTCATACCAATATCCGCGTTAAGTATCCGATGGTGCGCAAAAGCTATCTGGAAAACCCGGGTAAAGCGGATGGCAAGCGCGGTAACGATCCCTTCGTGCGGGTCAGCTGGGAGCAAGCGCTGAAGCTCATTCATGAACAGCACAGCCGGATCCGCAGCAGCTATGGTCCGGCTTCGATATTTGCCGGTTCTTATGGCTGGCGATCCAGCGGCGTTCTGCATAAGGCGCAAACCTTACTGCAACGCTATATGAGCATGGCCGGTGGCTACGCTGGGCATACCGGAGATTATTCAACCGGTGCCGCGCAGGTGATCATGCCTTATGTTGTGGGATCGGTTGAGGTTTATGAGCAGCAAACCACCTGGCCGATGGTGCTTGAGCACAGTCAGGTCGTGGTGCTGTGGGGGATGAACCCGCTCAACACCCTTAAGATTGCCTGGAGCAGCACGGATGAACAAGGGATCGAATACTTTAATCTGCTGAAGAAATCAGGGAAAAGCGTCATCGCCATCGATCCGATGCGTTCTGAAACCATCGAGTTCTTTGGTGATAATGCGACCTGGATTGCGCCACATATGGGGACCGATGTGGCAATGATGTTAGGGATCGCCCATACGCTGGTGAAGAAAAACCTTCACGACAAAGCCTTCCTGGAAAAATACACCACCGGATATCCGCAGTTTGAAGAGTACCTGCTCGGCAAGAGCGATAAAGTAGAGAAAACCGCCGAATGGGCATCTGGCGTGTGTGGCGTGCCTGCTGAGCAACTGGAAAAGCTGGCGGAAATTTTCTCCAGCAACAAAACCATGCTCATGGCAGGTTGGGGGATTCAGCGCCAGCAATACGGTGAGCAAAAACACTGGATGCTGGTGACTCTGGCGGCGATGCTGGGGCAAATTGGTACCGAAGGCGGCGGCTTCGGGTTCTCTTATCACTATTCCAACGGCGGTAATCCAACGCGCATCGGTGGGGTCTTACCGGCGATCTCCGCCAAAATTGAGGGTGGGTCATCGGCAGGTAATGACTGGGCGGTTTCCGATGCGGTGACCAGCCTGCCGGTAGCGCGAATTGTCGAAGCGCTGGAAAACCCAGGCGGCAAATATCAACATAACGGTAAAGAGCAAACCTTCCCGGATATCAAAATGATCTGGTGGGCGGGCGGCGCTAACTTTACCCATCATCAGGATACCAACCGCTTAATCAAAGCCTGGCAGAAGCCTGAACTGGTTGTCATCTCTGAATGCTACTGGACCGCTGCGGCCAAACACGCCGATATCGTTCTGCCAATCACCACCTCGTTTGAGCGTAACGATCTGACCATGACCGGTGATTACAGTAACCAGCATCTGGTACCGATGAAGCAGGTCATTGAGCCGCAGTTTGAAGCGCGTAGTGATTTTGACGTATTTGCCGATCTGGCTGAGATGCTCAAGCCGGGGGGGAAAGCTGTCTACACCGAAGGCAAAGACGAAATGGCGTGGCTGAAGCAGTTCTATGACGTCGCGCAAAAAGCCGCCCGCGCCCAGCGTGTCGCCATGCCTCAGTTCAACGCGTTCTGGCAGCAGAATAAACTGATCGAAATGCGTGAGAATGAAAAGAATAACAAATATGTGCGCTACGCGGATTTCCGCAGCGATCCGGTGATGAACGCACTCGGAACGCCGAGCGGCAAGATAGAAATCTACTCGAAAACGATTGAAGGCTATCAGTATAAAGACTGTCCGCCGCATGCGTCCTGGATTGAACCGGATGAATGGAAAGGAACTGCGGATAAAGATCAGCTGCAGCTACTGACGGCGCACCCGGCACATCGTCTGCATAGCCAGCTGAACTACGCGTCGCTACGTAAAGAGTACGCAATTGCCAATCGTGAACCGGTGACGATTCATCCGGATGACGCAAAAGCCAGAGGGATTGCCGAGGGCGATCTGGTCCGCGTATGGAATGCTCGTGGACAGGTTCTGGTTGGGGCGCACGTCAGCGACGGCATCAAACCGGGCATCATCTGTATTCATGAAGGCGCATGGCCGGATATTGAAAACGGTATCTGTAAAAATGGCGGCGCGAACGTGCTGACGGCGGATATCCCGACTTCAAGACTGGCGAACGGCTGTGCCGGGAATACCAGCCTGGTATACGCAGAAAAATACACCGGTGAAGCGCCAAAACTCACCGTCTTTGATGAGCCAGCAATTGTCACCATGTAATGATGACTGATAAACGGGGGCCGTAAGGCTCCCGTTTTTTATTGCTGTTTGGGCAACGTTTTACTGTTGTTACTCAGCCAGCACTATCACATCTCCCGTTGCCGGGGCGTCAGTTCCCGGTAGCCACAATCGCCCCCACGAACCGGTGCAATGACAGCCGAGCAGTTTTTCGGGTTGCTGTTGCTGAATAAATTGTCGGGTCCGCCATAGCTTAGCGGGGGAGGCGGCGCGTAAATGAAAGCCACCGATCAGGGCGTGAATTTTGGTAACCCCGGTGATTTTCTGGCAATGGCGTACGATGTTCTCTATTCCCCGATGCCCGCAACCGGTAATGATGACTAACCCGCGTGCAGATTTATAGATCAATACGCCTTCGTCACTGATGTAATCTGGCTGGAGTGTTTTCTCGCTAATCACGCCATAGGACTGTGGCGTGGGGACACTGATTTCCCCGGACCACAAAAAACGATCGCTGATAGCCAGCGGCTCGCGGGTGTATTCCATTATGAATCGAGAGTAGTTGTTATCACGCGAGAGTTTTTTAATTTTTCGTGGTATTCCCGCAACCGTTATCGATGCGTAACGCTCGCAGGCCAGTTGAGGATGGCAAATGATACGGCTGTTATCCGCAAGCCACGGCACGCCGCCGCAGTGATCATAATGACCGTGCGACAGCACTACGGCGGTTAATTGGGTCAGGTCCACGCCCATTTGTGCAGCGTTATGCATGAAGCTGCCGTCCGGCCCGGTATCAAACAATATTGTGGTTGTTTCATCCTGAACTAACAGACTTAATCCAGGCTTGGCCAGTATTGATTTTTCTGCGCCAGCAGCGCGTCGGTTTTCAAGCAGCACTGTGAGGGTTAAAGCCATGCCTGACTCCCGTATTAAAACGGCATACTGTAATGCATCGCTTTTGAGAGCGCTGTGATCGCAGCGCTCTTTAGCGTTATCCGTTATTCACGCACAATTTTGCCTGCGTTTCCTGCATCGCTGTCATTCCAGCTACCGTGACCATTTGTTTTAATGGTGTAAGTGGCATAACCGACGCGGAAGGTCATCGTATCCTTATAGGTATTTACGTCACGCACTTCATTACCATTGACGTAAACGCCGGAATCTTCGACGTGAATATCAACGCTGCGTTGACCACTGGCAAATTTGGCTATGTAATTTCCGCTGAATTTGCCATCAATACCGGCATTATCGTGGTTATCCGTGTTAGTGGTATTTTGCTGTTTTTCACCATGATGATGACGATTCTGCTGGCCGTTACTGTTCTCAATAAAGCCATGATCGCGGTTCCACTGATAGGATTTATTCACATCGCAGCCATTGAGTTCACTCATCTGCGTACAACCTGAACGTTCATACTTTTTCTGCATTGCCGGGGTAATTGCACATGCTGTTGTGGCAGTTGTCAGGCCAAGGACAAGGAGGGTTAGCAGACGTTTATTCATTTTTTACTCACTATCATCATTAAATTTATTTATAGGAATGCGAACTTTTTGACTGTCATGTTTACGACGACGGCAGTCTCCCATTAAATATTAATGAAGCATACCAGGGGGAATCCTAATTTATAATTAGGGTGGGGTGGTGAATGCTGTAATACGCAACATAATAAGCTGTTTATTTACTTATTTTATACAATCCGGGTAGAGAGCTAAGATGTATTTACTTTTAGAAGAAGGATTTAATGAGTTATTAATATTGACATTAACGATGAAGTGGGACGCGGGCTTGTATATAAACAGGCCCGCGTGGGGAGAGTAGTCCACAATATTCAAACTTCGCGTATTTATGGATGTCGTTGTCAATATAGTTCGTCTTTACCCCTGAGTGGAGATCTGCGCGCGGTGCTGCTCGGCCTGTACCTCATGAGCAAATGAATGGCCGTTGTTTACCGATTGGTGAACAACCATCGCTTTTTCATGTTCATTCATTTGTGAAAATGATTGCGCATTGGTTGATGTTGACGATGAATTATTTGCCTGCGCGGCGTGTGCTTGTGCCATTTGTTGATGTGCAGGAGCGTCGCTGTTATTCATCATTTCATGAGCCATTGCGGCCTGCTGATGCATTTTGGGTGTTTCTGCCGCATTAACGCCAGCTGAAATAAAAAACGCGATAGCTAAAAAAGAGGACATCTTATTCATCATATTTCTCCTGTTTGGGTTTACGAAAGAAAGTATAATTAATAGGGGCTGTCAGTGGCGTGACAGGATTATGACGGTTGTGTCAGACAACAGGTGATGACGGGTATAAGCGTCATCACCATAAATTAAATCGCGTGCTTGGGCAGCGTCAGAATAAAGCGAGTGGCATGAGGGTCGGAAGTCACCGAGACTTTTCCTTGATGGGCAGTCACAATTGATTTCACAATCGCCAGACCAATGCCGCTGCCTTCGCCCTTACGCTGTCGTGAAGGGTCCACTCGATAAAAGCGGTCAAAGAGTCGCGGAAGATGTTGCGGGGGAATGGGGTTTCCGGGATTCTCAACGACTATCTGCACCTGGCCATCCGCCTCTTTCACCCGCACGGTTACCGACTCGCCTTTTGGCGTATAGCGCATGGCATTTGACAGCAGATTACTCATTGCCCGGCGTAACATTAATGGGTCGCCTGAAACCCAGCATGCGCGTCCTTCAAACCGTAAACCAACCTCACGCTCTTCAGCCCAGGCTTCGAAAAAGTCGAACACTTTACCGACCTCATCAGCCAGATTGAGCGCTTTTTTTTCTGGGATCAGCTGATTGTTATCCGCCTGCGCCAGAAACAGCATATCACTCACCATCTTCGACATACGGCCAAACTCTTCGAGATTGGAATACAGCACATCTTCCAGCTCTTTTTGGCTGCGGGTCTGGCTGAGCGCAATCTCCGTTTGGGTGACGAGGTTAGTTATTGGCGTGCGGATCTCATGGGCAATATCCGCTGAGAAGTTCGACTGGCGTTTAAATACGTCTTCGATGCGTTCGATCATATGATTAAACGAACTCACCAGTTGTTCCAGTTCAATAGGAACAGCTTGCGGATCGAGGCGTACATCGAGATCTTTCGAGGTGATATTTTGGATGCGACGACTGACGTTACGAATCGGTTCATGACCTTTGTATACGGCGAACAACACGATAAAAACAATCATCATGCTAATCAGCGATGCTGTCATAATCAGCTTGTTTTTCAGATCGTTAATATAGTGCAGATGAAAGTCGATCGATAATGCCAGATACAGCGTATACGCTGGTTTTCCATCGGCAAGTTGTCCTACCGGCAGGCGAATCATTCGCCAGTTAGACGATGTTTTCTGTCCGTGGATATGTTTGGAGGTTTGCAGTGTGGGGCCTGAGATAATAAAAACATCGCTGGCATGAGCATTTTTATCCGGCCTTGCACTGGCGATAAACTGCCGGAGATCCGGCGCATTGGGCGAATGGAAAATGGCCTTTTGGTTGTTATCTTCCAGAGAAATAATGACGTTCGAATAACCCGCCACCACATTTTTTAGCGTTTCCAGGCGGCGTGATTCTGGCTCGTTGGGTTGGTTAATAATCCTCTCCAGCGTGGCGCTAATCTCTTGTAAATCGTTGATGTCCTGCTCGGCGAAGTGGACTTTCACGGAGTGGATCATTATCCATGCAAAGGCGAAAAATGAAGCAATTGTCGCCAGGCTGATAAAAAAGGTCAGTCGTGTCGCCAGTGAAAAAGGGCGCCGCCATCGTTTACTGGTCATCAGGAACCTCAAGCATATATCCCACACCGCGCACGGTCTGAATCAGTTTCGGCTCAAAATCGTTATCAATTTTGGCGCGCAGACGCTTAACGGCGACGTCGATGGCATTAGTATCGCTGTCAAAATTCATATCCCAGACCTGGGAGGCGATCAGTGAGCGGGGTAAAACTTCCCCCTGATGGCGCAGGAAAAACTCAAGCAGCGTAAACTCTTTGCTGGTCAGGGTGATGCGCGTACCGCTGCGGGTGACTTTCCTGCTGACCAGATCGACCATTAAATCCGCGACCTGAAACTGGCTTTCAACAATCACCGCAGCGCCCCGGCGCAGCAGCGTTCTGACCCGTGCCAGCAGTTCGGCGAAGGCAAACGGTTTAACCAGGTAATCATCAGCACCTAATTCCAGACCTTTAACCCGATGTTCAATGGTACCCAGTGCGGTGAGGAGAAGAATGGGCATTCCTTTGTTGGCGGAACGCAGCATCCGCACGATATCCCAGCCGTTTACATCCGGCAGCATGATGTCGAGTATGAGCAGGTCGTAATCGCCGGTCATAGCCAGGTGATACCCGTTCAGGCCGTTATCCGCCAAATCCACAACAAAACCCGCTTCCGTCAGGCCTTTCGTCAGGTATTCACCGGTTTTTTTCTCATCTTCGACTATCAAAACCTTCATCGCATTCTCCTTCTCGCACTGGTTGTGCGGACTTTCAATTCTAGGGAAGCGGGATCGGATAGCAATCTGTTATTGGGAAAATGACAGTATTGTCATTTTCCTGTCACCGGTTAAACAGAGTCACTTCGTTAAAGTACAAGACTATAAATTCCTACTTATTTTAGGGACATCAGTCCGGTCAGGACGAGAAGAACTATGAGCAAATTTAAGCTTCTTACTCTCAGCGCTATATTCGTGCTCGCTGGTTGTTCATTGGCGCCGGACTATCAGCGCCCGGCCTTGCCGGTGCCACAGCAATTTTCTTTAAGCCAGAATTCCCTGGTGTCGGCTCCTGGTGAATACCAGGACACGGGGTGGCGAACCTTTTTTGTTGACGACCAGGTGAAGGCGTTGATTGGTGAGGCGCTGATCAATAACCGCGATTTACGCATGGCGACGCTGAAGGTTCAGGAAGCGCGAGCGCAGTATGGCGTCACGGACGCTGACCGTTATCCGCAAATCACGGCAGGCTCCAGCGGTACCTACAGCGGTAAATTAAAAGGTGATAGCAGCACCGATCGTGAATTCGAAGCTGGACTCAATCTCAGTTTCGACCTGGATTTCTTTGGGCGGCTTAAAAATATGAGTGAAGCCGAACGGCAGAACTTCTTCGCCAGCGAAGAGGCGCGTCGGGCGGTGCATATCTTATTAATTTCCAACGTGTCGCAAAGCTATTTCAACCAGCGTCTGGCTTACGCGCAGTTGCAAGTTGCCGAAGAAACGCTGCAAAACTATCAGCGCTCTTATGCTTTTGTAGAGAAGCAACTGATAACCGGTAGCACCAACGTACTGGCGTTGGAACAAGCGCGCGGTGTGATTGAAAGTACGCGTAGCGAAATTGCCAAGCGTAAAGGTGAGTTGGCACAGGCCAATAACGCGCTGCAACTGTTGCTGGGTACATACGGGAAATTACCCGATGACCAGGCGCGCAGCCGTGGGGATATTAAACCGGTAACGCTGCCGCCATCGTTGTCGTCGCAAATACTGTTGCAGCGCCCGGATATTATGGAAGCTGAGCACGGATTATTGGCGGCAAATGCCAATATCGGTGCTGCGCGGGCGGCATTTTTTCCGTCGATAACGTTGACCAGTTCCGTGTCCAGTAGCAGTAGCGATCTTTCCAATTTATTTAATGCCTCCAGCGGCATGTGGAATTTTGTCCCCAAAATAGATATTCCAATCTTCAACGCCGGACGTAATCAGTCCAATCTCGACCTGGCAGAAATTCGCCAGCAACAGTCAGTAGTTAATTACGAACAAAAAATTCAGAACGCGTTTAAAGAAGTGGCGGATGCACTGGTGTTACGCCAAAGCATTGCCGATCAAATTAGTGGGCAGCAGCGTTATCTGGATTCATTGCAAATCACACTACAGCGCGCCAGAGCGCTTTATCAGAATGGCGCAGTTAGCTATATCGAAGTATTAGACGCAGAACGTTCTTTATTCGCTACGCGGCAATCGCTGCTCGATCTTAATTACGCCCAACAGGTTAATGAAATTAAACTGTTTGCTGCCTTAGGCGGCGGTTGGGTGGAGTAATCCTTAATATTAACTTTTCAGGAGCATGATGTATGAATACTACCGCCAAAGCCGTACTGTTTAGCCTTTTCTCTGTGGTTATGTTTAACGCCCAGGCCAATGAAAATCAGCATGGCGAGATGATGAATATGCAGCCAGCGGCTCAACAGGAACAACTCATTAGCGCTAACGGGGTGATTGAAGCTGTTGATATGGAGAGTAAAAAAATCACGATTAAGCATGACCCTATTCCAGCGGTGAACTGGCCGGCCATGACGATGCGCTTTACGCTGGTTGCTGATACGAAGGCTGATGATATTAAGCCAGGCGATAAGGTCGCGTTTACGTTTGTTCAGCAGGGAAATCTCTCTGTGTTACGCGATATTCACATCAGTAAATAACGTTCTCGCTGGTCTCTTTTATTCTTGCCCGAGTTTTTTGCGAACGCGGGTGAGACTATCGCGCAATGGAAATCACTATGGCGTCTTTAAATATTAAAAATACCGCGCTTATTCTCGGTAGCATGATTGCCGGCGGGATTATTTCTGTCGGTGTTTATACTTATTATTCATCGGTAAAAATATCGTCTGTAGCCGGGCCAGTTCAGCAAAAAGAAGCCAGAAAAGTGTTGTTCTGGTATGACCCCATGTATCCGAACACGCGCTTTGATAAACCGGGTAAATCGCCGTTTATGGATATGGATCTGATCCCGAAATATGCCGATGAAGAGACCGCGAACGCGTCATCGCCTAGCGTGCGCATCGATCCTACACAGACCCAGAACCTGGGGCTGAAAACAGAGCCAGTGCGTCGTGGACCACTGCACTACACGCAAACTTTCCCGGCCAACGTTAGTTATAACGAATACCAGTTTGTTATTGTCCAGGCACGCTCTGCGGGCTTTATCGAGAAGGTTTACCCGCTGACCGTGGGGGACAAAATTAAGAAGGGTTCGCCGCTGATCGACCTGACTATTCCTGATTGGGTTGAGGCGCAGAGCGAATATTTATTGCTGCGTGAAACGGGCGGTAGCGCGACGCAGGTGGAAGGGATTCTGGAGAGATTACGTCTGGCTGGAATGCCTGAAGCAGATATCCAGCGCTTAAAATCGACGCGTAAAATTCAGACTCGCTTTACCCTGAAAGCGCCTATCGATGGGGTGATCACCGCATTCGATTTGCGTACCGGTATGAATATTTCCAAAGACAATGTGGTCGCGAAAATTCAGGGTATGGACCCGGTATGGGTTAGCGCGTCGGTCCCGGAATCTATCGCCTGGCTGATTAAAGATGCCTCGCAGTTTACCATCACCGTGCCCGCCTGGCCGGATAAGCCTTTCACCATCAGCAAGTGGAGTATCTTACCAAGCGTTGATGCTACCACGCGTACGCTCCAGCTCCGTTTACAGGTCGATAACCCCGACGAGGCGCTCAAGCCCGGGATGAATGCTTACCTGCAACTGAAAACACAAAGCGAGCCAATGCTGCTGATTCCGTCTAAAGCACTGATTGATACGGGTACCGAGCAGCGGGTCATCACCGTTGATAACGAAGGCCGATTTGTGCCGAAACAGGTTGCGGTATTCCATGAATCCCAGGGGCTGACGGCTATCAGCTCCGGCCTGACCGAAGGCGAAAAAGTGGTGTCCAGTGGCCTGTTCCTGATTGATTCCGAAGCGAATATCTCTGGCGCACTGGACCGTATGCGCGCCCAGAACAGTAAGGCGCAAGATGCAGCCGCCATGCCAGCCCAGGCGACCCATTCACACTGAGGACATGATAAATGATTGAATGGATTATCCGTCGTTCGGTGGCAAACCGTTTTCTGGTGATGATGGGGGCGCTGTTTCTTAGCGTCTGGGGAACCTGGACCATCATCAATACGCCGGTTGATGCGCTGCCCGATCTCTCTGATGTTCAGGTGATCGTCAAAACCAGCTATCCGGGGCAGGCGCCGCAAATTGTTGAAAATCAGGTGACCTACCCGCTGACCACCACCATGCTGTCGGTACCGGGTGCGAAAACCGTGCGCGGTTTCTCGCAGTTTGGTGATTCCTACGTGTACGTCATTTTCGAAGATGGTACCGATCCTTACTGGGCGCGCTCGCGCGTACTGGAGTATCTCAACCAGGTTCAGGGAAAATTACCGGCTGGCGTTAGCGCGGAAATGGGACCGGACGCCACGGGCGTCGGCTGGATATTTGAGTACGCGCTGGTGGATCGCAGTGGGAAACATGATCTGGCGGAATTACGCTCTCTTCAGGACTGGTTTTTAAAGTATGAGTTAAAAACGATTCCTAACGTGGCGGAGGTCGCTTCGGTAGGCGGCGTGGTTAAACAGTATCAGGTCGTTATCGATCCGATGAAGCTGACGCAATATGGCATCAGCCTGGCGGACGTGAAATCGGCGCTGGATACGTCGAATCAGGAAGCGGGCGGCTCATCTGTTGAGATGGCTGAAGCGGAATATATGGTCCGCGCCAGTGGATATCTGCAAACTCTCGATGATTTCAATAACATCGTCCTGAAAACAGAGGCCGACGGTGTACCTGTTTACCTGCGCGATGTGGCGCGCGTACAGATTGGGCCGGAAATGCGCCGTGGGATCGCCGAACTGAATGGCGAAGGCGAAGTCGCGGGCGGGGTGGTTATCCTGCGTTCCGGTAAAAATGCGCGTGAGGTGATCTCTGCCGTTAAAGCCAAACTCGACACGCTGAAAAGCAGCCTGCCGGAAGGCGTAGAGGTAGTTACAACATACGATCGCAGTCAGCTCATCGATCGCGCCATTGATAACCTCAGCTACAAGCTGTTGGAAGAGTTTATCGTCGTGGCGCTGGTGTGCGCACTGTTCCTGTGGCATCTGCGTTCGGCGCTGGTGGCGATTATTTCCCTGCCGCTGGGGCTGTGTATCGCGTTTATCGTGATGCATTTCCAGGGTTTGAACGCCAACATCATGTCGCTAGGGGGAATTGCCATTGCCGTCGGGGCGATGGTTGATGCCGCAATCGTGATGATTGAAAACGCCCATAAGCGGCTGGAAGAGTGGGGGCATCAGCATCCGAATGAAAAGCTCGATAACGCAACGCGCTGGAAGGTTATTACTGACGCCTCGGTAGAAGTCGGCCCGGCATTGTTCATCAGCCTGTTGATCATCACGTTGTCGTTTATCCCCATTTTCACGCTTGAGGGGCAAGAGGGGCGACTGTTCGGCCCGCTGGCGTTCACCAAAACGTATGCCATGGCAGGGGCGGCATTTCTGGCGATTGTGGTTATTCCTATCCTGATGGGATTCTGGATCCGTGGAAAAATACCGGCCGAAAGCAGCAACCCGCTTAACCGTTTTCTGATCCGTATTTACCATCCGTTGTTGCTGAAGGTGTTGCACTGGCCCAAGACCACCATTCTGGTGGCGGTGCTTTCAATACTGACGGTTGTCTACCCGCTGAATAAAGTCGGTGGTGAATTCCTGCCGCAGATTAACGAAGGCGATCTGCTGTATATGCCTTCGACATTGCCGGGGATCTCAGCGGCGCAGGCAGCGGATATGCTGCAGAAAACCGACAAGCTGATCATGACCGTTCCGGAAGTGGCGCGCGTGTTTGGTAAAACCGGTAAGGCAGAAACCGCAACAGACTCCGCGCCGCTGGAAATGGTTGAAACGACGATCCAACTGAAGCCGCAGGACCAGTGGCGTCCGGGGATGACAATGGACAAAATCATCGCCGAGCTGGACAAAACCGTACGCTTGCCGGGGCTGGCGAATCTGTGGGTTCCGCCGATTCGTAACCGTATCGACATGCTCTCTACGGGGATCAAAAGCCCAATTGGCATTAAGGTGTCGGGTAATGTTCTGGCAGATATCGACGCCACGGCGGAGCAAATTGAAGAGGTGGCCAGAACCGTGCCGGGTGTCTCTTCGGCGCTGGCCGAGCGTCTGGTGGGCGGACGCTATCTCAACGTAGATATTAATCGTGAAAGAGCGGCCCGGTACGGCATGACCGTAGGTGCTGTGCAGCTGTTTGTCACTTCAGCGGTAGGAGGGGCAATGGTGGGCGAAACGGTGGAAGGGATTGCACGCTATCCTATCAACCTGCGCTATGCGCAGAGCTATCGTGATAGCCCGGAAGCATTGCGTAATCTGCCGATTCTGACGCCCATGAAACAGCAAATTACGCTGGCGGATGTCGCCGATGTGACGGTGGTTTCGGGGCCTTCGATGCTGAAAACCGAAGATGCGCGACCAACCAGTTGGATTTACATCGACGCCCGAGATCGTGACATGGTCTCAGTGGTGAACGATCTGAAAAAGGCTATTGCTGAAAAGGTCCAGTTAAAGCCGGGGACCAGTGTGGTGTTTTCGGGGCAATTCGAGCTGCTTGAGCGCGCCAGCCATAAGCTCAAGTTGATGGTGCCAATGACGCTGATGATTATCTTCGTCTTGCTTTATCTGGCCTTCCGTCGCTTTGGCGAAGCGCTGCTGATTATCACCAGTGTGCCTTTTGCGCTGGTGGGCGGCATCTGGTTCCTTTACTGGATGGGGTTCCATATGTCGGTTGCAACCGGAACCGGATTTATCGCCCTGGCAGGTGTTGCTGCGGAGTTTGGCGTGGTGATGCTGATGTACTTGCGCCACGCTATTGAAGCCGAACCCGCGCTGGAAAATCCGCAAACCTTTACGGCGGACAAGCTGGATGAAGCGTTATATCACGGTGCCGTGCTGCGCGTGCGGCCAAAAGCGATGACCGTGGCGGTGATTATCGCGGGTCTGTTACCTATCTTGTGGGGGACGGGAGCAGGCTCAGAAGTCATGAGCCGCATAGCCGCGCCGATGATTGGCGGCATGATCACCGCGCCATTGCTGTCGCTATTCATTATTCCGGCTGCGTATAAGCTGATGTGGTTGCACAGACACCGCGGTCAAAAATAATGCTCTAAAGCGCGCGCCTGCATTCGGATTTGTTGCCGAAGCAGGCGCCGCGTTATACCTCCAGTGCCTTCACGCGTTTGCGGTACTCACCCGGCGTGCAGCCAAATTCCCGTAAAAAGACTTTATGGAATGACGATTCGCTGGCGTAGCCTACCGACTCGGCCACCACAACCAATGGCTGCGACCCGCGAGACAGCATCTGGGCAGCGAATTGCAGGCGTAAAGTGGTTAATACTGCGAGCGGCGTGGAGTTTGAGACTTCACGAAATAACTGCGCGAAGCTGGCCCGTGACATATGCGCACGTTTCGCCAGTTCTTCGACGGTCCAGGCAAACGCCGGTGACTCCAGCATCATGAAGACGACAGCCCCTAGTTTGGGATGAAGCAGTAGATTCAACACGTTTTGAACGGGGGTCGCCCTGGTTAACCATTCGCGAACGGCTAAGGCAAACAGTGTGGCGCATTGTTGACTGCAGACTACACTGGAACCTGGTAGCGTACTCATGGATTCCTGTTGCATCAGCTCAATCATAGCCTTAAGCCAATGGCCGACAGGGCTATTTTCATCAGGTGCCAGAACTAATACTTCCGGTAATGCAGTTAAAAAATAGCGTGAGGAAGCGTGCAATCGAAGGCTGCCACAAACAATGTGTGTTTGTTCATCGCCAGACTGGCAGAGCCGATGTGCGGAGTTTTGCGGCAAGAGCATGATAGTACCGGGCAGCAGAGTAAAAGATGTCCCATCGGGCATGTCCAGTTGGGCTGCCCCTTGTGTGACCGTATGCCAGCGGATAATGGACAATTCACCTGCTGCGTGCGGCAGTTGCCAGTCCCTGCTCAGCAGGCAATTTTGATCGATCGAGCCTTGTGGGTCGTTAAGCATCAGTAATCGGCTAAGGGCATCCATGGAGACTCCTGAACATTTTTTGTTGTCGTTTATTGAAACGATATTATCTCTTTATTTTATTATTAAATTAATACCTTCAAGGTGTTAGTGTAATAATTCATTCTCGAAATGTTAGTCATCTTTAAGGCTAATTTAGACGATCTGACAGTTATCTGCGAGTTGTGGATACATTGTTTCGGCAGAGTTAGAGCTATATTTCAGTTCATCAAACGAACAGTGACTTGGCGGAGAGACAGCATGAATCAGTATCAGGCGATTATTATTGGATTTGGCAAAGCGGGTAAAACGCTGGCGGCAACACTGGCCAAAACGGGTTGGCGGGTAGCGATTATTGAACAGTCAAACACCATGTATGGCGGGACATGCATCAACATCGGCTGTATCCCAACCAAAACCCTGGTACATGATGCTGAGCTTCAGCATGACTTTGCCGAAGCAATGCAACGCAAGGCCTCTGTTGTCAGTTTTCTGCGCGATAAAAACTTCCATAATCTTGCCGATCTGGAAAACGTGGATGTGATTGAAGGTCGTGCTGAATTCGTTGATAATCATACTGTGCGAGTCGTGCAGTCAACAGGCGAGATTGAGCTGAGCGGCGAGAAAATCTTTATTAATACTGGCGCCCAGTCAACGATTCCAAACGTTGGGGGATTAACCACGACACCTGGCGTATTTGACAGCACCGGGCTGTTGAATTTGACGCAACGTCCAGAGCGTCTGGGCATTTTGGGCGGTGGGTATATCGGCGTTGAATTCGCATCGATGTTTGCCAACTTTGGTAGCAAAGTTACTATTTATGAAGCAGCTCCGCAATTTTTGCCTCGTGAGGACCGGGATATTGCTGACGCTATCGCCAACATTTTACGCGACAAAGGCGTCGAGCTGATCCTCAATGCCAACGTGCAGTCGGTCTCCTCGCATGATGGTGCAGTACAGCTGCACATGCCGGAGGGGGGCCAGACGGTGGATGCGCTGTTGGTAGCATCAGGTCGCAAACCGGCGACAGAAAACCTGCAATTGCAGAAAGCGGGTGTGGATGTAAACGATCGTGGTGCCATTGTTGTGAATAAATATTTGCGTACATCGGCAGATAACATTTGGGCAATGGGCGATGTCACTGGTGGATTACAATTTACCTATATCTCACTGGATGACTTCCGTATTGTGCGTGACAACCTGCTAGGCGAGGGGTTACGTAACACGGGCGATCGCCAAAACGTACCGTATTCCGTCTTTATGACGCCGCCGCTTTCCCGCGTCGGAATGACTGAAGAACAGGCTCGCGCCAGCGGTGCGGCGGTGCAAGTCGTGACGTTGCCGGTAGCGGCTATCCCGCGAGCGCGGGTGATGAATGATACGCGTGGTGTTCTTAAAGCGGTGGTGGATAGCGAAACGAAACAAATATTAGGCGTGTCGCTGCTGTGCGTGGATTCTCATGAAATGATTAATATCATCAAGACGGTTATGGATGCGGGGTTACCTTATACCACATTGCGTGACCAGATATTTACCCATCCAAGTATGAGCGAATCATTAAACGATCTCTTTTCTCTCATAAAATGATAATAGCGTAGTCTGCATATTTGCCCCACCCGTGTGGGGCTTTTTTTTATTTGTTTGTTATATTCCTGATACTAATTGACAGTTATTCTGGCGTTACGGATGAAATAAAATAAAGTGACATGTTTTATTATATTTCCACTGAAATAACTCGTTAATGGAAATAGAAATGAACATGTTTAAGTCTACGTTACTAATGACTGCGTTACTGACTGCTCCGGTGACATTTTCCGCGTTAGCGCAAACAGAGGTTGCCCACGTTAGCGTATCAGCCGTGTCTGGCTCTCCTTCCGTGGTGGAAGATGCTATTGCGAAACTGGCGCAGGAAAAGAATGCGACTTCCTGGAAAATTACCTCAATGCGCATTGATAGCAGTACTCACGCAACGGCAATTTTGTACAAGTAAGGAGAGCCGGGATGGAAAAGTATCTTCGTATATTGGGCAAAGGCGATAGAGTTGGATTAACCTTGATTCGCCTGAGTATCGCGATTGTTTTTATCTGGATTGGTTTATTAAAATTTGTACCTTACGAAGCCGACAGCATTACGCCGTTTGTCGCCAATAGTCCGGTAATGTCATTTTTTTATGAGCATCCAGAAGAATACAAACAACATTTAACCCACGAAGGTGAATTCAAACCACAGGCTCGTGAATGGCAGACAGCGAATAACACGTATACGTTCTCAAATGGCCTGGGCGTAGTCGAAGTTCTTATCGCTTTGCTGGTGCTGGCTAATCCTGTTAGCCGTTGGTTGGGATTAATTGGCGGCGTTCTGGCATTTGCCACACCAATTGTTACCTTATCATTTTTAATAACCACTCCAGAAGCATGGGTAATGCCGCTGGGTGATTTACACCACGGATTTCCGTACTTGTCAGGCGCCGGGCGGTTGGTGTTAAAAGATACGTTAATGTTGGCGGGAGCAGTGATGATTATCGCAGATTCATCCCGATCAATAATTAAGCAGCGGTATTGAATTTTTAACGTTGTGCCCTCTGTAAGATAGCAAGCCACTATAGTTCGATTCGGTACTTACCGGGCCAGCAGGATGCTGGCTTTTTTTCTGACTTAAGGTAAATTTATTAAGCATATATAAATTGCAATTATTCAATTCAGAAGCATAACGAGTCAGGGCTATATTTTAGTTAATGATAGAGTGCAGTAAACATCTTCTCTTATCCCCCGCGATAGCACGCCAACCCGCATGTTGCGTAGCCCCTCCATCATGATTGCTTTATTTTTTTTCTGTACAATTCTTGCTATTTGTTATCTCAAAACCTCATTTTAAAAATTTTGTTATTCGCTTTTGTTATAGCCAGTACGCAAGTTCGCGTGGTTTTAGGCCTGGCTTGAGCTAGAATTAATCCTGATTAAATGTTTTTACGTATCAATAACTGACTAAAGATAGTTAAAAACTTAACTTTTAACCAACTGTTTGACATGGAATCCACTATGGTAATTAAGCACCAGGGGTGGATGCTGATCTCGCGTTTTGTGAGTAACCAAAGGCGGGACATATCTTAAATATGGAAATAAGGGTTTTAGAATGAGCTTTGGCTTAGCAAAGGAAGACAAGTTTGAAATCATCGCTATCCTTCGTGAAGAGCTTCATAAGAAAACGAAACTGGAAATCCTGTGTGGAGACAGTAGCGTTATCACGCAGTTAGAGAAAGTTGATTTCGAACGGTTTGTCATCTCCGGACACGGAGACATTGTTCCTGAAAAGGTCCAATACTTTATCCTGCACAGCGAAAGCGGGATTGTAAAATTTACTGCCAGGTTCGAACAAACCTCGTCAGCAGGTGCGGAAGCAGGATTATCCTACTTCATCCCGGATATGATTTTCTTTGCCCAGCAGAGACAAAATCAGCGTTTTTCATTCCTGAAGGGCTATGACTTTTTCTGTTTTGGTCGTTACAAAAATGGAGAAAACTACTCTCTCAAGATTAAAAATATCTCGCAGGGTGGTTGTGCGTTAATCGTTAAAGATGTAAACGCCCGTTTTCTTTATAAAGATGCGGTGATTAAAAATGCATCTCTGGATTTCGATACCTTTGGCAGTTTACAACTGGACTTAAAAGTGATCGATGTCGTCCCGATCAATGAATTTGATGAGGATAACCAGTTGTATTCCTGTCATCAGATCTCATGTGAGTTCGACTTTAAAAATCGTCGTGAAGAGACTGAAGTCGAGAAAATCATTATTAAATTTTTAATGAGTAACAAGATTAGAAGCTTATAAGGAACGGTGAACAGGATGTTGATGTGTGGCAGTGATAATTTTGTGGGCAATGGTATGTTTGCCTACCTGACCAGCAAACATGTACCGATACAAACATTCCAGTTTGAGGATATGTTGCATCAGTCATCATTATGCCAGCATCAAACCATGGTTTTTAATATCATTGATAATGAACAAGCGTGTTCAGACATTGTTCAGTTTTTGAATAAAAACCGATTCAAATTTTATAATAACGTCGTGGTGATTGTTGCTGATAGTTTGGTGGCGAAATTATGCGTAGAGTTATTATATGTCGAAAAAACAATAGTTTTGACTGAAAAATCTTCACTGCGCGATTTTGGTCAATTGGCGAAATTATCAGTCGGGAAATGGAACCCCCGACTGTATCGTTCGCAGAAGAGATTAACCGAAAGAGAACAGCAGATCCTGAACTTACTGGTAAGTGGTTATACAGCCAAAGAAATTTCTGAGTTAGTTAGCCTGAACTATAAAACGATTCAGGCACATAAGATGAGAGTCGTCGCCAAACTTGGCCTGACCAATACCTCTGATTTAAATAAGTTAATTGTCAGATTTACCCATCGTATGTCTTTTTTACCCTAACCTGACCATTCTTTTCTGATGTAATACACCTAATAGTAGATACAATTTGGGAGTGATTTTGACTGGTTTTTAATTTTATGATTTGTAGAGGGAGAGGGGAATGTTTAATTCCAATGAGGTGCTAACTGCGCTTGAAAAGGCTTTGAATACCAGTCAACTTTATATGGTTTATCAGCCTATTTTCAATTTGCATGCCCAGCGTATAAGCGGATTTGAAGCATTAATGCGTTGGAATAGTCCTCAGATGGGTATGATCTCTCCCGATGTTTTTATTACCTTACTGGAAGATAGCGGCAATATTATTTCCATTGAAGATATGGTTACTCACTCGCCGTGGGATGTTGCAACTTCCTGGCCTGACCCCATTGTATTATCCGTCAATATTTCCGCGCTTGAATTCTGCGATCCTCTGCTATCCCAACGCGTCAGACAAAATCTTGCCACTTCCGGATTGCCGGTCCATCGATGCCAAATAGAGGTCACGGAAACGTCACCGCTGTGTGACAGCCAGATTGCGGCTAAAAATATGACAGAATTAAAGGCGATAGGGGTCAAGCTTGCACTTGATGATTTTGGAACCGGCCATGCTAATCTTAATTACCTGTTGAAATATCCTTTTGACACTTTAAAAATTGATAAGGAATTTGTCACCGGTATTGAGCCCGACACCCGATCAACAAAGATTGTTGAGGGTATTATTTCACTGGCGCATAATTTTGGCATTGAAGTTCTTGCCGAAGGGGTGGAAACCCAGTCCCAGCTGGAGCGGTTGATGCAGATTGGTTGTGACAAAATTCAAGGCTTTTTCATTTCTCCCCCGGTGCTGGCAGAAGAGATCCCTTCACTCTTAGCACAATATAATCGTTAATCCCTCCTTTTCACGTTTCCCAACCCCTTGGTTGTTCCGCGTTGCTGTTAAGTCTGTAGGCCTGATAAGCGTAGCGCATCAGGCGACTTTGAACGGCAAAAAAAAGCCCCCTGCAGAACAGGGGGCTGGTGAGTTTATGTCAGCTTAGAACGATTTCTTAAAGCCGATAGAGGCATTGACCGGCGCTTCTACCTGCGATTTACTGCCGCCGTTGCTGAATTGCGTACCCAGCTCACCGTAGACCTGCAGGTTTCTGTCGATGGACCATGACAGGCCGGCTGCAACTTCAGTGCTGGAGTACTGCTGTGAAGATTCCAGCGTGGTGGTGGCTACCGCATTGCTAAAGTGCGTTTTGTCTTTTGAACCCAGACCCTGCCAGACGTTTACCCTGCCATACGGCTGGAATTTGCCATGGTTGGTGTCATAGTCAGCGACCAGACGCACGCCCAGACGCGCGGTAAAGGAATCCGCAGTATCCATTTTCACTTTCGTTGGGGTCACACCATCCAGCGTGCTGTTATCAAAGTCGCTGTACTGGTAGATCAACTGAGCCTGAGGTTCCAGACTCCATGCGCTGGCACCTAAACGGAACGATTTACCTACCTCTGTCGACGCCGTCAGCGTGTTGCCTCTGACCGTATACGAGCCGTTGTTACCGGTCGCCTCCAGGCGGGATTTATGGTTACCGTACTGCAGGACGTTATCAACATACATACCGTCACCCGAGAACCAGGTAGCATAGCCGCCGACGTAAAATGCGTTGTCGTCGATGTTACCGCCTTTGCCATCGCTGCCTGTCTTCGTGCCTTTCACGTTGCTGTCGATATCAAGGATGCTGGTATACATCCCGGCTTTCCAGCTTTCGTTAGCATACATATCAACGCCGACCTGAATGCCCATGGTATGGGAGCTGGTTTGCGTACCGGCCGCGTCATCCAGTTTGGTTTTACCGGAGTAGCCAATCATTCTTGCCCACGCGCGATTGTCTTCATCAATGCCCGGTTTAACCTCGTCACCCATACGTTGGTGCATGTTACCCAACAGGCTAAGATCACCCTGACGTACGACGCTGGCGAGGCCAGAATACAGCATGGTTTCTGGACGGTATTCACTTCTCAGATACCAGTTTTCACCCTGGCCCTGAGCATTACCCGCATGCAGTTGGTACTCAAACGCACCTGCAGCCATACGATCGGCGGCAAGATGGAAGGCATCCCGCGACGTTTGTGCGGTGGTGGTTGCGCCATTGAGCGCTGTCACCACTTCGATACCATCCCCAATGGTCGGCGCGCCGAGACCAGAACCATCGACATCCAGCAGCGTGCTACCGCTGGCTTTACCGCCATCGATAATCAGACGGTCGGCAATGCCTGAGCCGCTACCATTCTGGATAGCCGCCATGTTGATAGTCCCTTTTTCGCCGGTGTAATCCCCTTTGACGGTTAAGGTTGTGCCAGTCTGCTGACCGATGAGCGAGACATCGCCACCGTTGCTCAGGCCCGCTACCGTTTGGTTGTAACCCTGAGTGTTCAACGTGGTGTCTGCGACCACATAGTGGTGCGATGCGCTACTCAGGGTGTTGGCATTACCCGCTTGCAACACGCCGTTGGCGATCAACGTCGCGCCGCTGTAGCTGTTTTCGCCTTGCAGCTCGGTAATGCCGCTACCGGTCTGATGCAACTGGCCTTTACCACTGATATTGCCGGTCAGCGCCAGGGTATCGCCACGATTGACGTTGAGTACGCCGTTATCAACGACATCCCCCTGAATGCTGCCGATATCACCGCCGTTACCCAGCTGTAAAACGCCTTGTTCGATGGTGGTGCCACCGGTGTAGGTGTTATCCAGCGTCAGGGTGAGGGAGCCTTTACCGGTTTTGGTCAGTTGACCGTTACCTTCGACTTCAGTCAGCAGAGAAACGTCATGTCCGTTGGTGTCGAATGTCCCGCCGCCGGATTCCAGCGTCACCTGACGGGCAGTATCAAACGCTTCGCCATACTTCAGCGTACCGCCATTAAAGGTAATTCCCGTATCTGCCGCACCCAGGTTGGTATCGCCCGCTACCTGCAGCGTCCCGGAGGTGATGGTCGTTCCACCGCTGTAGGTGTTGTCGCCTGTGAGGATGAGGGTACCGAGATCGCCTTTATTCAGGCCGCCGGTACCACGGATAACGCTGTCGATAGTCGCGGTGTAGTTGGCGCCGTCTACTGTGCCATCGCCAACGCGAATCAGGGTGTTGGCCGAATCGGTGGTAATGGCTTCGCCGCCCACGCGATAACCATCGGTGGCGAACTGCGCGCCGCTGATGATGACGTCGCCTTTGCTGTTATCGACGGTCACGTTGCCTGCTTCACCCTGGAAGACGGCAAACGCGGCATCGGTAAACGGTGCGTTCAGCGCGCCTTCCGGCGTTGATTCATCGGTAGTCCAGTTGTCGTTACCCTGGCTGGATTGCCAGATACCGTCGCCGCCGTTGATGACGCCGTTGTTTTTCAGCTCGCCATTTTCACCACCGGTGCCGTCCCAGAAGCGCAGCGTTAGTCCTGCGTGGTTGACCAGGTTGACCTGATTTTTCACCGATGTCTGCACGTACAGGCTGTCAGCCGCTTCCGGCGCGTTAGCAATATCCATCACATTGTTGGTCAATGTGCCGGTGTAGTTGATGACGCGATAGACGCCGACATCAAAGCTGCCGCCCGGTGAGGTTTCAATGTTGAGCTTACCGTCGAGCGTCAGATCGCCATTAACGTCAATCAAGTCGTTGAAAGCACCGCCCGGGGTGTAAGCCTGACCAAACTGATAATCCAGCTGTGCGTTATCACTGAGCGTCAGCGAACCGGTAGTCAGTTTACCCACGCTGTTGATGGCCGCACCCGCGGTAATATGAGCGTCGTCCAGTACATCAACCGCGCCGCCAATAATCCCGTTACCGCCGAGCGTTGCCCCGGATTTCACTGTCACCTGGCCGGTAGCCGCAGACTGATTACCGTTGACCAGCAGTACGCCTTCATTGACGTCCGTGGTGCCGGTGTATGTGTTGTCGCCGGTCAGCGTTAACGTGCCGTCACCGATTTTCACCAGGCTGCCGTCGTTGCCGCTGATAATGCCGCTGATGGTGTCATCAAGATGCAGACTACCCAGCGACAGCTCTTTATTGCCCAATTCGACATTACCTGCGCCGGACAACGAGCCGATCGATGTTGCGCTGTCGACTGCGCTGATATCGACCTTACCGCCCGCCAGGTTTTTAACGACGGTATTTTCTGCCATCGCCTGGTCAGCAAAGGTCATCAGTCCGCTGTTGTTCACGGTGGCATTACCGCCGCTGGCGTCTTCTTCCAGCGCCAGAGTACTGTCTTTTGACACGTTAACCGTCGCGTTGCCCGCGGTGGCGTTGTTGGTTAACACCGCTTTCGCCGTGCCCGTCAGGTTCAGCATTGCGCTCGCTGCGGTGACGTTATCTGCCAACGTTAACAGGCTGTCGGCGATGTTCATAGTCAGGGATTTCAGGCTGGTATCTGTCCCGCTGACATTGAGCGTCGCGCCCTTATTGACGTTCACGGTGCTGCTTTCGTTACTGCCAAAGGCTCCGGTTTTGCTGACGTTGACCGTCACGTTGTTGGCGTTTCCGGTACCGGCAATTTCTGTGTCGCCTTTGTAGCTGTTTGCGCGGTCGAGCGACAAGGTGCTGCCCGCATCGCTAGAGCTGCTGGTGACTTTCAGTTTACCGTCGCCGGTAATCTCACCAGTTGGCGTGAAGTGATGCGAATTGAGATCGAACACCGCTGCGTTCTCATTCGCTCCCAGCTCGATGGTGCGATTGCTGGTCAGGTCCGCGCCCAGTTGCAGCGTTGAACCGTTATTGATTGCCAGGTCAGTTCCGCTCTGGCCGAGATTGCTGTCGGAGGAGATCTGCAACGTGCCGCCATCAATGCGCGTGCCGCCGCGATACTCGTTGTCACCGCTGAGAATCAGACGGCCAAGGTCGGTTTTCACCAGCGTCAGCTTATCAGCAGTACTGGCTTCGCGGATAACAGACTCAATGGTCGCGGTATAGTTTTGCCCCGCGCCACCGGCGCCAACGCGCAGCAGCAGTTCGCCAGTTCCCGGCGTCTGGCCTGCGTGGGTCGCATTTTCCGTGGTGGCATACGCGTTAAGCGCATCGCCTTTAACGACATAGCCATCGGCATCAAACTGTGCCCCGGAGAAGTTAACTTCTCCCGCGGCGTTGTCCACGGTAACTGTACCGCCTTTGGTGGTGAAGACGGCGAAGGACTTCTGTGCCCAAGGGGCGTTACCTTCACCGGTTGCGGTGGTCCAGTTGTTATCACCCTGGCTGCCGATTGCCATCCATTTGCCATCGCCACCGTCAATTTTGCTGTCGCCTTCAATGCCCGACGCGCCGTGGCTCTGATTGACGGTTGCGCCGTCCCAGAACTGCAGGGTAACGCCGTTGGCGTTCACCAGGTTGACCTGTTTGTCGATGGAGGTCTGGACAAAAATATTGCTCTTATCCTGACTGTCCGGTATTGCGCCTAATTCCAGCGTCTGGTTATCCAGCGTGCCGCCGTAGTTATAGATACGGTACACGCCCGGTCCGAAGTTACCGCCCTGTGAAGTGGTGACATCCAGAGTCCCGTCCAGTTGCAGATCGCCCGCGACGTTAATCAGATCGTTTAGCGCGCCGCCTGGCGTATAGGCCTGACCCAGTTCGAAAGCGGAAGTCGTTTTGCTACCAAGCTGCAGATTACCGTTAATGGATAACGTACCCGCACCACCGTCACCGGCACTGAGGGTCGTGGCATCGTTCATCAGCACGTTGCCGCCGATAGTGCCATTACCGCCAAGTGTGGACGTGCCGCTAACGGTGGTGGCACCGCGCGCCGCGCTTTGATCGCCATTCACCAGCAGCGTGCCGTTGGTAACGGTGGTGTCGCCGGTATAGGTGTTGTTGCCGTTCAGACGGGTAATGCCGCCGCCGATTTGCTGTAGCGCGCCAATACCGGAGATCACGCCGTTGAGCAGCACGGTGTTGGCGCGATTAATCGCCAATATGCCGTTGTCGATAATGTCTGACACGGCGCTGACTTCGCCTGTATTTCCGCCGTCACCCAACTGCAGCGTACCGGTTTGAGCGATAGTGGTAGAGCCGGTGTAGGTATTGTTAGCGGTGAAGATCGTGGTACCGCCCGCCGCACGTTCGAACTTCCCGTCACCGCTGATGATACCGCGATAAATTTGCGCCGCTGAAGCATCACCCTGGGTATCGAAGATAACCCGGCTGCCTGTGCCCTGGGTCGTAACATTGTAATCGCCAATGCTTGCTGCAGTACTGGTCGGCTCGACGTGGTCGCCGGTGCTCAGGGTTGCGCCATTGTTTACGGCAATGGTTTTGCTTGCCAGTGTCAGGTTTTCTACGACGCGGACATCCGCGTTTGAGCCGCTGATGGTCAGCGAATCCCAGCCGGTGCCGATGTTGGTGCCAGTGGTCAGATTGTCGCTCGCCAGCGTACCAATCTTCGCACCTTTTGTATCGGTGAAGGTGAGGGCGTTGCCGCTACCAGCTTCAGTAGTGATGTGGCGTGTTTTATCCAGCGTCACATTGCCGATGTTGGCTTTATTGTTACCGCCAGTACCGGCGAAATTCACTTCACCCGCATAGGAGCCACTACGCCAGTTAAAGATGTCCGCACCTTCGCCGGTATTGATTACGCCGCTGGTTACACCGCCGCTGATATCAATGGTGTCATTGCCTTTGCCGGACTGAATGGCCACGGCCGTGTCGTTGATGGCCTGCAGGGTTCCCGTGTTGGTAATGGTTTTACTGCTGTCGCCGCTGGCGTCAATTACCGGTGAGGTGGTGCTGGCAGAGATAATCTTGCCGCTGTTGGTCAAGGCGCTGACGTTTTTCGCGATGATCGCCGAACCGCCTGCGTCGTTATGCACGTTAATGTCGGCATTGGTGGTGACATTACCGTTGGTATTAGCGCGAATCCCGCTGCCTTCGCTGTTCAGCACCTCAATGGTGTAGCCTTTGCCGATGGTCAGATCGCCCGTCACCGAGCCGCCATCGCGTTGTTCAAAAGCGAAGCCGGTACCTTTCCCGTTGACGTTGAGGATATTTCCAGCGCTGTCTTTATCGGTCATGGTCAACGCCACGCTGGTGCGGATGCCTGCGCCATCGTTGGAGTTTATGGTGACGTTTCGTAACAGGATATTGTTATTGTTAGCATCGTTTTGAATGCCAGCACCGTCACCCTTTGCACTGATCTCCACATTTTGCGCGGACAGAGCGCCAGCGCCTTCGGCCAGACGAATACCGTCAGCGGTGCCATCGGTAGTAATACTGTCGCCAGAAATACCGTTAATTAGCAGGCTGGCTCCTTGGGTGAGCAGAACCCCGGCAGTACCATTATCAACCTGAACTTTGCCCAGTGTATTGATCTGTGCGCTGGCACCTGAAGCTCTAACACCGATGCCGTTGCTGACATGCAGAGCGCTGGAAGAGTTATTGGTTAAGCTCCCGCCTTGTTGAACATCAACACCGATGCTGTCGACGCTGGCCAGATCAATAATCGAGTTGGTATCCAGGATCAGGTTGCCCTGATTCCTCGCCACATAGGCGATAACCTCATTGCCGCTAGCTTCAGAGGTAATCTTCGCGTTCGAGGTGAGGGTGGTGCTAGTAGGATCACCCTGCGTGCGACCATTCAACTGGTGAGCCTGACCATCCACAACCCCGGCAATGGTTCTTTCGCCGGTTAAATTGATGGTGGTTTTATCACTGATGGTCCCTTTCGCGCCGCCTTCGATTACCAGTGCCGCTGAGTCGCTGCCCTTAACGGCAAACGTTGCTTCACCAGTATCTACGCTACTGCCAGCGCCGGTGGCGAGAACGCCCACGGAATTCTTACCGTTGAGGGTAAGATCAAGGTTGGAACTGGACTGATCTTTCGGGTTAGTCGTGTTACCGGCCAGCAATGCGCCATTGGCGATACGGAAAATGGTGGTGCGATCCTGACCATTGTCATTCATCACCGCCTGACCAATGTTGGCGGTAGCGCCTTTACCAAACAGGTAATAACCAATCTGATCGGTGTTGTTGAATGTCGGGCTACTAAGACTGTCAACGTTAGCGATGGCGTTATCACGTACGTGCACACCGATGTTACCGGCTTTATCCAGCGTAATGTTGGAGTAAACGTTGACCACTGCCTGGCCGCTGCTGCCACCTTCAGCCCAAATAGCGTAGTTACGGTTACCGACGCCGCCTTCTCCGTCCACCACGATAGAGCCCGCAGCGCTGGTGGTGACTTCGGCATTTTTGTTATTGGCGCTAACGTGGATCCCCACGTTGTTGGTGCCATTTACGTTAATCTTGCCGTCGTTGCGGATTTCCTGATTATTTTCCGCGCCGCTGTCGCGTACGGAGATGCCGTAGTTTTTACTGCTGCCCCCGTCAGAACCTCCATTGATCACGATATTGCCGGTATTGAGAACGTTGCCCGTGGCATTTCCGACCAGAATCCCCGCGGCGTTGCGTATGCCGGTTCCCAGCGTGATCAGACCGTTGTTAATCACCTCTTTGGCACTCTTGGTCATGATCCCGGCGCTCAGACTAGAGCCGCCAGCCATCGTGACATCTTTAGACGGATCGCTTGCGTCGCGACCAAGATAAATTGAGGCATCCTGAGCGTTAGTGAAAGTGGCATTCCCGGCAACTTCTACGCCATAAGCGGTGCCTTTGGCAAAGGATGCACCGTTTTTGCGCCCGTCCACGACGTTGATATCGCCGTTGTTGACGCCTTGCGATTCGTCAGACAGTTGCATGCCAATAGCCAGCGTCAGCGAAGAATCTGGCTCATCCTTACTCCAGGGATCTGCTGCCGACGCGGTACCAAAGTTATCGGTGGTGATCGCCTGGTTAATGGTGCCGTTGTTTGCTATCTGGCTGGCGCCTTGCCCCTGCATGCCAAATGCGCCATAGCTGTTGACGTTTTGATTGCCGTCTTTGTCGATAAACAGCCCGGAGTTGATGATCCCGTTGTTGGTTGCCGTTGCGTCTTTTGCCAGCATGCCAATCGCCAGACTCTGCCCGGTAGACGTGCGTAATGCGTTCAGCTCGCCAAGGTTAGTGATAACCCCGCCATTAAGGGATTTCATGACACCGTTAATACTGCCGTCAACGGCAATAATCGCATCTTTGTTCAGGGTGCCGGAGGTGCCTGCACCGTTGGCGTAAATAGCATGCAGCTCACCGCGGCCAGCGGTCGCGTTATTGCTATGCGACAAGCCGTCGGTCCAGACGTCGTAATCCCAGGTAAGCACGTCTGAAGACTTGCTGGAGTTGATCAAGCTATCAATCAGCTCCGCGTATTTTGTCTGCGCGGCGGTGACGGTTGTGATATCACCGTTTTCAACATCCAGCCACAACTGCAGTTGGCTGACCTTTTGCCCTTCAGGGTTTTCTGCTGCGTCGCTACTTTTACCCAACAGCCAGTCGTTAAAATCGGCCAGCTCCTGCGTGCTGGTAATGTTAAATGTGCGCGTACCCGTTTCGACTACTTTACCGTCTGCATCATAGCCGTAGGACATGAGTGTTACATCATCGCCAAACACGGAGGTTTGCGCTGAACCGGCGAACGTTTTTTCAGGGATAACTGGGGCGGCGTTAAATTTTATATAGTTATCGGATTGCCAGTTAACCTGGCTACCTGCGTCCTGAGCCTCCAGCAAGGAGGAGTCTTTAGCCAGCAACTCGATAGTATTGGCTTTGTCGCGGACATTGAGCGTATCGTTGCCAATATCCAGATTGGCTATGGAGCCATTTGTCGCCAGCGCGATGCCAAATTGTTTATAGATTTTAGACAACGTTGGATCGTAGGTGTTTAATACCGAATCGCCGATCTGTGATTCGGTAAGAAAGCTACTTAACTCCTGGGTATCAAAGACTTTAATTGATGCTGGCTCACCAGGAAATGCCGGGTCGTTAATAGAGAATTCTGTGCTCTGTGAAGGCGTCGACGACCGGTTGTACGTCAGGTATTCCGCCAGCTCTTCAGCATTAGTAATCGTTTTTACGCTCTGGTCAGGGCTGGTGGCCTTAAGAGTGATTTTGCCGGTTTGCAGCAGCTCTCTGATGGTCGTTGATTCAACAACGCCACTTTGACCCGGACTGATCGTTGGGATCGCACCGCTGATATTGAGCGCCTGACCAGCAGTGATATCTTTATATAAGAATCCGTAGTCGTGGATACCCGCATAATCCCCAACGGAAATACCTGCCTGGTAGTCGGTGAAAATATTGTGATCACCGATATCGATAATCGGATCAGCGGAAACCTGCATTGAAGCAGCGCTTAATGCACCAGCTGCCAATACCGCAACCGTTTTACGCGAGCTGCTTTTTTTCTTTCCTTTGGTTAATTCAGAAACGACCACCCAGATACCGAGCGCCGCGTTCCAAATAATGCTGTAAACTTTGTTCATATATAACCCTCGTCTACATTCCTGTTATGCATGTGTTAATACATTGAGTTGTTGGCTATGGTTGGCACGCGGATGTGCTACCCGGTAATAGATTTTTGGGAATAGGGTTTCCTTCCGTGCGATGCGGAATTAAAAAGCGAGTCGAAAGAAAACTTTTTTTAAATAATAACCGTGATAATTGTCCTTAAATAAGTCAGTTACGGCTGGCTATAGTGAGAAATGGTGTACTTGAGCCGGGTGTTATTTTTGCCGAGTTTTCTGGCAATATTGCTTTTGTACGCCCCGATGGTTTTTTCACTTTTTTGTGATGCCCCGGCGATTTGTGTCAGTGACCATCCTCGTGCAAGCATCATCATTACGTTGAATTCGTTTGCTGTGATCTTGTTGTGTAATGCTTTGATATTTTGTTGGTTATTGTTTTTTGTGATACGTGTAACGGCATGGTGTAGCCGATCAAGACTGGCATCTTGATCAAGAAACAGCATGTTCTTCCCACAAACGGTTTGAAAAAGAGTAAAAGTAGCTTCATCTGCCAAAACAATAATTTTGGTGACAGGTCGTAAAGCCATGTTGCGGATAATCCTGGCATATTTTAAAAAATCTGATTTGTCAGGATTAATGATGATGCAATCCGTTTCATAAGGAAGCATTTTGACAGCAGAGAGCGTCTGGGAGGAGTAATACGCGATATCAATATATAATGATGAGCCACGTAGGATTTCTCGCATGCCTAGCCAAGGGTAAATTGAGTCACCCAAAAAAATAGCCTTTGACATAACGATCTCCTTGAAATTTTGGTGCAAGCAGCCGCCTCTTTTTGTAGGTTAAAAAAGAGTTTCTTGCGACGCGTGAAATGTTAATTAAATCTCGTATTACGTTCTGTGCTGTGAACGTATCCTTATTAATTCCAGATTAAACAGATATTCTCTGTATTTATTAGAATCATTAACTATTCTTAAAGTAGATATTACACTTTGTTAAAATTTAAGATAAATCGTTTATTTCAGCTCTGCGTAAATGATTGATAGATTTCGCTTATGAATCGCATGAATAATGATTGAGTGGTTTCTATAAAGACAGGGTATTCCTATCTGTTTTGGAGGGAATTTACATGAAAAACATTATATTTCAGATGGATATACGTTTTTCTTAATGGGCTTACTGGTGGGTAGGAGAATTCTTAATCAAGACCAGGATAAAGAGAAGGGACGTCGAGGGGAAGAGAGAAATATCGCTAAATTTGCAGTTATCGACCTGAAACTCGAGTATCCAGGTTGATAATTCTTAGCGTTGTGAGGTTTTTAGGGAATTATCCTATTTTTAGCTTTTTGTGCTTAATTTTAAAAACTCACTTGAAGAGGTTGTTTTTTCTGATTGCTATTGCTGATAGGGCTTAGCCCGCCAACAGTTCCTGTTCAACCTGATGCACCTGCTGTTCCAGGGTATTGCGGATTTCCGTAAGCGCCCGTTGTTGATCGGAGAAGTAGGCTTCTTTATCAGTCACGGAGGTGGCAAGCCGCCAGGCGTTCTCGGCTTCCAGTTCGGTAATCTCTTTGAGCAGCGCGTTTATTTGTTCTCTGAGCTGCTGTATTTTGCTGCGTAAATGCTGCAAATCGTTCAATCGGTCACTCGCCATCATCGGTTCGAGGCCGCTTTGCAATTGAGTCAGTAGCGCCCGGACGGCGGCAAGATCGGCATTTTGGCGCGCCTGGTTAAGCTGCACCATCATCTGATGCGCTTTCTCTTTCAGATCATCGGCTACCACGTCCGGGTGGCAAAGACGGCTTGCCTGACGCCACAGGCGTTTTAACTCATTACGTTCATCAGAGGAAAGCCGCTGGTCACGGCTAAAACGATGCTGTGCATCCTGCTGCTGCTCCTGATATTCATCATATTCATGGCTGGCCTCTTCCTGTGCCTGACGGGTTGCGCTGTCATCCTGGCGAGAAAAGTCGTTTTCCAGCTCACGAATCTCCGCCAGCAGGGCGGTAATCAGTTCAGTTTGCTGCTGAATACGTTGGCGTGTTTCTACCGATTCGCGCGAATCTGAATTCTGGTTCATCCAGTGCTGCTTGAGCCTGGCCAGTTGATCAACAGCCTGTGAAATAAAGTGCTGACAGGATTGATAGTCTTTTTCCCGGCGTTTTCGCTCCGCTTCCTGTTTGCGCTGGGCACTGGCGGCGAGCTGTTTACGTAGTTCGAGAATGCGGCTCATCAGCGGTCCAAGACGAAGGTGATACAGATCGTTGAAATCATCGAGGATTTGAATGCGCGTGTTACGCTTATCGATCAGGTCACGCAGCTGTGTTTCGAGTGCTTTGAGTTCCAGCTTACTGGCGGCAATGGCGGGATCCTGCCACGTAGAGACTGCCCGTTGAGATTGCAGCCAGGCCGAGATTTCACGCAGGGCATCACCAAAGCGTCGTTCTTCGATCGCCTGCACAATGGTGCCTGGTACGACTGACAAAGGCTCATTTTTAAGATGCGCCACCTGCTGGAAAATAATCTCCTCATCTTCTAGTTCAATAGCGCTTTTGACGATTTCCAGTCGTTTGATGATCTTATTCATGACAGTCGTTGCCTGGCCTGGCTAAAAAACGAGTGGCTGAAGTACAACAGGTTCACCCGTTTGAAAATGTTAGAAAAACAGTAAAGCGCATTCTGTGGCCTGCGATGCCTTTTCGTCCAGAATAATTCACTGTAATTATGAAAAACCGGAAGTCGCGCGCACCTGTCTGCATCTTCAAACCTCTGTTTCATGTTTTTTACTCTCGGGTAATTATTCTTGATTCAGTAAAGATAATGCGTATAGTTCTCATTCTCTTTTGTTATTAACTCCCTGTATTACTTCTGGTAAGGATCCCGACAATGAAAAAAACAACATCCGCGCTGGCATTGCTGATTGCTGCGGCGTTAAGCGGTTGTGCGGCGCATACCACGCCAGCCAGCAACGCCAGCGTTACGGAAAAAACAGCGCAACCTGCCGTCAGTGATGTGCAACAACGCGCGCTGGCGGATGGGTTATATGAAATGGCGCTTAGCCCGGCAGGGGATGCGTTGTACGTTGCCAGCGCCGAAGGATTTAAAGATGTGCAGGGCGGCGTGGTTTACAAGCTGGATCCAAAAACGCTTAAAACGCTCGGCTTGAGTCATACCGATATGAAAAACTTTGGTATGGCTATCTCGCCGGACGGTAAAACAGTGTATGTCACCAACTCACTGGATGGTGGCCTGAGCGCGCTGAATACCGCTGACGGCAAAGTGAAAAATCGCGTACTGTTCCCGGAACGTAACCCAGAAGGTTTCCCGTATGGTGCGCGCCAGGTGCTGCTGCATAACGGTTTGCTCTATATTGGTGCCGTGGCGGATCCGGCGGTGATTTGGGTGGTTGACGCTGAAACCCTGAAGCTAAAAACCCGCATTAAAAATACGGGTAAATGGATGACCGGACTGCATTATTCAGAAGTGACGCAGCGAATTTATGCAGCTAACGGCGGCGGTGAAATTCTTGTTATCAACCCGCGTAATCAGCGCGTAGAAAAACGCTGGCAACCGCTGGGGGAACAACCTGCGCTGTTGCTGAATATGGCGGAGGACGCACAAACGGGTCGCCTGTTTGTCACCGACAACTCGAAAGCGAAAACTACCCTGGTGCTGGATATCCATACCGGTAAGCTGCTGAAAAAATTGGATGTGGGTGATTCGCTGGCGGTGAAATTTAACGCAAAACGCAACGAAATCTATATTACCCAGCGTGATTCAGGGAAATTGCTCAGCCTGAATGCGACCGATTACAGCGTGAAGAAAAGCTGGGATTTACCACCTAACCCTAACAGCTTGCTGCTCTCGGCGGATGGGCAAACCCTGTTTGTCACCGTGAAACAGAAATTTAATAAAGACCACTCTACATCTGCGCCAGATAACGTGGTACGTATTGACCTGAATAAACAATAACAGCTCGCCTTCTTTCTATTGTTTTTCTCCCGAGCCTCGGTGCGTTGGGCAAGGAGGCCCGGCGTATCCAATCGATTGCGCCTTGCGACAACCAGGTTGAAATGTTAAAAGAAGCCCCTTCAATAAAAACCACACAGGGGAAGGGCGTGAAAAACGCGTCAACTGCATCTGACACCAGCGTGTCTGATGCCGCGTCGACGAACGAGCCGACGCTTCAACGAGGGTTGCAAAACCGCCATATTCAGTTAATTGCGCTGGGCGGCGCAATTGGTACCGGCCTGTTTTTGGGCATTGGCCCGGCTATTCAGATGGCGGGACCTGCGGTGTTACTGGGTTACGGCGTTGCAGGGATCATCGCTTTTTTGATTATGCGTCAACTGGGCGAAATGGTGGTCGAAGAACCCGTTTCCGGATCGTTTGCCCATTTTGCCTATAAATACTGGGGACCGTTCGCGGGTTTTCTGTCCGGCTGGAACTACTGGGTGATGTTTGTGCTGGTCGGCATGGCAGAACTGACAGCGGCAGGGATCTACATGCAGTACTGGTTGCCCGATGTTCCGACCTGGATTTGGGCCGCGGCATTCTTCGTGATCATCAATGCCGTCAATCTGGTCAACGTACGTCTGTATGGCGAAACGGAATTCTGGTTTGCGCTGATTAAAGTACTGGCCATTATCGGCATGATTGGTTTTGGCGTGTGGATGCTGTTTTCCGGTAATGGCGGGGAACATGCAAGCATCGATAACCTTTGGCGTTACAACGGCTTTTTTGCTACCGGCTGGAACGGATTAATTCTGTCGCTGGCAGTGATTATGTTCTCCTTTGGCGGGCTGGAGCTTATCGGGATTACTGCCGCGGAAGCGCAGGATCCACAGAAAAGCATTCCAAAGGCGGTAAACCAGGTGGTGTACCGTATTCTGCTGTTTTATATCGGTTCTCTGGTGGTGCTGTTGGCGCTGTACCCGTGGGTGGAAGTGAAATCCAACAGCAGCCCGTTCGTAATGATTTTCCATAATCTCGACAGCAACGTAGTGGCTTCTGCGCTGAACTTTGTCATCCTGGTGGCTTCGCTGTCGGTGTATAACAGTGGCGTCTACTCTAACAGCCGTATGCTATTTGGTCTCTCGGTTCAGGGTAACGCGCCGAAGTTCTTAACCCGCGTCAGCCGTCGCGGCGTACCGGTGAACTCACTGATCCTTTCCGGTGCTATTACGTCGCTGGTGGTACTCATCAACTATGTGCTGCCGCAAAAGGCCTTTAGCCTGCTGATGGCGCTGGTGGTGGCAACGCTGCTGCTGAACTGGATTATGATTTGCCTGGCACATCTACGATTCCGGGCGGCGATGCGTCGTAAGGGACGTGACACGCAGTTTAAAGCGCTGCTGTATCCGGCAGGGAACTACCTGTGTATTGCTTTCCTTGGCATGATTCTGGTGCTGATGTGTACGATGGATGAGATGCGCCTGTCAGCTATCCTGCTACCGGTGTGGATCCTGTTCCTGTTTGTTGCCTTCAAACTGCTGCGTCGTAAGTCCCGCTAAGTTTCTACCGATCTTGTTATTACCGATCCCATCGTCAGGATGGGATCGGATCCTCACTCAACGTTTATCGTGACCGTTCTCGCAATTTTGTTGCTGCTGACAGGAACTTTATTTTGTAATCGATTACTTTTCTATTGAATCTAATTTGTAATCGATTACATTTTAAGGGTGGGGCAAAAAATGGTGTCAACAACCGAAAGTAGTGGAAAACAGAGCGTACAGTACCGGCTGCTGGTGCCCCGGCTGTCGCTAATGATGTTCTTACAGTTCTTTATCTGGGGAAGTTGGTCCGTCACGCTGGGGCTGGTGATGAGCCAGCACAACATGTCGCTGTTGATTGGCGATGCGTTTTCAGCCGGGCCCATTGCCTCTATTCTGTCGCCATTCGTCTTAGGGATGCTGGTAGACCGCTTTTTTGCCTCGCAAAAGGTGATGGCGGTGATGCACCTTGCTGGCGCGGCAATCCTGTGGTTTGTTCCGCAGGCATTGGTGGCGCAAAACGGTGCACTGTTGATTGGTCTGCTGTTTGGCTACACGTTGTGCTACATGCCAACGCTGGCGCTTACCAACAATATTGCTTTTCATAGCCTGTCGGATAAGGACAAAACCTTCCCGGTGGTGCGGGTGTTTGGCACCATTGGCTGGATTGTCGCGGGGATCTTTATCGGTGTAACCGGAATTTCGGACACCACCGGCATCTTTACGCTGGCGGCGATTATCTCTGTGATTCTGGCGCTCTACAGCCTCACGCTGCCCAACACGCCAGCACCGGCGAAAGGACTGCCGGTAAAAGTTCGCGATCTGTTTTGTGCGGATGCTTTTGCTTTACTCAAGGTCCGTCACTTTTTTGTCTTCTCGCTCTGCGCGACGCTTATCTCTGTACCGTTGGGAACCTATTACGCGTATACCGCGTCGTTTCTTGCTGATGCGGGCGTCGGCGACGTCAGTACGGCGATGTCGTTTGGTCAGATGTCTGAAATATTCTTCATGCTGGTGATCCCGTTCCTGTTCAGACGTTTGGGCGTGAAATACATGCTGTTAATCGGGATGTGCGCCTGGTTCGTGCGTTATGCCTTCTTTGCCCTCGGCATCAGCGAAGAGGGCCGATTCCTGCTGTATCTCGGCATTCTGCTGCACGGCGTGTGCTACGACTTCTTCTTCGTAGTCGGCTTTATTTACACCGATCGTATCGCCGGGGAAAAAGTAAAAGGTCAGGCGCAAAGCATGATCGTCATGTTTACCTATGGGATCGGTATGCTGCTGGGCTCGCAAATTTCAGGCGCACTTTACAACCGGCTGGTGGCGGGGCAAACCGTGCCTCAGGCGTGGACCACATTCTGGTGGATCCCGGCAGTCGCTGCCGCAGTGATTGCCCTGATTTTCCTTTTCTCTTTCAAGTATGACGACAAAGAGCAGGCGTAATTTTCAGGAGGGGTTATGAAAACCATCAAGGGGCCAGGCATTTTTCTGGCGCAATTTATTGGGGATCGCCCGCCATTTAACACCCTGGAAGGCGTGGCAAAATGGGCGGCGGAGCTGGGCTATAAGGCATTACAAATCCCGTGTAATCACAAGTCGCTGTTTGATGTCGAACAAGCTGCTGTAAGTCAGGCCTATTGTGATGATATTCGCGGGATGCTGGCCGGATATGGGTTAGTGATTAGCGAATTATCTACCCATCTTGAAGGTCAACTGGTTGCCGTCCATCCGGCTTACGATGACGCTTTTGACGGATTTGCTCCGCCGTCTGTACGCGCTAATCCGCAGGCCAGACAGGCGTGGGCCATCGAAACCCTACACCAGGCCGCTGCGGCTTCGCAAAGACTGGGGCTGACGGCACATGCCACGTTTTCAGGTTCGCTCGCCTGGCCTTTCTTTTATCCGTGGCCACCGCATAATCGTCAGCGCTTTGAAGAGGCTTTTCTGGAGCTGGCGCGCCGCTGGAGACCGATACTCGATCGCTTTGATCACCATGGGGTGGATGTTTGCTTTGAGATCCATCCCGGCGAAGATCTGCACGATGGCATGACGTTCGAGCGTTTTCTTGCGCTGGTTGATAATCATCCTCGCTGCAACATTCTCTATGACCCGAGCCATCTGTTATTGCAGCAGATGGATTATCTTGGGTTTATCGATGTCTATCACTCGCGTATTAAAGCGTTCCACGTCAAGGACGCTGAGTACCATGCCAGTAGCCGCAGCGGTGTCTATGGCGGTTATCAGCCGTGGCTCGATCGCGCCGGGCGCTTCCGTTCTTTGGGGGACGGGCAGGTCGATTTCAAAACGATCTTCAGCAAGCTCACACAATATGATTTCCCTGGCTGGGCGGTGCTGGAATGGGAGTGTTGCCTGAAAGACGCGCAAACCGGGGCGCGTGAGGGGAGTGATTTTATACGGCGCCATATTATTCCGGTTTCTGCACGTGCATTTGATGATTTCGCCGCTGGCGATGAGGTACGCAAATGATACAGGTTGGCATTATTGGCAGCGGATTTATTGGGCCTGCACATATTGAGGCGTTGCGTCGACTCGGCGGTGTGAACGTGGTGGCGCTCTGTGATAGCTCACTGGCGGTTGCCCAGGAACGCGCAGATGCTCTTCATATTCCTCATGCGTACGGCAGCGTTGAAGCGCTGCTGGCGCATCCCGGACTACAGGTAGTGCATAACTGTACACCGAATCATCTGCATACCGACATCAATCGGCAGATTTTACGCGCGGGTATGCACGTGTTTTCAGAAAAGCCGCTGTGTATGACGCCGGATGAGGCTCGTGAACTGGAAACGCTGGCACAGCAGGCTGGAGTGGTGCACGGCGTGAGCTTTGTCTATCGCCAGTTTGCAATGGTGCAGCAGGCGGCCAGTATGGTCAGAAGCGGCAGCGTGGGTAGTCTGTTTGCCGTACAGGGGAGCTATCTGCAGGACTGGATGCTGCTGGAGACTGACTACAACTGGCGGGTCGATGCCGCACAGGGCGGCGATTCACGGGCGGTAGCGGATATCGGTTCGCACTGGTGTGATACGGTGCAATTCGTGACTGGAAAACGTATTGTCGAGGTGATGGCCGATTTGGCTATCGTCTGGCCGGTACGTAAAGCCAGCATTTCCAGTAACGCTACGTTTGGCCAGCAAACGGCTGATGTGCAATTTGAGGATAAAGCGGTTACGACAGAAGATCGTGGGTCGGTGCTGGTACGTTTTGATGATGGCAGCAAAGGCTGCTTTAGCGTTTCGCAGGTGAGTGCCGGGCGCAAGAATCACCTGAGCTTTGAAATTAACGGTAGCCACTGTTCACTGCACTGGGATCAGGAAACGCCGCAACAGCTTTGGGTCGGGCACCGTCAGCAGGCGAACCAGATCCTGACGGACGACCCAGGATTGATGAATGCGGATGTTGCTGCCAGTGCGCACTTTCCGGGTGGGCATATTGAGGGCTGGCCGGATGCGTTCAAGAATATGATGCAGCAGTTTTATCAGGCGGTGTTGGCAGGCAAAATGCCCGCGACGGCGGAGCGTCGATTTGCGTCTTTTTCTGACGGTGCGGATGTGATGTATATTATTGATGCAATTATAAAAAGCCATCAGCAGCAGCGTTGGATATCAGTACAGCGCTAAACACGCATCCGGTTCGCCAGTCGGCGATTTTATGGTAGCCTCAACGCAAAGCGTAAACCGCAGGATGTGTCGTCGTTATGTCTATTCAAAAAATCGCCCAGCTTGCCGGTGTGTCGGTGGCGACGGTATCGCGTGTGCTGAATCACAGTGATACCGTCAAAGCCAAAAATCGTGAGCGCGTGCTACAGGCTATTAAAGAAAGCAATTATCAGCCCAACCTGCTGGCGCGTCAGCTGCGTACGGCACGTAGTTCGATGATTCTGGTGATGGTTTCCAACATCGCCAATCCTTTTTGTGCAGAGGTTGTTAAAGGCATTGAAGAGGAGGCGGAGAAGAATGGCTATCGCATTTTGCTGTGTAATTCCGGCTCGGATACAGCCCGATCAAAATCGGCGTTGAAGCTCCTGTCGGGGAAAATCGTCGATGGCATTATCACCATGGATGCATTCTCCAAATTACCGGAACTGACTACGCTGATTGGCGATGCGCCCTGGGTTCAGTGCGCGGAATATGCTGACAAAGGCGCGGTTTCCTGCGTGGGGATTAACGATGTTGACGCCGCACAGTCGGTAATATCTCACCTGGTGGATAAGGGCTACCGACGAATTGCCTTAATCAATCATGACCTGAGTTATAAATATGCTCGTTTGCGCGAACGCGGCTATAAAGCGGCGCTGCATGCGCTGTCGCTTGAATATCAGGCTGTGGAATATGCCAGTGAATTAAGTTCCAGTGCAGGAATTGCGGCGATGAAAATACTACTTGCCGCAGAGGTGAAACCCGACGCGGTGTTTGCCGTATCGGACACGCTAGCCGCTGGTGCGATGCGCGCTATTTTCGATGCCGGATTACAGATCCCGCAGGATATCGCCGTTGTTGGTTTCGACGGTACGGAACTGGCAGAAATGGTTTCTCCACAGCTTTCGACCATTGAGCAGCCCTCACGGGATATAGGCCGCAAAGCGGTAGGATTATTGCTGAATAAAATAGAAAATCCTGACGCGCAGACGGAAAGGGTGATGATGGACTGGCGCTATATTTCACGCGCCAGTACCTGAGCTTTATCGCTGAAACGCGCCAGACAGCGCACGAATATCGTTTCCGGTAGGCGACTGATGAATGCGCAAGCCAAACTCTTCGACTACGGCAAATATATGGTCGAAGATATCAGCCTGAATACTTTCATATTCAAGCCAGACCACCGTATTGGTAAAGGCATAAATTTCGATCGGTAAACCATGATCGTCCGGCGCAAGCTGGCGCACCATTAACGTCATATCTTTGCGAATACGCGGATGATGACGCAAATACTCGTTCAGATAAGCGCGGAAGGTGCCAATATTGGTCATCCGGCGGTGATTCAACACCGATTCAGGCGCATCTAACTGCTGATTCCACTCGTCAATTTCCTGGTGACGTGCGGTTAAATACGGTTTCAGCAGGTGGGCTTTATGCAGACGCTGGCGCTCATCCTCATCAAGAAAATGGATGCTGGTGGCATCGATGCTGATGCTGCGTTTTATTCTCCGCCCACCGGAAGCCGACATTCCACTCCAGTTTTTAAAAGAGTCTGAGACCAGTGACCAGGTTGGGATAGTGGTGATGGTGTTATCCCAGTTGCGCACTTTCACGGTGGTTAAGCCAATATCGATAACCGCGCCATCTGCACCATATTTCGGCATTTCCAGCCAGTCGCCAAGCTTTAACATATCGTTGGCGGAGAGCTGTATTCCGGCAACCAGACCGAGAATAGGGTCTTTAAACACCAGCATTAACACGGCGGCCATGGCGCCCAGACCGCTTATCAGTATTGCCGGTGACTGACCAATCAGCAGGGAAATCATCAATATTCCGACGAGAATTGCGCTGATGAGTTTGATGCCCTGGAATATGCCTTTTAGCGGTAATTGCGATGCGGCAGGGAGTTTTTGCGACAGATTGAGAATAACGTCCAGCAGGGAAAACAGGGACAGCAGGGCGTACATCATGATCCACAACTGAGCGCAGGTCACTAATATTTCTGCTGCTTCGCTGCCTTTCTGTAGCCAGAGTGCGGCCTGTATATTGACAATGATACCCTGCAGGGTGAATGCCAGCCGGTGAAATAACTTGTTCTGCGTGATGATTTGTAGCCACAGGCGGGAGCTGGCGCTGGCACGCTTTTCAAATGCGCGTAATACCACCCAGTGCAAAATAACGTGAACAATAATGGCGGTGATAAAAATAATGCCAAAAATCATCACCAATGAGGTGGTGTGATTTATTTCAATGCCGAGTTCTTCTACCTGAGATATCAATTCCTGCATAACGTCTCCTTAATAAACAGCGGTCTATGATGACCGCTGCGCGGAGCTTATGCAAATGCGGAGGATTAGACTTCCGTCAGCGTCGTTTCCAACGGCAGACGAGATTTCGGCAGCGCGGCGTTGAAATCTTCTACGCTGTGATGACCCACAGGAACCACCACTACGCTGGTGAAACCTTTTTCTTTCAGGCCAAATTCTGCATCCATGACAGCTGAATCAAAGCCTTCGATCGGCACAGCATCCAGGCCCATCGCCGCAACGCCCAGCAGGAAGTTACCGACGTTCAGGTACACCTGTTTTGCCATCCAGTGGTTGTCATCTTTCAGTTCTTTGCGATGCATGTCGGCAAAGAAGGTGCGGCCTTTGTGGTTTGCGGCTTTCGCTTCAGGCGTGGCGAAACGACCATCGCTTTCTTCTTGATCCACCACGCGTTCCAGCCACGCATCGTCCATCGCCGTTTTGGCGCAGAACACCACAACGTGGGAAGCATCCAGCATTTTACGTTCGTTGAATACAAAGCCGCCGGCTGCGGATTTAGCCACACGCGCCTTACCTTCGTCAGTGCTGGCGACGATAAAGTGCCATGGCTGAGAGTTGGTGCTGGACGGGCTAAACTGCAGCAGCGTTTTTAATTTTTCGGCCTGCTCAGCGGTCAGTTTTTTATTCGGATCGAATGCCTTAGTGGAGTAACGTTTTAAGGCGACAGAAACAATATCCATAACTACTCCTGGTGATTTTCCATACCCTGCGGGTGCGTTTTGTTTCAGCAGGGTACAGGGTTAGTAGGCAAAAGATAAGACAGGAAAATGCAAAAACACTTATCGGGGTTAGCGATAAATCAACCTGGACGCAGGCGTTTTTGATCCCGTTTCGGCAAGCCGTCGACGACGCGGTGCCAGGAATCATTCACCAGCTCTGCCAGTAATGACTCGGTAATATCGTCACCAGGATAGACCGAGATCCAGTGCTTTTTATTCATGTGATAGCCGGGCTTAATGCTGGGGTAGATCTGCTGGTTTAACAGTGATTTTTGCGGATCGGATTTCAGGTTAATAAGTGGCCGTCCGCGAAGCTCCGTGACCAGCATAAAAATTTTACCGCCAACCTTGAAGACATCGTATTCCGGGCCGAAAGGCCAGCAGTGTTCGGTAAAAGGTAGTTCGAGCGCAAGGCGTTTCGCACAGGCAGGAAGGGTCTGGCCGTCCATTATTGTTCCTCGCGGGTCAGGGCGCGCCACATGGCTTCAAACCCCATCGAAATATATTCATTTGCGCGGGCAGCGTCGCGGGCGGCGAACTCCATGGTGGTTTCTGCCAGAGAAAGGAATAGCCCGTCGCCAAAGGCGCGATATTCGTCAGACATAAACTCGGGTCGTACGGAACGATGACAAAGATCGCGCAGTTCCGGGAACATATCGTCAGCCTGTTGTTCGGTTTCCTTGCTTATTTTCTCGCTGACGGCCAACTGACGAATCGTGCGATGCCCGCAGGTGTGGTTCAGGCTAGCTGTTCCAGATGTAGTGAGTCATGGTTTTGGCATCGGTCACTGAACGATCCAGGTTTGCCATCATCGACTGACAAAGGTCTTGCTTCAAAAAGAGGTAAAGCTCGTTGATCAAATCATCTTTGGTCGCGAAATAGCGAAACAACGTTCCCTCCGCAACCCCTGCATTACGGGCTATCACGGCGGTCGAAGCCGCAACACCTGATTGTGCAAATGCTGTGGTTGCAGCTTCCAGTAATGCCAGTTTTTTGTCTTCACTCTTCGGACGAGCCACTACACTTTACCCTTAAGTCTGTAAAAAACATGATTGAATCACGGCGTTTGCTGCGCCGCAACGGCGAATGTCAAAGATTGAAAATCATCTTGACGGAGAACTTTCGATTTCTATAATGAGTGCTTACTCACTCATAATCAAGAGTCAGTCGCGCAAACCAGCGGAAAGGGGGCGCGTTTAAGGTCAGGATATGAAGCGTCTCACAGTTTGTGTGGTTGTTATTATGCTTATTGCTGCAGCTGCAAGTTTACCGTTTGTACTCAATGCCGGGTTTGGTCAGGCGCCGCAAGGGGCACAACTGAGTCAGGTTGAACAGTCACCGCACTATCGTGATGGACAGTTTCATAACCAGGTGCCGACACCGGGCTATACCGGCAACAAAGGCATGCTGGCGGCCTGGTGGGAGTTTCTGGTCGCTAAGCGTGAAAATGCACGACCAGCACAACCGTTACCTATGGTCGCGACCGATCTCGCCGGGCTTTCGCCGCAGCAGGATACCCTGGTCTGGCTGGGCCATTCTTCGTGGTATTTACAGCTGGCGGGTCAACGTATCCTGATTGATCCGGTTTTCAGCAATTATGCCGCACCGTTCTCGTTCCTGAACAAGGCCTTTGCCGGTGATTATCCGTGGACCGCACAGACGATGCCGGAGATAGACCTGCTCATCATCTCGCACGATCACTATGACCATCTGGATCTCGCCACTATCAAGGCGCTAATGTCGAAAATTAAGCGGGTGATTACGCCGCTTGGCGTCGGGTCGCATCTGCGTTACTGGGGGATGCGCAGCGAGATAATCGAAGAACGGGACTGGAATCAGTCCGTCAGAGTGACGGATTCGCTGATCGTTCATGTGCTGCCTGCTCGTCATTTCTCGGGACGCGGTATCAAACGCAACCAAACGCTATGGGCGAGCTTCATGTTCGAAACGCCGGAGCAGAACGTTTATTACAGCGGCGATTCCGGCTATGGACCGCATTTTAAAGCCATCGGCGAGCAGTTTGGCTCTGTCGATTTGGCGATTATGGAGAACGGTCAGTATGACCAGGACTGGAAGTTTATTCACATGATGCCGGAAGAGACGGCTCAGGCCGCGGCAGATCTGCATGCGAAAGCCGTGTTGCCAGGGCATGCCGGCCGTTTCGTTCTGGCGAAACATACCTGGGATGATCCTTACAAACGACTGGCGCTTGCCAGCCGTCATCAGGATTACCGACTGCTGACGCCAATGCTGGGTGAACCGGTAATACTGTCCGAACCGGACCAACCGTTTACGGCCTGGTGGCAACAGGTGACTCAATGAATACAGGGGAGAGCATGATGACGATTTCTGCTCAGGTAATTGATACGATTGTTGAATGGATTGATGATAATTTGAATCAACCATTGCGCATTGATGATATTGCACGCCATGCGGGATATTCCAAATGGCACCTGCAGCGTCTTTTTATGCAGTACAAAGGCGAAAGTCTTGGGCGTTACATCCGCGAGCGCAAGCTGCTGTTGGCGGCGCGCGATCTACGCGATACCGACCAGAAAGTGTACGACATCTGTTTGAAATACGGATTCGATTCGCAGCAGACCTTTACGCGTATTTTCACACGTACGTTCAGCCAGCCGCCGGGAGCTTATCGCAAAGAAAATCATAGCCGAACGCATTAACAGCAGAGGGTTCTCGCGGGCCTAATCCGCCAGCGAGAACCAGCGCCGCCAGATGAAGCGCAGCACCAAATATTCAATCACGCCCAGCAGTAAAAACCACAGGCAAAACAGCAAAGTATAAAACTGATTGAGATCCATCAGATGAAAAATGGCGACGAGTTTTTGCGCCAGCATCAGACCAAGCGAGGGGGCGGGTAGCAGCAGGCAAGACAAAAAAGCCAGTAGCAGGATCCCTGCGACAGTCATCAGTGATTCAAGCGGGTGTTTCATGACATTGTTAAACTTGAGTTAAAAAGCTATTGTCCGGGATCTCAGCGGGCAACGCAAATACCCACGCTTACAACCCCGCCCAAATCTCACAATGTTTTTTCACCAGTCCACTCAGTGACCCGCCTTCGGCGACAAAGTCACGCATGTTTTGTGCTTCATCATGACCATTTTTAACCTGCAGATGTATAGCTTCAATCGCGCTGGTTGCGCCTACTTTATCTGCAGAGGTAGCGATATTCTCCAGGAGTCGCAATGTGTCTTCTGACAGGCGGCAACCGTCGCCGGTATTGACGTCGGTGACGATTCCCGCCATACCAAAGCGACAGGCCTGAAAACGATTGAATTTATACAACAGGTAATCACGCTCCTGGTGCTTGAATGGACGTTTGGTGAGTAACCAGTGGGCGGTAGCCTGAATAAGTCCTGCCATATTGACCGCATGATCAAGGGTCAGCGGCGTATCCATTACCCGAACCTCTACCGTGCCAAAGTGCGGGCTGGGGCGGATATCCCAGTGTAAATCTTTAATGCTATCAATCATGCTGGTGTAAGCCAGTCGACGGAATAGCCCCTCGAATTCCTGCCAGTTATTCACCCATGGCATCGGACCATTATCGGGAAATCCGGAGAAAATATTCAGGCGCGCGCAGGCAAACCGCGTGTCGGACGTCTGCATATAAGGTGAGGTGGCCGAGAGCGCAATAAAATGGGGAACAAATCGCGACAGGCCGTGTAGCAGGTAAATGGCATCATCGCCGTTTGCGCAGCCGATATGCACATGCTGGCCAAACACCGTCGCCTGCTGGATAAGATAGCCAAAATTTTCCAGGTTGCGCCGATAGCGTTCGTCATCGCAGACTTCCTGACGTTGCCATTTTTGAAATGGATGTGTGCCACCGCCACAAATGGCGAGGTGATGCTCTGCAGCAACTCGCATAATTATCTGCTGCATAGCGGACAATTCAGCATCAGCCTGGTCGATATTGCGGCAAACTCCGGTCGCCATCTCCAGCATACTTTCGGTGATATCGTGCTTCACTTCTCCGGCGGTGAGCTGCGGTTTTACGGCGTCAATCAGCCGGGAAGAATCCTGACTCAGGTCGTAACCTGGCGGATTGACCACCTGCATTTCCAGTTCAATGCCTAACGTAAAAGGGTCGGAAACATGAAAATCAGGTAGTGGCATAAGGCTCTCTTCCGCGTTGATTTTTAATCAGTATAGAAGGACTGCTGATTTTCTGTTCGTCGTCAAAATCACCCTTGTGACGCTTTGAAGGTGTAATGGCCAGTGTTATAACTATTTTTTACTTCGCTACTGGGGTTGAATCGTGCCGGAAATAAATCTTTATGGGCAGACCGTCGGCGATGTCGTGCCGGACTGGAATGGCGCTGCCGTACTGCCACGGGAAACGCTGATAGGGCAATATTGTCGACTGGTTCCCCTGGATGCCGAAAGCCATGCCGCCGATCTGTTTGATGCCTACGCGCAGGCGCCGGACGATCGCGACTGGACCTGGCTTGCAAGCTCTCGCCCCACAAGCGTTGAGGCCGCAGTTTGCTGGGTGCAGGGTAAATCCTCGGATGCATCTCTCGTTCCCTATGCCGTCATTGAACAGCGTTCAGGACGAGCTGTCGGACTGGTGTGCTTTATGGAGATTGAACGAGAGCACGGTTCGGTCGAAATTGGTCATGTGACCTGGTCACCGCGTATGAAAAATACGGTTCTCGGCACCGAAAGCATCTGGCTGCTGTTACGCCAGGCATTTGCGTTGGGCTATCGTCGCGTGGAGTGGAAATGCGATTCTCTGAACACCGCTTCTCGACGGGCAGCGGAACGCCTTGGGTTTATCTTCGAAGGTCGCTTTCGCCAGAAGATTGTGCGCAAGGGGCGTAATCGCGACAGCGACTGGTTATCAATGATTGATAGCGAATGGCCCCAGTGTGACGCCGTGTTACAGCGCTGGTTGGCCGCAGAGAACTTTGATGAACACGGGCGGCAACGAAAAACGCTGGCTGCCTGTAGCCGCGAATAAATTAACGCCCGCAGCTAACAATGGCTGCGGGCGTATTGCTGTTTACCAACAGATAAATCCGCCATCTACAACCAGGTCTACACCGGTGCAAAATGAAGCGGCATCGCTGGCCAGAAAGAGTGCCGGGCCCGCCATCTCTTCCACTTTTGCCATGCGCTGAATTGGCGTCTGGCTTTCAAACTCCCGCGTCTGATGAACCATTTCCGGTCGAGTATTCATCGGCGTGGCGGTATATCCCGGGCTGATGGAGTTCACGCGTATTCCTTTTCCAATCCACTCCATCGCCAGGCTTTTCGACAGATGAATCACCCCCGCCTTAGCGCTATTGTAATGGGCTTGTTCAAGGCCTCGGTTAACAATAATCCCGGACATGGATGCGATGTTAATAATCGAGCCACCACCGGATTCCAGAATCAGCTCGGCTTCGGCTTTACAGGAATTCCACACGCCAGTGAGGTTAATGTCGATAACGCGCTGCCACTGCTCGCTTTCCATTTCCAGCGCAGGGTTGGCGTTGGCAATGCCTGCGGCATTGACCGCAATATCCAGACGACCAAAGCGTTCCTTCGCCAGGGCTACCGCGGCGCGAAGGTCGCTAAGCTGGCGGACATCGCCCGTATAGAGCGCAGCCTGGGCGCCAATAGCGGTGATAGCATCAACGGTCGCGTTCAGCCCGCCGTCTTCGCGCAAATCAAAACAGATCACGTGCGCGCCCGCGCTGGCAAGTGCGCAGGCAATAGTCTGACCGATGCCGCTACCTGCGCCAGTAACGAAAGCGACGCGCCCCTCAAGATTAAACAGTTGTTGAGCAAAATCTTTTGTAATCATAGTGATGACTCTCTTAACAGATACCCTGGTGGGCATTAAGACATAATCAGGCCGCCATCGATGTTGATGGTTTGTCCGGTGAGATAACGCGCATCGTCAGAGGCGAGAAAAGCGACCAGTCCGGCGACATCCTCAGGTTTGCCCGCGCGTTTCATGGGGATGCCTTTAACCCATTCCGCCATCAGTTCACCTTTGCCATAGCGTTTTTCATCTGTGCTGAGAATTTCGCCCCAGACACGATCGTTGTAATCCCACATTTCGCTTTCGATTATCCCTGGGCAAAAGGCGTTGACGGTGATATTCCACGGTGCCAACTCATGCGCCAGGCTTTGCGTAATACCAATTACGCCCATCTTGCTGGCGGCGTAGTGTGGGGTATAGATGAAACCCTGGCGTCCCTGACCGGAAGAGGTATTAATCAGACAGCCCTGGTTTTGCTTAACCATATATTTTGCTGCTTCCCGACAGCAGAGCCATACGCCAGTGGTATTTACGGCGAGGACTTTTTCGAAATCGGCTTTCGGCATGCGGTCGAAATAGTCGATGGTGATAACACCCGCGTTTTGAATCGAGACATCAATGGTGCCGAAGCGCGCTGCGGCCTGCTCGTACAGAGATTGCACCTGCGCCTCATTGGTGACATCCACCTGCAAAGATAAAATATCTGCCTGATAGCGCTGACGAAGCTGTTCCGCTGTTTCGTGGACGCGCTCTGCATTAGATACCATCACCAGGTTTGCGCCGTCGCGGGCAAAACGTTCGGCGATACCTGCGCCAATCCCTCGACAAGCACCAGTGATGACAATTGTCTTACCATGAAAATCACGTTGCATATTTTTATCCCCTGTATAGGCCGGGCAAAAGATGCCCGGCGGAATGTTGCTGCTTAACTGGATACGGTATTTACTGAAGGTGCTGCCGCCAACTTTTCTTCATGGCGACGCATAAGAATGACTTTGTTCTGCAGCTTTTGCTGGAACTGATCGACAACAACGGCGGTGACGATAACCACACCTTTGATAACCATCTGCCAGAAGTCGCTGACGCCCATCATCACCATGCCATCGGCGAGGAAGACAATTACGAAGGCACCGATAATGGAGCCGGAGACGCGTCCGCGTCCTCCCGCGAGCGCAGTTCCGCCCAGCACAGTTGCGCCAATGGCATCCATCTCAAACATATTGCCGGTCATCGGATGTGCGGTTTGCAGTTGTGAAGCCACAATCAGCCCAACAAAAGCGGCACACAGGCCGGAAAAGGCGTACACAAAGATCTTCGCTTTTACGATAGGGACACCCGCCAGACGTGCGGCGGACTCGTTCCCCCCAATCGCGTAGATATAGCGGCCAAGTGGGGTTTTGGTGGTTACCCAGTAGCCCAGCAGCAGGAAGGCAATCATCAGCCAGATAGGGAGATAAATCCCCAACAAAGTACCTGAACCCAGCGTGGCAAAACCGGTATTGCCCAGCGCGTCCATGCCGTTAAGATTTGGGTAAGTGCTGCCGTCGTTAAACAGAAGAGCAGATCCTCTGGCAACGTACATCATGCCGAGCGTACAGATAAACGGCGCAACGCCGAAACGCGTGATGACGGCACCGTTGACAAAACCAACGACAACGCCGAAGAGGGCAACACAGATTATGACCTCTGGTACGTTGAAGAAGATGATGTTGCCACCCCAGATGGGCAGACCGTTGGTAAGCAAGGCGCCTGCAACCATGCCGCAAATACCCGCTACCGCCCCGACGGACAGATCGATACCGCCAGTGAGTATCACCAGCGTCATACCAATTGCCAGTAAGCCCGTGATGGCGACGTGCTGGGTCATGATCAACAGGTTAGAGGTGGTCAGGAAATAAGGTACCATCACGCTAAAGAATGCGATAACCAGCAGCAGTGCGATAAACGTTCTGGCCTTCAGGAGGTACATATAAATCATATATTTCTGGTTCATGATGGATTCCAGCCTGATTAATCTTGAGGTGTAGAAGCCGCGATTAATGTCTCGCGGGTAACCGCATGACGGGGGACATCAGCGGTGATTCGGCCATCGGCCATCACCAGAATGCGGTCCGCCAGCGCCATCACTTCGTCCAGCTCTGATGAAGAGAACATCACCGCCAGCCCTTGCTGCGCCATTTTACCAATAAGGTGATACACGTCGGTTTTCGCACCCACATCAATGCCTCGGGTGGGCTCATCAAGGAAAACCACCTGCGGTTGCGTCATCAATGCCTTACCCAGCACCACTTTTTGCTGATTACCGCCGCTTAATGAGGTGATAGGCAGTTCGGGATCGCTCACTTTGATAGCCAGTTGCTGGATCATTGCCTTCACACTGGACTGCTCTTTGTGCGGGTTCAGCCATTTCCAGGCACGGCGAAAGCCTTGCAGGCTGAAGTCAGACAGCGTCATGTTGGACTGAATCGACATCATCTGAACAACGCCTTCGCCCTGACGGTCTTCAGGCACCAACGCCAGCCCCTTTTTAAGACGTGACTGAAAATGGGCTTTATCAATGCATTCGCCGTTAAGCTGCACGCTCCCACTCTGGCAGGGCATAAGTCCCACCAGACCTTTGAACAGTTCCGTGCGTCCAGCGCCCAGCAGACCATAGATTCCGATGACTTCGCCTTTACTGAGGCTAAACGTCACGTCATTAAGCTTATAGCCGCCGCTCGGATGAAGGGCTGTGAGACCCTGTACGGATAAAACCGTTTCACCTTTTGGTGCGGGTTGATAATCAAAATGTTTTTTCTTGTCACCCACCATTTGTTCAATGATCCACGGAATACTGGCATCATTGACTGGGCGTTCGCTGATAAAACGACCGTCGCGGAAAATCGTGATGTAATCACCAATTTCCATCAACTCTTCCAGACGGTGAGATATATAGATGATGGTGACACCGCGCCGTTTAAGTTGCTCAATGACGTTAAACAACACTTTCACCTCAGACTGGCTGAGTGCGGAGGTTGGTTCATCCATGATTAAAACGCGGGTATCTTTGGAGAGCGCACGAGCAATTTCGACCAGTTGCTGATGACCGATCCCTAGTTCCTCCAGAGGTGTATACGGATCAACATCCAGCTCGAGTCTTTCCAGTAAGGATTTTGCCAGTGCGTACTGGTATTTTTCGTTGATTTTCCCTTTTTGAAAGAACTCGTTAGCCATGAAAATATTATCCATGACATTCATGTTTGGGAATAAATTCAACTCCTGAAAAATAATGCTGATACCCAGTTTTTCGGCCTGATGGGTCGAATTTAATGTGACGGGTATGCCATCCATAATAATTTGTCCGGAAGAGGGACTTTCGACACCAGCAAGCATTTTCATCATGGTGGACTTACCAGCACCATTTTCTCCGATCAGCACGTTTACTTTATTCCGATATACCCGGTAGTTGACGCTATCTAATGCCACTACCCCAGGGTAAACACGCGATAAATCGTGTGTTTCGATAATAACTTCAGATTCGACGGAATGAGGAGTGACGATATCTTGCTGCTGCATGTTATTGTCCTCCTACAGATTCAATTTTCGCTGGTGTAATAACCGGGATGGATTTTGGTATCTCCCACTCAGAAAAAACACCATAAACGTGTACTGATTCTCCGGTTTTAAGCTGCGCAGATTGGATCATCTTTATTGCTTGTTCGTTAATTCCTCGACCATATTCACCAAATAATACCTGGTCATTGAAATCACTATAACTTGTGCCTTTAAAGGCATCGCGTAATTGTGTGCCGCGCAGCGTCGGACCAATCTGCACAATAATGCTGTTGCCGCTTTTATCGGCGATAGTCATTTTTCCACTACGAGAGGCGGTATCAAGATTGCTAATTTTTCCTTCTACTTGTACGTAAAAGATGCAGGGATTCTCTTCCTGAGAACGGTAGCCGAGATTTTTACAGGCGCTATCAAAATCTTTTTCAGCATGCAAGGCCATTAATAAATCGGCCACCGGACGAGCCTGCCCGACAATTTGCGGAACAATTTTGTTTTGCCACGTTTGATCAATATTGGCCATGTGTGGATTCGGTGGCGACTTGAGGTCCGCAAGTTCCTGCTGCGAGACGATGCGGCATCCGCCCACGGTCAACAAGGCCAGCGCAAACCAGGCTTTTTTAGACATAATGTTCTCCTCTGCGCCTCCTGAGAGGCGCAACAACCCGGGATCAGGACTTGATATTGAAATCCTGCACTTTATCTGCGTTTTCTTTAGTGATAAGAATTCCGCGGAACATGACGCGTTGCTTTTCGGGTTTTATGCCTTTTTGCAGGTAGTTATCCAGATCGGTAACCCCTTGTGCTGCGATAGCCTGAGCCTGGAGCATGACGGTTGCCTGTAGAGTGCCTGCTTTCACCGCATCACGTTCGTCGTTGCTGCCGTCGATACCGACCACTACCACGTCGCTGCGGTTCGCCGCTTTTAATGCAGCAATAGCGCCCAGTGCAACAGGACCGTTACCGCAGATGATACCTTTCACGTCCGGGTGGGCCTGTAGGATGCTGTCCATAATACGTTTACCGTCGATAAGCGTACCTTTGGCATCCTGTCTGGCGACACTAACCATATCCGGGAACTGATCAATAACCTGGTGGAAGGATTTGGAGCGCGTAACACAATTATTATCCGCAAGGTTACACGTCAGTTCAGCATATTTACCTTTTTCGCCCATCTTCTCGACGAAAATATTTGCAACTTCGGAACCCGCCTGGAAGTTATTGTGGGTAATTTGCACCAGTGCAACATCATCAACGGGAATTTCACGGTTGATTAATATGACGGGAATTCCAGCTTTTTTCGCTTTTTCAATTGCCGCGACGCTGGCCGTTGAATCTGCATTATCCAGAACGATACCCTGGACTTTTTTGCCGATTGCCGTATCAATCAATTCATTCTGTTTTTTCACATCTTCACTGTGCGACAAAATTGTGGTTTTGTAGCCCAGTTCCTTGGCTTTTTCACTGGCACCTTTTGCTTCTGAGGCGTAATACGGGTTATCCAGTGAATTCACCATAATCATGATTGTCCCTTTTTCCGCTGCATGAGCAGTAAAAGACAAAGCAGTCAGGGTTGCAGCAGTTAACAGCGTTAAACGTAATTTCATGACAATGTTCTCTCTGTGTTGTTATTGTCGGGTACGGTGAAACAACGTAAAGCTTGAATTTCTTATGGTCCGGTGTCCTCCTGTATGTGTGGTAAATAACGTCGCGCGTTTTCCCAGGTGAGGCATCAGGCGGACGGGGCCGGTTTCCATAATGTTCTGTTTACCGCATGGCGCCATTCCTGCCATCTTTTTTGCAACCGATGATGGCGATCCATATCGGGTTGAAATGTGCTATGTACGGTTAAAAAAGCTTTTAAATCAGTCAGTGAGCCAGGGTAAAGCGCTTTACGCGCCAGTAATGCCGCGCCAATGGCGGAAAGTTCTGGCACATCGCTACGCATAACCGGATAACCAAGCAAGTCTGCCTGGTATTGCATTAGCCAGTCGTTTTTGGTGGGGCCACCGTCAACCATTAATGCAGTTAACTTGAAATCATCGTGCTGCTGCATGGCAACTACAACATCGGCGATTTGATAGGTAATCGACTCAAGTGCGGCACGAATGAGATGTGCTCGTTTAACTCCCCGACTGAGTCCGCAGATGACTCCACGGGCACTATCATCCCACCACGGTGCGCCAAGCCCGGTCAGTGCTGGCACAAAATAAACGCCGAGGGTTGAATCAACGGAGGCGGGAAGGGTGTTGAGTTCGTAGGTCAGTTCGGCATCCGAAAGTTCGCTCAGACCCGTACTGTCTGCCATCCATGCCACCGCATCACCCGTGTGCGGGATATTGCCTTCCAGTCCGTATATGATGCTGTTTCCATCGTGCCAGGCGATGGTGGTAGCCAGTGCGTCAATATCACATTGGGCTGATTTGACCGGCGCCATCACCGATGACCCGGTACCGTAAGTTGCTTTAACGCATCCCATTTCGCCAAGAGCATGGCCAAACAGAGCGGCATGTGAGTCACCCACCATCGACATCACAGGAATGCCGTCTGGGATGCCATTGAGTCCACGAGTATGACCAAATAATCCACTGGAGGGTTTTATTTCCGGTAAGGCGGCGCGCGGAATGTGGAAGAGTGCCAGCATGGCTTCATCCCACTCTCCAGAGTGCAGGTTTAGCAACTGTGTGCGGGCGGCATTGGAATAGTCACAGCAGAAGGCTTCACCAGCGGTTAAATTCCATAGCAACCAACTGTCGATCGTTCCCAGGCAAATTTGTCCCTGCGCAGCCAGCTGTGGGCCATCGGTCACGGATTCCAGTAGCCAGCGCATTTTTGATGCGGAGAAAAGTGGTGCGATTGGCAGTCCAGTGGTTGATTTTATTAGTTGTTCTTTATTTTCATGCCGCAGTTCCTCGCAGTAAGCCGCACTGCGCGTACATTGCCAGGTGATTGCGGAATTTAGCGGTCTGCCAGTCTGGCGATACCAGCCTATGGCGGTTTCACGCTGATTACTGATAGCCAGTGCTGCGACGTTTTCAGCACCAACATGATTCACAGCTTTGGCAATGACACCAATAGAAGCATCAATCAACACCTCGCCAGATTGTTCAACCCAGCCATCCCGAGGGGTCTGAATCGCCAGTGGCTGAGAAAACTTTGCCACCACATTGCCCTGTGCATCAAGCGCAACCGCTTTGGCGTTAGTTGTGCCTTCATCCAGCGCAATGATGAACTCTTTCTTCGCTGCACACATAGATTATCTCCTGAGTCACATTGCGTCCCGGTTTGGAGGATAAAGCCCCCTCATTGTCGCGTCATTACTACATCAGGCCTGGCTGTGACATCGTTTTTCAATTATTGAATATATATTCGATAGTGATTATTTATTTAATACCTTAGCCACAATCTTTCCGTTGGGCTACAGAAAAAATCATCAATTGTGCTGAGAATCACACTTACACAGACGGGACAATAACAGAAAGAAGAGTAAATTAAGGCGAGGTGAAACCTTTCAGTCTATTGAAATATATGGATTTTAGTCACAGCCTTTGCTTTTTATCTTTCGTGCAAAGGCTATCAGCGAATTGAGGATCAGGAGGTGACCAGCATGCGGGCCGTAGGATAGTCGGTAATGAGCACGTCGATATAACCTCCGTTCAACGCCCCTTTAATTGCCGCGACTTTGTCTGTACCGCCAGCAAGCGCCACGACATTCGGGCATTTTTTTACCTTGTCCAGGGCCATGCCAATCACTGGATCTTCGTCATCTTGCAATACCGGCTGGCCCTTGTTGTCGTAGTAATGCAGGCAAATGTCTCCGACCGCGCCGCGATCTGCCAGTACCTGCAACATATCTTCGTGGTAGTAGTTGCCTGATGTTTTCAGCAATTGGGACGGTTCGAGGATCCCAACGCCAACAATGGCGATGTCTACATTATCAAAGCGTGAAATCACATCGGCGACATCTTTGCTGGCAACGAGACGGTTTTTCTCTTCAACCGAGCCTTCGATACTCTGCGAAGGAAGCAGCCAGGCTTCACAATTCAGATGTTGTGCCAGCGTCTGCGTCAGAATTGTGGCCTGTACGTTGCCGTTGGGACCCACGCCGCCCAACAATTGAATTACGCCGCCGGCCTTCAGGTTCTGCGTATGGACTTCATCCACCATAGCTCGGATAGTCGAACTCCATGAGGAAACGCCCACCAGATCTTTGGGGCGCAGCCTGGTTTCCAGATAGTGGGCTGCGGCAGAACCAATGGCGCGTTTGATGGTGTGGTCGCTGGCATCCTCTTCGGTATCAACCACAATGGCCTGCTTAATGCCGTAACGTTCCTCGATCCCTTTTTCAAGATTCAGGAAGATATTTGAGGGCTGGACAACGCTGATTTTCACCACCCCTTCTTTCTGACAGCGGGTGATGGCGCGGGAGATAAACGACTGAGAAAGCGAGAGAAGTTGAGCAATATCGGACTGTTTGCGTCCTTCAAGATAGTAAAGGGTAGCGATTTTAACCAATAGCCGTTGTTCGTCCTGCTTAGCCATATATTTCCTCGAAAATCATTTACGTACCGCCATTATCTTAATGCGTTTTATCATACGCGAAAATTGAAGACAGGTAAGTGTGATAAAGCTCTAACTTTAACCAATCCTCCAAAACAGCTATGGACAAATACGAAAATTAGGTTGCATAATTGAATAAAGAATCATTTGTGAATATATATTCATGGTGGTTACAGGTCAACTTATTATTACCAGCGTCAGTGTGGTCGCGGTAAGGAGGCAGAATGTTCCTGAGTATGATACAACGGCGTAAGCCTGAAGATGTGACGTATGGGAAATTCTGGTTTTTTTAGTCCCATGCGGAATAAATATTCCATATTGAAAATAAATTCAGAGGTGCTAAATGAATCCCTGGAACTATGATATCCAGACTCTTGAGCGCAAAGCGCGGGCGGTTCGCCGTCACATTGTTAGATTAAATGCTAACAGCCCTGCGGGTGGGCATACTGGTGCGGACTTGTCTCAAGTTGAGCTGTTGACGGCACTCTATTTTCGTATACTCAATGTCGCTCCGGAGCGTATCGCTGATGAGGCTCGGGATATCTACATCCAGTCTAAAGGTCACGCGGTAGGCTGTTACTACTGCGTTCTGGCGGAGGCGGGTTTTTTTCCCGTTGACTGGCTGGAAACCTATCAACATGCCAATTCCCATCTTCCCGGACACCCGGTGCGCCAGAAAACGCCGGGTATTGAGCTGAATACCGGTGCTCTGGGCCACGGTTTACCTGTTGCGGTGGGACTGGCTCTGGCTGCGAAGAAAAGTAACAGTTCACGCCGCATCTTTTTAATCACAGGCGATGGCGAACTGGCCGAAGGAAGTAACTGGGAAGCGGCGCTGGCTGCTGCTCATTATGGCCTCGATAACCTGATCATTATTAATGACAAGAACAATCTTCAATTAGCCGGACCGACTCGCGAAATCATGAATACCGATCCGCTTGCCGCAAAATGGCAGGCATTTGGTATGACGGTGACTGAGTGTCAGGGGAATGATATGGCGTCGGTTGTCGCCACGCTGGAAGGACTTAAGCAGGATGGCAAACCTAACGTCATCATTGCCAATACCACGAAAGGCGCGGGTATATCTTTTATCCAGGGGCGCCCTGAATGGCACCATCGGGTGCCAAAAGGTGAAGAGATCGAACTGGCTCTGGAGGAATTAAAAGATGAGTAATGCAGAACACCTCGCGAACGTCATGGTTCAGGCGTTCATTGATGCAGTGGAACAAGGTGTTGACCTGGTGCCGGTCGTAGCGGACTCGACATCAACCGCGAAAATTGCTCCTTTTATAAAGCAGTTTCCCGGTCGCCTGGTCAACGTAGGTATTGCCGAACAAAGCATGGTTGGAACGGCGGCAGGACTTGCACTTGGCGGTAAGGTCGCCGTCACCTGTAACGCTGCGCCATTTCTTATCTCCCGTGCCAATGAGCAAATTAAAGTTGATGTTTGCTACAACAATACCAATGTGAAGCTATTCGGTCTTAATGCCGGTGCCAGCTATGGCCCGCTGGCGAGCACTCACCATTCGATCGATGATATTGCCATTATGCGAGGCTTCGGCAATATCCAGATTTTCGCCCCATCTTCGCCACGAGAGTGCCGACAGATTATCGATTATGCGATTGGCTATCAGGGACCGGTATATATTCGTCTTGATGGAAAAGCTCTGCCGGAACTTCATGACGAGAGTTACCGTTTTGTTCCGGGGGCGGTGTTGACGCTGCGTGAGGGGGAGCATGTGGCGCTGGTGGCAACGGGCTCGACAGTTCATGAAATTGTTGATGCCGCCGCGCTGTTGGCTGACGCGGGAATTCAGGCGAAGGTGGTCAGTGTGCCTTCAATTCGCCCCTGCGATACCAAAGCCCTGTTATCTGCGTTACAAGGCTGTAAAGCGGTGATTACCGTGGAAGAGCATAATATTAATGGCGGGTTGGGAAGCCTGGTGGCCGAAGTGCTGGCAGAGGCCGGAATGGGGGCAATTTTGAAGCGTTTAGGCATCCCGGATGGGGAGTACGCGGCGGCGGCGGATCGAGGCTGGTTACGCCAGCACCATGGCTTTGACGCCGCAGCCATCGCGGCTCTGGCCCGCGAACTGCTTTGAATTCTATATTGTTGCCAGTGTGATTACAGCGTTGTCCGAAAAACGCCATTGCACACGATACGTTTGGTGGTGCGCGCGGAGGATCATCTGGTTATGCTGTAACACCACGATTTGATATTGCGTAAACCCGACGTCTGCTTGTCTTGATGTCCGGGTTGCTTTAAAAGCGCTCTCTTTGGCGGAAAACGCCAGGGTGAGCGCCTGTTCAATAGACAAGCCGCTGTTTGCCAACAATTCTTTCTCAGCATGAGTGACAATGCTACTTGCCAGTTCGGTTGCCGTTTGTGGCGTAAAAATGGCTTCTATGTCAATACCCACCGGCTGTCTTGATACCACCGCCAGCGCAGTTGATGCGCTATGGCTGATACTGCCAAACAGCCCCTGCGGCCATACCGGTTGGCGTTGTGTACCGATGCCGGGTACCGTTTTAAGGCCAAATTCGCGCAAAGCGTGTACTGCGGCGATCCGCCCTGCTAAGTGTTCAGCTTTACGCTTGCGTCCGCTGGACAGAAGCTGGGCGTGGTGGGGGAGCCAGAGCAGATCGTGGTCATGGCAGCTGGCGGGATCAAACTCGACAAAATGCAGCGCGTGGTCGGCGAAGGGAAGCGATGTGTGTGTTGTACGCATGGTTGTGTATCGTTTCCCTCTCCCCGTCGCGAGGAGAGGGAACAACGCTATCAGAAGTGGGTGTTAACGCTCATATACCACGTACGACCCGGTTCGTTATAGGTGTACGCGCCAGCGCCCGCCATATAATAGCCAGTCTTGTTGTCGCTGGTGGTCTGGGCATTACCTTCACGCCACAGACGTTTGTCGAAGACGTTATCCACGCCGCCGGTCAGGCTGACGTTTTTCGTCACATCCCAGGTCGCGCTCAGGCCGACGATGCTGTACGGACTCACTTCCTGGGCTGAACTGCCGGTTACTGGTTTACCCTGGTAATCATATTTCTTCGGCTGCTGTTTGCCGTACCAGGTAAAGGTGGATTGCAGTGACAAATCTTCACGCGCCTGCCAGCTCAGCGTTGAGTTCAGCGTGTATTCAGGAATAATCGACAAGCGTTCGCCGGTCTCTTTATTCTTACTTTGCAGCATGTAAGTGATGTTGTTGGTCCAGGTAACGGTTTCGCTAACCGGTACGTTCAACGTCCCTTCCAGGCCTTCTACCACAGCTTTAGGTACGTTTTCCCACTGATAGATATCGGTGTAGGTTGTTGTTTCTTTACCCGTAGTCGGGTTTTTCTGGGTAATTGACGTTCTGCTTAGCGGTACAGTCCCCGCTTCGATCTTGTTACGGTAATCGTTGCGGAACCAGGTTACGCCGGCCAGCCAACCGTCACGTTTGAACTCCAGACCAATCTCTTTGTTGATACTGGTTTCGGCCTTCAGGTCATCGTTGCCCATCATGTAGCAACCAATGCCCGTCGCAGAACCGGTGGCATAGCAACCCTGGCCTTTGCTGTACAGAATATAGTTCGGGTTAGTCTGGTACAGGCTAGGTGCTTTATAGGCCCGTGCGATACCCATTTTCAGCGTAAAGTCGTCGCCCAGACCTTGGGACAGGTTCAGGGACGGGCTCCAGTTGTCGCCAACGACGCTGTGGTGGTCGAAGCGCAGACCCGGCGTCAACATGGTGCTGTCGGTCAGCTCCATGTTGTTTTCAGCAAACAGGGAGAAAATTTCAGCCTGTGAATATGGGCTACGATCGGTGCTGCTGGCACCAGGTATGTTCCCGCCCATAAAGGTCTGGGTATTGGAACTCATGTCTTTCATACGCTGCTGGTTCCATTCGGTACCGAGCGTCAGGTTCTGGTTAACTAACAGGTCGAATGGAATGCTAATTTCGCTGTGCAGGGTGACATCCGCCAGGTCAGTGTCGGTAAATTGATTACTGTTAAATAACCCTTCAAGGCCACCTGCAAGACCTTCACCCAAACGGGAGTTACGGGTGTGTTCGTATTGCGCCCAGTTGCTGGTGGTAATGCCGTTGTCCCAGCCGCCGTTCCACGTCAGCGCATAGTTCTGGCGGTACATACGGTTGGTTTCTTTACCGTAGTATTTTTTCACCAGTCCGTTGGTTTTGTTATCGTTGTTGGTGTTTTGAGTGTCACCCGCATACAGGTTGCCCTGACGGCTGTAGCCGGCTTCAAACTCCAGCGATTGCATTGGGGCAAAATCCCAACGCAGCAGGCCGTTGATATCTTTGTTTTTAACCCCTTCACGACCCGCAGGCATCGTATCTGCGTAATCGCCCGTACGTGTTGACTGGTGACCGTCGTTAATGTCCCAGGCATCGGCCTGGGTTTTGTCGAGGTTACCGTTCAGGCGGAAGCTGAAATCTCCGCCCAGCGGTCCATTCAGACTAAAGTTGGTACGCTTGGTTGAACCTTCTTCTTTGTGTTCCGGGGCGTTGAAATAGGTATTCCAGGAACCATGCCACTCATCGCCGCCTTTCTTGGTGATGATGTTCACCACACCGCCAGCTGCGCCATTGCCATAGCGTGCTGCGGCAGGACCGCGCAGCACTTCAATACGTTCAATCATTTCCGGAGCAACCCAGGCGGTATCGCCACGAGTATCACGCTCGCCGCGCCAGCCCTGACGCACGGAGTTACGGCTGGTAACCGGTTTACCGTCGATCAAAATCAGAGTGTTTTCTGGCCCCATGCCGCGAATATCGATCTGGCGGTTGTTGCCGCGCTGACCGCTGGTTGAGTTACCGGTCAGGTTAACGCCAGGCATGGTACGGATGATTTCCGACACATCGCGAGCGGGAGGGTTCTTACGAATTTCATCAGCGGTAATGGTTGAAACGCCCGGCGCCTGCAGGTTCTGCTGGGCGGCGGTAACGACGATGGTGTCTTCATGAGAGACAGCGACGCTATCGGTTTGATCTTCTGCCATTGCTGGCAGGGCTACCCCGTAAATCCCTAAATTGACCAATAAGGCCAGTGAATGAATCTTGTTGTTCATTGTATGTCCTGCTGTTCTTTTAGCCACGAGTACCAATGTGCCGTGGTGCGGCATTTGGCCTGATGTCGCCCGCATCTGCGTAAACTATCCATTCCAGAAAAAGTACGCAGCGCCAGGTCGGTTTATAAGTGGTGAAAAACTGTACGCGCTTCCCACAGCGCGACAATACGCTATTGCAAATGCAAATAGTTATCAATAATATTATCAATATATTTCACGCTAGATCATAAAATTTCACAATAAACATGGGGTTATGGCTGTGACGACGTTAAAGATGGGAAGCGAGGCGTGGTGGCAGTCGAAAAAAGGCCCGGAGTGGGAGCGTGAAGATAACGGAAATTATCGGGTAACCTTCTGGTGGCGTGACCCGCAGGGAACGGAAAATGAGTCAGCCATTCATCGCGTTTGGGTTTATATCACCGGCGTCACCGACCACCATCAAAATGCCACCCCTCAGTCGATGCGACGCATTGATGGAACAAATGTTTGGTGCTGGAGTGTTTCCCTCAGCGCTAACTGGCGTGGCAGTTACTGTTTTATCCCAACAGAGCGCAACGATATCTTCTCCTCGCTGGCGGCGGATGCTGCGCCTGACCGAAGCATACTGCGTGAAGGCTGGCGGCAATTGCTGCCACAGGCCATTGCTGATCCCCTTAATCCGCAGAGCTGGCGGGGCGGTCGTGGCCACGCGGTGTCTGCGCTGGAAATGCCGGAGGCACCCGTACAGCCAGGATGGGATCGACCTGAACCCCCAAAATCCCCCGCAGTGTGCCTGCAATGGCATAGCGCCAGGCTCGGCAATACGCGTCGCGTATGGGTGTTTACCGCCGGTGATGCTCAACCCGAAACGCGTCCGTTGGCTATCCTGCTGGACGGACAGTTTTGGGCACAGAGTATGCCGGTCTGGCCTGCGTTGACTTCACTCACGCATCGCGGACACCTTCCTTCTGCCGTTTATCTCCTGATTGATGCCATTGATACGGCTCACCGCAGCCATGAGCTACCGTGTAATGCGGATTTTTGGTTGGCGGTGCAGGAGGAGCTATTACCACTGGTGAAGACAACGACCGCGTTTAGTGACGATCCGCAGCGCACCGTGGTGGCTGGGCAAAGTTTTGGCGGGTTGTCATCGCTGTATGCCGGGCTGAACTGGCCCGCGCGCTTTGGCTGTGTGCTTAGCCAGTCGGGCTCTTACTGGTGGCCGCATCGTGGTGGTCATCAGGACGGGGCGATCGTCGAGCAACTGAAGACCGGGACCGTCAGCGCTCAGGGGCTGCGTATTGTCCTGGAAGCGGGGATCCGCGAGCCCATTATTTATCGCGCTAATCAGGCGCTATATGCCCAGTTACCTTCTGCACCACAGTCTATTTTCTGGCGTCAGGTTGATGGCGGACACGATGCGCTTTGCTGGCGCGGCGGTCTGATGCAAGGGCTAATGACGCTCTGGCAACCGCTTACCGACACGATTTAACCGGACGATGTTCCACGACAGGAGTTGAGTATGGAATTCAGTAACCCCTTCGATAATCCGCAGGGCCAGTTTTACATTCTGCAAAATCCCCAGCGTCAGTTTAGCCTTTGGCCGCAGCAGTGCTCGCTTCCTGCTGGCTGGCAAATTGCTTGCGAACCCCAATCCCAGGAAGCCTGCCAACAATGGCTGGAAGCAAACTGGACCACGCTTACGACCGCGAACTACGTCGATGTGCAGGAGGCTCCATGACTCAGCGTTTACCGTTAGTGGCGGCTCAGCCGGGGATCTGGATGGCGGAAAAACTCTCCACATTGCCCTCGGCGTGGAGCGTGGCGCACTACGTAGAGTTAACTGGCGAACTGGACGCGTCGTTGCTGGCGAAAGCCGTTGTGGCGGGCCTGGAGCAGGCCGATACCCTGCGGATGCGGTTTAGCGAAGATAACGGTGAGATCTGGCAATGGGTGGATTCTGCGCTCGCCTTTGCGCAACCTGAAATTATCGACCTGCGCGCAAAATCAAATCCACATGAGGCGGCGCGTGCGTTGATGCAGGCAGACCTGCAGCAGGACATACGTGCTGATGGCAATAAACCGCTGGTTTTTCACCTGCTTATACAGGTGGGAGAAAAGCGTTGGTATTGGTATCAGCGTTACCATCATTTGCTGGTCGATGGCTTCAGTTTTCCGGCCATTACCCGCCAGATAGCCGCAATTTATCGCGCATGGCTACACGGCGAGCCTACGCCAGACTCGCCTTTTACGCCGTTCGACGAGGTGGTGGAAGAGTATCAACAGTACCGTCAAAGCGATGCCTGGCAACGCGACGGCGCTTTCTGGAGCGAGCAGCGAAAGCAACTCCCGCCTCCTGCCTCGCTGTCGAACAATCCGTTGCCGGGACGATCGGCCAGCGCGGATATTATTCGTATGAAGTTAACCGCGCCTGAAGGGGCGTTTCGTCGGCTTGCGGCACGTATGCCTGACGTTCAGCGTGCGGATCTGGCCCTCGCGCTGGTGGCATTGTGGCTGGGACGTTTATGCAGCCGAATGGATTATGCCGCCGGGTTTATCTTTATGCGGCGCATGGGGTCGGCGGCGTTGACCTCCACTGGACCGGTTTTAAACGTACTGCCATTTGGTGTGAGGCTGGATGCGGCAGAAAGCTTGCCTGCACTTGCACAACGACTGGCCGGACAGTTGAAGAAAATGCGTCGGCATCAACGTTATGATGCCGAACAAATCGTTCGCGACAGCGGGCGTGCAGCCGGTGCCGAGCCGCTGTTTGGCCCGGTGCTGAACGTGAAAATATTCGACTATCAGCTGAATATTCCCTGCGTTCAGGCGCAAACCCACACGCTGGCGACAGGACCGGTGAACGATCTTGAGCTGGCGTTATTCCCGGATGAAAACGGTGGGCTGAGTATTGAAATTCTGGCCAATAAACAGCGCTACGATGCAGAAACGCTGGCGCAGCATGCCTCGCGTTTAATCGGGCTTATCGAGCAGTTTGCCGACAATCCGGCGCTATGCTGCGGCGACGCCGGGATGCTGTTGCCAACAGAACATGAGCGGCTGGCGAAGATTAATGACACCACCGTCGAGATCCCGTCCACTACGCTGAGCGCGCTGGTGGCACAGCAGGCCGATAAAACGCCGGATGCCTCGGCGTTGGCCGATGCCCGCTATCAGTTTAGCTATCGCGAAATGCGCCAGCAGGTCGTGGCACTGGCGAGCCTTTTGCGTGCACGCGGCGTCAAGCCTGGCGACAGCGTCGCCGTGGCATTACCGCGTTCCGTGTTCCTGACGCTGGCGCTGCACGGTATCGTTGAAGCCGGTGCAGCCTGGCTGCCGTTGGATACCGGATACCCGGACGATCGCCTGCGGATGATGCTCGAAGACGCGAAGCCAAAATTGTTGATCGCGACCAATGAGCAACTGGCGCGCTTTAGCGATATTCCTGGGCTGGAAAGTCTGTGCTATGACTCGCCCCTGCCAGCAGAAGATGCTGATTCGCTGGCACTATCTCAGCCCAATCATACTGCCTATATCATTTTTACTTCCGGTTCTACCGGTAGACCAAAAGGGGTGATGGTTGGGCAAACCGCCATCGTTAACCGTCTGCTGTGGATGCAAAATCACTATCCGCTGACCGCAGATGATGTGGTGGCGCAAAAAACACCGTGCAGTTTTGACGTCTCGGTATGGGAGTTTTTCTGGCCGTTTATTGCCGGGGCAAAGCTGGTAATGGCAGAACCTGAGGCGCACCGCGACCCGCTGGCGATGCAGCAGTTCTTTGCCCGTTATGGGGTGACGACCACGCACTTTGTTCCCTCTATGTTGGCCGCTTTTGTCGCTTCACTGACGCCGGAAACCGCGCGGGAGAGTTGTGCCTCGCTGAAACGGGTATTTTGCAGCGGCGAAGCCTTGCCTGCAGATTTATGCCGTGAGTGGGAACGGTTAACTCATGCGCCACTGCACAATTTGTACGGACCAACGGAAGCGGCGGTTGATGTGAGCTGGTATCCGGCCTGGGGGGAAGACCTTGCTGCTGTAACCGGCAACAGCGTGCCGATTGGCTATCCGGTATGGAATACCGGTTTACGTATTCTGGATGCCATGATGCGCCCGGTGCCTTTCGGCGTGGCTGGTGACTTATATCTGACGGGGATCCAACTGGCGCAAGGTTATCTGGGCCGTCCGGATCTGACCGCAAGCCGCTTTATCGCCGATCCGTTTAACGCTGGCGAACGCATGTATCGTACCGGAGATGTGGCGCGCTGGCTGGAAAATGGCGCGGTGGAATACCTCGGGCGCAGCGATGACCAGCTTAAAATTCGCGGACAACGCATTGAGCTCGGCGAGATTGACCGGGTGATGCAGCAGTTGCCTGATGTCGAGCATGCCGTTGCCCACGCCTGCGTATTCAACCAGGCGGCGGCGACAGGCGGCGATGCGCGTCAACTGGTGGGGTATCTGGTGTCACAATCGGGTTTACCGCTGGATACGTCCGCGTTGCGGGAAAAGCTGCGTGAAAAACTGCCTGCGCATATGGTGCCGACGGTTTTGTTGCAGCTGGCGGAGCTGCCGCTTAGCGCGAACGGTAAACTGGATCGTAAAGCGCTGCCGATGCCGCAGTTGACGTCGCGTACTTCCGGGCGCGCACCGCGAGCAGGGACTGAAACCACCATCGCGCAGTCTTTTGCGGCTTTGCTGGGTTGCGAGGTTAATGACGTGGCGGCAGACTTCTTTGCGCTTGGCGGACATTCGTTGCTGGCGATGAAGCTGGCGGCACAGTTGAGCCGGGTTTTTGAGCGTCAGGTGACGCCGGGGCAGATTATGGTGGCCTCTACCGTTGAACAACTGAGTGCTCTACTGGAGAGCACTGATGATGAGCAGTCGCAACATATGGGATTTGAGGCACTGCTGCCGCTGCGTGAAAGTCACGGCCCAACGCTGTTCTGTTTCCATCCGGCGTCGGGTTTTGCCTGGCAGTTTAGCGTGCTGTCGCGATATCTCAGCCCGCAGTGGTCGATTATAGGTCTTCAGTCGCCACGACCGGATGGGCCTATGCAGACGGCAGAAAACCTCGACGCGGTATGCGAACATCATCTGGCAACGTTGCTCAGTCAACAGCCTCACGGACCTTACTATTTATTAGGTTATTCGCTGGGTGGGACGCTGGCACAGGGGATCGCCGCGCGCTTACATGCCAGAGGAGAGACCGTTGCATTCCTCGGACTGTTGGATACCTGGCCGCCGGAAACGCAAAACTGGCAAGAAAAAGAGGCCAATGGGTTGGATCCAGCGGTACTGGCGGAGATCGAGCGTGAACGCGAAGCGTTTCTGGCGGCGCAGCAGGGGAATGCGTCAGAGGCTTTATTTAACGCAATCGAAGGCAACTATGCCGATGCGGTTCGCCTGCTCACCACGGCACACAGGGTGCCGTTTGCAGGTCACGCTACGCTGTTCGTTGCTGAGCGCACGTTAGTACCGGGTGTCAGTCCTGAACGCAGCTGGTCTCCGTGGATATCCAGTCTGGATGTTTACCGCCAGGATTGCGCGCATGTTGATATTATTTCCCCTGCCTCATTTGAGGCGATAGGGCCTGTAATAAATGCACTGATTAATAAATCTGTGTAACAAGACGAATATTGCTATCGCGGTGATCAAACAATTCCATAATGTAAATAACATGTTATGGAATTGTTCTTTTTTATGCGATACAAGGTGATGAAAGGGGTGAATAAATTCCGAATATAATTTTTGGTAGGGCGACAAGCACAAAGAGTGTTTCGGATAATTCTGACTAGCTGATAGACTTCTCCCACAGGAATGTTTTTCTTTTAGGAAAGTTTTCAGGTCACGCAACATGTCATCATTAAATATAAAGCAAGATAACGTTTCGGAATTTACTGGGTATCCTCAGCCAACGGCAAACGCAAATGAAATCGATTTAGTGAATCTAATCGAAATCTTATGGCGTGCAAGAACGAAAATTATAGCGACCGTTTTCGCCTTTGCTTGTGTGGGTATTCTGGTCTCTTTTCTGCTGCCACAAAAATGGACCAGTCAGGCGATCGTGACGCCGGCGGAAGCGGTTCAATGGCAGGGATTAGAGAATACGCTGACCAAATTGCGCGTGCTGGATATGGATATTAGCGTTAGCCGTGGTGATGTGTTTAACCTGTTTATCAAAAAATTCCAGTCGCCTTCATTGTTAGAAGAATATCTGCGCTCTTCGCCTTACGTAATGGATCAATTGGAAGGTGCTGATATCGACGAAATGGAGTTGCATCAGGCAATTGTCAGGCTCAGTGAGAAAATGAAAGCGGTTGATACTAACCTGGGTAAGAAGAACGAAACTTCGCTGTATACCTCATGGACACTGAGTTTTACCGCACCTCAGGCCGAAGAAGCCCAGTCAGTGCTGAAGGGATATATCCAGTATATTTCTGCCCTTGTGGTGAAAGAAACGCTGGAAGATATTCGCAATAAATTGTCCATCAAAACCAGTTATGAAAAAGAGAGACTGGAGATGGATCGCGTCAGGCTCAAAAACCAGCTGGAAGCAAATATCCAGCGACTGAACTACTCGCTGGAGATCGCTAATGCCGCCGGGATTAAAAAGCCGGTCTACAGTAATGGCCAGGCCGTGAAGGATGACCCCGATTTCTCTATTTCACTGGGTGCTGACGGCATCGAACGTAAATTAGAAATAGAAAAATCAGTAACGGATGTTGCTGAAATTAACGGTGAATTACGTAATCGCCAATATCACGTTGAGCAGCTGTTAGCGATGAATGTGGGTGACGTAACATTTACGCCGTTTAAATATCAACTTTCACCTTCGCTGCCGGTGAAAAAAGATGGTCCGGCTAAATCGATGATCGTTATTCTGGCCGCATTACTGGGGGGAATGGTGGCGTGTGGTGGTGTTCTGTTGAACCATGCCATGATGTCGCGTAAGCAAAAAATGACGTTTATTGATCAGCAACTGGTGTGATGAATTGTCGTATGGCGGCAAGCTGGCCGCCATACTGTAACGCGTGTTATTTGTTGCGTCCAAGCGGCACCACTAACGGCGTTCCGGCAACCGGATCGTCGATAATCATACAGCGCAGTCCATAGATTTTTTCAATAAGCTGCGCGGTGACGATCTCCTTCGGTGCACCCTCGGCAATAATTTTTCCGTCACGCAGCGCAATCAGATGCGTTGCATAGCGACAGGCCTGATTCAGGTCGTGCAAAACGGCGGCCAGCGTGTAACCTTTTTCCCGGTTTAGCTCACTCAGCAGTTCCAGCAGATCGATCTGATGACTGATATCCAGCCAGGTGGTGGGTTCATCGAGCAGCATAATCGACGTTTCCTGCGCCAGCACCATCGCAATCCATGCACGCTGACGTTGTCCGCCGGAAAGGGTATCCACACTTTGTGATGCCAGGTGGGTGATACCCGTCGCCTGTATGGCGTTTGAGACCGCAATTTCATCCTCTTGCCGCCAGCGGGTAAACAGCGGCTGGTGTGGGTAGCGTCCGCGGGCAACCAGCTCCTGTACCGTAATATCTCCCGGCGTGGTGGCGTTTTGCGCCAGCAAACCTATTCTGCGGGCGACTTCTTTGCTGGCATAGTGCTGAATATGCTCGCCGTCGAGCCAGACCTTGCCGTGCACGGGCGTCATCAGACGACTCAGCGTGCGCAGTAGGGTTGATTTCCCGCAGCCGTTTGGCCCGATAATCGCGGTGAAATGGCCGTCAGGAATCGACACATTGAGGTTTTCCGCCACGGTAAACTTGCCATAACCCAGCGTTAACTGGTCGCCACGCAAACGGGCTACTGATTCGATCATTTTTTGCGGGACTCCTGAATTAACAAGACGATAAGATAAATACCGCCGAGGCTTACGGTGACAACGCCCACCGGAAGCTGATAAGGCATAAACAGCTGTTGGGCGCATAAATCCGCCATCAGCAACAGCAACGCGCCGCACAGCGCCGACAGGGTTAATCCCCAGCGAGATGTACCGCTTATACGTCGCGCGATATGCGGCGCAACAAGAGCAATAAACGAGATAGGACCGGCCAGCGCGGTGGCGGCAGCGGTCAGTACTACCGCAACCAGCATCATCATTAGACGTGAACGCTCAACGCTGACGCCAAGCGCACAGGCGCTGTCATCACCCATTTCCAGTAAACGCATCCGGCGTACCAGCAGCGCGGCGCACACCAGCATGATGATAATCAGCGGGGCAGAAGGCCAGGTTTTGGCCCAGGTCAGGCCATTGAGCGATCCGGCGTTCCACAGCCCAGCCGTCAGCGCGGTTTCTAATGATGCTTTCAGCAGCAGCCAGGTGTTGAACGCCACCAGCATGGCGCGAATGCCGATACCAATAATAATCAGCCGGAAGGTGTCGATCCCATTGCGCCAGGCGAGCGCCCAGACCACCAGAGAAGTCAGGATCCCACCCAGCATGGCTGCCAGCGCGATAGCGGTGAGATGCTGTCCGAACAGCACCATTGCCACCAGCACACCGCTCCAGGCTCCGGTATTGAAACCCATCACATCCGGGCTGCCCAGCGGGTTACGCATCAGTGACTGAAATATTGCGCCGCTCACACCGAGAGCCGCGCCAATCAATAGCGCCATGAGCACGCGTGGCAAACGCCATTCGGTTACCACCAGCGTAATACTGCGCGGCGCATCGCCGAGCAAGGCGGCAATAATTTGCTGGGTTTCCAGCGTAACAACGCCGCTACGCAGGCTCCACAAACCAATGACGAGACAACCTGCAACCAGCAGCAGGCTGCTGATTATCAGGCGGCGGGAGAGGTGCATCATGCGCCACCTCCGCGCGATTTACGGCGTACCAGAAAGATAAGCACCGGTGCACCGATAAACGCACTGACTACCGACACGCGCAGCTCGCCGGGGACAATCAGGCGACCGATTATATCGGCAATCAGTAACAGAGAAGGCGTTGCCAGTAGGGTTACGGGCAGTGACCAGCGGTGATCCGCCCCCACCAGCCAGCGCGCCATGTGCGGCATCATCAGGCCGATAAAGGCGATAGGACCAACAATCGCGGTCGCACTGCCGCACAGTACGGTAATAACCAGCAGGCCAATAAATTGCGTGCGAGCGACTTTACTGCCAAGCGCGGTAGCGGTGTCGCTGCCGAGACTCAGGCTATTCAGAGCGCGACTGAGAAACAGTGCGACAGCCGCGGCAATCAGTACCGGTACCAGCACAACTTTCAGCGTTTGCAGGCTGCGGATATCCAGTGAGCCGGCTTGCCAGAAACGCAGCTGATCGTAAACGTCCGGGTTGAGCAGGGCGATGCCGGTGGATAATCCTTCCAGCACCGCGCCCAGCGCGACGCCCGCCAGGGTCAGACGTACCGGGCTTAACTGCCCGCCGCCCTGACTACCGGTAAAAGCTACGATCAGCGATGCAGCCAGCGCACCGCAAAAGGCCATCAGCAGCTGTTCTTGCGCAGAGGAAAAGCCGAACAGCGCGGCCCCCAGCACAATAGCGAAGCTGGCGCCGGAGTTGACACCCAGAATGCCGGGATCGGCGAGAGGGTTACGCGTGAGCGTTTGCATTAGTGCGCCAGCCATGCCCAGCGCACCACCGGCGAGCAGCCCCGCCAGCGTGCGCGGCAGGCGCGCGTCCAGCACGATGGTGCAATCAGCACTTTGACAACTGCCGGTGAGCGCATCCAGCACCACGGAGGCAGGTAGCGACTTGGCGCCAATAACCAGACTTAATACCGTGGTGAGAACAAGTAATAACAATAGTCCGGGCACGGCGAAGGCGCGTGTCGCGGAAACAGAGCATGACATATCAACTTCCCTGATAATGATAGTAATTATCGTTATCGATCTTATTTGGATATGTTAGCATGTGCAGCCATCGAATGGATATTGAAAAAGTACCTGGTAAGGCTCTGTAATGAATCGACAATCCTGGCTGCTCAATCTCAGCCTGTTAAAGACCCACCCAGCATTTCGCGCTGTCTTCCTCGCCCGTTTTATTTCCATTGTCTCTCTGGGGCTACTCGGCGTGGCGGTTCCGGTACAGATCCAGATGATGACCCAGTCGACCTGGCAGGTGGGGTTGTCGGTGACGTTGACCGGCAGCGCAATGTTTATTGGCCTGATGGTGGGCGGAGTGCTGGCCGACCGCTATGAGCGTAAAAAAGTGATCCTGCTGGCGCGTGGAACCTGTGGTATTGGCTTTATTGGCCTGTGTCTGAATGCGCTGCTGCCCGAACCGTCGTTGCTGGCGATTTATCTGCTTGGCTTATGGGATGGTTTCTTTGCCTCTCTGGGCGTGACCGCATTGCTGGCTGCGACGCCAGCGCTGGTTGGGCGCGAGAATTTGATGCAGGCCGGGGCGATTACCATGCTGACGGTGCGTCTGGGATCGGTAATTTCACCGATGCTTGGCGGGGTGCTGCTCGCGACTGGCGGCGTGGCCTGGAACTACGGACTGGCGGCGGCGGGAACCTTCATTACCTTACTACCGTTGCTGAGCCTTCCTGCGTTGCCGCCTCCGCCGCAGCCGCGCGAGCATCCGCTGAAATCGCTGCTGGCAGCATTTCGCTTTCTGCTTGCCAGCCCGCTGATTGGCGGCATTGCGCTGCTCGGTGGTCTGTTAACCATGGCGAGCGCCGTGCGTGTGCTGTATCCGGCATTGGCGATTAACTGGCACATGTCGAGTGCGCAAATTGGCCTGCTGTATGCGGCTATTCCGCTGGGGGCAGCCGTGGGCGCATTGACCAGCGGACAACTGGCGCACAGCGTTCGCCCGGGACTGATTATGCTGGCATCGACCGTGGCTTCATTTCTGGCTATCGGCCTGTTTGGCTTGATGCCCGTCTGGCAGCTTGGTGTGGTTTGTCTGGCGCTGTTTGGCTGGTTGAGCGCGGTCAGCTCTTTGTTGCAGTACACCCTGTTACAGACGCAGACGCCGGAAGCGATGCTCGGGCGAATTAACGGTTTGTGGACGGCGCAAAACGTCACCGGCGATGCGATTGGCGCGGCGTTGTTAGGTGGTCTGGGCGCGATGATGACGCCGGTTGCTTCGGCAAGCGTGAGTGGATTTGGGTTGGTGATTGTCGGTCTGTTACTGCTGCTGTTGTTGCGAGAAGTGCGCCGATTCCGGCAGGTCCCCGTGAATGTCTGATCGCATTGTGCTCTATGGTTGTAGACCGGATAAGGCGTTAGCCGCATCCGGCGCTGAACATTAAAAGAGAGCCGACAGACGTTGCAGCAGCAGCGTGGCGCTGTAGTAGTCGAGACGGAAGGTTTCCGTACCCAGGGCGTAAACGCGTTTATTCTGCACGGCTGGCAGATGCGCCAGAAGCGGATTGGCGTAAATAGCGTCGACATCTTTGCTGTCGCCTGCAAACAGGAACAGCGCTTCGCCGTTCAGGCCTGCCGCCAGGTTCTCACCGCCAAGCTGGATGATATCGTGGCGTTTGCCCTGACTCTGGCTGGTGTGCAAGTTGGCAGGCAGCGTTGCCAGCGTGAACCCTAACTGCTCCATCAGCTTGCCTTGCGCTGACTCAGGCGTCCACAGGTTGGCGCTGTGCGCCGCGGCGGTATATACCAGCGCGCTGACCGGTTGTGGTGGCAGGGTAATATGTTGCTTAACCGCCTGAAGTTGCTTATCAAATTCGGCAATTCGCGCAGCTGCCTGTTGCTCCTGACCGGTAATTTCACCTAACTGGGTCAGCAGCGACTGCCAGCTTTTATCGTCGTAATTAATGATGAGCGTTGGCGCAATGGTGGACAGCTGATCGTAAAGCGCGAGGGCTGAATCGCCCCCAGTAGCGCTTATCAGAATCAGATCCGGCATTTGAGCTGCGACGGCCTCGGCGCTCGGTTCGCCGATATACAGGCGGCTCAGTTTGCGTTCTTTTGCTACTTCGCTCCACTGACGTAAAAAGCCCTGCGCATCGCCGATGCGATTGTTCGGCGTAGTGGCACCGCTGGCAATGACCGGGGCATCAATCGCCAGCAGCGAGCCGGTGAGGGTGACGCTGGTGGAGACAATTCGCTGTGGCTTATGCTCCAGCGTATGCGTGCCGCGACTGTCAGTAACCTGACGCGGCCAGTCGGCGGCGTGACCTGAAGAAATTCCTGAAAGAGATAAACCTGCCAGTAAGAGCACGGTGCGGCAAAAAGAGGGGAGACTCACGAATCGGCTTCCTGTTATCAGTATAAGTAATGCTTCTCATTTTCATTGTTAGCGAGCAAGGATGCAAGCCAAAGTCGCACATTGTGCTACCACAAGAGTTGACATACCGCCGCTTTACTTTTAGGTTAGCGACCAAAAATATAAATGATAATCATTATTAGAGCCTTTATCATTTTTGGAGGATGATATGGATACGTCACTGGCCGAGGAAAAAACGCAGACTATGCCGACGCTCGCTCCCGACAGTTTTTTCTTTATGTCGCCGTACCGTAGTTTTACGACGTCAGGATGCTTCGCCCGCTATGCGGAACCGGCAATTGATGGCGATTCGCCAGACAGCCCTTTCCAACAGAAAATGAACGCACTGTTTGCTGATGCCAAATCGCAGGGCATCGTGAACCCTGTCATGGTCGGGGCGATTCCCTTTGATACCCGCCAGCCATCATCGCTGTTTATTCCCCAATCATGGCAGAGCTTCTCTCGTACGGCGAAGCAGCAATCATCACGTTACTTTACCGCGCATCAGTCGCTGAACGTCGTTGAACGTAAATCGATCCCGGAACAGGACTTTTTTGAAGATATGGTCGCCCGGGCGGCAGCGCTGACGGCAACCCCGGAAGTCGACAAAGTGGTGTTGTCACGCCTGATCGATATCACCGCCGATGCCAACATTGACAGCGGTGCGCTGCTGGAGCGTCTGGTGGCGCAAAATCCAGCGAGCTACAACTTCCATGTACCGATTGAAGACGGCGGCGTATTGATTGGTGCCAGCCCGGAACTGCTACTGCGCAAAGAAGGCGATCGTTTTAGCTCACTGCCGCTGGCAGGCTCGGCACGTCGTCAGCCAGATGATGTGCTGGATCGCGAAGCAGGGATCCGCCTGCTGGCGTCTGAGAAGGACCGCCATGAGCACGAACTGGTGACGCAGGCGATGAAAACGGTATTGCGCGATCGCAGCCGTGAATTGCAACTGCCTTCTTCTCCGCAGCTGGTTACCACGCCGACGCTCTGGCACCTCGGCACGCCGTTTGAAGGTAAAGCCAACCCGCAGGAAAACGCCCTGACGCTGGCGTGCCTGCTGCATCCGACGCCTGCGCTAAGCGGCTTCCCACATCAGGTTGCGCGCAAGCTTATCGCCGAGCTGGAGCCGTTCGATCGTGAATTGTTCGGCGGTATTGTCGGCTGGTGTGATGCCGAAGGTAACGGTGAGTGGGTGGTGACGATCCGCTGTGCGAAGCTGCTGCGCAATCAGGTGCGTTTTTTTGCCGGAGCAGGAATTGTTCCAGCCTCTTCCCCGGTTGCGGAATGGCGTGAAACGGGGGCCAAGCTCTCCACGATGTTGAATGTTTTTGGACTGCATTAAGAGCCTTATTGACCAGGCTTCTGAGGAGCGATAATGAGTATTCCTTTCACCCGCTGGCCGGAGGAGTTTGCCCGCCGCTATCGTGAAAAAGGTTACTGGCAGGATTTGCCGCTGACCGACATTCTGACCCGTCACGCAGAAAGCGATCATACGGCGGTAATTGATGGTGAACGCCATCTGAGCTATCGCCAGCTAAATCAGGCCGCTGACAATCTCGCCTGCAGTTTGCGTTGCCAGGGGATCAAACCCGGCGAAACCGCGCTGGTGCAACTGGGCAATGTGGCTGAGCTGTATATCACCTTCTTTGCGCTGCTCAAGCTGGGCGTAGCTCCAGTGCTGGCGCTGTTCAGCCATCAGCGTAACGAACTCAACGCCTACGCCAAACAGATTGAGCCGGCACTGCTGATTGCCGATCGCCAGCATACGCTGTTTAGCGGCGACGATTTTCTTAACGCTTTTGTGGCCGAACACAATTCAGTGCGCGTGGTGTTACTGCGTAATGATGAAGGTGAACACAATCTGCAAACGGCGATAAACCAGCCTGCGACAGATTTTTCCGCCACGCCATCGCCTGCTGATGAGGTGGCGTACTTCCAGCTTTCTGGCGGGACGACCGGGACGCCAAAACTGATTCCTCGCACTCATAACGATTACTACTACAGCGTGCGTCGCAGCAATGAGATTTGCCGCTTCACCGGGGAAACGCGTTATTTATGCGCAATCCCGGCGGCGCATAACTACGCCATGAGTTCGCCAGGCGCGCTGGGCGTATTCCTGGCCGGTGGCACCGTGGTACTGGCGGCTGACCCGAGTGCCACTCTGTGTTTCCCGTTGATTGAACGGCATCAGGTTAACGTCACGGCGCTGGTGCCGCCTGCGGTGAGCCTGTGGTTGCAGGCGATTGCGGAGTGGGGCAGTAATGCGCAACTGGCTTCGCTGAAACTGCTACAGGTCGGTGGCGCAAGGCTTTCCGCCACGCTTGCGGCACGTATTCCGGCTGAGATTGGCTGCCAGTTGCAGCAGGTCTTCGGCATGGCGGAAGGGCTGGTTAACTATACCCGTCTGGACGACAGTCCTGAGCGCATCATCAATACCCAGGGGCGCCCGATGTGTCCCGATGATGAAGTCTGGGTAGCAGACGCTGACGGCAACCCTTTAGCCCAGGGAGAGACCGGACGCCTGATGACGCGTGGTCCGTACACCTTCCGCGGTTATTTCAAAAGTCCTGAGCATAATGCCAGTGCCTTTGACGCCAACGGCTTTTACTGTTCCGGCGATCTGATCGCTATCGATCCGGATGGTTACATCACCGTTCAGGGGCGTGAAAAGGATCAGATCAATCGCGGTGGGGAGAAGATCGCCGCTGAAGAGATTGAAAACCTGCTACTGCGCCATCCAATGGTGATCCATGCCGCGCTGGTCAGTATGGATGACGAACTGATGGGTGAGAAAAGCTGTGCCTGGCTGGTGGTGAAAGAGCCGCTGCGCGCGGTGCAGGTGCGCCGTTTTCTACGCGAACAGGGCATAGCGGAATTCAAATTACCCGATCGTGTTGAGTGCGTTGAGTCATTACCGCTGACTCCAGTGGGGAAGGTAGATAAAAAACAATTACGTCAGTGGCTGGCATCACGTTCACTGGCCTGAAGGAGAAATAGAAATGGCAATTCCTAAACTGCAGGCTTATGCGCTACCAACGGCGCTCGATGTTCCGGTGAACAAAGTCGACTGGGCATTTGACCCTGAACGCGCCGCGCTGCTGATCCACGACATGCAGGATTATTTTATCGGCTTTTGGGGCGATAACTGCCCGATGATGGAGCAGGTCGTCGCGAACATCGCCGCGCTGCGCCAGTACTGCAAAGAGCAAAACATTCCGGTGTATTACACCGCTCAGCCGAAAGAACAGAGTGATGAAGACCGCGCTCTGCTCAATGATATGTGGGGACCGGGCCTGACGCGTTCCCCGGAACAACAAAAGATCGTTGAGGCGCTGGCGCCGGATGAAGCGGATACCATTCTGGTGAAATGGCGTTATAGCGCATTTCATCGTTCCCCGCTGGAACAGATGCTCAAGGAAACCGGGCGTAATCAACTGATCATTACCGGGGTGTATGCGCATATCGGCTGTATGACCACCGCAACGGACGCCTTCATGCGTGACATCAAGCCGTTTATGGTTGCCGATGCGCTGGCGGACTTTAGCCGTGACGAACACCTGATGTCGCTGAAATACGTGGCGGGACGTTCCGGGCGTGTGGTAATGACCCAGGAATTATTGCCGACACCGGTCCCGACCAGTAAAGATGCGTTGCGCAGCGTTATTCTGCCGTTGCTGGATGAGTCTGAAGAGCCGATGGATGACGAAAACCTGATCGACTACGGGCTGGATTCCGTGCGCATGATGGCGCTGGCGGCGCGCTGGCGTAAGGTTCATGGTGACATTGATTTCGTGATGCTGGCGAAAAAACCGACCATTGACGCATGGTGGGCGCTGCTCTCCCGCGAGGTGAAGTAATGGCTGGATTTGATTTTGCCGGGAAAACCGTCTGGGTAACCGGCGCGGGTAAAGGGATTGGCTACACCACGGCGTTGGCATTTGCGGAGGCTGGTGCTGAGGTGACAGGATTCGATCGCGAATTTCCTCAGGATAACTACCCGTTTGCGACCGAAGTGCTGGATGTGGCGAATGCCGGACAGGTAGCTGAAGTGTGCCAGCGCGTCCTCAAAGCGCGCGAGCGTTTAGATGTGTTGGTCAATGCCGCAGGTATTTTGCGTATGGGGGCCACCGATGCGCTGAGCGCTGAGGAGTGGCAGCAGACGTTTGCGGTTAACGTCGGTGGGGCGTTCAATCTGTTTCAGCAGACGATGGCGCAGTTTCGTCGCCAGCAGGGCGGGGCGATCGTGACCGTCGCGTCGGATGCGGCGCACACGCCGCGTATCGGCATGAGTGCTTACGGCGCGTCAAAGGCCGCGTTGAAAAGCCTGGCGCTGACCGTCGGACTTGAACTGGCGGGCAGCGGTGTGCGCTGTAATGTGGTGTCGCCAGGCTCGACCGACACCGATATGCAGCGCACGCTGTGGGTTAGCGATGACGCGGAGCAACAGCGCATTCGTGGATTTGGCGAGCAGTTTAAACTCGGGATTCCGCTGGGGAAAATCGCCCGGCCGCAAGAGATCACCAACACTATTTTATTCCTCGCTTCCGATCTGGCCAGCCACATTACGTTACAGGATATCGTGGTGGACGGCGGTTCCACACTGGGGGCATGACGATGATCTGGAAGCGTCATTTAACGCTGGATGAACTCAATGCCACCAGTCAGAACACGATGGTGGCGCATTTAGGCATGGTCTATACCCGGCTGGGTGATGATGTGCTGGAAGCCGAAATGCCGGTGGATAGCCGCACGCATCAGCCATTTGGCCTTCTGCACGGCGGCGCATCCGCGGCCCTGGCGGAAACGCTGGGTTCAATGGCGGGTTATCTGATGACCCGCGACGGGCAGTGCGTGGTGGGGACGGAACTCAACGCCACGCATCATCGGGCGGTATCGCAGGGGAAAGTGCGCGGCGTTTGCCAGCCGCTGCACCTTGGGCGTCAAAATCAAAGCTGGGAAATCGTCATCTTTGATGAGCAGGGACGACGCTGCTGCACCTGCCGTTTAGGCACTGCGGTGATGGGGTGAAGATAAGCGCGTCGTTTAGACGCGCTTCGTGACACCAGTTACCAGCTATAGCGCAGATTAAAACTCCCGTTGAGATCGCGGTAGTCGTTATTACCTTTCTGACCCGCCGCCTGGACGCTGACGTTCCACTGGCTATTGAGATTCGCCTGAATTCCCACTTTTAGCTCGCTGCGATCGGCAGGAAGATCCTGTTTTACCGTTGCGTTATCAAATGATACGGCCAGATCGTCGGTGGAGTGTAGCCAGTTAATCTCTGCGAATGGCCGGACGGTAGCATCGACGAATGAAAGCTGGCTATCAATTCGCAGACCAAGACGTGTAGTCCAGCTATCGCCATTTTGCCCGTCTATGCGTGTACCATTTGTCTCAACGCTATCTGCCTCGTAGCGTTGCCAGATAACCTGCGCCTGTGGCGTCAGGCTTACTGTGTTAGCGCTGCTCAAGTTAATGTTGTAGCGGTAACCGCTTTCCAGCGAAATCGCGTGAGCCAGGGAGTCGTAATGCGTTGAACCGGTATTGCCATTCTCGACGCTGTTATTGTAGAAGCCATACTGATACCACGTATCAACATACCAGCCGCGATGTTGCCGGGCATCAGAGAACCAGGTGGCATACGCGCCAAGATTGTAACCGTCGATATCGCCTGTGGCTGTAAACTGACTGCCATCCGCGCCGCGATTTCCGGTGCTGTCGGTACTGCCGTCAAGGTAACTGGCCATCAGGCCAAACGTGATGCTTTGTTGATCATCGCGCCAGGTTGCAAGGTCGCAGCCAAGCTGAAACTGGGTGTAATCGCTGTCCATGTCGATATTGCCATTTACAGCCGATGTGTCCGTTTTTCCGCCTTTCATTCGCGCCCAGACGCTTCCTTCGGCCGAGCGGTACAGGCTCCCTTCACGATTGAACAGCGTTTGCATCTGCAGGCTACGCGCCAGCCACTGGTTGCCCAGATAAGCGCCTATATCGGCGCGATATTGTGGATTCGATGGGATTACGTCGCTGCCGCTGTCGTCAGGGTCGACAGGTGTCACGTCGCTGCCGCCGTCATCAGGATCAACCGGTGTCACGTCGCTGCCGCCATCGTCAGGATCAACTGGCGTGACGTCGCTGTCGTCGTCATCAGGATCAACTGGTGTCACGTCGCTGTCGTCAGGATCGATCGGGGTGATGTCATCATCCGGGTCATCAGGCGTTTCTGCTTTAGATCGCAGATACCAGCTTTCGTTATCTTCATACAGACGATACTCATACAGGCCGATTTGAATCTGATTGCCAAGAGAAAATGCGTCATCCGATGATATCCCTCCGACGTCGACAATCTCGATACCTTGATCGGTATATGCACCCACGCCATCCACATTATTGATGTAGAGCGTGGTGCTGCCGTTAACATTACCCGAGACAATGAGCTGGTCGGTTGGTGAATTATCATCGCCTAAACTGGCGTTAAGTGAGAGCTGACCGCCGTTGCCCGTGTAGTCGCCGTTGATGATTAACGCATTCCCGGGAGTCGTGCTACTGCTGCGGATTACACCTTGATTGGTTACGTTACCATTAACGATAAACTGGCTATCTGGCGTTGTACGATCACCAAAGCTTAGCAGGCCGACGTTGTTCACAGCACCGTTGATTACCCCGTTACCGCCGAGAGTGGCTCCAGCTTCAACATCGATGCTCTGCTTGCTCCCTTCAGAGCCAATAGCGCCAGAACTAGTCAACCACAGCGTTCCCTGCTGAATGTCTGTGATTCCGCTCCAGGTATTCTTTGCGGTAAGGGTGAGCGTGCCGTCTCCTTTTTTGGTCAGACTTTTACCGTCCCATCCCGTGGTGGCGTTGGGTGAGGTATCTGCAAGCAACCCATTGACGGTAAATGTCTGGCCCGCGTTCAGGGTGAACGTACCGTGTGCAGGCGTAGAGACCGCGGCGGAGTCTCCGGCGTACCAACTGAGCCCCACGCCCAATTCATATTGGGTATTATCAAGGGCATTAACCTGACCAGAAATCGCGATATAGTCGGGCAGGGTATCCGGATCGGTTGAGATCGAAGTGAAATCGCTCACGATTGCGGAGTTGGCATCAATTAGCGTAACCGTGTCGATGTCTGCCAGTTGATTGTCTGAGGTCAGTGCGTTGAGATCCAGCGCATTACCCGAATTGCTGATGTGTAGATCGCCGCCAGGATTAACCTGTCCGCCGGTAATTAGCGGGTTAGCGGACTGACTGGCCAGCGCCGCGGCGCTTAAATCGACGCTGAGAATACTGCTTTCTTTCAGCGTGACCTCATCAGCATGCACAGTGCTGTAAGTTCCGGCTGTGTGGTCTGCCGCCAGCTCAAGGGTTCCTGCGTTGGTCAGCGTCGTGAGCGTGGAATCATCGGTAACCCGCCACTGGCTCTGCTCGGCAAGGTTAAGATTGAGGATTGAATCAATCCCCTGAGCGTTGAAGCTTTCATTAACTGAGGTTGCTCCGGCGAAATAAGAACCCGCGTCCATATTGAGGTTGATATATCCCCAGCCGCTGTTAACGATGTCGCCGGTTATGGTCATTTTTCCTGAGCCACTTACCGTCCCGCCAGGTAGAACATTCCCGCCCGAGGAAACTTTCGGGTTCCAGATGGCAACGCCGCCGTCGGCGATGATGGTGGTATCGCCCGTCAGATTCACGATACCGCCTTCTTGCACCACCACGCCGTAACCACTGCCGTTAGCGCCGGTCATATCAATGGTCAGATTCTCACCATTGATGATGCCTGCATGGGTAAAATCCCCATCGCCGATGGCCCAAAGACCGTAAGGATTTTTACCGCTCATGATGATATCCGTATTGGATATATTGATCGTCGCGCCACTGTATTGGGCTGATGCGCCATAGCCGTTAACCGCGTAGATAGTGTTTCGCTGCTCTGCGGAACCGTTGAAATTTATGGTTGTCGGTGCGCTGTAAGGGGTGTTGGCCACAATACCGTTGGTCGTGTGGCCTGTGGAATTTCTTCCATCAATGCTGCTGCCTTCACCAATGTTGGCGACGGCGGCATGCATGCTGCTCATTAGTGTAAGAGCGGTGGACTGCGCGGTCGTGACGGTCAGATTATTGGCATTGAATTCACTGTATCCTCGTCCGGTCAGGTAAATTGTTGATGCAGTCCCGTTTGCGCTAATGGAACTGTCTGACCCTAAATCAACCACGCCGCCTTCTATTCGAAGCCCTTCCGTCTTCTGGCCGGTGACGTCAATGGTGAGATGGTTGGCCTTTACTGTTCCGATGGCATCATCTTTACTGGTTGCCGAATAATCCTCAACAATCATCCCGTATCCTTCGGAGAAACCGTGCACGGTGATGGTGGAATCATTGCCAAAATCCACGTTGCCGCTGATGTTCGCACCCGTACCGGTTGCGGACTCTGTAGAGGTTGTGGAAAGGGTGATATCAAGGCTATCTGCCGTAAAATAACTTTGTGAACCAGAAACGAGTCCATATGCCGTACCTCCAGGCGTTGAGAGCGTAATTGCGCTGTTCTTGCCCAGATCAATTTGGCTGTATTGCCCCTCCTGGATACCATAAATCGTGGTGCCTGTTCCTGCCTCTGATACGGTGAAATCAATGTTCAGCCCGTTCGCGTTAACCTGGGTGTTTTTTCCAAGATAGAGCGCGCTGCCGCCGGCTGTGCCGCTGGTTAATTCTATGCGGCTGTCATCCCCAAAATTGAGCGTGGTACCATTTGCCCAGTATGTGTCGATACCTACAGCCTTACCGGTTGCATCGGTGTTAACCTGGATTAATCCAGCGTTCATGGTTAACGTATTATTGTCGTCATAGAAATAGACACCCGTCGCATTACCATTTTGGGATTCGGTAATGATTTTACTCTTGTTGCCGAAGTTCAGCGTGGTGTTTTCTGTATGAACGTTAATTCCGTAAGCATCTTTTTTACTGATGGTGTTAATTGATATATTCTCGGCGTCTATATTTGTGCCTGGACTGGTGTTGTTAATATAAAGACCTGTGGTTGATGCTGCTTTCGCCGTTCCTGTGTCTGTAACGTTAATCTGTGTACCGGTACCTAAATTATTATTGGCGCTGTTATCAAGCTTTACCCCAATAGAACCACTATCACCGGTAACGTTAATGGTGGTTTTACCATTAATCTGTACGCCTTGCCCCCCTGAGGACAGACTTTCGATACCCGTGGTTCCATCGACAGATGTCACGGTATCGCCATCATTTAAGTTGATGGTTTCACCGCTAAGCGGGCCGTAGTCGCTGGCATGAACGCAATTTGCCGTTAATCCAACTGCCGATAACACCAGGCCTGCGACGGTTGCGCGAACCCGTTGATCGCCCTGCGAGAGTTCTGACGTCACCACAAACATATTTCTCGCGATATTCCAGACGATGCGATAGCATTTATTCATAATTTATATCCTTATACGGCCATCCTGAACAACCTGGCGCTGAAAAATTCTGCTGAATTAATTTTATTTTTTATGTGGGTTATTTTGTCATTAAAACTGGTGCTGCAGATATATTCTTTGTTTTGAAATTGGTGATTAAAGTGAAATAAAGCACTTACTGCATACAAAATCAGGATGGTCTGAATCTCTAAGTGCAATAACCGTATAAGCTGAGAAAGTCAGGTTAATATTGTTAATTAATATCCTTATTAATAATAAAAATATTAAGTGGCACGCTCAGCATCATGCTGAGAGGAGAATTGGACAAAACATAGAGGTGTTGGCACATACTGCGCAATTTTTTCAGTTGTCTCTGCGTTGATAGTGATCAAGTTAACAATACAATGTAAAAAATCAGTGATATATCTGCTTTGCATAGTTGTCAGGTTGTTAAATTCAGAAAAGATGTTATAGAAACAAAATGTAACATCTCTCTGGATCGGACAACGGATAACAACTATGAACAAATCAGGGAAGTACCTCGTCTGGACAGTGCTCTCCGTTATGGGAGCATTTGCCCTCGGCTATATCGCATTAAATCGTGGTGAACAGATCAACGCGTTGTGGATAGTCGTGGCGTCGGTCTGTGTCTACCTTATCGCTTACCGTTTCTACGGCCTGTACATCGCGAAAAATGTACTGGCGCTTGACCCGACGCGTATGACGCCAGCCGTGCGCCATAACGACGGTCTGGATTATGTTCCCACCGATAAAAAAGTGCTGTTTGGTCACCATTTTGCGGCAATTGCCGGAGCGGGTCCGTTAGTTGGACCGGTGCTGGCGGCGCAAATGGGCTATCTGCCGGGGATGATCTGGCTGCTCGCCGGGGTGGTACTGGCGGGTGCGGTGCAGGACTTCATGGTGCTGTTTGTTTCTACCCGTCGCGATGGTCGTTCCCTTGGCGAACTGGTGAAAGAAGAGATGGGCCCAACGGCGGGCGTTATTGCGCTGGTGGCCTGTTTTATGATCATGGTGATTATTCTCGCAGTACTGGCGATGATCGTCGTGAAAGCGCTGACCCACAGTCCGTGGGGAACCTACACCGTAGCGTTCACCATCCCGCTGGCGATCTTCATGGGGATTTATCTGCGCTATCTGCGCCCGGGCCGCATTGGTGAAGTGTCGGTCATCGGTCTGGTGTTCCTGGTGTTTGCCATTATTTCCGGCGGCTGGGTGGCTGAAAGCCCGACCTGGGCACCGTACTTTGACTTTACCGGCGTACAGCTGACGTGGATGCTTGTGGGCTACGGTTTTGTTGCCGCCGTCCTGCCGGTGTGGCTGCTGCTGGCCCCGCGTGATTACCTCTCTACCTTCCTGAAAATCGGCACCATCGTTGGCCTGGCGGTAGGGATTCTGATCATGCGTCCAACGCTGACCATGCCAGCGCTGACCAAGTTTGTTGACGGTACTGGCCCGGTCTGGACCGGTAACTTGTTCCCGTTCCTGTTTATTACCATTGCCTGTGGTGCGGTATCTGGCTTCCATGCGCTGATCTCCTCCGGCACCACGCCGAAGATGCTGGCGAATGAAGGGCAGGCCTGCTTTATCGGCTACGGCGGAATGCTGATGGAATCCTTTGTCGCCATTATGGCGCTGGTTTCCGCGTGCATCATTGATCCGGGCGTGTACTTTGCAATGAACAGCCCGATGGCGGTGCTGGCTCCTGCGGGCACGGTTGACGTAGTGGCTTCTGCGGCACAGGTAGTCAGCAGTTGGGGCTTTGCCATTACGCCAGATACCCTGCATCAAATCGCCAATGAAGTGGGTGAGCAATCCATCATCTCCCGCGCAGGTGGTGCGCCGACGCTGGCCGTCGGGATGGCGTACATTCTGCATGGCGCACTGGGCGGCATGATGGATGTGGCGTTCTGGTATCACTTCGCCATTCTGTTTGAAGCGTTGTTTATTCTGACGGCGGTAGATGCCGGTACACGCGCCGCGCGCTTTATGCTGCAGGACTTGCTGGGCGTGGTATCACCGAGCCTGAAACGTACCGATTCGCTGCCTGCAAACCTGCTGGCTACAGCGCTGTGCGTGCTGGCCTGGGGTTACTTCTTACACCAGGGCGTGGTGGATCCTCTGGGTGGTATCAATACCCTGTGGCCGCTGTTTGGTATCGCTAACCAGATGCTGGCCGGTATGGCGTTGATGCTCTGTGCTGTGGTGCTGTTCAAGATGAAACGCCAGCGCTACGCGTGGGTGGCACTGGTCCCAACCGCCTGGCTGCTGATTTGTACCCTGACCGCTGGCTGGCAGAAAGCGTTTAGCCCGGATGCGAAAATCGGCTTCCTGGCTATCGCCAACAAGTTCCAGGCGATGATCGACAGCGGTAACATTCCGGCGCAGTACACCCAGTCGCAGCTGACGCAACTGGTGTTTAACAACCGCCTGGATGCGGGTCTTACCATCTTCTTCATGGTCGTCGTTGTGGTGCTGGGTCTGTTCTCCATCAAAACTGCGCTGGCAGCATTGAAAGAGGACAAACCAACTTCGAAAGAGACACCGTACGAGCCGATGCCTGAGAATGTCGAAGAGATCGTGGCGCAGGCGAAAGGCGCGCACTAATATTCTCTTAACCAACGAGCCCTCTCCTGAACGGGGAGGGCGTTTGTACGACAGGGAAACACTATGTTTGAAACACTCGCCAAAGCCGGGAAGTATTTAGGTCAAACCGCCCGATTAATGATAGGTGTGCCGGATTACGACAACTATGTTGAACATATGCGCGTCACGCATCCGGACCAGACGCCAATGACCTACGAAGAATTTTTCCGTGAGCGCCAGGATGCACGATATGGCGGGAAAGGTGGCGCGAAGTGCTGTTGATTTTTTGCCGGATGGCGTTGATGCTTATCCGGCCTACCACAATGCTCTGACCGTAGGCCTGATAAGGCGAAGCCGCCATCAGGCAACCCGCACCATAATCACACCGTAAACGACTCTACCTTTTCGAATGCTGCGCGCAGTGTCTCCGGCGTTAACGTTACCGGCAGGGCGTGAATGGACTCCACCGGGCGCAGAGTGTGCGCAATCACTTTGTCGATTTCGGCGCGGTTATTGATGTTCACTTCCAGTTGAGCTAATCGGGTTGGCAGGTTGAATCGCTGATAAGCGGTAATTAACTGCGCCAGCACGTCATCTTGTCCCAGCAGCGCGCTCTGCACCAGGATGCCGTACGCCACTTTGGTGCCATGTAAAAACTTCTCGGTTTGTGGGAGGACGGTCAGGCCATTGTGAACAGAATGCGCCGCCGCCACGCGGGTGTAGCGCTCACCCAGACCACCAACCATGCCGCCTCCGGCAATAATCGCATCCACCACATCGCAAAAAGTGCGGCTTAGCGTGCCTTGTTGTTTGTCTGCCAGCGCCTGCTCGCTGCTTTCCAGCAGGACGTCGCGGATTGTCTGCGCGGCTTGAATACCCAGACGTACTGTCAATGGCAGTGTTTCCGGCTGAGGTGCGAGCACGACGGCTTCATACCACTTTGCCAGCGTGTCGCCGATCCCCGCCAGTAGGTATTCTTCTGGCGCATTGAGAACGATCTCGGGTTCGACCAGCACGAGGAAGTTCGCGTCAGCGAAAATTTCGAAATGTAGTGCCTGGCCCGCATCGTTATACCAGACGGAGAGCGGCGTCCAGGCAGCGCAGGTCGCCGCGATAGTAGGAATACCGACAAACGGCAGATCCAGACGACGGGCCAACGCTTTAGCGGTGTCGAGCAATGTACCGCCACCCACGCCAATCACCACACTGCGATCCTCTCCCGACTCTTTTGCCAGTTGGGCAACATCGGTTTCGCTGCAATGTACCGTAAACAGCAGGCGTTTAGCCTCGGCAAGATGAAAAGCCTCTGGCAGGTAAGGGCGGGCCGCTTCGATGGCGCGTTCACCATAAACCCACACGGCGCGTGAAAGTTGGTCGGCAGTGAAAAAATCGTTAAGTCTCGACAGGCTGCCAGGATGGGAAAAATAGTTGGCTGGGCCGGTGACGACGCGAATTTCGGTATTACTCATGTTGTGTTGTCCTTTTGGCTGTCCTGTCCAGGCAGGTTATTTTTATATAGACGTCTGAACGTCTTGATTGCCAAATACTAGCATCGTGCTATAGTGGCTTCAACCACAACATCACACGCTGGGATAACAATAATGAGTAATAACCCGCTGATTCCGCAAAGCAAACTGCCTAATCTGGGCACCACTATCTTCACGCAAATGAGTGCGCTGGCTCAGCAGCATCAGGCCATTAACCTCTCGCAGGGGTTTCCTGATTTTGACGGTCCACTCTTTTTGCAAGAGCGTCTGGGGTATCACGTCGCGCATGGCGCAAACCAGTATGCGCCGATGACCGGCGTGCAGCCGCTGCGCGAAGCCATCGCGGATAAAACGGCAGACCTGTACGGCTATAAACCTGACGCGAATAGTGAAGTGACCATCACGGCGGGGGCCACAGAAGCATTATATGCCGCGATCACTGCGCTGGTGCGCCCTGGTGATGAGGTGATTTGTTTCGACCCGAGCTACGACAGCTATGCGCCTGCGGTTGAATTATCCGGCGGTGTGGTTAAACGTATCGCCCTGCAACCACCGGCTTTTCGCGTCGACTGGCAGGCGTTTGGTGCCTTACTCAGCGACCGTACCCGCTTGGTTATCCTGAACACGCCACATAACCCTTCAGCCACTGTGTGGCATCACGCCGATTTTGACGCGCTGTGGCAGGCGATTAAAGAACGCGAGATCTTTGTCATCAGCGACGAAGTTTATGAGCATATCTGTTTCGCCAAACAGGGGCATGCCAGCGTGCTGGCACATTCAGAGCTGCGGGAACGCGCTGTTGCTGTTTCATCGTTTGGTAAGACCTACCATATGACTGGCTGGAAGGTCGGATACTGCGTTGCGCCAGCCGCCATTAGCGCTGAGCTACGAAAAGTTCACCAGTATCTGACGTTTTCCGTCAACACGCCGGCTCAGCTCGCACTGGCGGATATGCTACGAGAAGATCCGGCACACTATCGCGAACTGCCCGCGTTTTATCAGAAAAAACGCGACGTGTTAGTGAACGCGCTGCGTGACAGCCGACTGGAAATTCTGCCGTGTGAAGGCACATACTTTTTACTGGTCGATTACAGCGCCGTTTCCTCGCTTAACGACGTGGAGTTTTGCCAGTGGCTGACCACTGAAGTGGGCGTTGCGGCAATTCCGCTGTCGGTGTTCTGCGCCGATCCTTTCCCGCATAAACTGATTCGCCTCTGTTTTGCCAAGCAAGAATCGACGCTGTTAGCGGCAGCCGAGCGTCTGGTTTCGTTGTAGCTATTTCACAGTCCAGGCTTTGGAGAATCGACGGTCAGCAAACAACGCTTGCAGGCCGTTGATTTGCTTCAGGCGTAACACCTCGTCGCTGTCCATACCAAGATCCTTGCCAATTCTTTCTTCACTCCATCCCAGTTGCGATAGCTCGCGGACAATCTCGGACATGGCGTGGATTTGATGACGCCCGCGGGCGCGGTTGTGGCGAATGGTTGCCGCCATACGCTCATGGCGTTCGCGTTCTAAACAGGCAACCGGCAGATATCCTTTCAGCCTGGGCCTCAGTGAGGCTTTGGCTTTACCTAACTCGTGGCGGTGGAAACCGTCGACAATTTCGTACTCTTCAGCCGTTGAGTGAACCACTACAATGGGCTGCGTAAACCCGTCAGCTTCGAGGGACTTCAGCAGCAGCTTTTTCTCCGGTGGCGCAACGTTATTGGGGTTGTAGTCATTGGGTGAAATATGATCATTTTTAACCCAAAGAACGCAATCTACGGGCTCCTCGCGAAAGGGACTGACGCTGTGTATTGCCTTTCTGAATTCATTTATGGCTTCAATTCTCTCTGGTTCTGATAAACCAGAAAGAAAGCCGAGGAGTTCCTGAGTTAATCGCTGTTGCATAAGAGTCCCCATTCCTGGCGTTTTGTTTTCATGCGCTCATTGTAGCGTTGATAGTTTTTGGGTTTCGTTGGACTAAATGAGAGAGCCCGGCACCAATAGTCGTTATTCAGCAGGACCTTACAGATACGCCGCCATGACGGAATATCCACTGAACCAATATCTCTTTCCTGGGTTTGTGGGATATTCTCCATGCCTTTTTTCTTATACCACTGTAAATAGACGGCGATTTTATTGCGGTAATGTTCGGCGGTCGTTTCCGGCATACTCTTCAATAACAGCATGGCGTATTCCTGCCAGCTTAAATGTTCGGGTTTTAATATTTTGCGGTGACCGTAAAAATGGTTGTCCTGACCAGCATATATCCCGCCACTTTTTACCCCGCTGACGCGGGAGCACATCATTGCCCAGCGTTCAGGCTCAATAACATGGTAAAGCCACAGCCCCTGGCGTTGTTCTGGTCCAAAGGGTTCGCAGATACGCATGTATCGCGTGGGAACCCCCGCCTGATACATCAGGTTGTACAGGGGATTACACGGGAGCATTGACTTCGCAAACCACGTCCAGATGTCAGCAGTTTTCCAGTCATAAATCGGATAAATATACCAGGTATGCCCGCCGGGGGCGCTGGTGGTCCAGGGGTTGTCATCGGCAAAACGCTGTTTTTTCGAGTTCGCAATGGCGACAAAACGATTATATGACTCATCGGCGCGTATCCCGACCATCATGGCGGCCGGTCGTTTCTGCGAAAACCATTCAGCGAACTCACGAACAAATTGCTCGAAAGTCATACCGGGTTGGTAGAAAGAGAAAAACTCGGGATCGGTAATGGCATCTGCAGGCGGTTGGCGAACCCATTGAGTACCCGGCTCCCAGCATTGCCATTCAGGCTGAAATTGTGACAGTGAATTTTGTGTCGTCAGCGGCAATGCAACCCAATAAAATTCTTCGATGACATCGGAATAATTCTCGCGTAGCGCCTGGACATAGTCGATCGTGCAGGAAAACTGAGCCTCCCAGTCGATAAATAAGACGTTTATTTTTTTCTGTAACTGGCGGGCAATGGCGGCGGTCAGATGTAACATCAACCCCGAATCTTTACCTCCAGAGAAAGAAACGCAGACACGTGGTAGAGTCTCAAGCGTCCAGGTAATGCGTTCCTGTGCTGCTTGCAGAACATTTTTATCCAACGGTATTTTATAAACAGACATATCAAATCCATATCGAATTTTTATTATTTGCAGCCATAATAAATGTCCGTAATAGGATAAGCTTTTTCTTGCAGCATGCAATATTTAAATATATTCATTATCTGCATGCTATTTTGTTATTGTATATTTTATATGAATTATAATGTGCTTTTAATCATGTTATCCTTAACTATCCAAGGATAGTTTGCTTATGTATTCTGCGAAGGCTTTGTTATTCAATGATGCCCGGTTATACATTATGAATAATTTTACTTTTGGTAATTCAAAATCGGTTTTAATTTCTTTAAATTTCAATGCTGGCTGATAAATTTCATAAATTTGTCTGGGGAGTGCACCAATAATATCCGTACTGGCGATAACGTTAGCAATCGAGAGTAAGGAGTCGCTACTAAAACCTACTTTATGGAATGCCATCGATTCGCTTGCACGGGAACGATAATCTTTAATACCCTGATCTTCAGAGGAAAAATATGTAAATTGCTCTTGTTGGATTTGTTCGAGTGTGCTCGTTTCATTTATTCTGGGATGGTTGCCACTGCACACTAAAACACAGTCAATAGTCTTGAAATGAGTACATACAATAGAACGATTGTGAACTGGCGTTGTTGTAATCACCAGATCGGCTTTACGATAGGCAAGGATGTTTTCGGCCGTTTCTGCTGACATTAATATATCATGATGCTCAATTTCAATATCTGAATTTCCTCTGAGGCTATTAATTAAAGATGTCACATTCAGGTTGGTTGTAATTTGTGGACTGTAGATGACGAATTTATTTTTCAGGCTGGAACCGTGCATTATATTGATGGTTTGTTCCAGATTATTGAGATTTTTTTCAAGGTGAAGATGAAGGTTTACCCCTGTGACCGTAGGCGTAATGCCTTTGCCTGAGCGAATAAACAGGGGGTCGTTAAACTGTGTACGCAGTCGCTGTAATGACTGGCTGACGGCTGAAGGGGTGATATACAGTGTTGCCGCAGCTTTACTGATGCTCAAATGTTGATAAATACATTCAAAAATTACCAACAGGTTAAGATCGAATTTTTTGAGGTCATAGAGGTTAGCCATGCATACCTTCCTGTGATGGTAATGTATAGGATAATTCAATTGTTGAATAATTTAAATTCTAATCATTCTTAGAATTTATGTTTATGGCTTAATGAATAATTAACTTAAACTAAAATAACACAGATTGCTTGATGGTTACGATAAAAATACATTTTAAAGAGTGATTGAAATGAGAACCATAACAATCACTCATTCTGTTACCTTTATTTATTTCCCATAATAATATTTAATTTATCTTTATCGGGTAATCCCACTTCCTGTTGTAACGTATCGTCTTTGCTCATGTAGTAGATCGCGGGCGTCACATTAGCACCTAAATCATCCATGAGTTTTTGGTTGATATTCAGTACTTTCATCTGTTCTGGATGGACTGAAGCCGGGATTTCCAGCTTCATTTTCCCGCCGGATGCTTCATAGTCATGCCAGGTTTTGGCCGGATCTTTGGATGCCAGGATTGCAGCAGCGGTTGCCGGGCTTTCGGGCTTGATCACGCCAACCAGCAGCGTACGCAGCTGAACTTTACCGGAATCTACCCATGGGCGCGCCTGCTGCCAGAACTGTTTACAATAAGGACAGAAGGGATCGGCAAACACGTAAACGATGACCGGGGCTTCTTTTTTCCCGTCCAGAATCCACGACGCTTTTTCCATTCGCTGCCACATCTCACGTCCGGCAGGGGCATAGATCTCTTTTTCTATGAGCGCATTACTGAGGTTTTCGCCTTTTTCATTATACATGTAGCCGGAGATGGCATGTTTACCGTCAGGCGTGACATAGATAGTGACCCCCATGTCCTGGTATTTTCCCAGATAGCCTTTCATTCCACCCGGTGCGTCGAAGGGCTTCAGGATGGTAATTCCCTGTTTCTCAATGGCTTTAACAGGGGCAGGGAGCTCCTCTGCGTGCACGATAGCGGGGAGAAGAGTTAAGAGTAAGGTGCGTTTAAACATTGATTTTCCTTATAAAATCAGCAGGAAAGTGGGCTTAATTGCAAAACCTATCACAGCCATAGGTAAGATCGACGGTCTGTCGATTGCCCTTTCTTTAGTTGGGTGATGTAATCCCTATCGCTGTTACGACCTTTGTTAAGGTAATGTAGAGCGCAACACATAGCCAGCCCTGCTGGCACTGACGTTACCTGCGGGTAGCTCGGGTAATGAGGCTCCCTGCAAAGGGGGCCTTTTTTACTTTTATCTTTAGGTTCACAACATGAGTTTGAGTGGGTTGTTAGTTAACGCTTATTGATTTGATAAAGGAAACGCATTAGCCCTGCGAAGAGATTTTCGTTAACTTATCTCTCAACGAAAACACGGAGGAAGTACAGATGTCTTTGATTAATACCAAAATTAAACCTTTCAAAAACCAGGCGTTCAAAAACGGTGAGTTCATCGAAGTAACCGAGAAAGATACCGAAGGTCGCTGGAGCGTCTTCTTCTTCTACCCGGCTGACTTTACTTTCGTATGCCCGACCGAGCTGGGTGACGTTGCAGACCATTACGAAGAACTGCAGAAACTGGGCGTAGATGTGTATTCCGTTTCTACCGACACCCACTTCACCCACAAAGCATGGCACAGCAGCTCTGAAACTATCGCGAAAATCAAATACGCGATGATCGGCGACCCGACTGGCGCCCTGACCCGTAACTTCGACAACATGCGTGAAGATGAAGGTCTGGCTGACCGCGCAACCTTCGTTGTTGACCCGCAGGGTATCATCCAGGCAATCGAAGTTACTGCTGAAGGTATCGGCCGTGATGCGTCTGACCTGCTGCGTAAAATCAAAGCAGCACAGTACGTCGCTTCCCACCCAGGTGAAGTTTGCCCGGCAAAATGGAAAGAAGGTGAAGCAACCTTAGCGCCATCTCTGGACCTGGTTGGTAAAATCTAAGTCGCATAGTTTGTAGGCCGGATAAACGTAGTGCATCCGGCATTCCACAGGCGCAAATTTGCGCCTGTTTCATTCCAGCACCATGACGCAAGTTGCATTAATGCAGTCCCGCAAAATCGGCTTGCATGATGATGTTTTCAGAGAGGGAAGAAGAATGCTCGACACAAATATGAAAACCCAGCTCAGGGCTTACCTTGAGAAACTGACCAAACCTGTTGAGCTGATTGCGACGCTGGATGACAGCGCTAAATCGGCAGAAATCAAGGAACTGCTGACTGAAATTGCTGAACTGTCAGAAAAAGTCACCTTCAAAGAAGACAATACTCTGGCGGTGCGTAAGCCATCGTTCCTGATTACCAATCCCGGTTCTCACCAGGGACCGCGTTTTGCCGGTTCTCCGCTGGGTCATGAGTTTACCTCTCTGGTGCTGGCGCTGTTGTGGACCGGTGGTCATCCGTCAAAAGAGGCGCAGACGTTGCTGGAGCAGATCCGCGATCTCGACGGTGATTTTGAATTTGAAACCTATTATTCACTTTCCTGCCATAACTGCCCGGACGTGGTGCAGGCGCTGAACCTGATGGCGGTGTTGAACCCACGTATCAAGCATACGGCGATTGACGGCGGTACATTCCAGAACGAAATCACCGATCGTAACGTGATGGGCGTTCCGGCGGTATTTATGAACGGCAAAGAGTTCGGTCAGGGGCGTATGACGCTGACTGAGATCGTGGCGAAAGTGGATACCGGCGCAGAAAAACGTGCGGCTGAAGAGCTGAATAAGCGCGATGCTTATGACGTATTGATTGTCGGTTCTGGTCCTGCAGGTGCGGCGGCAGCGGTGTACTCTGCACGTAAAGGCATTCGCACCGGTCTGATGGGCGAACGTTTTGGCGGTCAGGTCCTTGATACTGTTGATATTGAAAACTATATCTCAGTACCGAAAACTGAAGGTCAGAAACTGGCAGGCGCGCTGAAAGCACACGTTGATGATTATAATGTCGATGTGATTGACAGCCAGAGCGCGAGCAAACTCATTCCAGCAGCGCAGGAAGGCGGTTTGCATCAGATTGAAACGGCCTCCGGCGCGGTGCTGAAAGCACGTAGCATTATCATCGCCACCGGCGCGAAATGGCGCAACATGAACGTTCCGGGTGAAGATCAGTATCGCACCAAAGGCGTAACCTACTGCCCGCACTGTGATGGCCCGCTGTTTAAAGGCAAGCGTGTTGCGGTGATTGGCGGCGGTAACTCCGGCGTTGAAGCGGCTATCGACCTGGCAGGTATTGTTGAACATGTGACGCTGCTGGAGTTTGCTCCTGAAATGAAGGCCGACCAGGTGCTGCAAAATAAGCTTCGCAGTCTGAAAAACGTCGACATCATTCTGAATGCGCAAACGACAGAAGTGAAAGGCGATGGCAGCAAAGTTACTGGCCTGGAGTATCGTGACCGTGTGAGCGGCGATGTTCACAATGTGGAACTGGCAGGTATCTTTGTTCAGATTGGTCTGCTGCCGAACACCAACTGGCTGGAAGGCGCCGTTGAACGTAACCGTATGGGTGAAATCATCATCGATGCCAAGTGCGAAACCAGCGTGAAAGGCGTTTTCGCTGCCGGTGACTGCACCACCGTACCGTATAAGCAGATTATCATCGCGACCGGTGAAGGCGCGAAGGCCTCGTTAAGTTCGTTTGATTATCTGATTCGCACGACAGTAGCATAAAAAAAGTAAGACTCACCTGCAATGCCAAAACCGCCAGTCATCCGCTGGCGGTTTTTTATTTCCATACACTTAAATTGTCAATTCTTGAAACAATAAACCGTTTAAAACATTCACTTAATTAGCCTGATCATTATTTTCATCAAAGAAAGAGAGGGCGTTATCTTTATTATATTAACCTGCATTATTTTTTTATTTGTTGTGTGAATAAATGGTTGGTTAATTCATGGGTGAAATATATGAAACCCTGACGATCTTTGAATCGACAGGGTTATTGTTACGTGATTTTTTTATCTCTCACGATAGTTACACGCTGAAAGCGGCTTATTCAGCTTTAGATACAAATGCCTCAACGCTAACAGAGCAGGAGTGGCTGGAGGCGGAGTACGACTTCAATGCACTATTTGTTGGGCCGCAGACGCTAAAAGCCCCGCCGTTCGCTTCGGTATACCTTGAAGAAGATGCCCTCGTAATGGGTAAATCAACCTTAAGCATTCGGGAATTCATGGCAAATATAGGTCTATCTATAAACCATGTAAATAATATCCCGGATGATCATATTTCCTGCGTATTGGAATTAGCCGTTTTATTATCGGCAAATGCCAGGCTATCAGCAGAATACCAGATCGTTATGACTCAATATGTAATTGAGTATATAGCGATGTGGATGCCCGCGTATATAGAAAAAATACATATAAATGCACAAACCGTTACGTTGAAAAACGTTGCGGAAAGGTTGTCTTTTTGGCTTGATGAATTAAACACGAGAGTATCAATATGAGTAATGAACCGGGAGTTCTGAACAGACGTTCATTTTTGAAAGGGTTGATTGCCCTTGGAACGGTGGCTGCCCTGCCAGGGGGATTGCTGACTTCACGCTGTGCATTGGCGCAACCGCCAATTCCGTTTAATCCCAAAACCTACAAAATCTATCGTAACGCCTGTCCACGTAACTGCTATGACACTTGTAGCCTGAAAACCTGGGTGAAGGATGACGTCATCACCTTTGTGGAAGGCGCGCCTGAATCAACGTTTACGCATGGAACTCCGTGTGTGAAGGGATTGAGCTATCCACGTAGGGTATACAGCCCGGACCGCATTAAATATCCGATGGTTCAGGATGTTCGCGGCAGCGGTAACTGGCGTCGTATCTCCTGGGATGAAGCAATGCAGCGCATTGCGACCAAGATGCTGGAGATTAAAAAGAAAGATGGTTCAATGTTGGGTCTGGCGCTGACCAAGTACTCAGGCAAATTTGGTGTATTGAACTATGCCGTTGAAGGGATGATGTCTTCACTGGGTTACACCACCCGTTTTGCCGGAACACCTTGCTGGCCAGCCGGTATCGACGCGCAAAACTACGACATGGGCGACATGTGGTGTAACGACCCGGAAGATATGGTGAAAGCCAAATACATTATTATCTGGGGCGCTAACCCGGCCTGGTGCTCTATGCACACCATGAAGTACATCTATCAGGCGCGGGAAAAAGGCGCAAAAGTGGTCGTTATCGATCCACTGTTAACCCAAACCGCTGCGAAAGCCGATCTCTATTTACGTGTTCGGCCAGGATCAGATGGCGCTCTGGCGCTGGGCATGGCACGCCACCTGGTGGACAAAGGATTGGTTGATCAGGATTTCGTTAACAACTATTCCCATGGTTATGCTGAATTTGAAGAGTATTTGCGTAATAACGTTACCGTAGAGTGGGCATCTGAGATTTGCGGGCTGTCGGCGGATGTTATTCGCCAGTTGGCGGAAGAATTTACCGCGGTTAACCCTGCTACCGTGTGGATTGGCTACGGCATGCAGCGCCATGTCAACGGCGGCGCTAACGTACGGGCGATCGATGCCTTTGTGGCAATGACCGGCAATATTGGCATTGAGGGTGGTGGCGCTCGCTACGGTCATTTGCATACCTGGGGCTTTAACTACAATGCCATGTTGCAGAAGCCACCGCTAGGCTCCATTGGGATGCCGGGGGCGGCGGGCACAACCAGCGAGTTTGGTTCTGGGGAGGAAGTCGCACAGTATTCCGATCGCTCGTTGAATATCAACCAGACCGCAAAGGGAATTCTGGAAGCCAATGAGCCGCCTGTCCGAATGCTTTGGGTTGCCTGTAAGAACCCGTTTGCTCAGGATTTTGATCGCAGCAAGATGGAAAAAGCATTCGAAAAACTGGAAATGGTGGTGTGCGCCGACCAATTCTTTAACGAGACCGTCCAGCATGCCGATATCGTTTTGCCTGTCACCACAGCCTTTGAAGAGTGGAACGTAGACGCCTCATATTGGCACTACTGGCTCTCAATCAACCAGCCTGCAATTAAGCCAATGTATGAGGCAAAATGCGATCTGGAAATCGCCGTTTTACTTTCCCGCACAATCAACAAGCTGGAGCCGGGTTCTTGCACATTCCCGCAGGAGTTCGATCATAAGCGCTGGCTGGACCAGGAGTTCAATGACGGAATGGCCAAAATGTTTGGTATCTCCTCCTGGGATGATTTACTGGAAGGGCCGAAAAAAGCCATTCTGCCAAGTTCTGCGGCCTGGTATGACCGTAAGTTTAAAACGCCCTCTGGAAAGTTTGAGTTCAAATCTGAGCTGTGTGAGAAAAATGGTCATACGGCGCTGCCGGAATACAAACCGGAGGCAAAAAGCACGTTGCCATTCCACCTGTTTACGCCGCATGTCCAGTTCGGTATCCATTCCCAATTCATCAACCTTGACTGGATGCAGGTCTTCTATCCTGAACCGTTTGTTTATATGCACCCGGTTTCCGCCGGGAAAAGAGGCATCGCTGAAAATGACCTGGTGAAAGTGTTTAACACCGCAGGTGAGGTGGAGTTACGTGCGAAGGTAACCGCTAACGTTCCGGAGGATTTCCTGGTGATGTACGAGGCTTGGTTCCCGAAACGGAAATACAACGTTCAAAACGTAGTGGCGGATACTCCAGCCGATATGGGCTTGATGAAAACTGGTGCGCCAGGTGCGGCCATCCATAGTCAGTTTGCGGACATCATTTTGATCGATAAAGGAGCAGCGGCATGAGGCGCGCGTTTTTAGTTAATAGCGATAAGTGTATCGGCTGCCGTGGCTGTGCGATGGCGTGTAAGAGTTTTAACCAGCTGGAGCCAGAACGTTTCTGGCGCTACGTCTACCCGCTGGATAAAGAAATTTATCCGCATGAAGAGCGAGCGTTCTACTCGCTGGCCTGTAACCACTGCGAAAATCCGGCCTGCCTGGCGGCTTGTCCGGTAGAGGCGTACACCAAACGTGAGGATGGCGTTGTAGTGCATAACCCGGAACGTTGTATCGGATGCAAAAACTGTATTCGCAACTGTCCATACGGTGCGCCGCGCTTTAATGAAGAGACGAAAAAAGCGGAAAAATGCAGCATGTGCTATGAGCGTCTTGATGTTGGCATGCAGCCGGCGTGCGTGAATGCCTGTCCGGTAGGTGCGCTGACGCTTATCGATCTGGATGCCGATCCTATACCTGATAATGCGGTGCAGTATCCGCCGGGATTCCCGCGTATGCCGCAGCTTAATCCTGGCACGCGTTTTATCCTTGCGCGTCAACCAAAGCAGCCGGAGGCCAAGTAATGGAAAAGTATGAACTTCCTCTGGTCATTTTTACCGTATTAAGCCAAATGTCGGTTGGGATCACGCTCATTCTGACGCTGCGTGTGCTGCAAGGAAAACTGGAGAGCAAGCGCCTGTACTGGCTGGTAAGTGGACTGGTTCTGGCGGCGGCGTCCGTGGCGGCGATATTACACCTTGCGCATCCGGACCGCGCCTACGATGCCTTGATCAACCTGCAGCATGCCTGGCTGAGCCGAGAGATTCTGGGCGCCACTTTATACGGTGCAGCTGTCGGGGTGACGTTTTTGGCAAAAGGGCACAAAGCACCAGCTGTTCTGGCCTCTGTTCTCGGTATCGCGCTGGTGGCGGTACAGGGGATGACCTATGCCGCCCCGGCAATGGTGGCGATTGCCAACGGTCTGACAATGCTGTTGTTCTTCATCACGGTGTGGGTGATGGGGTGTGCTGCGATTCCACTGCTTAACCTCGCACCTGCCGTTGCTGCATTGCGCCAGGGGATTGTCGTGTGTATGGCAGTCATGATCGCCGCACCCATTATCTGGCTAAGCGGTGGCACCATCATGCAGATGACGGCGCATGCCTGGCTGACGTCGCCACTTTATCTGGCGAGTCTGGTGTGTCTGGCGGTGGCCTTTGTGCTTAGCCGTCAGGGCGAGCATCGCGCAAAAGCGCTTTTCGTCCTGTTGTTTGTTGGCATATTCCTGAGCCGTCTGACGTTTTTTGGCGATACGATCAGCTCCATCGTGAATATCGGCCATTTGTATTAATCGTGAGGTAATAAAAACCCCTGTCAGGCGTTAACCTGGCAGGGGTTTTCTTTAGCAAATCAGTGGCTGTTAACGAACAACCAGCACTGGCAAAGTCGCGTGTCGAACAACGCTGGAAGCGTTAGAGCCGAGCAGATGGGTGCTGATTGATGGGTTACGCGACCCAATGACAACGACATCCGCATTCAACTCTTCACCCAATTCGTTGACCACGTCACGTACGCTGCCAAAGCGGACGTGTTGCTTAATACGGGAAGGATCGATGCTGAAGTGACCGACCATCGTTTGCAGACGGGTTTCCGCTTCGTGTTGCAGATGCTCTTCAAAACGACGGACATCGGCTGCAAAGCGGTGCAAGCTTAAGCTCGCTGAGCCTGGCAGCACATGCAGTAGATGGATAACCCCTTTATCCTGGGCCAGAAATTCTGCATGGCGAATAGCCTTGTCGCTCAGTTCCATTTCGAATACATCAACTGGCATTATGATTGTGTTGTACATAAACATTCTCCTTGTCATTACATGAACACATAACAGCATAGTATTAAAAATGATTCTGTCAGTCACGACACAGATTTATGTTTTGCGAACAGGAAAGAAAGCGAGGAGCAGGGAGATCTAACCGGAAAGAGGATGCGGATGCATCCCCTGTAAGATAAAGCGAGTGGCTTTGATAAGACAGAGTTAGCGCAGGTAGTCGCCTGCAGCTTCAGGCTGGTACTCAAGCTCGATAACTTCGAGGTGCGTTGAGGTCCCGCCTGGCAGTTCCCAGTGAATGGTATCACCAACGCGCAGCCCCAGAAGTGCAGCGCCGACAGGTGCCATTACCGAAAGCTGTGTGTTGCTGTCAGTCATAGTAGCCGGATACACCAGGGTACGCACACGGACTTCGCCATCACTCAGATTGCGGAATTTCACGCGGCTGTTCATGGTCACGACGTCGTGCGGCATGGTTTCTGGAGAACACATTTGGGCACGATCCAGCTCGGCGTTAAGGGCGTCGGCAATCGGTAAACCAGCAAACGCAGGTTGCTCCAACAGGCGGTCAATGCGTTCCGCATCGAGGTCGTTAATGATGATAGTTGGTCTGGACATTTATTACTCCATGTCGTCGAAACTGCGGGTGCGCAGGTAAATAATCCCAAAAGAAAACCCTCACCGTCAGGCGGCAAGGGTTTAGCTTTTATGATGATACTGAGACTTACCCCATGTTTGAAGTGATTTAGTTCACATTCAGGTAAATCATCAATTTTGTCGCGTATGGTGTGATTTTAGCCGAAAAACGTGATCGTTCTCCAATTTGCATTATGCTTTTTAAGCGCTCGCTGCGGGCGCGTCAAACAACTCAGTGTTCCGCGACAGGAGATCTCATGAGCCAGTACGACAAACTTACCTTGAAAGACGGCAGCTATTTGCATTTTAAAGACTGGGGAAGTGGACAACCTATTGTGTTTAGTCACGGTTGGCCGCTGACGGCAGACGCGTTTGAAGATCAGATGCTGTTCCTTGGATCGAAAGGATTTCGTGTGATCGCCCATGACAGGCGCGGACATGGGCGTTCGGCCCAACCCTGGGATGGACATCATATGGATCAGTATGCTGACGACCTGGCTGAACTTACCGCGCATCTCAATCTTAAAGATGCCGTACATGTTGGGCACTCTACCGGCGGTGGGGAAGTGGCTCGTTATATTGGCCGGCATGGGACGCAGCGGGTGGCAAAAGCGGTGTTAATTGGCGCGGTGACGCCCATCATGATCAAGACTGACTTTAACCCAAATGGCGTGCCGAAAGAGGTATTCGATGGCATCCGTGAGGGGGTTGTGAACGATCGCGCCGCCTTTTTCTATGAGCTGACCGCTGCATTCTATGGCTACAATCGTCCTGGCGCGAAAGAGTCGAAAGCTGTACGGGAAAGTTTTGTTGAACAGGGCTTACAAGGGTCCATCAAAGCGTTGTACGACTGCATTCATGCGTTTTCGGAAACAGATCTGCGTGAAGACCTCAAAAAGATGACCATCCCGACGCTGGTGATCCACGGTGATGACGATCAGATTGTTCCGTTTGAAACCTGCGGAAAGGTCGCGGCGGAAATGCTGCCGGACTCGCAGTTAAAGGTATATGTCGGCGGCTCGCATGGCATCTGCACCACCCATAAGCAACAGATCAACGGTGACCTGCTCAACTTTATTCAGTCGTAATCGTTGGCAGATTGTTCTACGCTGATCTTCTTTTTCCAGGGGGATGAGCGAAGCATAATTTGTGCTGCGCTGACGTTAACTTCAACAGGGAACGCTATGTATTTCTATCAACCGTCACAGGGACACGGCTTACCGCATGATCCGCTAAATGCCATCATTGGACCGCGCCCGATTGGCTGGATTGCGTCGCGTGACAGCAACGGTCGGCACAATCTGGCACCATACAGTTTCTTTAACTGTTTTAACTATCATCCGCCGATTATCGGTTTCGCCAGCAGCGGCTGGAAAGACAGCGTGCAGAATATTATCGAAACCGGTGAATTTGTCTGGAACCTGACGACTCTTGAGCTGGCCACTGCGATGAACGAAACGTCAGCCAGCTTGCCGCACGGTGAGGACGAGTTTTTTGCCGCCGGGCTTAGCAAGGCAGATAGCCGGATAGTCAACGTGCCGCGCGTGGCGCAAAGCCCGGTCAATTTTGAGTGTCGCTTATCGCAAAGCCTGCAACTGACTACCGCTGATGGCTCACCGGTTGATACCTGGCTGGTGTTGGGAGAAGTGGTAGGCATTCACATAGATGAAACGCTCCTGGAAGACGGCATCTATCAGACGGCGAAAGCGAAACCGGTACTGCGTGCAGGTGGGCCAACGGCGTATTATTCGATCAGTGAAACACATCGTTTTGATTTAGTTCGCCCGGACGCCCGTGCAAAATGCTAAGTTTACGGACCGACGCCAGCTCGCAGCGTCGGTCGCAAGTTTCAGTATCCCACTTTGTCGATAATAAACTGTTTACCGCAGCTACCCGGATGCGGTTGCGGTAAGAATGACTGGGCAGATAACGTCTGGTTGATGTTGTCGGCTTTCAGGGATAACTGGATCTCAGTGAGATACGCTGGATTGCCGTGGCAGCTTAGCTTCACAGCTTTGACGTTCTCTTTGCCCCAGCTTTTGGCAACGGCGGCGTCAAATGCGTTACGGCTGACGGTTTTGCCGTAGTTTTCCGCCAGGAATTTGCCCACCTCGCTGTCCTTAACCTCATTATTCAGCCGCACCATCGTGCCGAAGTACGCGTCGGGATCAAAACCGAAACACGCGCCATGTTTGGCATACTCGTAACGTTCCAGACAGGATCTTCCTCCAGCGCCGGGCATTACGGCGCTGAGTTTTGCCGCGCTTTCCAGCGACAGCCCGGTTTCGGGGGCCGCGCATTTACGGCTGGCGCGGGCTTCAGGCAGGTTGGGAATAGGGCGAGTCGCGCAGCCAAAACGCATCCAACGGCGATTGTCTACTCCACGGGCAGCAATGGATTTAGGCAGGCTGGGCCATAAACCGTGAACGGTCAGGAAATCAGCTTTGTCTGCGCTCTCTTTTTGCAAACGACATTCGTCAGGCTCCTGACGATTACGCTCGTGTTGGCTCTGACAAAATCCGGTTTGCCAGGAGAGAGCCAGCACATAGCTGTCAAAATCAGCGTACTGTTTTGCCTGAAGTTCATCGGCCTGAGCTGCAGAAACTGGTAGCAGGAGTGCTGCCAGCAACGAAGAATAACGCCATGTTGATGTCATGATGATTTCGGACACTTATATAAATTCTGAATATCATCTATTTAATCATAAAAAATGCCAGTCAGGTTTAGCTGACTGGCATCATTTTCATCAAGCGTGAACGGGAATGATTAGCTCCACATTGCCAGAATCGGCCAGCCGACCAGCAGAAGCATAGCGATGTAGATAACGCCGAAGATAGCACCCAGACGCCAGTAGTCTTTGGACTTCACATAACCACAGCCGTAGATGATAACGCCTGGGCCTGTTGCATATGGAGTCAGACAGCCCATGATACCGATGGACAGTACCAGCAGGATACACAGGTGTTCCATCGGCACGCCCGGGATACCTTTACCGACGGCCAGAATAACCGGCAGCATGGTGGCGGTGTGAGCGGAAAGGCTGGCAAACAGGTAGTGAGCAAAGTAGAACACCAGCACCAGAACGATCACGGTCGCGTTAGGCGAGAAGCCTTCCAGGTGCGTGCTCATAGTGTTGGCGAACCAGTCGATGAAGCCTGAACGGGTTAAACCATTCGCCATAACGACCAGCGTGGCGAGGTTAACCAGAGTGTTCCATGCGCTGTTATAACGGGTAATGTCTTTCCACGGTACAACGTGCAGCGCCAGCATCAGGGAGACAGCCAGCAGGCCCACTGCGGTTGCATCAATCAGTTTACCACCGAAGACCCACAGGCCCAGGCTGAGCAGTACCAGACCGATCAGCGTTATCTCTTTACGGGTCAGTTTACCCATGCCTTTCAGTTCATCACCGGCCCAAGCGGCAACTTCAGCACTGTGAGTAACTTCTGGTTTGTACAGAACGTATGACAGCCACGGAGCAACGATCAGCAAAATAATACCGACCGGCAGGAAGCTGAGGAACCACTGCAACCAACTGATTTGAATACCGGCAATTTTGTTGACGAATTCCAGACCCAGCACGTTAGGCGCAGCGCCGGTCACGAACATCGAGGAACTCAGGCTGGTACTGATGACCATCATCCACATCAAATATCCACCGATACGGCGCGCGGAAGGATCGTTCGGGAATGATTTAAACAGCGGCGGCAGGTTTTTGATAACCGGGAATACGGTGCCACCGGTACGCGCAGTGTTAGATGGAGTAAACGGTGCCAGCAGAATGTCGATGATAACAATCGCATAGCCCAGCGTCAGGGTACGTTTACCCATGAATTTCACCAGGAACAGCGCGATACGACGACCCAGACCGGTGACTTCATAACCCAGTGCGAAGATAAACGCACCAAACACCAACCACACGGTGGTGCTGGAGAAGCCCGCCAGACCCCATTTCAGCGCTTGCTTACCCGCTTTAAACGCCGGGTCGGCCAGTTCTGAAGCATCAAACAGCAGATAGTTGCTGCCGATAACGCAGATCGTTACGGCGATAAAGCTGATCGCTGTTGCCGGAATTGGCTCCAGGATCATACCGACGATCATCGCCACAAACACGGCAAAGTAGTGCCAGGCCTGTGGAGGCATTCCATCAGGGACGGGGATAAGAAACATGACACCCATGACGACCAGGGGGGCCAATAACTTCCATATTTTATCTTTTGCTAAAGACATGTGTGTGATTCTCCGGAAAGGATCTTTAATTGTGATAATGATGAACTTGTGAAATCTGAGCTAAGAACCAGGTGACGATCAGCAGATCGGCGCAGCCTCCGGGACTGAGGTTGCGTTCAATGCACTGTTGGTCGAACTGGTGTAGATATTCGAGATCGGCAGGGGTACGAATCCCCCCTTGCTGCATCAGGGCGGTGGCCTGCTTCTGTAACCAACGCAGACCTTCTGCGCCGCCACGTGAAGCCACGTTGGTGTCGCCGTTGATAGACATCAGCAGCAATAATGTGTCGAGTAACGCCAGTTCAGGGTCGCGGCCCTGAGTCAGCAGTGCGCGGTAGTGCGGCAGGGCATGCTGGATGACTAGCGGATATCCCGCTTCGGCTTCGCCCCGTGCGCCGGTTAATCCCAATTGCTGATAAAGACGTTGGCCAGCCGTGAGTTGTTGATTGTTCTGGCGCAGTTCGCGCTCGGTCAGGCCACGGCAAAATGTTGCTGCCGTAGAGCAAATGGTTTCAGCGGTAACAGTGAGTTGGAGCTGGTGCAGGCGGCCAATGGCGGCGCACAGCAGTCCCAGTGAAAAGATGCTCCCTTTATGGGTGTTCACCCCGGCGGTGGCGCGGAACATATCGGCTTCGCAGGCCATGCCCAGCGGGCGCAGTCCTTTCAATACATCCTCAGGCGACAGCTGTGCGCTAAACGCCCCATATTCAATAAAACGTGGTAGCCATGACTGAATCGCTTCAGCGCTGCGATGAAAATCTTCCAACGCCATATCTTTATGCGCGCCGTTGTTAATACGATCTACTAGACCGGGTTTGGGCGACAGGTTGACTTCAGTCAACATGGCGCGCCACGCAAGCGTTGCGTAAGCATCAGGCAGATCCAGAGGAAGGACTGCGTTATTGGTTGATGTTGCGGGAATCGGCATCATGCAGCAGTGCCTCCATCTGAGTGAGTAAGTCGGAAAGTGCGTGGGTTTTACCCCGCGCACAGTCGGCAGCACTTTGCTCGCACAGCAGACAGCGGCGGGCAGGGAGTGCGAAATGACGCCGGGACAGAATTTCCCCTTCAGGGGTCAGGACATCGATATCCCATAGCCGTCCCAGCGGGTGTGAATGCTCAAGTTCAATTGTGGCGAGCTTGAGGTCGTGGGCCGGAGCCTCAATAGACAAAAGACCTTCTGGACCGCTGGCAGAAACCAGCGCTGTTTGCTCCCTGACAATCCAGGTGGATTGTTTCGCCAACGCGAGCAAGGCGGTTACGCCGTGATTAAAGATACGACGGGTTAATTCGCTGTCTTTAATCGGTCCCGGTGCGACGACGGTAAACGAGACCAGCGGCGCAGAGTGGCGTGTCAGCCACTCCTGTTGCCTTGCCTGTCTCTCATCGCGGCTGGCTAGCAGCTCGGGAATGGAAACCGCGTGTTGGGTGGCGTATTCAGGGAGCAGGTGCATGGTTTATTCCTTCACCTGATGCACAACGTCAATCACTGAACCATCGCGGTAACGCACAACGGCAATCACGCGGTCAGTGAATTCGATAGCGCATGGCTGACCGGTGAGCTGCTGTGCACGTTCGCGCAGCCATTCAATGGACACCACTTTCATACCGGCTTCTTTCAGACGTTCTGCCAGTTCCGGACGTGCAGGGTTGACGGCGATACCGTGGTCAGTGACCAGAATGTCAACGCTGGAGCCTGGGGTTACGCAGGTCAGCACGTTATCAACCAGGGTCGGGATGCGTCCGCGAACCAGCGGCGCGACGATGATAGACAGCGCAGCGGCAACCGCGGTATCGCAGTGACCGCCGGATGCGCCGCGCAGTACGCCGTCAGAACCGGTCAGTACGTTAACGTTGAAGCTGGTATCAACTTCCAACGCGCTGAGCACCACGACGTCCAGACGATCGACGGATGCGCCTTTTGAGCCCCAGTTGGCATACTGGTTGGCACTGATCTCAATGTGGTTTGGATTGCGGGCCAGCGATTCTGCGGCGTTACGGTCAAAGCTCTGAACGTCCAGCAGTTTGCGAATCAGGCCTTTTTCGTGCAGGTCAACGATGGTAGCGGTAATGCCGCCCAGCGCGAAGTCGGCACGGATATCGCGGCTGCGCATTTTGTCTTCCAGGAAACGCGTAACGGCCAGAGAGGCGCCGCCGGTTCCTGTCTGCAGTGAGAAGCCTTCGTTGAAGTAGCCGGAATTAGCAATGACCTCAGCCGCGCTACGGGCGATTAACAGTTCACGCGGGTTGGTGGTCATGCGGGTCGCATCGGCACCAATTTTGTCCGCATCGCCGACCTGATCGATCTGCACGATCAGATCTACCTGATCCTGCGTAATGCTGGCCGGGTTATGCGGATAGGTCAGCAGTTGTTCAGTCAGCAGGACAACCTGTTTCGCGTTTTCGGCGTCTACGCGGGCATAGCCCAGTGAGCCGCAGCATGCTTTACCGGTATAACCGTTGGCGTTGCCAAACTGGTCGCAGGACGGCACGCCGAGGAACGCCACATCAATGCTGAGCTCGCCACTTTGCACCAGGTGCACACGGCCACCGTGGGAGTGAATTTGTACCGGTTCGGCTAGCAGGCCACGTGAGATTTCTTCCGCCAGCGGGCCACGCAGACCGGAGGTATAAATGCGGCTAACCACGCCCTGACGGATGTGCTCAACCAGTGGAGCATGGCAGTCGCTCAGAGAGCTGGAGGCCAGCGTCAGATTTTTAAAGCCCATATTGGCGATGGCGTCCATCACCAGGTTAATCGTCAGATCGCCACCGCGAAAAGCGTGATGGAAAGAGATGGTCATACCATCCTGTAAACCAGAACGACGAATGGCGTCTTCCAGGTTAGCGCACAGCTTTTTGTCGCGCGGTTTTTGCGCCTGCAATTCTACTTTTGCGGTGCTCTGATAAGCGGAAAGCTCACTTTCTGCATGACGGCTCCAGGTCGCCACGCGATCCTGGCGTTGAGACTGTTCGATTTTCTGCGTCATTTTTTTGCCTTATTCTTCGCGAATGCCGGAAAGTTCTGCACGGGAGATAACCAGAAGGGCGCGCTCGATAACCGGGCTGTCGACCATTTTGCCGTTCAGGGAAACTACGCCACGACCTTCGCGAGCAGCGGCTTCAGCGGCTTCCACAACCAGACGGGCGTGAGCCAGTTCTTTGCGCGTTGGGGCGTACAGGTTGTGCAGGAGTTCGATCTGGCGCGGGTTGATGAGCGATTTGCCGTCAAAACCCAGTTGCTTGATATGTGCGGCTTCGTGCAGGAAACCCGCTTCGTTGTTGGCATCGGAATACACGGTGTCGAACGCCTGAATACCGGCAGAACGTGCAGCCTGCAAAATAGAGCAGCGGGCAAACAGCAGTTCAGTACCTTCCGGTGAGCGCTCAGTGCGCAGGTTACGTACATAGTCTTCCGCACCCAGGGCAATACCGATCAGACGTTCGGAAGCATGGGCAATTTCTACCGCGCGGGTAATGCCTAACGGCGATTCGATGGCGGCTAACAGACCGGTGCTGCCTGGCTCACGGCCACAGGCGTTTTCGATACGCAGAATTTCGCTTTCGATGTCGATGACATCCTGCGCGGTATCGGTCTTCGGTAAACGTACAATGTCAGCACCGCCACGTACCACGGCTTCAAGGTCGTTGATACCCCATTCGGAGTCGAGGGCGTTTACACGCACGATGGTTTCAACGTCGTGATACAGCGGATGCTGCAGCGCGTGGTACACCATGCGGCGAGCGGTATCTTTTTCACGCAACGCGACGGAGTCTTCCAGGTCGAACATCAGTGCATCTGCCGGGTAGATGAACGAGTTGCTGACCATGGCGGCATTGGCGCCCGGTACGAACAACATGCTGCGGCGAGTACGAGTTTTACGTTGTTGCAAAGATTCGGAAATCACTGGCAATCCTCCCATGGCAGTGCCGGAATACCGCCAGCGCGGGCCAGTAGTGCTTCCAGTCGCGCACGTAAAATGCAGTCCAGTGCGCCTTTATCATCAACATTCAATTGCACGCCGCGTACGTTGTAGCGGGACAGAACGTCCAGAATGGTGGCCCGGATGGCATCACCGAACTGCTTTTCGACGCTACTGTTAACCTGCAGGTCAATATCCTGCGAATCGAGTGGGGCGATGCGAATCATCACATCACCGGACTCGAGTGTGCCTGCGACGGCTGCCTGGTTTATTTTCATTTTTCACCTGTTGCTAATGCGGGGGTATTTTGGCGGACTGCCGCACCCGATGAGGCTCGCTCAACCATGCTTTGCAGATACTGCAGCGTGGCGTCAGGGACCAGGGATGCGATAGCCGTGAGATCTTTTTTAACCAGCAGCTTGCGCACCCAGGAGGCGGAAATCGGCATCTCCTGGAAGCACAGCCGCTCAATTTCCACCAGTTCAATCGGCGGGGCGGGAAGCGTTGGGGTCTCCAGCCAGTAACGCATGTCGTTGTTATACTGGGAGGTGACGGTGCAATACGGCTCAGTACCGACGAAGCGGTGCGTGACGCCGAGAGCCGGAGCCAGATACTGGCGGAAGATTTTCAGGTCTATTTCGGTGTAGCAGTGGTTAATAACGCTCTGTTCTTTGATGAAGTAACACGGGAACGTGGCGCGGGAAATGATGTACTCCGAACCGCGATGCACGGTTAAACGTGGAATGTCTTTTGTTCCTTTAAGCACCAGATCCAGGCGGTCTTCATACGGAAAACGTGAGGTATCTTCTTTCACCAAAAACAGATGCAGCCAGTCACATTGCGCGGCCGCCTGTTGGATCAGAAAACGGTGTCCGTTGGTGAAGGGGTTGGCGTTCATGACGATACAGCCAATTTTTTTCCCATCATGACGCTGTTTTGCCAGTGATTCGGCGTAGCGTTTCAGACGTGTGGTGCTGTTTTCCATCAATACCATAATGCCGGGAACGCTGGTGAGCGTAGAAAAACCGCACTGTTTAAACAGCGATTCGTACTCGGTTTTGGTATAGATGAAGAGGTGCGTACAATGGCGTTCATAGGCAAGGTTGATTAACTCAGTCGCCAGCGTCAGCGCTAAACCCTCGCCGCGGACAGATTCACAGATTGCGACACACTTAATAATATTCCCAGCGATACCACCGCAGGCAATCAGACGGTCGTCACGGGTGACGGTGATAAATACTTCGACGGTCGTATCTACGCTCAAATCATTCTCTTTCAGAAATTGCGCGATAGCCGCCATCTTTTTATTTTCTGAGCGTTTAACTTGCGTGAATATATTATTACCGAACATAGTGAATAGAGCCCCGATGCTATATTTGTTACTGGGTTTCTGTTTTTGTTGCTCTGTTTAGCAACCTGATAACGTTTTGTTTGCAATTGAAGGGAATGGTTTTTTATTACGGAGTATTTCTTTTTTTCCCTGCTGCATACATCGTAAGGGGTATTTTGGAGGTAATTTTTGATTTATTTCACAATAAGTTAGAAGGTTTTAATGTGTTTTATGGTTTTAAGTTTTTTAATTAATTTAACCCTAAAATAAGGTGTGGTTTTAATTTGTTTAATTGATTTAAGGTGGGGAATCTGCAACGATCTTGTTTTATACCATAACGTGTAAATAGAACATTTTAATTACAACTACAATGAGAAATTAGTTTTAGTTAACGTCGGTGAGGAAAAATGTGATGGCAGAACAGAAAAATAAAACACGGTTTCCTTTTTTCCGCAGTCTGGCGTTTCCTTTACGTATCTTTCTGCTCATTCTGGTCGTTTCTGTTTTTATCATTGCCGCCCTGGCACAATACTTCACCGCCAGCTTTGAAGATTATCTGGCAACGCATGTCCGCGATATGGCAATGAATCAGGCCAAAATCATCGCCTCTAACGACAGTATCATCACGGCGGTTAAGCATCGTGATTACAAGCGGTTGGCGACGATTGCCGACAAACTGCAGAGCGGAACTGACTTCGACTATGTGGTTATCGGGGATACCAACTCCATTCGTCTATATCATCCGAACCCGGAAAAGATTGGCTATCCGATGCAGTTCACCAAACCCGGTGCGCTGGAAAAAGGCGAGAGCTACTTTATTACCGGTAAAGGGTCCATCGGGATGGCAATGCGCGCTAAAACGCCCATCTTTGATGACGATGGCAAAATCATTGGCGTAGTCTCAATTGGTTATCTGATCAGCAAAATCGATAGCTGGCGATCGGACTTCTTACTTCCGATGGCCGGCGTGTTTATCCTCCTGTTGCTGGTACTTATGCTGCTCTCCTGGTTTTTCGCTGCCCATATTCGTCGGCAGATGTTGGGTATGGAACCGAAACAAATTGCGCGTGTGGTACGTCAGCAGGAAGCGTTGTTCAGCTCGGTATATGAAGGATTGATTGCCGTGGATCCTGATGGATATATCACCGCAATAAATCGCAGTGCGAGGAAAATGCTGGGGCTGTCTTCACCTGGGAGAAAGTGGCTTGGAAAACCGGTGAGTGAGGTGGTTCAGCCAGCGGACTTTTTCACCCAACAGATTGCGGAAAAACGACAGGACGCGATGGTCAACTTTAATGGACTGAGCGTTATCGCCAACCGTGAGGCGATTCGCTCCGGTGACGAACTGCTTGGGGCAATCATCAGTTTTCGTAGTAAAGATGAAATTGCTACTCTTAATGCGCAGTTAACGCAAATCAAACAGTATGTAGAGAGCCTGAGGACGCTGCGTCATGAGCATCTGAACTGGATGTCGACTATCAATGGTCTGCTGCAAATGAAAGAGTATGACAAGGTTCTGGCCATGGTGCAGGGGGAATCCCAGGCGCAACAGCAACTGATTGACAGTCTGCGCGGCGCGTTTGCCGATCGTCAGGTAGCCGGTCTGTTGTTTGGCAAGGTGCAGCGCGCGCGGGAACTGGGTCTCACCATGACTATTGTTCCGGGCAGCCAACTGCATCAACTCCCCGAGGGGCTGGATAGCACAGAGTTTGCAGCAATTGTTGGCAATCTGCTTGATAATGCATTTGAAGCGAGCTTGCGCACCCAGCAAGGCAACAAGGTCGTCGAACTCTATTTGAGCGATGAGGGGGATGACGTGATCATCGAAGTTGCCGATCAGGGATGCGGTGTGCCGGAAGCATTGCGTGAAAAAATATTTGAACAGGGTGTGAGCACCCGTACCGATGAACCAGGTGAACATGGCATCGGTTTGTATCTTATTGCAAGTTATGTGAGGCGCTGTGACGGGGTGATTACGCTCGAAGATAACTCCCCCTGCGGCACCTTATTTTCTTTATTTCTTCCGAAAGTGAAAAAAAACAATGACGGAACCATTAACGCTATTGATCGTTGAGGATGAAACGCTACTGGCGGAAATGCATGCTGAATATATCCGCCATATACCCGGCTTCAGCCAGATTTGGCTGGCGGGTAATCTTGCGCAGGCGAGGATGATGATTGAGCGTTTTAAGCCCGGTTTGATTCTGCTCGATAACTACTTGCCGGACGGCAAGGGAATTACCTTATTGCATGAGCTAACCCAGGCGCGTTATCCGGGCGGTGTGGTGTTTACCACGGCGGCCAGCGACATGGAAACAGTCTCCGAAGCTGTGCGCAGCGGCGCGTTTGATTACCTGGTCAAACCCATTGCCTACGAGCGGCTGGGGCAGACCCTGACGCGTTATCAACAGCGGCGACGCATGTTGGCCGGTAATGATAGCGCCAGTCAAAAGCAGATAGATGAGATGTTTAATGCCTACGCGCGGGGCGAGCCGAAAGGGGATTTACCGACCGGGATTGATGCCTTAACGCTGAATGCAGTGCTGAAATTATTTGCCGATCCGACGGTACACCATACAGCAGAAACGATCGCCCAGGCGCTCACTATCAGCCGAACGACTTCCAGACGCTACCTGGAGTACTGTGCCAGCCGACATTTGATTATTGCGGAGATTATTCACGGTAAGGTGGGTAGGCCGCAGCGTATCTATCACGGCGGCTAAATGCTGATTTCTGACGTAGGCCGGATAAGATGCTTTAGCATCGACATCCGGCAACGTTGCAGTCGAAATGCCGGATGCGGCGTGAATGCCTCATCCGGCCTACATTTCTCTGAGTATCAGCCGCCAACGACGGCTGAAGAAGAACCTGGTACCATCACTTCAGTTGCGATAATCACAACCAACAACCCAACCAGAACCGGAACCGAGGTACGTTTCACCACTTCGAACGGAGAAATCTTCGCCATACCAGCAACAGCAACCACCACGCCGGAGACCGGGGAGATTGTGCGTCCAAGGTTTGACGCCTGCAGCATCGGGATAACAAGGTAAGCTGGGTTAATGCCGGAGGAATGCGCCAGCTTAGGGATCATCTCAACGAAGGCATAGAACGGAGCGTTACCAGAACCCGTAGTCATTGCCGCCAGCATAGTCAGGATCACCAGCACCATCATCAGAATAATGCTCGCTGAACCAAACGAGGTGGCGATAGAAATCAGACTCTGAATAAAGCCGATTGTGCTCAGACCCTGGGCAAATACACCCGCAGCGACTAACAACATCACCACGTTAGCAAAGGCATCCGCCATGCCACGGTAAGCGACTTCCAGACCAGAGAAAACCTTTTGGGTGTTGAACCCACGTACGAACTCCAGAATAGCCGCGATGAGCATGCACAGAACCAGAATCGTAATGATATGCAGCTGTGGACCCCATTTACCATCAAAAATCAGGACGCCAACAATCGGGGTAAACGGCAGAATGGCGTAAAATGACGGGGCAGTCGTGGTGATTTCAGCCACATCTAACATTTCATGAGAAATGTTCTCTTTTTTATCCAGAAAACGCTGCCAGAAAAAGTGGGCAATCGCCATAGCAATGATGGCGGCAATGGAAATTGGCAGCGTGGTTTTAAAGGCGAAATCGATCAGCGGCATTTCTGCAGCTTTTGCCGCCAGCACCACATCACCGGATGTTGGTGAAAGAATAATTGCAGCAGGGGAGGCACAAATGGCCGCTGCGGCGCCACGGCTGATCCCAACGTTAACCATGACCGGGAAAAGTGTTGCCATCAGCAATACGCCCAGACCGGTTGCTGACGAAACCGCCAGTGACATCAGGCAGGCGACAAAATAGGCGGCAATCATTAGCAGATAAGGTGAGTTGATGTATTGCAGAGGCTTGGAGGCCAGCTTAACGACCATATCGTTCGCGCCAATGTGGGTCATATAAGCGGCAAAACCACACAGCATCATGATCATCATGCCGAGATCGCCACCACGGCTCATCAGCAAAATTTTAATATATTCAACAATGTCTGTTGCCGTATAGCCCGTTGATGCCGCGCTGGACGGCAAAACTTTATGCCCCATCAGCGCACTGATAATCAGCAAAACCAGACCACCAACAAACAGTACGCCTGTCGCGGAATAACCTTTAATGATGTAGCGCGCTACACCCACAATAACCACAACCCCAATAAGGAGTTCAATAAATGTCAACATCGTTTCCCCTGTCGCATTGCTGCCCAGAAAGTAAAAAAACTAAAAAAAGTAAAAAGTGGTGACAGAATGTGCCTAATAAACCGATAACTCTTGCTGATTAAAATCAATAAAAATACGGATTCAAGCGATGGTTAAGCCGTTTTTTCAGCATCGCGGTTTAAAAAAGAATCTCACAATAAGAAACTGTGAAGCGCAGCGCTGATGTGTGTGTTTTGTGGCGATGATGAATATTAATTGTTAATTTATTGTGATGGTATTTAACTTTTTTCGCAGGAAAGAACAATTTATTGGCAATAAAGAGAAAATAGTTCCTATTAGATGGCTCAATAAACTCATGGATAATTATCTTAAAAATTATAGGCTGAGGATTATTCTGATTTTTTAGCTGCGCATTTTTGTTAAGCTAACATTAAGGTTGGGTTTGCTACAATTAATAATAAATCCCAGGATGGTAATTAAGTTGTGATTGTCGCTAAACGATATTTTCTCATTTTTTCATTTCTTTTTATTCAGTTAGCTTTCATTCCCCAGGGCGCTGCTGAAGATAAAGGCTGGTTCGCTACTTTTAAAGACAACGTCAGTGAAACCTGGCAGCAGCCAGAACATTATGATCTGTACGTGCCGGCTATTACCTGGCATGCTCGTTTTGCTTATGATAAAGAAAAAACGGATCGCTACAATGAACGCCCATGGGGGGCGGGCTTTGGTCAATCCCGTTGGGATGATAAAGGTAACTGGCACGGGCTTTATATAATGGCCTTTAAGGATTCCTACAATAAATGGGAACCCATTGGTGGTTATGGCTGGGAAAAAACCTGGCGACCGCTGGCAGATGAAAATTTCCACACAGGTCTCGGTTTTACCGCCGGTTTTACCGCGCGCGATAACTGGAACTACATTCCGGTACCCGTGCTGTTACCGCTGGCATCGATAGGGTATGGTCCGGCAACGTTCCAGATGACCTACATTCCGGGAACGTACAACAACGGTAACGTCTACTTTGCATGGATGCGTTTCCAGTTTTGATGGACTACCTGTATTGTCAGGTGGATTATTAAAAAGTCTTTTAAAAACAGTGCGATATTAACTTTAACTGAAAAATAACGCGACATTTATCACTTTTTGATAAAGTTCGACTGGACAAAGTCCACCACAATTGTTGTACTGATACCCGACACAGCATTTGTGTCTATTTTTCATGTAAAGGTAATTTTGATGTCTAAGATTAAAGGTAACGTTAAGTGGTTTAATGAGTCCAAAGGATTCGGTTTCATTACTCCGGAAGATGGCAGCAAAGACGTGTTCGTACACTTCTCTGCAATCCAGACCAATGGTTTTAAAACTCTGGCTGAAGGTCAGCGTGTAGAGTTCGAAATCACTAACGGTGCCAAAGGCCCTTCTGCTGCAAACGTAATCGCTCTGTAAGCATACGACAGCAAGCATTCAAAACCCGCTTAATTGCGGGTTTTTTTTCGCTTCAGTGCGCGGGAGAGGCCGAAACCAGCCAGAATGCCAGGGCGGTCATCGCAAATGATCCCAACAGATTAACCAGTACATTCACCATAGCCCAACCAAAACGTCCTTCCTGTAGCAAAAACACCACCTCAGCTGAGAAAGTGGAAAACGTTGTTAGTCCCCCGCAAAAGCCAGTGGTAATCAGTACCTTCCACATTGGATCAATGTTAGTCATGCGATTAAACCACGCCAGACCCATACCAATGATAAATGCGCCAAGTAAGTTTGCAGCCAGTGTACCGAATGGGATGGCCTGATGTAGCGGGTTAAACCTCATGCTCAACATCCATCTTGCTACACTACCTGTACCACCACCGATAAAAACCGCTAAAAGGAGTTGTAACACTGCATAATCCTGCTATTTGATTGTATATAGGATGAGTGTAACGCTGAATAATCGTGGTTGGCGAGCCTAACAACGTTTTCTGGAGGGAATATGTTCGTTGCAGCAGGGCAATTTGCCGTGGGACCTTCATGGGAAAAAAATGCAGAAACCTGCGTCTTTTTGATGTCACAGGCTGCAGGAGAGGGGGCGTCGCTGTTGGTATTACCGGAGGCGCTTCTGGCCCGTGACGATCTGGACCCAGACCTGTCAGTGAAATCAGCTCAACTGCTGGAGGGCGGATTTTTGACGCGCTTGCTGCGAGAAAGCGCGCAAAACGAGATGACGACAATCCTGACGATTCATGTTCCTTCTGTGCCAGGCCGGGCGTTTAACATGCTGGTGGCGCTACGGGCAGGTCAGGTCGTGGCCCATTACGCTAAATTACATCTCTATGATGCCTTTTCGATTCAGGAGTCACGAAATGTGGATGCAGGGGACGCCATAGCGCCGCTGCTGGACGTAGACGGGTTAAAAGTAGGGTTAATGACCTGTTATGATCTGCGCTTTCCTGAGTTGGCGCTGGCGCACGCATTGCAGGGAGCGGAAATTCTTGTCTTACCCGCAGCCTGGGTTCGGGGATCGCTTAAAGAGCATCACTGGGCTACGCTTTTGGCGGCAAGAGCGTTAGATGCGACGTGTTACTTGATTGCGGCGGGAGAGTGCGGTAACAAGAATATCGGCCAAAGCAGGGTCATCGACCCCCTTGGTGTGACCATTGCTGCTGCGGCAGAAACGCCCGCGCTAATTATGACCGAGGTTGCCGCCGAGCGGGTGAGGCAGGTTAGGGCACAACTCCCGGTGTTAAGTAACCGACGCTTTGCGCCACCGCAATTATTATGACGTTTTTTTAAACAAGGCTTGATTCACCTTGTTACAGATTGCTATTGTGTGCGCGCGTCGAAAGGCCGTTAATATTCTCAGGTTAATATGGCGCTTTATGCAGCCTGGTTTAAGTCAAGAAGGTATCTATGGGTGAGATTAGTATTACCAAACTGCTGGTGGTTGCCGCACTGGTTGTTCTGCTGTTTGGTACCAAGAAGTTACGTACACTGGGTGGAGACCTGGGAACGGCAATCAAAGGCTTCAAGAAAGCAATGAACGACGATAATGCCGATGCTAAGAAAGATGCTGATGGTAGCGTTCAGGCTGAGAAGCTTTCTCATAAAGAGTAATGTCAGGAGCATGATGCTCTTACTGCATACTCTGCATGAAAAAAAACCGGCAATTTGCCGGTTTTTTTATTGCTGATATGTAAGTGAGTATTACACGATTACTTCACTTCCAGCCCTTTGGCCTGCATGTCAGCATGGTATGAAGAGCGAACGAATGGACCGCAGGCTGCATGGGTAAAGCCCATTGCCATAGCTTCGGCTTTCATCTCATCGAACTCATCCGGGCTCACATAGCGTTGAACCGGCAGGTGATGGCGGCTTGGCTGTAAATACTGCCCCAGCGTCAACATGGTTACACCATGACTGCGCAGGTCACGCATGACCTCAATGATTTCCGCATTGGTTTCGCCCAGACCGACCATCAGACCTGATTTGGTCGGAATCTCCGGGTGCGCTTCCTTGAAACGTTCCAGAAGCTTCAGTGACCAGTTGTAGTCAGCACCTGGACGAACATTGCGATAAATACGTGGTACGTTTTCGAGGTTGTGGTTAAACACATCCGGCGGGGTGGCCGTGAGGATATCCAGCGCACGATCCATACGACCACGGAAGTCAGGCACCAGCGTTTCGATTTTAATCGACGGGCTTTTCTCACGAATAGCGGTGATGCAGTCAGCAAAGTGCTGAGCACCGCCGTCACGCAGATCGTCGCGGTCAACGGAGGTAATGACGACATAGCGCAGCGCCATGTCAGCAATCGTCTGAGCAAGTTTTAACGGCTCGTTAGCATCAGGAGCAACCGGACGGCCATGGGCAACGTCACAGAATGGGCAACGGCGGGTACAGATTGCGCCGAGGATCATAAAGGTTGCAGTTCCGTGATTGAAACATTCAGCCAGGTTAGGGCAGGAAGCTTCTTCGCAGACAGAGTGCAGGCCATTTTTGCGCATTGCCGCTTTGATGCCCTGGATGCGAGTGGAGTCCGCTGGCAGTTTTATTTTCATCCATTCCGGTTTACGCAGCAGGGCTTCACGCTCTGTTGCCACATTTTTTACCGGGATAAGAGCCATCTTATCGGCATCGCGGTATTTAACACCGCGTTCCATCACAATGGGTTTACTCATAGCTTGCGTGTTCCAGTTGCGAATTACGAAGGAAAGCGTTTCAATTCAAGGGAATGTTGCATTTATCAACTATTTTTGAATTAGTGATACGCAGTATATCATTGAAACGGGCCAGAAAGCAGCCTGACAGGCTGGCAAAATGTAAAATAGTTGTTGTTTTGTGCCATTTGCCACAACATATGCCGTGGCAAAGTATGCGCGTATTTTCAGTCCGCAATGTACTCGTGCGGTGGGTTACCCAACAGCGCCAGAATGTTGGCCAGCAGCCGGGGGCGAACGCTCTCGGTCGTGGCGGTGCTATCCCACTGCGATACCTTCGCCATTTCCATTCCGGCATAACCACAAGGATTGATACGCAGGAAAGGAGACAAGTCCATATCCACATTGAGCGCTAAGCCGTGAAATGAACAACCTTTACGAATACGTAACCCCAAAGAGCAGATTTTCTTCTCTCCAACGTATACGCCTGGCGCATCGGCTCGCGGGTGGGCGTCAATACCGATTTCCGCAAGGGTATTCACAACGGTTTGCTCCAGCAGCGTAACCAGTTCGCGAACACCAAGTTTACGACGCTTCAGGTTCAACAGCACATACATGACCTGCTGGCCCGGCCCGTGATAAGTCACCTGACCGCCACGATCGCTCTGGATCACCGGAATATCTCCTGGCATCAGTACGTGCTCTGCTTTACCTGCCTGACCCTGGGTAAAAACAGGATAATGCTCTACCAGCCAGATTTCGTCATAACTGTTTTCATCGCGGGTATCGGTGAATTCGTGCATGGCCAGAGAAACTGGCTCGTAAGGTTGAAGACCGAGCTGGCGGACAAGAATTTTATCCTGATACAAAACGGCATCTCCGTAGATACTCACATAGAGTAGAGAATATAAAAGAGGGGGAAAAGTATATCACAGGAGGGAGGGGTTACCCGAGCGGGGATGCAGCGGGTAACCAACAGGTTTTTACAGTACCATGCGTACGATATCGATATTGCCTAATTCTTCGTACAGCGTTTCAACCTGCTCAATGTGTGTAGCAGTAATAGTGATTGAGACCGAGTGGTAGTTGCCTTTGCTGCTCGGTTTTACCGTCGGAGAGTAATCACCTGGCGCATGGCGCTGTACCACTTCAACCACCTGATCAACCAGCTCAGGCAACGCCTGCCCCATTACTTTGTAAGTAAATGGAGTAGGGAATTCAAGCAGTTCGTTAAGTTTGGTTTTCATGTCAGCTCCGGCGTTACATCAATAAATAATAACTCCCACAGCGCGTGGGAGTTATCTGGATACCTAGTATATGGGGACGTAAATCACACTTTCAAGTGTTCGATTTTTAGCCAAACCAGTGATGGAACATTAATTTAATGTAATCAATGATTTTCCCAAAGAAGTTGCCTTCAGGGATTTCCTGCAGGACTACCAGCGGGCGCTGCTCAATGGTTTTGCCATCCAACTGGAAGTTGATGGTGCCGACAACCTGGTTTTTCTGCAGCGGTGCGTGCAGTTCTGTGGTGTTCAGCACATAGCTTGCTTTCAGATCTTTCATGCGGCCGCGCGGAATAGTCAGGTAGACATCTTTATCTACGCCTAACGATGCACGATCGGTATTACCAAACCAGGCGGGCTCTGAAGCAAACTCTTTACCGACTTTCAGTGGGTTCACGGTTTCAAAGAAACGGAAGCCCCAGGTCAGCAATTTTTTACTTTCGGTTTCGCGACCTTTATAGGTGCGGCCACCCATGACGGCGGAGATCAGACGCATCTGACCTTCGGTTGCGGATGCAACGAGGTTATAGCCAGCCTTGTCGGTATGACCGGTTTTGATACCGTCGACATTCAGGCTGTTATCCCACAGCAGGCCGTTACGGTTTAACTGACGGATGCCGTTAAAGGTGAACTCTTTTTCTTTATAGATAGAGTATTCGTTAGGCACGTCGCGAATCAGCGCCTGACCAATCATCGCCATGTCGCGAGCCGAGCTGTATTGACCGTCAGCATCGAGACCATGAACGGTCTGGAAGTGGGTGTTTTTCAGGCCCAGCGCGTTCACATAGCTGTTCATCAGACCGACGAAAGCATCCTGGCTACCGGCGGCGAAGTCCGCCATTGCCACGCACGCGTCATTCCCGGATTGCAGGTTGATACCACGGATAAGCTGAGAAACAGGAACCTGCATTCCTGGCTTCAGGAACATCAACGATGAACCTTTAAAGACCGGGTTACCTGTAGCCCAGGCGTCATTGCCGACGGTGACCAGATCGGTTTCTTTGAATTTCCCGGCTTTCATCGCCTGGCCGATGACGTAGCTGGTCATCATTTTGGTCAGACTGGCGGGGTCGCGGCGAGTGTCGGCGTTCTGTTCTGCCAGAACTTTACCTGAATTGTAATCAATCAGGATATATGACTCCGCATCGATCTGTGGAACACCCGGGATCATGGTTTTAATATTCAGGTCATCGGCATGGGCAGCAGAGAGAGAAGCTGCGCAGAGAGCCGCGGTGAGCGCCATACGCTGCACGAAACGAGCGGAAAAAGTGGTCTTCATGGTCTGAACTACGACGTCCGTGATGAAATTAAAAAAAGTGCCCTACTATAGCAAATGCAAAACGGGCAGGCATCTGACTTTCCGCGTGACTTTGTTAATGTCATTTACAGAAACTGACAGTTCAGATACCTGATTTACGTTATTACACGCCGGTGATGAAGGACTGTAATTGCGCCTCGGCTTGAAGACGCTGCTGCAATGTGGAGGCTTCAGCTTTGCTGGCGAACGGCCCCATCTGGATACGCCAGACTGCGCCGTTTTGTACCACCCGACCTGGGACGCCAAATTGCTGGCTTAAACGTTTTTGATACTGCTGCGCACGCGACTGCTCGCTGACTGCGCCAACCTGAACCACGTAGCGTCCGTTGGCTACTGCCGCTGGCGCAGGTGCAGCGACGGCGGCTGGTGTTGCTGCTGGTGCGGTTGGCGTTACCGGTGCGGTGGTGGTCGGTTGCGGAGCCGGAGTCGGCTCGCTACCTTCCAGCACGCCTGCAGCGAGTGTGGTCGGCGCACCGAGGAATCCACTGCTGTTCACTGGCGCACCGGTTGTATCATCGCTTTTCAACGTGGAATTGCTGATCGGACGAATATCGCCTTGCGGCTGGCCCACATCCGATGGCGCAGGCATGCTGCCCATACTGCCACCGCCGCTTAAATCAGGACGCGCGGGCAGGGCATAGGTTTGTTTCGCTACCGTGGTACAAGCCATTCCCGGCCCGGACAATGAACCATCCTGGGCGACGATGATCGGGTCGATACGCACTTTGGTATTGTTGGAGGTATTCAGACGGTCGGCTGCTGCACGTGAAAGTGAAATCACGCGATCGTTGCCATAAGGGCCGCGATCGTTAATGCGCACGACAATCATCCTGCCGTTTGCCAGGTTAGTTATTCTGGCATAGCTTGGGACTGGCAGCGTCGGATGCGCTGCGGTTAACTGCATCGGGTCGAACGCTTCACCAGACGCGGTTAAGTTGCTTCCGGGTTCCGCATCATAGATAGCGGCAAGCCCTGCCTGGCTAAAGCGGGAAGGGTCCTGGACGATTTTGTAGCTCTTACCATCACGCTGATAGTCCTGATTCGCCGTTGGGTTCAGGGGTTCAAAGCGCGGATCGGCCCCGCTGATTTCAACAATCGGACCATTACACACCGCAGGCTGCGGCGCGACAGCACCCTGTTGCTGACCATCATCACTCGAACACGCCGCGAGCATTCCTGCTGCGATGCAGATACCAAGCCACTGCTTACGCATTGCGTACCCCTTACACGCTTTTCGACAACATTTTTCTATGGGTATGGATCGACATAACAATCCCGAACCCAGCCATCAGCACGATAAGTGCCGAGCCTCCGTAACTAACCAGTGGGAGAGGAACGCCAACCACGGGCAGAATACCGCTCACCATACCAATATTTACGAAGACATAAACGAATAATATCAACATTAAACCACCCGCCATGACGCGACCAAAGGTGGTTTGCGCGTGGGCAGCGATCCATAATCCGCGCATAATCAGCAAAATGTACAGCGCTAGCAGAATTAAGATCCCTACCAGACCCAGTTCTTCCGCTAATACCGCGAAGATAAAATCTGTATGACGTTCGGGTAAAAACTCAAGCTGTGACTGCGTACCGTGTAGCCAGCCCTTACCACGTAGACCGCCGGAGCCAATAGCAATTTTAGACTGAATGATGTGATAACCCGCACCCAGCGGATCGGTTTCCGGATCGAGTAACATCATGACGCGCTGACGTTGATAATCATGCATCAGGAAGAACCACAGTATCGGGATAAACGCCGCAACCAGGACCACCGCAACACCGATTAAACGCCAGCTCAAACCAGAAAGGAACAGAACAAACAGACCGGAAAGGGCGACCAGAATTGAAGTTCCGAGGTCTGGCTGGGCGGCCACCAGCAGGGTGGGCATAAATATCAGCACCAACGCAATGGCGGTATTTTTTAGCGATGGCGGGCAAACATCACGGTTGATGAAGCGCGCGACCATCAGCGGCACGGCAATCTTGGCGATTTCGGAGGGCTGAAAACGCACAATCCCCAAATCCAGCCAGCGCTGCGCACCTTTGGAGATTGCGCCGAAGGCATCTACCGCCACCAACAAAATGATGCAAAAGATGTAGAGATAGGGAGCCCAGCCTTCATAAACTCGGGGCGGGATTTGTGCCATCACCACCATGATGACCAGGCCCATTGCGATCTGACCGACCTTGCGCTCCATCATGCCAATATCCTGGCCGCTGGCGCTCCAGATGACCAGCGAGCTGTAAACCAGCAGCGCCAGCAAAATAAGCAACATCGTGGGATCGATGTGGATTTTGTCCCAGAATGTTTTTTTGTTCGGATTATCCGTCACGATTATTGGTCCTCCGCTGCTGCAACCGCGGGGTTTTCTGCAGGCAGATTGGTGTTATTGTCGCCCAACATAATGTGGTCAAGGATCTGGCGCATAATGGTACCCACAGCCGGGCCCGCGCCACCGTTCTCAAGAATTATGGCGACAGCAACCTGGGGCTTATCATAGGGTGCGAAGGCCGTCATCAGCTTGTGGTCACGTAAGCGCTCGGCGATCTTATGTGCGTTATAGGTTTCATTGGCTTTCAGGCCAAAGACCTGTGCAGTACCGGATTTCGCCGCAATTTTGTAAGGTGCGCCAGCGAAATATTTGTGTGCAGTACCGTTAGGACGGTTGGCTACACCGTACATGCCGTCTTTTGCGATTTCCCAATAACCGGAATGAATGTCACCAACGGGTGGTTCGTGCGGCTGAATCCACGGCACTTGCTTGCCGTTTTCTGCCGTACTCATCAGCAGATGCGGAACTTTTACCAAACCGTCGTTGATAAGGATCATCAGCGCTTTACTCATCTGGATAGGGGTTGCTGTCCAGTAACCCTGACCGATGCCGACCGGAATGGTATCACCCTGGTACCATGGCTTTTTGAACCGTTTTTGCTTCCACTCGCGGGTTGGCATGTTTCCGGCGCGCTCTTCGGCAAGATCGATACCCGTATATTGACCGTAGCCAAACTTGCTCATCCACTCTGAAAGGCGGTCTATCCCCATATCATAGGCGATTTGATAGAAAAACGTATCCGCCGACTCTTCCAGAGAACGGGTGATGTTCAGATGGCCGTGCCCCCATTTTTTCCAGTCGCGGTAACGTTTTTCAGAGCCCGGTAATTGCCACCAACCCGGATCGAACAGACCAGTATTGCGGGTGATGACGCCTGCACTTAATGCAGAAACCGCGACGTAAGGTTTAACCGTCGAAGCAGGAGGGTAGACACCCTGAGTTGCGCGGTTAACCAATGGGGTATTCGGGTCATTGAGCAACCCGGAGTAATCTTTACTCGAGATACCATCGACAAACAGGTTCGGGTCGTAGCTCGGCATGGACACCAGTGCGAGAACGCCACCGGTACGCGGGTCGGTGACTACCACCGCGGCACGACTGCCCGCCAGCAGCGTTTCGATGTACTGCTGGAGTTTCAGGTCAAGGGTGAGATAGATATCGTGCCCGGCCTGCGGCGCCACTTCTTTCAGTTGGCGAATGACGCGGCCACGGTTGTTCACTTCAACTTCTTCATAACCCGTCTGGCCGTGAAGTACGTCTTCATAGTAGCGTTCAATACCCAATTTACCGATGTCGTGCGTCGCCGCGTAGTTGGCCAGCTTGCCGTCTTTGTCCAGGCGGTCCACGTCTTTATCGTTGATCTTCGATACGTAGCCAATGACGTGGGTCAGCGCAGAGCCGTAGGGGTAATAGCGGCGTTTATAGCCTTTAACTTCGACGCCGGGAAAGCGATATTGATTAACGGCGAACCGTGCCACCTGCACTTCACTGAGGTTAGTTTTTACCGGAATGGAGGTGAAGCGGTGTGAACGGGCGCGCTCTTTTTTAAAGGCGGCAATGTCGTCGTCCGTCAGGTCTACGACGTTACGCAGCGCGTCGAGGGTATCCTGAACGTTGTCGACCTTTTCCGGCATCATTTCTATCTGATAAATGGTGCGGTTAAGGGCGAGCGGAATTCCGTTACGGTCATAAATGATGCCGCGACTGGGGGCGATAGGCACCAGTTTGATGCGGTTTTCGTTCGAGCGGGTCTGATAATCAGTAAAGCGAACGATTTGCAGATTATAAAGGTTGGCGATCAGCACGCCGGTGAGCAGCAAAATCCCCAAAAAAGCGACCAGCGCCCGGCGCACAAACAGCGCGGACTCAGCCGAATAGTCGCGAAAAGAATTCTGTAGTTTCATCCGCTGCTTAATCTACTCAAGAATCAATGATCACTCACGGTGATAAGGATGGTTGGTGGTGATGCTCCACGCCCTGTACAGACTCTCCGCGACCAGAACCCGAACAAGAGGGTGAGGAAGGGTTAACGCAGAGAGTGACCAGCTTTGTTCCGCTGCCGCTTTACAGGCAGGGGAGAGACCTTCCGGCCCGCCAATCAATAGACTGACGTCACGACCGTCCAGTTTCCAGCGTTCCAGTTCAGTCGCCAGCTGCGGCGTGTCCCAGGGTTTACCAGGGATATCAAGGGTGACGATGCGGTTTTTGCCTGCGGCAGCCAGCATCTGCTCACCCTCTTTGTCGAGAATGCGTTTAATATCCGCGTTCTTGCCGCGTTTCCCTGCCGGGATTTCGATCAGCTCAAAGGGCATATCTTTCGGAAACCGACGGAGATACTCCGTAAACCCGGTTTGCACCCAGTCAGGCATCTTCGTACCCACAGCGACAAGTTGCAGCTTCACGCATTAACTCCAGAGTTTTTCCAGTTCATACAGGCGACGGCTTTCTTCCTGCATCACGTGGACAATCACATCACCGAGGTCAACGACGATCCAGTCTGCAACGTTCTCGCCTTCTACGCCGAGCGGCAGCAGGCCAGCTGTGCGGGACTCCTGAACAACGTGGTCTGCGATAGACATTACATGACGGCTGGACGTGCCGGTGCAGATAATCATGCAATCAGTGATGCTGGATTTGCCCTGAACGTCTAAGGCGATGATGTCTTGACCTTTCAGGTCATCAATTTTGTCGATTACAAAATCCTGAAGTGCTTTACCCTGCAAGTGTTCCCCCTGGGTGAAAAGAGTTAAAAACGTCTGTTAGTATACCTGAACCAGAGGCGATATCGGGACAAATGTCTCCGAAAGCGCTTTTGAAGTGCGCTATCATCCCACCCCACGCCGCAGAATGCATCGCCATTTTTGTAAAACAATTTCTGCAAAGCTCTGAAGGGCGGGAAAAGTCAGGTTGCGGAGAATAACAGCCTGTCATGGGGTGTCAATGGGAGAGAAGCCCTTCGGCAGAAAAAACAGGGCTTTCACTCCCCGTCGTGCCATACAGCCCGGCTGTTGAGCACTTTAAGAACCGCAAAATCGTCGCAAAAATCAATTGCGCTCCAGCAACCTTGTTCGACGCGAAAATGCCACATTGCTGTAGCCGGCATGGACAGCAGACGGGCGATCAACACGCTCAGAACACCCTGATGGCTCACCACCAGTAGGTTTTGGCACGTTTTGTAATCAGCGAGCTGAGCAATAAAGCGTTCCACGCGCAGGGAAAACGCCTGAAAACCTTCACCATTGGTTGGCGTCGCATTCTGCCAGTCGTTACACCACACGGCGTAGTTTTCGGCGTCTTCTCGCGCCAGATCACGATGATGGCGCATTTCCCAGTCACCAAAAAACATCTCATTGAGCTCAGGCATGTTGCGCACAGGAACCTCGCGATCGCCTAAGATCAACTGCGTTGTATGGCGGGCACGTTCCAACTCGCTGCACAGAACGTTGTCGACAGGCACATTGCGTAACAGCGTACCCAGTGTTTGCGCCTGAGCGATACCCCGTTCCGTTAGCGGTGTGGGGGCGTGGCCGCTGTATAAACCAGCGACATTGGCTTCAGTTTCTCCATGACGTACTAACCAGAGTCTCATTTTTTCCTCTTGAGGTTATTCGCACAAAACATGATGTTTGCCCTGATTGCGCAGAGATTTTTCACTAAAATACCTTTTTTTGCGTGGAGCGGCACGATGTCTTTATTGAAGAGCGCGCATGGTGGCAATACCCGAGAAGCCGCCGAACTGTTGGGCATCTCGCCTGAACAATTGTTGGATTTTAGCGCGAATATTAATCCGCTGGGTATGCCGGCAAGTTTAAAACGCGCGATCGTCGACAACCTGGACTGCGCGGAGCGTTACCCGGATGTTGATTACGCTAAATTGCATGCGGCGCTGGCGGAGCATCATCAGATTCCTGCCTCATGGATACTTGCCGGAAACGGCGAGACTGAGTCGATTTTCACTTTGGTGCAAGGACTTAAACCACGTCATGCGATGATCGTGACGCCCGGGTTTGCTGAATATCGTCGGGCGCTGCAATGGGGAGACTGTACGATCCATGAGTTTGCGCTGCGCGAAGACGATGGCTGGCAGCTTACCGATGCAATCCTCGATACGTTAACCTCAGAGCTGGACTGCCTGTTTCTCTGTACGCCCAACAATCCCACTGGCTTGCTGCCCGATAACCGCCTGCTGCGCGAAATAGCCGCGCGTTGTGAGTTGCTTGGGATCAATCTGATCCTTGATGAAGCGTTTATCGATTTTATTGCCGGGGAGCAGGGGTTTATTCCGCTGCTTCGGGATAACCCGCATATTTGGGTGCTGCGCTCGCTAACCAAGTTCTATGCGATACCGGGGCTGCGGTTAGGGTATCTGGTCAACAGTAATGAACAGGCTGTTGCACAGATGCGCCGTCGACAAATGCCGTGGTCAATTAACGCATTTGCTGCACTGGCAGGCGAGATTATTTTACACGACAGCGCATATCAGCAGGCAACATGGAAGTGGCTGGAGCAAGAGGGCGCGAGGTTTGATCGGCAGTTGAAAGAACTGCCCGGCCTGACGGTGTATCCTGGCAGGGCAAATTATCGCTTATTGCGCTGCGATCGGGCGGATTTTGATCTGCAACGCGCAATGCTGGAACAACATGTCTTGATTCGCAGTTGTGCTAATTATCCGGGGCTGGATGCGCGCTATTATCGGGTAGCCGTTCGCAGCCAGGAAGAGAATAACCGCCTGTTGGCGGCTCTACGCAAGGTGCTTAGCGGTACAACCCCTGCTGATTGATATAGTCAAGCACTGCTGCTGGCATCAGGTCGTCGCACGGCTCGCCTTTTTCCAGACGCTCACGGATGAGCGTGGCGGAGATGTTAAACCACGGCGTTTCAGCCAGATAAATTTTCCCGCAAGGCAAGTTGTGCAGGTCATCTGGCGAATGGGTCAGATGATCCTCCAGCCACTGCTGGTGCTTTTCCTGCGCCATTTCGAGCGGATAGCCCGGACGTCGGCAGACAATGAGGTGGGTGTTACCCAGAATCGTGTCGTAGTCATGCCAGGACGGAAAGGTAAGCAGTGAGTCCTGGCCAATAATAAACGCTAATGGCACGTCCGGTCCTTGCTCCTCGCGCCACTCTTTGAGCGTTTGCGCGGTGTAGGAGGCGGTATCGCGTTTCAGTTCGCGTTCATCAAGGGAGAACAGCGGCTTATCGGCAATGGCCAGTTCAACCATGCGTTGACGTTGTTCGCCGGACGCTTCGGGTTGCGCACGATGCGGCGGCACATTATTGGGCATGATAATAACCCGGGAAAGGCCAATCAGATTCGCCAGAATTTCAACCGGTTTAAGATGACCATAATGTACCGGATCAAAGGTGCCACCGAACAGAGCCTGCAATGATTTCATATCAACCATCAATAAAAACATCGGCCAGCGATTTATGGCAGAGCAACAGGGAAAGCCCCTCAAGTTCCGCCCACACTGACTGACCATAGTCTTGTTTAAGCGTAATTTCAGTACGCGTTAACAGCGTTACAGCCTGACGCAACTGCGCAGGATTCAGCCGGTTTAGCGCGTCTCCCATCATACCCCGGCGATTTTGCCACACCCGGTGTTTATCAAACAACGTGCGCAAAGGCGTATGGGCTGACTGCCGTTTTAAGTTGACCAACAGCAGTAATTCACGCTGTATCGTGCGCAGCAAAATAACCGGCTCACTGCCTTCCAGGCGTAACTGTTGCAGAATGTGCAGCGCGCGTTTGCTTTTGCCCATCAGCAGCGCATCCACCCAATGGAACGGGGTAAAGTGCGCGGCATCGTTAACGGCTTTCTCCACGCGAGGCAGCGTTAGTTTGCCATCAGGCCAAAGCAATGCTAGCCGTTCCAGCGCTTGCGCCAGTGCTAACAGATTACCTTCATAGCAATAGCACAACAGCTGATTGGCTGCGTCATCCAGTTGTAGATTGTTAAGCTTCGCTCTGGCGGCGACCCAACGAGGAAGCTGTGCTTGCTCCGGCGTCTGGCAGCTTACCTGCACCGCATTATTGGCAAGTCCGGTATACCATGCGGCGTTTTCCTGCGCTTTAGTCAGTTTGTTGCCGCGAACAATCAGCAGCAGGTCGTCATGTAGCAGTGTGACGAGTGAAGCGAGCTGTTCGTTAATGGCGGCATTGGGGCCATTTTCTGGCAACTGCAGGAGCAGGGTTTGACGGCTGGCAAACAGGCTCATCGCCTGGCAGAGTGAAAAAATCTCTCCCCAGTCGGTGCTGTTGTCCAGGGTGAAAGCGTGGTGTTCTTCGAATCCTTGCGTTGCTGCTGCCTGACGGATAGCGTCCTGGCTTTCCTGCAATAAGAGAGGATCGTTACCTAAGAGCAAATACGCCGCGCGCAGCCCTTCATTGAGCTGTGCGCGGAGTTGTTCAGGGTACAACTTGAGCATCAGTTACCCAGCGTGGTGGAAACACGCGCCGGAGATGATGCAGGCTCTGCGGCTTTTGTCGCCGCTGGCTTAGCATCATCATCAGCATTGGATGACAGAGTATCGGCCAGATGTACGCTTGGCAGCTTACGAATTAACTGTTCAGCCGCTTTGTCATACATCTCTTTGATGATCATGTCCTGCTCGTTATCCTTCGCCAGTGCAGCCTGTGGGTTGTCAAAGAACGAACGATAAACTTTGGCGCTGATTGGATAAATATCATGACCTGGGATCAGCACGGATGCACTCACGGACATCACCATCTGGTATTCAGCCGTTTGACCGTTCTGGAATACCGACGCCGTATCCTGCGAAATGCTGACCGCGCCCAGACGTAAGGACGTCACATCTTTACGCATTGAGCCGTCTTCAAGCAGCGTAACGCCGTTCAGACGCAGCTGATTACGAACCGCGCGGCTTAATGGGCCGTTCGGATCACCAGAGTTCAGGATCATGGTTTTCATTGAGGGTGGGACCTGCGTAGTATTACGCAGATGCCAGCCACACCCGGCGGTGACAAGCACCGCCAGAGATAACAACAATGTTGTCAGAAGTCGCACGCTTCCTCCCGCGCTTAGCCAACGACCAGATTGAGGAGTTTACCCGGTACATAAATCACTTTACGTACGGTAACGCCATCAAGATATTTTGCCACCAGATGCTCCTGGCCAGCACGTTCACGAACCTGTTCTTCTGTCGCATTTACCGGAACGGTAATTTTGCCACGGACCTTACCGTTCACCTGAACTACAACCAGCGTCGAGTCTTCAACCATTGCGGCTTCGTCCGCCACCGGCCACGGTGCGTTGTCGATATCGCCTTCGCCTTTCAGTGCTTCCCACATCGTGAAACAAACATGTGGGGTGAACGGGTTCAGCATGCGAACGACGGCCAGTAACGCTTCCTGCATCAGGGCTCTGTCTTGTTCGTCTTCCTGCGGTGCTTTCGCCAGCTTGTTCATCAGCTCCATAATCGCCGCAATTGCGGTGTTAAAGGTCTGACGACGACCGATATCATCGGTAACTTTAGCAATGGTTTTATGTACGTCGCGACGCAGCGCTTTTTGGTCTTCGCTCAACGCATCAACGTTCAGGGCAGCTACATCGCCTTTGGAAGTATGTTCGTAAACCAGCTTCCATACACGTTTCAGGAAGCGGTTCGCCCCTTCAACGCCGGATTCCTGCCATTCCAGCGTCATATCAGCCGGAGAAGCGAACATCATGAACAGACGTACCGTGTCAGCGCCGTAACGTTCAACCATGACCTGCGGGTCGATACCGTTATTTTTCGACTTGGACATTTTGCTCATGCCGGTATAGACCAGTTCATGGCCTTCTGCGTCCTGAGCTTTGACGATACGACCTTTTTCGTCGCGCTCAACGATGGCATCAACCGGAGAAACCCAGTTACGCTCGCCGTTTGCACCAACGTAATAGAACGCATCAGCCAACACCATACCCTGGCACAGCAGCTGTTTGGCCGGTTCGTCAGAGTTGACCATGCCCGCATCGCGCATCAGCTTGTGGAAGAAGCGGAAGTAGAGCAGGTGCATGATGGCGTGTTCAATACCACCAATGTAGATATCAACTGGCAGCCAGTAGTTTGCGGCTTCTGGATCCAGCATCCCTTCGTTGTACTGCGGGCAGGTGTAGCGCGCGTAGTACCAGGAGGATTCCATAAAGGTATCGAAAGTGTCGGTTTCGCGCAGCGCAGGCATGCCGTTAACGGTGGTTTTTGCCCACTCCGGATCGGCTTTGATTGGGCTGGTGATGCCGTCCATAACCACGTCTTCCGGTAGAATAACCGGCAACTGATCTTCTGGCGTCGGCAGTACAGTACCGTCTTCCAACGTCACCATCGGAATTGGCGCACCCCAGTAACGCTGACGGGAAACACCCCAGTCACGCAGACGGTAGTTCACTTTACGCTCACCCACGCCTTTGGCTACCAGCTTGTCAGCAATGGCGTTGAAGGCAGCTTCGAAGTCGAGGCCGTCAAACTCGCCAGAGTTAAACAGCACGCCTTTTTCGGTCAGAGCTTGTTCGGACAGATCCGGCTCTGCGCCTTCAGCGGTCAGAATTACTGGCTTGATGGTTAGGCCATATTTTGTCGCAAACTCGTAATCGCGCTGATCGTGGCCCGGAACGGCCATGACTGCGCCCGTACCGTATTCCATCAGGACGAAGTTTGCTGCCCAAACGGGGATTTCTTCGCCAGTCAGCGGGTGAACAGCTTTAAAGCCCGTGTCGACGCCTCTCTTCTCCATGGTTGCCATTTCGGCTTCAGCAACCTTGGTGTTGCGGCATTCGTCAATGAAGGCGGTCAGTTCTGGGTTATTTGCAGCAGCTTTCTGCGCCAGCGGGTGACCTGCGGCAACGGCCAGATAGGTCGCACCCATAAAGGTGTCCGGGCGGGTGGTGTAAACGGTCAGCGTGTTGTCGTAACCGTTCACATCGAAGGTGATTTCCACGCCTTCAGAACGGCCAATCCAGTTGCGCTGCATCGTTTTCACGGTGTCAGGCCAGTGATCCAGGTTATCCAGGTCACGCAGCAGTTCGTCAGCGTAAGCGGTGATTTTGATGAACCACTGTGGGATCTCTTTACGCTCGACTTTGGTATCGCAACGCCAGCAGCAGCCGTCGATAACCTGTTCGTTCGCCAGTACGGTCTGGTCGTTCGGGCACCAGTTGACCGCAGACGTTTTCTTGTACACCAGGCCTTTTTTGTACAGCTCGGTGAAGAATTTCTGTTCCCAACGGTAGTATTCCGGGGTGCAGGTCGCCAGCTCACGGCTCCAGTCGTAACCGAAACCCAGCATTTTGAGCTGGTTTTTCATGTATGCGATGTTGTCGTACGTCCACGGTGCTGGTGCGGTATTGTTTTTAACCGCAGCGCCTTCTGCAGGCAGACCGAACGCATCCCAGCCAATTGGCTGCAGTACGTTTTTGCCCAGCATGCGCTGGTAGCGGGCGATCACGTCACCGATGGTGTAGTTACGTACGTGGCCCATGTGTAGTCGACCAGAAGGATAGGGAAGCATAGACAGGCAGTAATACTTCTCTTTGCTCTCGTCTTCGGTAACTTCAAATGTGCGCTTCTCATCCCAGTGAAGCTGTACTTTGGATTCTATCTCTTCCGGGCGGTATTGCTCTTGCATGGCAGCCAGTGGTCCTGTTTTCAATACAGCTACAAACGTAGCTTTAGATGTGGTGTTTCAGATCCGCATAGCATAGCCCAAACGCCCGCGCCAAAACAGCCTTTCGCGCATTCAGCGTTGAATTCCCGCAAGGATAATTCTTGCACGAATTTACACACTCTGTGGACAGTCTTGCAAAGCGTAGCGTAAATAACGTCTATTATTATAGACAGTTAACGACCCAGGAGGCGAAGCGATGAACAAGGTTGCTCAATATTACCGTGAACTGGTGGCTTCACTGAGCGAACGTCTGCGTAATGGCGAACGCGATATTGATGCGTTGGTGGAGCAGGCGCGTCAACGAGTTATGCAGACCGGGGAGTTAACGCGAACCGAGGTGGAAGAGCTCACCCGGGCCGTCAGACGCGACCTGGAAGAGTTTGCTCTGAGCTATGAAGAAAGTCTCGATGAGGAGACAGACAGCGTCTTTATGCGGGTTATCAAGGAGAGTATCTGGCAGGAACTGGCCGATATTACAGATAAAACCCAGCTCGAATGGCGCGAGGTGTTCCAGGACCTCAGTCATCACGGGGTTTATCACAGCGGCGAGGTGGTCGGATTAGGTAATCTGGTCTGCGAGAAGTGCCACTTCCATTTAGCGGTTTACACCCCGGATGTGCTGCCGCTGTGTCCGAAATGCGGACACGATCAGTTCCAGCGCCGACCGTTTGAGCCGTGATGATTAGGCGTGCCAGAAGTTATTTGTAGGCCTGATAAGATGCGCCAGCATCGCCATCAGGCAATATGCCGGATGGTGGCGCAAGCGCCTTATCCGGCCTACAGTTTTACGCGTAATATCTTAAACGTTCTGCCAGCAAATCGACAAACCCTTCGCGATCCACGTCTACCATTACGGTGGCGTTTGGCTTATTGCCGCTCAGGAAGTAGTAATCCACCACGGTCATTCCCTGGGTATATTTACCCTGAGTTTCCACGCCGACCCAGCGTTCAACGGTGGTAAACAGTTCAGGTTTCAGCAGCCAGGCAATGGTGCATGGATCATGCAGTGGCGCGCCGATGAATCCCCATTTTTCATCTTTATGATACTCAAAGAAGAAGTCGAGTAGTTCAGCCACGATCGTCGAAACAGGGTTGCCGATAGCGCGGAATCGTTCGGTATCTTCGCGATGTATTTGCGCTTTATGCGTGACGTCCAGACCAGCCATCACCACTGGAATGCCAGACTGGAATACGATTTCAGCGGCTTCAGGATCCACGAAAATATTGAACTCGGCGGCGGGCGTCCAGTTTCCGAGTCCCATCGCACCACCCATGATCACGATACGGGCGATTTTGGCGTGCAGCTCAGGATGGCTATTCAGGAGCAATGCGACGTTAGTTTGCGGCCCGGTGGAGACAATCGTCATCGGTTCCGGGCTTTCACGCAGGTTTTTCGCCATCAGTTCCACGGCGGTACAGTCTTGTGGCGCAAAAGCGGGTTCCGGCAGCGCCGGGCCATCCAGCCCACTCTCGCCGTGAACGTTATCGGCGATAATCAGATCGCGCATTAGTGGTTTCACTGCGCCACCAGCCACTGGGATATCCGTACGGTTGAGCAACGTTAACATGCGCAACACGTTACGCAGCGTTTTGTCAGGTGTCTGGTTACCGGCTGATGAGGTTATCGCTTTCACATCCAGTTCTGGTGAGGCGAGGGCGAGCACAATTGCGATAGCGTCGTCATGACCCGGATCGCAATCAAACAGGATAGGAAGTGCCATTGTTGCTCCTTGTAAGTGGGACTTTGTGACAAGGTTAACGCTGGGCTGTATGTGTTTCGAGAGGCGAAGGGATAAAGCGTGAGGTGGCGCGCACATGGAGGTGCGCGCCAGCAAGATTAGTGCAGTATTTTCGCGAGGAAGTCTTTGGCGCGGTCCGATTTCGGATTAGCGAAGAACTCTTCTTTCGGTGAGTCTTCAACAATTTTCCCTTCATCCATGAAGATCACCCGGTTCGCCACTTTACGCGCAAAGCCCATTTCGTGGGTTACCACCATCATGGTCATCCCTTCATTGGCCAGTTCAACCATAACATCCAGTACTTCGTTGATCATTTCAGGATCAAGCGCCGACGTTGGTTCGTCAAACAGCATGGCGATAGGATCCATACACAGCGCCCGGGCGATAGCGACACGCTGTTGCTGGCCCCCTGAGAGCTGAGCTGGAAACTTCTCCGCATGTGCTGACAGACCAACGCGTTCCAGTAACTTTTGCGCTTTGTCGCGGGCCGGTTTTTTATCGCGCTTGAGCACTTTTACCTGCGCCAGAGTCAGGTTCTCAATGATCGACAGGTGAGGGAACAGTTCAAAGTGCTGGAACACCATACCAACGCGAGAGCGCAGTTTGGCCAGATCGGTTTTTTTATCATTCACCACGGTACCATCAACGGTGATGACGCCTTGTTGTACCGGCTCCAGCCCGTTCACCGTTTTGATAAGCGTTGATTTACCTGAACCTGACGGGCCGCAGACCACAACCACTTCCCCTTTTTTCACTTCCGTGGAGCAGTCGGTCAGCACCTGAAAGTGACCATACCATTTAGAAACATTTTTCAGGGTAATCATTAAACTGTCCTTTTCTTCAAATAGCTGACCAACAACGATGCGCTCAGACTGAATACAAAATAAACGGCGCCAGCAAACAGGATCATTTCAACCTGCGTGCCGTCACGCTCGCCAATGGTGGAGGCGGTACGGAAGAAGTCTGCCAGACTTAATACGTAGACCAGCGAGGTATCCTGGAAGAGTACGATGCCCTGGGTTAGCAGCAGCGGTACCATCGCGCGGAATGCCTGCGGCAGAATAATGAGCTTCATCGACTGCCAGTGGGTCATCCCTAGCGCCAGCGCGGCGCTGGATTGCCCACGAGAAATACTCTGGATACCGGCACGGATAATCTCGGAATAGTACGCGGCTTCAAACATCGAAAACGCGACCATTGCTGAGATCAGGCGAATATCGGTTTTTGGCGACAGACCCAGTACGTTTTGCAGGAAGCCGGGCACAATCAGGTAGAACCACAGCAGCACCATGACCAGCGGAATAGAACGAAATACGTTGACGTAGCCTTTCGCAAACCAGGCTATCGGCGCGAAGCTGGACAGACGCATGACGGCCAGGATAGTTCCCCATACGATACCAATGACTACCGCCGTAACGGTGATTTTCAGCGTGATCATCAGCCCGTCCAGCAGATACGGCAGGGAAGGGATGATAGAACTCCAGTCAAATTCGTACATTATTTGCCTCCCAAATTGCCAGGCAGGCGGATTTTACGTTCAACAAGATTCATCACCAGCATGATGACGGCGTTAATCAGGACGTAGGCCAGAGTGATAGCGGTAAACGATTCCCATGCGTGGGCGGAGTAATCCAGCAATTTGCCCGCCTGTGCCGCCATATCGACCAGGCCGATGGTGGAGGCGATCGCGGAGTTCTTCACCAGGTTCATCATCTCTGAGGTCATTGGCGGAACAATCACGCGGTAAGCGTTTGGCAGCAGCACATAGCGGTAGGCCTGCGGTAGCGTTAGCCCCATCGCTAGTGCGGCGTTTTTCTGCCCACGAGGCAGAGACTGAATTGCGGCGCGAACCTGTTCGCAGACGCGCGCGGCGGTAAACAGCCCCAGACAAAGCATTGATGAGAGGAAGAACTGGATGTTGGGATCCAACTCAGCCTTGAACCACATCCCAATGTTTTCCGGCAGCAGTTCCGGAATAACCAGATACCAGGTAAAAAACTGGACGATGAGCGGAACGTTACGAAATAGCTCAACGTACAGCGTGCCGATCCCAGAAAGGAAACGATTTGGAACGGTACGTAAGATGCCGAATAAAGAGCCTATGAGGAAAGCGATAATCCAGGCGGTGATGGATAACGCGACAGTGACCTGGAAACCACTCCAGAGCCAGCCGAGATAGGTGGTGTTGCCGAACGGGGCTTGTTGTAAAAAAATACCCCAGTTCCAGTCTATAGACATAAATCTACTCCAGAAAAAAAAGGGTAGCAGCGCTACCCTCGAAGATTGTTATTCGGCGTTTTGCGGTTTTCAGGCCTGATGGGGAACGACCATCAGGCTTATAGTCTGTCCGTGCCGAGTAACAATCGAGAGGGAGGGGAAGCCTCCCATTTATTTTAGTTAGTTAAGCGCTTTATCATTCGGTTCTTTGAACAGGGCTTTCATCTCGTCTGACAGTTCGAAATTCATGTTCAGGTTCTTCGGCGGAATTGGATTTTTAAACCACTTATCAAACCATTTCTCAGCTTCGCCTGAGGTTTGCGCCTTGGCGATAGTGTCGTCCATCAGCTTTTTGAACTCAGGATCATCTTTGCGCAACATACAGCCGTAGGCTTCCTGAGACTGTGGCTTGCCGACGATCTCCCAGTTGTCTGGTTTCTTCGCTTTCGCGCGCTCACCAGCCAGCAGGGCGTCATCCATCATAAAGGCAACGGCGCGACCGCTTTCCAGAGTACGGAAAGAGTCACCGTGGTCTTTCGCGCTGATGATGCGCATATCCATTTTTTGTTCTTCATTCAGCTTGTGCAGCAGAACTTCGGAGGTGGTACCTGAAGTCACGACTACGGCTTTACCTTTCAGATCGGCGAAATCTTTAACGTCGCCGCCTTTTTTCGCCAGCAGACGGGTGCCGACAACGAAAATGGTGTCAGAGAAAGCCGCTTGTTTTTGGCGCTCGACGTTGTTGGTGGTGGATCCACATTCAAAATCGAAGGTGCCGTTTTGCAGCAGCGGGATACGGTTTTGTGAAGTAATCGGGATCAGTTTCACCTGCAGATCAGGCTTGTTCAGCTTTTTCTTCACGGCTTCAACGATCGCGTTGGAGTAATCCTGTGAATAACCGACCACTTTTTGCTGATTATCGTAGTAAGAAAACGGTACTGATGATTCACGGTGGCCGACAACGATCACGCCATTTTTGGCGATCTTATCCAGCGTGCTGCCTGCCGCTGGTGCTGCGTCTTCTGCGTGCGCCAGACCGGCGGACATTCCCATAACCAGCATGGCAGTGGCGAGCTTACGTAATTGCATATCCAACTCCTTTATCGTCTGCGCCAGGGACGCATTGATACCCATTGTGATGTTGTTATTGTTTGCTACTAAAACGTGCAGTCTTGTATGTGTTTGTTAACATTTAGTTTGGATGAATGTAAAGAATTTGCTGTGTTATTGTTTATTTTTGCGAAGTGCGCCGCACCATTTGGGGGCAAAAATATCTTGTTGCACTTTTCAGGTGCTACCGGCGCTCAACTTTGGTGCGACCAGGTTGCACATTCAGCCAAAACAGCGTTTGCCTTGTAGAACAAAGCAATAGACGTGCCAGAATGGTCTTTTGGAGGGGGGAAGTAGGCCTGATAAGCGTAGCGCCATCAGGCACTATGCTGCACAACTGCCGGATGGCGGCGTACCGCCTTATCCGGCCTGCATTTGATGGGGCGCTGTTTTACTTACGACGTTGGCGCAGACTCATTACCACTGCGCCAAAGCCAAACAGCGCGGTTAGCAGCCAGAGCGGCCAGTTTCCGGTACGGGCATAAGGGGTTAAGCCCGTCGTTGGCGTCACACTGGTGGTCAGCACCTGACGGGTAAACTGTGGGATCATCGCCTGAACTTCGCCCTGTGGACCAATCACCGCCGTAATACCGTTGTTGGTGCTACGCAGCAGAGGTCGCGCCAGCTCCAGGGAACGCATACGCGCCATCTGGAAGTGCTGCCACGGGCCAATAGATTTACCAAACCATGCATCGTTGGAGATAGTCAGCAGGTAGTCCGTATCCGGGCGGAAGTTATCCCGTACCTGTTCGCCAAGAATGATTTCGTAGCAGATGGCAGCGGTCAGCTTAAAGCCGTGTGCATGCAACTGTGGCTGTACATAAGGACCGCGGCTGAACGAAGACATTGGCAGGTCAAAGAATGGCGCTAGCGGGCGTAGGATAGATTCCAGCGGGACAAACTCGCCAAACGGTACCAGATGGTTTTTGTTATAGCGGTTGCTGGAGTCGTAGCTGTATGGGCTGTCTTTACCCAGTGTGATGATGGTGTTGTAGGTGTCGTAACGATTCTGCTTGTTCAGACGTGCGTCTACAATACCGGTAATCAGCGTGCTATTTTTCGATTTCAGCAGGTCATCCATCATACTCAGAAAACGCTGCTGGTTAATTTCCAGGTCCGGAATAGCGGATTCTGGCCAGATGATGAGCTGTGATTTGCCCATCTCAGGCTGGGTGGCGTCGAGATAAATCTTCAGGGTGTTGAGTAACTGGCCTTCATCCCATTTGAGCGACTGCGGGATGTCACCCTGCACCATCGAGACCTGGGTGGTTTTTTCCGGCTCCAGCGTGTACCACTGAATATAACGTAGCGGGAAGGGCAGAGCGAAAAGCACCACGGCGGTAGCCAGCGGCTTCCAGTTACGCGTTACCAGTGCAAGTGCCAGCAGGCCGCTAACCATCATCAGCAGGAAGTTTATCGCCTCAACGCCCATTACCGGCGCCAGCCCTTTTAACGGACCGTCGATCTGGCTGTAGCCGAACTGCAGCCACGGGAAACCGGTCAGTACCCAGCCGCGTAGAAATTCAGTGATTTGCCAGACTACCGGCGCGGCAATCGCTACGCGTATCCAGGTAGTTTTCGGCCACAGACGCGCCAAAACGCCGGCAAACAGGCCAGTGTAGAGGGAAAGGTAAGCAGCAAGCAGAACCACGAGGAAGACGTTAACAGGGCCCGGCATACCGCCAAACTGCGCGATACTGACGTAAACCCAGTTGATGCCTGAGCCAAACAGTCCCAGTCCCCAGAAATAGCCGATAGCGGCAGACTGGAGCGGACGGCGGTTGAAGGTGAGAGCCTGCAGGCCCATCAGCGAAACAATCGCAGCGAGCCAGATGTCATACGGTGAGAAAGCCAGTGTCCCGCAGGCACCGAATAATAACGCCAGCAGCAGGCGAATGCGCTGGCGTTCAATTAAAGGGGCAAATGCCATGTAGTCTTAGATCCAGTTTCGGGTTTATTCGTCCAGTTTTGGCTGGGGTGAGTCGTCCGGAATTCTGACATGAACCTGAATAATACGACGGCTGTCGGCCATTGCCACTTTGAACTGGTAACCATCAATGTCGATGGTCTCTCCACGCGCGGGCAGATGACCGAAGGCCTGCATGACCAACCCGCCAATGGTATCCACTTCTTCATCGCTGAAATGCGTGCCGAAAGCTTCATTGAAGTCTTCAATCGGCGCCAGCGCACGAATAGTCCAGGTGTGGCGACTGAGCTGACGGAAATCAATATCGTCTTCTTCGTCGTACTCATCTTCAATTTCACCGACAATCAGTTCAAGGATGTCCTCAATGGTCACCAGACCTGAGACACCGCCAAACTCGTCGATGACGATAGCCATATGATAACGCTGGGAGCGGAACTCTTTCAGCATGCGGTCAACCCGCTTGCTTTCAGGGACGACAACCGCCTGGCGTAACACTTTCTCCATGCTGAAGGCTTCGGCATCGCTACGCATAAACGGCAGCAGATCTTTGGCCATCAGAATCCCTTCAATGTGATCCTTGTCTTCGCTAATTACCGGGAAACGCGAGTGGGCAGACTCGATAATGACATCGAGGCATTCGTCCAGAGTTTGGTTGCGTTTCAGGGTAATCATCTGGGAGCGAGGGATCATGATGTCGCGAACACGCTGGTCCGCAATATCCATTACCCCTTCGAGCATATCGCGCGTATCTTCATCGATAAGGTCGTTTTGCCCGGAATCACGGATCAGCTCCAACAGTTCGTCGCGGTTTTTCGGTTCACCGTGGAAAAGTTGGCTCAGTAACAGGGAAAAAAATCCCTTTTTGCTGTTTAAGGTGTCACTACTGTGTGAATTGTCGTCGCTCATGGCGTCGTATGGGTTCTCATGTCAGTTAATACAAAGCGCGTCATGCGTTTACTCAGCTGTTGACGGCATGTTTTGCCTGATGGCGCTACGCTTATCAGGCCTACGAAAGGCATGAATGTAGGCCGGATTAGGCGCAAGCGCCGCCATCCGGCAAGCTACTATTCTGCAATCTTCTCGGCAATGTACGGATCCTCATAGCCCAGAGCAAGCATAATCTCTGTTTCGAGGGATTCCATCTCTTCCGCTTCATCGTCTTCAATATGGTCGTAGCCGAGTAAATGCAGGCTACCGTGCACCACCATGTGCGCCCAGTGGGCCTCAAGCGGTTTGCCTTGCTCCTGCGCTTCTTTCTCAACCACCTGACGGCAGATGATCAAATCGCCCAGCAGCGGCATCTCAATGCCCGGAGGAGCCTCAAACGGGAAAGAGAGCACGTTGGTGGATTTATCTTTCCCGCGATAGGTCAGGTTCAGGTCGTGGCTTTCCGCGTCATCGACCAGACGAATCGTTACTTCAGACTCTTCCTGAAACTGCGGGATCACCGCATCCAGCCAGCCCTGAAACTGACTTTCTGTTGGCAGACCGGATTCGTCTTCACATGCCAGCTGTAAATCGAGGATAACCTGACTCATTTTTGTTCCTGCTCCTGAGCTTCGCGCTTGCGTTCTGCAGCCTGCTCGGCTTTGCGTTTCTGTTCTGCTTCTTCCCAGGCTTCATACGCCGTGACGATACGGGCAACCACCGGGTGGCGCACCACGTCTTCGCTATGGAAGAAATTAAAACTAATTTCGTCGACTTCAGCCAACACTTCAATGGCATGACGCAAACCGGATTTGGTGCTACGCGGCAGGTCAATCTGGGTAATATCGCCAGTGATGACCGCTTTGGAGTTAAAGCCGATACGGGTCAGGAACATTTTCATCTGTTCGATGGTGGTGTTCTGGCTTTCATCAAGAATGATGAACGCATCGTTCAACGTACGACCGCGCATGTAGGCCAGGGGCGCAACTTCAATGACGTTACGCTCAATCAGCTTTTCAACCTTTTCAAAGCCAAGCATTTCGAAAAGCGCGTCATACAGCGGTCGTAAATACGGATCGACTTTCTGGCTGAGATCTCCTGGCAGGAATCCCAGTTTTTCGCCCGCTTCCACTGCCGGACGGGTCAGCAGAATGCGACGGATCTCCTGACGCTCAAGCGCATCAACCGCAGCGGCAACCGCGAGATACGTTTTACCCGTACCCGCAGGGCCAACGCCAAATGTAATGTCGTGGTCGAGGATATTCGCAATGTACTGTGCCTGGTTCGGCGTGCGCGGCTTAATTACTCCACGCTTGGTTTTGATGTTCACCGCTTTGCCAAATTCAGGCACGCTGTCTGCGCTTTGCTCAAGCACACGCGCTTCTTTGATCGCCAGATGAATTTGTTCAGGCTCGATGTCCTGCGTCTGACCGCGCATTGGGGCGGTATCGACGTACAGGCTACGTAAAATATCTGCCGCAGCGGTGACGCAAATTGGACGACCGGTCAGTTTAAAGTGGTTATCACGGCGGTTAATTTCGATGCCGAGGCGACGTTCCAGCTGTTTGATGTTGTCATCAAATGGGCCGCAAAGGCTCAACAGGCGGGCGTTGTCTGCGGGTTCAAGGGTGATTTCGCGAGTGTCTATGTTCAAACTGTTCCTCTTATGCATGTCTCGCCGGACGCTGAACATTTACCGGCATCTAAGGAAATTATTCACGCCATGGGGGAAAGGCGCAAGCATTGCAGCAAATATGGGGATGATAGGGCAGATTACAAGACCCGCCGGGACAGCGAGCCCAGGATTGTAGGCCCGATAAGTGTAGCGGTATCGGGCCTTTTTTACGTTTTTCAGCAGGATTAAGGCTGATAAATACCGACGCCCAGATCGTTTTCTTTGCGGGTACGCGCAATGACCGATTCAGGGGATTCTGCGATACGCAGACCCATTTCGTCCTCGGTACGCACCACTTTACCGCGCAGGGAGTTAGTCCAGACATCGGTAATTTCTACGTCTACGAACTTACCGACCATGTCCGGGTTGCCTTCAAAGTTCACCACACGGTTATTTTCGGTACGGCCTGACAGTTCCATGATGCTCTTACGCGATGTGCCTTCAACCAGAATGCGCTGGGTCGTGCCGACCATACGGCGGCTCCAGGCCATAGCTTGCTGGTTGATACGCTCCTGTAGAATGTACAGACGCTGTTTCTTCTCTTCTTCCGGTACGTCGTCAACCATATCGGCGGCAGGGGTGCCAGGACGCGCAGAGAAAATAAAGCTGTAGCTCATGTCAAAATTGACGTCAGCAATCAGCTTCATGGTCTGCTCGAAATCCTGCGTGGTTTCACCCGGGAAGCCAACGATGAAGTCGGAGCTAATCTGGATATCCGGACGCGCAGCGCGCAGTTTGCGGATGATCGCTTTGTATTCCAGCGCGGTATGGGTGCGCCCCATCAGGTTCAGTACGCGGTCTGAACCGCTCTGTACCGGCAGATGCAGGAAGCTCACCAGCTCTGGCGTATCGCGATAAACTTCAACGATATCATCGGTGAATTCGATCGGATGGCTGGTGGTGAAGCGGATACGATCAATGCCGTCGATCGCTGCGACCAGACGTAACAGATCGGCAAAAGATCCGATCGTGCCGTCGTAGTTCTCACCACGCCATGCGTTCACGTTTTGCCCCAGCAGGTTTACTTCACGCACGCCTTGGGCTGCAAGCTGGGCGATTTCAAACAGAATATCATCCGCCGGACGGCTGACTTCCTCACCGCGGGTGTAGGGCACCACGCAGTAAGTACAATATTTATTACAACCTTCCATGATGGACACAAACGCGCTTGGACCTTCAGCACGCGGTTCCGGCAGTCGGTCGAACTTTTCGATCTCCGGGAAACTGATATCAACCACCGGGCTACGGGTCGTGCTTCCACGCACTTTGTTGATCATTTCCGGCAGGCGGTGCAGCGTTTGCGGCCCAAAAATAATATCGACGTAATGCGCGCGCTGGCGAATATGATCGCCTTCCTGAGACGCAACACAGCCACCGACCCCAATGATGAGCTTGGGGTTTTTCTCTTTTAACAGTTTCCAGCGGCCCAGTTGATGGAACACTTTTTCCTGAGCCTTCTCACGGATTGAGCAGGTATTCAGCAGCAGCACATCCGCTTCTTCCGCCACGTCAGTCAGTTGATACCCATGAGTGGCATCCAGCAGATCGGCCATCTTCGATGAATCGTATTCGTTCATCTGACAGCCCCAGGTTTTAATATGGAGTTTTTTGGTCATCGACTTGCTCTTGCGAAATTGTGGCTGAAATGCAGGGCGCATAGTGTACTGCTTTGGCGCGGTTGTGACCAGTATGACGGATGTCAGCCTCAAGGGGTAAAAAATCCTGTAAACTTACACAATACATGTAACTGGATAATTGACCATGACAAATCAACCAACGGAAATTGCCATTGTCGGCGGGGGGATGGTCGGCGGCGCGCTGGCGCTTGGACTGGCGCAGCATGGATTTACGGTAACGGTCATTGAGCATGCCGTTCCCGCGCCGTTTGTGGCTGACGGACAGCCTGATGTCAGAATTTCTGCCATAAGTTCCGCATCGGTGTCGTTGCTAAAAGGGCTGGGCGTCTGGGATACGGTGCAGGGGATGCGCAGCCATCCTTATCGTCGACTGGAAACGTGGGAGTGGGAAAATGCCCATGTGATGTTTGATGCCGCCGAGCTTAAGCTGCCTCTGTTGGGCTATATGGTGGAAAACACGGTCCTGCAACAGGCGCTCTGGCAGGCGCTGGAAGCTCACCCTAAAGTCACGCTGCGCGTACCGGCGTCCCTGATTTCTTTGCATCAACATAACGATCGACATGAGCTTGAGTTGGCAGGCGGCGAAACCATCAGCGCGAAGCTGGTCATCGGCGCCGATGGTGCCAACTCTCAGGTGCGAAAAATGGCCGGGATTGGTATCCATGCCTGGCAGTACGCGCAGTCCTGTATGTTGATAACCGTGCAATGCGAAAATTCACCGGGAGACAGCACCTGGCAGCAATTTACGCCTGACGGCCCGCGCGCGTTTTTACCGCTGTTTGATAACTGGGCCTCGTTGGTGTGGTACGACTCACCGGCTCGCATCCGCCAATTGCAAGCGCTGAATATGCCGCAATTGCAGACGGAGATTGCTAAACATTTTCCATCGCGACTCGGTAAGGTGATGCCAGTGGCTGCGGGGGCGTTCCCGCTTACGCGTCGTCATGCGCTGCAATATGTGCAACCGGGGCTGGCGCTGGTAGGTGATGCCGCGCATACCATTCATCCGCTGGCGGGGCAGGGCGTTAATCTGGGCTTTCGTGATGTCGATGCGTTGATTGATGTGCTGGTGAACGCGCGCAGCTACGGTGAATCCTGGGCCAGTCAGCCGGTGCTCAAGCGCTATCAGAATCGCCGTATGACTGACAATTTCATCATGCAAAGCGGTATGGATCTGTTCTATGCCGGATTCAGCAATAACCTGCAGCCGCTGCGCATCATGCGTAATCTCGGGCTCATGGCCGCAGAGCGCGCTGGCGTACTGAAACGTCAGGCACTGAAGTATGCGTTAGGGTTGTAATTCAGGCAGGCCTACGGGGAAAATACGTAGGCCTGATAAGCGGAGCGCCATCAGGCGATAAATGCAGAAAAGCAAAAAGCTCGCCGAAGCGAGCTTTTTTAATATGGCTGGGGTACGAGGATTCGAACCTCGGAATGCTGGTATCAGAAACCAGAGCCTTACCGCTTGGCGATACCCCAACGGGTGCACCCACAGAGTGGACGACTTTTTGAAATTGGCTGGGGTACGAGGATTCGAACCTCGGAATGCTGGTATCAGAAACCAGAGCCTTACCGCTTGGCGATACCCCAACAATTTTTTGGATTTACCGAACGAGTCGATACGTCCTTAATATGGTGGCTACGACGGGATTCGAACCTGTGACCCCATCATTATGAGTGATGTGCTCTAACCAGCTGAGCTACGTAGCCAAATACTAACATTTTCTTCGATGGCTGGGGTACCTGGATTCGAACCAGGGAATGCCGGTATCAAAAACCGGTGCCTTACCGCTTGGCGATACCCCAATGACCGTTGCGGTGAACCGCTATATCGAAGAAAAAATGGCTGGGGTACCTGGATTCGAACCAGGGAATGCCGGTATCAAAAACCGGTGCCTTACCGCTTGGCGATACCCCATCCGTGCAACGCTTACGGGTGAATGGTGCGGGAGGCGAGACTTGAACTCGCACACCTTGCGGCGCCAGAACCTAAATCTGGTGCGTCTACCAATTTCGCCACTCCCGCAAAAAAGATGGTGGCTACGACGGGATTCGAACCTGTGACCCCATCATTATGAGTGATGTGCTCTAACCAGCTGAGCTACGTAGCCATCTTTTTTTCGCGTAACCTTATCGGCGTTGCGGGGCGCATTATGCGTATTGAGCCTTGAAGCGTCAACCCCTTTTTCATTGAAAATAGCTGGAATGTGACTGTTTGGTTAGGTTGCGAACAGCATGACGCAATATTCGGCAATTATTAGTTATTAATTGTTTTTTTGCACAGAAAACAAACATAAAAAAAGAGCCCCGCAGGGCTCTTATCTAAGGATTAACTTATTTATAAGCGGACTGGTGTACGCCAACGGCACGGCCAGATGGATCGTTCATGGTTTTAAACGCCTCATCCCATTCGATCGCCTTGGCAGAAGAACAGGCAACCGACGGCCCGCCCGGCACGCATTCGGCAGCGCTTGCTACCGGGAACAACTCTTCGAAAATCTCACGGTACAAATACGCTTCTTTTGACGATGGCGTGTTGTACGGGAAACGGAAGCTGGCGGTTTCCAGTTGTTGGTCTGAAACTTGTTCTGCAGCCACCTCTTTCAGCGTGTCAATCCAGCTGTAACCGACACCGTCAGAGAACTGCTCTTTCTGACGCCATGCGACGCTTGCCGGCAGGTAGGACTCAAAACATTCGCGCAGAACGTGTTTTTCCATTTTGCCGTTGCCGCACATTTTGTCCTGCGGGTTGATGCGCATCGCCACATCAAGGAATTTCTTATCCAGGAAGGGCACGCGAGCTTCTACACCCCAGGCCGACATGGCTTTGTTGGCACGGGCGCAGTCGAACATATGCAGCGCTTGCAGCTTGCGCACGGTTTCTTCGTGCAGTTCTTTTGCATCTGGCGCTTTGTGGAAATAGAGATAGCCGCCAAACACCTCGTCCGAACCTTCACCCGACAACACCATTTTAATGCCCATCGCTTTAATTTTACGCGACATTAAGTACATTGGCGTCGAGGCGCGAATCGTCGTGACATCGTAAGTTTCGATGTGGTAAATCACGTCGCGGATCGCATCCAGACCTTCCTGCACGGTGAAGTGGATCTCATGGTGCACGGTCCCCAGATGGTTCGCCACCTCTTGCGCAGCTTTCAGATCCGGAGCGCCTTCCAGGCCGACGGCGAAGGAGTGCAGCTGTGGCCACCAGGCTTCGCTACGTTCCTGATCTTCAACACGGCGTGCCGCGTATTTTTTAGTTATCGCGGAAATGACGGATGAATCCAGACCGCCGGACAACAGAACTCCATAAGGAACATCTGACATCAGGTGACTTTTCACCGCATCTTCCAGCGCCTGGCGCAGCTCGTTTTTATCGGTAACGTTGTCTTTGACGGCATCGTATTCAAACCAGTCGCGCTGGTAGTACTGACGAATTTCACCGTCTTTACTCCACAAATAGCTACCGGCTGGGAATTCTTTGATTGTGCGGCAGACGGGAACCAGCGCTTTCATTTCAGACGCAACGTAGAAGTTACCGTGCTCGTCGTAACCCATATACAGCGGGATGATCCCGATATGATCACGACCGATCAGGTAGGCGTCCTGCTCGCTGTCGTACAGGGCAAAAGCGAACATGCCTTGCAGGTCATCGAGGAACGCGGGTCCTTTTTCCTGATACAGCGCGAGGATAACTTCGCAGTCGGAACCGGTCTGGAACTGGTAGCGATCGCGGTATTCAGCACGCAGTGTCTGGTGGTTATAAATTTCACCGTTAACCGCCAGGATATGTGTCTTCTTCACGTTGTACAGCGGCTGAGCACCGGCATTGACGTCGACGATGGACAGACGTTCGTGCGCCAGAATGGCGTTATCACAGGCGTAAATACCTGACCAGTCCGGGCCGCGGTGGCGCATCAGACGAGACAGTTCCAGGGCTTTTTTACGCAGTTCAACTGCGTCAGTTTTAATATCGAATACGCCAAAAATAGAACACATAACCTTCTCCGTTAACCTGTTGCGTGATGCTTTTTATGTTTGCTTGATAAAGAAAATGCCGCAAAGCTGGAGAGGGCGCAAGCGAATTACGGGTCAGAAAATAAAAAACGCAATGGTCATTGCTGATTGATGAAAAAAGATTATGTAATGAACGCTATTATTGATGAATCAACAGTGAAGTGGTGATTTTATTGAATGGATGTATTTTTCAGGCCGGATAACTTGCAGATGTTGTTATCCGGCTAAAGAGATTAAATGACGTCTATTTCAGCAACGGACGGGTAAATCCAGCTTGGTCTGAACGGCATGTTGTCAATATCATCAAGCTTGGATACGCCAGACAGTACCAGGATAGTTTCCAGACCCGCCTGAAAACCTGCCAGAATATCGGTACGCAGGTTGTCACCAACGATAACGGTTTCTTCCGAGTGCGCCTGCATTTTGTTGAGAGCCGCGCGAATAATCCACGGGCTGGGTTTGCCGACATAAAACGGTTTACGACCTGAGATCTTCTCAATACCGGCACAGAGTGCTCCACAGGCGGGATAAAAGCCGCGACCGTGGGTATCCGGGTTAGTGGCGATAAAACGCGCGCCGTTGGCGACAAAATAGGCTGCTTTATGCATCATGTCCCAGTTATAGGAACGTGTCTCGCCAACAATCACAAAATCGGGGTTCACGTCGGTAATGGTAAATCCAGCTTTATACAGTTCGTGAATTAACGCGCCTTCACCCACCACGTAGGCCTTTTTCCCTTCCTGGCGACGAAGAAAATCAGCGGTAGCCATCGCGGAAGTATAAAAGACGCTATCAGGGACATTCACACCCGCGGTGGCGAAGCGGTTTGCCAGATCTTGCCCGGTCTGCGAAGGGTAGTTAGTCAGCAGGACTAACGGCAGGCCTTTTTCCAGGATCCCAGTCAGAAATTCTGCCGCACCTGGTACGGCAACATTGTCGTGCATCAGCACGCCGTCGATATCACAAATTACATTCTTAATGGCCATGGACAATCCGACATTAAAAAAAGAAGGCATTACTATACACAAAATACACTACATCATTCGAGTTGCATCAAGGCGGCAAGTCTGCGAACCCCTGGAGCTTACTGAAGTAAGTGACCGGGGTGAGCAGATGCAGCTAACGCAGAGGCAGCTCGAAGGATGACGTGTATTAGCTTTCCAGCAAACGTTGCAGCAATGTCCCGTTGAGCATTGCGCGCTTCACCAGCGCAAAGGCGCCAATGGCGGAGCGGTGATCCAGCGTGGACCGAACCACCGGTAAATTATGGCGAAACGCCTTCAACGCCTGCGTGTTGATACAGCTTTCTATTGCAGGCAGCAGCACCTTATCCGCCTCGGTAATTTCGCCCGCAATGACGATTTTTTGCGGGTTAAACAGGTTAATGGCAATGGCGATAGTTTTACCCAGATGGCGACCAACGTGCTCAATGACTTCTGATGCCAGATTATCGCCTTTATTTGCTGCCTTACAGATGGCTTTGATGCTGCAATCATCCAGCGTGAGTCGACTTGGATAACCCTGCTTCAGTAAGTTCTGCACGCGATGTTCAATAGAAGCATTGGCGGCAATGGTTTCCAGGCAGCCGAAATTACCGCAGTGACAGCGCTCACCCAGCGGCTCTACCTGAATATGACCAATCTCGCCGACGTTGCCATTGCGACCGATGAAAATTCGGCCGTTGGAGATGATACCCGCGCCGGTTCCGCGGTGCACTCGCACCAAAATGGAGTCTTCGCAATCCTGGCTTGCCCCGAAATAGTGCTCAGCCAGCGCAAGGCTGCGAATATCATGACCAACAAAGCAGGTGACTTTGAAGCGTTTTTCGAGCGCTTCGACCAGTCCCCAGTTTTCGACCTGAATGTGTGGCATATAGCGGATGACGCCGCTTTCAGGATCGACAAGGCCTGGCAGGATGACAGAAATTGCGATCAGCTCACGGATTTTCCGCTGGCAGCTCTCAATAAAGATGGCAATGGTGTTGAGCAGCGCATATTCCAGCGTTTCCTGGGTGCGCTCCGGGAGGGGGTAATGCTCTTCGGCGACAACTTTACTGCTCATATCATAGAGCGTGAGCGTTGTGTCGTGGCGACCCAGTCGCACGCCAATGGCGTGGAAATTGCGGGTTTCTGTGACGATAGAGATAGCGCGGCGGCCCCCGGTGGAGGCCTGCTGATCGACTTCTTTGATCAGCCCGCGTTCGATCAACTGACGCGTAATTTTGGTTACGCTGGCGGGGGCAAGCTGGCTTTGCTCGGCAATTTGAATTCGCGAGATTGGCCCATGCTGGTCAATCAGGCGATAAACTGCCGCGCTGTTAAGCTGTTTTACGAGATCAACATTACCTATTTGAGCTTGTCCGCCTGGTGTCATTCTTTCTCTTACTCAGTAACGACCTCGTTGCCATTAACGATGGTCTTGATAATTTTAAAGTCGTGCGTGAACGCAGTCAGGTTGGCTACTTTGCCTGGCGCGATGCTGCCGAGTTGTTTGTCGACGCCGATGGCGCGAGCAGGGTAGAGCGTTGCCATGCGTAAGACTTCGTCGAGGGCGATATTTGCATGCTCGACCAGATTGCGTACGCCTTCAATCATGGTTAATGATGAACCGCTCAACGTGCCGTTCTCATCAACACACAGTCCATTGCGGTAGTATATTGTTTTACCAGCGAAAATGAACTGTTCAATGTTTGCACCTGCTGGCGCGGTCGCGTCAGTAACCAGGCACAGCTTGTCGCCTTTCAGGCGCTTAGCATTACGAATGTTAACGTAGTCAACGTGCAGGCCATCGGCGATGATACCGCAGTAGATATCGGCTTCATCCAAAATAGCGCCCGCCAGACCGGGTTCGCGGCCGGTAATGTACGGCATCGCGTTGAACAGATGCGTTGCAAAGGTAATACCTGCACGGAATCCGATTTTTGCTTCTTTTACCGTTGCATTGGAATGACCCGCAGAAACCACGATACCCGCATTCACCAATTTGGTGATGACCTCTACCGGGACCATTTCTGGTGCCAGTGTGACTTTGGTGATCACATCCGCATTATCGCACAGGAAATCAACCAGTGCAGCGTCCGGCTGACGGACAAATCCCGGATTATGGGTGCCTTTTTTAACAAGATTCAGCCACGGGCCTTCAAGATGAAGTCCTAATGCCTGATTCGGGTGTTTCGCCAGGTATTCACGCATCACGCGAACACCTTGTTTCATCAGGTCATCGCTGGTGGTGATAAGCGTTGGCAAATAGTTGGTGCAGCCAGATTTTTCATTGGCTTTTTGCATGATTTCCAGCGTTTCAACGGTTACGGCTTCTGCCGTATCGTTAAACTGCACGCCACCGCAGCCGTTCAGCTGTACATCAATAAAACCGGGGGAAACAATGGCCCCATTCAGTGAGCGCTGTTCAATCCCTGACGGTAATTCAGCCAGTGGGCAAACGCTGTCGATCAGGCCATTGGCGACAACAATCGCATGGTCATCAAGAATTTCGTGACCGGTAAAGATCCGGCCCTGGGTTAAAGCATACATTCCGACCCCCGATTTCAAAAAAATGCCGCCCTGCAACTTATCGACAGGGCGGAGACATCAATTACAGACCTTTAATATTTTCCGCTTCTAACTCGTTGAAGTATTTCAGCGTCTTCACTTTCAGTTCCATGGTGGAAGGCTCATCGCAGACCACAACGGCTTTTGGATGCAACTGCAGGCAGCTGATGGTCCACATGTGGTTAACGTTGCCTTCAACGGCGGCTTGCAGCGCCTGTGCTTTCTGGTGGCCCAGAACCAGGATCATCACTTCTTCAGCATCCAGCAGGGTGCCCACGCCAACGGTCAGCGCATATTTAGGCACCTGGCTTACGTCGCCGTCAAAGAAGCGTGAGTTAGCAACACGTGTGTCGTGAGTCAGCGTTTTGATGCGGGTACGGGAAGCCAAAGAGGAAGCGGGCTCGTTGAACGCGATGTGACCATCGTTGCCTACACCGCCCATAAACAGGTGGATTTTACCGTAAGAACGGATTTTTTCTTCATACTGACGGCATTCTGCATCAATATCCGGCGCGTTACCATTGAGGAGGTTGATGTTTTCTGCTGGAATATCAACGTGATCAAAGAAATTGCGGTGCATAAAGCTGTGGTAGCTTTCCGGATGCTCTTTCGGCAGGCCAACATATTCGTCCATGTTGAACGTAACAACATGCTTGAAGCTCACCTGGCCCGCTTTGTGCATTTCAACCAATGCTTTATAAGCTGTCAGCGGAGTACCGCCAGTCGGCAGGCCCAGAACGAACGGACGATCTGCCGTTGGTTTGAACGCGTTAATACGGTTAACGATATGGCGAGCAGCCCATTTGCCGACTTGTTCAGCGGTATTCAGGGGGATCAGTCTCATTCTTCACCTCAAAAGTAAAAGTAAGCAGTTGGCGGATTGAGTCTCTGTGCAGTAATAAGCGTAACCTGGTTTTGCATCGGTAAGGATCAATCCGTTTCGATTTTTTGAATGATAAAATAAGTTTTCGTAGTTAGCCAGTGAAAGGGAGGGTTAATAACGATATTTGGTGACTGGAATCACAAAAAACACGCGTTTAATTTGCGATACGAATTAATTTTTCACACACTCTGAATGTAGATGAATGGTTAATATCGTTGTTCCAGAATCTTGCTGTCAGGAATGGTCGCACAATAAAAATATGGCTTCAAAGAAGCCTAATCGGGGTCTCGTAGGGGGAATAAAATGAATATTTTAGGTTTTTTCCAGCGGCTGGGTAGGGCGTTACAGCTCCCCATCGCTGTGCTGCCAGTCGCGGCACTGCTGCTGCGATTCGGCCAACCAGATTTACTTAACGTACCCTTCATCGCGCAAGCGGGTGGGGCCATCTTTGATAACCTCGCGTTAATTTTTGCGATCGGTGTTGCTTCCAGCTGGTCAAAAGACAGCGCAGGTGCAGCAGCGCTGGCAGGTGCGGTCGGTTATTTCATATTGACCAAAGCAATGGTTACCATTAACCCTGCAATCAATATGGGCGTGCTGGCTGGTATCATCACCGGTCTGGTCGGCGGTGCCGTGTATAACCGCTGGTCTGGTATCAAACTGCCTGACTTCCTGAGCTTCTTTGGCGGCAAACGCTTTGTGCCGATCGCCACTGGCTTCTTCTGTCTGGTGCTGGCTGCTATCTTCGGTTACGTATGGCCGCCGGTACAGAACGCCATCCATGCGGGTGGTGAGTGGATCGTGGGCGCTGGCGCGCTGGGTTCCGGTATCTTTGGTTTCATCAACCGTCTGCTGATCCCAACCGGTCTGCATCAGGTGCTGAACACCATCGCCTGGTTCCAGATTGGCGAATTTACTAACGCTGCAGGTACCGTATTCCACGGTGACATCAACCGCTTCTACGCGGGTGACGGCACTGCGGGTATGTTCATGTCTGGCTTCTTCCCAATCATGATGTTTGGTCTGCCGGGTGCGGCGCTGGCGATGTACTTCGCGGCTCCGAAAGCACGTCGTCCGATGGTTGGCGGTATGCTGCTGTCCGTTGCGATCACCGCGTTCCTGACCGGTGTTACCGAGCCGCTTGAATTCCTGTTCATGTTCCTGGCTCCACTGCTGTACCTCCTGCACGCACTGTTAACGGGTATCAGCCTGTTCGTTGCAACACTGCTGGGGATCCACGCAGGCTTCTCCTTCTCCGCAGGTGCTATCGACTACGTGTTGATGTACAACCTGCCAGCAGCAAGTAAGAACGTCTGGATGCTGGTGGTGATGGGGCTGGTGTTCTTCGTTATCTACTTTGTGCTGTTCAGCGCGGTTATTCGTATGTTTAACCTGAAAACGCCGGGCCGCGAAGATAAAGAAGACGATATCGTTACTGAAGAAGCCAACAGCAACACTGAAGAAGGTTTGGCTCAACTTGCAACCAACTACATTGCAGCGGTTGGTGGTACTGATAACCTGAAAGCGATTGATGCCTGTATCACTCGTCTGCGTCTGACCGTTGCCGACTCCGGTCGCGTAAACGATGCGATGTGTAAGCGTTTAGGCGCATCTGGGGTAGTTAAGCTGAACAAGCAAACTATCCAGGTCATCGTGGGTGCGAAAGCCGAATCCATCGGCGACGAAATGAAGAAAGTTGTCGCGCGTGGCCCGGTGGCAGCAGCATCTGGTGAAAGTGCGCCAGCAGCAGCGGCCCCAGTAGCAAAACCGCAGGCTGTAGCGAATGCAGTCACCGTTGAAGCGCTGGTTTCTCCGATTACTGGTGACGTAGTTGCGCTGGAACAGGTTCCTGATGAAGCCTTCGCCAGCAAAGCAGTAGGCGACGGCGTGGCAGTGAAACCAACGGATAAAATCGTGGTTGCTCCGGCTGCGGGCACTATCGTGAAAATCTTCAACACTAACCATGCGTTCTGCCTGGAAACTGTTAAAGGCGCGGAAATCGTGGTCCATATGGGCATCGACACCGTCGCGCTGGAAGGCAAAGGCTTTAAGCGTCTGGTTGAAGAAGGTGCGGAAGTTACGGCAGGCCAACCGATTCTGGAAATGGATCTGGAGTTCCTGAACGCTAACGCACGTTCCATGATAAGCCCGGTTGTGTGCAGCAACAGCGATGATTTCGGCGCTCTGGTTATTAAAGCCGAAGGTCATGTGGTTGCCGGTCAAACACCACTGTATGAGATTAAAGGTAAATAACTGCTCCTGAGTAAAGTGAGTTAAGTGCCTTAAGCGGCGGAGGATATTCCTCCGCCGCTTTTTTTTGCAGCAAATGCCCTCATATATCCTGTTGAAACACCTTTTTTGTGCAACTAATAGTTGTCTCCTGACGTCGCTTATAAGATCATACTCCGTTATACGTTGTTTACGCTTTGAGGAATCCACGATGAGTGAGGCTGAAGCCCGCCCGAGTAACTTTATTCGTCAGATCATCGATGAAGATCTGGCCAGTGGTAAGCACACCACTATCCATACCCGTTTTCCGCCGGAGCCAAATGGCTATCTGCACATTGGCCACGCGAAATCCATTTGTCTGAACTTTGGCATTGCGCAAGATTACCAGGGCCAGTGCAACCTGCGTTTTGATGATACGAACCCGGTTAAAGAAGATATCGAGTACGTTGAGTCGATTAAAAACGACGTTGAATGGTTAGGTTTCCACTGGACTGGCGACATTCGCTACTCTTCGGATTACTTCGATCAGCTTCACGCCTATGCGGTAGAGCTTATTAATAAAGGCCTGGCGTACGTTGACGAACTGTCAGCGGATGAAATCCGTGAATACCGCGGCACGCTGACTCAGCCTGGCAAAAATAGCCCGTACCGCGATCGTAGCGTCGAAGAGAACCTGGCGCTGTTCGAAAAAATGCGTGCCGGTGGTTTTGAAGAAGGTAAAGCCTGCCTGCGTGCGAAAATCGACATGGCGTCGCCGTTTATCGTGATGCGCGATCCGGTGCTGTACCGTATTAAGTTCGCCGAACACCACCAGACCGGCAACAAGTGGTGCATCTACCCGATGTACGACTTTACCCACTGCATCAGCGATGCGCTGGAAGGCATTACGCATTCCCTGTGTACGCTGGAGTTCCAGGATAACCGTCGTCTGTACGACTGGGTTCTGGACAACATCACCATTCCGGTTCATCCGCGTCAGTACGAATTCTCGCGCCTGAATCTGGAATATACCGTGATGTCCAAGCGCAAGCTGAACCTGCTGGTGACCGACAAGCACGTTGAAGGCTGGGACGATCCGCGTATGCCGACGATTTCTGGCCTGCGTCGTCGCGGTTACACCGCTGCCGCGATCCGTGAGTTCTGCAAACGCATTGGCGTGACCAAGCAAGACAACACCATTGAGATCGCTTCTCTGGAATCCTGTATCCGCGAAGATCTGAACGAAAACGCCCCGCGCGCGATGGCGGTTATCGATCCGGTTAAACTGGTTATCGAAAACTATCCGCAGGGCGAAAGCGAATTGGTCACCATGCCTAACCATCCGAACAAACCGGAAATGGGCAGCCGCGAAGTGCCATTTAGCGGTGAAATTTGGATCGATCGCGCAGACTTCCGTGAAGAAGCGAACAAGCAGTACAAGCGTCTGGTGATGGGCAAAGAAGTACGCCTGCGTAATGCTTATGTGATCAAAGCCGAACGTGTTGAGAAAGATGCGGAAGGAAATATCACCACCATTTTCTGCACCTACGATGCTGACACCCTGAGCAAAGATCCGGCCGATGGCCGTAAAGTCAAAGGCGTTATTCACTGGGTGAGCGCGTCCCATGCGCTGCCGATTGAAATCCGCTTGTATGATCGTCTGTTTAGCGTGCCAAATCCAGGCGCGGCGGAAGACTTCCTGTCCGTTATTAACCCGGAATCGCTGGTCATTAAGCAGGGTTACGGTGAGCCGTCGCTGAAGGCAGCGGTTGCAGGTAAAGCGTTCCAGTTTGAGCGTGAAGGTTACTTCTGCCTGGACAGTCGTTATGCAACGGCTGACAAGCTGGTGTTTAACCGTACCGTTGGTCTACGTGACACGTGGGCTAAAGCGGGCGAATAAGCCGCAACACATCCTCTCTAAACGCCGCTTCATGCGGCGTTTTTTTTCGCAAAAAAAACGTGTTCCAGGCTCCGTTTGCGGAGCGAATTAATTACATGTCCGTAATAATGGGCTGGGCGAATGTTTTTACGTTTAAATAACTTACCTCAATATGAAATGGGCTGAAACCGATTTCATCTCCATGGAAAACAAGCGATTTTTTCATTTTTTCAACGCTTTTTTATCTTCCGATGAAAATGTAACAGAAAGCAATCAAATATGTGCGGTTGCTCATACTATTACATACTCGTTACAGAAAGAGATTGATAATTCGCGTCGCGAAAAATAGTCTATTCATTGTAGTCACTGAGGTTTTCTTAGCGCTACTTTTTTATTTTTTGTTTTTTCGCTGTCCGCTTTTGTCGGCAGCATTTTATACGTCAAAGAGGATTAACATATGCGTACGTTTAGTGGCAAACGTAGTACGCTGGCGCTGGCTATCGCCGGTATCACAGCAATGTCGGGTTTTGTTGTCGCTCCGCAGGTACACGCCGAAGGATTTATTGATGACTCAACCTTAACAGGTGGCATCTATTACTGGCAGCGTGAGCGTGACCGTAAAGATGTGACCGATCATGACAAATATAAAACCAACCTTTCTCACTCCACCTGGAACGCTAACCTCGACTTCCAGTCCGGTTACGCGGCCGATATGTTTGGTATTGATATCGCGGCATTTACCGCTATTGAAATGAACGAAAGTAGCGAAAGCGGCCATCCAAACGAAATCGCATTTTCTTCCAAAAATAAAGGCTATGATGAGGATTACTCCGGCGATAAGAGCGGGATTAGCCTTTATAAAGCAGCAGCTAAATTTAAATACGGCCCAACCTGGGCGCGCGCCGGTTACATTCAACCAACCGGGCAGACTCTGCTGGCACCGCACTGGAGCTTTATGCCAGGTACCTATCAGGGTGCTGAAGCCGGTGCCAATTTCGATTACGGTGATGCTGGCGCACTGAGTTTCTCCTATATGTGGGCTAACGAATATAAAGCACCGTGGCACACCGAAGTCGATAAATTCTATCAGGCTGATAAAAAGACCAGCGTTGATTACCTGCACTCAATTGGCGCGAAATATGACTTCAAGAATAACCTCTTGCTGGAAGCGGCATTTGGTCAGTCTGAAGGTTATGTCGATCAGTACTTCGCAAAAGCCAGCTACAAATTCGATTTAGGCGGTAACCCATTTACCACCAGCTACCAGTTCTACGGTGCACGCGACAAGGTTGATGATCGTACCGTGAACGATATTTATGATGGCACTGCCTGGTTGCAGGCGTTGACCTTTGGCTACAAAGTGGCAGAAGTCGTTGACCTTCGTCTGGAAGGGACCTGGGTTAAAGCGGACGGCCAGCAGGGTTACTTCCTGCAGCGTATGACCCCAACCTACGCCTCTTCAAACGGTCGTCTGGATGTCTGGTGGGATAACCGTTCTGACTTCAACGCCAACGGTGAAAAGGCAGTCTTCTTCGGCGCAATGTATGACCTGAAGAACTGGAATCTGCCGGGCTGGGCGGTAGGCGCGTCCTACGTTTACGCATGGGATGCTAAGCCATCAACCTGGCAGCTCAACCCGGATGCGTACTACGACAAAAACCGGACTATCGAAGAATCTTCTTACAGCCTGGATGCGGTCTACACCCTGCAGGAAGGTCGTGCGAAGGGCACCATGTTTAAGCTGCACTTCACTCAGTACGACAACCATTCAGACATTCCGAGCTGGGGCGGTGGCTACGGCAACATGTTCCAGGATGAGCGCGACGTGAAGTTCATCGTTATTGCTCCGTTCACCATCTTCTAATGCCAACAGCGGCAGGCCGGGTGCCTGCCGCATCGTTGAGGAAAGTGCTATGAAAAAACTGATACTCATCGCCGTTATGGCATCAGGGCTGGTGGCGTGTGCGCAATCTCCTGCGCCGAAAGAGGACAGCCGTCTGAAAGAAGCCTACAGCGCGTGTATTAATACCGCGCAGGGATCGCCGGAGAAAATTGAAGCCTGCCAAAGCGTGTTGAATGTGCTGAAGAAAGAAAAACAGCACCAACAGTTTGCCAATGAAGAAAGCGTACGCGTGCTGGATTATCAGCAGTGTATCCAGGCCACGCGCACGGGTAACGGTCAGTCCGTCAATGCTGATTGTGACAAGGTCTGGCAGGAAATACGCAGTAAGAATACTGCGCAGTAAATCGAAAAATGAAAATACAACGGGCGGAGAATTCTCCGCCCGTTTGCATGTCAGAGTTTCTGTTCGGCCGGTTGATAATGACGACTCAGGCGGACAAACAACATTGCCGTGGCGGCGAGTCCGCAAAGTGCCGCGCACATCAGCCACCATCCCGGCGAGCTTTTATCTCCGGTTAGCTGGACCAGCGCCGTGGATATGACGGGTGTCAGACCGCCAAAAATCGCCGTAGCCAGACTGAAGGCCAGTGAAAAACCCACCGTACGAACATAGACAGGCATCACCTCGGTGAGTGCCGCGACCATTGCCCCATTGTACATACCAAAAAAGAACGAGAACCAAAGCAGGACCAACGTCATGCGCATAAAATCTGGCGCGGCGGTGAGCCAGTGCATGACCGGCCAGGTGGTGAGCAGTGCGAGTAGGGTAATCCCCATCAACACCGGACGACGACCAATTCGGTCAGAAATCGCTCCGCCAATCGGCAGCCAGATAAAGTTAGAAATACCGACCAGCATGGTGACGACCAGGCTGTCGCGCGCGCTCAGGTGGAGTACAGCCCTGCCGTAGGTCGGGGTGTAGACGGTAATGAAATAGAACGTCGTAGTGGTCATCGCCACCAGCAGTGTACCCGCTGAGATCAGACGCCAGTTTTTGATGATAGTGGTGAAAATTTCCCTGGTGTCGGGACGGTGTGTACGTTGTAAAAATGCGTCCGTTTCCTGAAGCGAGCGGCGCAGGACGAAGATCAACGGAATAATCATACAACCAATAAAGAACGGAATGCGCCAGCCCCATTCAGAGATTTCATCGTGCCCCAGCGTGGCATTCAGGCCGTAGCCAATCAGCGCTGCCACCACAATGGCAACCTGTTGGCTGGCAGACTGCCAGCTGGTGTAGAAACCTTTATTGCCAGGCGTGGCGATTTCAGAAAGATAAACCGAAACGCCGCCCAACTCTACGCCCGCAGAGAAGCCCTGCAATAATCGGCCGACTAATACCAGCACAGGAGCCAGCAGACCAATACTTTGATAACCGGGAACCAGGGCAATCAGCAGGGTCCCGCAGCCCATGATCGCCAGCGTCACCATCAGTCCTTTGCGGCGGCCAATTCTGTCGATATAAGCACCCAGCACTATTGCGCCAACGGGCCGCATTAAAAAACCCGAACCGAAAACCGCAAAGGTCAACATGAGCGCGGCAAACTCACTCTCCGCGGGGAAGAAAGTCTTTGCGATATAGGTGGCGTAAAACCCGAACAGAAAAAAGTCGAACTGTTCGAGAAAATTACCGCTGGTTACCCGCAGTATTGCGCCGAAAGTTCCGGTGCGCGATGGTTGTTGTGTCATTGGGTTTGCTCCACTGTCTTATCATAATATTTATAGAGGTAAGAGTGTGCGGGTTAGTCGCCTGAGACTCCCGCCTGTTTGCCGCGCCGTTTCTCAATCGCCCACTTGAGTAAGGCTGCGCAGCGGTAAAATCCGTGGGCAAATTTTCCGTAAGGAATGGTCAGAAAAAGCGCCATGACCACACCGAGATGAATGGCCAGTAAAATAGCCATCCATGAAGTGTCCCTTCCCGCCAGCAGCGCCAGACCGGTCAGACTGGTCAGCAGCAGCAGCAAAATAAAACCGCGATCCATCGGTTTTTGCCGTGCGTCGCCATGTAGCGGTGAGCGCTTAAGATTAAGCCATAGCAAGCCAGCCGGGCCGACAACCAGGCCAATGCCACCCAACGTGCCCAGCATGACCGGAACGCTGAAGAACGGGTAGGGCGCTTCTATGCCTGCAAAGTAGTGATAGCCTGTTGCCACCACGGTGGCGGCAAAGCAGAGCATAAAACCGTAGAAGGTAAAGTGGTGGAAACGGCGGCGCATCAGGGTGAAGGCATCATCCGCTTCGTTACAACCTTTGCCGTGGCCACCATCGAGATATTTCAGCGTCAGCGCATCGTGTGAGGCTTCAGCGATCTCGGCGGAACGCGGCATACCCGGAGAGATCTCGTGCCAGAAGCGGATCACGCCCGCCATCAGCAAACCGATCGCCAGAATAAACACCGAACCAAACATCCAGGCCAGCAGGTTATGCGGGAAAATTTGATAGAAATCCCCGGCCAGTGGAGGATGGAATAATGAACCTTTCAAACCTATAGCGAGGAGTAAAAACAGGATCAGACCGAAAACCAGCGCCAGCGTCACGGTTACGCCTGCGCGACGATAAAGCGTGCCAAAGGCGGCGGGTTGCGCGTAATGCTGATAGGTTTCGAGCCGGACTTCCGCCATCGCTTTCGGCACGTTGATGGCAAATTCATGAGGCGGGGCATACTGACACGCGTGCAGGCAAGCGCCGCAGTTATGGCACAAGTTTGCCAGATAATTGATATCCGCTTTACCGAATTCCAGACGCTGCGTCATGGCCGGGAACACGGCGCAAAAGCCTTCACAATAGCGGCAGGCGTTACACACCTGCATCACGCGTTCAACTTCAGCTTCCGGTTCGGTGATAATTTGCGCTTCGATGATCAGTTTCTCAAGCTGCTTCATGACGTGTCTCCTTACGTGCAGCCAGCGCGGCTTCTTTTCCGGCAATGCGGCCAAAGGTCGTGCCGATCGACATCCCCACGCCTGCGGTGTAACCCTTGCCCAGCACGTTACCCGCCATCATCTCTCCGGCGACGAACAGGTTACGGCTTGGAAGCCCTGCAAAATGCACAGCGGCGCGTTCGTTTACTTTTAACCCAAGATAAGTGAAGGTGATTCCTGGCCGCAGGGCGTAGCCGTAGTAAGGCGGTTGATCCAGCGGTCGCGCCCAATGCGTTTTCTCGGGTAGCAAATCTTTAGTGGCGCAGTTATCCAGAACGGTATGGTCGAACTGACCTGGCTGGCAGGCGTTGTTGTACTCTGTCACGGTGTGGGTAAAGCGTTCGGCATCCAGTCCTAACTGAAAGGCCAGTTCAGCCAGCGTATTGGCCTGCGTGCCAGGAAAGACCGGAGGCATGAAGTGTCCGATAGCTTTACTGTCGATGATGGAGTAGCCAATCTGTCCTGGCTGTTGAGCGACCAGACGTCCCCAGATGGCGTAGCGTTTCGGCCAGAAATCTTCGCCTTCATCATAAAAACGCTCAGCGTCCCGGTTCACCACAATACCGAGCGAAACGCAGTCCACGCGGGTGCAAATCCCGCCGTCATATAATGGCGCTCTGGCATCAATTGCCACACAGTGTGACTGGGAGGGATCGCCGATAATGTCTGCGCCAGCATCCATCATAAATTTGAGCAGTACGCCCTGATTAAAACGCGTGCCGCGAATCAGAAAGTTATCCGCAGGCCACTCGCCGTGCTCGTTCTCTCCCCAGGCTTCTCGCAGCCACTCCCGGTTAGATTCGAATCCGCCAGCGGCAAGTACGCAGGATTTCGCTGTGATACGCTCGTTGCCTGACAGCGCCGCCACGAACTCGCCATTGTGCAGTTCAAGCGTCTGTACCGGTGTGTTGTAGCGGATTTGTACGCCCAGCTTTTCTGCGCTGCGGTAATAGGCATTCACCAGGGCTTTTCCGCCCCCCATAAAAAAGGCGTTGGTCCGCGCCACGTGCAAAGCGCCAGAGAGAGGAGGCTGAAAGTTAACGCCGTGCTGGCGCATCCAGTCGCGGCATTGGGAAGAGGTACGGATCACCAGACGCGCCAGGGCTTCGTTGGTATTTCCTTCCGTGACGCGGCGCAGATCCTGCCAGAACTCCTCTTCCGGATAGCTTTCCACCAGCACATCCTGCGGCGCATCATGCATACAGCGCAGATTACGCGTGTGTTGGGAGTTTCCCCCTCGCCATTCCCGGGGAGCCGCTTCGAGCAGAAGTACCGAAGCTCCTTGCTCCCGGGCGGACAAGGCAGCGCATAACGCGGCATTGCCACCACCAATCACCAGAACATCAACCATCGTATACTCCATTACCATTTAACCATTTGTTAAATTTGTAATTGAAATGTATACGCACAGCTTGTGCGGGCGCTATGACGTGGTGCTAAACGGTACTTTAGTTATTGTAAAGGATGGCGCCAGGCCAGCTTCCTGCTTCCACCAGTTGATGCATCACTTTCGTCAGCACCACGCGGGCCGCGAGGCCTGCCGGGGTGAGTTCATCGTCTGAGAGACTCACCAGAAAGTTGGGGCGGCTAAGTATTGGATTGTGAACGCCGATCACTCTTAGCGTCTCTTTATCTAGATGGGAAATTGCCGCGCCGGGCTGGAGAGTGGCACCAATGCCACTGCGCACGGCGCGCATGAGTAGCGCCAGACCATCAATTTCCGTGGCGATCTCAATGTTCAGCGCGTGTTCCTGACAAATCGCTTCCAGCCGGCCGCGCAGACCGTGGCCCGGGCTTGGCATTATCAATGGGATACTTGCCAGCTGGGCTGGAGCAATATTGTCATCGGCAATATCAGCCAGTAAGGCATGAGTCCCAATCAAAAACAGCCGCTCTTCGAGAATCGGTATGGCGCTCCAGCGCAGGATCTTTTCTTTCTGAAACACGACAGCCAGATCAATCTGGCGGGTATTAATCATCCGCTCCAGATTGCCAGAGAGGCTTTCCACCACATGCAGACGGACATCACAGTAGCTTTCCCGCATGGCGTTGATAAACGGCATTCCGAGAACGGAAGCGGTACTGGGAGCCATACCGACGCTGACGTGCCCGGAAAGCCGGGACTCGCGTGCGGCGAGGATCGCGTCGTCTGCGTGACGAAGCGCCAGCTGCGCCTGGGAGTAAAAAGCCAGCCCGGCGCTGGTGGGCGTCACGCCTCGCGAGGTGCGCTGCAGCAGGCGAATAGCGAGTTTGTTTTCCAGACGCGACATTTGCTGGCTGAGTGCCGAAACCCCGATATTGAGATCGAGTGCCGCGCTACCCATGCTGCCGGTTTCTACAATGCGCACAAAATAGCGTAGCTGGCGAAGTTCCATTTCGACTCTCCGGAAGGGGCAATTGATTTTACATTAAAGCAACACAGGAGCGGAGGGAAGGGGAAAAGGGCAGGTAATGCCCATAAAAAAAGCCAACCGGAAGGTTGGCTTTTCAAAAAGCATTACATTATTTGCCGTCGTGGGCATGCTCATCTTCGCGGCAATCGCCTTCAGCGCAGTGGCCGTAGAGATAGAGACTATGGTTGGTTAAACGAATACCATGTTTAGCCGCAATCTCACGCTGGCGCGCTTCGATGGAATCATCGCTGAACTCGACCACTTTGCCGCAGTCGAGGCAAATGAGGTGATCGTGGTGATGCTGTTGAGTCAGTTCGAAGACGGATTTACCACCTTCAAAATTATGGCGGGTCACGATACCGGCATCATCAAACTGGTTCAGCACACGATACACGGTCGCCAGACCAATCTCTTCACCCATATCGATCAGGCGTTTGTATAAATCTTCCGCACTGACGTGATGGTTATCCGGTTCCTGAAGAACTTCCAGAATTTTTAAACGAGGAAGCGTTACTTTCAGGCCAGCCTTCTTTAATGCGGTATTGTTGTCAGTCATGCGGAATCTGTCCTGTAGCTAAACGATTCACTTCATTAACAGAAGTGACAGAAATTGCACTTGAGATAATGCGTATCATTATAGAACTGCCATGGCTAAATGAAAACTGCAAGTCTCTGGCATATATTGTTAATCAAAACGTGGTATCGCCGACAAACACACTGTGCAACACCCGATTGGCATCCAGCCATTGTACAGGGTCAGACGAAAAAGTTACAAATTTGTAGCAATTATTTTGATTGGTTTTATCTATTGATGCGGCGCAGATGGAAATCTACGCCGCACGAAATCAGGCATTAATGATTTCGTCGAGGTGCAGCTCTTCAGAGATCTGCTTAACCCATTTTTCTACGCGTTCTGCTGTCAGTTCTGGCTGGCGATCTTCATCGATAGCCAGACCGACAAAGTGGTCGTCGTCAGCCAGGCCTTTAGACGCTTCAAAGTGATAACCCGCAGTCGGCCAGTGACCAACGATAGTTGCGCCGCGCGGTTCGATGATGTCGCGAATGGTCCCTAACGCATCGCAGAAATATTCTGCGTAATCTTCCTGGTCGCCGCAGCCGAATAATGCAACCAGTTTTCCATTAAAATCAATGTCTTCGAGGGTAGGGAAGAAGTCGTCCCAGTCACACTGAGCTTCACCGTAGTACCAGGTTGGGATGCCGAGCAGCAGAATGTCATAACCTTCGAGGTCTTCTTTGCTGCTTTTTGCAATGTCATGAACATCGGCAACGTCTTTACCAAGCTGTTTTTGAATCATTTTTGCGATGTTTTCGGTATTACCGGTGTCGCTGCCGAAAAAGATGCCAGTGATTGCCATGAGTAAAATAACCTCTTGAAACTTATTGAAATGGTGGTGGCGCATTGCCCACGGATAAGGGCAATCATAGCAGAACAGTCAGGCATGCGGAAACAGCAAACACGCAGGACTGCACTCTGTGCTACACGATTTATGATTTAGAGCAGAAATTCAGACTATGCCTGACCGCGCAATGTGCTGAGTTGGGTCATCAGCATCTCTTCGATGAGTTCACTGCGACTCATGTTGCGCGCCTCAGCCAGCTCGTTCAGAGCGTCAACGGCATCAGCGTTCAGTTTCAGTTCGACACGCTTAAGCCCGCGAACTTTGTCACGCTTAAGCTGATTACGTTTATTAATACGTAACTGTTCATCACGCGAGAGCGGATTAGTTTTGGGTCGTCCCGGGCGACGCTCCTGCGCGAACAGATCTAATGTCGTACGGTCCGTTTGTTCTTTGGCCATGATCTTGGTGACTTCGGGGAAACAATCAGCCAGGCGTCTGCCCGGATGGATAGCGCGCCATAATACATCAGCAGGGGGGACACGCCAACGCCCACGCGCGTAATCGCGCGCAGACGCTGAGTTTTTAATCAGTTAGCCTGTTCGTTCAGATAACGACGGATGGCGCGCAGCACCGCCTCCGGTTTTTCCGCATGCACCCAATGACCGGCTCCAGCAATAACATGCGCCCGAGCCAGAGGGAATTGCGCCAGCAGTTGTTCGCGATACGCTTCGGTAACATACGGTGAGTTGCCGCCAGGGATAAACAGCGCCGGGTGCTCCCATGCAGGAATGATTTCCCAACCGACGATATGAGGATACTGATCCCACAGCACGGGAACGTTAAAACGCCACTCGCCGTCGACGAAAGATTTCAGCAGAAACTGGATTACGCCTTCCTCATGCAGATGCTGACGCATGACGCTGGCCGCCTGCTGACGCGAAGTGGCCTGGGCATCGGTTACGGCATTAATAGCGGTAAAGATCGCATCGTGACGGCGAACATGATAGTCGACCGGAGCAATATCAATGGCCACCAGTCGATCGATACGATCAGGAGCCAGCGCGGTTAACGCCATGACGGCTTTCCCCCCCATCGAGTGACCAATAAAGGTCGCCTTTTCTATTTGCTGAGCGTCCAGCGTATCCAGCAAATCTTGCGCCATGGCCGGATAATTCATCTCAGGGGAACGAGGGGAGAGGCCATGATTTCGCATATCGACCTGGATGATATCGTGATCGACCACCAGATCGCGCGCCAGGATCCCCAGGTTATCCAGACTGCCAAACAGGCCGTGAACCAGGACGATGGGGGAATTATTGTGCAGGTTTTGCGCAGATTGCGCTCGGATATTCAATTTCATGGCAAAGTTCTTTTTTTCACACTCACGGGTTAGGGTATCATGTTGACCATTCTGCCACATGGCTGCAACAACTACGGTTACTCTGAGTTTTGCTGGCCACCAGGCTTGACGCTATCCGCTGTTGGGATTTGCCTTTACACTACGTGTGTTTACCCCGACAACTTGTATTCAGCTAAACACTGCACTGGATTAAGATGAAAACGATTGAAGTTGATGATGAACTCTATAGCTATATTGCCAGCCACACCAAGCATATTGGCGAGAGCGCATCCGACATTTTACGGCGTATGTTGAAATTTTCCGCCGCATCACAGCCTGTCACTCCGATAGTCAAAGAAGTCCGCGCTGTGCAACCTGTCGTGGAAGCTAAGCCGGTTAACCCCGTAAAAGATAAAGTGCGCGCGATGCGTGAACTGCTGCTGTCCGACGAATACGCGGAACAGAAGAAAGCAGTAAATCGCTTTATGCTGGTGCTGTCTACACTCTATTCACTGGATCAAAACGCGTTCGCCGAAGCAACGGAATCGTTGCATGGCCGTACGCGCGTTTATTTTGCAGCGGATGAACAGACGCTGCTGAAAAATGGTAATCAAACCAAACCGAAACACGTGCCAGGCACGCCGTACTGGGTGATCACCAACACCAATACCGGCCGTAAATGCAGCATGGTTGAACACATCATGCAGTCAATGCAATTCCCTGCGGAATTGATTGAAAAGGTTTGCGGAACAATTTAATCCTTGCATTAGAAGGACCAGGCAATGGCAATCCACAACCGTGCAGGTCAACCTGCGCAACAGAGTGATTTGATTAACGTCGCCCAACTGACGGCACAGTACTATGTACTGAAACCAACAGCAGGGAACGCTGAGCACGCCGTTAAGTTCGGTACGTCCGGACATCGCGGCAGTGCAGGTCGTCATAGTTTTAACGAGCCGCATATTCTGGCTATCGCTCAGGCGATTGCTGAAGAACGTGCGAAAAACGGGATTACTGGCCCGTGCTATGTGGGCAAGGATACCCACGCGCTGTCTGAACCGGCTTTTATCTCTGTACTGGAAGTGCTGGCGGCGAACGGCGTTGACGTCATCGTGCAGGAAAATAACGGCTTTACGCCAACCCCTGCTGTGTCGAATGCTATCCTGGTCCACAATAAAAAAGGCGGCCCGCTGGCTGACGGCATTGTGATCACGCCGTCCCACAACCCGCCGGAAGATGGCGGCATTAAATACAACCCGCCAAACGGTGGTCCGGCAGATACCAACGTCACCAAAGTGGTGGAAGACAGAGCCAACGCGCTGCTGGCTGACGGTCTGCAAGGCGTGAAGCGCATGTCGCTGGACGCTGCGCTGGCATCTGGTCATGTAACAGAGCAGGATCTGGTTCAGCCGTTTGTTGAAGGACTGGCTGACATCGTCGACATGGCAGCGATCCAAAAAGCGGGTCTGACACTGGGTGTCGATCCGCTGGGCGGTTCCGGTATCGAATACTGGAAGCGTATTGCTAAGCACTACAACCTGAACCTGACTATCGTTAACGATCACGTTGATCAGACTTTCCGTTTCATGCATCTCGACAAAGATGGCGCAATCCGCATGGACTGCTCCTCCGAGTGCGCGATGGCGGGCCTGCTGGCGCTGCGCGACAAGTTCGATCTGGCCTTTGCCAACGACCCAGACTACGACCGTCACGGTATCGTCACCCCGGCAGGGCTGATGAATCCGAACCACTATCTGGCGGTGGCGATCAACTACCTGTTCCAGCATCGTCCGCAGTGGGGCAAAGACGTTGCCGTTGGTAAGACGCTGGTGTCCTCGGCGATGATTGACCGCGTGGTGAATGATTTAGGGCGTAAACTGGTCGAAGTGCCGGTTGGCTTTAAATGGTTTGTTGACGGTCTGTTCGACGGCAGCTTTGGCTTTGGTGGTGAAGAGAGCGCGGGGGCATCTTTCCTGCGTTTCGACGGTACACCGTGGTCGACCGACAAAGACGGCATCATCATGTGCCTGTTGGCGGCAGAAATTACCGCAGTGACCGGTAAGAATCCGCAGGAGCACTACAACGAACTGGCTGCCCGCTTTGGTGCGCCGAGCTACAACCGCCTGCAGGCAAGTGCGACCTCTGCACAGAAAGCGGCGCTGTCTAAGCTGTCTCCGGAAATGGTGAGTGCCAGCACGCTGGCGGGCGACCCGATCACCGCACGTCTGACGGCGGCACCGGGCAACGGTGCTTCTATCGGCGGTCTGAAAGTGATGACTGACAACGGCTGGTTTGCCGCTCGTCCGTCCGGCACCGAAGACGCTTATAAAATCTATTGCGAGAGCTTCCTCGGTGAAGAACATCGCAAGCAGATTGAAAAAGAAGCGGTTGAGATCGTCAGCGAAGTGCTGAAAAACGCGTAAACCGTAGGCCGGATAAGACGCTAGCGTCGCTATCCGGTATGAATAAAAAAGCCGGATAGCTTTGTGCTGATCCGGCTTTTTTTATTCGGCTTAGATTCACGGCATAAACCGATAACCAATCCCGGTTTCGGTCAGAAAATGACGCGGACGCGCCGGGTCCTGTTCCAGCTTCTGGCGCAGGTGTCCCATGTAAATTCGCAGATAGTGACTGTGTTCGACGGCATTCGGTCCCCAAACCTGATTTAACAGTTGGCGTTGCGTTAGTACCTTTCCGGCATTATTCAGCAGTACCGCTAACAGGCGAAACTCAATCGGCGTCAGATGAATCTCTTCATCTCCACGATGTACGAGGCGGGCGGCGATATCTACTTTTACGTTGGAAAAATGCACCACCGGCTCGGGAGACGCGCCGCTGGCGTGGCGGCGCAATGCCACGCGTAATCGCGCCTGTAGCTCGCCAATACCAAAGGGTTTACTGAGATAGTCATCGGCACCGGCATCCAGAGCGGCGATTTTATCGCTTTCTTCGCTGCGGGCTGAGAGCACAATTACCGGTATCGCGCTCCATTGTCGCAGGTCACGAATAAAATCAATGCCGTCACCGTCCGGCAGACCGAGATCGAGAATGATGAGATCGGGTTTTCGCGTGGCGGCTTCCAGCAGACCACGTTGCAGCGTTTCCGCTTCATATACACGCAGACCATCGGCTTCCAGCGCGGTGCGCAGAAAGCGACGGATAGCCTGTTCATCTTCAACAATCAGTACGTTCGTCACATATCCTCATGAAAATCTTCAAGTTCAGGGGGGATTTCCTGGGGCAGTGTAACACGGAAACATGCTCCTCCCTGTGCGCGATTGTGGACGGAAATCGTACCGCCGTGCACGTCCACAATGGCCTGACAGATTGCCAGCCCCAGCCCAACGCCCGGTACCGATGACTCTTTGTTTCCCCGGGAAAACTTGTCAAAAACTCGCTGCTCCATACCCGATGGAATGCCGGGACCATTATCCCAGACGTCCAGTTGCAGGTGCTCGCCATCGACGCTGGCATCAATACCGATTTGCGCCGCTGGACCTGCGTATTTAACGGCGTTTTCCAGCAGATTAATCAGCACCCGTTCAAAGAGTGGGCCATCGACGTGGATCAGCGTCAACGGTGCTGGTAGCGACAAATTAATAGGAGCAGAGAGTCCTGGCTCCAGCATCTGCAGGGCGCTGCCGACCACCTCTTCCAGTGTTAACCACTCCTTCTTAAGATTAAAGCCGCCAGACTGAATTCGTGCCATATCCAGCAGGTTATTAACCAGTCGGGTCGTATTAAGGACGTGCTGGCGAATCTCACTGGCCTGGCGCGCGTGCGGCGATCCTTCGCTTGCCAGATCCAACGTTAAGATCTCTGCCTGACCAAACAGCACCGTTAGCGGCGTACGTAAATCGTGGGAAAGGGCGGCGAGCAGCGCGTTGCGAATGCTTTCGCGCTCGCTGGCAAACCGGGCTTGCTCTTCGCTGGCAGTCAGCGTCAGACGCTCCAGCGCACTGGCGACCAGTAAAGTGAAAGTTTCCAGCAGGCGTTGCTGTTCGGGGATCATCAGTTGGCGTAAATTTCCCGGTTCCACAACCAGCAGCCCATGCGTTTTGTCGGCACTTTTTAACGGTAATATTTGATACGGCACACCTGGCAAAGTGTCAGTACCTGCGCCTGCCGGTTGCCCTTTATCAAAGCTCCATTGGGCAATGGCATCATCCCACGGCGTCATCCCCTGTTGATGGGTGAGAGGGGCCAGCTTACCGTTCTCACCGGGCAGTAAAACCTGGCTGCGGGCCTGGAACGTTGAGGCAATAAACTGCTCGCTGGTGGCGGCGATATCTTGCTGACTCCGTCCGACGGCCAGCGCTTTCGACATCTCATACAAATGGCGCGTACGTTGTTCACGATAACGGGCCACCCGCGCCTGATAACGCACTCCGGCGGTCAGATTACCAATAACCAGCCCTACCGTTAGCATCACGGCGAAGGTGAGCAGGTACTGGACATCGGAAACGGCCAGCGTGCCACGCGGAGCAATAAAGAAGAGATCGAAGCTGGCGACGTTAATAAAAGTTGCCAGCACCGACGGCCAGCGTCCGTAAAAGAGGGCGATAACCACCACGCCCAATAAATAGATCATCACCAGGTTGGCGGCGTCAAAGGCCATCAACCACTGCATGGCAATCAACGTAATGATGGCGCACAGCGCGACGGCAACCACACAACCCTGAATTTGTACCCGCCATTTATCCTTAAAGGTGCGGTTATCTGCAGTTTGTAGAACAGGGCGCGAAGGTGGCTCATCGAGCGCAACAATCATCAGGTCGAGATCCGGTGCGCGATGGGCCAGTTTGTCAGCAAAGGAATCACTGCGCCACCAGCGTCGTGTAGTCGGACGTCCGAGGACAATTTTTCCCAGATTATGCTCACGGGCGTAGCGGATTACCGCCTTGTCTTCAGCGGGATCGGAAAGGGTGGCGGTTTCTGCACCCAGCTCCTGGGCTAACCGCAGAGCGCTTAGGATTGCCCGGCGCTGTTTTTCGGGCAGTCGGTGCAGCGCTGGCGTTTCGACATACACTGCATGCCAGACGCTGCCGAGGCGCGCTGCCAGACGCGCGGCAGCACGCACCAGTTTTTCGCTGCCGGTATTGTGTCCAATGCACAGTAAAATGGCGTCACGGGTATGCCAGACTTTTTCTTCCCCCGGACGCCCTCGCCAGGCACGCATCTGATCGTCAACCCGATCGGCCGTGCGGCGCAGGGCCAGCTCACGTAGCGCGATCAAGTTCCCTTTGCGAAAGAAATGCTCGATGGCTCTTTCCGCCTGACCGGCGATATAGACCTTGCCTTCGTTCAGGCGTTGGCGCAAATCGTCGGGGGGAAGATCGACCAGCACCACATCGTCGGCGGCATCGAAAAAAGGATCGGGGACGGTTTCGCGAACCTGAATGCCGGTGACGCCGCTGACCACATCATTGAGGCTTTCCAGATGCTGCACGTTGACGGTAGTAAAAACGTCAATACCGGCTTCGAGCAGTTCTTCAATATCTTGCCAACGCTTAGGGTGGCGTGAGCCAGGCGCATTACTGTGCGCCAGTTCATCCATCAAAATGAGCGCCGGACGGCGGGCCAGCGCCGCGTCGAGATCGAACTCGCTGATATGACGACCATGGCGCGCCTGTCTCTTTAGCGGCAGGATGCTGAGACCGTCCAGCAACGCGGCGGTCTCTTTGCGTCCGTGGGTTTCCACCACGCCAATCAGCACATCTAACCCCTGCGCCCGCAGCCGCTGGGCCTCTGCCAGCATGGCCCAGGTTTTACCGACGCCTGCACACGCGCCGAAGAAAATTTTCAGTTTTCCGCGGTGCGGGGCAGCGGTCTGCTCCAGCAGGCGATCGGGGTCGGGGCGTAAGGGTTCGTTATGCATGTCCTTTTTCTCAGTGCTTATCCAGCGCTAAATTAAGTTCTACCAGGTTCACCACCGGCTGGCCGATAAAACTGACCAACGGCTTTTGCGTGTATTGTGCAACCAGGCGCGTGACTTCTTCAACGCTGAGGTTGCGAGCCTGCGCCACGCGGGGGATTTGCCAGGCCACCGCGGCGGGTGTCAGGTTGTTGTCCAGCCCGCTGGCAGAAGCCGTTACCAGCTCTACCGGAACGACAGGATTTGCCTGCGGGTTAGTAGCACGCAGCGCGGCTATCCGGCTTTGCAGCTGTTTATCCAGTTCCGGGTTGCTGGCTGCCAGATTGCTGCCGCCTGAAGCCATTGGATTATAGGGCATTTCTGCTGTAGCAGACGGACGTCCCTGAAAATAACCGGCAGCGGTAAAATGTTGCCCAATGAGCGCAGAGCCGCGAACGACTTGACCTTCGCGTAGAAGCGAGCCGTTAGCCTGGTGGGGAAACCACCACTGCCCCAACGCGGTGGTCAACAACGGGTAAGCCCCGCCGGTGATAAGCATCAGGAAAATCAATGTTGATAATGCAGGACGTAATCCACTCATCTGAAACCTCACACCAGACCCAGCAGGGTCAGCAGTAAATCAATTGCTTTGATACCGATAAACGGTACAACCAGACCACCCAGACCATAGATCCACAAATTACGGCGCAGCATTGCGGATGCGGATAACGGTTTGTAGCTCACGCCTTTAAGCGCCAGCGGGATCAGAAAGACGATAACCAGCGCATTAAAGATAACTGCGCTGAGGATCGCCGAATCCGGCGAATGCAGACCCATCACGTTAAGCGCATTGAGCTGCGGGTAGGTGGCGGCGAACGCGGCTGGGATAATGGCGAAATACTTCGCCACGTCGTTGGCGATACTGAAGGTGGTCAGCGAACCACGCGTCATCAGCATCTGTTTACCAATGTGCACCACTTCAATCAGCTTGGTGGGGTTAGAGTCGAGATCCACCATATTGCCTGCTTCCTTCGCGGCCTGGGTCCCGGAGTTCATGGCGACCGCCACGTCGGCTTGCGCCAGCGCCGGGGCGTCATTGGTTCCGTCGCCGGTCATCGCCACCAGACGACCTTCCGCCTGATACTGACGAATCAGCGCCAGCTTGGCTTCCGGCGTGGCTTCAGCCAAGAAGTCATCTACCCCGGCTTCTGCCGCAATCGCGGCAGCGGTCAGGCGGTTATCGCCGGTGATCATCACCGTTTTGATGCCCATTTTACGCAGTTGGGCAAAACGTTCTTTGATTCCGCCTTTTACAATATCTTTCAGGGCAATCACGCCCAGCACGCGGGAGCCTTCGGCAACCACCAGCGGCGTAGCGCCAAGGCGTGCGACGTTTTCGACCTTCTGCTCCACGTCGGCAGGGAAGTGGCCGCCGTTGGCTTCAACGTGACGACGAATAGCATCGACCGACCCTTTGCGGATCATACGGTTGTCGATGTTGATCCCGCTCATTCGGCTTTGGGCGGTAAACGGTACAAAGGTGGCGTGCAGCGATTGCACGTCGCGAATACGCAGATTAAAGCGCTGTTTAGCCAGAATCACGATGCTGCGGCCTTCTGGGGTTTCATCGGCCAGCGATGAAAGCTGCGCGGCGTCGGCCAGCGTTTTTTCGTCCACGCCCTGGGCGGGCAGGAAATCTGAAGCCTGGCGGTTACCCAGCGTAATGGTGCCGGTTTTGTCCAGCAGCAGTACGTCCACGTCACCCGCAGCTTCTACTGCACGTCCGCTGGTGGCGATGACGTTCGCGCCCAGCATGCGGCTCATCCCGGCGACGCCAATTGCGGAGAGTAGCCCGCCGATGGTGGTGGGGATCAGACACACCAGCAGGGCAACCAGTACCGTGACGCTAACCGCGCTACCACCCCAGGCGGAAAATGGCCACAGCGTGGCGGTCGCCAGCAGAAAAACGATGGTCAGGGCTATCAACAGGATCGTCAGGGCGATTTCATTCGGCGTTTTACGCCGCTGCGCGCCTTCAACCATGGCGATCATCCGGTCGAGGAACGTTTCACCAGGGTTCACGCTACATTCGATCACCAGCCAGTCGGAGAGGATGCGGGTCCCGCCGGTGACGGAGGCGAAATCACCACCGGATTCACGAATGACCGGCGCGGATTCACCGGTAATGGCGCTTTCATCCACCGATGCGCCACCTTCGATGACCTCGCCGTCACACGGGATAATATCGCCCGCTTCTACTAACACGATATCTCCTTTGCGCAAATCCTCCGCCGGAACGTGATCCATGGCGGCACCGTATTTCGGTTCGCGGAGTTTGCGAGCAAAAGCGGTTTTCTTCACTCCTTTCAGACTGTTAGCCTGAGCCTTACTGCGTCCTTCCGCCAGCGCTTCGGCAAAGTTGGCGAACAGAACGGTAATCCACAGCCACAGACTTATCGCGCCGGTAAACCACGGATTGCCTTGCATATGGCCTGTTGCCATTGCCACCGTTAACAGGGTTGTCAGCAGACTGCCCAGCCAGACGATAAACATCACCGGATTGCGCCACTGGGTATGTGGGCTTAATTTTTTCACGGCATCCATCAGCGCCTGTGCGACCAGAGAGGGTTCGAACAGCGCCAGTTGCTTGCGACTCATAGTCATGTGCTCCGCATCACTCAGTGTAATGACAGGTATTCTGCGACCGGGCCAAGCGCCAGGGCAGGAACAAAGGTGAGGGCGCCAACCAGTAACACCGTACCGATTAACAACCCGACAAACAGTGCACCGTGGGTAGGCAGCGTGCCTGGACTTGCTGGCTGGATCTTTTTACTGACCAGCGATCCGGCAATTGCCATCACGGGGATGATCACGCCGAAACGGCTGAAGAACATGCACAGGGCCAGCAGACAGTTCCAGAACGGGCTGTTGGCGCTTAATCCGGCGAAGGCGCTGCCGTTGTTGTTCGCGGCAGACGATACGGCGTACAACACCTCACTAAAGCCATGTGGGCCAGGATTGAGCATGGCGCTGCGTCCGGCGTCGCTCATCATCGCTATCGCCGTACCGAGCAGCACCAGCGCAGGGGTGACCAGAATCGCCAGCGCGGTCATTTTCATTTCACGCACGTCTATTTTCTTACCCAGATATTCCGGCGTGCGACCAATCATCAGGCCCGCGATAAACACCGCCAATAACACGAACAGCAACATGCCGTACAGGCCCGAACCGACACCACCGAAGACCACTTCGCCAATCTGCATTAGCCACATCGGCACCATCCCGCCCAGCGCGGTGAAGGAGTCATGCATCGCATCGACAGCGCCGCAAGATGCCGCTGTCGTCACGACGGAAAAAAGACTCGTAGCCAGCACGCCAAAGCGGCTTTCTTTGCCTTCCATGTTGATATTACTGTCTGCACCGAATGCCATCAGGTGCGGGTTGCCTTGAACTTCGGCCCACATCACCACGGCTACGCAGACTACAAATATCAGCGACATGGCCCACAGCAGGGTCCGCCCCTGGCGACGATCGCCAACCACATCACCAAAGGCAAAACACAGCGCGGTAGGAATTAAGAAAATGGCCAGCATCTGTACCAGATTGGTCAACGCGGTAGGGTTTTCAAACGGATGTGATGAGTTAGCGTTAAAGAACCCGCCCCCGTTAGTGCCAAGCATCTTAATCGCTTCCTGTGAGGCGACGGGCCCCATCGGCAGCAGCTGTTTCACCCCTTCAAGGGTAGTAATGGGCTGATAGGGCAACACGTTTTGCAGCACACCTTGCTGAATGAAGAACAACGCAATGAGCAATGCAATGGGGAGCAGGATCCACAGCGTAATGCGAACCAGATCGACCCAGGCGTTGCCCAGCGTGTTCATACTCTGGCGAGTAAAGGCACGGGCCAGGGCAAAAATCACCGCAATCCCGGTTGCCGCTGACAGGAAGTTCTGCACGGTCAGCCCGACCATCTGGCTGAAGTAGCTTAAGGTGGTTTCGCCAGCATAGGATTGCCAGTTGGTGTTGGTGACAAAACTTACCGCCGTGTTGAGCGCCAAATCCCACGAAAGCCCAGGTAGCTGTTGCGGATTTAGCGGCAGCAGGTTTTGCGCCATCAGCATTGAAAACAGGACCAGCAACCCCAGCACATTGAGCGCGAGGATCGCCAACAGATACTGCCGCCAGTTCATCTCCTGCTGCGAGATGCCCAGACCGCGCCAGAGCAGATGTTCCACGCCAGCCAGGCCCGGCAGGGACGTATTATTGATCAGCCGAGCCAAGCCAAAACCCAGCGGTCTGGCGATGATAAACAGTACCAGCAAGAAACTGGCAATGAGTAAAAATCCTTGGGCCGCCATCAGAACGCCTCCGCATTAATCAGGGCATACACCAGATAACCTAATAATAAAAAGACCAGCACAATGCCGGTTATCACGCCTGCACTCACGGTGCACCTCCAGTGGCATAAATGTGATAACCAGAGCGTAGATTTTTGCTTGCAAAGATTTCGCAAAAATCAGTGGGAGGGGTGTAAAAAAAGTATAAAAATGGCAAAGACCATTATTTAACTAATGATTAGTATTAATTTAACCTTTATGTAACTTAGTTACGGTTTTTAGCTAAACGGAGCATCAATAGATAAAAATAAGTGGTCGGATGAGTAGCAAAATTACACACAAGGCGGTATTATTTTCATCAGTTAACCAAGTTTATTTTTCCGGTGCGATTCACCGAACAGATATATGGGAGAGGATTATGGACTTTTATAAAGAATATCCAGCACACATTGTTTTCTTGCGCCGTACCTTTGCCGTTGTGGCGGGCGTGCTGGCGCTGCCGGTCATGTTGTTCTGGAAAGACCGCGCCCGTTTTTACAGCTATCTGCACCGCGTCTGGTCCAAAACCAGTGATAAACCGGTGTGGATGGAGCAGGCTGAAAAAGCCACCTGCGACTTCTATTAAGTTGTCGTTATTGTTCAAGAAAACCGCCAACAGCAATGTGGCGGTTTTTTTATACGCCGAGGTCTACACTTATCTGAGTAACGGATAAGGAGTGGCGATGAGCACGAGAATTCCTGTTGGTATCCGCACCTGTCTGACCACAGAAGCGAGTGAGGCACCTCAGTTCGACGAAAATACATTAATACGTGTTTACGCTTTGCATGAATTGCACCGCCTGCGTCAGCGAAAATTAACGCGGGGCGCATTAATTGACTATCATACCCGCTACAAACTGGTACTACTGGCGCATTCCCAGCCAGAGTATCGGGAGCTTGGCCCCTTCGTTGCCGCAATCCATGAATGGCAAGATCTCGATGCTTTTTTTACCGAGTATCGCCTACGATTGATCCATCTGTTATTAAATCCTGCTACCCGGCGTAACCATACCAATGTATTGATGCACGTACAGGGCTATTTCCGTAATCAGCTCGATCTGCGTCAACGTCAGGAATTGACCTCGATAATCGATAACTATCGACGCGAGGCGCAGCCGCTACTTGCACCCTTAATGCTCCTCAAACACTATATGGCTGAGCACCCGAACACCTGGTTGTCCGGGCAACGTTATTTTGAACTCTGGCCTGCGATTTGGCGTTTACAGGGCAATGATTAATTTTTATCAGGGAGTGTTATGACCACGCATCTGGTCTGGTTTCGGCGTGATTTACGCCTGCATGACAATCTCGCGCTGGCGGCGGCTTGTCGGGATCGTTCTGCACATGTACTCGCGCTCTATATCTCCACGCCTGAACAGTGGAAGGCGCATGATATGGCCCCACGTCAGGCGGCATTGGTTAACGCGCAGTTGAACGCGTTGCAAACGGCGCTGGCAGAAAAGGGCATCCCGCTTCTGTTTCATGAAGTCGGTGATTTTGCGACCAGTGTGGAAACCGTCAAAAACGTCTGCGTACAGCATGGCGTCAGTCGAATATTTTATAACTATCAATATGAAATAAACGAACGCCAGCGTGATGCTGCCGTTGAAAAGTCAATACCTCAGGTGGTGTGCGAAGGGTTTGACGACAGCGTGATCCTGCCTCCGGGGGCGGTCATGACCGGTAATCACGAGATGTATAAAGTCTTTACGCCGTTTAAAAATGCCTGGCTGAAGCGGATAAAAGACGGGATCCCAGAATGTGTCAGTGCGCCGAAGGTGAGAGAAAGCGGTGCTCTTGACTCTCCATTAACATCCATCACGCTGAGCTACCCGCAGCAGGATTTTGATTCGCAGCAATTTCCGGCAGAAGAAAAATTGGCCATCGCGCAGTTACGCCATTTTTGCCAGCAGGCCGCCGGAGAATATGAACAACTGCGTGACTTTCCGGCGATTGATGGAACCAGTCGATTATCCGCGAGCCTGGCGACAGGTGGACTATCACCGCGCCAGTGCCTGAATCGACTGCTCGTGGAGCAGCCGCAGGCGCTTGAGGATGGGGCAGGCAGCGTTTGGTTGAATGAGCTTATCTGGCGCGAATTTTATCGTCATCTGATGACTTACCATCCGGCGCTGTGTCGGTATCAACCTTTTATTCGCTGGACCGATCGCGTGCAATGGCAGAATAATCCGACGCATTTTCAGGCCTGGAAAACAGGGAATACGGGCTACCCCATTGTGGATGCGGCCATGCGTCAGCTCAACGCCACGGGCTGGATGCATAATCGTTTACGAATGATTACCGCCAGTTTTTTAGTGAAAGACCTGCTGATCGACTGGCGTAAAGGCGAACAATATTTCATGTCGCAACTGATCGATGGCGACCTGGCGGCCAATAACGGCGGCTGGCAGTGGGCAGCCTCAACCGGAACCGACGCCGCACCGTATTTCCGTATCTTTAACCCCACGACGCAGGGCGAAAAATTTGATCGTGACGGTGAGTTTATCCGCCAGTGGGTGCCGGAACTGCGCGACGTGCCGGGTAAAGCCATTCATGAACCGTGGTCGTGGGCTGAAAAAGCGCAGGTAACACTGAGTTATCCTCGCCCGATTGTGGATCATAAACAGGCAAGGCTGGCGACGCTGGCGGCATATGAGGCGGCACGTAAGGGATAAGCACGCAGCGGATTTCTGCGTAATACCTTCCAGCAGAATGAATATGTTGCAGTGGGGGGCATTTAGCGCTGAAGCGTGTACGCAAGGCTGCTAATGCCTTGATGAAGATGTTTTCCGCCAGCAGTAAAGTGCCGTCATCTTCATTCAGGTGACGGAATTTGATGACAACACCAACGACATCTACACCGCACGATGCGGTATTTAAAACGTTTTTACATCATCCAGAAACAGCTCGGGACTTCCTCGAAATTCATCTACCCGCAGATCTGCAAACGCTTTGCGATTTAAATACGCTGAAGCTGGAGTCAGAAAGCTTTATTGAAGCGGATTTACGTACCCGCTACTCCGACGTACTCTGGTCTGTGCATACGCACGATGGTGAAGGTTATGTATACGTGGTTATAGAACACCAGAGTTCAGCCGATCCGCATATGGCTTTTCGTCTGCTGCGTTACGCAATAGCGGCGATGCAGCGTCATTTGGATGCCGGGCACAAAGAACTGCCGATTGTGATACCCATGCTGTTTTATCATGGCTGTCGAAGTCCGTATCCGTACTCACTGTGCTGGCTTGATGCGTTTACCGATCCTGTAACGGCACGGCAACTTTATGCCAGCGCATTTCCATTGGTGGATATCACAGTGGTGCCCGATGACGAAATCATGGCTCACAGGCGAATGGCACTGCTGGAACTAATGCAAAAACATATCCGTCAGCGGGATTTGATGGGGCTGGTAGATCAACTGGCCACGCTGTTACTTACAGGGTGCGCTAATGACACGCAACTACAGGCGATGTTTAATTACATCCTGCAATCCGGCGATGAATCTCGCTTTAATGAATTTATACAAGAGATGGCGCAACGGATCCCCCAACATAAGGAGAAGCTGATGACGATTGCCGAGCGGTTACGTTTAGATGGATTACAGGAAGGGTTGCAGCGAGGGTTGCAGCAAGGCAAACGAGAAGCCGCATTACGTATAGCGCAAACTATGTTGGAGCAGGGAATAGATCGCAATATGGTGCTTCTGGTTACAGGTCTTTCTGAAGAGGAGTTGACTGCCAGCTATGCGTAATTCCTGAAAAAAAGCCCGAATCAGATTACATCATCGGGCCCCTACACTCAGGATTCTACCGCCAGTGAACGGTTTCTGAACTTAAGCGACTGGTACAGCCAAATCAGCAGCACCAGCACCACACAGGCCAGCGCGCCCCAGGTAATTTCACTAAAGACATCAATATAGGCATTGATGGAGTAGTTGATAGCGCCCGCAGCATCAAACGAGCCTTGTGAGGTCTGATCGGCGATAACACCTGCCAGGTAATTGGCGATGGCACCGGAAAGCAGCATATAAATGCCGGTTAATACGCCGGTAACACCAGGGATCTCAATACGCGTAATTTGTGACATTGCCACCGGATCGATAAACAGTTCGGCAAAGCCCATGACCGCCAACCCAAGTACCATCAGCGGCATGGAAGAGTGGCCGTAAGCAGCGGACCAGCGAGCGCTCAAGGTTAGAATACAGAACCCAGCGCTCATTAAGCCGAGGCCAAGGGCAAATTTACCCCAGATACGTACGGTACGATTGCCACTCACGCTTTCTTTGACTACCCACGCCAGTACGATACCGCACAGCATAACAGCAAAAGCGTTAACCGACTGGAACATCGCGGTAGGGACGGAATACCCCAGAATATCGCGGTTAACGAAGCGGTCGATATACAGGCTGATCGAACTGCCGCCCTGTTGAGCAAAGGCCCAAAACAACAGGCTGAAGAAGGTCAGCGTGACGATAAGCCCCAGCTCTTTGCGTTGTTTCTGCGTCTGTGCCTGGCGATAAATCTTCGCCAGAACTGCCAGACCAATAACAGTGGCAACAATCAGTGCATAAACGGACCACTCTTTCCAGAACAGCACGGTAATCAGCAGCGGTGTGGTAACTAGCAGAACTAACAGCCAGGCCCAGTTTGGCAGAATAAAGGTTTTAGCACATAGAACGGCCTTGTTGACGCCGGTGGTGTGGGCGAAATGGCGATTACCACATAAGAAAATCACCAGCCCTGCCAGCATGCCGATGGCAGCCAGCGCAAAGCCCATCGCCCAACTGTACTCTTCCTGCACGTATCCGCAGGCAATTGGTGCGATGATCGAACCGATGTTACCGGCGGCGTAGAGCAGAGAGAATCCACCGTCGCGACGCGGGTCTTCAGGTTGATATAACTCGCCCAGCAGGCAACTGATATTTGATTTAAACAGACCGTAACCGCAGACAATTATCGCCAGCGACAAATAGAGGAACGCCGGAGCCATTTCGCTGGCACCCAATACCAGATGTCCTACCGCCATTAAAAATGCGCCGATCATCACCGCCATTCGATTGCCGAGCACTTTATCGGCCAGGTATCCCCCGAGAATAGGGGTGACATAGACCAGCGAGCAGTAGGCGCTGAACAGTTCATATGCGTGATTATCGTCGTACTTAAGCTGGTTAGTGAGATACAGGATCAGCAGCGCACGCATGCCGTAAAAACTGAAGTATTCCCAGATTTGTAGCGCGACAACGTAGTATATCGCCCGTGGTTGAGATGCTTGTTTATTCATTATTTTCTCGAAGTAAATGCCTCGCGACTGGCTGAACGTGCTGCGCGAGTGTGTTTCCTTAAAGTTGTAACTTTGATACAGATCTGATTATTTTTGCAATATGCTGTCTGATTGCATAAATATACATGAATTAGATCGCGTAGTGGTAAGCAAATCACGTTCAAAGCGGGTGTGATTGTTTCTTTATGTGTCAGTGAAATGGCTATCGACGAACGCAGGCGGGGACGCTATTTTAACCTAAGCTGTGTTGCTGATTGAGCAGGCAGAAATGATGACTACGAGGACGATGATGAAAAACACCGAACTGGAACAACTGATCAACGACAAACTAAACAGCGCCGCCATTAGCGATTATGCGCCGAATGGTTTGCAGGTTGAGGGCAAAGAGACGGTGCATAAAATCGTGACCGGTGTGACTGCAAGCCAGGCATTGCTGGACGAGGCGGTACGCCAGCAAGCGGATGCGGTTATTGTTCACCACGGCTATTTCTGGAAAGGCGAATCTCCGGTTATTCGCGGCATGAAGCGCAATCGTCTGAAAACGCTGTTAGAAAATGATATCAACCTGTATGGCTGGCACTTGCCGCTGGATGCACACCCGGAATTGGGGAATAACGCGCAGTTGGCCGCGCTGTTGGGAATCACCGTGATGGGGGAAATTGAACCGCTGGTGCCATGGGGAGAACTCTCCATGCCGGTTCCGGGACTGGAGCTGGCATCGTGGATTGAAGCGCGTTTAGGCCGTAAACCGTTATGGTGCGGTGATACCGGGCCGGAGAAAGTTCAGCGCGTTGCCTGGTGTACCGGGGGCGGTCAAAGTTTTATTGATAGCGCAGCCCGATTTGGTGTCGACGCCTTTATTACCGGTGAAGTCTCTGAGCAAACCATTCACTCAGCCCGCGAGCAGGGGCTGCATTTTTATGCTGCCGGTCACCATGCGACCGAACGCGGCGGCATTCGCGCATTAAGCGAATGGCTGAATGAAAATACCGATCTGGACATAACCTTTATCGATATTCCTAATCCAGCGTAACAAAGAGGGATGAAAGTGCAGCGAGCGCGTTGTTATCTGTTAGGTGAAACGGCGGTGGTTCTTGAACTGGAGCCCCCCATCACGCTGGCGACTCAGAAACGCATCTGGCGTCTGGCTCAGCGTTTAGTTGACGCCCCGAATGTGCTTGAAGCTATTCCGGGAATGAACAATATCACGGTTACCCTGCGCGACCCGCAAACACTGGCGCTGGATGCGATTGAACGCCTGCAACGCTGGTGGGAAGAGAGCGAAGCACTAGAGCCGGATTCACGTTTTATTGAAATACCTGTGACCTATGGTGGTGAGTTTGGCCCCGATCTGGCAGAGGTCGCCCGACACAGTGGATTAAGCGACAAGCAGGTCGTCGAACTTCATGCGTCAGTTGACTATGTGGTGTGGTTTATCGGTTTTCAGCCGGGATTTCCCTATCTCGGGAGCTTACCTGAACAGCTGCATACCCCCAGACGTGCGGAACCGCGTTTGCTTGTTCCGGCAGGTTCTGTCGGTATCGGTGGATCTCAAACGGGGATCTACCCGCTTGCCACACCCGGTGGATGGCAATTGATTGGGCGTACCTCCGTTTCGTTATTTGATCCAAAACGGGAGGAGCCGATTCTGTTACGGGCTGGCGATACTGTGCGTTTTGTCCCGCAGAAGGAGGGGATATGTTAAACATCATCCGCGCTGGCATGTACACCTCAGTACAGGACGGGGGACGCCATAGTTTTCGTCAATCCGGAATTAGTCACTGTGGCGCGCTGGATAAACCGGCGCTGAACGTGGCTAACCTGCTGGTGGGTAATGATGCGAATGCCGCAGCGCTGGAAATCACGCTGGGGCAACTGGTGGTGGAGTTTGAAGCCGATGGCTGGTTTGCGCTGACCGGTGCCGGATGCGAAGCGCATCTGGATCGAACTCCCGTATGGAGCGGATGGCGGTTACCGGTAAAAGCCGGGCAGCGTCTGACGCTAAAACGTCCTCTTCATGGCATGCGCAGTTATCTGGCGGTAGCGGGCGGTATCGATGTTCCCGAAGTGATGGGCTCGCGTAGTACCGATCTGAAAGTGGGCATTGGTGGGTTTGAAGGGCGTCTGCTGCGTGATGGCGATCGACTGGCGATTGGCATATCTACCCGGCAATTCAGCGGGCCACAAGGTGTAAAACAACTGATGTGGGGTAATCTCATTCGCGCACTGCCCGGCCCTGAATATCAGGAGTTTGATGAGGTATCGCAGGCCTCTTTCTGGCGCTCGCCGTGGCAGCTTAGCCCGCAAAGTAACCGTATGGGGTATCGTCTTCAGGGGCAGCCGCTGACGCGCACGACCGATCGCGAGCTGCTGTCGCATGGTTTGCTCCCCGGCGTGGTGCAGGTTCCGCATAATGGCCAGCCAATCGTGCTGATGAACGATGCTCAGACGACGGGTGGCTATCCGCGCATCGCCTGTATTATCGAGGCAGATATGTATCATCTGGCGCAGATCCCGCTCGGTCAGCCGATTCATTTTGTGCAGTGTTCGCTGGAGGAAGCGCTGAAGGCGCGGTACGACCAGCAGCGTTATCTGGAACAGTTAGCATGGCGACTTAACAATGAAAATTGATCTCAATGCAGACCTCGGTGAGGGATGTGCGAACGATGCAGCGTTGCTGCAATTGGTGTCATCGGCCAACATCGCCTGTGGGTTTCACGCCGGCGATGCGCAAACTATGCTCTCAAGCGTGCGTGATGCGTTAAAAAATGGTGTGGCGGTAGGCGCGCACCCCAGCTTTCCGGATCGGGAAAATTTTGGTCGTAGCGCCATGACCCTGCCTGCGCAAACGGTGTATGCACAGACGCTGTATCAAATTGGCGCGCTGGCTGCCATCACGCGGGCAGAAGGTGGCGTGATGCGCCATGTCAAACCGCATGGCATGCTCTATAACCAGGCGGCGAAAGATCCTCAATTGGCCGATGCGATTGCGAAAGCGGTTCATGCCTGCGATCCGTCGCTGGTTCTGGTCGGGCTGGCGGGAAGCGAACTGATTCGCGCTGGAGAACACTATGGCTTGATAACGCGTCAGGAGGTTTTTGCCGATCGGGGTTATCAGGCCGATGGCAGTCTGGTACCTCGCAGCCAGCCGGGCGCACTGATTGAGGATGAAGAGCAGGCGCTGGCGCAAACGTTAGAAATGGTGCAATCCGGTAGAGTAAAAAGCCAAAGTGGAACATGGGCAAGCGTGACCGCCCAGACGGTATGCATTCATGGGGATGGCGAGCACGCACTCGCTTTTGCCCGTCGCTTGCGTAGCGCCTTTAATGCATGCAATATTGAAATTGGTGCATAAGATTTACCATACAAAACAACAATATATTACACAACAACATATACGGGAATGAATTATGGGAGAGGTAATTTCTCTCTGGCCATTGACGGGGATCGCCGTCATCGTGGTCGGATTTCTTTTACGTTTTAATCCGGTATTGGTGGTTATTATTGCCGGGATCGTCACGGGACTGGCGGCGCATATGCCGATCGCCACCATCCTCGAGAAGCTGGGTGAAGGTTTTCTTAACACCCGCAACCTGCCGTTTATCCTGCTGATCCCGTTGGCGGTTATTGGCCTGCTGGAACGTCACGGGCTCAAAGAGCGCGCTCAGGCGTGGATTGCGAAAATCCGCAGTGCCACCAGTGGCCGTCTGCTTATTGTCTATCTGTTCATTCGCGAAGCGACCGCTGCGTTAGGGCTGACCAGTCTGGGCGGGCATCCGCAGATGGTGCGCCCGCTGCTGGCGCCAATGGCGGAAGGGGCCGCCGAGAAAAATCACGGCGAGATACCCGGCGCGGTTCGCTATCGCCTGCGCGCAATGTCAGCGGCGACCGATAACGTCGGGCTGTTTTTCGGTGAAGATATCTTTGTTGCCTTCGGCGCGATCATATTCATGCACAACTTTATGCTGGAGTCTGGTGGGATCCAGACCGAACCGCTGCATATCGCCTTGTGGGGGATCCCGACGGCAATTTGTGCTTTCCTGATCCACGGCACGCGTTTGTGGCGTCTGGATAGCTATTTGCAACGTGAAGTGGCGAAAGCGAATGCCGCAGCGAAAGGGGAAGCGAAATGAATTTTCAACAAAGCTATCTCTACTGGCTGGCAGGTGCGGTATTACTGATTGTGGCGCTGATGTCCTGGCAGGACAAAGCAAACCCGCGCCGTTTCACCACAGGCCTGTTTTGGGGCATATATGGCGTACTGTTTCTGCTTGGTGACTGGACATACTCGCTGTTTGGCGATAAACGCGCAGTGCATATTGCCGTCGGCGTTGCGGTGGTTGTGCTGGCCCTGATCGCGGGTTTTGGCGGTGTGAAGCTGGGAAGCTACCATCAACGCACGCAGCAACAACGCGAAGAAAGCGCCAGCCGCCTGGGCAACCGCCTGTTTTTCCCGGCATTAGCGATCCCGGTGGTAACGGTCATTGGCGTACTGATGTTCAACCATATTCCGGGCTTACAGGATGCGCTGTTCGGGCCGGGTAATCACGCCACGCTGGTAACACTCTTTTCAATGACAGCGGGCTCGTTGATTGGTCTGGCGATGGCGATAAAAATGACCCATGAGCGGGTGCATCAACCGATTCAGGAGGCACGCCGTCTGCTGGACTCCATTGGCTGGGCGTTCATTCTGCCGCAGATTCTGGCTACGCTTGGGCTGCTGTTTACAGCGGCGGGTGTCGGTAGCGGCATTTCATACCTGACGCAGGAATATCTGGCGGTGGATAGTCGCTTTATCGCGGTGGCGGTGTACACCATCGGCATGGCATTGCTGACCATGGTTATGGGTAATGCGTTTGCTGCTTTCCCGATCGTGACCGCTGGGATTGGTATTCCAATCCTCGTACTGCAACACGGCGGCAACCCAGCGGTAATGGCGGCGATTGGTATGTTCTCCGGCTATTGTGGGACGCTGATGACGCCGATGGCGGCGAACTTTAATATTGTTCCTGCAGCGTTGCTGGAACTACCGGACAAAAATGCGGTGATTAAAGCGCAGGTGCCAACCGGCATACTGCTGCTGCTGGTCAACGTGTTCCTGATGTATTTCCTGATGTTCCTGTAAGGAGGAAGGATGAAAACAGTACTCATCACGGGATTTGAACCCTTTGGCGGCGAGTCAGTTAACCCTTCCTGGGAAGTGGTCTCGAGCCTCGACAATGCTATTATCGGCGGATGCCGCGTAATAGCCCGCCAACTACCGTGTGTCTTTGGCGAGTCTCTCGCTGTACTCAACGCCGCGATTGACGCGTTGTCGCCATCACTGGTGCTGGCGGTGGGGCAGGCGGGTGGTCGCACGGATATCACCGTGGAACGCGTGGCAATTAACGTTGACGATGCGCGTATTGCGGATAACCAGGGGCAACAGCCGGTCGATGTGCCGATTGTGGTCGATGGCCCGGCGGCATGGTTTAGTTCGTTGCCGATTAAAGCGATGATTGTCGCCATGCGCAACGCGGGAATTCCTGCCTCGGTTTCCCAGACTGCGGGTACTTTCGTGTGTAACCACGTGATGTATGGCCTGCTGCATAAACTACGCGACGTACCGGCGGTGAAGGGCGGCTTTATTCATATCCCTTATTTGCCGCAACAGGCTGCACAGCATCCCGGGGCGCCAAGTATGGCGACAGAAACGGTGCGCCGTGCGCTGGAGATTGCGATTGCCACCGCTTTGCAGGTGGAAAGCGATATCGCAGTGACGGGCGGCGCAACACATTAACAAAGGACAGTATTATGCCTGAAGGCCCGGAGATCCGCCGCGCGGCGGATAACCTGGAGGCGGCAGTCAAAGGCAAACCCCTGACGGATGTCTGGTTTGCCTTTGAGCAGTTAAAACCGTATCAATCTCAACTGATTGGGCAACGTGTTACCCAGCTTGAAACGCGAGGGAAAGCATTACTGACCCATTTTTCTAATGGCCTGACGCTGTACAGTCACAATCAGCTCTATGGCGTGTGGCGAGTGGTTGATACAGGCAAAATTCCGCAAACTTCGCGGGTACTGCGCGTCAGGCTGCAGACACACGACAAAACTATCCTGCTCTATAGTGCGTCTGATATCGAAATGCTGACGCCAGAACAGCTCACCACCCACCCGTTCCTGCAACGGGTAGGGCCGGATGTACTGGATTTACGTTTAACGCCCGATGAGGTTAAAGCGCGTCTGTTATCTCCGCGATTTCGCAATCGCCAGTTTTCTGGTCTGCTACTGGACCAGGCGTTTCTGGCGGGGTTAGGTAACTACCTGCGGGTAGAGATCCTTTGGCAGGTTGGGTTGACCGGGCAGCATAAAGCGTCGCAGCTTAGTGATGAGCAACTGGATCAACTGGCACATGCGCTGCTTGATATTCCGCGGTTGTCTTATACTACCCGCGGCCTGGTCGATGAGAATAAACATCACGGTGCGTTGTTTCGCTTCAAGGTCTTTCATCGGGACGGCGAAACCTGTGAGCGTTGTGGTGGAATAATCGAGAAAACGATGCTCTCTTCGCGCCCCTTTTACTGGTGCCCGGGTTGTCAGCACTAAGCGGGTTGTTTTGGTGCGTGCACCGAAATAAACCGCGCGACTGCGGGGCCAGTTAACAAAATGCTGAACAGTCGCAGGGTTTGCATCGCCATGATGAGCGCCATATCAGCGTGGCTTCCTGCGGCGATCACCGCAACAGAATCCACTCCTCCAGGACTGGTTGCCAGATAGGCAGTGAGAAAGTCGATCTGCATGTAATGCGCCAGTCCCCAGGCCATGGCTGCGCAGATCGCCATCAGTGAAAAAATGGACAACAGGATCTGTGGCAGTGGTCGTAATGCCATCAAAAAGATCTGCTTGTCAAAGCCAAGACCGATTTGCCAGCCAATTGACATGTAGGCTATAGCCAGTAGCCATTCCGGCAGTTCAATCACCATCACTCCGCTTGCATTCAGCATGGCACCCACCAGCATTGGCAATAGCATAACGCCAGAGGGAATACGCAGTAGGCGTCCAGCCGTGCCGGCAACGGCGGCCAGCATCAGAGTGCTGAAAAGATTGCCGCTTAGCGGCGGAAACCAGATGATTTGTTCACTGATTGTTTGGGCCTGGTCGCCCATCACCAGCCGAGTGACCAGCGCTGCCGCGCCGACCACCAACAGTACGCGCAGATACTGCATAAACGCCACCAGCCGGATGTCGGCGCCATAATCCTGGGCCATTGCGACCATTGCCGCTGCACCGCCTGGTGACGAGCCCCACGCACCGGTATTCCCCGGTAGATTACTATAGCGAACCAGCAGCCAGCCGATTATCGCGCTGCTGATAAGGGTTGCCAGCAGGATAACAATCACCATCGGCCAGTGGGCTGCAAGGGTTGTAAAGATTGAACCAGTCAGATTTTGGGCAATCATACAGCCGAGAATCGCCTGTGCGCCAAGAAATGTGCAGCGAGGAGGGTGCAGCGAGATGCCGCGCATACTGAAGATGATGCCGACGATCATCGAACCGAGCAGCAAGGGGCCTGGAAGATGGATAAACAGAAAGAGCAGGGAAAGAAGGAGCGATAGCACAAACAACAGGCTCCACTGCAAAACAGGCATCCCATGCTCCTGAGTAAAATGTGAGAAATCTCAGTAAATCATAGAGAAAGCACGATAAGAATAAAATAATGTGGATCAAATAAAAACAGGCCGGACACAGGCATCACTGCTTTATCCGGCCTGGGAGCGTTTATAACTTTAAGCCGGACAAGCGCTAGCGCCATCCGGCAGACAATTAACGCTTAATATCAGACTTAAAATCGCGCTTGTCGTAACCGGTGTACAGCTGACGCGGACGCGCGATTTTCATGCCGTCGGTGTGCATTTCGTTCCAGTGTGCAATCCAGCCAACGGTACGTGCCATGGCGAAGATCACGGTGAACATGGAGGACGGAATACCCATCGCTTTCAGGATGATGCCGGAGTAGAAGTCTACGTTCGGGTAGAGTTTCTTCTCAATGAAGTACGGGTCGTTGAGCGCAATGTGCTCAAGTTCCATCGCCACTTCCAGCAGATCATCTTTGGTACCCAGTTCTTTCAGCACTTCGTGGCAGGTTTCACGCATGACGGTAGCGCGCGGGTCATAGTTTTTATAAACACGGTGACCAAAGCCCATCAGGCGGAAGGAATCATTCTTGTCTTTCGCGCGGCGAACAAATTCCGGAATGTGTTTAACAGAGCTGATTTCTTCCAGCATTTTCAGCGCAGCTTCGTTTGCGCCGCCGTGTGCCGGTCCCCACAGGGAAGCGATACCAGCCGCGATGCAGGCAAACGGGTTAGCGCCAGAAGAGCCCGCGGTACGTACGGTAGAGGTTGAGGCGTTCTGTTCGTGGTCAGCGTGCAGGATTAAGATACGGTCCATTGCGCGTTCCAGAATCGGATTCACTTCGTATTTTTCGCACGGCGTAGAGAACATCATGTTCAGGAAGTTACCGGCGTAGGAGAGATCGTTACGTGGGTACACGAACGGCTGCCCGATGGAATATTTGTAGCACATCGCTGCCATGGTTGGCATTTTGGACAGCAGGCGGAAGGCGGCGATTTCACGGTGACGTGCGTTGTTTACATCCAGCGAGTCATGATAGAACGCTGCCAGCGCTCCGGTAACACCGCACATAACGGCCATCGGGTGAGAGTCGCGGCGGAAACCGTGGAACAGACGGGTGATCTGCTCGTGGATCATGGTATGGCGAGTGACTGTGGTTTTGAACTCGTCGTATTCTTCCTGCGTCGGTTTTTCGCCGTACAGCAGGATATAACACACTTCCAGATAGTTGGACTCTGTCGCCAGTTGGTCAATCGGGAAGCCGCGATGCAGCAAAATACCTTCGTCACCGTCGATGAAAGTAATTTTGGATTCGCAGGATGCGGTAGAGGTGAAACCTGGGTCAAAAGTAAACATCCCTTTTGAGCCGAGGCTACGAATATCAATAACATCTTGACCGAGCGTACCTTTCAGCACATCCAGTTCAATAGCAGCGTCACCATTTAGAGTGAGTTTTGCTTTAGTATCAGCCATTTACGGTCTCCTTAGCGCCTTATTGCTTAAGACTGCCGGAACTTAAATTTGCCTTCGTGCATCAATAAACCGTTACCAGTTTGTTATTTGGCTCGCCGCTCTGCGAAAGAGGGGATGACCTGGGTACAGAGCTATGGGCGCTTGCAGGTAAAACGGTCTTTTCATGGCGAATAAACTGCAAATCAAGAACTTAGCAATCCGAATTATTTAACCTGTCTATCACTAATAACTGTCCTGAAGGTATTGGTCAATACTTCCACACTGTTACATAACTAAATCTCCGGTGAAAGAGTGACCCCATAACTTTTACGCATTATATGCTTTTTCTGGTGTCGTTTGTAACAACTTTGTTTAATGATTGTCAAATCAGATGATTAAAAATTAAAATAATGTTGTTATCGTGACCTATGTCACTGTTCGGGATAAAACCCGACAAACTATATGTAGGTTAATTGTAATGATTTTGTGAACGTCCTATACTGCCGCCAGGTCTCCGGAATACCCTGCAATCCCGAGCCAACCAGCGTTGTAACGTGTCGTTTTAGCATCTGGAAGCAGTGTTTTATATGACGCGTAGTTATAGTAAGGACGCTGTCTGACCCGCACGCAGACCGGAGGAAGGAAATCCCGTCGTCTTTCAGGCTACAGGTGTCTTCATCTTCTGTACCCGAAGTCTAAAGGGAATAATAAGAACAGCATGTGGGCGTTATTCATGATAAGAAATGTGAAAAAACAAAGACCTGTCAATCTGGATCTGCAAACGATCCGGTTCCCAATCACGGCGATAGCGTCCATTCTCCATCGCGTATCCGGAGTGATCACCTTTGTGGCGGTCGGGATTCTGTTGTGGTTATTGGGTACCAGCCTTTCCTCCCCTGAAGGTTTCCTCACCGCGTCATCCATTATGAATAACTTCTTTGTGGAGTTAATTCTGTGGGGGATCCTGATTGCGCTGGCATATCACGCCGTAATGGGCATTCGCCATCTGTTGATGGATTTTGGCTATATCGAAGAAACCCTCGAAGCAGGGACACGCTCCGCCAAAATTTGTTTCGTTATCATTGTCGTGCTTTCACTTCTCGCAGGAGTCCTCGTATGGTAAGCAACGCCTCCGCATTAGGACGCAACGGCGTACATGACTTCATTCTGGTCCGTGCTACCGCTATCGTTCTGACGTTATACATCATCTATATGGTCGGTTTCTTCGCCACCAGCGGCGAGCTGACGTATGAAGTCTGGACCGGTTTCTTCTCATCGGCATTCACCAAAGTCTTCACCCTGCTGGCACTTTTCTCCATCTTGATTCATGCCTGGATCGGCATGTGGCAGGTGTTGACCGACTACGTTAAACCTCTGGCTGTGCGCCTGATTCTGCAACTGGCTATCGTTGTTGCGCTGGTGGTTTACGTCATTTATGGATTTGTTGTGGTGTGGGGTGTGTAATGAAACTGCCAGTCAGAGAATTTGATGCTGTTGTGATTGGTGCCGGCGGCGCAGGTATGCGCGCGGCGCTGCAAATTTCCCAGAGCGGTCAGACCTGTGCGCTGCTCTCCAAAGTGTTCCCAACCCGTTCCCATACCGTATCCGCGCAGGGTGGCATCACCGTTGCGCTCGGTAATACCCATGAAGATAACTGGGAATGGCACATGTACGACACCGTTAAAGGGTCGGACTACATTGGTGACCAGGACGCTATTGAATATATGTGTAAAACCGGTCCGGAAGCGATTCTGGAGCTGGACCACATGGGGCTGCCGTTCTCTCGCCTCGACAATGGCACAATTTATCAACGTCCGTTTGGCGGACAGTCGAAGAACTTCGGCGGCGAGCAGGCGGCACGTACTGCGGCAGCGGCCGACCGTACCGGTCATGCACTATTGCACACGCTGTATCAGCAGAACCTGAAAAACCATACCACCATCTTCTCCGAGTGGTATGCGCTGGACCTGGTGAAAAACGCCGATGGCGCCGTTGTCGGTTGTACCGCGCTGTGTATCGAAACCGGTGAAGTGGTTTACTTCAAAGCCCGTGCGACCGTGCTGGCGACCGGTGGTGCTGGCCGTATTTATCAGTCCACCACTAATGCCCACATCAATACCGGTGACGGTGTTGGTATGGCTATCCGCGCTGGCGTGCCGGTGCAGGATATGGAGATGTGGCAGTTCCACCCAACCGGTATCGCCGGTGCAGGCGTTCTGGTAACAGAAGGCTGCCGTGGTGAAGGTGGCTACCTGCTGAACAAACACGGCGAGCGCTTCATGGAGCGTTATGCCCCGAATGCGAAAGACCTGGCGGGTCGTGACGTGGTGGCGCGTTCCATCATGATCGAAATCCGCGAAGGTCGCGGCTGCGACGGCCCGTGGGGTCCGCACGCCAAACTGAAACTCGACCACCTGGGTAAAGAAGTGCTGGAATCCCGTCTGCCGGGCATTCTCGAACTGTCTCGTACCTTTGCTCACGTTGACCCGGTCAAAGAGCCGATTCCGGTTATCCCAACCTGCCACTATATGATGGGCGGTATTCCGACCAAAGTAACCGGTCAGGCACTGACCGTGAATGAGCAGGGCGAAGATGTGGTGATCCCAGGGCTGTTTGCCGTCGGCGAAATCGCCTGCGTGTCGGTTCACGGCGCCAACCGTCTGGGCGGCAACTCGCTGCTGGACCTGGTAGTATTTGGTCGTGCGGTTGGTCTGCATCTGCAGGAGTCCATCGCTGAGCAGGGTGACCTGCTGGATGCGACCGAAGATGAAATCGACGCTTCTCTGGCGCGTCTGAACCGCTGGAACGGTAACCGTAACGGTGAAGACCCGGTGGCGATTCGCAAAGCGCTGCAAGAATGTATGCAGCACAACTTCTCGGTATTCCGCGAAGGCGATGCGATGGCGAAAGGTCTGGAAGAGCTGAAAGCGATCCGCGAACGCCTGAAAAATGCCCGTCTGGACGATACCTCCAGCGAGTTCAACACCCAGCGCGTTGAGTGTCTGGAGTTGGATAACCTGATGGAGACCGCGTACGCCACTGCAGTATCTGCAAACTTCCGTACCGAAAGCCGTGGTGCGCATAGCCGCTTCGACTTCCCGGAACGTGATGATGAAAACTGGCTGTGCCATTCCCTGTACCTGCCAGAGTCGGAATCCATGACGCGACGTCAAGTCAATATGGAACCGAAGCTGCGCCCGGCATTCCCGCCGAAGATTCGTACTTATTAATGCGGAGACAGGACAATGAAACTCGAGTTTTCAGTTTATCGCTATAACCCGGATGTTGACGACGCTCCGCGCATGCAGGATTACACCCTGGAGGCGGAAGAAGGGCGCGACATGATGCTGCTGGATGCCTTGATGCAGCTGAAAGAAAAAGATCCGTCGCTGTCGTTTCGTCGCTCCTGCCGTGAAGGGGTTTGTGGCTCCGACGGTCTGAACATGAACGGCAAAAATGGACTGGCCTGTATCACTCCTATTTCTGCGCTGAATCAGCCGGGCAAAAAAATTGTCATTCGCCCGCTACCGGGTTTACCGGTTGTGCGCGATTTGGTGGTAGACATGGGGCAATTCTACGCACAGTATGAGAAGATTAAGCCTTACTTGTTGAATAATGGGAAAAATCCGCCAGCTCGTGAGCATTTACAAATGCCAGAGCAGCGTGAGAAGCTCGATGGGCTGTATGAATGTATTTTGTGTGCATGCTGCTCAACGTCCTGCCCATCATTCTGGTGGAACCCGGACAAGTTTATTGGCCCGGCAGGCCTGCTGGCAGCGTATCGCTTCTTAATTGATAGCCGCGATACCGAGACCGACAGCCGCCTGGAAGGTTTAAGTGACGCTTTCAGCGTATTCCGCTGCCATAGCATCATGAACTGCGTCAGCGTATGTCCGAAAGGACTAAACCCGACGCGCGCCATTGGCCATATTAAGTCGATGCTGCTCAAACGTAGTGCGTAAGTAGCTGTAGTGGTTGCCGGATGGCGACGTAGCGTCTTATCCGGCCTACGGGTTACGTACCTTGTAGGCCTGATTAGCGAAGCGCCATCAGGCAATTTAAGTGCAGGAAACCTCTAAAAACTGCCACATTATTAGACAGTTTTTAAAGGTTCCTTAGCGGACGCAGATGACACGACAGTCCGCAACAAGTGAACCCCGGCACGCACATCGGTGTGCGTGGTAGTATCCACGGCGAAGTAAGCATACAAATGCTTAAGGGATCACGATGCAGAACAGCGCTTTGAAAGCCTGGTTGGACTCTTCTTACCTCTCTGGCTCGAACCAGAGCTGGATAGAACAGCTCTATGAAGACTTCTTAACCGACCCTGACTCGGTAGATGCTAACTGGCGTTCGACGTTCCAGCAGTTACCTGGTACCGGAGTCAAACCGGATCAACTTCACTCAAAAACACGTGATTATTTCCGTCGACAGGCGTTGATTACCCCACGTTACTCTTCTTCTATTTCCGACCCTGATGCCAATGTGAAGCAGGTTAAAGTCCTGCAGCTCATTAACGCCTATCGTTTCCGCGGTCATCAGCATGCGAATCTTGATCCGCTGGGACTGTGGCAGCAAGAAAATGTGGCCGATCTGGACCCGTCTTTCCACGATCTGACCGATGCGGATTTCCAGGAAAGCTTTAACGTAGGTTCTTTTGCCGGCGGCAAAGACACGATGAAGCTGAGCGACCTGGTTGTTGCGCTGAAACAAACCTACTGCGGCCCAATTGGCGCCGAGTATATGCACATCACCAGCACCGAAGAAAAACGTTGGCTTCAGCAGCGTATCGAGTCTGGCCGTGCCGCATTCAGTAGCGAAGAGAAGAAACGCTTCCTCAGTGAACTGACCGCAGCAGAAGGTCTGGAACGCTACCTGGGCGCTAAGTTCCCGGGCGCGAAACGCTTCTCGCTGGAAGGCGGCGATGCGTTAATCCCTATGCTCAAAGAGATGATCCGCCACGCCGGTAACAGCGGTACCCGTGAAGTGGTACTGGGCATGGCGCACCGTGGTCGTCTGAACGTTCTGGTTAACGTACTGGGCAAACGCCCGCAGGAACTGTTCGACGAATTTGCGGGCAAACATAAAGAACATCTCGGCACCGGTGACGTGAAGTACCACATGGGCTTCTCATCAGATATCGAAACCGAAGGCGGCCTGGTGCACCTGGCGCTGGCGTTTAACCCGTCGCACCTGGAAATCGTTAGCCCGGTGGTTATCGGTTCTGTACGTGCACGTCTGGATCGTCTGGACGAGCCGAGCAGCAATAAAGTCCTGCCAATCACCATTCACGGTGATGCGGCAGTTACCGGGCAGGGCGTGGTTCAGGAAACCCTGAACATGTCGAAAGCGCGTGGTTACGAAGTGGGCGGTACCGTTCGCATCGTTATCAACAACCAGGTGGGCTTCACTACGTCTAACCCGCTGGATGCGCGTTCTACACCGTACTGTACCGACATCGGTAAGATGGTTCAGGCGCCGATTTTCCACGTGAACGCGGATGACCCGGAAGCGGTCGCTTTCGTGACCCGCCTGGCGCTGGATTTCCGTAATACCTTTAAACGCGATGTCTTCATCGATCTGGTGTGCTACCGCCGTCACGGCCACAACGAAGCCGACGAGCCGAGCGCAACCCAGCCGCTGATGTATCAGAAAATCAAAAAGCACCCGACCCCGCGCAAAATCTACGCTGATAAGCTGGAAGCGGACAAGGTCGCCACGCTGGAAGATGCGACCGAGATGGTCAATCTGTACCGTGACGCGCTGGATGCTGGCGAATGCGTAGTGAAAGAGTGGCGTCCAATGAACATGCACTCCTTCACCTGGTCGCCGTACCTCAACCACGAGTGGGATGAAAACTACCCGAACAAAGTTGAGATGAAGCGTCTGCAGGAGCTGGCAAAACGCATCAGCACTGTACCTGAAGCGGTTGAAATGCAGTCGCGTGTTGCCAAGATTTACGGCGACCGTCAGGCCATGGCCGCAGGCGAGAAGCTGTTTGACTGGGGTGGTGCAGAGAATCTGGCTTACGCCACGCTGGTTGACGAAGGCATTCCGGTCCGTCTGTCGGGTGAAGACTCCGGTCGCGGAACCTTCTTCCACCGTCACGCGGTGATTCATAACCAGGCGAACGGTTCAACCTACACGCCGCTGCAGCATGTGCATAACGGACAGGGCACCTTCCGCGTATGGGACTCCGTGCTGTCTGAAGAAGCCGTGCTGGCGTTCGAGTACGGTTATGCCACAGCAGAACCGCGCACGCTAACCATCTGGGAAGCACAGTTCGGCGACTTCGCTAACGGTGCACAGGTCGTTATCGACCAGTTCATCTCTTCCGGCGAGCAGAAATGGGGCCGTATGTGCGGTCTGGTTATGCTGCTGCCGCACGGCTATGAAGGTCAGGGTCCGGAACACTCCTCCGCGCGTCTGGAACGTTATCTGCAACTTTGCGCTGAGCAAAACATGCAGGTTTGCGTCCCGTCTACCCCGGCGCAGGTTTATCACATGCTGCGTCGTCAGGCGCTGCGCGGTATGCGTCGTCCGCTGGTGGTGATGTCACCGAAGTCGCTGCTGCGTCATCCGCTGGCGGTGTCTACGCTGGACGAACTGGCAAATGGTACTTTCCTGCCAGCCATTGGCGAAGTAGATGAACTTGATCCTAAAGGCGTGAAGCGCGTCGTGATGTGTTCTGGTAAGGTTTATTACGACCTGCTGGAGCAACGCCGCAAGAACGACCAAAAAGATGTCGCCATTGTGCGCATCGAACAGCTCTATCCGTTCCCGCATAAAGCGGTGCAGGAAGCGCTGAAACCATTTGCTCACGTACATGATTTTGTCTGGTGCCAGGAAGAGCCGCTCAACCAGGGCGCATGGTACTGCAGCCAGCATCATTTCCGTGAAGTAATTCCATTTGGGTCAGCTCTGCGTTATGCAGGTCGCCCGGCCTCTGCCTCTCCGGCAGTAGGGTATATGTCCGTTCACCAGAAGCAGCAACAAGATCTGGTAAATGACGCGCTGAACGTCGATTAAATAAAGGATAAATAATGAGTAGCGTAGATATTCTTGTTCCCGACCTGCCTGAATCCGTAGCGGATGCAACGGTTGCAACCTGGCACAAAAAACCGGGCGATGCAGTACGTCGTGATGAAGTACTGGTAGAAATCGAAACTGACAAAGTGGTACTGGAAGTACCGGCATCAGCGGACGGTATTCTTGATGCGGTTCTGGAAGATGAAGGGACAACCGTCACTTCTCGCCAGATCCTCGGTCGCCTGCGTGAAGGCAACAGCACCGGTAAAGAAACCAGTGCTAAGTCTGAAGAGAAAGATTCTACTCCGGCACAGCGCCAGCAGGCGTCTCTTGCTGAGCAGAACAACGATGCCCTGAGCCCGGCGATCCGTCGCCTGCTGGGTGAGCATAACCTCGAAGCCAGCGCTATCAACGGCACCGGTGTCGGCGGTCGTATCACCCGTGAAGATGTTGAAAAACATCTGGCGAAAGCTCCGGCTGCGAAAGCCGAAGCAAAAGCGCCGGCTGCAGCACCTGCACCGCAGGCTCAACTGGGCGCGCGTGGCGAAAAACGTGTTCCGATGACCCGTCTGCGCAAACGCGTAGCCGAGCGTCTGCTGGAAGCGAAAAATTCCACCGCCATGCTGACCACGTTCAACGAAGTCAACATGAAGCCAATCATGGACCTGCGTAAGCAATACGGTGATGCGTTCGAGAAACGCCACGGTATCCGTCTGGGCTTTATGTCTTTCTACGTGAAAGCGGTTGTTGAAGCGCTGAAACGCTATCCGGAAGTGAACGCGTCCATCGACGGCGATGACGTGGTTTACCACAACTACTTTGATGTCAGCATGGCGGTCTCCACGCCGCGTGGCCTGGTCACGCCGGTCCTGCGTGATGTGGATCTGCTGGGTATGGCTGACATTGAGAAGAATATTAAAGAACTGGCAGTTAAAGGTCGCGACGGCAAGTTGACGGTCGAAGATCTGACGGGTGGTAACTTCACCATCACTAACGGTGGTGTGTTCGGTTCCCTGATGTCTACGCCGATCATCAACCCACCGCAGAGCGCCATCCTGGGTATGCATGCCATCAAAGATCGTCCGATGGCGGTAGACGGCAAGGTTGAAATCCTGCCGATGATGTATCTGGCGCTGTCTTATGACCACCGTCTGATCGATGGTCGTGAGTCAGTAGGCTTCCTGGTAACCATTAAAGAGTTGCTGGAAGATCCAACGCGTCTGCTGCTGGACGTGTAGTTAATAAGAGTATCACCTGCCCCGTAGGTCTGGACGCTTATCAGACCTACGGGTAAAAGATAACGATTACCTGAAGGATGGACAGAACACATGAACTTACATGAATATCAGGCAAAACAACTTTTTGCCCGCTATGGCTTACCGGCACCGGTGGGTTATGCCTGTACTACTCCGCGTGAAGCCGAAGAAGCTGCATCTAAAATCGGCGCTGGCCCGTGGGTAGTGAAATGTCAGGTTCACGCTGGTGGCCGTGGTAAAGCGGGCGGTGTGAAGGTGGTAAACAGCAAAGAAGACATTCGCGCTTTTGCTGAACACTGGCTGGGTAAACGTCTGGTCACTTACCAGACAGATGCTCATGGCCAACCGGTAAATCAGATTCTGGTTGAAGCCGCGACCGACATTGGTAAAGAACTTTACCTCGGCGCAGTTGTTGACCGTAGCTCCCGTCGCGTGGTCTTCATGGCCTCTACCGAAGGCGGCGTGGAAATCGAAAAAGTAGCGGAAGAAACCCCGCACCTGATCCACAAAGTGGCGCTCGATCCGCTGGCAGGCCCGATGCCTTACCAGGGTCGTGAGCTGGCGTTCAAACTGGGTCTGGAAGGTAAACAGGTTCAGCAGTTCACCAAGATCTTCATGGGTCTGGCGACTATCTTCCTGGAGCGCGATCTGGCGCTGATCGAAATCAACCCACTGGTTGTGACCAAGCAGGGGGACCTGATCTGCCTCGACGGCAAACTGGGCGCTGACGGCAACGCACTGTTCCGCCAGGCTGACCTGCGCGAAATGCGCGACCAGTCTCAGGAAGATCCGCGTGAAGCGCAGGCTGCACAGTGGGAACTGAACTACGTCGCACTGGACGGTAACATCGGTTGTATGGTTAACGGTGCGGGCCTGGCAATGGGCACCATGGACATCGTTAAGCTGCACGGCGGCGAACCGGCTAACTTCCTCGACGTTGGCGGCGGTGCGACTAAAGAGCGTGTAACCGAAGCGTTCAAAATTATCCTCTCCGATGACAATGTTAAAGCCGTACTGGTTAACATCTTCGGCGGTATCGTACGTTGCGATCTGATCGCTGACGGTATCATCGGCGCGGTAGCAGAAGTAGGTGTAAACGTTCCGGTCGTGGTACGTCTGGAAGGTAACAACGCTGAACTCGGCGCGAAAAAACTGGCTGATAGCGGCCTGAATATTATTGCAGCGAAAAGTCTGACGGATGCAGCTCAGCAGGTTGTTGCCGCAGTGGAGGGGAAATAATGTCAGTTTTAATTAATAAAGATACCAAGGTTATCTGCCAGGGCTTCACCGGTAGCCAGGGGACATTCCACTCCGAACAAGCGATCGCTTACGGTACGCAAATGGTCGGTGGCGTTACGCCGGGCAAAGGCGGCACCACGCATCTGGGTCTGCCAGTGTTCAACACCGTACGTGAAGCGGTAGAAGCGACCGGCGCAACTGCCACCGTTATCTACGTTCCGGCGCCGTTCTGCAAAGATTCCATTCTGGAAGCAATCGATGCAGGCATCAAGCTTATCATCACCATCACCGAAGGTATCCCAACGCTGGATATGCTGACCGTGAAAGTGAAGCTGGATGAAGCTGGCGTACGCATGATCGGCCCGAACTGCCCAGGCGTTATCACTCCGGGTGAATGTAAAATCGGTATCATGCCGGGCCACATTCACAAGCCGGGTAAAGTGGGTATCGTTTCCCGTTCAGGTACCTTGACCTATGAAGCGGTTAAGCAGACCACCGACTACGGTTTCGGCCAGTCTACCTGTGTGGGCATCGGCGGCGACCCGATCCCAGGCTCTAACTTCATCGACATCCTGAAGCTGTTCCAGGAAGATCCGCAGACTGAAGCGATCGTCATGATCGGTGAGATCGGCGGTAGCGCGGAAGAAGAAGCAGCTGCTTATATTAAAGATCATGTGACCAAGCCGGTTGTGGGTTACATCGCTGGTGTGACTGCGCCGAAAGGTAAGCGTATGGGTCACGCGGGTGCGATCATCGCGGGTGGTAAAGGTACAGCGGATGAGAAATTCGCTGCGCTGGAAGCCGCAGGCGTGAAAACTGTTCGTAGCCTGGCCGATATCGGCGAAGCGCTGAAAACCGTTATTAAGTAAGAAATAAAAAAACAGCCCTGACTCTCTGCATAGTCAAGGGCTGGTCCCGTTTCGACATGGTTGGCCATCTGATGATGGCCTTTTTTTTGCCGGGAATTTAGCGTTCAGCCAGCGTTTTCAACCAGCGAATTCCGCTTTCCGGTGAGGTCATTACCGGCACCGGCGGGGAAGGGAGCTGTTGTAAAACGCGCGCCATCGAAGCCTGCGCCAGCATCACGACATCCGCCTGGGTAAAGGCGCTCTGTAACCCTTCACTGACGATACGGTCATGGGTATCCATATCTCCCGCCAGCAGCGCGTGGAATGCATCCTCCATTAATACAGGCGTAATGGTTCGTGATTTACCGCTTTGCTGAACTTTACGCTGGACGTAATCCAGCGTTGGCTTCAGCGTGGTTGCCACGGTTGCTAACACGGCGATCCGTTCGCCTTTTTCAATCGCCTCTTCCACCATCGCGCAGTCAATGCGCGCGAGCTGGAGTGGAGTCATAAACTGGCATTGCTCCACCGCAGTACCAATTGAAGAGCAGGCGGTAATAAAGATATCGCAGTCCGCCTTTTCAGCAATATGCACATAGTCGGCGATGCGGGCGGCAATATTTGGCGATACGCCTCCGGCTTTCATCACCTGTTTAATCATAGATTCTTCAACCAGGTGCATCACTTCGACCTCCGGCATGATGTCGGCGATCAGCTGTTGCATCATCGCAAGGGTGGCTGCACTGGTATGCAGCATGGCGACCTTTTTCATTGGGCAATCTCCTTAAGTAATATTTCTGCGACGGACAGCGCCGCATCATGATCTTCCTGCGCGGATAAACCGCCCACCGCGACGGCTCCAAGGCATTTCCCCTGGTGCAGAATCGGGATCCCGCCCGGCAGTGCCGTAAAACGCGGATCGGCAAAATAGCTAATATCCAGCTGCTCTTTTTGCAGACGCTGTAAAAATGCCTGCGTGGTGCAGCCCAGGCGGCTGCTGGTGCGCGCTTTACGCTGGGTTAACTCGATGGTTAACAGTTTGGCGTTATCCATCCGCGCAAAGCTGAGCAGTTCTCCATTGGCATCGCATACGGCCACGCTTAACGGGCGATTTGCATAACGTGTTTCGGCGAGTTCGAGCGCATAGGTTACGGCGCGCAGGGCGTGTCCCAGAGTGAGAGTTGTCATCGTGATTATCCTTTCGACAGATTTTCGCAAGCAGGTTGAACGGGATCTTTGGCTGCTGCTACCTGCGCCTGTCTGGCGTCTTTTTTGCGCCAGTAGTTAGCGAGCAGCGAGCCGCTAACGTTACCCAGCGGTGTCATCACCGCTGATGCGAGTCCAACCGTTGCCAGTTTGCCCATCGCGGCGGCAAGCCCTGACGCCATACCGCCGTTTTGCAGGCCGACTTCAAAGGCCACGGTACGGGCAGACTGCACGTCCATGCGGAAGATCCAACGGCTCATCAGATAACCAATCAGGAAGCCGCCGAGGTTATGCATCAACATGGCGAAGCAGAGCAGGAAACCGACCTGCACCAGGTTGTCGCGCCCGGCGGCGGCGGCGGTGGTGGTAAAGAAAATGATCCCCATCATTGAGATGGTTGGCATGACCTTCTTCACGCCCGCCACGTGGCCATACAGCCAGTTGTAGAACAATGCCCAAACGAGGCCGCCTGCTACGAAGTTGAGGACCACCGCGTACATCTGCGCTTCGGCGCTGGCATGACCAAACAGCGCGTCCCAGCCGCCGGCAATCATATACAGCAGCCAAATTGCGCCGATCCCGGCCAGCATCTGGACAACACGGCGTCCGCGCACGCCTGCATAGGTTTTCAGATAGTCATGCAGAATTGCTGCGCCGATGGGAATTAATACGATTTTCACCACGTCCATCACCATCGCGGTGAGCTGGATATCGATCATCGAACCCGCCAGCAGATTAACCCACAACGGTGTCATTACCGTTGCCGCCAGCGTTGAGACTGCGGCGATTGATACCGCCAGCGCGAGGTTGGCGTTGGCGATGTAAACCATCACCGTTGACGAGAGACCGCTGGGGCAAGCGCCAATCAACAAAATGCCCACCGCCACTTCAGGCGGAAAATCAAAGATCAGGGTAATGCTCAGGCCGAGCAGGGGCATGATCACGAAATGGCAGAAGGTACCGATAAAAACTGCCCACGGCATTTTGGCGACATCAATAAAATCCTGGATCGTTAGCTTGGTGCCCATGCTGAACATGGTGGCCTGAATCACAAGGAACACGATCCATTTATGGGTGATATTGAAACCGCCCCAGACGATCAGATCCGTAGACCAGGTCATGGCGGCAACAAAACCGGCGATGATCCACAACGTAAACTGATAGCTGCGTAAACCAGGCCAGTAGCCTGCACCGGCGGCGAATCCGACGGTGAACATCACCAGCCCCGGCTGCCACAGCGCCGTGGACTGGATGAGCGCGCCGATAATCGCCAGCGCCACGCCCGCAACGCTGACGCCGAGTCCGGTTTTGTGAATAACAGTGGTCATAGTCATGTTGAAATGTCCTTGCTGTTGTTATTGCTGCCGGGGTGGAATAGATAACATGCGCCGCGCAATTTCCGGCGTAGCAACTTTTTTATCCATACTGCGAATGAGCGTAGCGAGTTTGGCTACCTGCTGATAATTATGCTGAGCTTTTTCTTCGGCGCTTAAATAATAACTATCTTCATAGCCGATTCGCACTTCACTGGCACCCATAGCGACCGCGGCAGCGATAATATCGAAATTCCTTCTGCCAAAATGAGTAATTCCCCATAAGGCGTCGCGTGGGATCATGCTACGCAGAGCAATTAATGCATCAACGGTTGCAGGCGTACTGCCGCGGTGACCGAGAACAATATTAAAGAGCATAGGTTTTTGAAATTTTATTTTATCTTCAAGGTTCAGGATGTTATTTATCATGCCGATTTCAAAAACTTCAAACTCTGGAATAATATTGCGTTCAGTTATTTGCCGTGAACAATATTCCACGTCCGGACCGGGATTAAAATACACCGCATCACCGAGGTTAACGGAACCGACGTTCAGCGAGGCCATCTCCACGCCGGGGCAGGCCAGTGGCGCGCAGCGCTCGGCGATGGACATCGAAGAGACGCCGCCGGTAGAAGCCTGAATAATCAGGTTTGAATGGCGCATAACGCGGTCAATTGTTGCCTGAAAGTCTGTAGTATCTGGCGTCAGGCGTCCCTGTTTATCGCGAACGTGTAAATGGACGATGGACGCGCCATGTTCTACGCTGGCGAGTATTTCCTGCGCCAGTTCTTCGGGTATAACTCTGGGGCAATCCGCGGCAACGGGTGCCAGCGAAATAATAACAGTATCCGACATTTTTTCCTCCGGTACAGAGATATTAAAATTATAGGTAAGGCGTTATCCAGCGTAATGATTCCGGCCCTGATGTTGATGGTTGATATTCACAGCCAATCCAGCCCTGGTAATTCATTTTTCTTATAAAATTAAACAGCCATGCTTCATTTAACTCCCCGGTTCCTGGTTCATGGCGATAAGGAACAGAAGCGATTTGAAAATGTTTAATAAGGGTAAAATAGCGTTCGATATTTTTCGCCACGTTGCCATGAGTTTTCTGACAGTGGTAAATATCAAACTGTAAGCCGATATTCTTCTTACCAACCTCGTGAATGATAGATTCAGCCAGCGGGAAACTGTCAATAAAATAATCGGGCATATCCTGCGAATTTAATGGTTCAATCAGTACATCGATTTCCGCGTCTGCCATCACATCGCAGGCGATGCGCAGTCGATTCGTCAGGAGGTCGCGCTGGGCGTGCAGCGTCAGGTCATTGCAGCGCAAGCCGGACATAACGTGAACCCGGCGACAGCCCAGCGCCGTGGCGTAATCTCGCGCCACGTTCAGGCTGTGATGAAATTCCTGGTCTCGACCGGGCAATGCAGCGAGTCCCCGTTCACCCTGTGCCCAGTTGCCAGCCGGGGCGTTCATCAGCACCACCGGCAGAGATGTTTCCCGCTGAGCGGCCCGCAAATGCTCCAGCGGGTGCTGCCAGAGAAACAGCCCTTCTACGCCGCGAAAACCGGCTGCTTTTGCCGCCTGAAATCGACCCTCTATCGGTAAATCAGTAAATAACCAGTCGAGGTTAGCCGCTAACTTCAGCATGGCGTGCACCCTCCCGGCCATCAACCAGATGCAGCTTAACGCCCTGGCTGGCAATAGTCTGCTGCGCATTTTCCGGTAACCGGTTATCAGAAATAATGTCGGTTAACTGCTCCAGCCCACAGATGTGGAACATGCCGTATTTGCCAAACTTACTGCTGTCGCAGACCAGCACCCGACGCCGGGAGACGGTGAGTACCGCTTCTTTGACCGAGGCTTTCCCTTCACTCGGTGTCGACATGCCGCGCTCGGTATCCCACGACGATGAGCTGAGAAACGCCACATCAATATTAATGGTGCGCAGAAAACTGGCGGCGCTTTTGCCAAGACATGAGCGGTTACGCTGATCCACCAGACCGCCGGTGTGATAGAGCGTAATGTGTGGCATATCCATCAGATAGTGGCTGATGGAAAAATCGTTGGTGACGACCGTCAGATTGAAACAGTGGCTGGCGGCCACCGCTTTCGCCACTTCAAACAACGACGTTCCGGCATCCAGATACAGCGTTTGTCCGGGCTCAATGAGCATTGCGGCGAGCTGGCCCATCTTACGCTTCACGTCATGATTCAACTCGGCTTTTTCCCGCCACGGCAGTTCGGATTTCAGCAGGTTATTGAGCTTTACGCCGCCGTTAATGGCAATAACTTTGCCTTCTTCTTCCAGCAACTGAATGTCGCGACGCACGGTCATATGCGACACGCTCATCAGATCTGCCAGTTCATTAAATGAGGCGGCATTCTTTTCGTGCACATAGCGGTAGATAAAATCACGTCGTTGCTCGGGGATCATTATGTCACCTCACGCTTGCCGGGAATGTTCAAGTTCTGCCACCGCCTCTTCTGAGAGCGGAACATAGCCGAGAGGTTTTAATGTCAGCCAGATGCGGGCGCTGTCTTCCAGTTCCTCGGCGTTAAACACCGCCTCACGCAGCGAGCGACCGCTTACTACCGGCCCGTGATTGGCCAGCAACGCAGCCGTATGATCTGCCGCGATTTCACTCAATGCGCTGGCAATGCCTTCATGGCCGGGCTTGAAATAAGGCAGCAGCGGTAGCTGTCCGACGCGCATCACATAGTATGGCGTTAGTGGCGGTAGACAGTTTTCTGGCGTAGAGCAAGGCAGACAGGAGAGCGCGGTCAGCCATGGAGAATGCAGGTGCACAACCGCGCCGCAGGATGGCCGATGCCGATACCACGCCAAATGCATGGGCACCTCTTTTGACGGTTTGTCGCCGCTAAGATGCACGCCGTTGGCATCCAGCCTACTTAGCGTGGCAGGATCAAGCTCACCCAGGCAGGAGTTGGTCGGGGTCACCAGATAGCCGCCATCCGGCAATTTGACGCTGAGGTTGCCGGAGCCGCCGCTGCTGTAACCACGCATAAACAAGGAACGGCCATAGTGGACGAGTAGTTCGCGTAGTTGGTGTTCACTCACCGGATTCATAATGCGTACTCCTGGGCTGTAAAAAAGAAATCTTCGTCACCAAAGTTGCCTGACTTCAGCGCCAGCGCCAGACCGGAGGAAAATACCCACGGCACGCCAGGCGCAATGGCTTTGCCAACGGACAGACGCTTCACCTGCAGTGCCTCTACCACGGTGCCGGATGTTTCTCCGCCTGCGACGATAAAGGTGTTTACACCTGCAACTTGTAGCTTTGCGCTCAGTCGGGAAAAAGCGTGTTCGATCGCCTGGCTGGCAGTCTGTTCGCCGTACTCTTGTTGAATGCGTTGGAGTACGTCTGGCGGCTGGGTGGCGTATATCATCGGCGCGAATGGGTCGTTGATATGCGTCATCGCCCAGGCACACAGTTCATCAGTGTAGCGTTCTGTATCAGACAGGCAGCGGGCCACGTCGAGTACACGAGAGGCTGCTGCGGCCTTATAGCGATTGACCTGACGATTACTCATTGCAGAACAGCTACCGGAGAACACCACCGTTTTAGCGGGTAGTGGAAAAGCGTCCGGCGGCATGGTTTGCTGAGTTCCGGTGCAGGCGGCCAGTGCGCCACCGAGCCCGGAGCCCCCGGCTAACAGAGGGCTGGCATGGAGTGCCTGCGCCAGCGTGGTGAGATCTGCTTCATCCAGCGTATCGACGATAACGTGACGCATACCTTCAGCCTGAAGTTGGGCCAGAGCGTCAGTGACCGCTTCCACACCTTGACGCAGCGTCGTGAGGTTGATGCAACCAACCTTGCCTGGCGTTTGCGCGCTCAGCAGGCGTGGCAGGCTGGCATCGGTCATAGGATTAAGCGGATGCTTTTCCATCCCGGATTCGTTAAGCAGTACGCCGTTTACAAAAAGATGGCCATGCACCACCGTGCGCCCGTTTTGCGGCAGGGCGGGGCAGTGGACGATCACGGGTGTACGCAGGTCGTTCATCAACGCATCGCTGACCGGTCCAATATTGCCTGTTGGCGTGGAGTCGAACGTCGAACAATATTTAAAATAGATCTGGCGGACACCTGCCTTTTGTTTCAGCCAGCGGGCACAGGACAGAGATTGTGCGATGGCCTGTTCTGCGGGTAATGAGCGGCTTTTCAGCGAGATGACGATAGCGTCAACCTCTTCATTCCAGCATTGAGTGGTATCAGGCATTCCGGGCAGGAGTGCAACGCGCCACCCCTGCTGCGCCATAAAGCTTGCAATGTCCGTTGCGCCGGTGAAATCGTCGGCGATAACGCCTGTGGTGACGGCCATGGATCAACTCCGTTCAGATTGTTTGCTAATTGAACATATTATTCAGGAGGGCCTTTCACATTCACATGATAATTATCACAAATAAGCACATCATTGATTCACAGTAAAAATGAGTAATCTATTGAAAATAATGGATAAAGATGTTTGGTGTTGCGAAAAGAGTCTCACAAGAGAGTGTGAAGATTCGTTAATCTTTGAGAAAGCGAAGTCAGTAGTATGCAGCGGAGTATTATCGAGGTCGCTTTAACTCTCTTGCCAATTGATCATAATCATCTGCATAAATGAGATTATTTTTTGCGGTGAGCATCATTCTTTCTCTTGATTAAATTCTGCATATTACCGGCTTTAATTTCATTAATGCCGGAGGATACCGTGTCGTTGAAAATCCAGGATGATTATCTACAACGTTTTTTCTCGATAGCAAAAGTATTCTCCAGTGCGACTGGATTAGCCACGGTTGTGGTTGATGTTAACGGAAAAACTCTCTCGGATTGCCATAACTTTAATTCGTTCTGCACATTAATGCGGGCGGATGAACGATATTGTACGAGTTGCCAAAAGTGTGAAAAATATTGTGCTTTTGAAGGATTAAAACACCTTAAACCCAGAATACTCAGCTGCCACGCAGGGCTAAGTCTGTTTTCTATGCCATTAATTCGCGAGGGGCATCTGTACGGTTTTATGCTCTGTGGGCAGGTGCGGGCAAAATATCAGGAATATAAAACCATCGTTATTGATAATAAATACTCATGGATGGATGAACTAAAAATAAAAGCTGAATGGAGTCAGGTGGCGGTAGTCGATAATAATATGCTGGTGGCATCAGCTAATTTATTAAATTTTATTGTTGATAATTTTGAGACAGAACAGCAACAACCTGATGAGTTTGTTATCCCGTCGACCAGTTACATGCGTCATTATTTTACAGAGCCTTCCCGACACGAGAAAAAGCTTCTGGCAGCGTTGCGTTATATTGATGAGAATTTATATAGTGAATTATCCCTGGAATCCGTAGCAGCTCACGTTTGCTTAAGCGCAAACTATTTCAGCCGTTTTTTTAAGAAACGGCAGGGCGTTAACTTTAAAACCTGGGTGAATCAGAAAAAAATGCAAAAAGCGGGGGAGTTATTGCACGATCCCGTTCATTCAATAGACAGCATTGCCCGGAAACTCCAATACGCACAAACCAGTTACTTTTGCCGTGTTTTCCGGGCGGCGCATCAAACGTCGCCCCAGTCTTTTCGTCATGCCAGACTGTCACAGTAAAGGTTTTCCGGCAGCGTGATGGCTTCAGGGATAAAAGAGAGCCGATCGCTCAGGGTTACCACATCACCAATCACTATCAGCGCAGGGGGGAGGATGTTAGCTTCCTGCGCCTTGCTCAGTAGTGAACCGAGCGTACAGGTCAGTCGGCGTTGGTTATCCCGGGTGGCGGACATAATTAGCGCTGCAGGCGTATCTGCTGATTTTCCACCCATCAATAATTCCTCACAGATAAACGCCAGATTGGCGATACCCATGACGATAACCAGCGTACCATTCAGTTTGGCCAGCTGACGCCAGTCCTGCTGTTGGTTGCCCTCCCGCGTATGACCGGTTACCACGTGAAATCCCGAGGCGAAATCGCGGTGTGTTACCGGAATCCCGGCATAGGTCAGGCCACCAATGGTTGAGCTAATACCCGGCACCACTTCAAACGGGATGCCCGTCTCGACGAGATCTTCAACTTCTTCAGCCCCACGTCCAAAAACATACGGATCGCCGCCTTTCAGACGCACAATATTATTGTGCGTTTGGGCATACTGGACAAGCAGTGCATTGATTTCATCCTGCGGTACACAATGGAAACCCGGGTTTTTGCCGACATTGATAAGCAGACAATCAGGTAATGCCCATTCCAAAATTTTAGGATTGACCAGCCGATCGTAAATAATGACATCAGCCTGTTTAATGCACATCATTGCTTTGAGGGTAAGTAATGAAATATCACCGGGACCTGCCCCAACGAGCCAGACCTTTCCGAAAGTTTTCACATTGTGTCCTTTATCACATCAATCAAAAAAAGGCAGAAACTACATCAAGGAATGATAAAAAGCAGTCGTTTGCCCGTAAGTTATAACGTGAAATTATCCAAAATTATCGCACTGATAATATTGATTAATCTCGCAAAGTTTTTTCTGCAATAAACAAGATAACTTGAAAAATTATTAAGAACTTATTGGCACCATTTGCTTAGGTTTAACCTTATTTAAATTGTGTTTATTGCTGCTCTTGAGTATTATTGGTTAATATTTATCCGCCATCAGTGTGAGTAAATCATGGATTGGATCAATGACATTAATGGATGAAATAAAATATAACTCTCGGTGCTTATCTGGGTAGCTTGAATTATTTTTTATAAATTAAACTATTTTTGTACGCTGCATATGGAAGAGGTTATGAGAGGAAAAATACCCAAGACGGAGTTGCTGGTAACTTTTGAAGTTGTTGCGCGTCACGAAAGTTATACCCGGGCAGCTGAAGAGCTGGCTTTGACACAAAGTGCTGTTTTCCGCCAGGTAAATGCACTGGAGGATTTTCTCAATACCGCGCTATTTAATCATGCCAAAAAACGCATTTTCTTAAATGCGGCCGGCAAACACTATTTAAGTATCGTTAAAGAAACGTTAAATAAACTTGAACGAGATACGACGACGATAATGACCTGGCAGCCGACGGTACAGGTTATTGAGCTGGCGGTGAATCCGACGTTCAGCACGCACTGGCTGATCCCAAACCTGCGTGAATTTAACAAACTTAATCCTGATATTATCGTGAACATTCATTCCCTGGCGAATATTGGTGATTTTCTCAATCGAGAGTATGACGCGGCAATCATGCGCGAAGACTTTTATTCGCCATGGTCAGGGGTTGAGTACCTGTTTGAAGAGGAAATTCTGCCGGTTTGCAGTCGCTGTTTGCTGGCCGAACCGGAACGAAAACTGGCGGTGAACGAATTACTAAACGAATTTCCGCTCTTACACCAAAGCACGCGCATCAAAGGGTGGCAGGAGTGGTTTGCGCTGTCAGATGTCAGCAGTCCGCTAGTGAATAAAGGTCCGAGATTTGATTTGTTATCGATGCTGATCGCGGCGGTCCGTTCTAATCTGGGCGTTGCGCTGCTCCCACGTTTTGCCATTCAGCACGATCTGGACAGCGGTGATATGGTCATTCCTTGCGATGTTCCAATGCGTACCGGGAATCGATTTATTATGACGTGGCGTGAAGAGAAATCGGAATCCGAGCATTTACAGATTTTCCGTAACTGGTTGCTCAGTAAGTCCGTGGTATCGGCTGCCTGAGGATGGCTTGCGCCTTATCAGGCCTACAACGATGGGTAGGCCGGATAAGACGCGTTAGCATCGTTATCCGGCAAAAAAACGGCTACCAGTCGATCCCAATCTGTGCCTGAATACCGCGGTCAAACGCGTGTTTGACCGGGCGAATTTCACTGACCGTATCGGCCAGTTCCAGCAACAGTGTGTGGCATCCGCGTCCTGTTACGATAACGCTCTGACCGGCAGGGCGATTTTCGATGGCGCTGATAACCTCCTGGGTATCCAGATAGTGGTAAGCAAGCATGTAGGTGAGTTCATCCAGCACCACTAGATCGTAATGCGCATCAGCCAGCATGCGCTTACTTTCCTGCCAGACAACCGTTGCCGCCTCGATATCCGCTTGCCGGTTTTGGGTTTCCCAGGTAAACCCGGTGCCCATAATATGGAATTCAACGCCGAGTGGTTGCAGGGTGTTGTACTCGCCATTATCCCACTGACCTTTAATAAACTGCGCGATGCCAACGGTTTTTCCGTGACCCACTGCGCGCGTTGCTGTGCCAAAGGCTGCGGTGGATTTTCCTTTTCCGTTGCCGGTGAAGACAATCAGGATCCCTTTCTTCTCCGTTGCCGCCGCTACGCGGGTATCAACCTGCTCTTTCAGCTTCTGCTGACGCTGACGGTGTCTGTCGTTATTGGCGCGCGCTTCCATGGAAACTCCTTAATGCCCTGCCGGACAAGTTGCGCAGCGATGCTGCTGCTCGAACTGGCTAAAGAAGTTATTGCCTTTGTCATCCACTAATACGAAGGCCGGCATATTTTTAACTTCCATCATCCATACGGCTTCCATTCCCAGTTCGGGATATTCAAGGCACTGCAGGCTTTTCACGTACTGCTGCGCCAGCAGGGCTGCTGCACCGCCAATGCTGCCGAGGCTAAATCCACCGTGTTTGTGACAGGCATCAGTGACCTGCTGGCTGCGGTTACCCTTGGTGAGCATAATGAGGCTGCCGCCTTGTGCCTGGAAAGCATCGACATACCCATCCATGCGTCCGCCGGTGGTGGGCCCCATTGAGCCACAAGCCTGATTTTCCGGGGTTTTGGCGGGACCCGCGTAGTAAACGATATGCTTTTTCATGTATTCCGGCATCGGTTCGCCGTTATCCAGTCGCGCTTTGATATTCGCGTGGGCGATATCGCGAGCGACAACAATCGGGCCGCTTAACGACAGGCGTGTACCAATGGGCAGAGCGGAAAGGTCATGCAGGATGTCACGCAGCGGACGGTTCAGATCCAGTTGTACGGTCTGAGCACCGTTTTCTACTCGCTGTGAATCAGGAATGAATTTGCCCGGATTATGCTCGAGTTTCTCCAGCCAGATACCGTGTTTATTAATTTTGGCCTTAATGTTACGGTCGGCAGAGCAGGAGAGGGCCATTGCGATTGGGCAGGAGCCGCCGTGGCGCGGTAAGCGAATTACGCGGATATCGTGGGCAAAGTATTTGCCGCCAAACTGCGCCCCGATGCCAAACTCGCGGCTGGCATTGAGCAACTCGGCTTCCAGCGCCGTATCACGGAACGCCTGGCCCAGCTCGTTCCCGCTGGTGGGTAGATTATCGTAATATTTTGTTGAAGCCAGTTTGGCGACTTTCAGCGCCTGGTCGGCGGATAAGCCCCCAACCACAAAAGCGATGTGATACGGCGGACAAGCGGCTGTACCCAGTGATTTCATTTTTTCGATCAGGAACGCAGTGAGTTTTTCCGGCTGTAGAATGGATTTGGTTTCCTGGAACAGCGCCGCTTTGTTAGCTGAGCCGCCACCTTTATTGACGAACAGGAAACGGTATTCGTTACCTGGGGTGGCGCTGATGTCGATTTGTGCGGGCAGGTTGGTCTGGGTATTGACCTCGGTATACATATCCAGCGGGGCATTTTGCGAGTAACGCAGGTTGTTTTCGGTAAAGGTGGAATACACGCCTTTGCTTAATGCTTCTGCGTCATCGCCGCCGGTCCAGACATGTTGTCCTTTGCTGGCCACAATGGTTGCCGTCCCGGTATCCTGGCAGTTGGGCAGTACGCCTTTAGCTGAAACCTCTGCATTGCGCAGCAGCTGCAATGCGACGTACTTATCGTTACTGCTGGCCTGTGGGTCGTGCAAAATGCTGGCAATCTGTTTTAAATGTCCGGCGCGCAGGAAAAATGAAGCCTCATAAAACGCCTGCTGTGCTAACAAGGTTAACGCTTCCGGTGCAACCTTGATCACTTCCTCTCCGTCTAACTCCGTTACCGTAACGTGCTGGTTACTAAGTAATTCATACTCGGTACTATCCTTACTCTGAACAAAGAGTTCCTGCCAGACAAATGGTTTAGACATGTTTACTTCTCACCTCTTCGTGTTGTTTACCGAATGGCGCTTCGCTTATCCGGCCTACGATTAACGCATTGATGTAGGTCGGATAAGCGAAGCGCCATCCGGCGTAAAGTTATTTGGCTAAAAAGACATTGGCTTTTGTCGCTTCGGCGACATATTCGATAGTTTTCTGGGCACGAACGCTGTTTCCGGCTTCATCAAGCGGTGGAGAATAGACCGCAATCGCATATTCGCCTGGGACAACGGCAACCATGCCGCCGCCGACGCCGCTTTTCGCCGGGATGCCAACGGTGTACAGCCATTTACCGCTACCGTCGTAAAGCCCGGCAATTGCCATTTCAGCCAGCACCTGCGGAACATATTTCTCATTCAGCAACTGTTTACCGTTGAACGGAGATTTGCCTTTGTTCGCGAGTACGGCACCCATTTTGGCCAGTTGCTCAACGGTGATATCCACCGAACACTGGCGGGTATAAATTTCAACGGCTTCGTCAGTGTTGCCATAGAAGCTGTTATAGGATTCCATCAGTTTGGCCAGCGCCTGATTGTGCTGGTTGGTTTCCATTTCAGATTTGAAAACCGGTTCGTTCACGGTGAGAGTGGCATCGGCCCAGACGTTCAGGTTGTCGAGGATTTTGTTCCAACGATCGGTTTTGTCTTTGGCTTCGATCAGGCTAACGGTGCTCATGGCCCCGGCGTTTACCAGAGGGTTTTCAGGCGCGCCTTTGGTCAGTTCAACGGCTAAACCTGAGTTGAATGGCATTCCGGTGGCATTGGCGCCAAGTTTATCCAGCACTACCTGAGGACCGTGCTGCTCCATGGCGAGCGCCATGGTGAACACTTTACTCAGGGATTCCATTGGGAAAGGTTTGTTAACATCGCCAACCTGGTAGATCTTGCCGTCCACCGTCGCAATGGTGATGGCAAAATTTTTCGGGCTATAGGTCGCCAGAGCAGGGATGTAGTCGGCGACTTTTCCATCGTTGTTACTTTTGTACTTCTGATGAGCCTGTTCTATCAGCTTGGCGTAGTCGGGCGTGGTTTGCGCGAATGTGGTTGCGCTAAACAAGACGCTGAAAGAAAAGAGACTCACGCCGAGAATTGTTTTATTCATTATGCATTCCTGTTGGTGTTGTTGGGAAAACTATCCTGTAGGCCGGATAGGGCGTTCACGACGCCATCCGGCCTACGATTAGTTGTTGTTCTATTGTCAGGACAAAGCGATTTCCGTTTCGGTAACCGGACGTTCCTGCTCCGGGGACTTCACTGGTGCAGAGCCACGGCAACCCTGGCCGAAGTGTTCACCTTCCCAACGGCTGACAATGGCTGCTCCCATTGCGTTACTCATAACGTTCGTGGCGGAACGACCCATATCGAGGAACGGATCGACACCCATCAGCAGAATCAGACCTGCTTCTGGAATGTTGAACTGGTTCAGGGTTGCAGCGATAACCACCATTGATGCGCGCGGTACGCCTGCCATTCCTTTCGAGGTGAGCATCAGGATCAACAGCATGGTGATTTGCTCGCCCATGCTCAGTTCGATGTTGCACGCCTGGGCAATAAAGACGGTGGCAAATGAGCAATAAGCCATGGAACCGACCAGGTTAAAGGAATAACCGATAGGCAGAACGAAGCTGGCAATTTTTGACGAAACACCGAATTTTTCCAGCTTGTCCAGCGTACCCGGGAAGGCGGCTTCAGAGCTTGAAGTGGTAAAGGCCAGCAGAGCGGGTTCGAGGATTGATTTCGTTAAACGCGCGATGCAAGGCCCGACGATCATCGTAGACAGGCCAATCAGGATCGCCCACAGCATACCCAGCGTCAGGTAGAACTCACCCATGAAGATCCCGGCGCTAACCATCACACCCAGACCACGTTCGGCAATCAGGCCTGAAATAGCGGCAAAAACGGTCAGTGGTGCAAACAACATGACGTAACCCGTCAGCTTCAGCATGACGTGCACCAGTGAATCCAGCACTTTCACGATAGGATCGGCTTTTTCACCAATCGCAGCGAGGCTGCAACCAAGGAAGATTGAGAACACGACGATCTGCAGAATTTCGTTACGCGCCATCGCATCGACAATACTGGTCGGTACCGCGTGTGAGATGAATACTTTCAGCGTGAATGGCTCTGACTTAACGGCGGCAACGGCTCCGACGTCATGTGGCACAAAGTTGATACCTGCGCCTGGCTGGAAGATATTAACGATAACCAGACCCAGTGCAATTGACACCAGAGAGGCGCAAATAAACAGGAAGAAGGTTTTCGAAAATATACGTCCCAGCGTTTTGGCATCGCCCATTTTGGCAATACCTACAACCAGAGTTGAAATAACCAATGGAGCGATAATCATTTTCACCATACGTAAGAATATGGTGGTGAAAATGGAAATGTCTGCTGCATAAGATTTTGCTGTTTCAGCCGCGGCCATATTATTTATGGACACCCCGGCAATCATGCCGAGTATCAGGCCTAATATGATCATCTTCGTTAAACTAATTTTCTTCATGTGTACTCCATCGGATAAAGGCTGGTAATTGGAATTGTGTAGGGTGGCGTGCGCCTGAACCTGGACAGCAGCTCAGACGCACGCCTGTTGTGACCAACCGCATGAATAATTCGAAGCACTGTGATACAGCTGAATTCTGTGCTCCAATGGTTGTTATTGTGTTTTTTTGTTACAAGTCGAACTCAATACTTAATAATGGAGCGTGTTGCTGCGCACCATAAACATCATTGTCACCGACGTTGCCGGAAATAATATCTCGAGGCATGACGATTTTTACGGCATTCGCTGGATCGAACCAGACGATATTGTGAATAAATTCAGGCTCAACATTATATAAACCGGCAATAAGCTGCGGTGTTAATTGCTCGCAGGCTTTTACCCGCTGATAGTCTTCCCTTGTTTTAAATAAAATATCTAAAACCAGTTCGTACGGTCCGGCGTTTTTGGAACGAATTACTTGTGCCAGTGAACAAATTGAGTGTTTCATGCCTGAACTCCTTCTGGCGTCACCTGTTCAATGTGGAAATCAAAACGCAGCGCATCGCTCGCTTCAATCAGGTGATAGATCGAGAACTCATACACCGGTCCACTCTGAATATCAGATGGCGAGAACGGGAAGGCGAGGTTGCCCGCAGTCGCAATACGATTTTCATAGCCGTAGTGCAGCAGGGTAGAGCGCACCAGCGAGCAAACACTGTTAGCGATATCCTGTGTTGGCGCAACGACATCCAGTAAAATTCCCAGTTCATGGCCCGCAGTTTTCATCGGCTCATGGTTGCCCATCACACCGTTCTTACCGTACAGGTGGAACGTCATGCGGATACTGTCGTCATTCAGTGAGAGGTTACGAGCAACGCTTGCCTTTACCTCTTCAAGAATCGTGTCAATCCCGGCAATCATAATCGGGTCACGTGTTCCGGCGATGGTCAGGCAACGGAAGCCAACCTGGCGTGCACCTTCCAGTTTCAACGCATACGGTGTTTCTTCATGGCGTGAACCGCTGACATACACTTCGCCCTCGTTAACCTGGGTGAAAGTGCATGCCTTCAGGTTCAGCACACCGCCTGGCCCTGGCAGGAAGTACGGATCTGACTTCTCGTACAGGGTGTGCGCTGCTGCGGAAGTCTCGGTGAACTTACGCTTGGGATTGAACGCCTTCAGCGTAAAGCCGTTATCGTCAATGATTCCCATCGCACAATCTGAGCCGGAGCCAGGGGTGGCGGCAATGGCTGCACACTCAAGGATCTTACCGCAATGAAGCGCCAGACCTTCATCAAAGCCCTGCATAATCGGCAGAGCGGCGAAGCAGGCCGGATCGTAGGCTCGTCCGCCCAGGACCACCTGCGCACCGGCTTTCAGCGCACGCTGGAAAGGCTCGACGCCCATCTGCGCGACAATGTAGGTGCTCTCTTCAATGGCCTCGTGAGTCAGTTCAGGCACAAAATCGAGCGCGGTGATTTTGCCGTTATCCAGCGCCTGATGAACGATTTCTTTGTCGACATCAGACGGAATCAGCGCCATTGAGAAAGACAGTTTTTCTTCCTGCGCGATCTCATGGATTATCTGGCGACACCACTCCAGATGCGGAGCTGCACCAGAACCACCGGCTGTGCCGATCACGACAGGGATGTTGTTCTTAACGCCTGCCACAATCATATAGCGCAGATCGCGTTTCACACCGGCCCTGTCAGTAAAGGGTTTACCTGCCCCCAGGTAGTGAGGGCCAGGATCGGAGGAACCTGCGTCAACAGCAATAAGATCCGGTGACTCTTCCATGGCTTTACGAAAACTTTCTTCCGGGAAGCCATAACCCAGGATAGCCGTAGGCGATAAGATCTTAAATGTGCGTGCCATCTCTTAATCCTTAGTTTGCAACAGCGCGATGGTGCGGTTCATTTCGTTAAACACGATGTTGAGACCTTCATCGAAACCCATACCCGGTTTGATCAGCATGCGCATTGGACGCGCGGCCAGCGCGACGTGTACGCAGGTACGAGCACTGATTTCCGTTTCGTTACAGGTACCGCCCTGATAGGCTTCCATTCCGTGTTTGTTGCAATACAGCACTGCATCAACGATGTTGTGAATGCCGCCCAGGTCCGGGGTTTTAATCTGCACCATGTGGCAGCTGCCCGCGTCGGTGAAGTCCACGATGTCCTGATAGGTGTTACACCATTCATCCGCAACGATTTTCACGCCGGAACCCAGACGAGTCAGCTCCTGAGTGATCTCGGTTAACATGCGGATCTGATCCGGCTTGTTACCGGCATCAACCGGGCCTTCAATGTACAGCGGCAGGCCTTGCGCTTCGGCTTCCAGGCTGGCGATGTATTCGGCGCAACGCACTGGATCCATATCGAAGATCAGACCGATGGTGCCGTAGACATCAATGTGCAGCGTCGGGTGATAGCTTTCGTTGGTGCGCAGGCTCAGGATGCGATTAGACAACCAGCGGACGTACTCACGCAGTTTTTCACCTTTAAAGCCCAGCTTCTCTTCAACGTTATTGATCAGCGCATGCGGCAGGACATCCACACCTTTGAGGATCATCTTGTCGACGGCGATATAACGGTCGTCGCCGCTCTGACCAAATAACGGAATGGCTTCCGGGACACATGGCAGTTGCCATTCATCACAAACCACTTCGGCTTTCAGACGACCGGTAGCCAGTGCCGCCGCGTCGAGCAGCGCCTGAGACAGACCATAACGTACGGCGGTATGCAGCAGATGGCCGTCAATACGCAGTTCGTCAAAGAAACGGGCGTTGGTCAGGAACGAATCAACGTCACGACCTTCCAGTAACGGCTTGATGTGGTCGTTGAGGAACGGAATGAAGTTTTCAGCCAGGAACAGTGGGTCACGACCGCCTGCACCTGAATATTGCACCGCTGCGCAATCGCCCACAGCCACCGCGCCGTTTTCCAGAATCAGCTGTACGGAAACACATTCACCCGCCTGACGAACAGACGTAAATCCAGGCGTTACCGGATCGCCGGTATAGATAAACCCGTCATGACCGGCGCCGTTTTTGATGGCCTGCTGATCGTCAAAATAAAATGAGGAGTAGCCAGCTGTGAAAAGGGCCTGTTTAATTTTCATTATGGTCTTCCTATTAATTTACTGTGGGATACGGCGTTGATGTCATCAATGACCATCTGGAAAGAAGGCTTGCGACCTTCGAAATGTGCGCGCTCTGCAACGTAGTCGTGGTGCAGGGCGAGAATATCTTTCGGCAGCGGCACGGCACCGGCTTCAAGAATACGGATTGCGCCTGTGTTATCGCGAACAGGCAGGATCTTACCGGCGTTACAGGCGGCAGGAGCGAAAGGCACATCCAGCACGCCAGCTTCAAAGGCCAGCACCGTACCGCGCGCAATGTCGCCATTGCCCAGTTCGAAGACTTTCTTCAATACCGCGCGGACTTCGCTCTTAATCAGGTCAACTTCCTGCTCCACGGCAGCGCACTGCGGGAATTTCTGATCGCTGACCATGTTGAGCATCTGGCGTGACGCTTTCAGACCCTGGGCGTTAGCTGCCGCGGTTGGGATACCGAATGCTTCGTGCGGACTTTTGGTAATGACTTTTGTGGCACCAGACATACCGGCAACCGCTGCGCCCCAGGCGATAACGGAGAAGGCTTTTGCTTCATCTTCCGGGAATCCGCCCATCCACTGGTGGAAAACGGTGCTCAGCTCGTAATCGTCGAAGCCATGGTTATGGAAGTATTCGTGGGACAGTTCACGCAGTGCCTGAATAGCAGCGATATCCTGTGTCAGGCTACCGACCTGGCCGTAACCGACGGTAATAGACTTCACGCCCTGCTCCAGCGCCAGCAGACCTTCGATAATCGCGACTGAGTGGGACATGAACGGCGGGATCAGCGTGCCGGTCAGCGGACCAAACGGCTCACGGTTGATGCGAATGCCGTTCTCTTCGTACAGACCCATCAGACGGTCGCAGTACTGCCAGTCACGGATAGATTTTTCCAGGGTTACGCGTTTGGCGTAAGGGATGTTGTAGGAGATACCGCCGCCTTCGTAGCTGGTAAAGCCACTGGCCATGGCGATTTCTGCCAGCAGACGCGCATCCGGTGTACCGTGGCGAACCTGGATCGGTTTATCCAGCGATTCAGTCATACGACGGCAGGCAGCAACCCCGTGATTGACGACCGGTAAACCATTCAGCTTGGAAGTACCTGCTTCGATGGATTTTTGGATCCCGACAGCGGCTTCTTCATAGCGGTTCAGACGGGTATAGGCATCGATAGTACTTGGCAGGAGGTCGCACTCTTCCTGCAATGTTTTGAGAAGCGCAATATGCTCATCCATTAATGCCACACCTGCGCGCGGCTGGCTCAGAGTTTTACCTTCCTGATCGGCCTTCAGCAGGGCGAGGGAGAAACGCTTTTTCTCTGGAATTGATTGCTGGTACTTCACGCCATCTTCGAAGTTCTCAACGTCTTTGCCGGTTTCCCAGGTTTGTAACACCTGATGCCTTTCGGTCATGAATTCGTCGTGGGTCAATTTTTTATTTCGAAGTTCCATTCGTAGCTGCCTTAAGTTTTATAGGGTTAAACACTGAATGCTGGTGCGAGCAGCGGCTTGCGGGTACAGCCTGGCGACGTTTGCCAGTAGAGGGAGCAGGCCATTTGAATCGCGGTAATACTCAAACTGATTCGGTAACAGAATTCTTTTACCCTGGTCGTCCAGCTCCCTGTATTTGAGCCAGTTATGGATATCGAACTGGCTGGTGCGAGAGAGCCATCCCCCTGAACCGACGACTTTGCGTACGGTGGTGAGATCGCGACCCATCTGTAAATCCACATTACCCACGCAGGTGCAAACCTGCTTTTTAGTGCCCGCGTGGCGCTCAGCGGCATAGCCCACGCATAAACCTGCCAGCAGGGTGTCGAAATATTTCTCTTCCTCGCTGAGTGGCAGGTAATCCGGTTGCCCAACCAGGTGGCGTAGATAGCGGTAAAACGCTTCCTCGCGCTGTGGCTGCTGGGCGAAGATGACTTTCACCATATCCTGCGTGCTTTCTCCCACCACAACGGCGGAAACGCGCATTCCAAGGTCGCCTTCAACGGTACGTTTGACGAACGGTTCAGGAACACCATGCAGGACGGTATCGGGGGAGAGGGTATTCGCGCTGGCCGAATAGACATCCGTGGTGGCTCCGCCCATATCAATCAGCATGAATTCCTTCCATGCGCTGTCGTAATCGCTAATGGCTTTGACTAACTCATATACCGTCCATGGCGTCGGCATAGGCTCTTCGCCTGTTTCGCCGACGATAACGTCCAGACCTTTGCCTTTGACGATGCGTGACAAGAACACATCGCAAATCGCCTGACGCGCGGCAAATGGATTCGGGTGATCGAGGTCCGGCAGAATGTTGTCTACCGTGGTCAGATCCTTATGTCCCAGAATCGTTTGTATTTCGTCCTGAATGTCCCGGTTTCCGGCGTAGATAATGGCGCAATCAAGCTTTGAGCCTGCCAGCGAGTGTGCATTCGCCAGGCCGTAACTTTCTTCGCCACCGTCTGTCCCGCCGGTAAACAACAGAATGTCTGGCGGTGATGATTCCAGCTCCTGGATGTCATGACGGTTCAGCTTGTACGAATAATATTGCGCGATTTTCGCTCCTGCCGAATGGGCGGTAACTTTTGCCGACTCCAGCGTAATGGAAGGCACCAGCCCCATTGCTGCAACGGCGAGCCCACCTTTCGCTGAGGAGGAGTATTTCAACTGCACTTCACCACTTTTCAGTAACGGGCGAGCATCGGCAACATTCAGCACCTGATTCAGGCTGGCAAAAAAACCGTCTGCCAGATGATGTGTGGTGGTTGGGGTCAGGACATGGTTTACCAGGGTTAATTCCTCGCCTTCATGTGCGAAGAGGGCTGCCTTGGTCCATGTCGAGCCGATATCGACAGAAACTGTTTGCATCAGATGGCCTCTTCCAGGCAACGCTGTTCGAGGCCATTGTGTTGGTGAATATCATTAGTGATAAGCGCGCAAACATCTTCCAGATCGTGGCTGGGGGCGAAAACCCGGTTAAAGCCCATCTCTTTAAACTTCACTTCCACGTCGGCGAAGTCATGTTTACCGACGACCAGGTTGCCGCCGACGTACAGCAGAATGTCGCCAAGGCCGCGTTCGATGCAGCGCTCACGTAGTCCGAGGCAGTCAATGTCGCCATGACCGTAGATAGAGGACACCACGATGGCATCGGCGCCTGTTTCAATCGCAGCATCAATATATTCATCCTGGCTCACCATCACCCCGAGGTTGATTACGTGAAAATCATGAGCAGTAAAAACGCGATCCAGAACTTTATTACCTACTGCATGGCAGTCAGCACCGATGACGCCAATAACAAGTGTAGATTTCTTCATGGGTAATCCTCTGTAGGGCTGATGGTCAATAAGTGAAATTATTTTCTAATATTTAGAACATGGATTGTGACAACCTCTTAATAGGGTTGGAGTTTCTGTGGAAGCGAAAAAGGAAGCAATTGATCTATTTTCAAAATATCCTGAGAAAAATGATTGTTATATTTTCCATCTATAAAATCCCTTCATAATCAATGTGATAGATTATCTTTTTTTAGCTTGGTTTAATTTATTAGAGAATTGGGTAATAAATGACTTGCCATGTTTGTGATCGAAATCTTATTTTGTTATGCGCGCCGTTTATGACGTGTTTTAAATAATTTCAAAAATCCCAATTACTAATTAACTTGTGAACGACATAACGGTTTTTTATTTTTTAATCTTATATGTCACAATTCATTTTTGTTAAATTTAGGATAAAAATGATAATGAAATGTTTGTGGCATATTTAATCTTTGCCACATAAGAGAAGAGGGGGTGTTAATGATAACTTTCAGTGATGATTTAAGCGAAACGTCAGCGTTCTCTCGCAGAACGACAAACGCAATGCATCGGTCATTGTGGAACGTTTTCGCTTCAAGTTGAGATAGTTACATCTCGGTGTTAATTATAAGTAAAATTTAAATGAACAATTTGTATGAAATAACAAATCCATGACTTGCTAAACAAAAAACTGTGAGCTACCCAGCATTAGTGATTCTTTATCTTCTATCAATTAAGTCATCCGGGCTGGTTAAAAGATCGTGTACATTTAAATAAATATCCTATCATTTGTAGTAACGGCAATTACTCATTGAAAAACATGTTGTTAACATCGCGTTTACTAGTAGCGTGAGTGCTAAACACTATTAACATTAAATTTGAAAATTGATTTAAATCAATGTTTAAAACTTGGAAAACAGCATCAAAAGAGGGTAAATTGCTTCAGATCAAATTGGTCTGAAAGTGGTAAATTAGCTATAAATTGATCACTATCGAAAAATGCAAATTTGTCTCGATAAAAACCTGTTTATTGTAAGGATTTTACGGCGTAATATAATTGCGGGATCAATTTGAGTGTTTTATTAACATGTTTGTAACCTTTCATCATTGTCCTTTCTTCAAATGAGAGGAAAGGGTAGCGGCGGAAGGAAGCAGATAAATTTGTATTGGGGCATGCGTGTGACCCTTTCTAACGGGGTTCACTCTCGGAGTCTTCATGCGATGAGCAAGGAGTCATGATGTTAGATATAGTCGAACTGTCGCGCTTACAGTTTGCCTTGACCGCGATGTACCACTTCCTGTTTGTGCCACTGACGCTCGGTATGGCGTTCTTGTTGGCCATCATGGAAACGGTCTACGTCCTTTCCGGCAAACAGATTTATAAAGATATGACCAAGTTCTGGGGCAAGTTGTTTGGTATCAACTTCGCTCTGGGTGTGGCTACCGGTCTGACCATGGAGTTCCAGTTCGGGACTAACTGGTCTTACTACTCCCACTATGTAGGGGATATTTTCGGTGCGCCGCTGGCGATCGAAGGTTTGATGGCCTTCTTCCTCGAATCCACCTTTGTAGGTCTGTTCTTCTTCGGCTGGGACCGTTTGGGTAAAGTCCAGCATATGTGTGTCACCTGGCTGGTGGCTCTGGGTTCTAACCTGTCCGCGTTGTGGATTCTGGTTGCGAACGGCTGGATGCAGAACCCAATCGCAGCGGATTTCAACTTCGAAACCATGCGTATGGAGATGCTGAGCTTCTCTGAACTGGTGCTCAACCCGGTAGCACAGGTGAAATTTGTTCACACTGTGGCATCTGGTTATGTATGTGGCGCGATGTTCGTTCTGGGTATCAGCTCCTACTATATGCTGCGCGGTCGTGACTTCGCGTTTGCTAAACGTTCTTTTGCTATCGCTGCCAGCTTTGGTATGGCTGCTATTCTGTCTGTTATCGTTCTGGGTGATGAATCTGGTTACGAAATGGGCGACGTGCAGAAAACCAAACTCGCTGCGATTGAAGCAGAATGGGAAACTCAGCCTGCACCGGCTTCCTTCACGCTGTTCGGTATTCCGGACCAGGATGCGCAGGAAAACCATTTTGCGATTCAAATTCCTTATGCGCTGGGCATCATTGCCACCCGCTCTGTTGATACACCGGTCATTGGTCTGAAAGATCTGATGGTGCAACACGAAGAGCGTATCCGTAACGGGATGAAAGCGTATCAGTTGCTGGAAGAACTGCGTGCTGGTACTACCGACCAGGCCGTTCGTGACCAGTTCAATAGCATGAAGAAAGACCTGGGTTATGGTCTGCTGTTGAAACGCTATACGGATAACGTCACCGACGCGACCGAAGCGCAAATTCAGCAGGCAACGAAAGATTCTATTCCTCGCGTTGCGCCGCTGTACTTCGCTTTCCGTATCATGGTGGCATGCGGCATTCTGATGCTGGCAATTATCGCGGTGTCCTTCTGGACTGTGCTTCGTAACCGTATCGGTGAGAAAAAATGGCTGCTGCGCACCGCGCTGTATGCGATTCCTCTGCCGTGGATTGCTATTGAATCCGGTTGGTTTGTTGCAGAGTACGGTCGTCAACCGTGGGCGATTGGTGAAGTGTTACCAACAGCCGTAGCGAACTCTTCGCTGACTGCTGGCGACCTCATCTTCTCGATGCTGTTGATTTGCGGCCTGTATACCCTGTTCCTGGTGGCTGAACTGTATCTGATGTTCAAGTTCGCACGCCTTGGACCGAGTAGCCTGAAAACCGGTCGTTATCACTACGAGCAGTCCACTGTGACTTCTCAGCCGGCACGCTAAGACAGGAGTCGTCAAATGATCGATTATGAAGTATTGCGTTTTATCTGGTGGCTGCTGGTTGGCATTCTGCTGATTGGTTTTGCAGTCACTGATGGATTCGACATGGGGGTGGGCATGCTCACCCGTTTCCTCGGTCGTAATGATACCGAGCGTCGAATTATGATTAACTCCATCGCCCCGCACTGGGACGGTAACCAGGTTTGGCTCATCACCGCGGGGGGCGCACTGTTCGCTGCCTGGCCGATGGTGTATGCCGCTGCGTTCTCCGGTTTCTATGTGGCGATGATTCTGGTTCTGGCGTCCTTGTTCTTCCGTCCGGTCGGTTTTGACTACCGCTCTAAGATTGAAGATATGCGCTGGCGCAACATGTGGGACTGGGGCATCTTCATTGGTAGCTTCGTGCCACCGCTGGTGATTGGCGTGGCGTTCGGCAACCTGCTGCAAGGGGTTCCGTTCCACGTAGATGACTACATGCGTTTGTACTACACCGGTAACTTCTTCCAGTTGCTGAATCCGTTTGGTCTGCTGGCAGGTGTCGTGAGCGTTGGGATGATCATCACCCAGGGTGCGACCTATCTGCAGATGCGTACGGTAGGTGAACTGCATCTGCGTGCTCGTGCAACTTCACAGGTTGCGGCGCTGGTGACTCTGATCTGCTTCGCGCTGGCCGGTGTGTGGGTGATTTACGGTATTGACGGTTATGTTGTGACCTCAGCACTGGATCATCATGCCGCCTCTAACCCGCTGACCAAAGAAGTGGCTCGTGTGGCTGGCGCATGGATGGTGAACTTTAACAATGCACCTATCCTGTGGCTGGTTCCTGCACTGGGCGTGGTTCTGCCGCTGTTAACCATCCTGACTTCTCGTATGGAGAAAGGGGCATGGGCGTTCGTCTTCTCCTCACTGACGTTAGCCTGCATCATCCTGACTGCCGGTATCGCAATGTTCCCGTTTGTGATGCCATCCAGCACCATGATGAACGCAAGTTTGACCATGTGGGATGCCACCTCCAGCCAGCGTACATTGAATCTGATGACCTGGGTCGCGGCGGTGTTTGTACCGATCATTCTGCTGTACACCAGCTGGTGTTATTGGAAGATGTTCGGTCGCATCACTAAAGAAGATATTGAAAGCAACACCCACTCTCTGTACTAAGTAAGGAGCTTAAAATGTGGTATTTCGCATGGATTTTGGGAACGCTTCTTGCCTGTGCATTTGGGATAATCACAGCGCTGGCGCTTGAGCACGTTGAATCAGGCAAAGCCGGGCAAGAAGATAGCTAATGACCAACATTATCGCGATGGTATACAACGCGATGGACAAGCGCCCCTTGCGGGCGCTTTCATTTGTGCTGGCAATCGTGTTGGCTGGCTGCATATTCTGGGATCCGTCTCGTTTCGCGGCCAAAACCAGTGAGCTTGAAATCTGGCATGGTTTCCTGCTGATGTGGGCGGTCTGCGCAGGCATTATTCACGGCGTTGGCTTCCGTCCTCGCGCCGTACATTGGCAGGGCATCTTCTGCCCGCTGATCGCGGATATTGTCCTCGTTGTTGGTCTGATTTTCTTCTTCTTTTGAATAAGAAACATCCTTAAATATTTATGGGCTTGCATAAGCCCATAATTTTTTACTCTCCGTTTACTTTCCCCCATTCCAAAGCACCATTCCCGCGCGTATAGTAGCGAAGTTTGAAAGCACTAACCTGAGGTTGTGCCCTGTGGTTGTGTGCGGTGGCGACGCTGTACCATCAGGACGTTATCAAGGCGGAGTGCGCTGGACATAGTAGAACTATGTCCAAGTGCGACAACACAGAGAACATCCTGATGGAACGCGTCCCGAAGGGCTGAGAATCTTTTTGCACAGTACTGCGTTACTTGCGTCTTGTTTGGAATTACCAAACTTCGCCACTCGCGCCTTGTTCTGTGCAAAAATTTTCGTCAGCGCCATCCGCGAACAACCACAGGACACAACCTAATTGCATTACCGGGATGTACAGTGAAGACAGCGCGATATACAACGACATTCTTGATGCATCGCGGCGGCAAGAACGCGAATCACCAGACGCTTACGAAGGTAAGTAACTGGTGCGAGTGGGCGAAGCCAACAAAGAGGCAGTAGGAATGAATAAGTATATGTTTCGATGGCCGGTTCGTGTCTATTATGAAGATACCGATGCCGGTGGGGTGGTTTACCACGCCAGTTATGTCGCTTTTTATGAAAGAGCACGCACAGAAATGCTTCGTCATCATCACTTCAGTCAGCAGGTCCTGTTGGCCGAACGTGTAGCCTTTGTGGTGCGCAAGATGACCCTCGAGTATTTTGCGCCTGCCCGGCTCGACGATATGCTCGAAGTTCAAACCGAAATTACGTCAATGCGTGGCACCTCATTGGTTTTCACGCAACGCATTGTCAACGCAGAGAACACCGTGCTGAATGAAGCCGAAGTTCTGATTGTTTGCGTTGATCCACTCAAAATGAAGCCTCGTGCGCTTCCCAAGTCTATTGTCGCGGAGTTTAAGCAGTGACTGACATGAATATCCTTGATTTGTTCCTGAAGGCAAGCCTTCTGGTTAAACTTATCATGTTGATTTTGATTGGTTTCTCAATCGCATCCTGGGCCATCATCATCCAACGGACCCGTATTCTTAATGCTGCTTCACGTGAAGCCGAAGCATTTGAAGACAAGTTCTGGTCCGGCATTGAATTGTCGCGCCTGTACCAGGAAAGCCAGGGGCGTCGTGATAATTTGGCGGGCTCGGAACAAATTTTCTATAGCGGATTCAAAGAATTTGCGCGTTTGCATCGGGCAAATAGCCACGCGCCGGAAGCGGTCGTAGAGGGGGCTTCCCGTGCGATGCGTATCTCGATGAACCGTGAACTGGAAACGCTGGAAACGCATATTCCATTCCTCGGAACCGTTGGCTCCATTAGCCCGTATATCGGTCTGTTCGGTACCGTTTGGGGGATCATGCACGCATTTATCGCGCTGGGCGCGGTAAAACAGGCGACGCTGCAAATGGTCGCACCGGGTATCGCAGAAGCGTTGATTGCAACGGCTATCGGTCTGTTTGCGGCAATTCCAGCGGTTATGGCCTACAACCGTCTGAACCAGCGCGTGAACAAACTGGAACTGAATTACGACAACTTTATGGAAGAGTTCACCGCGATTCTGCACCGCCAGGCGTTTACCGTTAGCGAGAGCAACAAGGGGTAAGCCATGGCCAGAACGCGTGGACGAGGTCGTCGCGAACTCAAGTCCGAAATCAATATTGTACCGCTGCTCGACGTACTGCTGGTGCTGTTGCTGATCTTTATGGCAACCGCACCGATCATTACGCAGAGTGTGGAAGTCGACCTGCCGGATGCGACCGAGTCGCAAGCCGTCAGCAGTAACGACGAACCCCCGGTCATTATTGAAGTTTCCGGTATTGGGCAATACAGCGTGGTGGTTGAGAAAGATCGTATGGATCAACTACCACCGGAGCAGGTTATTGCGGAAGCGAAAAGCCGCCTGCAGACCAATCCGAAAACGGTCTTTTTAATCGGTGGTGCGAAAGACGTGCCTTATGATGAAATAATTAAAGCGCTGAACTTGTTACACAGTGCAGGCGTAAAATCGGTTGGCTTGATGACGCAGCCAATCTGATGACTGCGTTTTGCTGGCTTGAAAGATAGCACGTAACAGGCGAACAGTTTTTTGGGAACCGAGAGTGTCAAAGGCAACCGAACAAAACGACAAGCTCAAAAGGGCGATAATTATTTCAGCGGTGCTGCATGTCATTTTATTTGCAGCGCTGATCTGGAGTTCGTTCGATGAGCACATTGATGCTTCAGCCGGCGGCGGTGGCGGTTCGTCCATCGACGCCGTTATGGTCGATCCTGGCGCCGTTGTGCAACAGTACGACAGGCAGCAGCAACAGCAGGCAAGTGCGAAACGTGCTGAAGAGCAGCGTGAAAAGCAGGCGCAGCAGCAAGCTGAAGAACTTCGCGAGAAGCAGGCAGCTGAGCAAGAGCGACTGAAGCAGCTGGAAAAAGAACGTTTAGCCGCGCAGGAAAAAGTGCGCGAACAGGCGGAACAGCAGAAGCAAGCTGAAGCCGCCGCAGCGAAAGCGCAAGAGCAACAGAAACAGGCTGAAGAGGCTGCGGCGAAGGCTGCTGCAGACGCGAAGGCTAAAGCTGATGCTCAGGCTAAGCAAGCGGCAGATGCCGCGAAGAAAGCCGCTGCGGACGCACAGAAAAAAGCTGAGGCTGAAGCCGCTAAAGCCGCCGCTGATGCGAAGAAAGCTGCAGAAGCACAAGCTGCTAAGGCTGCTGCGGACGCTGCGAAGAAAGCACAGGCTGAGGCCGCTAAGCAAGCTGCAGCCGAGAAAGCTGCTGCTGAGAAAGCAGAAAAAGCCGCTGCCGCGAAAGCTGCCGCTGCTGAAAAAGCGGCGGCTGATAAGAAAGCCGCTGCAGAAAAAGCAGCAGCAGACAAAAAAGCTGCAGCTGAGAAAGCCGCTGCCGATAAGAAAGCTGCGGCAGATAAAGCAGCTGCTGCTAAAAAGGCTGCGGCCGAAAAAGCCGCTGCAGCCTCTGGCGTTGACGACTTGTTGGGTGACCTGAGCTCCGGTAAGAATGCACCGAAATCGGGCGGTGGAGCGAAAGGAAACGGCCAACCGGCGAAAGATAGTGGTACAAGTGGTGCCAATGGCGGTGCATCTGGCGCTGATATCAGTGCATACGCATCTCAAATTCGCAATGCGATCCAGAGCCGTCTGTATGGTGCAGATTTGTATGCAGGTAAATCTTGCGTATTACATATCAAGTTAGCACCCGATGGTCTGTTACTGGATGTGACCGAAGAGGGCGGGGATCCGGCATTGTGTCAGGCTGCGCTGACGGCTGCGAAAACCGCCAGAATTCCTAAACCGCCTAGCCAGGCAGTTTATGAAAAAGTAAAAGATGCCAAACTGGACTTCAAACTGTAATAACGACCCCTGAGAAATCAGGGGAAACGGTCTAAGGTTGAGACAGAGTTCTGGTAGTTTTGTGTATTTGAGTTTGTTAACATTCTGCTAAATTATCGTGGGCTTTCCGTCCAGATAAGGGAGATATGATGAAGCAGGCATTACGAGTAGCATTTGGTTTTCTGATGCTGTGGGCAGCGGTGCTGCACGCAGAAGTACGTATCGAGATCACCCAGGGGGTGGACTCGGCGCGCCCGATTGGTGTTGTCCCCTTCCAGTGGGCAGGACCGGGGGCTGCACCTGAAGATATCGGTGGTATTGTAGGTGCTGACCTGCGTAACAGCGGTAAATTTAACCCGTTAGACCGTTCTCGTCTGCCTCAGCAGCCCGGTACCGCGCAGGAAGTTCAACCTGCCGCGTGGTCTGCGCTGGGCATTGATGCCGTAGTCGTCGGCCAGGTTACGCCGAACCCGGATGGTTCTTACAGCGTTGCCTATCAGCTGGTTGACACCGGTGGCGCACCGGGTACCGTACTGGCACAGAACACCTATAAAGTGAACAAGCAGTGGCTGCGTTACGCGGGCCATACTGCAAGTGACGAAGTGTTTGAAAAACTGACCGGCATTAAAGGTGCATTCCGTACCCGTATCGCTTATGTTGTTCAGACCAACGGTGGTCAGTTCCCGTACGAATTACGTGTCTCCGACTACGATGGTTACAACCAGTTCGTGGTACACCGTTCTCCGCAGCCGCTGATGTCTCCGGCGTGGTCCCCGGACGGTTCAAAACTGGCGTACGTTACCTTCGAAAGCGGTCGTTCTGCACTGGTTATTCAGACACTGTCTAACGGCGCGGTTCGTCAGGTAGCCTCGTTCCCACGTCACAACGGTGCGCCTGCGTTTTCTCCGGATGGCAGCAAACTGGCGTTTGCCCTGTCTAAAACCGGTAGCCTGAACCTGTATGTCATGGACATTGGTTCCGGTCAGATCCGTCAGGTGACGGATGGTCGTAGCAACAACACGGAACCTACCTGGTTCCCGGACAGCCAAAACCTGGCCTTTACGTCTGACCAGGCCGGTCGTCCGCAGGTATATAAAGTTAACGTCAACGGCGGTGCTCCGCAGCGCATTACCTGGGAAGGTTCGCAAAACCAGGATGCGGATGTGAGCAGCGACGGTAAATTTATGGTAATGGTAAGCTCGGCCAACGGTCAGCAGCACATTGCCAAACAAGATCTGGTAGCGGGTGGCGTACAAGTTCTGTCGTCAACGTTCCTGGACGAAACGCCAAGTCTGGCACCTAACGGCACTATGGTAATCTACAGCTCTTCTCAGGGGATGGGATCCGTGCTGAATTTGGTTTCTACAGATGGGCGTTTCAAAGCGCGTCTTCCGGCAACTGATGGACAGGTTAAATTCCCTGCCTGGTCGCCGTATCTGTGATAATAAATAATTGATTAATAAAGGAATCATTGAAATGCAACTGAACAAAGTGCTGAAAGGGCTGATGATTGCTCTGCCTGTTATGGCTATTGCAGCGTGTTCTTCTAACAAGAACGCCAGCAATGACGGCAGCGAAGGCATGCTGGGTGCCGGCACTGGTATGGATGCAAACGGCAGCGGCAACATGTCTTCTGAAGAGCAAGCGCGTCTTCAGATGCAACAGCTGCAGCAGAACAACATCGTTTACTTCGATCTGGACAAGTACGATATCCGTTCTGACTTCGCTGCAATGCTGGATGCTCACGCTAACTTCCTGCGTAGCAACCCGTCTTACAAAGTCACCGTAGAAGGTCATGCGGACGAACGTGGTACTCCTGAGTACAACATCTCCCTGGGTGAGCGTCGTGCGAACGCCGTTAAGATGTACCTGCAGGGTAAAGGCGTTTCTGCTGACCAGATCTCCATCGTTTCTTACGGTAAAGAAAAACCTGCAGTACTGGGTCATGACGAAGCGGCTTACGCCAAAAACCGTCGCGCCGTACTGGTTTACTAAGAGAATTGCATGAGCAGTAACTTCAGACATCATCTGTTGAGTCTGTCGTTACTGGTTGGCATAGCGGCCCCCTGGGCCGCTTTTGCACAGGCGCCAATCAGTAGTGTCGGCTCTGGCTCGGTCGAAGACCGTGTCACTCAACTCGAGCGTATTTCTAACGCTCACAGTCAGCTTTTAACCCAACTCCAGCAACAACTCTCCGATAATCAGTCCGATATTGATTCCCTGCGCGGTCAAATTCAGGAAAATCAGTATCAACTGAATCAGGTTGTTGAACGCCAGAAGCAGATATTGCTGCAGATGAATAATCTTGGTAGCGGTAGTGCACCTGCGGCGCAATCTGCGGGCGGCGATCAGAGTGGGGCAGCAGCAACCCCTGCACCTGATGCGGGTGCAGCGGCAGCGTCAGGTGCTCCGGTACAAACTGGCGATGCGAATACCGATTACAATGCGGCCATTGCTCTGGTGCAGGATAAATCCCGCCAGGATGACGCGATTGAAGCATTTCAGAACTTCATTAAAAAGTACCCAGACTCAACTTACCTGCCAAATGCGAATTACTGGCTGGGTCAGTTGAATTACAACAAGGGGAAAAAAGATGATGCAGCGTTCTATTTTGCTTCAGTAGTCAAAAACTTCCCGAAATCACCAAAGGCTGCAGACGCGATGTATAAAGTCGGCGTCATCATGCAGGACAAAGGTGATAAAGAGAAAGCGAAAGCCGTTTATCAGCAGGTTATCACTAAATACCCTGGCACTGATGGCGCGAAACAAGCGCAAAAGCGCCTTGGCGCGATGTAATGAACACCATGCGACCAGAAATCGTGTTAATTCTGGTCGCGTCGTGTGATTCCTAAGCAGTTGAGTTATTTACATCGAAATTTTTGTTGCGCTAAAATCTGAAATCAGTAATATATGCCGCCGTTGCCAAGGGATATCAAACAGCCCGAAAGCGGCAAAAAAGTGGGTCGTTAGCTCAGTTGGTAGAGCAGTTGACTTTTAATCAATTGGTCGCAGGTTCGAATCCTGCACGACCCACCACTAACTTAGTTAGTAAGTAGTATCCAGCGCAGTATCGGGTGATTAGCTCAGCTGGGAGAGCACCTCCCTTACAAGGAGGGGGTCGGCGGTTCGATCCCGTCATCACCCACCACTCGGGGCGTTAGCTCAGTTGGTAGAGCAGTTGACTTTTAATCAATTGGTCGCAGGTTCGAATCCTGCACGCCCCACCAATTTATTGGTGGCACCAAGTAAAAATTTTCAGGTTATACCCGAGCGGGTCGTTAGCTCAGTTGGTAGAGCAGTTGACTTTTAATCAATTGGTCGCAGGTTCGAATCCTGCACGACCCACCATCCTGAAAGTATTAAGAAGTAAACCCCATACGGGGGCGTTAGCTCAGTTGGTAGAGCAGTTGACTTTTAATCAATTGGTCGCAGGTTCGAATCCTGCACGCCCCACCAGTGTAAAAAGGCGCCCTAAAGGCGCCTTTTTGCTATCTGCGATTTATAAGATTCGAATCTGCTTGCCTGATGCGCTTCGCTTATCAGTCCTACAGACGACACTATTCACGTAGGCCGGATAAGACGTCAGTCGCCTTCCGGCATTCATCACACGCAATTATTGTGACTTTCTTACGCCAATCCGCTATCTTGTTTAGCATATAAAACAAATCTAACCGAATACGGCGTGCGTCACGCTTTTAATCGGTTATTTCGTTAAGCCAGTAAAACGAGAAAGCAAGATGAGCGTGATGTTTGATCCAGAAGCAGCAATTTATCCGTTTCCGCCGAAGCCAGCCCCGCTGAGTGTGGATGAAAAGCAATTTTATCGTGAAAAAATCAAGCGCCTGCTGAAAGAGCGTGATGCCGTTATGGTCGCGCACTATTACACTGATTCCGAAATTCAGCAGTTGGCCGAAGAGACCGGTGGTTGTATTTCTGATTCTCTGGAGATGGCGCGTTTCGGCTCAAAACATTCTGCCTCTACGCTGTTGGTTGCAGGCGTGAGGTTTATGGGGGAAACCGCCAAAATCCTCAGCCCGGAAAAGACCATCCTGATGCCGACCCTACAGGCGGAATGCTCATTAGATCTGGGCTGTCCGATTGATGCGTTCAGCGCGTTTTGCGATGCGCACCCGGATCGTACCGTGGTGGTTTACGCCAATACCTCAGCCGCCGTTAAAGCACGTGCGGACTGGGTCGTCACATCCAGTATCGCGGTAGAACTTATTGAGCATCTTGATAGTTTGGGTGAAAAAATCATCTGGGCTCCGGACAGACATCTGGGCAACTACGTCCAAAAACAGACCGGTGCAGACGTTCTTTGTTGGCAGGGGGCCTGTATCGTCCACGACGAATTTAAAACTCAGGCTTTAACACGCATGAAGGGGCTTTACCCTGATGCCGCGGTGTTGGTGCACCCGGAGTCCCCTCAGTCTATCGTTGATATGGCCGATGCGGTTGGCTCAACCAGCCAGTTAATCAACGCCGCTAAATCGTTACCGCATCAACGGCTGATTGTGGCGACTGACCGGGGCATATTTTACAAAATGCAGCAGGCCGTTCCGGATAAAGAATTGCTTGAAGCGCCGACGGCTGGTGAGGGGGCAACCTGCCGCAGCTGTGCGCATTGTCCGTGGATGGCGATGAACGGCCTCAAGGCGATTGCTGAGGGCCTGGAACAAGGCGGAGCGGCTCATGAGATACATGTTGATGCTGCGCTGCGAGAAGGGGCGTTGTTGCCGTTAAACCGCATGTTGGAATTTGCGGCTACACTTCGAGCTTAATTAATTTTTTGGCTCTGGGGGAAAAGATGGACTTTTTTAGCACGCAGAACATTCTGGTACATATTCCGATTGGCGCTGGCGGTTACGATCTGTCGTGGATCGAAGCTGTGGGGACGATCGCTGGGTTGCTGTGTATTGGCCTGGCTAGCCTTGAGAAAATCAGCAATTACTTCTTCGGCCTGATAAACGTCACGCTGTTTGCGATTATCTTCTTTCAGATCCAGCTCTATGCAAGCCTGTTGCTGCAAGTTTTCTTCTTTGCCGCCAACATCTACGGCTGGTATGCCTGGTCCAGGCAAACCAACCAACATGAAGCGGAACTGAAAATTCGCTGGTTGCCGTTACCAAAAGCGATCGGCTGGCTGGCGGCTTGCGTGGTGGCGATCGGCCTGATGTCGGTCTATATCGATCCGGTCTTTGCGTTCCTGACCCGCATTGCGGTGAACATTATGCAGGCATTAGGATTGCAGGTTGTTGTGCCTGAGTTGCAACCCGATGCATTCCCGTTCTGGGACTCCTGCATGATGGTGTTGTCGATTGCGGCAATGATCCTGATGACGCGTAAGTACGTTGAAAACTGGCTGCTGTGGGTGATCATTAACGTAATAAGCGTAGTGATTTTCGCCCTGCAAGGCGTATATGCCATGTCGCTGGAATATGTGATCCTGACTGTTATCGCACTGAACGGTAGCAGGATGTGGATTAACAGCGCGCGCGAGCGGGGTTCCCACGCGCTGTCCCATTAATGGTGATGGTGTGAATGGCCGGATACCCCCTGATACAGGTGGCAGTCCGGCCCATTACACGGCTGATACTCCATCTGGATCGTGGCGTGTTCAATCTGGTAGTGATGGATAAGGAAATGCTGAATACGCTCCAGCAGCGCGTCGTGATCGTGCGGCGGGACCACCTGCACATGCAGCGTCATTACCGGTTTTTCACCCACCATCCAGACATGGACATGGTGCACATTGCGGACTTCGGGGATATCCCGGCTGAGATGGCGCTGTAGTGCGGCGATATCCAGCGTCAGCGGGGCGCCTTCCAGTAATTCATTAACGCTATCCTTTAACAGTCGCCAGGCGCTACGCAGTACCAGCACGGAAACCAGAATCGAGAGAATCGGGTCCGCAGGCGTCCAGCCCGTCCAGATAATAATCAGCGCAGCGATGATCGCCCCGACCGAGCCGAGTAAATCGCCCATCACATGTAGTGCCGCGGCGCGGACGTTCAGGTTTTTCTCCTCACTGCCGCGGTGTAGAACCCAAAAAGCCAGCACGTTAGCCAGTAAACCCGCGACAGCTATAACCATCATCATGCCGCCAGCCACGGGGCGGGGCGTATGGAAGCGCTCAATGGCTTCCCAGACGATTAAAATGGTGATCACGACCAATGCGATGGCGTTAACAAACGCGGCCAGTGTCGTGAGCCTCAGCCAGCCGAAGGTGTGTCGTATTGTGGGCGGGCGATGGGAAAACCGGACGGCCAGCAGCGCAAAAAGGAGCGCTGCGGCATCAGTGAGCATATGCCCGGCATCGGCCAACAAGGCCAGTGAACCTGAAAGTATGCCACCCACCACTTCAACCAACATAAATCCGGCTGTAATGCAGAATGCAAACATCAAGCGGCGGGCATTATTGTCCTTGGGTTGCTCAGAAGAAGTATGAGTATGCGAGTGCGCCATTATGCCATCCCTTTGTTATTCTCATCTTTACTGTATGCCATCATACCGTTTTTGGGATGATAAAATTAAAAAGGAGAGCTATTGCTCTCCCATTATTAGCTTTATTTTCAGCGTTACTGCGTAGTGCCATCAGTTTTTGTCTCAGCATCATTGTTAATGCCGTTTCCGGTCTCAACCTTCTTATTCACATCAGGGCAGCGACCGTCCTTACACATGGTGTTTTTGTGCATCTCGTCTTTGGTCATCTCTTCATGGTTCATTGATGAACCGTTCGGGTGCAGCATTGTGCCACCCGAATTCACGTTACTGTTGTCGACATTATTTGGTGCCACGTTTTCGCGTGCGTCTGGGGCGACCTGACCGGCATCCGCCGAGGAATTTGCCTGGCCGTTATTGGACTGCGTATTGGTTTCAGCAGCCAGCGCCGCGCCGCTGGCGAGGCTGAGTGTAGCGGTAAGAAAGAGTGAAGCCAGCTTTGTCATATGCATAATATGCTCCTGTTATGGTCGATATGTCGGATAACGTCTTCCAACAGTGCATGTGCCAGTTACATCATCAATATGTGGTTAATAGTTTTGCCAGAGAAATTAAACCCAGCATAGAATCTTGAAATTTATGAAAATTAAAGCCGTTACAGTTATAAATTGTAGGTTGGATCTCGTTTTTCGCTACTTTATTGCGTTTTTTTGGCCAATTCCAGGATTAATCCGTCCAAAGTGTAAAACCCCGTTTACACTTTATGACTGAAGATATAGATTGGAGGGATTGCATTCATTTATATAAGTATGGCAACGCTGGAATAATCATGAATTATCAGAACGACGATTTACGCATTAAAGAGATCAACGAGTTATTACCGCCAGTCGCATTGTTGGAAAAATTCCCCGCTACTGAAAATGCCGCAAACACGGTGGCTCATGCCCGTAAGGCGATTCATAAAATCCTGAAAGGGAGTGACGATCGCCTGCTGGTAGTGATTGGGCCTTGCTCTATTCATGATCCGGCAGCCGCCAAAGAGTATGCCGCTCGCCTGCTGGCACTGCGTGAAGAGTTAAAAGGCGAGCTTGAAATCGTTATGCGCGTCTATTTTGAAAAACCGCGAACTACCGTTGGCTGGAAAGGGCTTATCAACGATCCGCACATGGACAACAGCTTCCAGATCAACGATGGGCTGCGCATTGCGCGTAAACTGCTGCTGGATATCAATGACAGCGGATTGCCTGCTGCGGGGGAATTCCTCGATATGATTACGCCGCAATACCTTGCCGACCTGATGAGCTGGGGCGCGATTGGGGCACGTACCACAGAATCTCAGGTGCACCGCGAATTGGCGTCTGGTCTGTCCTGCCCAGTTGGCTTTAAAAACGGTACTGATGGCACGATAAAAGTAGCGATTGATGCGATTAACGCCGCAGGAGCGCCGCACTGCTTCCTGTCTGTGACCAAATGGGGTCATTCGGCGATCGTAAATACCAGTGGTAATGGTGATTGCCATATTATTTTGCGCGGCGGCAAAGAGCCGAACTACAGCGCTCAGCACGTTGCCGACGTGAAAGAAGGTCTGATCAAAGCAGGGCTTTCAGCGCAGGTGATGATCGACTTTAGCCATGCCAACTCCAGCAAGCAGTTCAAAAAGCAGATGGATGTCGCGAAAGATGTTTGCGGACAAGTTGCTGGGGGCGAAAAAGCAATTATTGGTGTGATGATCGAAAGCCATCTGGTAGAAGGTAATCAGAACCCGGATAGCGGTGAGCCGCTGACCTACGGTAAGAGCATCACCGACGCCTGCATTGGCTGGGAAGATACCGATGCGGTGTTGCGCCAGCTGGCGGATGCGGTAAAAGCGCGCCGCGGTTAAAAAATTCATCCGGGCTACGCTCGGTAGGCCGGATAAGACAACGCCGTCATCCGGCAATAAAAAAGCGTGGAGCATTCCACGCTTTTTTCGTTTGACCCAAGATGAAAATTACTTCGCTTTACCCTGGTTCGCAACGGCTGCCGCTTTTGCTGCGATCTCGTCAGCATTACCCAGATAGTAGTGTTTGATTGGTTTGAAGTTTTCGTCGAACTCATATACCAGCGGTACGCCGGTCGGGATGTTCAGTTCAAGGATCTCATCTTCGCCCATGTTATCCAGATATTTAACCAGCGCACGCAGAGAGTTACCGTGAGCGGCGATAATTACGCGCTCACCGCTTTTCATGCGCGGCAGAATGGTTTCGTTCCAGTAAGGGATAACGCGATCGATGGTCAGCGCCAGGCTTTCGGTAACCGGTAACTCTTTGTCGGTCAACTTCGCATAACGCGGATCGTGACCCGGATAACGCTCGTCATCTTTGGTCAGTTCCGGTGGCGTTACCGCAAAGCCGCGACGCCATTGCTTAACCTGCTCGTCACCGTATTTTTCAGCGGTTTCAGCTTTGTTCAGACCCTGCAGCGCGCCGTAATGACGTTCGTTCAGTTTCCAGGATTTTTCAACCGGCAGCCAGGCCTGATCCAGTTCGTCCAGTACGTTCCACAGGGTGTGGATGGCACGTTTCAGCACAGAAGTATAAGCAAAATCGAAGCTGTAGCCTTCTTCTTTCAGCAGTTTACCTGCCGCTTTTGCTTCGCCCACGCCTTTCTCTGACAGATCAACGTCATACCAACCGGTAAAACGGTTTTCGTTGTTCCACTGACTTTCACCGTGACGTACCAGAACCAGCTTAGTTACAGCCATACACTCACTCCTATAAATCATATTGAATGATAATAATTCTCATTATATTGCCGTAAAGCGTCAGCGGCAATGCTTACGCATAACCATAGCGAAAATAGCGCCACAGTGTAAGGTTCTTGTGAATTCAAGGTTGCGATTTTGTCTTTGAGTGGTGGGGATTTGAGCGGTTCTACTGTGATAAACAAATAACAGGCCCGCTACGTTACGTCATCGGGCCTGTGGGGGGAAAGGATCAGACTGGAATAAACTGATATTCCGTCACGCTGGCATACTCTTCGCCCGGGCGTAAGAAGCAGTCCGGCTGCTGCCACTCTGGATGGTTCGGGCTGTCCGGGAGAAACTCACTTTCCAGCGCCAGACCTTGCCAGTCTTCGTAGGCGTCTGGTCCGCGAGATGGTGTACCGCCGAGGAAGTTGCCGGAGTAAAACTGCAATGCCGGGGCGGAGGTGTATACCACCATCTGCAGTTTTTCATCCTGGGACCACAGTCGAGCGACCGGCGTACGCGCATTACCCTGTGCCTGAAGCAGGAAGGCGTGATCGTAACCTTTTACCTTGCGCTGATCGTCATCGGCAAGAAATTCACTGCTGATGATTTTAGGCGTGCGGAAATCGAAAGTGCTACCAGCGACGGATTTCAGCCCGTCATGCGGGATGCCCATTTCATCAACCGGCAAGTACTCGTCCGCCATAATTTGCAGCTTATGCTGGCGCACATCCGTTTTGTCACCGTCGAGGTTAAAATAAACGTGATTCGTCAGATTCACCGGACAGGGCTTATCGACCGTGGCGCGGTAGGTTATCGAAATACGATTATCGTCAGTCAGGCGATACTGCGCGGTGGCGCATAGATGGCCAGGGAAACCCTGATCGCCATCGTCAGATGTTAAGGCGAACAGCACCTGACGGTCATTCTGATTGACTATCTGCCAGCGACGTTTGTCGAAACCGTCTGGCCCGCCGTGCAGCTGGTTGTTGCCCTGACTTGGTACCAACTCAACGGTTTCGCCGGCAAAGGTATAGCGGCTGTTGGCGATACGGTTAGCGTAGCGACCAATTGAAGCGCCCAGAAACGCAGCCTGCTCCGGGTATTGTTCTGGACTGGCGCACCCGAGCAATGCTTCACGCACGCTACCATCGCTAAGCGGAATACGAGCAGAGAGCAGCGTCGCGCCCCAGTCCATGAGCGTGACGACCATCCCTGCGTCATTGCGCAGGGTGAGCAGGCGAAACGGCTGACCGTCCGGAGCCTGCACAGGGATTTCGCTTAACATTGTCCTGCTCCTTGTGAAGGTTTGCAGACGTAGAATGTTTCTTTGATACCGGTTTTTGCTTCGTATTGTTCCGCGACGGCCTGCTGTACGGCAGGCACCAAATCTTGCGGGATCAGCGCCACGATGCAGCCGCCGAAGCCGCCGCCGGTCATACGGACACCGCCTTTATCGCCGATGGTCGCTTTGACAATCTCGACCAGCGTATCAATTTGCGGCACGGTAATTTCAAAGTCATCGCGCATTGAGGCGTGAGAATCCGCCATCAGCTGGCCCATGCGCAGCAGGTCGCCTTTTTCCAGCGCCTGTGCGGCTTCAACGGTACGCGCATTTTCCGTGATCACGTGACGAACGCGTTTGGCGACAATCGGATCCAGTTCGTGAGCAACTGCGCTAAAGGTTTCAAAGCTGACATCACGCAGGGCAGGTTGCTGGAAGAAACGCGCCCCGGTTTCACACTGTTCGCGACGGGTGTTGTACTCGCTACCCACCAACGTACGTTTAAAATTGCTGTTGATGATTACCACCGCGACGCCCTCAGGCATGGAAACGGCTTTGGTGCCCAGCGTTCGGCAGTCGATCAGTAGCGCATGATCTTTCTTGCCAAGCGCCGAGATCAGTTGATCCATAATGCCGCAGTTACAGCCGACAAACTGGTTTTCAGCTTCCTGGCCATTCAGGGCAATCTGCGCGCCGTCGAGCGGCAGATGATAGAGCTGCTGGAATACCGTACCCACAGCGACTTCCAGTGAGGCAGAAGAGCTTAAGCCCGCACCCTGCGGGACGTTACCGCTGATCACCAGATCCGCGCCGCCAAAGGCGTTATTGCGCTTTTGCAGATGTTTCACTACGCCACGCACGTAGTTTGACCACTGCTGGCTGTCATGAGCGATAATCGGCGCATCAAGCGAGAACTCATCAACCTGATTATCGTAATCAGCGGCGATCACACGGACTTTTCGATCGTCGCGTGCCGCACAGCTGATAACGGTTTGATAGTCGATAGCGCAGGGCAGAACGAAGCCGTCGTTATAATCGGTATGTTCACCGATCAGGTTCACACGACCCGGTGCCTGAATAGTATGGGTGGCAGGGTAGCCAAATGTTTCAGCAAACAGAGATTGTGTTTTTTCTTTCAGACTCATTATTTAAACTCCGGATTCGCGAAAATGGATGTCGCTGACCGCACGCAGTCGTTCAGCCGCTTGTTCTGCCGTCAGGTCGCGCTGGGTTTCTGCCAGCATTTCATAACCGACCATAAATTTACGCACGGTCGCGGAACGCAGCAGCGGCGGGTAAAAGTGTGCGTGCAACTGCCAGTGTTGGTTTTCTTCACCGTTAAACGGTGCGCCGTGCCAGCCCATAGAATAGGGGAATGAGCACTGGAACAGGTTGTCATAACGACTGGTCAGTTTTTTCAACGCCAGCGCCAGGTCAGCACGCTGTTCGTCGGTCAAATCGGTAACTCGCAACACATGCGCTTTCGGCAGCAGCAGCGTTTCGAACGGCCACGCGGCCCAGTAAGGGACAACTGCCAGCCAGTGCTCGGTTTCAACGACCGTACGGCTGCCGTCCGCCAGCTCACGCTGGACGTAATCAACGAGCATCGGCGCGCCTTGTTCGGCGAAGTACGCTTTCTGCAGGCGATCTTCACGTTCGGCTTCGTTAGGCAAAAAGCTGTTGGCCCAAATTTGTCCGTGTGGGTGCGGGTTTGAGCACCCCATCGCTGCGCCTTTATTCTCAAATACCTGCACCCAGGGATAGGTTTTGCCTAAGTCTTCAGTCTGTTCCTGCCACGTTTTCACAATTTCTGTTAGCGCAGGGACGCTGAGTTCCGGCAGCGTTTTGCTGTGATCGGGCGAGAAGCAAATTACACGGCTGGTACCGCGCGCGCTCTGGCATCGCATCAACGGATCGTGACTGTCCGGCGCGTCCGGGGTATCGGACATCAGCGCCGCAAAGTCATTGGTAAAGACATAGGTCCCGGTGTAATCCGGGTTTTTGTCGCCGGTAACGCGCGTATTGCCAGCGCACAGGAAGCAGTCCGGGTCATGTGCAGGCAGTACCTGCTTAGACGGAGTTTCCTGCGCCCCTTGCCAGGGGCGTTTTGCACGATGCGGTGATACGAGGATCCACTGCCCGGTGAGCGGGTTAAAACGGCGATGTGGATGATCGACAGGATTGAATTGCGTCATGATTGGTCCTTAATCCGAATATCCCTGCGGGTGGCGTGACTGCCAGTGCCAGGTATCTTGTGCCATTTCATCCAGTGTGCGGGTCACGCGCCAGTTGAGCTCGCGATCGGCTTTGCTGGCATCTGCCCAGTAGGCTGGAAGATCGCCATCACGGCGCGGGGCGAAATGGTAATTCACCGGTTTACCGCAAGCTTTGCTGAAGGCGTTGACCACGTCCAGCACGCTGCTGCCGATGCCTGCACCGAGGTTGTAAATATGTACGCCCTGTTTGCCCGCCAGTTTTTCCATGGCAGCAACATGGCCGTCGGCGAGATCCATCACGTGGATGTAGTCGCGTACGCCGGTGCCATCTTCAGTAGGGTAGTCATTGCCAAATATGGCAAGAGATTCGCGACGGCCAACGGCAACCTGCGCGATGTAAGGCATCAGGTTGTTTGGAATACCTTGCGGATCTTCCCCCATATCTCCCGATGGATGAGCGCCAACCGGGTTAAAGTAGCGCAGCAGGGCAATGCTCCAGTCGGGCTGTGCTTTTTGCAGATCGGTCAGGATCTGTTCCACCATCAGCTTGCTTTTGCCGTACGGACTTTGCGGCGTGCCGGTGGGGAAGCTTTCAACGTAAGGAATTTGCGGCTGATCGCCATAGACGGTCGCGGAGGAGCTGAAAATGAAGTTTTTCACGTTGGCAGCGCGCATTGCATTCACCAGACGCAGAGTGCCGTTGACGTTGTTGTCATAGTACTCCAGCGGCTTGGCAACAGATTCTCCAACGGCTTTTAAACCGGCAAAATGGATGACCGTATCAATGGCATGATCGTGCAGAATTTCGGTTATCAGCGCTTCGTTACGGATGTCTCCTTCCACGAAGGTCGGATGCTTGCCGCCTAAACGCTCAATGACGGGCAGTACGCTACGCTTGCTGTTGCAGAGATTATCCAGGATCACCACTTCGTGACCGTTTTTCAGCAACTGCACGCAAGTGTGGCTTCCAATGTAACCGCTACCACCTGTAACCAATACTCTCATAATTCGCTCCGTTAAGCCTATGGTATGCAATAACCATAGCATAACAAAGATGCGAAAAGTGTGACACGGAATAAATTAGTGGAATCGTTTACACTCCGGTGTTTTCACTCGATGCTGCCAGTTACTTTATTATAAATCATTATGTTAGGTTGTTATTTCAGCACTTGTCTGAAAAAAAAGCAGAAAAAAGGGCGTGATAAACGCCCTGGCATGAAAATTAACGCAGAGAGGTTTGTCGATAGGCGTAGATATCACCCTCGGGTACAAACTCTAGCCGATGGGTAATGCAGGCCGGGGCATCTTCGGCGTGATGAGAGACAAACAAAAGCTGAGTTTCACCTTCACCGATCAGGACATCCACAAACCGACGGATCAGTTGACGGTTGAGCGGATCTAATCCTTGCAACGGTTCATCGAGGATCAGCAACGTAGGATGTTTCACCAGTGCACGAACAATCAATGCCAGCCGCTGCTGCCCCCAGGAAAGACTATGAAATGGCGCATCCGCGGTACGTTTATCGATGCCCAGAATATCCAGCCACTGTTGTACCAGCTTGTGCTGTCTGTCGGAGACGGCCTGATAAATGCCGATTGAATCGAAATAACCGGAGAGAATAACGTTGCGAACTGTCGTACTTACCCGGTAATCCAGATGCAGGCTGCTGCTGACATAGCCAATGTGTTTTTTGATATCCCAGATAGTTTCACCGCTGCCCCGGCGGCGGCCAAACAGGGTCAGGTCGTTGCTATATCCTTGGGGATGATCGCCGGTGATTAAACTGAGCAGGGTTGATTTCCCCGCACCGTTGGGGCCGATGATTTGCCAGTGTTCCCCCGGATTTACCCGCCAGCTCAGATGATGCAGGATAGGGCGATCGTTATACGAGACGGTGCCGTCGTTAAGCACAATGCGCGGCTCGTTATCTGACAGCGTGTGGCGCACCGAAGGCTCATCCGGTTCGGGTAACTGGATGCCTTCCAGCCGTTCGCTATGGGCAAGCTGAGCGATTAATGCCTGTTGCAGAAGGTCGGGTTTTGCACCGGTTTCCGTCAGCGTGCAGTCGGCAAGTACGCCGGCAAACTGCACGAACTCAGGAATTTCATCAAAGCGATTAAGCACCAGTACCAACGTTAAACCGGCCTGGTGAAACTCAGCGAGCAACTCTGCTAACTGGCGACGGGACGCCACGTCCAGCCCGTCAAAGGGTTCATCAAGGATCAGTAAATCCGGTGTGGACATTAATGCCTGGCAGAGTAGGGTTTTGCGCGTTTCACCGGTGGAAAGGTATTTGAAACGCCTGTTAAGTAGGGATGAAATGCCAAACTGCTGCGCCAGTGCAGCGCAGCGGGCGGGGTCGTGAACTTCGTCCTGAATGATTTCTGCGGTAGTGCGCCCGGTGTCGTCTTCACCGGGACTAAGAAGATCGGTGTTGTTTCGCTGCCACTCGTCGCTGACCAGCTTTTGGAGCTGCTCAAAGGAGAGTCGGGTAATACGTGTGAACTGGCTGCGGCGTTCGCCTTTCAGGAGCGGCAACTCGCCCGCCAGCGCGCGGGCCAGCGCAGATTTCCCGCTGCCGTTAGAGCCAACAAACGCCCAGCTATCGCCCGCGTTTAACGTCAACGCATCTAACTGGAGCGTTTTTGTGTCGCTAAGACGAAACGTGCCTTGCGAAATTTGCAACGATGACATTTTGTATCCCATTATTTGCAGCGATGAATAACAGGGATACGTGTTCTTCAGGCTGATGTCAATTAACTCAGCACAGTGTGGCGATAATCACCCTGTCCGCATTAAAATATGCTGTGACGTTAGCGCCTTCCGTTAATGTGTGGGTCTGCTCTATCGGCAAAGTCGCGCACAGCGTCTGGCCGTCTGGCAAGGTCATCAATACTTCACACTGCTCCGCTCCGCGTTCGATATGGCTAATCGTGCCCTGCAACTGGTTATCGGCGGCCTGAGCGATGGCGTCGTCCTGAGTGATTCCTACCCACGGCGCTTTCAACAGAATCAGTACTTCTTTGCCTTCCTCAAGCCCGAGACGCTCGCCGCTTTGTGCAGTGATTGCCACTTTCAGGCGCGTTTCGCCATCCGCCAGCAGCACGTCGACATGCTGTTGAACCTGATCGTGGTCGCGGGCGGTAATGGTGCCAAACCACTGGTTACGGGCGCTGGTTTGCAGCGAAAAGCGAGAGATCGCCGCCAGCAGGCTATTGAGTGGCAGGGCATCGTCATCGCTCAAAACATCGAAGGCTTTCTGTTGGATTTGCGCCAATAAATCATACAACTGGATTAAGCGTTGGCCGTAGCGCGTTAACACCGCGCCGCCGCCGCCTTTGCCGCCAGTGGCGCGCTCAACCAGCGTCTGCTCGCTGAGTTGATTCATTTCGTTAATCGCATCCCAGGCGCTTTTATAGCTGATACCTGCATCCTTCGCGCCCTGACTGATGGAGCCGGAAAGCGCAATGTGCTTAAGCAGAGAAATGCGACGGGGATCGGCAAACAGTTTTTGCTGAAGTTTCAGCGTAAGAAGGATTTCGGCCTGCATCACAAGCTCCTGGCAAAAGGGGTATTGTGACGGAAAACCGCGCGCGCGCAAAGCCAACCGCACAAAAGGGGAGTGCTTTTCTGTGTTATGTGGTTAGAATACAACTAAGGACTATATCTGGAGTTGACCATGTTAGAGTTATTGAAAAGTCTGGTATTCGCCGTAATTATGGTTCCTGTGGTGATGGCTGTCATCCTGGGGCTGATTTACGGACTGGGTGAAGTGTTCAACATCTTCTCCTCTATCGGTCAGAAAGACCAGTCCAGACAGAATCATTGATTCCCCAAACGCCCGCTCAGTCGGGCGTTTATATTTTTTGCCTGCCAACTCGTTTTCTCAAGATCTTGCTTTCCCTGCCGATATTTTCTTTGTGTAACCTCTAATTGGTATCAATAACCACTGGGAAAATCCTGGTTTACTCGTTATATTTGCGCCTACATAACGAAACGCAAAGGAGTTACAGATGGCACGTACATGGTTACGCTTGTTTGCAGGGGCAACACTTTCTCTTACCGTTGCCGGGCATGCGCTGGCGGATGAAGGAAAGATTACCGTTTTTGCAGCGGCTTCGCTGACCAACGCGATGCAGGACATTGCAACGCAATATAAAAAAGAGAAGAACGTTGATGTTGTCTCCTCTTTTGCTTCTTCTTCCACGCTGGCGCGTCAGATTGAAGCAGGCGCACCGGCCGATCTGTTTATTTCTGCCGATCAGAAATGGATGGACTACGCGGTAGACAAGAAGTCGATTGATACCGCATCGCGTGAAACGCTGTTGGGTAACAGTCTGGTGGTGGTTGCGCCGAAAGCCAGCGCGCAGAAAGACTTCACCATTGACAGCAAAACCAACTGGACCAGTCTGTTGAATGGTGGACGCCTGGCTGTTGGCGATCCAGAACATGTTCCGGCGGGTATTTATGCCAAAGAAGCGCTGCAAAAATTGGGTGCATGGGATACCCTGGCCCCGAAACTGGCTCCTGCTGAAGACGTGCGCGGTGCGCTGGCGCTGGTAGAGCGTAACGAAGCGCCGCTGGGGATCGTCTATGGTTCCGATGCTGTCGCCAGTAAGGGCGTAAAAGTTGTTGCGACTTTCCCGGAAGATTCGCACAAAAAAGTGGAATACCCTATCGCGATTGTTGATGGGCACAAAAACGCAACGGTTAGCGCGTTCTATGATTACCTGAAAGGACCGCAGGCTGCTGAAATCTTTAAACGTTATGGATTTACGACCAAGTAATGATACTGACCGATCCTGAATGGCAGGCCGTCATCCTGAGCCTGAAAGTTTCTTCCCTGGCTGTATTGTTTAGTTTGCCGTTTGGGATCTTCTTTGCCTGGCTGCTTGTGCGATGCAAGTTCCCGGGCAAAGCGCTGCTCGACAGCGTTCTGCATTTGCCGCTGGTTCTGCCGCCGGTCGTGGTAGGCTATCTGCTGTTGGTCGCCATGGGGCGGCGCGGATTCATTGGCGAATGGTTGTACGACTGGTTTGGCATTACCTTTGCCTTTAGCTGGCGCGGTGCGGTACTGGCTGCAGCGGTGATGTCTTTTCCTCTGATGGTACGGGCAATTCGTCTGGCGCTGGAAGGTGTCGACGTCAAGCTGGAGCAGGCGGCCCGCACGCTGGGAGCCGGACGCTGGCGTGTATTCATGACCATTACGCTACCGCTGATGCTGCCCGGCATTATTGTCGGTACGGTGCTGGCGTTCGCGCGTTCCCTCGGGGAATTCGGCGCAACCATTACTTTTGTTTCCAACATTCCTGGTGAAACCCGCACCATTCCTTCGGCGATGTATACCCTGATCCAGACTCCCGGCGGCGAAAGCGCGGCGGCGAGATTGTGTATCATTTCTATTGTTTTAGCGCTGATTTCGCTGCTGATTTCTGAATGGCTGGCGCGTATTAGCCGTGAGCGGACGGGGCGATAATTATGCTGGAACTCAATTTCTCCCAGACGCTGGGGACGCATTGCCTGACGCTCAACGAAACGCTGCCAGCCAGCGGCATCACCGCTATTTTTGGCGTTTCCGGCGCGGGCAAAACCTCACTGATTAACGCCATCAGCGGCCTGACGCAGCCGCAGTCCGGACGTATCGTGCTCAACGGTCGGGTCTTAAACGACGTCGAGAACGGTATCTGTTTAACGCCGGAAAAACGCCGGGTGGGCTATGTTTTCCAGGATGCGCGCCTGTTCCCGCACTATAAAGTGCGCGGCAACCTGCGTTACGGAATGGCGAAAAGCATGGCCGGACAATTTGATAAGCTGGTGGCGTTGTTGGGCATTGAACCGCTGCTTGACCGTCTGCCTGGCGGTCTTTCTGGCGGTGAAAAGCAGCGTGTCGCCATCGGTCGGGCGCTGCTGACCGCGCCTGAGTTATTGCTGCTTGATGAGCCGTTAGCCTCACTGGATATACCGCGTAAACGCGAACTGCTGCCTTACCTGCAACGCCTTGCACGTGAAATCAATATTCCGATGCTGTATGTCAGCCACTCGCTTGATGAGATTTTGCACCTAGCGGATAAAGTGATGGTGCTGGAGAACGGGCAGGTCAAAGCGTTTGGTTCGCTGGAAGATGTCTGGGGTAGCAGCGTGATGCACCCCTGGCTGCCTAAGGAACAGCAAAGCAGTATTCTGAAAGTCAGCGTGCTGGAACATCATCCACACTATGCGATGACCGCGCTGGCGCTCGGCGATCAGCATCTGTGGGTCAATAAGCTGGAGCAACCGCTGCAAACCGCGCTGCGTATTCGTATTCAGGCCTCTGATGTTTCACTGGTGCTCCAACCCCCCCAGCAGACCAGTATTCGTAACGTTCTCCGGGCAAAAGTCGCGCAATGTTATGACGATAACGGTCAGGTGGAAGTTCAGCTTGAGGTGGGCGGTAAGACGCTGTGGGCGAGGATTAGCCCATGGGCCAGGGATGAACTGGGTATCAAACCTGGCCTGTGGCTGTACGCGCAAATTAAGAGCGTATCGATTACCGCCTGATTACAGCAGGTGGGAGTAGATAAATTTCGCGATGCTGTCTGTGGTGTTGTCACCAATCACGATGTTGGCGCGGGCTTTGACCGCGTCATCCGCGTTGCCCATCGCCACACCGGTACCTGCGGCTTCCAGCATGCTGATATCGTTAAAGTTATCACCAAAGGCAATCACGTTTTCCATTGACCCGCCCTGTGCTTCAATCCACTGGGTAAGGCGTCGTCCTTTGCTGTTGCCTTTACGAGCAATGTCGACCTGATCATGCCAGGACCATTCACACTCCAGTCCCAGCTGTTGCTCAACGTACTGGCCAAACTGCTGCAGTTTCGGAATATCTTCGTCGGTCAGGGCAAATTTCCAGACGGCGTTGACGTCATGTGCGGCCTGCGCCAGCGAAGGAACCTGGGTGAAGGTCGGGCGCTGTTCCGGCGGCAGAGTTTGCGCCCAGTTAGCGGTACGCACCACATGCCCGGTTGGGCGCTCATACAGCATGGCCTCATCCACATACATCAGCCCGTGGATCTGATGTTCATCCAGCATTTCGATCAGCTGTAATGCCTGGTCTACCGGGAGGGGATCGGATTCCAGTACCTTTTTTGCCTGATAATCATACAAGTAGGTACCGTTACAGCAAATTGCAGGTGTATCCAGCGCCAGTGCCTGATAAAAAGGATGAATAGCAACGTGATGGCGACCTGTGACAATGATAAGTTGGTAGCCTGCTTCTCTGGCGCGCGAGAGCGCTTCGAGAGAGGATGGCAGCAAGGTTTTTTTCGGGGTCAACAGGGTACCGTCTAAATCCAGGGCAATCACGCGTGCGGTCATAGTTTTTTCCAGATTAAGGTTGAGAATTTTGTCTGCTGGAATGGTACACCGAGACGGGAGCCGGACAAAATTCTGAGCCTTAATTAAGCATTCACCGTTAAAAGCGTCTACCTTAGGCGTGTGTCAGGCAATTGCAGCCACCTGCCAAAAAGCAAAGGAGTATTCATGAAGCAAACCGTTTATACCGCCAGCCCTGAAAGTCAGCAAATCCACGTCTGGAGCCTGAATCACGATGGTTCTCTGACGCTGACGCAGGTGGTTGATGTACCGGGTCAGGTACAGCCGATGGTCGTCAGCCCGGATAAGCGTTACCTCTATGTTGGTGTGCGCCCGGAGTTTCGCGTGTTGGCTTATCGTATTGCGCCTGATGACGGAGCGCTGACCTTCGCGGCAGAGTCTGCGCTGCCGGGTAGCCCGACGCATATTTCTACCGATCATCAGGGACGTTTCGTGTTCGTAGGCTCTTATAATGCGGGTAGCGTGAGCGTCACGCGTCTGGAAGATGGCCTGCCGGTGGAACTGGTTGACGTGGTAGAAGGTCTGGATGGTTGCCACTCAGCCAACATCTCTCCGGATAACCGTACCCTGTGGGTTCCGGCGTTGAAACAGGATCGTATCTGCCTGTTTGACGTTAGCGATGATGGCCATCTGGTTGCGCAGGAACCGGCTGAAGTGACCACCGTTGAAGGCGCGGGCCCGCGTCATATGGCGTTCCATCCGAATAAGCAATATGCCTACTGCGTGAATGAGCTGAACAGCTCTGTTGATGTCTGGGAGCTGAAAGATCCGTACGGCAAGATTGAGTGTGTGCAGACACTGGATATGATGCCTGCTGATTTCGCGGATACCCGTTGGGCAGCAGATATTCACATCACACCGGATGGTCGTCATCTGTATGCCTGTGATCGCACCGCCAGCCTGATTACGGTCTTTAGCGTCTCTGAAGATGGCAGCGTGTTGACCAAAGAAGGTTTCCAACCTACCGAAACTCAGCCACGCGGTTTTAATATCGATAACAGAGGTAAATACCTGATTGCAGCCGGACAAAAATCGCACCATATCGCGGTATACGAGATTGCTGGCGAACAAGGACTGTTGACGGAGAAAGGTCGTTACGCGGTAGGACAAGGCCCGATGTGGGTGGTGGTTAACGCGTACTAATATTGCGTCTAATGCCGGATGAGTATCCGGCACATTGCCCGGCAGAGCATGAATCTGCCGGGTTTACATCAGAGAATGACGTTTACTGCTTAGGTTCAGCAACCACTTTGCTACCGATACCGCGGTTGTTGTATTCCCACATACGGTTGAAGTTGGTGTCGTTCAGGTTACGCTGGATTTCACCTTTGTCATCTTCCGCACCGGTATTACCGGCAAACGGGCGTTTTGCGATAACGCTGTCAGCCCATGGTTTTGCCATGTTAAAGCCTTCGTTAATTACGCTGTCACGAATCACGACCTGACCGTTAGTGTTGGAATCGACATCCAGCGAACGGCCCAGTTGCGCCACGCCATCACCACTTGCCGTGAAGCGGCTATTGATAGCCAGGAAACCGTAGTAGATGTTTGACAGGGTAGCCGGTGCGAACACATAGGCTTCCTGCTGGGTACGGGAATTCACTACACGGAATTCGGTGTTATCGAACACCACTGCACCGCGACCGGACACAATATCCACATCGCCTTCAATGTAGCTGTTGGTAACCAGCGTACGCGGCTGACGATCGTTTTCCAGACGGTTTTGCACGCCGCTGTTGGTCACGAAGAAGGTATTCTGGCGGCCCAGGATGTTAACCTTGTTAATCTGCACTTTATCGCCATCGGTACGCAGCGCAACGGCCGGGTGGTTGCCCGCATCAACGCTGTCACCGAGGTTGTTCTCGATGGTCAGGTTTTGCAATTGCAGACCGTTATTTTGCGACCAGACGACGGCGGAACACATCACGCCAATATTTGCGCCACGTTTGTTCTGGCAATTATCAAACATATACCACGCAGGTTTACCCGGCATGTATTTACCGCCCGGGTTCACCGTACGACGCCAGTCTGCGGTGCTCATGTCACCGTCAATGGCCTGGCCGATTTTTACATCCAGCGGTTTTTCGCCCATACCGTACAGCGTCAGGCTACCCGTTGCTGCCGGAATGTATACCGTACCCTGATACTCGCCCGGCATAATCGCGATGTACTGACGTTTGTTAGTACGTTTGATGATTGCTGCATCAACAGCGGCCTGAATGCTGGTATGGGTGACGCCCTGAGTCCCTGCCGGGCCAACGACGAAGTCAGGCTGTGCAGGCAGAGAAATAGAAGAAGGGCTCCACGGCGCGGTGTTTGGCGTCAGCGCGGAAAAATAGTGCGCAGTAACGAAGTTTTTCGCTTCATTGGCCGACAAAATTGGGCGCGAAGAGGTTCCTGGCGCGGTTTGATCGGAAGGAATTTGATCGGGCGGCGTAGAGCTACAGGCGGTCAGCGTCACGCCAAAAGCCATTGCCAGCGCCAGACGGGAAACTGATGATATGTTCACAGGTTGCTCCGGGCTTTGAAAGTTATCCATTAAAGCCTGCTTTTTTATACTAAGTTGAGCGAAACGGGAAGGCGAAAAGGTAAAAAGTTGTTTTTTATCGCAGCAATGTCTGGCGCGGAGAGTCTTTATATCACAAATAGATAACAATTATGGTTCTTCAGGTTGACAACATCTCTATAATCAAAAATAAATGTCTATACAACCTATGACAAGTGGTGAGTCGAATGCAGCAATTCTTCCCTGATGATGTTATCTGGCGCAATGTTCGTCTGGCGACTATGGACCCTGAACGTGGTACCCCATATGGGCTGTTGGACGGTCACGCGCTGATCGTCCGCCAGGGCAAGATTCGCGATATCGTCCCGGAATCATCGTTATATCTCACGCATGACAATACTCTTGATATGCAGGGCAGGCTGATTACGCCAGGCCTGATTGATTGCCATACGCATCTGGTCTTTGGCGGAAACCGCGCAGGTGAGTGGGAGCAGCGGCTAAATGGTGTCTCCTACCAGCAGATAAGCGCTCAGGGTGGGGGGATCAATGCCACCGTATCGGCGACCCGCAGCGCCACGGATGAACAACTCTTACACGTAGCTCATCAGCGGATGGAACAACTGATCAAAGAAGGTGTTACGCTGCTGGAAATAAAATCCGGCTACGGCCTGGATTTGCCGACAGAAGAGAAAATATTGCGCGTGGTGGCAGCGCTGGCGGCAGAGAGTATCGTTGAAATCAGCCCGACGCTGTTGGCCGCGCATGCAACTCCAGCGGAATACCGGGATGATCCTGACGGCTATATTACGCTGGTGTGTGAGACCATTTTGCCGCAATTGTGGGAACAAGGGCTGTTTGAGACCGTCGACCTGTTCTGTGAAAGCGTTGGTTTTTCGTTGGCGCAGAGCGAGCGGGTGTTTCAGGCTGCACAGGCGCTGGACATCCCGATTAAAGGCCATGTCGAACAACTGTCATTGCTTGGCGGCGCACAGTTGATAAGCCGCTACCACGGACTATCCGCCGATCATATTGAATACCTCGATGAAGCGGGCGTGGCGGCGATGAGCCAAAGCGGTACGGTCGGCGTGCTGCTGCCCGGCGCATTCTATTTCCTCAAAGAGCAGCAGCGCCCACCGGTAGCGTTGCTGCGTCAATATCAGGTACCGATGGCGGTAGCGACAGATTTTAACCCCGGTACCAGTCCGTTTATCAGCCTGCACTGGGCGATGAATATGGCCTGCGTTCAGTTTGGCCTAACGCCGGAAGAAGCATGGGCGGGCGTAACCCGTCATGCGGCCCGGGCGCTGGGGCGTCATGCCACCCACGGTCAATTGAAGGCCGGGTTTGTGGCCGATTTTGTGGTGTGGGATGCAACCCTCCCGGTCGAGATCCTGTATGAACCCGGGCGCAATCCGCTCTACCAACGCGTATTCAAAGGACAAATAGCATGACCAACTGGCAACCAGCCTCACCTGCGCTGTGGCAGGGACGTGATGACCGCGCCGAATCGCCGAATGCGCTGCGCATGTTTCAGACTATCACCCTGAGCCAGACGTTTAGCCCAGAAATGTACCGCGAGCAGATAGCGTTGCTCGGGTTTGCCTGCGACGAAGGCGTTAAACGTAATCAGGGGCGCACGGGCGCCGCGGGAGCGCCCGATGAGCTGCGCAAGGTGCTGGCGAATTTAGCCAGCCACGATGGGCACAATCGGCTGGTGGATCTGGGAAATATTGTGGCGCAGGCTCCCGATCTTGAGGGCGCGCAGCAGGCGTTACGTAATGCGGTACAGCGCTGTCAGCACGAGAACATGCGTACCTTTGTTTTGGGCGGAGGACATGAAACCGCCTTTGCACACGGCGCTGGCGTACTGGATGCGTTCCCGCAGGCGAAAGTGGGGATAGTCAACTTCGATGCGCATCTCGATTTGCGCAAAGCTGAACAAGCTACATCCGGTACGCCATTTCGCCAGTTGGCGCAGCTTTGCGATGAACAGCAGCGTGAATTTCACTATGCCTGTATCGGCGTTAGTCGGGCGGCAAACACCCTGGCGTTGTGGGATGAGGCCCAGCGGCTCGGTGTTACCGTGGTGGAGGATCTGCATTGTGATACGGCGCAGGCGCAGTTAGCGCAGTTCATTGCCAATCTGGATGTCATCTATCTGACAATCGACCTCGACGTGCTGCCGGTGTGGGAAATGCCCGGCGTGTCGGCCCCCGCCGCGCTTGGCGTACCGTTGGCGACGCTGCTGAGACTGATTGAGCCTCTGTGTCGTAGCGGTAAACTCCTGGCGGTGGATATGGTTGAATTTAATCCACGCTTTGACGATGATGGCAGAGCAGCACGCGTGGCGGCGCGATTAGGCTGGCAAATCGCCCACTGGTGGCACTGATATACCTGATGGCGTTGCGCTTATCAGGCTCGGGTAATGCCTGTAAACTCTACCCACTCACATTTTCAGCTTAAGGAAGGCTCACGCATGCTCCCATCCCGTTCTGCTCCGGCTCCTTTTTACGAAAAGGTCAAACAGGAGATCAGCGAAAAAATTGCCAGCGGTATCTGGCAGCCTCACGATCGCATTCCGTCTGAGGCAGAACTGGTGGCGCAGTATGGTTTCAGCCGCATGACCATCAACCGGGCGCTACGTGAGTTAACGGATGAAGGTTTACTGGTGCGTTTGCAGGGCGTGGGGACGTTTGTCGCCGAGCCCAAAGGCCAGTCCGCACTGTTTGAAATCCGCAGCATCGCGGATGAAATCAACGCCCGTCAGCATCAGTACAGGTGCGAAGTGCTGACGCTGGAAAAAACCCAGGCCAACGCCCAGCAGGCTTTGGTGTTAAATGTCAAAGAAGGCACCTCCATTTTTCACTCTGTCATGGTGCACTACGAGAACGACCTGCCGGTACAGATAGAAGATCGCTGCGTGAATGCTGAAATTGTGCCGGAGTATCTGGCGCAGGATTACAGCCAGACTACACCGCACGCATACCTGTCGTTGATAGCCCCTTTAACGGAAGGTGAGCATATTGTTGAAGCGGTACGTGCCAGCGCTGAAGAGTGCGCGCTGCTGAATATTAAAGAACACGATCCCTGCCTGCTGATTCGTCGTAAGACCTGGTCTGCGTCGTCCATAGTCTCTCATGCCCGCTTGCTGTTTCCAGGTTCCCGCTATCGCCTGCAAGGACGGTTTATGTCCTGATACAGGACATGAAAACCGTGATTGCTGACGCAATATAATAAAAATGTATCCTAATTGTTAAAATCATCCTTGCGATGACTTGTATAGACAAGTATATGTTGCTTATCTATCCGACGTTCGCGAGGAGTTTTCTGTCATGTCCCATAGCAAATATCGTCAGCAGGATATTCGTGCCCCACGCGGCACCACCTTAACGGCCAAAAGCTGGCTGACCGAAGCGCCGCTGCGCATGTTAATGAATAATCTGGATCCCGATGTGGCGGAAAATCCGCATGAGCTGGTGGTTTACGGCGGGATCGGTCGTGCGGCGCGGGACTGGGAGTGCTATGACGCCATCGTCAACGCGCTGACCAAACTGGAGACCGATGAGACCCTGCTGGTCCAGTCCGGTAAACCGGTTGGCGTGTTCAAAACTCATGACAATGCGCCGCGCGTGCTGATTGCTAACTCCAACCTGGTGCCGCATTGGGCTACCTGGGAACACTTCAACGAACTGGACGCCAAAGGGCTGGCGATGTACGGCCAGATGACCGCCGGAAGCTGGATCTACATCGGCAGCCAGGGCATCGTGCAGGGGACTTATGAAACCTTCGTTGAGGCCGGGCGTCAGCATTATCAGGGGAATCTGAGCGGACGCTGGGTACTGACCGCCGGACTGGGCGGTATGGGCGGGGCGCAGCCGTTAGCCGCTACGCTGGCAGGCGCTTGTTCGCTGAACATTGAATGCCAGCAAAGCCGAATCGATTTCCGTCTGCGTACCCGCTACGTGGACGAGCAGGCGACATCGCTTGACGACGCGCTGGCGCGTATCGACAAGTATACCCGTGAGGGTAAAGCGATCTCTATTGCGCTGTGCGCTAACGCCGCCGACGTTGTACCGGAAATGGTGAAACGCGGTGTGCGCCCGGATATGGTCACCGACCAGACCAGCGCCCACGATCCGCTGCATGGTTATCTGCCGTCCGGCTGGAGCTGGGAAGAATACCAGGCGAAAGCGGTGTCCGATCCCCAGGGCACGGTGCAGGTGGCGAAACGTTCAATGGCAACGCACGTTGAGGCGATGCTGGCGTTTAGCAAAATGGGCGTGCCGACGTTTGATTACGGCAACAACATTCGCCAGATGGCCAAAGAGATGGGCGTGGAAAATGCCTTTGATTTCCCGGGATTCGTACCTGCTTATATTCGCCCCCTGTTCTGTCGCGGCATAGGGCCATTCCGTTGGGTGGCGCTGTCGGGCGATCCGCAGGATATTTATAAGACAGATGCCAAAGTGAAAGAGATCGTGGCTGATGATAAGCACCTTCATCACTGGCTGGATATGGCGCGTGAGCGGATTAACTTCCAGGGCTTACCAGCGCGTATCTGCTGGGTCGGCCTGGAGTGGCGACAAAAGCTGGGGCTGGCGTTTAATGAAATGGTGCGCTGCGGTGAAGTATCCGCGCCGATTGTTATTGGCCGTGATCATCTGGACTCCGGTTCTGTTGCCAGCCCAAACCGCGAAACAGAAGCTATGCGCGACGGTTCAGACGCCGTATCCGACTGGCCGCTGTTGAACGCGCTGCTTAACACCGCCAGCGGAGCAACCTGGGTGTCGCTTCATCATGGCGGCGGGGTTGGCATGGGCTTCTCTCAGCATGCCGGGATGGTGATTGTTTGCGATGGTACCGATGAGGCCGCGGCGCGCATCGCCCGGGTATTACATAACGATCCGGCTACCGGGGTGATGCGCCACGCCGACGCCGGGTATGACATTGCGGTGGAGTGCGCCGTTGAAGAAGGGCTGAATTTGCCAATGATTGCTGCGACGCAGGAGAAACACTGATATGAACACCATGACACTCACCCCGGGCCATCTGAGTTTTACCCAGCTACGTGAAATCTGGCAGCAGCCGGTCAAACTGAACCTGGATGCCGGGGCGATTGATGCAATCAACGCCAGCGTCGCCTGCGTCAATAATATTGTCGCAGAAGGCCGTACGGCGTATGGCATTAATACCGGCTTTGGCCTGTTGGCTCAGACCCGTATCGCCACGGAAGATTTGCAGAATTTACAGCGTTCGCTGGTGCTTTCCCATGCGGCAGGCGTTGGCGAGGCGCTGGATGACGCAATGGTTCGCCTGATTATGGTGCTGAAAATCAACAGCCTGGCGCGTGGTTTTTCCGGCATTCGTTTGAGCGTGATTGAAGCGCTGATTGCGCTGGTGAATGCCGAGGTGTATCCACTGATCCCGGCGAAAGGGTCGGTGGGCGCATCGGGCGACCTGGCGCCGCTGGCACATATGTCGTTGACGCTACTGGGCGAAGGTAAAGCGCGCTGGCAGGGGGAATGGCTCCCGGCTACCGACGCGCTGAAAAAGGCCGGACTGGAGCCGATCACGCTGGAGGCGAAAGAGGGGCTGGCGCTGCTCAACGGCACTCAGGCTTCCACCGCCTTTGCACTGCGCGGGTTAATTGAAGCTCAGGAACTGTTTGCGTCTGCGACGGTGTGCGGGGCGCTGACCACAGAAGCCGTGCTGGGCTCCCGTCGTCCGTTTGACGCCCGTATTCATGCCGCGCGAGGGCAGCGTGGGCAGATTGATGCTGCAACGCTATACCGTCATGTGTTGACCGACTCTAGCGCGCTTTCGCAGTCGCATCATAACTGTGAAAAGGTGCAGGACCCGTATTCTCTGCGCTGTCAGCCACAGGTGATGGGGGCGTGTCTGACACAAATGCGCCAGGTGATGGATGTTCTGCTGGTTGAAGCCAACGCGGTTTCCGACAACCCGCTGGTGTTTGCCGAAGAGGGCGATGTGATCTCCGGTGGGAATTTCCATGCTGAACCGGTGGCGATGGCGGCAGATAATCTGGCGCTGGCGATTGCGGAAATCGGCTCTTTGTCAGAGCGGCGCATTGCGCTGATGATGGACAAACATATGTCGCAGTTGCCGCCGTTCCTGGTGAAAAATGGCGGGGTTAACTCCGGCTTTATGATTGCTCAGGTAACCGCCGCCGCGCTGGCGAGCGAGAACAAAGCGCTGGCGCATCCGCACAGCGTGGACAGCTTGCCGACCTCCGCCAACCAGGAAGATCATGTTTCTATGGCTCCGGCGGCGGGGCGCAGACTGTGGGAGATGGCAGCAAATACGCGCGGCGTGATTGCCGTGGAGTGGCTGGCGGCGTGTCAGGGGATTGACCTGCGTGAAGGGTTAACCTCCAGTCCGTTGCTGGAGCAGGCGCGACAGGCGCTGCGCGAGCAGGTTGCCCACTACACGCAGGATCGCTTTTTTGCCCCGGATATTGAGTGCGCGACCGAGCTGTTAGCGCAAGGAACGTTGCTGCAATTGCTGCCTGAATTTCTGTAGAAAATTGCCTGATGTCGACGCTGACGCGTCTTATCAGGCCCACGGTCTGCTTTGTAGGCCGGATGAGGTGAAGCCGACATCCGGCACAACACAGCTTAGCTAAACATCGCCGTAATCGAGGCGCTGGCGAGCGAGTGGAAATGGACGTTAAATCCAACCATCGCGCCGCTGGCACCTTCATCGACATCAATACGCTCCACATCCAGGGCGTGAACCGTAAAGATATAGCGGTGGGTTTCACCCTTCGGCGGCGCAGCGCCGCCATAACCGGCTTTGCCAAAATCTGTACGGGTCTGAATCACCCCATCCGGCAGCGCAACCAGCCCGGAGCCGAATCCTTGTGGGAGTACGCGGGTATCAGCCGGCAGATTTACCACCACCCAATGCCACCAGCCGGAGCCGGTTGGCGCATCAGGATCAAAGCAGGTCACGACAAAGCTTTTGGTTCCTGCGGGTACGTCATCCCACGCCAGGTGGGGGGAAATATTATCCCCGTCATACCCCATGCCGTTAAAGACGTGGCGATGCCCAAGCTTATCGCCATCGCGCAAATCGTTACTGATTAGTTTCATGCTGACTCCTCTCGTTAGCCAAAAAGTGTAGCCAGAAACCGTAGAGCTTACCGCTGATTAATCGCTAAAAAATGTTGCATTGCGCACAGCCTCGTTCACGGCCTGCGTCAGGCGACGTAACTGATCGGGCTGGATAATGTACGGCGGCATCAGGTAGATGAGCTTGCCAAACGGTCTTATCCACACGCCCTGTTCGACAAAGAACTTCTGTAACGCTGCCATATTCACCGGATGGGTGGTTTCGATGACGCCGATGGCGCCGAGCACGCGTACGTCCGCGACCCAGCAGGAATCTACCGCCGGGGCGAGTTCTGCCCGCAGTTGCGCTTCAATGGCCGCTACTTGTGCGCGCCACTCGCCGGTTTCGATTAACGACAGGCTGGCGGAGGCGACGGCGCAGGCCAACGGATTGCCCATAAAGGTTGGGCCGTGCATGAAGCATCCGGCTTCACCATTGCTGATGGTTTCCGCAACCTGGCGGGTGGTGAGGGTTGCAGAAAGGGTCATCGTTCCGCCGGTTAACGCTTTGCCCAGGCATAAAATGTCCGGAGTGATGTCGGCATGCTCGCAGGCAAACAGCTTGCCTGTACGACCAAATCCGGTGGCGATTTCATCGGCAATCAGCAGGATCCCTTCACGGTCGCACATCTTACGGATGCGTTTTAACCATTCGGGATGATACATGCGCATACCGCCAGCGCCCTGTACGATTGGCTCTAGGATCACCGCCGCAATTTCGTGGCGATGCGCGGCCATCAGACGGGCAAAAGGCACCATATCCAGTTCGTCCCACTCGCCGTCCATGCGGCTTTGTGGGGCAGGGGCAAACAGGTTCTCCGGCAGGTACCCCTTCCACAGACTGTGCATTGAGTTGTCAGGATCGCAGACCGACATCGCGCCGAAGGTATCACCATGATAACCATTACGAAATGTCAGGAAACGCTGGCGGGGTTCGCCTTTAGCCTGCCAGTATTGCAGTGCCATTTTCATTGCAACTTCTACGGCGACCGACCCTGAATCCGCGAGAAAAACGCACTCCAGTGCCTCTGGCGTCATCGCCACCAACTGGCGGCACAGCGCAATGGCCGGGGCATGGGTAATGCCACCAAACATCACATGCGACATGGCATCAATCTGCGTTTTCATCGCGGCGTTCAGCTGCGGGTGATTGTAACCGTGGATTGCCGCCCACCAGGATGACATGCCGTCAATCAGCTTCTCACCGCTGGCTAAGATCAGTTCGCAACCTTCGGCACGCGCAACCGGATAAACCGGCAACGGGGAGGTCATGGAGGTGTATGGGTGCCAGATATGGCGTTGGTCAAACGCAAGATCGTCCGTTGTCATAATCGACTTGTAAACCAAATTAAAAAGATTTAGGTTTACGAGTCTACACCAAACTAACAACGAAACGTATACCAATATGGCTCATTCTTCTCGCTGGACAATGTCGCAAGTCACCGAATTATTTGAAAAACCGCTGTTGGATCTGCTGTTTGAAGCGCAGCAGGTTCATCGTCAGCATTTCGATCCGCAGCAGGTACAAGTTAGTACGCTGCTGTCGATTAAGACCGGTGCTTGCCCGGAAGATTGCAAATACTGCCCGCAAAGCTCCCGCTATAAAACCGGTCTGGAAACGGAACGGTTGATGGAGGTTGAACAGGTACTGGACTCGGCACGTAAGGCGAAGCAGGCCGGTTCAACGCGGTTTTGCATGGGCGCGGCGTGGAAGAACCCGCATGAGCGCGATATGCCGTACCTGGAACAAATGGTTCAGGGCGTGAAAGAACTGGGGCTGGAAGCCTGTATGACGCTGGGCACGCTGGACGAATCTCAGGCCCAGCGCCTGGCCAATGCGGGTCTGGACTACTACAACCACAACCTCGACACCTCGCCGGAATTTTACGGCAATATCATCACCACCCGCTCGTACCAGGAGCGCCTGGATACGCTGGATAAAGTGCGCGAGGCGGGCATTAAAGTTTGCTCCGGCGGGATTGTTGGGCTGGGCGAAACGGTGACCGACCGCGCGGGTCTGCTGCTGCAATTAGCGAATCTGCCGACGCCGCCGGAAAGTGTGCCGATCAACATGCTGGTGAAAGTGAAGGGCACGCCGCTTGCCGATAACGACGACGTAGATGCTTTTGATTTTATTCGTACTATCGCCGTGGCGCGTATCATGATGCCGACCTCATACGTGCGTCTTTCTGCCGGGCGCGAGCAGATGAACGAACAAACCCAGGCGATGTGCTTTATGGCCGGGGCCAACTCGATTTTCTACGGCTGCAAACTGCTGACCACTCCGAACCCGAACGAAGATAAAGATTTGCTGTTATTTCGCAAGCTGGGTCTTAACCCGCAGCAAACGGCGGTACTGGCGGGCGATAACGAACAGCAACAACGTCTGGAACAGGCGCTGCGTACCCCGGATACCGACGATTACTACAACGCGGCAACCGTATGACCTGGCAGCAAAAAATTGACGATGCGCTAACAACGCGTCGTCGTGCTGATGCGTTGCGTCAGCGCTATGCGGTGATGCAGGGTGCCGGGCGCTGGCTGCAGGCCGACGGTCGCCAGTATCTGAATTTCTCCAGCAACGACTACCTCGGCTTAAGCCACCATCCGCAGATTATCTGCGCGTGGCAGCAGGGGGCTGAGCATTTTGGCGTCGGCAGTGGCGGCTCGGGCCATGTCAGCGGTTATTCCGTTGCTCATCAGGCGCTGGAAGAAGAGCTGGCGCAGTGGCTCGGCTATTCCCGGGCGCTGTTGTTCATCTCTGGTTTTGCCGCCAATCAGGCGGTCATTGCCGCACTGATGGGAAAAGATGACAAGATTGTTGCCGACAGGCTCAGCCATGCCTCGCTGCTGGAGGCTGCCAGTCTTAGCCCAGCCGTGTTACGTCGCTTTACTCATAACGACTCGCAACATCTGGATCGTCTGCTGACAGCCCCCTGTCCGGGGCAGCAGCTGGTGGTCACCGAAGGCGTGTTCAGCATGGATGGCGACAGCGCGCCGCTGGCAGAAATCCACTCGGTGGCGAAACGGCAGGGCGCGTGGCTGCTGGTGGATGATGCGCATGGGATTGGCGTAAGCGGTGAGGAAGGGCGTGGTTCGTGCTCCCGACAGCAGGTGAAACCTGAGCTGTTGGTGGTGACATTTGGCAAAGGGTTCGGCGTCAGCGGTGCGGCGATCCTGTGTTCTGATAGCGTGGCCGACTATCTGCTGCAGTTTGCCCGTCATCTGATCTATAGCACCAGCATGCCGCCAGCCCAGGCTCAGGCCTTGCGCGCCGCGCTGGCGGTGATCCGCAGCCGCGAAGGCGATGAGCGCAGAGAAAAGCTGGCGATGCTGATCCAGCGTTTTCGCGCAGGGGTGAATACTACGGATTTGACGCTGGCACATTCAGACAGCGCTATTCAACCGCTGATCGTTGGCGACAATCATAAAGCCTTGCAACTGGCACAGACGTTACGGCAACAGGGGTGCTGGGTGACGGCGATTCGTCCACCGACGGTGCCGGTTGGGACGGCCAGGCTGCGGATTACGCTGACCCAGGCGCATGAAGTCCAGGATATCGACAACTTACTGGAGGTGCTGCATGGCGCAGGTCAATAAGCAGGCGATTGCCGCTGCGTTTGGTCGCGCGGCCACGCACTATGAGCAACATGCGGAGCTTCAGCGTCAGAGCGCCGATGCGTTACTGGCGCAACTCAATGACCGGGCGTTCTCACGGGTTTTGGACGCGGGCTGTGGGCCTGGGCGTATGAGTCGTTACTGGCGGGAGCAGGGGAGCGAGGTCTGTGCGCTGGATCTGTCGGCGCAAATGCTTACGCAAGCGCAGCGTCACGATGTCGCCCATCACTATCTGCTGGCGGATATCGAAGCCATTCCGCAGGCCGCTGCCACTTTCGACCTGGCCTGGAGCAATCTGGCCGTGCAGTGGTGCAACGACCTGCGCGGCGCGTTACGCGAGCTATACCGGGTGGTGCGTCCTGGCGGGGCGGTGGCGTTTAGTACGCTGGCGCAAGGGTCGATGCCGGAACTTCGTCAGGCGTGGCGAGCAGTTGATGACCGAGAGCATGCCAACCGTTTTTTGCCCGTGGAGCAACTGGAAAACGCTCTGTGCGGCTGGGACGTTGAATACCAGTCTCATGCCGTCACGCTGTGGTTTGATGATGCACTGAGCGCCATGCGCTCGCTGAAGGGCATTGGCGCGACGCATTTGCATGATGGACGCGAGCAGCGTGTGCTGACCCGCTCGCAGTTGCGCCAGTTACAGCTCGCCTGGCCCTGTCAGCAGGGTAAATATCCGCTGACCTATCATCTTTTTTTGGGAGTAATTCAACGTGACTAACACATATTTTGTCACCGGGACGGACACCGAAGTAGGTAAAACTATCGCCAGCTGTGCGTTGCTTCAGGCTGCGGGACAGTTGGGGTTGCGAACGGTCGGCTATAAGCCGGTGGCGTCAGGCAGTGAAATGACGGCTGAAGGTCTACGAAACAGCGATGCGCTGGCTCTACAGCGCAACAGCGTTGTGGCAGTGGATTATGCGGCCATCAATCCGTATACCTTCGCCGAACCTACCTCACCGCATATCATCAGTGCTGACGAAGGACGCCCCATTCAGGCTTCAGTGATGTCTGCGGGTTTACGCTTGCTTGAAGAGCAAGCTGACTGGGTATTGGTGGAAGGCGCAGGCGGATGGTTTACGCCACTTTCACCAACGCTGAGTTTTTCTGACTGGGTAAAAGCGGAACAACTGCCGGTGATTCTGGTGGTTGGCGTTAAGCTCGGTTGTATCAATCATGCCATTTTGACCGCCCAGGCGGTGCAACAGGCGGGGCTGACGCTCGCCGGATGGGTTGCCAATGATGTGCTGCCACCCGGCAAGCGTCATGCTGAATATATGGCGACGCTAAAGCGTGCGCTTGCGGCTCCGCTATTGGGGGAAATTCCCTGGCTGGCAGAAGAGCCGGAACGAGCATCGACTGGTCGTTATATCGATCTTAGCGTTTTGTCTCTGGCATCCACCAGTCGTTGATTAGCGGGTCGCTGAATTGTGTTATTTGTCCTTGAGCCACGTTGCGGCCACGATGTAACAAGCAATAGCAGTCGGCGACCCGACGAATAAACGGCAGGCTCTGCTCCGCGAGCATAATGGCGATGCCAAGCTCCTGGCTTAGCCTCACAATCAGATTCCCCAATTTGTGGATATACGCCTGGCCACTTCCTCGCGTCGGCTCATCGAGGATCAGCAGGCGCGGGCGAGTGACCAGCGCACTGGCGAGTGCAAGCAGGTGCTGATTTTCCTCTGACAATGCCACCCCTTTGGCCTGACGCAGTACAAACAGCTGCGGAAACAGGCGGTAAATATCGCTGCTGTTCATCGCTTCGCTTTCCTCGACCGCCTGGCGCGCAATGTGCAGATTTTCCTCTACCGTCAGCTGCGAAAAAATTCGCCGTTCCTGCGATACACAGTTAATACCCAGCGCAATGCGCTTTGCCGCCGGAATCTGAAGCAGATCGCAAGGTGGTGCGCCAGCCTGATGCCAGAACATGGTTCCGCTCTCAATCGGTAAATTGCCTGTGATGCAATTGGCCAGCGTGGTTTTTCCCATCCCTGGAAGACCCAGCACGGCGGTACATTTACCGGGCAACAGGTCGAGATCGACATCCCAAAGCGAGTGTTGATTACCGTAATAGTGATTCACTGCACGAAGACTCAACATAGATTTCTCCCTCATGATGATATCCGCCTTGCGGGCTGATGGTCGGGAGAAAACTGCAAATCTCTTGCCAGAAGCGGAATTAGGGGAAAATACAGCAGAATAGCGTATTGAGCGGGTTGCGGTATCCGGCTTGTTGTGGATGAGCGCCGCAGTGTGCACATTGTCAGTGCCTGGTGGCGTTGTGATGGTGCAGGCAGGAAAATGATGAAAATGCGAGCAAGATCTCGGCCATCCCAGGTCGCTTCGTTAGCTGATAAATATCAAAAAATAGCGATAATTTTTTTTTATCCCACCAGAAAAGATCATCAGGACGTTTTTGCCAGGCTACAGTCCGTACGGGCTGGAGGCAGTTATCCACTATTCCTGTGGATAACCTTGTGTATTAGAGTTAGAAAACACAAGGTAAGCGAGAGAAGACGCGGCCTGCGACTAAATTGATGCGAAAGACGGCTTGAGATAATAGTCATTAAATTACAGTGTGTTAGATAAATGCAATGGCTGTCGCAGAAGTGTCATGTGTTGCCACAAAACTTTCATCGGGTAGCTTGACAAATGTTAAAAAAGTCATTGGTTTGGGGATAACACATTTTTGCTGGTGTTTTATCTCGCCTGCGGACAAATTTTAGCCTGTAGTCACGGCCATTTTGCTGGCGTAACAGAAATATTCTGGCGCGCTACTGTTTTTTCATCCAGTATATTTTACTGGCAAAATATACTGCTGCGAGTAAAATTACACACCTGCCCGCCCATTGCTTCAGGTAGCTGCTCATGAGTAAACCGTTCAAACTAAATTCCGCTTTTAAACCCTCTGGCGATCAGCCTGAGGCGATACGTCGCCTGGAAGAAGGTCTGGAGGATGGTCTGGCGCATCAGACGCTGCTGGGGGTGACGGGGTCGGGGAAAACATTCACCATCGCGAACGTGATTGCGGACCTACAGCGCCCTACCATGGTGCTGGCCCCCAATAAGACGCTTGCCGCGCAGTTGTACGGTGAGATGAAAGAGTTCTTCCCGGATAACGCGGTGGAGTATTTCGTCTCCTACTACGACTATTATCAGCCGGAAGCCTACGTGCCAAGTTCTGACACCTTCATCGAGAAGGATGCTTCGGTTAACGAACACATTGAGCAGATGCGTCTGTCAGCAACCAAAGCGTTGCTTGAGCGACGGGATGTCGTCGTCGTGGCGTCGGTTTCCGCGATTTATGGTCTGGGTGACCCGGATCTATACCTGAAAATGATGCTGCACCTGACGGTGGGGATGATTATCGACCAGCGCGCGATCCTGCGTCGTCTGGCGGAGCTGCAATATACTCGTAACGATCAGGCATTCCAGCGCGGGACCTTCCGCGTGCGCGGTGAAGTGATCGACATATTCCCGGCGGAATCTGACGACATCGCGTTGCGCGTGGAACTGTTTGATGAAGAGGTCGAACGTTTGTCGTTGTTTGACCCGCTTACCGGGCAGGTCGAATCCACTATTTCGCGCTTTACCATCTATCCTAAAACGCACTACGTGACGCCGCGCGAACGTATTGTACAGGCGATGGAAGAAATTAAAGTTGAGCTGGCAGAGCGGCGAAAAGTCCTGTTGGCAAATAACAAACTGCTGGAAGAACAGCGCTTAAGTCAGCGTACCCAGTTCGATCTGGAAATGATGAACGAGCTGGGTTACTGCTCGGGGATTGAAAACTATTCCCGCTATCTGTCTGGGCGTGGTCCGGGCGAGCCGCCGCCGACGCTGTTTGATTACCTGCCTGCCGATGGCCTGCTGGTGGTGGATGAATCTCACGTGACTATCCCGCAAATTGGCGGCATGTATCGCGGTGACCGGGCGCGTAAAGAAACCCTGGTCGAATACGGATTCCGTCTGCCGTCGGCGCTGGATAACCGTCCGCTTAAATTTGAAGAGTTTGAAGCGCTGGCCCCGCAAACTATCTATGTTTCGGCGACGCCGGGCAACTATGAGCTGGAGAAATCTGGTGATGAAGTGGTCGATCAGGTCGTAAGACCGACCGGCCTGCTGGATCCGGTCATTGAGGTGCGCCCGGTGGCGACTCAGGTTGACGATCTGCTATCTGAGATCCGCACCCGTGCGGCGATTAACGAACGTGTGCTGGTCACCACGCTCACCAAACGGATGGCGGAGGATCTCACCGAGTATCTTGAAGAGCACGGTGAACGGGTGCGTTATCTGCACTCTGACATCGATACCGTGGAACGTATGGAAATCATTCGTGACCTGCGTCTGGGCGAGTTTGACGTGCTGGTGGGTATCAACCTGCTACGTGAAGGTCTGGACATGCCTGAGGTCTCCCTGGTGGCGATTCTGGACGCAGACAAAGAAGGGTTCCTGCGTTCTGAACGGTCGCTTATTCAGACCATCGGTCGTGCGGCGCGTAACATCAACGGTAAGGCGATTCTATACGGCGATAAAATTACCGCCTCTATGGCTAAAGCGATTGGTGAAACCGAACGTCGCCGTGAGAAGCAGCAGCTCTATAACGAAGAACACGGTATTACGCCGCAGGGGCTGAACAAGAAAGTGGTCGATATTCTGGCGCTGGGGCAGAATATTGCGAAGACCAAAGCGAAAGGCAAAGGGAAGTCACGCGCAGGCGCGAAGTCTGAGGTTGTCGAACTGGATATGACGCCAAAAGCGCTGCAGCAGAAGATTCACGAGCTGGAAGGGCAGATGATGCAACACGCGCAGAATCTCGAGTTTGAAGAGGCCGCGACAATCCGTGACCAGTTGCATCAGTTGCGCGAGTTGTTTATTGCGGCATCGTAAGGCTGTGTCGGATGCGGGGTAAACCCTTATCCGACCTACGGGGTAGATAGCGTACGTAGGCCGGATGCCGGAGCAAATCGTTTTGTAGGCCTGATAAGCGCAGCGCATCAGGCAAATCCGTTCAGCCCAGCGCCTGCACCGCTTTCTCCAGCGCACTATGCAATAGCTGGCGGTCATGACGGTAGGGAATATCGCTGGCTTCCAGCACTTCCTGGATCACAACGCGGTCGGTAACGGCGGAAGCATCCACTTTCGGCCCCACAACCACCGCATCAATCACTTTCTTCCCGACGTACTGTTCAATAATGGCCAGCTTATCGCTAAGCGTCAGGCTGGCTGCTGGCAGGCTTAATTCGCGTCCAAGATTGCCTATGTAGACCATCGGAGCCGGTGTGCGACGTAATGCCTGTGACATTTCATCGAGTAAAAGAATCGGCATCAGGCTGGTGTAAAAACTGCCGGGGCCTATCAAAATTAAATCCGCTTCAGCGATAGCCTCAACGGCCTCCCGTGTAGTCGGGACTTTTGGCGAAAGCATCAGTTCCTGAGGTGGGACGGTGAGCTGATCGATATTCACTTCGCCATAAACTTCGTGTCCCTGGTCATCAATGGCCATCAGATCCACCGGCAGCTCCGACATCGGAATTAAATGTGCGTCAACTTTCAGCAGGCTACGAATTAAATTGATAGCTTCCAGAGGCCGCACGCTGAGGTGATCGAGCGCCTTTAACATCAGATTTCCGAGGTTATGCCCGGAAAGTTCGCCATTACCGCCAAAACGATACTCAAACATAGCGGATGCAACGCTGGGTTGGGTAATTAACTGGTTCAGACAGTTACGCATGTCTCCCCAGGCAATCCCTCCTTCAGAGCGACGAATACGACCTGTCGACCCGCCGTTATCGGTGGTGGTGACGATACCCGTCAGGCGGGAACCTAATGGGGAAAGAGAGGAGAGAACGCGTCCTAATCCATGCCCTCCGCCGAGAGCGACAACGCGGTCCAAATCTGCCAGCGTGCGAGTGCGCATATATTTTCCTGATATCAATTGATCGGCGCTACAGTAACGTAAATAGCGTGTTTTCAGCAATTATCCAGTCGGCATCTGCCGTAATTTTTTTCTGCGATCTACTCCTTTCTGACGACACTCACCTGATGGCAAGATGATGTATATCAATGCAAAACTGTGATTTTTGCTTATTCTGTAGCGAAATTGCACGATCATGTCGCTATATACATATTTATACAGCGAAAGTGTACATGGCAAAAGCGCCATTTACACGCTAGTATCGGCATAACCACAAAGTACTCTTAAAAATTTGAGTTGCCGTAAGCCAACGCATCTGCAACTCGAAGTATGATGAGTATAAACACTCTAGCCTCTGCACCTGGGTCAAATGATACGGTGCTTTGGCCGTGACAAGACTTGAAAAAGTTTGTCACCAGGGCGCAGGAAGAAATGACTACGTCTCCCGTATTTGGAAAGGTGTACATGGGCTCTCAACTTACCGATGCTTTCGCACGTAAGTTTTACTACTTACGTTTGTCGATTACCGATGTGTGTAACTTTCGTTGCACCTACTGCCTGCCGGATGGCTATAAGCCCGGCGGGGTCACCAATAACGGCTTTTTAACCGTTGATGAAATTCGCCGTGTCACGCGTGCGTTCGCCAGTCTGGGAACCGAAAAAGTGCGTCTGACGGGGGGCGAACCTTCACTGCGTCGCGACTTCACTGACATTATCGCCGCCGTGCGCGAAAACGCCGCCATCCGCCAGATTGCGGTAACCACTAATGGTTATCGTCTGGCGCGCGATGCCGCCGCCTGGCGCGATGCCGGACTGACCGCGCTCAACGTCAGCGTCGACAGCCTCGACGCCCGTCAGTTTCACGCCATTACCGGACAGGACAAGTTTCAGCAGGTGATGGCAGGCATTGATGCCGCCTTTGATGCCGGTTTTGAAAAAGTGAAAGTCAACACCGTGCTGATGCGCGACGTAAACCATCATCAACTGGACACCTTCCTGGCGTGGATCCAACCTCGACCAATCCAACTGCGTTTTATTGAACTGATGGAAACGGGCGAGGGCAGCTCTCTCTTCCGTAAACACCATATTTCCGGACAGGTACTGCGCGATGAGCTGCTGCGTCGCGGCTGGATCCACCAGATCCGACAGCGTAGCGACGGCCCGGCTCAGGTTTTCTGTCATCCTGATTATGTTGGCGAAATTGGTCTGATCATGCCTTATGAGAAAGACTTCTGCGCCACCTGTAATCGTCTGCGCGTTTCCTCTGTCGGCAAGCTTCATCTGTGTTTATTTGGTGAAGGCGGCGTAAGCCTGCGTGATTTGCTGGAAGACGATGCTCAGCAACCGGCGCTGGAAGAACGTATTTCAGCCGCGCTGCTGGAGAAAAAGCAGACCCATTTCCTGCATCAGAACAATACCGGTATTACGCAAAACTTATCTTACATTGGCGGCTGATCGCTAAAAGGAGTTTTTCATGAGTCAGGTAAGCGCTGAATTTATCCCGACACGCATTGCTATTCTTACTGTTTCCAACCGTCGCGGCGAAGAAGATGACACCTCCGGCCATTATCTGCGTGACTCGGCGCAAGAAGCGGGTCATCAGATTGTCGATAAGGCGATTGTCAAAGAGAACCGCTACGCCATCCGCGCCCAGGTTTCTGCCTGGATTGCCAGTGACGATGTACAGGTGGTGCTCATTACCGGTGGCACTGGCTTAACCGAAGGGGACCAGGCGCCGGAAGCGCTGCAACCGCTGTTCGACAGAGAAGTCGAAGGGTTTGGCGAAGTATTCCGTATGCTGTCGTTTGAAGAGATTGGCACCGCGACGCTGCAATCCCGCGCGATTGCCGGGGTGGCCAATAAAACGCTGATTTTTGCCATGCCGGGTTCGACCAAAGCGTGTCGTACTGCCTGGGAAAATATCATTGCGCCGCAGCTTGATGCCCGTACGCGTCCGTGTAATTTCCACCCACATTTGAAGAAATAAGTATGTCGCAACTGACTCATATTAACGCCGCTGGCGAAGCGCATATGGTGGATGTCTCCGCCAAAGCGGAAACCGTACGCGAGGCGCGTGCAGAAGCATTTGTAACCATGCGTAGCGAAACGCTGGCGATGATCATCGACGGCAGTCACCATAAGGGTGATGTTTTCGCCACGGCGCGTATTGCCGGTATTCAGGCTGCCAAACGGACCTGGGATCTTATCCCACTGTGTCACCCACTGATGTTGAGCAAGGTCGAAGTCAATTTGCACGCCGAGCCGGAGCACAATCGCGTACGTATTGAAACGCTGTGTCGCCTGACCGGTAAAACCGGCGTTGAAATGGAAGCGTTAACGGCAGCCTCCGTGGCGGCGTTGACCATCTACGATATGTGCAAAGCGGTGCAAAAGGATATGGTGATTGGTCCGGTGCGTTTGCTGGCAAAAAGCGGCGGCAAATCGGGTGATTTTAAGGTGGATGCGCATGATTAAGGTTCTTTTCTTTGCTCAGGTACGGGAACTGGTGAACACCGATGCGTTAGAAGTTGCCGCAGAGTTTGCAACGGTAGAAGCGCTGCGCAAGCATCTGGCGGCGCAAAGCGATCGCTGGGCGCTGGCGCTGGAAGACGGCAAGCTGCTGGCGGCGGTGAATCAGACGCTGGTCAGTTTTGACCATCCTCTTAACGCGGGTGATGAAGTCGCTTTCTTCCCGCCGGTAACCGGAGGCTAAAATGGCTGAAACGCGAATTGTTGTTGGCCATGCGCCGTTCAGCGTTGGGGATGAGTATCCCTGGCTGGCAGAGCGCGATGAAGACGGCGCGGTAGTCACTTTCACCGGTAAAGTCCGCAATCACAATCTCGGTGACAGCGTTAAGGCGTTAACGCTGGAACACTATCCGGGAATGACCGAAAAAGCGCTGGCGGAGATTGTCGACGAAGCGCGTTCGCGCTGGCCGCTGGGTCGGGTGACGGTGATCCATCGCATTGGCGAACTGTGGCCGGGTGACGAGATCGTTTTTGTTGGCGTGACCAGCGCGCATCGCAGCAGCGCGTTTGATGCCGGGCAGTTCATTATGGATTACCTGAAAACCCGCGCGCCGTTCTGGAAGCGCGAGGCCACGCCGGAAGGTGAGCGCTGGGTTGATGCCCGCGACAGTGATAAGCTAGCAGCAAAACGCTGGTAGAGTACAATTGTTGTAGGCTCATACTGATTCAGGAGATTGTCATGGACCGATTCCCACGATCCGATTCTATTGTACAGGCCCGTTCCGGCCTGCAAACGTATATGGCGCAGGTGTACGGCTGGATGACCTGCGGACTATTGCTGACGGCGTTTATCGCCTGGTATGCGGCAAATACGCCCGCGGTGATGATGTTTGTCTTCTCCAGCAAAATCACCTTCTTTGGCCTGATCATCGCTCAACTGGCGCTGGTGTTTGTTCTGTCCGGCATGGTGCAAAGGCTGAGCGCGGGTATGGCGACCACGCTGTTTATGCTCTATTCGGCATTAACCGGGTTGACGCTATCAAGCATCTTTATTGTCTATACCTACTCGTCTATCGCCAGCACCTTCGTGGTCACTGGCGGGATGTTCGGGATCATGAGTTTGTATGGCTACACCACCAAGCGCGATCTGAGCGGCTTCGGCAATATGCTGTTTATGGCGCTGATCGGTATTGTGCTGGCTTCGCTGGTTAACTTCTGGCTGAAGAGCGAAGCGCTGATGTGGGCGGTGACCTATATCGGGGTGATAGTGTTTGTCGGTCTGACCGCCTATGACACGCAGAAGCTGAAAAATATCGGTGAGCAGATCGACCTGCGAGACAGCTCCAATCTGCGTAAATACGCGATTCTTGGGGCCTTAACGCTGTATCTGGACTTCATCAACCTGTTCCTGATGCTGCTGCGTATTTTCGGCAATCGTCGTTAATTGTCTGTTGCCGGATGGCGCTGCGCTTATCCGGCCTACAGTTGTGTATCGAAAGTAGGCCGGATAAGGCGTTAAGCCGCATCCGGCACTATAAGCACCATCATTTCGCCATCGCCTTCTCGTTTTTTACCCGCAGCTTTTTCGCCCGACTCTCCAACAGCAAATAACACAACAGCGCCAGCAGTAGCGGAATAAAATAGTACAGCACGCGATACGCGAGCAGGGCAGCAATGATCGTGCCCTGAGACGTATTCTCTCCCGCCAGCAGCGCCATAAAAACCGCCTCCAGCACGCCGATCCCTGCCGGAATATGCACAATAACCCCGGCAATACTGCTTACCAGCAGCACGCCAAGCACGAAGAAATAGTTAATATTCTGACCCAGCAACAACCAGATAATCGCCCCCATAACCATCCAGTTAGTCCCGGATATCGCCATCTGCGCGAGGGCAAATTTCCAGGAGGGGAGCACCAGCTTTTGGCCCTTGATGGTGATGTGACGATGTTTAGCGAAGGTGCAAAACCACAGATAAACAACAATAATAAGCAGCAGCGCTATGCCTAAAATGCGCAATGTGCCTTCATCGATATACCAGTGAGCGGGCAGTTCGACGACGCCGAAGGTAAATATAAAACCGCCCAGCAGAATATAGCCCAGCCAGTTAGTGGTAATGCTCAGCGAAAAAATCCGCGTTATTGTGCCCCCCGGCAACCCGAGACGCGAGTAGAGCCGATATCGCATCCCAATACCACCCACCCAGGTGCTTAACGTCAGGTTGAACGCGTAACAGATAAACGACACCAACATGACCTGGCGTTTTGCCAGCTTGTGTCCGCAGTAGTAGCGCCCGAGCAGATCATAACAACCGTAAAGTAAATAACTGACGATCACCAACCCCACGGCGCTGAGCAGGGCGATCCGGTTGTAATCGCGAATTACCGTCCACACTTCCTGCCAGTTGACTTTGCTGGCATAAACGACCAGCAACACGATCACCGCAATAAAAAATAACCATGTGAGGATCTTTTTCGCTAACCGCCAGCGTCGGTGATTTTTTGCCATCAGGATTTCCCTCCTGCATCCTCAGTTTGTATACGGTCCTGAGTTTCCAGAGCGGGCTGCGCGGGCGGCTCTACCTCGGCCAGATGCGGGGTATGCGCCGGAAGCCAGCCGACCAGCGCCGGGAAGTGGCGTAAAAAGTGGAAGGCCAACACGCTTTTAGTCAGGTTCCACCAGGTGCGTTTTGGCAGCATGGATTCATCTACCCGCTTGCAGTCCTGCGCAATAATAGGGTTCAGGTTGTCGCGCAGGGTCTGGTTAAACGTGCGGTCATGAATAATCAGATTCGCTTCCAGATTCAGTGACAGGCTCAGCGGATCAAGATTGCTGGAGCCCACCGTCGCCCAGTGATCGTCCATCAGCGCCACTTTGCCATGCAGAGGTTTACGGCGGTATTCGTAGACATGGACACCACCTTTAACCAGATAGTTGTACAGCAGGCGGGCACCCACTTTCACAATCGGCATATCCGGTTCACCCTGCACAATGAGTTTTACCCGAACGCCGCGTCGTGCTGCTTTACGCAGGGCATGCAGCAGGCGATAACCGGGAAAGAAATAGGCATTGGCAATGATCACTTCCCGCCGGGCCTGGGTCAGCATTTTAAGATAGTGGCGTTCAATATCATCGCGATGCTCTTCGTTATCGCGCCAGACAAACAGCGCCTGCGCTTCGCCGGGTCGATGATTGTCAATTGCCCGGTGATGACGTCGCCACCAGCGTCGTACGGCGCTTTGCCCGGGCAGGTTTTCCAGTACAAAGTTCAGAATGTCAGCAACGACTGGACCTTCAACGCGCACGGCGTAATCCTGCTTGGCCTCCGGGCCGTAATCCGACATATGTTCAGCGGAGTAATTGATGCCGCCGACAAAGGCAACACGGTCATCAATGACCACTATTTTTCGATGCATACGGCGAAAGAGATTGGTGCGCATTCCAAAAAGACGCGGACGCGGATCGTAGTAGCGGAAAACAACACCGGCTACGGTCAGCTCTTCAACAAAACTATCGCTCAGATCCGGCGAGCCGTAGCCATCCAGCAGCACCTCTGCTTTGATTCCTCGTCGGGCGGCTTCGAGCAACGCGGCATGCAGCTGTTTTCCTACCGCATCTTCAAACCAGATAAAAGTCTCAAGGATAATTTTTTGCTGTGCCTGCTCAATGGCGTCAAAGACGGCGGGGTAGAATTGATCGCCGTTTTCCAGCAGTTGAATTTGATTGCCTTCACGCCAGCCATATTTCATAAATGAATCTCCGCACTCAGGGGGGCATGATCGGACAAATGTCGCCAGTGACGCAGCGCAAGCGTCGTTGGGGTACTGGCATTCGCGTTTTTCACATAGATCCTGTCCAGGCGCAGCAGGGGAAACTGCACTGGAAACGTTCGCGCCGGGCGACCGTGGGCGCGGGTAAAAATCTCGTCAAGGCCAGCTTTGGCTTTCAACGGGCGATTGGCCGTTTGTCGCCAGTCGTTAAAATCTCCAGCAATCACCACGGGCTCCGCGTTGGGCAGGGCGTTAACCCAGTCTGCCAGCATCGAGAGCTGAGCCTGGCGGTGAGCTTCACGTAGGCCGAGATGCACACACATCACATGAATGGGGAGGGAGAGCATTGGCGGTACTATGCGGCAGTAAAGGACTCCGCGCTTTTCACTCGCGCCGACTGACACATCACGATTTTCATAATGCTCAATGGGATACCGCGACAGCACTGCATTACCGTGATGTCCCTGCGGGTACACGGCGTTACGCCCGTAGGCGAAGTCGCTCCACATCGTGTCCGCCAGAAATTCGTAGTGGCTGGTATCCGGCCAGTTCTCAATGTGCAGCGAATGCGCTTCGTGCGCTCCCATGACTTCCTGCAGACACACAATGTCTGCGCCGACGGTTCTTACGGCTTCCCGTAGCTCAGGCAAAATAAAACGCCGGTTGAAGGCAGTGAACCCTTTGTGAGTATTAATGGTGAGCACATTGAATGAAAATTGAACTCTCGATCCGCTCATGGACCTCCCGGTGGCGTCACTTCCTAAATAAAATAGTGTAGTCGTCGTCACAAAAAGATGCGGTGTTACGGAATTTTCCGTAAAGTCCGGTACTCTGAACAATTAGTCGAAAATCCTTCAGGAGAATAGCCATGAGGTGGCAACAACGTGTTCGTGTCGCAACGGGTCTAAGTTGCTGGCAGATAGTGTTGCATTTACTGGTAGTGGCGTTGCTGGTAATGGGCTGGATGAGCGGCAGACTGGTGCATGTCGGCCTGGGATTGTGCGTCGTGTACGGCGTTACCGTTTTATTGATGCTTGCATTGCAACGTCACCACGAACAGCGCTGGCGCGACGTGGCTGATGTGCTGGAAGAGTTGACCACGACGTGGTATTTCGGTGCCGCCATGATCGTGCTGTGGCTGCTGTCACGCGTGCTGCAAAACAACGTCTTGCTGGCACTGGCGGGGCTGGTCATCCTTGCCGGACCCGCCGTGGTCTCGCTGCTGGCGAAAGACAAAAAGCTACATCACCTTGCGTCTAAACATCGCATACGCCGCTGATCCGGTCGTGGCCGCTATCACTAATAGCGGCCACAAGCTTCCCCAGACAATCTGCAGACTCGCATCTTTCAGGTAAATCTGTTTCGTGATGTCCGTAAAATGGCGGATCGGGTTTATCCACGTCAGATTCTGCAACCAGACCGGCATGTTTTCGACAGGTGAGACATAGCCCGAGAGTAAAATCGCCGGCATCATAAACACAAACACCCCGATAAACGCCTGCTGCTGGGTGGCGCACAGTGACGAAATCAGCAGACCAAAGCCGACCAGCGACAGCCCGTAAATCACCATTGTGAAATAGAACAGCCCCAATGAACCGGCAAACGGGATGTGATAAGCCCAGATGCCGATCGCCAGCACAATGGTGGCCTGAAAAGTAGCCACAATTAGCGCGGGCACAGCTTTACCGATAAAAATCTGCCAGGTGGTAAGCGGGGAAACCAGCAGTTGATCCAGCGTGCCTTGCTCGCGCTCGCGGGCAACCGAGAGTGAAGTAACGATCATTACGCCGATGGTGGTGATCATGGCGATCAGCGACGGAACCACAAACCATTTGTAATCCAGATTCGGGTTATACCAGTTACGCACCACCAGCTCGCTGTTGTTCGGTTTCGGCTTGCCGTCCATCAGCTCCTGCTGATACTCCTTAACGATTTGCTGCAGGTAATTCGCGGCAATTTGTGCGCTGTTGGAGTTACGTCCGTCGAGGATAATCTGCATGGGAGCCTGCTGGAAGGTATCCAGATTACGCGAAAAGTTAGCCGGGAAACGCACCAACAGCAGGGCTTTTTGCGTGTCGATGGTGGGCTGGATCTCCTGCGGACTTTTCAGCAGCAGAACATGCGTAAAGGCGCTGGCGCGGGCGAAGCGCTGGGTAAGCTCAACCGAATGTTTACCGTTGTCTTCGTTATAGATAGCGATAGTGGCGTTGGTGACTTCCAGCGTTGCCGCGAACGGGAACAGGATAACCTGAATCAGCACCGGTAAAATCAGAATGGCTCGCGTCTGCGGTTCGCGTAATAGCGATTGCAGCTCTTTGCGAATTAATGTCCATAAGCGATGAAACATGCCTGTCCTCTCAGTCCAGTTTGTAGGCCTGATAAGCTAAGCGCATCAGGCATAATGCCGGATGGCGACGTGAACGCCTTATCCGGCCTACGGCTACAATTTCCATACACGAATTTAATCCAGCCGACGTTTGGTTTTAAGCCACGTCAGGCCAATAAACATCACCGCCGAAGCGATTAAAAACAGCACGTTGATAATCAGCACCACCGGGATATTGCCCGCCAGGAACAAGCTTTGCAGGGTGCTGACGAAATAACGCGCCGGAATAATGTAGGTTACCGCCCGGATAATCGCGGGCATGCTGTCTATCTGGAAGATAAAACCCGACAGCATAATCGAGGGCAGGAAGGCGGCATTCAGCGCAACCTGCGCGGCGTTAAACTGGTTGCGAGTGATGGTGGAAATAAGCAACCCCATGCCGAGCGTACTGAGCAGAAACAGGCTGGTAATGAAAAACAGGATCAGCAACGAGCCGCGGTAGGGCACGCCAAGAATAAACACCGACACCAGCATACACAGCAGCATCGCCAGCATGCCCAGAAAGTAATACGGGATCAGTTTGCACAGTAGGAGTTCGACGCGGGTGACTTCTGTCGACAGCAGCGCTTCCATGGTGCCGCGCTCCCATTCGCGCGCCACCACTAATGAGGTGAGGATGGCGCCAATCACCGTCATGATGATGGTTACCGCTCCGGGAATAATAAAGTGCTGGCTGATGGCCGCCGGGTTAAACCAGTAGCGGGTTTGCACGTCGATCAAAGGTTTGAACGATTCCCCGCGATCTTCTGCCCGCTGTTGCTGCCAGATTTGCCAGATGCCTTCGACATAACCCTGCACAAAGTTGGCAGTATTCGGTTCGCTGCCGTCGGTGATCACCTGGATCGGGGCGACATCGTTGGGGCGCGCCATCTGCTGGGCAAAATCCACTGGGATCACCACCAGACCGCGAATGCGCCCGGCCTGCATTTTCTCAATCAGTTCCTGACGATTATCGCTGATGGTGGCGTCAATATACGGCGAACCGGTCATGGTATGGGTAAAATCCAGCGCCTCTTCACTCTGCTGTTCGAGCAAAATCCCTACCCGCAGCTTGCTGGAGTCGAGGTTGATCCCGTAGCCGAAGATAAACAGCAGCAGCAGCGGGATCACCACAGCAATCAGCCAACTGCTGGGATCGCGGACGATCTGGCGCGTCTCTTTCACGCACAGCGCGCGGACGCGACGCCAGGAGAGAGCGGAGTTACTCATGCGTATGCTCCTTATCCCAGTCATTGATTAGCGTGATGAACGCCTGTTCCATGGTCGGGTCCGGCGTGTTGCTGTCGGCAGCCTGAGCCTTCAGGTCGTCTGGCGTACCGCTGGCTATCAGTTTGCCGCGATACACCAGCCCGATGCGATCGCAGTATTCTGCCTCATCCATAAAGTGGGTGGTCACCATCACCGTGACGCCTTTTTCTACCATGCTATTGATATGCAACCAGAACTCACGACGGGTGAGGGGATCGACCCCGGAAGTGGGTTCATCAAGGAACAGAATGTCGGGTTCATGCATCAGCGAGCAGGCCAGCGCTAGACGCTGCTTAAAGCCCAGCGGCAGTTCGTCGGTGGCGTGGGAAGCGATACTTTTCAGGCCAAATGCCTCGCTCATACGATCGATTTTCTCTTTCTGCGCCCGACCGCGCAGGCCGTAGACGCCGGAGAAAAAGCGCAGATTCTGTTCAACCGTCAGGTTACCGTACAGGGAGAATTTCTGCGCCATATAGCCCAGATGCTGACGCGCTTTGCCGGAGCTGACTTTCAGGTCCATATCCAGCACCAGCGCTTTGCCGGAGGTGGGGACCAGCAGACCGCACATCATTTTAAAGGTGGTGGATTTGCCAGCGCCGTTGGGTCCTAACAGACCAAAAATCTCGCCGCGCTGCACGGCAAAGTCTACGTGGTCGGTAGCGGCAAAATCGCCAAATTTCTTGGTCAGCGCTTTGGCTTCGATCACCGTTTCGCCAGGCGTGCCTTCCACGGTATGCAGGATAGCGCCCAGCGGGGATTCCGATGTTCCGGCTCCGCCGAGTAAATCGATAAAGGCATCTTCGAAGCGGGGTGCGGTTTCGTTGATGGTTATCTCCGGCATGCCGTCAGCGTTTTGGATCTGCTGAGCAGTAGCCTCTTTTTTCAGGATTAAACGGACGGATTTGCCCTGAATCATTCCGTCGCTGACCAGCGGCAGTTTTAACGCGCGTTGCAGCAGTCGGCGGTTGTTTTCCTGTGGACTGCTCATCAGGAAGCTGCGACCTGCCATGGTTTGCGTAAGCTGGGTGGGATCGCCCTGGTATAACAGTTCACCTTCGTTCATCAGCAGCACATCACGGCATTGCTCTGCTTCATCCAGATACGACGTACTCCAGAGGATCAGCATGCCGTCCCCGGCCAGCTCGTGGACCATTTGCCACAGTTCGCGACGGGAAATGGGGTCGACACCTACGCCTGGCTCATCCAGCAGCAACACTTTAGGTTCGCCAACCAGCGTACAGGCAAGCCCGAGCTTCTGCTTCATGCCGCCAGAAAGCTTGCCAGCCAGTCGTCCGGTAAATGGTCCCAGCGAGGTGAATTCCAGGAGTCGGGCAAAGGTTTTTTCTCGCGCTTCACCGGTGACGCTGCGTAAGTCGGCATAGAGATTGAGGTTCTCCATGACGGTTAAATCTTCGTACAGACCAAATTTCTGCGGCATATAGCCCAGCACCGCATGTAGTGCGCTGTCGTCTTTGATGGGGTCAAAACCAATCACTTCAGCACTTCCGGCATCAGGTTTTAATAATCCCGCCAGCATTCGCATCAACGTAGTTTTGCCCGCGCCGTCCGGCCCGACAAGCCCGGTCACGTAGCCTGCATGAACGGTACAGTCGAGCGGGGCGACGGCCGGTTTTTCCATTCCGGTAAAGTTTTTCGTCAGCCCTTTAAGCGTAATGACGGCGTCATTCATGCCGTGCCTCATTGCCAAACTTTATCGTTACCGGCATTCCCTGGCGCAGCGCATCGTCCGCGTCGGTGACGACAATTCGCAGGCGATAAACCAGGTCGGTACGCAGGTCAGGAGTCTCGACCGTTTTCGGGGTAAATTCGGCGGTAGGAGAAACGAAGCCGATTTTGCCGTGATACGGTTTGTCCGGGCGGCCATCGGTATAGAGCAGGATCTCACGTCCTGGCTGCGCCTGGCTCAGATTTCGTTCGTCAACGTAAGCACGAACCCAAACCGGACGCGTGAGCGACAGCGTCAGTACCGTGCCCCCTTCGTTCAGCATGCTGCCGGGTTCAACTGCACGGGTGAGAAGCGTGCCGTCAGACGGCGAGGTCAGCGTGGTGTCATGCAAATTCAGCTCTGCCTGTGCCAGCTCGGCCTGAGCTTGTTCGAGCGTGGCTTTTGCCTGCTCGATGTCCTGCACACGATTACCGCTGCGATATTGCGTGAGTTTATCCTGTGCGGATTTCAGCGAAGCTAACGCCTGATCGCGAGATGAACGGGCGTTTTCCAGATCGTTGGCTGAAATGGTGCGGCTTTTCCACAATCCGACCTGCCGATTGTAAAAGTTCTGCGCGTAATCATAGGCGGCCTGCGCCTGTTTGACTGCCGCCGCGGTTTGCGCGATCTCTTCTTCGCGATACCCTGCCAGCATCAGATCGTATTGTGCCTGTGCGGCGGCAACGTTGGCTTTTGCCTGCATCAATGCGTTTTCATACGGTGCGCGGTCCAGTTCACCCAGCACCTGACCGGCGGTAATCGCATCGCCTTCGTCAACCGCCAGCGAGGCCAGCCTGCCGCCGACACGAAAACTCAGGTTGACGCTACGGATATCGACATTGCCGTATAGCGTCAGGCCGTTATCTTGCCGACTCTGATACCACCACGTTCCACCGGCAATCACGGCAACGAGGGCCGCGATAACCAGCCCGAGAACGACAGGTTTTTTCATGACTCCAGACTCCTTTGCGTTAAACCTTGCAGAATAAGATCGATGTGACAGGTGATCGTTTGGTCAATCAGCGCGGTTTTATCCTCATCAAATTGTGACCAGCCTGTACGCAACAGAATGGTTTCTTTCCCCAGACGAAAAGCCAGCACCTCGCCGAGTATGGCGTGGGTGTGCAGAATCATTTGGGTATCATTGGCGTCGCCGCCCGTATAGGCGGCAATCAGGCGCGTCAGATGTGTATGTAGCGGATTGATAACCTGGTCGTGCACCAGTTGATAAGCCGCGGTGGGGGAAAGCTGTTCGCGCGAGATAAATTTGCTCAGGTTAACGGTGTCGTCCTGAGTTAACAGCATGATCATATTTTTGCAGGCGCGCAGGATCAGTTCGCGCATCGCGCCACGGTCCGGCTCAGGCTGGGCGAATAAACGCTCGGCCTCTTCAGCGTGCGGGCGAAACTGTGCACCGATAAAATCCGCAATCCACTGGGCGCAGGCGAGATATAAATCCTCTTTTGAGCCAAAATAGTAGGTGATAGCCGCAATGTTTTGCCCGGCCTGTGCAGCGATATCGCGCGTCGTGGCGTGCAGACCATACTCACCGAATTGCGCCAATGCGGCGGCAATGAGCTGGTTCTTCGCCTGTTCACCTTTGGTTGTCATGGTGGGTGTATTCATGGCACGACTCTGATCTTAATCAATCGATTGATTAAGATTATGACTGATGTGCAGCCTTGTCCAGTCCGGAGCGTTATTTTCCAGTGAAGGGATAATTTATGCGGCACATCACAAAAACTGCTACACTCCGCCCCTTCATGACATTGTGGTTTTTGTCATCTCTATTGTATGTATCTCCCTGAAAACGACACCGGTAACGGTCAGGGCGGTTCGGAGTTGTTATGTCTTTTGATTCCCTTGGTTTAAACCCTGAAATTTTACGTGCCGTTGCCGAGCAGGGTTACCGTGAACCTACCCCTATTCAGCAGCAGGCTATTCCTGCCGTGCTGGAAGGCCGCGATCTGATGGCCAGCGCCCAGACCGGTACGGGGAAAACGGCAGGTTTTACCTTGCCGCTGTTGCAGCACCTGATCACCAATCAGCCGCATGGTAAAAGCCGTCGTCCGGTTCGTGCGCTGATCCTCACGCCAACCCGCGAACTGGCGGCCCAGATTGGCGAAAACGTCCGTGATTACAGTAAGTATCTGAATATTCGCTCGCTGGTGGTCTTCGGCGGCGTCAGCATTAACCCGCAGATGATGAAGCTGCGTGGCGGCGTAGATGTGCTGATCGCCACTCCGGGTCGTTTGCTCGATCTGGAACACCAGAATGCGGTGAAACTGGATCAGGTTGAGATCCTGGTACTGGATGAAGCTGACCGCATGCTGGATATGGGCTTTATTCACGATATTCGTCGCGTTCTGGCGAAATTGCCGACAAAACGTCAGAACCTGCTGTTCTCGGCAACGTTCTCTGATGACATTAAATCGCTGGCCGAAAAACTGTTGCACAACCCGCTGGAAATCGAAGTGGCGCGTCGTAATACCGCGTCAGAGCAGGTTACTCAGCACGTTCATTTCGTTGATAAAAAACGTAAACGCGAACTACTGTCGCAGATGATTGGTCAGGGCAACTGGCAGCAGGTGCTGGTGTTTACCCGTACCAAACATGGCGCGAACCATCTGGCAGAGCAGCTGAATAAAGACGGCATCCGCAGTGCGGCTATCCACGGTAATAAATCTCAGGGTGCGCGTACGCGTGCGCTGGCTGATTTTAAATCCGGTGATATTCGCGTGCTGGTAGCGACCGATATTGCCGCGCGAGGTCTGGACATTGAAGAGTTACCGCACGTGGTGAACTACGAGCTGCCAAACGTCCCGGAAGACTACGTGCACCGCATTGGTCGTACCGGTCGTGCGGCCGCTACCGGCGAAGCGTTGTCTCTGGTGTGCGTCGATGAACACAAGCTGTTGCGTGACATCGAGAAGTTGCTGAAAAAAGAGATCCCGCGTATTGCAACGCCAGGCTATGAGCCAGACCCGTCCATTAAAGCTGAGCCGATCCAGAACGGTCGTCAGCAGCGTGGCGGCGGCGGTGGTCGTGGGCAGGGCGGAGCAGGGCGCGGACAGCAGCCGCGTCGTCAGGATGGCGGAGCGCCAAAAGCGAAGCCGCGTAATGGCGAAGGCAAACCGGCAGGTGACAAGCCTCGTCCACCGCGCCGTCCGCGCAAACCGTCTACAGCGCAGTAATTCCCTTACTGTATGGCTGTATAAACACGCTATCCGGTCTACACACTGTGTAGGCCGGATAGGTCAATCACTCCCTCGAACTTTGCGATTTCAGTACGATTGAGCAGGTATATCGTCCTGCCGGGTGAATCGAAATCGTCGTCTCAAATACTTTCCCGTCCCTGTCCAGATAACGACGCACGATTCTCATCGCTGGAGAATCAGGTGCTACATTGAGAATCTTTGCCACCTTTTTGGGCACGCCGACAGCCGTAATGGTCTGATGCACCTCATGGCTTTTAATACCGTAATGGGTTTCGATCAAATCGCTGATTAACGAGTGTGGGTCGTCACGGATGTACGTACGCAGTTTGGCGTAATCCGTGCTGGCATAGCTGTCCGTCCAGCAGATTGGCGCGTCGGGGTTTTGCGCATCTTCGCGAGTGCTGGCAATGTGCAGCCAACGGGAACCAGGCGGGCAGCCAATCATCTGGGACAACTCTATGTCCGCCACAATCTCATCGATTTTCTTGATGACGCGCAGATTGTTTTTGGCCAGCAGCAACAGATCCTCAAGATGCGATAGCGGGTGATTGACGCCGTTAGCCTTAGGTTCGCAAACGCGAGTTCCCGCGCCTTTACGCCGTGATATCAGACCTTGCTCTGTTAATTCCCTTAGCGCCTCACGCATGGTGTGGCGGCTGACCTGCCATGTTTCGCACAGTTCCATTTCCGTAGGAAACAGCGAGCCGGGGGCGAAGGTTCCCACCGCAATTTGCTGCGCCAGTTCACGTGCTATTCGCTTGTACAGAGATTCTTTCATCGCAGTTTCATCAAAATATTAGTGATCTTTATCACGAAAATTTGTACGGACTATTCCCTACATTTCTTATGAGTACTATAAATGTCCGCACATTTAAATGTACGGACATTTATTTATGTCTGGACATTGTGACGGCATTTGAATATCCAACAAACTGCCGTAAACACGCATCTTATCATTATCAGATTTTCCAGGGGGATTTATGGCTTCGAATGTACTTGATTCTGTTCTGTTCAGGGACTCTTTCGGCACACCGGCGATGCGCGCGGTGTTTGACGATCGCGAGCTGGTGCGCAAATACGTGGAAGTGGAAGTGGCATTAGCCAAAGCCCAGGCACGCTGCGGTGTGATACCCGAGGCTGCGGCGCAGGAAATTGCAGAAAAATGTAATGCTGACACGCTCGATTTTGATTTATTGCGCCATGAAACCGAAATTGTGGGTTATCCGATCCTACCGCTGGTGCACCAGATTTCTAAACAGGCAGGCGAGTCCGGCGGTTATGTGCACTGGGGGGCAACCACTCAGGACATTATGGACACCGCAGTGGTTCTGCAAATTCGTGATGCTTTTGCACTCATTGAGTCCGATATGGACAAACTCCGCGCCACGCTGGCCGATCTTTCACGCCGCTACCGTGATACGCCGATGGCCGGGAGAACCCATTTACAACAGGCTTTGCCCGTGACATTCGGTTACAAAGCGGCCATCTGGCTGGATATGTTTGAACGCCACGCGGAACGTCTTTCCCAAGCGCGTCCTCGTGTATTGGTCGGCGAATTTGCGGGGGCGGCCGGTACGCTGGCATCGCTGGGGGATAAAGGGCTGGCGGTACAAAAAGCGATGATGGAAGAGCTTGGGCTAAATGTCCCAACATCCACCTGGCACGTCGCGCGTGATGGTTTTGCCGAAGCGGTGAACCTGTTAGCGGTGATTACCGGGTCGCTGGGCAAGATTGCCTACGACGTAATGCTGCTGGCAGCAAACGAGTTTGGCGAACTGTATGAGCCGTTTGTTAAAGGGCGTGGCGCCAGCAGTACCATGCCGCAGAAACGCAACCCTATTTCCAGCGAGCTGATGCTGGCCTGTGCCAAAGGCGTTCGCCAACAGGCAGGGTTGATGCTTGATGCGATGGTGCAAGATCTGGAGCGTGCAACCGGGCCGTGGCATGCCGAATGGATTGCTATCCCAGAAAGTTTCGTGCTCAGCGCGGGGGCATTGCATCAGGCCAACTTTATGCTGGCGGGGCTGGTGGTTGATGAAGAGGCGATGAAACGTAACCTCGGTATGACCAACGGATTGATTGTGGCTGAGGCAGTCATGATGGGATTGGCCCCGTACATTGGTCGTCAGGATGCACATGACGTGGTGTACGACGCCTGCCGTATCGTCAACGAACAGGGTGGGCGATTGGCTGATGTGCTGAATGCGATGCCCTCTGTCTCTGAACGGCTGGACCCACAGTTGATTGAAAAACTGACCGACCCGGCAAATTACCTTGGAATGGCACCGGCGATGGTGGATCAGGTATTAGCAAGATACATGTCGCGGAAATGAATGCTCTCGGGCTAACGGAATAAGGATATTTTTATGTCAACGAATTCTGTCACGGGAAAATCCATTCTGTCGTTCCTGATACCGCTGGCGATAGGCGCGATCGTTTGGTTTTATCCTGTTCCTGATGGTCTAACGCCTCAGGCCTGGCATATGTTCGCGATATTTGCCGCGACCATTGCCGCCATTCTCACTCAGCCGCTCCCTTCGGGGGCGGTGATGTTGATTGCACTTTGCGTGGTTATTTTCACCAAAACGTTGCCAGAGGCAAAGGCGCTGTCAGGGTTTGCGTCCGGTACGGTATGGCTCATTTTCTGCGCCTACGTCTTGTCTCTGGGGTTTGTGACGTCAGGACTGGGGAAACGTATTGCGTATAAAATGTTATCGCTCTTTGGCGGCAGCAGCCTGGGTATTGCTTACTCACTGGGGGTTTCCGATCTGATTATGGCCCCGGCAATGCCGTCAGTAACTGCGCGGTCCGGGGGCATAATTTTTCCCATCACGCGTTCTATCAATGATGTGTTGGGCTCCGCTCCAGGGGTAACGGGCAAACGTATTGGCGATTTCTTAACCATGGTATGCTTCCAGTTTACGCCGATTACCGGGGCGATTTTTCTCACCGGGATGGCGGCGAATCCGCTGGTAGCGAGCCTGGCGAAATCGTCATTGGGTATGGAGATAACCTGGGGCGGATGGTTTATTTCCGCAGTAGTCCCTGCGATGGTTTGTTTCTGTCTGATGCCGCTACTGGTCTATAAATTATTGGATCCTGAGCTTAAGCGTACGCCAGAGGCAAAAGCGATGGGTAAGCAGGCGCTCGGTGAGCTCGGTTCGATGAGCAGCAACGAGAAAAAGGTCGCGTTTGGTTTTGTGCTGGCGCTGGTTGGCTGGGGCACCAGTTTGATTACTGGATTGTCTGCCACATCTGTCGGGCTGGGGCTGGCTGCTTATCTGTTTGCTTCGGGTGCTGTTAGCTGGAAAAGTTTGCTTAATGACCATGCAGCCTGGGATACGGTTATCTGGTTTAGCGTCATTATTAGCCTTGCGACCGGACTTGCCGATCTGGGTTTTATTAAATGGATGACAATAAAGTTAGGCAGCGGTATTCAAGGGTTTGGTGCGATGGAGTCCTTTATTGTGCTGGGGATCCTTTACATTTACGTCCACTATCTCTTTGCTACGGCTACCGGGCACGTAGCCGCGCTGTATGCTCCTTTCGCGGCCACGGCGATCGCTGCGGGTGCTCCGCCGATGATGGTCGCTATTTGCTTCGGCATCTTTAGTAATCTGATGTGGGGGAATACCGAGTATGGTGGCGGACCCGGTCCTATTTATTTTGCCCAGGGCTATTTTGAACGACCGCGCTTTTACAAGATTAACCTCTGCGTGGTGACGGCAAATGTGATCATCATTTTTGCCGTGGGCATGCTGTGGTGGAAGCTGCTGGGGTACTATTAATCGACACGTTTATTCGGCCTGCAATGAACCTGGCTGTAGGCCGGATAGCATGTAAGCCGCCATCCGGAAATTTAAGTCAAAGCTGCGAAGCGCTTTCCAGAATGGGGGAAAAAGGTACATCCAACAACTGAAATGTGCCACAATAGTGGCTGTTTATACAGTACTTCAGGTTTTCTCATGGCACTAACGGCTGCGTTAAAAGCGCAAATCGCCGCCTGGTATAAGGCGCTTCAGGAACAGATCCCCGACTTTATCCCCCGTGCGCCGCAGCGGCAGATGATTGCTGACGTCGCGAAAACGCTCTCCGGGGAAGAAGGGCGGCATCTGGCGATTGAAGCACCGACCGGAGTGGGGAAAACCCTGTCGTATCTGATTCCCGGTATTGCCATCGCGCGTGAAGAACAAAAAACGCTGGTGGTCAGTACCGCCAACGTCGCTTTGCAGGACCAGATCTACAGCAAAGATTTACCGCTGCTGCGCAAAATTATCCCCGACCTGCGTTTTACCGCTGCGTTTGGTCGCGGACGCTATGTCTGCCCGCGTAACTTAGCGGCGCTGGCCAGCACTGAACCCAATCAGCAGGATCTGCTGGCTTTTCTCGACGATGACCTGACGCCCAACAACCAGGAAGAACAAAAGCGCTGTGCCAGGCTAAAAGGCGATCTCGACAGCTACAAGTGGGACGGGCTGCGCGACCACACCGATATCGCTATCGACGACGGACTCTGGCAGCGTCTGAGCACCGATAAAGCCAGCTGTCTGAATCGCAACTGTCACTACTATCGTGAATGCCCTTTTTTTGTCGCCCGCCGGGAGATTCAGGAAGCTGAAGTGGTCGTGGCTAATCATGCGCTGGTAATGGCGGCCATGGAAAGCGAAGCCGTTTTGCCGGAGCCGAAAAACCTACTGCTGGTACTTGATGAAGGCCACCATTTGCCGGATGTCGCGCGCGATGCGCTGGAGATGAGCGCAGAAATCAGCGCCCCCTGGTATCGACTGCAGTTGGATCTGTTTTGCAAATTAGTGGCTACCTGCCTGGAGCAGTTCCGCCCGAAGACCACGCCGCCGCTGGCGAATGCCGAGCGTCTGAACGGTCACTGTGAGGAATTGTATGAGCTGATTTCATCGCTCAATAACATTCTTAATCTGTATATGCCCGCTACCCAGGAGGCGGAGCACCGCTTTGCGATGGGTGAATTGCCTGCGGAAGTGATGGAGATTTGTCAGCGTCTGGCAAAGCTAACGGAAATGCTGCGCGGTCTGGCGGAACTGTTCCTCAACGATCTCAGCGAAAAAACCGGCACTCACGATATCGTGCGTCTGCATCGGGTTATTTTGCAGATGAACCGGGCGCTGGGCATGTTTGAGGCGCAAAGCAAACTGTGGCGGCTGGCATCGCTCGCGCAATCGTCAGGCGCGCCGGTGAGTAAATGGGCGACGCGCGAGGTGCGTGACGGGCAGATCCACATCTGGTTCCACTGCGTGGGGATCCGTGTGAGCGATCAGCTCGAACGACTGCTGTGGCGTAGCGTCCCGCATATTATTGTCACTTCCGCAACGCTGCGCTCGCTCAACAGCTTCTCGCGTTTGCAGGAGATGAGCGGTCTGAAGGAAAAAGCAGGGGACCGGTTTGTCGCGCTGGATTCACCGTTTAATCACGTTGAACAGGGCAAAATAGTCATTCCGCAGATGCGCTACGAACCGTTAATTGATAACGAAGAGCAGCATATCGCGGAAATGGCCGCCTATTTTCGCGAACAGCTGGAGAGTAAAAAGCATCAGGGCATGCTGGTACTTTTTGCCAGCGGTCGGGCGATGCAGCGTTTTCTTGAGCACGTTACCGATCTGCGCCTGCTGTTGTTGGTGCAGGGCGATCAGCCGCGCTACCGTCTGGTGGAGTTGCACCGCAAACGGGTGACCAACGGCGAGCGCAGTGTGCTGGTTGGGCTGCAATCTTTTGCTGAAGGTCTGGACTTGAAAGGCGACCTGCTGACTCAGGTGCATATTCACAAAATTGCTTTTCCGCCTATCGACAGCCCGGTGGTGATCACCGAGGGCGAGTGGTTGAAAAGTCTGAACCGCTACCCCTTCGAGGTGCAGAGCCTGCCTGCGGCGTCATTCAATTTGATCCAGCAGGTTGGGCGACTCATCCGTAGCCATGGCTGCTGGGGAGAAGTGGTTATTTATGACAAGCGTTTATTGACCAAAAGCTATGGCAAGCGTTTACTGAACGCGTTACCCATATTTCCGATAGAGCAACCTGCTGTGCCAGACGTTATAGTAAAACCAAAAGAAAAAGCGAAACCCACGCGCCGCCGTCGGCGTTAACGATGCGAGCAAGAGGCAAGGAGTTATCGATGGATTACCGCAAAATCATTAAAGAGATTGGGCGAGGAAAAAATCACGCGCGTGACCTGGATAAGGATACTGCTCGCGGACTGTATACCCATATGATGAACGGCGACGTACCTGACCTTGAGATGGGCGGGGTACTGATTGCGCTACGTATCAAGGGCGAAGGTGAAGCGGAGATGCTGGGCTTTTACGAAGCGATGCAAAACCACACCATTCGCCTGACTCCGCCGGTAACCAAACCCATGCCGATTGTCATTCCCAGCTACAATGGCGCGCGCAAGCAGGCGAATTTGACTCCGCTGCTGGCGATTTTATTGCAGAAACTTGGCTTCCCGGTGGTGGTGCACGGCGTCAGCGAGGATCCGACCCGCGTGCTGACTGAAACCATTTTTGAACTGATGGGAATTACGCCAACGCTGCATGCCGGGCAGGCGCAGGCAAAGCTGGATGGTCATGAGCCGGTGTTTATTCCGGTGAGCGCGCTGTGCCCTCCGCTGGAGAAACAGCTGGCGATGCGCTGGCGCATGGGCGTGCGTAACAGTGCACATACGCTGGCTAAATTAGCCACGCCATTTGCTGAAGATGCCGCGCTGCGTCTTTCCAGCGTGTCCCACCCGGAATATGTTTCTCGCGTGGCGAAGTTCTTCGGCGATATCGGTGGGCGCGGCCTGTTGATGCATGGTACCGAGGGCGAAGTGTATGCCAACCCGCAGCGCTGCCCGCAGATAAGCCTGATAGATTCATCCGGTGTGCGAGTGCTACAAGACCGACAGAGCGAGATGCCTGACGAGCCGGTACCGCTACCGGTAGCAAAAGATCCGGAAACCACCGCGCGCTGGATTGAGCGTTGTCTGGCTGGCAGTGAGCCTGTTCCGGCATCGTTGAAAATCCAGATGGCCTGCTGCCTGGTGGCAACCGGTGAGTACGCCTCACTGGCTGAAGGACTTACCCGCGTCGAGCAAAGTTTCTAAACCATTTGTTATCCCGACGGGCCTGTTGCCTGGCCTGTCGGTTCTCTCTTTTCGGCAATGTGAAATTTCTGCACGTTTATTGACCTCCAGCGCACCGTGGCGCAGCATAGTTTGTTGAAAAATAAGAAACACAACAAACACGCGACACAACAGGAGATAACAATGAACAGTGGACATCGCTTCCATGTGCCAACGCTGCACGCCTTTATCCAGGCCGTTTTTCATCGGATGGGAAGCAATGATCAGGAGGCGCGGCTGGTGGCCGACCATCTGATAGCCTCTAACCTCGCCGGTCACGACTCCCATGGCATCGGTATGATCCCAAGCTATATTCGTTCATTCTCGCAGGGGCATCTGCAGATCAACCGTCATGCCAAAGTGGTAAAAGATGCGGGGGCGGTGATTACGCTTGACGGCGACTGTGCGTTTGGTCAGGTGGCGGCGCACGAGGCAATCACGCTTGGAATCGAAAAAGCGCGTCAGTACGGAATCGCTGCCGTTGCATTACATAATTCGCACCATATCGGCCGTATTGGCTACTGGGCGGAGCAATGTGCGGCGGCAGGTTTTGTCTCGGTACACTTTGTGAGTGTGGTGGGGATCCCGATGGTCGCACCGTTTCATGGGCGCGATAGTCGTTTTGGCACCAATCCTTTCTGCGTCGTGTTTCCACGTAAAAATACTTTCCCGCTGTTGCTGGACTATGCAACCAGCGCCATCGCGTTTGGCAAAACCCGGGTGGCATGGCATAAGGGCGAGCCGGTGGCTCCAGGATGCCTGATTGATGTGGAAGGTGTGCCCACTACCGATCCTGCGGTAATGCAGGTTTCTCCGCTGGGGTCGTTGCTGACCTTTGCCGAGCACAAGGGGTATGCGCTGGCGGCGATGTGCGAAATTATGGGCGGTGCGCTTTCTGGCGGTAAAACCACACATGAAGAGAGCCTTCAGACCAGCGCGGACGCCATCATTAACTGTATGACCACCATCATTATGAATCCACAACTGTTCGGTGCGCCGGACTGCGACAACCAGGTCGCGGCATTTGCTGAGTGGGTGAAAGCGTCCCCGCATGCTGAAGATACCCCGATCCTGTTGCCTGGGGAGTGGGAGGTGAATACTCGCGAGGAACGGCTGGAACACGGTATTCCGCTGGATGCCGGAAGCTGGCAAGCGATTTGTGAGGCGGCACTGCAAATTGGGATGCCAGATGCCGTGTTGCAGGAATTCTGCCAACGGCTGGAAAAATAGGCAAAAAAAAGCCCGTCAAGTGGCGGACGGGCAAACAAAGGGTAACAAACAGGGTCAATGAGGGTTGGAGCATTGGGTCGTACAGGTAATCTTTCGGTTATTTATAGATAACCGCGGTGCCGCTCATTTTGTCTTTGCCGATAGCGGAAGTGATGCTGTAGCCAGTTGCGCCAGCTGCATTCGCTTTCTCAGCCAGTTTGGCTTCCAGGCCGTCCAGCGTAGTGGCGCCGTCAGCAGATACCACACCAATTTTGTTCATGTTTTGCGCCTGAGTAGAGGAAACCGGCTCGGCAGCGAAAACGCCAAATGACAGGGTAGACAGGGCGATGGCAGCAACAGCAAATTTGATATTTTTCATGATTAATCTCTCGCAGGGTTGTTCTGTTAGTCAGTGTTCTTTAAGAAGACGTTGTTCCGTCGATGTGATAAGTATCACGTTTTTTTTGGTGAGAGAAAATCGAATAGAATTGACGACATCAATCAAAAAAATTGAATGACAAATAACTTATTGAATATTAATAAATTCGAGTAAGGGATTTACAGTTCTTGTCATTGCGCTTTACAGAGAAGGCGACAACGGCACATTTTGCTACACAGGGTGCAAAAAAGCGTGCTCGTAAAGGAAATCGTATGCGCTGAAACTTTTGGTAAAGATAAGTCAACGTAGCTGGCTGTCTTTCGAACCTCTGCGATTATATCCTGAAAATGAAGCGCTATGTGAATCTTTATCCTGTTGGCAGGTGATGCATAAGCGTACCCCTGGCACGGCCTCACGTCTGGCCTGAGGGATAGGATTGCCGCATTCTTCGCATTCATACAGACTTTCTCCCGTCGGTAACTCACCGCGAGCGCGGGCAACAGCATCTTCAATAGTATTGTTGATCTGTTCGTTAACCGCGTCGTCATTTGCCCATCCGGATGCCATGTGTACCTCCTGCTGATGTCTACAGACTAAGTATAGCGAAGGTGATGGCTGAAAAACGACCACGCGCCAGCAGTATCAGATTTCAGACCATTCACGCAGCAGGTTATGGTAGAGATTGAGTAATGACAGGATCTCGCTGCTCTCCCCATGGCGAGCCTTCAGGGATTGAATGTTTTTATCCAGTTCAAAAAGCATGGCGCGATTTTTGTTGTCACGGACCATCGACTGTATCCACATAAAAGACGCTACACGAACGCCATGGGTCACTGGCGTGACGCAATGTAGGCTGCTGGAAGGGTAAAGCACCAGATCGCCTGCCGGAAGCTTCACCGCATGCTGGCCGTAAGTATCATTGACCAGCAGTTCTCCCCCTTCATAATCATTCGGGTTACTCAGGAATAAAGTTGCGGAAAGGTCCGTGCGCATCCAGCCGTTTTGCGGATGGCTACGCACCGCACCGTCAACGTGAAAACCGTAGGTCTCGTTGTCCTGGTAGCGATTAAACAGCGGTGTGGAGAGCGTTTTCGGTAGTGCTGCGGCGAAGAAAAGCGCGCTGTTATTTACCGCAGTCTGTACCGCCTGTTGTAAAACGCCGTAGCGTTCACTTTGCGTATTCACTTGCTGGTTGTTTTTAACCTGCGCCCCCTGAGCGCCGGTGGTTGCGCGGCCATCAACCCAGTCGGCAGCGTCCAGTTGTTCGCGAAACCAGGCTACATCCTGCGCCGACAGAACGCCGGGAATGTGGTACATCATCAGTGTTTCTCCTGAAAGTGGGGCTTACGCCCCACGCGATGGATTAGAAATGCATATTGGCGGTGAGCAGGAAAGTTCTTGGCTCGCCCGGATGATAACGGTATCCACTCTTGTTTATGGAGGATACATAATCGGTGTCGAACAGGTTATAGACGTTTAGTTGGAAATCGAGATTGCGATTCACGCGATAGCCCAGTTTGGCGTCAGCGACCCAGTAACCTTCAGTGTAGGATGGCGTACCCACCGCACCATCGGAACCGCGATGCATACTGCCCACGTAGCGAGCGCCTGCGCCAACGGAGATATCATCGGTAGCCTGATACTGGTTCCACAGCGTGAACGCATGTTCCGGTGTATATGGCAGGGAAGAGGATCCATCCTGAGCAACGTTTTTACCGCTGTGGATGGTCGCGCGTTGTTGCGTGTAACCCCCAATAATCTGCCATGCGGGGGTGATGTTACCTGCTACTGAGAGCTCGTAGCCTTCAACGCGTTTCTCTCCGTACTGGGAATAGGTACCGTCGTCGTTCTGCTCAACTTCATTCTCAATATCTGTGCGGAAAATCGCGGCGGTTAACAGCAGGCGCTTATCCAGCACCTCCCATTTGGTGCCGATCTCGCTGGTTTTCGCTTTCTGCGGTTTGAAATCGGTACGGTTCGCACTGTTACCGCTGCCGCCCTGAGCAAGAGCAAAGTTGCTGCCGCCCGGCGGTTGCTGAGAAACGGCATAGTTGATGTACACGTTACCGTTATCGGTCAGGTGATACAGCGCGCCAGCTTTCCAGTTCACCAGATTGCCTGATTTGGCAGTATCTACAGTGGTGACCGGGGAACCTTTAGCCACGCCTGTCGGGCACGCGACTGCGCCGCGACCGGAAGCGCCGCAAGCGGTGGCGCTGTCATATTCAGTCCGGTAATTGTCGAGGCGAATACCACCGTTCAGCTCGAATTCACGGGTAATTTGTAGCGTATCAAAAGCGTATACACCGAAGGTATCTGTTTGCCCGTTAGCGTTGGCGCCGTTGCGAGACAATCCGCCGATATTCACATTGCTGTCGGGGTGATAGATATTCACCGGTGGTGGGGTGATCGGCGCCACGCCATAGTTGGTTTGTGTTTCGCGCGTCAGCTCCACGCCGGTGCTGATGTCGTGACCGATGGATCCCGTGTAGAACGTTGAGGTCAGGTTGGTCTGGTTGGTCAAGATCTTATTGCTGACATCCTTGGTATTTGCCAGGCGTGACCAAGTCCAGCTGTCGACGCTGCTGGTGGGTTGGGTGATGTTAGACGCGCCGCCCATCACCGCCGTCATCAGATAATCCTGTTTAATACGCGACCAGCGGGTGGTGTTGCGAATAGTGGTGCTGTCGTTCAGGTCATGTTCAAAACGCATCGTCGCGGTATCGGTTGTCGAATCGTCATAATCCGAGTTGGTACCGTAGAAATTATGCGTATCCACTTTGCCTGAATGATTCAGTGCAGAAGTCCCCGCAGAAGGTGCGGAATATCCCGGCAAGCCAATGGTAGGGATGCCGCCATCCGGCGTGTTGTGCTGGGTGACATGTAGATAGTTCAGGTACAGTCGATTCTCTGTGCCTAAGCCAAAAGCGAGAGAGGGGGCCACACCGTAGCGTTCATTCTTAACATTATCGCGACCAGCATCATGCGTTTTTTCACCCATCAGGTTTAAACGTGCGGCGGTGGTCTCGCCGATGACCTGGTTAATGTCCAGCGTACCACGGCGGAACCAGGCGCTACCGACGCTGGCCGATGCATCGATTCCTGAGTCGGTGCGTGGCTGTTTGCTGATCATATTGATAGAGCCAGTCGGTGCGCTACGTCCATAGTCGGTACCGGAAGGACCTTTGATTACTTCCACCTGTTCGGTATTGAAGGTGTCGCGCGTGACGCTGCCAATATCACGGATACCGTCGATATAAATACTGTTCGAGGTATCCGCACCACGCATGTAAACCGCGTCACCGGTGCTGGAGTTACCGTTCTCACCGGCGAAAAATGCGCCAACGCCCGGGACGTTTTTCAGCGCGTCGGTCAGATTTGTTGCGCCTTGATCCTTAATCACCTGCTCAGAAATCACCGTCATGGTGCGGGTTGTATCCGCCACCGGCCGGGAGAATTTAGGGTCGGCAGACTGTGTTGGGGCGTACAGCGAAGGTTTGGCCGCTTCAACGACCAGAGTGTCTTCTTGTTTTTTATCCTGGTCGTCCGCAGCGACAGCCTGAGCTATAGGGGACAGGCCAATGCACAGACCGGCAAAAAAAGTCAGTGAGTGAAAGCTACTGGACGGCAAGTTGCGATTTTTATCCATGTTAATGAGTGACTTATTATTGTTTGAGTGGACGGTTTCACTCGCGCGAAGGGACATCTCTAAGGATGTTATACCCTGCAGGCCTCGCGGAAATGAATGTGTAATTGATAATGATTTTGATAAGCATTACTAATCAGTGCGACGTTTTAGCATTCATTACTTCAAAAATAAATACATTTGTTTACATTGGATTCAAAATTACTACACGGTGATTACAATTCGCACCGGGAATGACGTGAATTGCGGACAGAAAACTGCATTCGGGTTGAATGCAGTTGGGCTGAGATGGGGGTTACTTATAGATGGTTGCGGTGCCGTACATCTGATTTTTGCCGCCCGCAGAATCAACGACAAAGCCTTTTGCCCCTTGCTCTTTCGCTTTCTCTGCCAGCTTGTCTTCGAGGTCGCTCAGGTTAGAGGCGCCGGTAGCGGATACTGTGCCGGAAGCTTGTAGCTGACCGGTAGCTGGGCTGGTGTATGGCTGTGCAGCAAAGGAGGCAAATGTCATGCCGGAAAGTACGGTAGCAGCAAGTAATGTGAGGCATTTCTTCATGGTGATATCCTCTGAAAAACAACAGGTGTGCCTGATAAGTTTAGGTCGTCAGCGGATGACATTTACCGCAAAAAATTGGTGATGAGCTGTCTGTTTTTTGAACAATTAGTAAAGCGTCAAACAGGTGTAAAAAATCAAATTTCCTTGTTGTGTGTGTTTACCGCGTGGCGTTATGCGGGTATCTTACGCCGCTGTTAAAAGGAGAATGCTATGTCCGCCCTGAAACCGGGATTACACCCACGCAACCGCCACAATGGCCGTTATGATCTTGCGACTTTATGCCAGGTTACGCCCGAGCTGACGCAATTTCTCACCCTCACGCCCGGCGGCGAGCAGAGTGTTGATTTCGCGAATCCGCAGGCAGTAAAGGCGCTCAATAAAGCACTGCTGGCGCATTTTTATGCGGTGAAAAACTGGGATATTCCAGATGGTTTTTTGTGTCCGCCGGTGCCTGGTCGTGCTGACTACATACACCATTTGGCCGATCTGTTGGGTGAAACCAACGGAACCATTCCGGCAAATGCGAGCGTGCTGGACGTGGGAGTGGGGGCAAACTGTATTTATCCACTGATCGGCGTGCATGAATACGGCTGGCGATTCACGGGTAGTGAAACCAGTAGCGAAGCGTTTAACAGCGCTCAGGCGATCGTCAACGCCAATCCGGGATTAACCCGTGCTATTCGTCTGCGTCGCCAGAAAGATGCAACGGCAATCTTCAACGGCATCATTCACAAAAATGAGCAGTATGAAGCCACATTATGTAACCCGCCATTCCATGATTCTGCGGCCTCAGCCCGTGCCGGAAGCGAGCGCAAACGCCGTAATCTGGGACAGGACAAAGACGATGCGCTGAACTTTGGCGGACAGCAGCAGGAGCTGTGGTGTGAAGGCGGTGAAGTGGCGTTCATCAAGAAAATGATTGCTGAAAGCCAGGCCTTTGGTCGCCAGGTGATGTGGTTCACCACGCTGGTGTCGCGCGGTGAGAACTTGCCTCCGCTGTATCACGCGTTAACGGATGCGGGCGCGGTGAAAGTGGTCAAGAAAGAGATGGCCCAGGGGCAAAAGCAGAGTCGCTTTATTGCCTGGACCTTTATGGATAACGATCAGCGTCGTCGTTTTATGGCGCGTAAACGCTAAAGCGTTGGCTCGGTTGGCGGTAGTGGTTCGCTTGCCGCCGACGCAGGACCATTCCCTGGTGCAGGTAACACTTGATACGTCTGTACCGGGGCGCGTATGTTGGCTAGATCGAAGTATTTCTTCACCTGGCTGTCGAGCGCAAAACGTACCGTCCACTGCTTCAGCGGCAAGGTGGTAAACGAGACCCGTAGCGTGAATGCCGTATTGGTTAATCCTACAATCCCGGCAAACGACGGCTCGCCGATAATCAGCCCGCGAATATCATCTTTTTCCATCACCGCAGCAACCGCGTCTTTCAACGCCTGATTCGCTTTATCCGCATCCTCATGGCGGTCTACGTCGTAATTGGCGACGACCGATCCAATTCCACGCACAAAGTTGGCGAAGGTCGTAATCGATGACCAGGGAATGATATGGTACGCCCCGGTGTCCTGACGCACGCCCACAGAACGAATGGACATTCGTTCAACCGTACCGGTGAGTGGACCGATGGTCACCAGGTCGCCGGTGTTCATGCCATTTTCAAACTGAATAAAAATCCCGGTAATAATATCTTTTACCAGCGTTTGCGAGCCGAAAGAGATAGCCAGCCCCAGCGCCCCTGCCCCGGCCAGTAAGGGGGCGATATTAACGCCAATTTCCGACAGCACAATCATGATGGTGATCGTGCTGATGATCACCGCCAGCGCATTGCGAAACAGCGTCAACAGGGTGCGGGTACGAGCGCTGGGTAGCGGGCGTCCGTGAATATCGGAAGCCAGACGGTTTTCAATCAGGCTGGCAAGGATCGTCCAGCCGATGGCGGAGAAGAATAAAATCAGCGCGATACGGATCAGAATATCCACCGTTTTTTCTCCTGCGCCGTAATGCAGCCAGTTCCAGAAGTCGAACAGTCCCCAGGCATTCAGTAGCAGCATCACCGCAACGCACACCGTCAGGATCCTGGCCACGCTTAACGCCGTCGACAGCCAGCCATTCAGCCGCTTTTGGAGTTCCGGATAGCTGCGCTGGGTGTGTGGCGAAAGGGTAATAGTTTTGGCTATCCAGCGGGAAAACATGCCGGAAACAAAGGCGGCAATTCCAATGATTACCAGGCTGCGCAGCGTAGCGCCCATCATGAATTTCAGGCTGTTGCCCGGATCAAACAGCGAAAAGAAAAACAGCACAATGAAGTAGGCGCTGGCCAGCCAGTGCCATACCAACGCAAAGGCGCGGATAAACAGGCTGAAAAAAGCTAACGATCTTTCTGCCAGATTCTGTAAATGCAGCGTTATCTCTTTCTTATTTCTGAAAATCAGGTACAGCGCCCATAGCGTGATACACAGCATGATGATGACGTTGGCCATCGCGCCGACCTGCACATTGACCTGATTGGAGATAATGGGAACGGCAACTATAAGCCCGTAACCAATCAAACTGCTTAATGAACTCAAACGCCGATTCCAGTAGCGCGCACCGGCATCCTGAATGTTAAACGGACGCAGTTCGGCCACCTTTGGGCAAAATATCAGACGTAGAATGGCTTTGAAGAACTCAATCAGGGCAAAGGCATTGAGAAACAGGCTTTGCTGAAAGGTGATGGTGCGACTGCCCGCATTTATTCTGTCGCTCAGTATCTGCCCGACAAACAATGTCAGCGCCAGCAGAAGCAAATCAATAATGAATGCGCCAACGATCATCGCCGGAAGCTGCAGCCAGTTGCTGCGTTCGCGGTTTTTCCGCCGTGCCCATTGCCCCATTTTGCGATACAGCGGCAGCGCGCACAGGCGAATCAACCAGAAAAAACCGAACACTGACGCCGCCAGCATTAAAAAATGGGTCAGGGCATTGGTGAACGTTTGTGGGTTAAAACTCTTATGCGGTGCGTCGGTAATATTACGGTAAAGTTGGGCAAAGCGGCTGGAGAGCGCCTCACCGTAGTGCTGTGTGATATCCGTGACGTTTTCCAGCACCGTTTTTTCTTCTGTTAATGTGGGTGGAACAATGGTTGGCACCGGCTCGGCAGGGGGCGCTGTCGCCACTTTGCGTAACTGATCGATCAGTTCCTGACGTGAGGCGTCATTTTCCAGCACATCCGCCAGTGCGCCGTAGGCCGCTTTCTTCTGTTCAACATCCGGCTCTTTCGTTGGCGCGGTTTGTGCGTTGGTTGACGTTGGCGAGGTGACGCCAGGTATCGTCACCGCCTGAGCCGGAAGACTCAGCAGACAAACAAAGATGAACAGGATCCAGCGCATGACTCCTCCTATGAGAAAATAAATTCAAAAGGATAAGTATAGATGTCAGGGCGGGAGGGAATTGAAATGAGAGGATTCTGGTGAAAAACCTCCCTTCGGGCGAAGGGAGGTTGAGCTATCAGGAAACGTGCTGCAAGAATTCCTGTAAGCGTTGGCTGGGTGGATTTTCAATCAGGGCCTGCGGATTACCGTCTTCGGCAATTCGTCCCTTATCAATGAAAATCAGGCGTGAAGCCACTTTTTCGGCAAAGCCGATTTCGTGGGTCACAATCACCATGGTCATCCCTTCTTCCGCCAGGTCCTGCATCACTTTCAGAACTTCATGGCGCAGTTCAGGGTCGAGTGCTGAGGTTGGCTCATCAAACAGCATCATTTTCGGTTTTACTGCCAGCGCACGGGCGATAGCCACACGCTGTTGTTGACCACCGGACAGTTCAGAAGGGTAGTGATGTGCACGTTCGGCCAGACCCACTTTTGCCAGCAGCTCTTTCGCCAGTTTCTCGGCCTGTTCTTTATTCGCCCCGCGTACGCGCTGCGGTCCGAACATGACGTTTTCCAGTGCCGTCAGATGTGGGAACAGGTAGAACTGCTGAAACACCATTCCGGCTTCCTGACGGATTAAGCGCTCGTCTACCTTCGGATCGTTTACTTTCAGACCATCGACGATCAGATCGCCGGAGGTTATCTCTTCCAGCTTGTTAATGCAGCGCAGCAGGGTAGATTTACCGGATCCTGACGGCCCGATAATCACCACGACTTCACCCTGCTGAATGTTCAGGTCAATATTGTGCAGCACCTGGGTTGGACCAAAGTGCTTAGAAACGTTTTTAAATTCAATCACAGGATTTTCATCCTTCTTTCCAGACGACGCAGAATGAAGCTCAGCACCAGCGTAATGATCAGATAGAACACCGCAACGGCGCTCCAGATTTCCAGTGCGCGGAAGTTACCGGCAATGATTTCCTGGCCCTGACGGGTCAGTTCAGCGACGCCAATGACAATAAACAGCGAGGTATCTTTAATGCTGATGATCCACTGGTTGCCTAGCGGTGGCAGCATACGACGCAGTGCGAGGGGTAAAATAACGTGGCGGATAGTCTCTGTGCGTGAAAGTCCAAGCGCCAAACCGGCTTCGCTGAACCCTTTATGGATTGAGAGCACCGCACCGCGGGTGATTTCCGCAATATAGGCCCCGGAGTTGATCATGATGGTGACAACGGCGGCGCTAAAGGGGTCAATGCGTAAATCGTTAAATGCCATTGGCAGAGCGAAGTAAATAAACATTACCTGCACAACGATTGGCGTACCGCGAATGACTTCGATAAACACCAGCGCTACGTGGTTGGCGATCCAACCGCCGAAAGTGCGCGCAAACCCTGCTGCAAGTCCGATTATCAGACCGCCAGCCAGACCGAGGACCGAGATCCACAGGGTCATTTTGGCGCCTTCAATCAAAAGCGGGATGGCGGGCCAGATGGCACTCCAGTCAAACTGCATATGTCGTTCCTGTTACCGTGGTGTAAATATTCAAATGCCCGTTTTGCCGGATGTGCTGTGCTTATCCGGCCTACAGGTCTCAAAAATCCAGGCGTAGGCCCGGTTAGCATCACGCTACCGGGCAACGCTGCCGGTTATTATTTAGGTTCAGTACCGAACCATTTTTTGTAGATTTCGTTGTAAGTGCCGTTCTCTTTCAGCGTTTTCAGCGCGCCGTTCACTTTCTCACGCAGGTCGTCGCTGCCTTTCGGGAAGGCGATACCGTACTGCTGGGCTTCCAGCGATTCGCCTACAGCTTTGAACTGACCATTGCCAGCTGTTTTGATGAAGTAAAGAATGTTTGGTGTGTCGTGCAGTACAGCGTCTGCGCGGTTGGTGCCCAGTTCCATATATGCGTTATCGATATTCGGGAACTGACGCAGGTCTTTGGTTTTGATATTCGCTTTCGCGTAATCAACGGAACCGGTGCCGCTCTTAACTGCAACGACTTTACCATCCAGATCTTTTACGCTTTTGACGTCGTTGTTATTCGCTTTCACCATCACTAACAGACCGCTTTTGTAGTAGCCGTCGGAGAAGTCGATCGCTTTTTTACGCTCATCGGTGATGGTGATACCTGCCAGTGCCAGGTCGATATTTTTGGTTTGCAGAGCCGGGATGATGCCGCTGAAATCCATCGGTTTCAGTTCATAATCCAGTTTCAGTTCTTTGGCCACGGCAGCCCACAGATCCACATCAAAACCAACGTATTTGTCACCCTGTTTGAATTCAAACGGTACAAACGCGGTGTCGGTTGCGACAACCAGTTTCTTGTCTGCGGCATGGGAGGACACCGCAAAAGCCAGGGTAAGTGCAGCCAGTGAAACTTTTAATACAGACTTCATAGGATTTCCTTTTATATCCACGGGGCGATCCCCTGCGAGAACATATGGCTTAATGAAAAAATCGTGCCAATTTTGCAACTCATTGTTTTAACAAGAGGGTGTCTCGTTTCTCTGCACAATAAGTAGGGCAAAGCGAATAATCTGCACTGTTTTGGGGCACTCATTTGGTGCGAACCAGTCACGGTGCAAACGGTATGACTATTTAGCGTAAAAATTGTTGATAAAACAATCTTTCGTTAACGATTGTGTGAGGTGATTATTACAAATAATTTACTTTGGAGTGACGAATGAACAATGTTATGCACCATAGATGTGCAAAACCCCCGCCGGAGCGAGGGTTATATAGGTAATTCTTATGTCTGCTGTTACTCAATGTTGGCTTCGATAAACCACAGGAATTTATCGAGGTCGCGAGAAGCTGCGGTAAAGATATCCGCGGTATCTTCGTCTTTTGCTTCGCTGATAGCTTTACGTACGCTGTTTGCAACTACGGCATAACGTTCGGCCAGCTCTTTTAAGTGGTCCTGTACGCTATGGATATCCAGCGGGTAACTTTTCAGAGGCGTTTTGCTGTTAATAACCTGAGTTGTGCCCAGTGCCACACCGCCCAACTGTACGGCGCGTTCAGCCATGGTGTCGAGGTGATCGGTAAGGGCTGTACGGAAGCCATCCAGCATTTCATGTACTGCAATGAAGTTTGCACCGCGCATGTTCCAGTGAGCCTGTTTAGTGATCAATGACAGGTCAATGAACTGGATTACTTGCTGATTCAGCAGTTCTACGGTCGCTTTCTTTTCGCTATCAGACACATCGTTGCGGGTATAAAGGAGGGCGGATGCTTTTGTTTTTACCAGTTTCGCGGTACTCATATTTTCATATCCTCTTGATATTTATGTCCCAACTCTTCAACGGAATTAAGTATAGCGCTAAATTTGGATTTTTGTTTCCGGTGTTGCCTATCACTTTAATAGCGAAGAAGAGGGTAAATATAAAATATCAAATAAAATCAATGTAATGAGTGTTTTGTTACTTGCGCGGTGTTATTTTTATGTTAATTTTAAGATTAAATGAAATATGCGGATGAGAAAATTATATTTATTAGAATTATTATCACGCAGATTTACAATTGGATATTCTGCATGATTATGCAAACCATGCAGAATAATACGTGGTTAATTCACGTCGACTTGTTTTATTTGTGGCTCTTTACGAATAGTGAGCGTAGAGCCCATTGATGCGACAATAATGGCGCCCAGAGCAAGCGTCTGGATAAGCGTCAGCGTTTCACCGAGGAAGATCATTCCGGAAACCGCTGCCAGCGCGGGTTCCATGCTCATCAATGTACCGAAAGTACGCGTAGGCAGGCGCGTCAACGCAATCATCTCCAGTGAATAGGGAAGCGCAGTAGAGAGGACTGCAATGGCCAGACCTAACGGCAGTATGGACCAGTGCCACAGGGCATCTCCGGCCTGGAGTGCGCCGATTGGTACAAATACCAGAGCTGCAATGAATGACCCTACTGCGACGGTTGCCGGACCGTGTTCCGCCCCGGCTCGCTGCCCGGTAAGAATATAGATGGCCCAGCAGGCGCCAGCCCCCAGCGCCAGCGCTGCGCCGGTTAAATCTACGTGAGAAACGTCCTGACCCAGAGGCAGCAGGAACCAGAGCCCGAGCACTGCCAACGCAACCCAAATGAAATCCACCGGGCGTCGGGATGAAAACAGTGCTACCGCGAGCGGGCCGGTAAATTCCAGCGCCACGGCGATTCCCAGTGGGACGGTTTGGATTGACAGGTAGAAAAGGTAGTTCATCCCGCCCAGAGACAGGCCATAAAACAGTAGCGGCAGGCGTTGTTCTTTAGCGAATCGTAAACGCCAGGGCTTAAAGAAAGCGATAAGAATGAGCGTACCCAGCGCAAGGCGCAGCGCGGTAACGCCCGGCGCACCGACGAGTGGAAACAACGATTTTGCCAGTGATGCTCCGCTTTGAATGGAGGACATAGCAATAAGCAAAACCAAAATAGGCAACCAGACTGGCGCTTTACGTGACAACCCCGGCATCCTTTCTCCTGTCAAATGATGATTACACGTCTCCATCTGTGCCACGCTTCAGCATTGTTACGACGCAGATGATTTTATGTATAGAAAAGTAAAACAGCGAGTGTAATGGAATTACGCTCAACTGGTTGAGTATTCGTTGAAAAAAAAATTGCTCAGTTCCGTACAATGGCATGAAAATGATGGATTAATAATCTGTGTGATTAGGAATGTTCTGGATGAATGTGCCATATTGTGCGCGCAATAATGGTATTTTCAGTTGAAAAAGTGATGTTAATTGAAAGAGATAGCGGGTTTTTGAAATGTTCTGTTACATGAAAGACCCCGTTAGACATCGCGAATCGCAAAGAGTTTCCCATCAATTTTTGGTATATTTAAAACTTAAGATTTACTTGAAGCACATTTGAGGTGGTTATGAAAAAAATTGCATGTCTTTCAGCACTGGCCGCTGTTCTGGCTTTCTCCGCAGGTACTGCTGTAGCTGCTACTTCTACCGTTACCGGTGGTTACGCTCAGAGCGATGCTCAGGGCGCAGCAAACAAAATGAACGGTTTCAACCTGAAGTATCGCTACGAGCAGGACAACAACCCGCTGGGTGTCATCGGTTCCTTCACTTACACTGAAAAAGACCGTACCGATGCTTCTGGCGACTACAACAAAACCCAATACTACGGCATCACTGCTGGTCCGGCTTACCGTCTGAACGACTGGGCAAGCATCTACGGCGTTGTGGGTGTTGGTTACGGTAAATTCCAGAACGTAGAATCTTCGACTTACAACCACAGCACCAGCGACTACGGTTTCTCTTACGGTGCGGGCCTGCAGTTCAACCCGATTGAAAACGTTGCTCTGGACTTCTCCTACGAGCAGAGCCGTATTCGTAGCGTTGACGTTGGCACCTGGATTGCTGGCGTGGGTTACCGCTTCTAATCACTTCGGTGATATGAAAAATCCGCCTCTTGGGGCGGATTTTTTTTGCGTGTAATGCAGGAAGGAATGTCGTTGTAGGCCTGATAAGCGCAGCGCATCAGGCATCGGTAGCAAAATGCCTTATCCGGCCGACAACGTATTATTTGGTTGAGAAAATATCGGTACCCAGATGGTTGTAGTCCACCTTCTGCAGTTTGAAGTTGGTGATGTACACCGGCCCGGCTTTTTTCTCTGAGATAAAGCGGTAGCTGTTGGTGATTTCCTTTGCGCTGATCCCTGTCCACTGCGAGAAAAAACTGAGGAAATCATTGGCGGAGCGACGGGCTTTAATCACCCGATGCGCTTTATCATCGCTCGACAGCACCATGAAAGGCACCTGGAAATTCTGCTGGAACTGATCGTCATGCGCCAGGTACTGCACCTCTTTTCCCCGCTCTTTAAACGCGAGGCCATGATCGGAGAAATAGACCATCGAGAAGCTATTACCGCTGTTACGTAACTGCTCGTAAAGCTGGCGCAGCAGGTTATCCGTCTGTGTCATTGTGTACAGATAACAAGATGTCTCTTTTGACTGGACGAAAGTCTCGTATTTACCCTGTGTTCGGTCACAGGCCTGCGGATGCGAGCCCATTAAATGCAGCACGATGAGCTGTGGCTGGGTGCGCTCGGTTGCCAGCACCTGGGCAGTCATCTTCAACAGCGCTTCGTCACGGGTGTTTTTATCCGCTTCGAAGTCACCGCTTTTGAGGAACTGAACCTCATCAGCGCGCTTCGCAATGCTGGCGATGGCCGTATCGTATTCACCAATCTGTCCCTGATTGGAAAACCACCATGTCTGAAAGCCCGCGCGGTTAGCCAGGGTGACAAAGTTATCCTGGAACTGGGGTTTATTATCCACTACCCGATTAAGCGTTAAGCCGAGCGATTTTTGCGTTGAACCGCTGGCAGCAATGTAATCCGCAAAGATATAGCCGTTAACGGAGCTGGCAAACGGGGTGTTATCCCAGTGACCGCCAAACGCGCCTAACGCATCGCGGCGGGCGCTTTCACCGATTACCACGACGTAGGTGTGATACTTCGGTTTAACGGCGGTTACCGTCCAGCTGTCTTTTACGCTCGACAGTTTCGCCATACGCTCTTGTTCGTCGAGCACTTCGTTGTTATTGACGATAACGTCCTTGGCGAAACGGAAAACCGGATAGCCAGTGTCTTTCAGCTTGAACACGCCGCCCCAGGCCAGGTTTTGTACCGGGGTAACAAAGAATGCGACAACGCTAAACAGCAAACAAATGCTGTCGAACTTATTCCAGCTGCGCTGCTGCACATCTTTTTTACGGCGTACGGCGATAACGCCAAGGGCAAAAATAAACACCCCAACCAGATAACTGTACCAGGGGAAGATGGTCAGGATCTCGGTTGACTCTTCCATATTGGTTGAGTGCAGCGCCAGCAAGGTATTGAAGTTCGGTGAGCCGTAAGCCTGGCCGAACGGAAAGTACATTGCCGCAATGAGTGAGCAAATGCCAATCAGTGCTTTCTGCGCGCGCGGCGCGCTACGCCACAGCAGCATCAATATACAGGTGAAAGCAACGCTATAGAGCAGGCTAAGCGGATAGCCCAGAGCAAGGTTTATTAGCAGAGACTGTAAGAAATAGAGGCCAGTCCACGGACTAATTGCCCGGCTACGAGCAATGATTGAATCTTTGAGGGTTAAATTCATATGCCACTGTTACAAAAACGCCATGTGCTTACCCTGGCGCTAAGGGTCATTGCCTGCCTGAGAGAGCGAGAAGAGGGATAGGGTCCGCATCCGCGAGCCGCAATATACGCAGGGCTGCGAAAAGATAGAGTGTGCGCAAGAGAAGGTCAACTACTACAAAGAAATTGTTTTGCGAGGGGCGTGGCAAAACTGACAAAAAGAAAGGTTATTGAGACGAAAACCACCACCGTACCCGAATGACGGCAGGAAAATGAAGCGGCGTACCGCGACGCCGCATTATTTTTCTGAAGGTTTATCCTGCTCTGGTTTGCTGTTAATCATGTCACACAGCATAGAGATCAGCATCAACCGTACTTTAAAGGGAGAGTGGCTAAACACGCGTATGCACCTCTTAAATTCATTCATGTAAACCTCCTGACTTCACAATCCCATCAGTCCTTGAGGGATGTCTTTATTATATACAGATATAGCACAGGCTATATTATATAGCTATTGCTAAAACGTTAATTTTTTGTGCCCACGCAACTCTGGTTTACAATGAGCGCTCTCTAATCAGATGCCGTTAACGCGTCACAGTAACGAGGAAGCAGAATGAGTCGTCGCGCAGGTATGCCAACAACAAAAAAAGTGACGCAATTGGTGAATGTCGAAGAACACGTTGAAGGATTTCGTCAGGTCCGGGAGGCGCATCGCCGCGAACTGATTGATGACTACGTAGAGCTGATTTCCGATCTCATTATTGAGGTGGGTGAAGCGCGCCAGGTGGATATGGCCGCGCGACTTGGGGTTTCCCAGCCGACGGTTGCTAAAATGCTTAAGCGCCTTGCTTCAGTCGGATTGATTGAAATGATCCCGTGGCGTGGGGTGTTCTTAACTGCAGAAGGTGAACGACTGGCCCAGGAGAGCCGGGAACGTCATCAGATTGTGGAAAATTTCCTGTTGATGTTAGGCATCAGCCCGGAAATTGCCCGTCGCGACGCGGAGGGGATGGAGCATCACGTTAGTAAGGAAACGCTGGAGGCTTTTAGCCGGTTTACGCAACAGCAAGGAACGGGCTCTGAATGAGTTTTCCTTTATTACGTGCTTTACAGCGCGATCGTTTTTTCCAGCTGTTAATCATCGTTGGGGTTGTACTGAGTCTGTTCACGCCATTTACGCCCCGGTCCTGGCCAGGGGCGATTGACTGGCACACGATAATCACGCTTAGCGGCCTGATGTTACTGACCAAAGGCGTGGAGCTAAGCGGTTATTTCGATGTGTTAGGTCGCAAGATGACCCGCCGCTTCAAAACAGAGCGCCAGCTGGCGATATTTATGGTGCTGGCGGCGGCGTTGTTGTCGACGTTTCTGACCAACGACGTTGCATTGTTTATTGTTGTTCCGCTGACCATCACCCTGAAAAAATTATGTGCCATTCCGGTGAATCGCCTGATTATCTTTGAGGCGCTGGCGGTAAACGCCGGATCGTTGCTCACGCCAATAGGTAATCCGCAAAACATTCTGATGTGGGGACGCTCAGGCTTATCGTTTACCGCGTTTACCTGGCAAATGGCGCCGCTTGCGGGGGCCATGATGCTGACGCTGGTGGTGCTGTGCTGGTTCAGTTTCCCGCATAAAGCGTTGCACTATCATACCGGTACGCGCGCGCCTGACTGGCAACCACGCCTGGTATGGAGTTGTCTGGCGCTGTATATCATCTTCCTGGCGGCGCTGGAGTTAAAGCAAGAACTGTGGGGACTGGCGATTGTGGCGGCAGGGTTCATGGTGCTGGCGCGTCGCGTGATCCTCAGCGTGGACTGGACGTTGCTGTTAGTGTTTATGGCGATGTTCATTGATGTGCATTTGTTGACGCAGCTCCCGGCCTTGCAGGGGATTACCCACCAGATTGGCACGCTCTCAGCGCCGGGACTTTGGTTAACGGCTATTGGCCTGTCGCAGTTTATCAGTAATGTGCCCAGTACGATTTTGTTGCTGAACTACGTTCCGCCGACGCTGCTGCTGGCCTGGGCGGTTAATGTGGGCGGCTTTGGTCTGTTGCCGGGATCGCTGGCGAATCTCATTGCGTTACGGATGGCAAACGACCGACGGATCTGGTGGCGTTTTCATTGGTATTCGGTACCGATGCTGATATGGGCGGCGCTGGTGGGGTATGGTTTGCTGCTGTTGATGTAATTGATGTGATGTGCCGGATGGCGGCTGGCGCCTAATCCGGCCTACTGCGTTGGTAGGCCCGATAAGCGTAGCGCCATCGGGCATATATAGCAGATTAGTTCAAACGAACCGGCATACCTGAACGGTTCTGTACCGCCTGCTCAACGACGGCCTGATCGACGTCAGACTGACCGGTGATGCTGGTAATGCTCTTGTTCAGGGTAATCGGTACGATTTCTCCGCCTTCGAACTGTGCTTCAGTCGTAGACAGTGGGTTATGTACTTCGATGTAACGGCTGCCGTCTGGTTCGGTAGTGGCTTTTACCGGCTCATCGATAAACTGTACGCGGGTGCCGACTGGCACATTTTCAAACAGGAATTTGATGTCGTCGTTACGCAGACGCACGCAACCGTGGCTGACGCGTAAGCCTACGCCGAAGTTAGCATTGGTGCCGTGGATGGCATACAGGCGACCGATATACAGCGCGTACAGTCCCATCGGGTTATCCGGACCTGCCGGAACAACGGCTGGCAGCGGCTCGCCCGCAGCGCGGTATTCCGCATGCATTTTCGCCGTTGGCGTCCAGGTTGGGCCCGCTTTTTTACGTTCTACTTTGGTGGTCCAGTTGATTGGCGTGTCTTTGCCCAGCTGGCCGATACCGATCGGCAGAACAATTACGGTGTTGGTGCCTTTCGGGTAGTAGTACAGACGCATTTCAGCGCTGTTGATAACAATACCTTCATGCACGGTATCCGGCAGGATCAACTGCTGAGGAATGTTCAGCACGGTGCCGCCTTTCGGCAGGAAGGTATCCACGCCCGGGTTGGCTTCCAGCATGTTAGACAAACCCATCTGATACTCTGCCGCAAAATACTCCAGCGGTTGGGTGTTGCCTTCAGGAATAGTAATGACCTGGTTTTGGCCAATCAAACGGCTACCATCAGTCGGCAGCGGGTACGTGACGGCTGAAGCGGTATTACAAAAACCAACTATTGCGAGTGCCGCCGCGAAAAGCGTTGTTAATTTCATATTCATATTCATGTATGCGAGATTCAGTGCCAGGCAGGCTAGTGGGTTGAGATTTATGTAGTGTTGGGCACGCATTATATGTGCAATCTGAGCAACAAGGAATTCGGATGTGTACTAAATCACATTTTTTTCCTTTTGGTTTCACTTTTTCCCTTCCGCATGAAGACGCGATCTTCTTGCAGACTTATGGCATAATAAGCGGTTTGTCACATATTTCTTTCTCTTTCAGGATACGCCAGTGTTAGTTTCCAGCAACGTCACCATGCAGTTCGGCAGTAAGCCGCTGTTTGAAAATATTTCCGTCAAATTTGGCGGCGGCAACCGTTACGGCCTGATTGGCGCGAACGGTAGCGGTAAATCCACTTTTATGAAAATTCTCGGCGGCGACCTCGAACCGACGCTGGGTAACGTTTCCCTCGATCCTAACGAGCGCATTGGTAAGCTGCGCCAGGATCAGTTCGCCTTTGAAGAGTTCACCGTGCTCGACACCGTGATCATGGGTCACGCTGAACTGTGGGAAGTGAAGCAGGAGCGCGATCGCATTTACGCTCTGGCCGAGATGAGCGAAGAAGACGGCTATAAAGTTGCTGACCTCGAAGTTCAGTATGGCGAAATGGACGGCTACTCTGCGGAAGCGCGTGCGGGTGAACTGTTGCTGGGCGTAGGTATTCCGGTAGAACAGCATTACGGCCCGATGAGCGAAGTCGCGCCTGGCTGGAAGCTGCGTGTGCTTCTGGCACAGGCGCTGTTCTCTAACCCGGACATTCTGCTGCTCGACGAACCAACGAACAACCTGGATATCGACACCATCCGCTGGCTGGAGCAGACGCTGAACGAGCGTGACAGCACCATGATCATCATTTCGCACGACCGTCACTTCCTGAACATGGTCTGTACGCATATGGCGGATCTGGACTACGGCGAACTGCGTGTTTATCCGGGTAACTACGACGAATACATGACGGCGGCAACCCAGGCGCGTGAACGTCTGCTGGCCGATAACGCCAAGAAGAAAGCACAGATTGCCGATCTGCAATCCTTCGTCAGCCGCTTTAGCGCCAACGCGTCTAAATCTCGACAGGCGACTTCTCGTGCGCGTCAGATTGATAAGATTAAGCTCGACGAAGTGAAGGCATCCAGCCGTCAGAACCCGTTCATTCGCTTCGAACAGGATAAGAAACTGTTCCGTAACGCGCTGGAAGTGGAAGCGCTGGCGAAAGGTTTTGATGAAGGCCCGCTGTTTAAAAACTTCAACCTGCTGCTGGAAGTAGGGGAGAAGGTTGCCATCATTGGTGCCAACGGCGTGGGTAAATCCACCATGCTGAAAACGTTGGTTGGCGACTTGCAGCCGGACAACGGTACCGTTAAGTGGTCTGAAAACGCCCAGGTCGGTTACTACGCGCAGGATCATGAATACGAGTTCGAAAACGATCTGACCGTTTTCGAATGGATGAGCCAGTGGAAACAAGAAGGCGATGATGAGCAGGTAGTACGTAGCTTCCTTGGCCGTCTGCTGTTCAGCCAGGACGATATCAAGAAACCTGCGAAAGTGCTCTCTGGTGGTGAAAAAGGACGCATGCTGTTCGGTAAGCTGATGATGCAGAAACCGAATATCCTGGTTATGGATGAACCGACCAACCACCTGGATATGGAATCTATCGAGTCGCTGAACATGGCGCTGGAAATGTACCAGGGCACGCTGATCTTCGTTTCTCACGACCGTGAGTTCGTCAGCTCGCTGGCAACCCGCGTGATTGAAATTACGCCGGAACGCGTAATCGACTTCACCGGTAACTACGAAGATTACCTGCGTAGTAAAGGCGTCGAATAATTATCCCGTCGTTCTCGTGTTACAGGTGTGATGGTTGCACCTGTAACACGAGATACTTAGGGATAAGGGTATATAAAATTAAACAATCCCCAGCGCGCGTTTGCCGTGGATATTCAAATCCTCCAGCGTGAAGCGTCCTTCCCAGTTAGTTTCATAATCCTCCCGTGGAAAATCACCCGGCGACGCACCTTTTTCCAGCGCGGCCTTCACTTTGTGGGCGTAGGTCAGATTCTTTTCGCACATCGGTGCGGCAGGAATGTACATCACGTTACCCCAACCCTGCTGATTTTCCACCGGTGCGACGGAGTGAATCACATCACAATGCCACCAGACGGAGTCTCCTGCGTCCAGTTGCGGAATGCTGGTTAACGCTTCAATCAGCAGAGGATGCCATTGCGTGGAAATCGGCAGCACCCGGCCGGGCGCGACGCCGCAAAGTTCATCTTCTGGCACATCGTCAAGCAATGGGCGTAACAGCACATACGCCATCGCTTCAGGGATCGGGACCACATGCAACAATCCCTGACCTGGCAGCATATCGGACAATGCAGTCCAGCCCTGGAAGGTACGGAATACCGAACATTTGGTGGTGTTATCCACCGTGTACTCTTCTACCTCGGTGCGATGCGCCGCCTGCCACGGATCGTAATCTTCCAGCTTGCCATTGAAAACATGAGCAAAGACCTGCTGATATGCCGGAAGAAGCCAGCGTTCCAGCGCGCCGGAATCCGTATGCGCGCCCAGCCCTTTGGACGTGGTTCCCGGCGGTCGACGGCGAATGCGGTCAGGGTAAATAACGCTGATATCCGGGTTAAACCATTGTTTACCTTCGCTTGTAAAGGTCCACAAACGATTGAGGAACGACTGTGCATTGGCCATTTCTTCACTCTGGCGGGCCTGCATCTGCGCCTGGGACCAGTAGATGGGGTAGATTTCAGGCCGTGATGCGCTCAGAGTACCGAAGAAATTATCGCCGGGTCCTTTATAGACGTCGTCAAAGTGGTTGCGGTCCAGATAGTCCAGCATTGAGCTGTCCCATCCGAGAGCCTGTTCGCGAGGGAAATGACCTTTAATGACTGCGCATCCGCGACGCTTAATTTCTTCACGCTGCTCTGCACTTACGTGGCCCGCTTTGATATCTGCATAAGATATCACCGGCCACACCGGGGCACCTTGCGCTTTGAGGGCGTTGATTTCCGCCACGCGGGTGGCGATAGCATCGCTCAACTGATTGAAGATTAACTGAACATCCCCAAGCTGTGCCCGCAGTTGCTGTTTCATCTGCCGGATTGCCGCTTTGTGATCGGCGGGCAGCGTGTCGCTGGTAAAAGTAAAAGCCATATCCACCTCGCATTAACTTTCATTCGAAACTTAACTAACTTACAGATGATAATATAAGTTAAAATTTAGTTAACACAAGTTTAAAACTTGATGGAGTGAGCAAAATAGAAAAAGTATGAAAACCGGGATGAGAGATACCCCGGTTGGCAGGATTAGACGTTAAAAGGGGAGGTGTTATCCAGCACAGCCTGAATTACGTTCAGCGCGCCCTGATGGTTATTGTCGTCGGTCTGATAGCGAGCAATCGCTTTGATATTCTCTGCCGCGTTGGCCATGGCGAAAGAGTAGTGCGCCATTTTCAGCATTTCCGCGTCGTTTCCGCTATCGCCAATGGCGACGACGTTTTGCGGTGACAGGTTCCAGCGTTTAAGCAGGCGGCTGATCCCGTTGGCTTTATGTAGGCCCGGAATGATCAGATCGATAAACCCGAAGCCGCTGGTGACGGGCTTCATGATGCCGTCCAGCGCAGCATGCAGGTGATCGATAACCAATGGGATTTGTTGGTCCGGTAAATTTAGCGAGAACTTGAACAGCACATCGTCGATATCCTGATAATCCTTTACGGGTTTCAGGCGATGGTAGTGTTTTGACATCAATGCGACAAAGGACTCTGGCGCATTTTCGCTAACGTAAGCGCTTTGCAGCCCGCAAGCCACAAAGTTGAGCTGCTTATCTTTTAGCAGTTCACCAATGACAATACGGGATTCGTGGCGGGTAAGCTCGCCGTGAAACAGCTGCTTGCCATGCTCATAAACCAGCGCGCCATTCTCAGCGACAAACGATATTTCGTCTTTAAGCTCCGGGAAAAAGGAGATCAACTGGTAATACTGGTTGCCGCTGGCCACGACAAATTCGATATTTCGTTTTTTCAGTTCCTGATACTGCGCCATAAAACGTGCACGATCGTATTTCTTGGCGTCGTCGAGAAAAGTTCCGTCCATATCGGTGACGATAACTTTGATGGTCATAAAGATAGGCTCCTGGCGATTACTGCAACCAGAAACATTCTAATAACAATGTGACCTGTAGCACAAATTTAATTTCGAATGAAAGTAAAAAGCCGGGTGGTAGCTTCGCCTTACCCGGCTACGGGGAGAATCGTTGTAGGCCGGATAAGCGTCAGCGCATCCGGCAATGGGGAGGTTAGCGTGCCGGATGGCGGTGTGGAATCTCATCCGGCCGGCAATATTGTTTACAGCATATGTTCAGTACGCGCGATGATGTCGTCTTGCGCATCCGGAGAAAGCGCAGTGAAGAAGGCGGAATAACCAGCTACACGGACCACCAGGTCACGATATTGATCCGGGTGTTTTTTGGCTTCCAGCAGCGTTTCACGGGAGACAATGTTGTACTGAATATGCCAGCCTTTGTGCTCTTCGAAGAAGGTACGCAGCAGGATCATCAGCTTTTGCTTATCGGATTCATTTTCCAGCGTGGCCGGGTTGAGCTTCTGATTTAACAGCACGCCGCCGAGAATCGAACCGGTCGGCAGTTTACCCACCGAACCAATTACCGCCGTTGGGCCGAGGTGGTCCGTACCGGAAGCCGGGCTTGCGCCTTCTGCCAGCGGAGTGTGTGCTTTACGGCCATCCGGCGTTGCCATCGTTGCTGCGCCGAACGGCACGTTTGCCGAAATAGACGAGGTCCCGGCGTAGTAATTGCCGCCAACCGGGCCACGTCCGTAACGCGGATTATGATACTGTTTCAGTTCATTGATATAGGTCTGATAAGCGCGGGCCAGCAGCGTATCAACGCTATCGTCATCGTTGCCGTATTTCGGCGCGCCGTTGATTAGCCGTTGGCGTAACTGCTCATGGGTCAGACCGTCAAAATCATCGGCCAGCGCAGCGGCCAGCTGTTGTTGACCAATAGCGCCCTGTTCAAAGACCAGTTTCTTCACTGCTGCCAGGCTGTTACCGAGGTTGGCAATACCCACCTGCAAACCCGATACCCAGTCATACTTCGCGCCGCCTTGCTTAATGCTTTTCGCCCGTTCAATGCAGTCGTCTACCAGCGCGGAACACAGAATATCGTGCACGTTCTCTTCCAGCATGGTGTCGACGACATACTCAATTTCTATGGATTTACGCGTGCAGTAACGGATCTGCGTATCCCAGGCATCCATCACTTCGTCGAAATTGTTGAAGTTACCAGCCGAGAGCGCTTTTTCCTGTGGCAGAAAGACTTTGCCACTGGTGGCATCGCGCCCACCTTCCAGTGCCGCCAGCATCACGCGGGCAAAGTTAATAAAGCTCATGCCGGTGCAACGGTAGCCCCATTTCCCGCCAACGGCGGTTTCGATACACCCAATGGCCGCATAGTCATAGGCATCCTGCGGTTCAATACCCAACTTAATGAATTCCGGTATGACGATTTCATCGTTGTTAAAGGCTGGCATCCCGAAACCGCAGCGGATCACCTGCACGCAGGCATCAAGGAAGTCATTACTCATCCCCGCGTGATAACGCACGCTCAGGTTTGGCTGCGTAGAACGCAGACGACCACATGACTCCAGAATCGCGTAGGAGAGCGGGTTGACGGCATCCATCGGCTGGCCGTTGACCAGGTTTTGACCACCAATGGTCACGTTCTGATACAGCGGGCTACCCGCTGAGGCTTTCGAATGGGAGCCGGAACGGATTTTGTTCACTTCCAGCAGTTTCAACCAGCAGCTGTGCAACAGTTCAATAGCGTGCTCACGATCAAGACTCTGGTTCAGTTCAACGTCACGACGATAGAACGGATAGAGGTATTGATCCATACGACCAAACGACACCGAGTGACCGTTTGATTCAATTTGCAGGATCAGCTGGATGAAATAGCATAACTGCAATGCCTGCCAGAACGTTTTTGGCGGTTCATGGGCGATCACATCGCAGTTTTCCGCCATGGTCAGCAGTTCATCTCGACGGCTGGTGCGGGTTTCCGTGGACGCCATTTTACGCGCCAGCGCGGCAAAGCGCTCAATGTGAAGACTGACGGCTTCCAGCACGATATCAATCGCTTTCAGGAACTGATCGCCATGGAGGTCTTCCAGACATGTCAGATTGATGCGGGAGCGACGTTCATCGACTTTGTGACGCAGGCCGTCGAGACCTTTTTCCAGCAGCAGCGGGAAGTTTACCGCCAGGTGTGCGTCGCCGGAGGTCATGTTACCTTCGGCTTTGATAATACCGGTTTCCAGCAGCCCTTTCTGCTCATCAGTGAACATCCCGTAGCAGCGATCCTGCACGGTTTGACCACGCCACCATGGGCACACCTCATGTAATACACGTTTGTTCTCTTCGCTTACCGCAAAGCCTGCGCCCGGTCTGTCGGCGAGGTCGTCGATCTCTTTTTCAATCCAGGAGACGGTGTATTCCGGGAAGATAGGCGCGGCACGCACTTCGCTTGCCTGGTTACCAATGATCAGTTCGTCATGTTTGATCCAGATGGTGCGTTCCGCCAGATGATGGGCTAGCGCCAGTGCGCGACGTACCGGGATAGGCTTATCCAGGTGTTGCTGATACATCTCGGTATAGTGCTGGGCGCGCTCGGTACAAACCGGTGGTTTCACGATGTGGATCAGGGCCGTTTTATGCGCTTTGATACGGTCGCTGAGTGTGTCCAGTTTCAGAGTGGTCATGGCAATTATCCTCGTAGGGTCGCAGTTAAACCTTTAAGGCTGGCGTACTGCTGGGCAAATTCGAGCAGTGCTGGCGCATCAAGCGGTTTATCCGGTGCGTTGTAGGGTTGACTGAGTAAGTGGTATTTGTTGATGCCCAGGGTGTGGTAGGGCAAAAAATGGATCTCACCGACGTGAAGCTCATCGGCGGCAAAATCGGTAATGGCCTGAATAGCGGCTTCGTCTGCGTTGAATCCCTGAATCAGCGGTACGCGGATAATCATTTTTTTACCGGCGGCAGCCAGTTTTTTTAGATTTTTCAGTACGCGAGAGGCACGCCCATCGGTCCATTGTTTAAACGGCGCATCTGCAACGTGTTTTAGATCTGCCAGAAACAGATCGACGTCAGGTAATGATGGTTCAATATACTTCCACGGGACATGCAAACAGGTTTCCACCGCGGTATGAATGCCTGCGTCGTGGCTGGCTTTGAGCAAAGCAGCTGCCAGCTCTGGCTGCATAAACGGTTCACCGCCGGACAGGGTGAGGCCTCCGCCACTGCGGTCGTAAAACGGTTTATCTCGCAATACGGTCGCCATGATATCGTCCACGCTTTTTACCTCTCCGCAGACGGTTAACGCCTGAGTCGGACAGCAGTCGGTCAGTACGGTGAGAGCGTCATCGGTCAGTTTTTCGCGATGAATAAGTAATCCGCCCAGCGCCCGTTCAATCACGGTGGGTGCAGCCTGAGCACAGAGATCGCAACCGTCGAGGCACAAACGCGCGTCATAAAGCAGGTCCTGCGTGCGGGCGCGGCTTTCCGGATTCTGGCACCACCGACAGCCCAGGGAGCATCCCTTAAGGAACACCACGGTACGAATACCGGGGCCATCATGCGTGGAGTAGCGCTGGATATTGAAAATCATAAGCGACCTCTTTTCTTTCGTATAAAGATTAAATTACTTTCGAATGAAAGTTATATTGACATGCGTCAACTAACCGTGAGGTTTCGCCGTGCTACCTTTTATTCATGCTAATTATTCGTTTGAGGAAAGGTTATGGAACTCTATTTAGATACGTCTGATGTTGATGCGGTAAAAGCTCTGGCGCGCATTTTCCCGCTGGCAGGGGTGACCACTAACCCGAGCATTGTGGCGGCAGGGAACCAGACGCTGGAAGTACTACTGCCGCAACTGCAGGAAGCGATGGGAGGGCAAGGGCGTCTGTTTGCTCAGGTGATGGCGACCACCGCCGAAGGGATGGTCAGCGATGCGCGTAAGCTGCGGGCAATCATTGCTGATATCGTGGTCAAAGTGCCGGTGACAGCAGAAGGTCTGGCGGCTATAAAATTGCTGAAAGAAGAAGGGATCCCGACGTTAGGTACTGCGGTATACGGTGCAGCTCAAGGGTTATTGGCTGCTCTGGCGGGTGCGGAATACGTTGCGCCATACGTTAACCGCGTGGATGCGCAAGGAGGGGATGGCATTCAGACGGTGGCCGACCTGCAGACGTTACTGAAAATGCATGCCCCGCACGCCAAAGTACTGGCAGCCAGTTTTAAAACACCGCGTCAGGCACTGGATTGTCTGCTGGCGGGCTGCGAGTCCATCACGCTACCGCTGGACGTTGCTCAGCAGATGATTAGCTCTCCGGCGGTTGATGCTGCCGTCGCGAAGTTTGAGCACGACTGGCAGAGCGCATTCGGTCGCACGTCGATCTGATGCTGTTGCCGGGTGGTGCTAACGCTTACCCGGCCTACGTTGGAGCTGTTGTAGGTCGGGTAAGGCGAAGCCGCCACCCGACTTTTTTACTGCCCGCAAACCTCACACCCCGGGTTGCGCATCAGCTTCATTTCGCGAAACTGGCAGGTCATGGCATCGTACATGACGATTTTTCCGGATGCCGGTTTACCGTAGTTTGCCAGTAGCTTAATGGCTTCCATCGCCTGTAACGATCCGATCACGCCGATCAGCGGGGCCATCACTCCGGCTTCTACGCAGGTCAGGGCATTTTCACCGAACAGACGACTCAGGCAACGGTAGCAGGGCTCACCGTCCTGGTATGTAAATACGGTAATTTGTCCTTCCATGCGAATAGCTGCACCGGAAACCAGCGGGACTCTGGCGGCAAAACATCCGGCATTCAACTGATTGCGGATGCTGACGTTATCCGTACAGTCCAGCACCAAATCGTGTTCGGCAATAAGCGCGTGAATCTCGCTATCGTCAAGCAGCGCATTCACCGGCGTAATGGCGATATAAGGGTTAATCCGCGCTAGCGCGTCACGGGCGGATAGCACTTTGGGTTGCCCGACGGTTGCATCGCTGTGCAGCGTCTGGCGTTGGAGGTTCGACACGGAGACCGTGTCAAAGTCGAGCAGGGTTAAATGCCCGACGCCAGCGCCCGCAAGGTACTGAGTTGCTGCGCATCCCAGTCCCCCCAGACCAACGACCAGTACCCGCGCATCTTTGAGCGCTTCCTGACCTTCGAAATCGAAGCCGCGCAGAATGATTTGCCGGTTATAGCGCATCATCTCCTGGTCGCTGAGTTCCGCCATTACAGGCCTCCAAACAGTGCGTTAAACGGCTCGACCTCAACCCATTCTCCAGCCTCAACGTTACCGCGATCGCGCTCCAGCACGATAAAGCAGTTGCCCTGGCTAAAGGAGCTAAAAATATGCGAGCCCTGGTGTCCGGTGGTGGTGACTTCCAGTTCGCCTTCCGCGGTACGCTGCAATACACCACGTTGAAAATCCAGGCGCCCTGGCGTTTTCTTCAGGCGTGAGGCTGTGCGCACGCGCTGGCGCGGAGGTAACCCACAGGCGGTGTTTCCGCTGAGTTTCGCCAGCAGCGGTTGCACCAGTTGATAAAAGGTGAGGGCCGCAGAAACCGGATTACCCGGCAGGCCGCAAAACCAGCTGTTGCTCAGTTTACCAAACGCGAACGGTTTACCGGGTTTGATGGCCAGCTTCCAGAAGGCAATTTCTCCCAGCTCTTCCAGAATGGTTTTGGTGTAATCCGCTTCGCCTACCGAAACGCCACCAGAGCTGATGACGACGTCGGCCTGGCTGTCGGCTTCGATAAACGCGGCCCGCAGCGCGTTGGGATCGTCGCGAATAATTCCTAAGTTGATCACTTCGCAGCCCAACTGCTGCAGCATCAGGTGAACGGTCAGACGGTTTGTGTCATAAATCTGCCCGTCGCCCAGCGGTTGACCCGGCAGTTGCAGCTCATCACCGGTGGAGAACAACGCCACGCGAACTTTGCGAACGACCGGTACTTCGGCAATGCCGAGCGAGGCCAGAACAGGAAGCTCGGCGGTTGTCAGACGAGTTCCGGTAGGGAATACCACCGCGCCGTTTGCGATATCTTCACCGCGCAGACGAATATTTTGTCCGCTGCGGACCTCGGCGGTAAAACGCACACCGTCGTCAGTTTGTTCCGTTTGCTCCTGCATCACCACCGCTTCACAACCGGCAGGCACCGGGGCACCGGTCATAATGCGGATGCAGGTTCCCGCAGGCCACTCGCCGTGGAATGGTTGACCAGCAAAGGCTTTGCCAGCCACCGCAAGAGGCTGGTCTGATTGTAAATCGGCTAATCGCACCGCATAGCCATCCATTGCCGAGTTATCGAATCCCGGCACATCAATCGGGGAGATGACGTCGGTGGCCAGAATGCGGCCAAAGCATTGAACCAGCGGCAGCGTTTCGACGGCGGTGAGTGGGGTAATACGCGAAAGCATCTGAGAGAGAGCCGTTTCAAGCGGCATCAGTCCGGCGGTAAATTCCATGAGAAGACTCCTGCGGGGCAAAATCGAATCCGCTCATTATGTCAGAAAATGGACGCGGACAGTATGCTACCTCAGGCTTAGGATCCGATCTGAGACAGGTTTTCTGCCAGAGAATAGCGCTACAGGAAAAATGCAGTATAGACTCATTATTTCTGCTTTTTTCCAGGAGGCTAAATGGCTGCGACTATCCCGAATTCAATTCGACAACAGGTGAATGCCGCCAGTGCACTGATTGCGCGGATTATAGAGGGCGACCTGGTTGCTGTTCATTTGTATGGCTCTGCTGTTGAAGGTGGCTTAAAGCCCCAAAGCGATATCGATTTACTGGTTACCATTAGGCAGCCACTGAATACCCGGCAAAGAAAAGATCTGATGCAGGGTTTTCTGGAAATATCAGCACCGCCTGGCAGCGTTGATAGCTATCGGGCGCTGGAAGTGACCATTGTGGTCAATTCACAACTTGTGCCGTGGCGATTCCCACCGTCAAGAGAAATGCAATTTGGCGAATGGTTGCGTGACGGTATTCGCGCGGGAATTGTTGAACCGAGACAGGTGGATCCTGATCTTTCGATCCTGCTGACCCAGGCCCGGCGCGCCAGCGTAGCGTTGTTCGGTGAACCCGCTGAGACGTTATTCAACGTCATCCCTTTTAGCGATGTCGTGCAAACGTTTCGGCATATCCTTGATATGTGGCAGAAACCGGGCGATTTAGAGGGTGACGAGCGAAATATCATCCTTACTCTGGCGCGTATTTGGTACAGCGTAGTTACGGGCAATATTGTCGCTAAAGATGAAGCTGCCTCCTGGCTTATACCGCAATTACCCGATGAGTATGCTGATACGCTGCAAGCCGCACGTGCAGAATACCTGGGGTTAACCAAAAAGAACTGGGCTGCGTCTATGCCATCTGTTGAACGCTTTGTGTTTTATGCAAAAAAACAGATTGCCAATCGGCTTGAATAATATATTCAACGATGTTGGAAGATACTCTTTCTGTTTAACTCATCTAAATAACCTGATGGGATGGGGCGTGAGGTACGGGCCTTAACCTTTACATGACGTCTGCATCTTTCTATATTCAAAAATCGAATCAATAAGTCACAGAAATTCTGATATTTATAACCCCGGTACCTGCCACCTAATGGACGAAAAAAATGGGTAAAGCAGTCATTGCAATTCACGGCGGCGCAGGGGCTATCACCCGTTCGCAGCTGAGCCAGGAGCAAGAGTTGCGTTATATACAGGCGCTGTCGGATATCGTTGAAACCGGCCAGCGGATGCTTGAAGACGGTCGTAGCGCACTGGATGTGGTGACCGAAGCCGTGCGCTTACTGGAAGAGTGTCCGTTGTTTAATGCCGGAATTGGCGCGGTATATACCCGTGATGAAACCCATGAACTGGATGCCTGCGTGATGGACGGTAACACGCTGAATGCGGGAGCCGTCGCCGGAGTCAGCCATTTACGCAATCCGATTCTCGCGGCGCGCCTGGTAATGGAACACAGCCCGCACGTCATGATGATCGGTGAAGGGGCTGAAAACTTTGCCATTGCGCAGGGTATGGAGCGCGTATCAGCGGATATTTTCTCGACGCCAGAACGCTACGCTCAACTACTGGCGGCGCGAACAGCGGGTGAAACGGTGCTGGACCATAGCGCGAGCCCGCTGGATGAAAACAACAAAATGGGTACCGTGGGGGCGGTCGCGTTAGATATGTTTGGCAATCTGGCGGCCGCAACATCGACCGGGGGGATGACCAACAAATTACCGGGGCGGGTGGGTGACAGTCCGTTGGTCGGCGCAGGCTGTTATGCCAATAACGCAAGTGTGGCAGTCTCCTGCACCGGAACCGGGGAAGTCTTTATTCGTGCGCTGGCGGCCTATGACATTGCGGCGTTGATGGACTATGGCGGCCTGAGTTTATCCGAAGCGTGTGAACGCGTAGTGATGGAAAAATTACCGGCGCTTGGCGGCAGTGGCGGTTTAATTGCTATCGATCATGAGGGCAATGTCGCCTTGCCGTTTAATAGCGAAGGCATGTACCGCGCCTGGGGATATGCAGGCGATACGCCAACCACCGGTATTTATCGGGAAAAAGGAGATAGCGTTGCCACACAGTGATGAGCTTGATGCCAGCGACGTGCTGGCAGTCAGCAATCTGAATATTGCCTTTGAACAGGAACAGCAACGTGTCAGCGCAGTGCGTAATCTGTCATTTCGCCTGAAGCGTGGCGAAACGCTGGCGATTGTTGGTGAGTCCGGTTCAGGAAAGTCGGTAACGGCCTTGTCGCTGATGCATCTGATTGAACAAGCAGGCGGCGAGGTAAGCTGCGATGAAATGCTGCTGCGACGCCGCAACCGGCAGGTTATTGAGCTGGGTGAACAGAGCGCATCACAAATGCGTCACGTGCGCGGTGCGGATATCGCGATGATCTTCCAGGAGCCTATGACATCGCTCAATCCGGTGTTTACCGTGGGCGAGCAAATTGCTGAGTCTATACGCTTGCACCAGGGCGCCAGCCATGAAGAGGCGATGGTAGAAGCGAAGCGGATGCTCGATCAGGTGCGTATCCCCGAGGCGAAGGCGATTTTATCGCGTTATCCACACCAGCTTTCCGGCGGTATGCGCCAGCGGGTGATGATTGCCATGGCACTGTCGTGTCGCCCTGCGGTTTTAATTGCCGATGAGCCGACGACCGCGCTGGATGTCACCATTCAGGCGCAGATCCTGCAACTGATAAAAGTGTTGCAGCAGGATATGTCGATGGGAGTGATCTTCATAACCCACGATATGGGCGTTGTGGCGGATATTGCAGACCGCGTGCTGGTGATGTATCAGGGCGAGGCGGTAGAAACCGGCAGCGTTGAACAAATTTTTCACGCTCCCCAGCATCCCTATACCAAAGCGCTGTTGGCAGCCGTGCCGCAGCTTGGGGCGATGAACGGGCATGAGCTTCCGCGCCGTTTCCCGCTCATTTCATTGCACGATCCCAGCCATGTAGAACCGCAGACCGAGCAGGACACCGTGGTTGAAGGCGAGCCTATTCTGCGGGTGCGTAATTTGGTGACGCGTTTTCCTCTGCGCAGCGGCATTCTAAATCGCGTGACTCGCGAGGTGCATGCAGTGGAAAACGTCAGCTTTGACCTGTGGCCGGGAGAAACGCTCTCGCTGGTGGGGGAGTCGGGCTGCGGGAAATCCACCACCGGGCGGGCGCTGCTGCGCCTGGTTGAGTCTCAGCGTGGGGAAATCATTTTCAATGGGCAGCGTATTGATACCCTTGCTGCCAGCAAGTTGCAGCCGCTACGTCGGGATATTCAGTTTATCTTCCAGGATCCGTATGCTTCGCTCGATCCGCGCCAGACCGTGGGATATTCCATTCTGGAGCCGCTACGGGTACATGGGTTATTGCAGGGCGATGCGGGGTCAAAACTGGTTGCATGGTTGTTGGAACGTGTAGGCTTGCTACCTGAGCATGCCTGGCGCTATCCGCACGAGTTTTCCGGCGGTCAGCGTCAGCGTATCTGTATTGCACGGGCATTGGCGCTCAATCCCAAAGTGATTATTGCCGATGAATCTGTCTCGGCGCTGGATGTTTCAATTCGTGGGCAAATCATCAACCTGATGCTCGACCTACAGCGAGAATTGGGTATCGCATACCTGTTTATTTCCCACGATATGGCGGTGGTGGAACGGATCAGTCACCGTGTGGCGGTGATGTATCTTGGGCAGATCGTTGAGATAGGCACCCGGCGGGCAGTGTTTGAAAATCCGCAACATCCGTACACTCGCAAGCTGATGGCGGCAGTTCCGGTCGCCGATCCATCCCATCACCGGCCCCAGCGTGTGCTGTTGTCGGACGATATCCCCAGCAATATTCGTAAACGTGGCGAAGAGATTTCCCCCGTATCACTCCAGTTAGTTGGTCCGGGGCATTATGTTGCGCGTCCGCTACCAGAAAATGCGCTTTCGCGTTTATAACAGGCAGGCAGGGTTTAAGGAGAATAACATGACAAAAATTGTTGCTCGAAAATGGCTGGTTGCTGTGGGAGTGGTCTCTGCACTGGCCGCATCGCCTGGCTGGGCCGCCAAAGATGTAGTGGTAGCCGTGGGGTCCAATTTCACGACGCTCGACCCCTATGACGCGAATGACACGTTGTCACAGGCGGTAGCGAAGTCGTTTTATCAGGGGTTGTTTGGCCTTGATAAAGAGATGAAACTGAAAAATGTGCTCGCGGAGAGTTATACGGTTTCTGATGATGGGCTGACCTATACCCTTAAGCTGCGCCAGGGCGTGAAGTTTCAGGATGGAACCGACTTCAATGCCGATGCGGTAAAAGCTAACCTCGATCGGGCCAGTAACCCGGAAAACCATCTGAAACGTTACAACCTGTATAAGAATATCGATAAAACCGAAGTCGTTGATCCGTCGACGGTGAAGATTACGCTGAAACAGCCGTTCTCTGCCTTTATCAATATTCTGGCGCACCCGGCAACGGCGATGATTTCTCCCGCCGCGCTGGAGAAATACGGTAAGGAGATCGGTTTCCATCCTGTGGGGACCGGGCCGTACCAGCTTGATACCTGGAATCAGACGGATTTTGTGAAGGTTAAGAAGTTCGCGGGCTACTGGCAGCAAGGACTGCCAAAGCTGGATACGATTACCTGGCGTCCGGTGACCGACAACAACACGCGTGCGGCCATGCTGCAAACTGGGGAAGCGCAGTTTGCCTTCCCGATCCCATACGAGCAGGCGTCGCTGTTGGCGAAGAACAAAAACCTGGAACTGGTGGCCAGTCCGTCTATTATGCAGCGTTACATCAGCATGAATGTCACGCAAAAACCGTTCGACAACCCGAAGGTGCGTGAAGCGCTGAATTATGCCATCAACCGCCAGGCGCTGGTGAAAGTGGCTTTTGCTGGTTACGCGACGCCGGCAACCGGCGTTCTCCCCCCGTCGATAGCCTATGCGCAAAGCTATACGCCGTGGCCCTACGACCCGGCGAAAGCGCGCGAACTGCTGAAAGAAGCAGGTTATCCGAACGGTTTTACCACTACGCTATGGTCTTCGCATAACCACAGTACCGCGCAGAAAGTGCTGCAATTTACCCAGCAGCAGCTGGCGCAGGTGGGCATTAAGGCTCAGGTAACAGCGATGGATGCCGGTCAGCGCGCCGCGGAAGTTGAAGGGAAAGCGCAGAAAGAGAGTGGGGTACGGATGTTCTACACCGGCTGGTCGGCGTCTACGGGCGAAGCTGACTGGGCGCTGTCACCGCTGTTTGCATCACAAAACTGGCCGCCAACTTTGTTTAATACGGCGTTCTACAGCAATAAGCAGGTGGACAGTGATTTAGCGGCAGCGTTGCAAACTAACGATCCGGCGCAGAAAGCGAAGCTGTACAAAGACGCGCAGGATATTATCTGGAAAGAGTCGCCGTGGATCCCGCTGGTGGTGGAAAAACTGATTTCGGCGCACAGCACCAGGTTGACCGGGTTCTGGATTATGCCGGATACCGGATTTAGCTTTGATGATGCGGATTTAAAATAAGCTATTCATTCGGCCCCGCAGCCCAGGGGCCGGCGAAGGGAGCGTGATGCTTAACTATGTTTTCAAGCGCCTGCTGGGGTTGATTCCAACTCTGTTGATTGTTGCGGTGCTGGTATTTTTATTTGTTCACCTGCTACCCGGCGATCCGGCCCGGCTGATTGCCGGACCGGAAGCTGACGCCGAGGTTATTGAATTGGTGCGCAAGCAGCTGGGTCTGGACCAGCCGCTGCATGTTCAGTTCTGGCATTACATGACTAACGTGTTGCAAGGCGATTTTGGCACCTCGATGGTTTCTCGTCGCCCGGTATCTGAAGAGATAGCCAGTCGTTTTATGCCATCACTATGGCTGACTATTGCCAGTATGGCGTGGGCGGTATTGTTTGGTATGACGGCGGGGATCATTGCTGCCGTATGGCGAAATCGCTGGCCGGACAGATTAAGCATGACGCTGGCGGTCACCGGGATCTCGTTCCCGGCGTTTGCGCTTGGCATGCTGCTGATGCAGATATTCTCCGTTGAACTCGGTTGGTTGCCTACCGTGGGCGCAGACACCTGGCTGCACTACATCCTCCCGTCTATTACGCTGGGCGCGGCGGTGGCTGCGGTGTTAGCCCGATTTACTCGCGCCTCGTTTGTTGATGTGCTCAGCGAAGATTATATGCGCACCGCGCGGGCTAAAGGGGTGAGTGAAACCTGGGTGGTGTTAAAACATGGTCTGCGTAATGCGATGATCCCTGTGGTCACCATGATGGGACTACAGTTTGGCTTTTTGCTTGGTGGATCAATCGTGGTTGAGAAGGTGTTCAACTGGCCCGGGCTTGGGCGACTGTTGGTGGACTCCGTCGAAATGCGCGACTACCCGGTGATTCAGGCTGAGGTGCTGTTGTTTTCTCTGGAATTTATTCTTATTAACTTAGTGGTGGATGTGCTCTACGCTGCCATTAATCCGGCTATCAGGTACAAGTAAGGATGCGATTTTTTAACTGGCGCCGACAGGCGATTTTAAATGCGATGCCCCTTGTTAAGCCAGAGCAGATACGCACACCGTGGCATGAGTTCTGGCGTCGGTTCCGTCGACAGCACATGGCGATGGTCGCTGGGCTGTTTGTATTGCTCCTGATCGTGGTAGCGATTTTTGCCCGCTGGCTGACGCCATTTGATGCCGAGAATTACTTCGATTATGACCGTCTGAATGACGGACCGTCGATGCTGCACTGGTTTGGCGTTGACTCACTGGGACGGGATATCTTTAGCCGCGTGCTGGTTGGGGCGCAAATCTCGCTGGCGGCAGGGGTCTTTGCCGTATTTATTGGCGCGGCGATTGGTACGGTACTGGGTCTGCTGGCGGGGTACTACGAAGGCTGGTGGGATCGACTGATCATGCGAATCTGCGATGTGCTGTTCGCCTTTCCGGGGATATTGCTGGCGATAGCCGTGGTCGCCGTGCTGGGCAGCGGAATTGCTAACGTGATCATTGCCGTGGCCATTTTCTCCATTCCAGCCTTCGCGCGCCTGGTGCGTGGGAATACGCTGGTGCTGAAGCAACAGACGTTTATTGAGTCTGCGCGCAGTATTGGTGCCAGCGATGCGACCATCATCTTCAACCATATTCTGCCTGGAACGGTCTCATCGATCGTGGTCTTTTTTACCATGCGAATTGGCACGTCGATCATCTCTGCCGCGAGCCTGTCATTTCTGGGATTAGGCGCACAGCCGCCGACGCCGGAGTGGGGGGCAATGCTTAATGAAGCGCGCGCTGATATGGTGATCGCGCCGCACGTGGCGATTTTCCCGGCGGTAGCGATATTCCTGACGGTGCTGGCGTTTAACTTACTGGGAGATGGTCTGCGCGACGCGCTGGACCCGAAGATAAAAGGATAAACCGTAGGCCTGATAAGACGCTTCAGCGTCGCCATCAGGCATTGCCGGATGCGGCATAAATGCCTTATCCGGCCTACGTTGGGTTACGCTAATTAAACGCGGGTGCCCCACAGATCGTATTCATCTGCGTTTTCGACCTTCACGCGGATGATATCGCCAGGTTTCACCTTGGTTTCACCATTCAGGTATACCGCGCCGTCGATTTCTGGAGCATCAGCCATGCTACGACCAATTGCGCCTTCTTCGTCAACTTCATCAACGATAACCAGAATCTCGCGGCCCACTTTCTCTTGCAAACGTTCAGCAGAGATCTGCTGCTGCAATTGCATAAAGCGGTTCCAGCGTTCTTCTTTCACCTCTTCCGGGATTTGATCCGGCAGGTCATTAGCGCCAGCGCCTTCTACCGGGCTGTATTTAAAGCAGCCCACGCGATCCAGACGCGCTTCCTTCAGGAAGTCGAGCAACATCTGGAAGTCTTCTTCCGTTTCACCCGGGAAACCAACAATGAAAGTGGATCGCAACGTCAGTTCAGGGCAGATTTCACGCCACTGCTTGATGCGCGCCAGTTGTCTGTCCACGGAGCCCGGGCGTTTCATCAGTTTAAGAATACGCGGGCTGGCATGCTGTAACGGGATGTCCAGATACGGCAGGATTTTCCCTTCCGCCATCAGCGGGATCACATCATCAACGTGCGGGTAGGGGTAGACGTAATGCAGACGCGTCCAGATCCCCAGTTTTGATAACTGTTCGCACAGATCAACCATGCTGGTTTTGACCGGCTCGCCGTTATGGAAACCGGTACGATGCTTCACATCTACACCGTACGCAGAGGTATCCTGAGAGATTACCAGAATCTCTTTCACGCCCGCATCGACCAGACGCTTGGCTTCGCTAAGGACGTCGCCAATCGGACGGCTCACCAGATCGCCGCGCATGGAGGGAATAATGCAGAACGTGCAGCGGTGGTTACAGCCCTCGGAAATCTTCAGATAGGCGTAATGGCGAGGAGTCAGCTTAACGCCCTGCTCAGGAACCAGACTCTGGAACGGGTTGTGTTTTGGTTTTGGCACATAGTGGTGAACGTGCTCCAGAACCTGTTCATAGCTATGCGGCCCGGTGATTTCCAGCACCTTCGGGTGGACTTCACGGATCTGATCGACTTTCGCGCCCAGACAGCCGGTGACGATCACCTTACCGTTCTCGTTCAGCGCTTCGCCAATTGCTTCCAGGGACTCCTGAACCGCACTGTCGATAAAGCCGCAGGTATTAACGATAACCATATCCGCGTCGTCGTAGCTTGGCACAACATCATAGCCTTCGGTACGAAGTTCGGTCAGGATGCGCTCAGAATCGACGAGGTTTTTCGGACAACCTAGTGATATAAAACCAATTTTTGCCATTTTCTTATACTGTACATTGCTCGTAATCGGGGGATTATACAGATGCCTTCACGGTACATCTATATCTGATCAGCATAAGACGGAGAGAATAAAGAGCGATACCTATAAAGAGTAGATCGGTTAGTGAAAGGTGTTTAGTGAGTCTAATTCCGGCTTTAAGTGCCGCTTCTTGGCTATAGACACTCATTATCGTAAATTTTATCTCGTCGAGCGTTACTAATGAGGTTAAATTTGAAAGATATTGTTTTGAAGTCGAAACTTGAAATGGCTAAAACTCTTTATGCTAATGGTGTGAGTTTATATTATATCTCGCTTGCTACAGGCTTAAGTTGGCGTGTATTAATGACAGAATTAACGTTTATCGCCAGTCATGAAAATATTCGACAAAAAGCTAACGCTCACGTACCCAAACTTTAAATAATTCACCTGTCTATTACCATCCTACAAAATTTGAAAGGTAACGTTAATATGTATATTTCGCCACTTCCGGTCGCCACGGACTCTGATGTTGATAAACTTAGAGATGATATTGCTAATAAACTTTTATTCACTATTGGCAAAGATCCCGCAATCGCCACGAAACGGGAGTGGCTTAATGCGACGTTATATGCGGTACGCGATCGGATGGTCGAGCGCTGGCACCGTTCTAATCGGGCGCAATTCTCTCAGGATGCGCGCCAGGTATATTATCTGTCGATGGAATTTTTAATTGGTCGTACACTATCCAATGCATTGCTCTCTTTAGGTATTTATGATGAAGTCAGAAGCGCGCTGGAGGCAATGGGGCTTGAACTGGAAGAACTGATTGACGAAGAAAACGATCCCGGGTTAGGTAATGGTGGTCTCGGTCGTCTGGCGGCCTGCTTCCTTGATTCACTGGCGACGCTTGGGTTGCCGGGATGTGGATACGGTATTCGTTATAACTACGGTATGTTCAAACAAAATATCGTTAACGGTGTACAAAAAGAGTCGCTCGATTATTGGCTGGAATACGGTAATCCCTGGGAGTTCAAACGTCATAATACGCATTATAAAGTACGTTTTGGCGGGCGTGTTCAACAGGAAGGGAATAAAACCCGCTGGCTTGAAACCGAGGATATTCTGGCCGTGGCACATGATCAAATTATTCCAGGTTATGCGACGGACACGACTAATACGTTACGCTTGTGGAACGTGCAGGTGAATAGCGAAGTTAATGCGGGCAAACTGAATCAGCAGGCCGACTTTGCTACTGAAGTGGAAAACAAATACCACTTCGATCGTATCTCGCGGGTTTTGTACCCTGATGATTCCACCGATGCGGGGCGTGAATTGCGTTTACGCCAGGCCTATTTCCTGGCCTCGGCGACGATCCAGGATATTCTGAGTCGTCATTATCAGTTGCACAAAACATACGACAATCTGGCCGATAAAATTGCGATTCACCTTAATGATACGCATCCGGTACTGGCGATCCCTGAGTTGATGCGTTTATTGGTTGATCATCATCAGTTTAGCTGGGATAACGCGTTTGACGTGACCTGTCAGATTTTTTCTTATACCAACCATACGTTGATGAGTGAGGCGCTGGAGACCTGGCCAGTAGAAATGCTAAGTCGAATTTTGCCGCGCCATTTGCAGATTATTTTTGAGATTAACGATCGTTTTCTGAAGACATTACAGGAACGTTATCGTAATGACAGCGATCTACTGAAACGTGTGTCGTTAATTGATGAGTCCAATGGTCGTGTGGTGCGTATGGCCTGGCTGGCGGTAGTTGTCAGTCATAAGGTAAACGGCGTGTCGGCATTGCATTCAAAACTGATGACCGAATCACTGTTTGCAGACTTCGCGCGTATATTTCCCTTGCGTTTCACCAACGTAACCAATGGTGTGACTGCGCGTCGTTGGCTGGCGCTGGCGAATCCACCGCTTGCCAAAGTGCTGGACGAAAATATCGGTGACAGCTGGCGGACTAAATTAATGCAGTTGGGCGAGCTGAAGCAGTTTATAGATTATCCGTCGGTGAATGAGGCTGTGCATCGTGCGAAACGTGAAAATAAGCAGCGGCTGGCGCACCATATTGCCACCCACTATGGCGTGGTGGTGAATCCTGATGCGCTGTTTGATGTGCAGGTGAAACGCATCCACGAGTACAAGCGGCAACTCATGAATGTGCTTCACGTTATTACACGCTATAACCGGATTAAAGCCGCGCCGGATGCCAACTGGGTACCGCGAGTGAATATCTTTGCCGGAAAAGCGGCCTCCTCTTATCACATGGCAAAACAAATTATTCGCTTGATTAACGATGTGGCGCAGTTAGTCAATAACGATCCGCTGATTGGCGGCAAACTGAAAGTAGTATTTATTCCGGATTACAGCGTCAGTCTCGCTCAGCTAATTATTCCGGCAGCCGATCTGTCAGAGCAAATTTCCCTGGCCGGGACGGAAGCCTCCGGGACCAGCAATATGAAATTCGGTATGAATGGTGCGCTCACTATCGGTACGCTCGACGGTGCGAATATCGAAATGCGCGAATACGTTGGGGAAGATAACATCTTTATCTTTGGCAATACGGCTAATCAGGTTGAAACTCTGCGACGTGATGGCTATGACCCGAGGCACATCTTTGAAAAGGATGAGGAACTTCATCAGGTGCTGACGCAAATCGGTACAGGGGTGTTCAGTCCGCAGGAGCCAGGGCGTTATAGAGACGTGTTGGATTCATTGATTAACTTCGGCGACTACTATCAGGTATTGGCAGATTATCGCAGCTATGTAGATTGTCAGGATGCGGTGGACGAGTTGTATCGTACTCCCCGGGAGTGGACGACAAAAACCATGCATAATATTGCTAACATGGGGTATTTCTCGTCGGACAGAACGGTTCAGGAATATGCCGACCATATCTGGCGCATAGCAAAAATACGCGTGTAGCCAGTATTTCTAACGCTCAGCCTCTCTGGTTTTCATAACAGGGAGGCTGTTTGCAAATCAGCCAGAATAGGTGAGAGGATTTTGTGGGTATTGCTTTCTTTGCGCGATGAGGCAAACACGCTAAATTGTGGCAAGGGAAACGGAGTGTTTATTTTTTTTAGTCCATACAGCTGAGCGTGTGTTTCAAATACCTTTTCCGGGATCACCCCTAAACAATGGGTATTGGACACAATCGTCAGAATCGCCGTAAACGATGAGGTAAGCAGGCAGCGTTCTCCGGTTCTAAATTTTTTATCCACAATACTGCGATGATAAATGATTTTCTCATTCTTAGTATTGTAACCGACCAGGTTAGCGTTTCTGAATTGCGCTTCACTGATGGTGTTACCATATAAAGAATTATTCTGCGAGGCCGTCAGTACCAGGCGCATATCGCATATTTTCTGGCATGAAAGACTTGCTGACTCTACGGCAAAGGTAGAAAAAACAGCATCTGCCTGACGCATATTCAGCAGTTCAATAATACTCTGTTCATTCAGGTCGGCGGTAAGGTGCAGGAGGCTGATATCGGCGTCAGTCTCGATTATTCTGGCGGTGACATCTGGAATAACGATAGGGGAAATAAAAGATTCCGTATAAAGCGTTAACCTTTTTTTGGCGGCAGGCGTGGAAAGCGGCATCAGCGTTGATAGCTTATCGATAATTGGGATTGTATTATCATACAGTTCATCAGAATAGACCGTCGGTAACAGTGCATTCCCGCTACGGACAAAAAGATTATCACCCATCATTTCGCGCAGTTTTCTTAATGACTGGCTGACGGCGGAAGGTGAGATGTTCAGCATGTCAGCGACTCTGGAAATGCTACCCACGCTATAGATCAAACAGAAAATGGTCAGCAGATTGAGATCTATTTTTGATAGTGTGCGTATTTTTTCTGCATCATTTGCTTTCGACATAGACCCCTCATCATCAACACCATGGCAGTAACCACATCAGGTATAGCAAAAAAAGTCAGGCGAGTCAGACACAGAGCGCCTTCGATAAGCGTACAGAATGAAGTTGTAACATTGTAAATTATGTTAATCAATTGGGCTTTATTGATGTAGGACATCTATTTGTTCAAAAAACAACCATACTATTAAGTTGCACCATAGTTGGAAAGAGGAGGAACAAAGTATGGTTGTTGACAGACTGAGAACCGATCTTCTCAACAAATTGATAAACGCCCGTATCGAACTTGCCGCTTATCTGCAGTTGAGAAAAGCGAAAGGCTACATGTCAGTTAGCGAGAGCGATCGCCTGCGTGATGTTTTTTTTGCACTGAATCGCGAATTGCACGAGCAATCACAGCTTCACGGTATGCATCTTGATCAGGAAGAGTGGAATGCCCTTCATCGTGCTGAAGGGGCGTTAGCCGCCGCCGCGGTTTGTCTTATGAGTGGACATCACGATTGTCCAACGTTTATCGCCGTTAACGCAGAGAAACTGGAAAACTGCCTGACAACGCTGACGCTGAGCATCCAGTGTTTGCAATCTTATCCAACGCTGGAACACGTCTGAATCAGGGGGAGGGCGCTCCCCCTTTTCGTCAAGATTATGTAAATGTAGCGGGATAATTCCCCTTGCTGGCTACGCTTTATGCAGAGCCATTAAGGAGGTGTTATGCGTCGACTCTTTCTCTGTGCTATTCCACTTGCGCTATTTTCCACTTATGCCGCCGCGGTAAAAGTGGAAGTGCTGCAAACTAAACTCGATCACCCATGGTCACTGGCTTTTTTACCCGATAACCGCGGTATGCTCATTACGCTCAAAGGTGGACAGCTTCGACTCTGGCAGCCTGATAAAGGGCTTTCCGACCCGCTGACCGGCGTACCCAAAGTTTGGGCAAATGGTCAGGGAGGACTGCTTGATGTGGCGTTAGCACCGGATTTTGCACAATCTCGCCGGGTATGGCTAAGCTTCGCTGAAGCCGACCGCGAAGGCAAAGCGGGCACTGCGGTAGGCTACGGGCGATTGAGTGACGATCTCAAACATCTGCAAGGATTTCAGACCGTTTTTCGCCAACAGCCAAAGCTTTCCACCGGAAACCATTTTGGTGGACGTCTGGTATTTGATGGTAACGGTTATCTGTTTATTGGCCTGGGGGAGAATAATCAACGCGCTACCGCCCAGGACCTGGATAAATTGCAGGGTAAATTAGTCCGACTGACCGACGAGGGAAAAATTCCGCCGGATAATCCGTTTGTGAACATGGCAGGAGCGCGGGCAGAGATTTGGTCGTATGGCATCCGCAACCCGCAGGGTATGGCGATGAATCCGTGGAGTGATGTGTTGTGGCTCAATGAGCATGGTCCACGCGGAGGCGATGAAATCAATATCCCCGAGAAAGGGAAAAACTACGGCTGGCCTATCGCGACCTGGGGTGTTAACTACAGTGGTTTGAAAATTCCCGAAGCAAAAGGTCAAATTGTTGCTGGCACGGAACAACCCATCTTTTATTGGGAAAAGTCGCCGGCGGTTAGTGGAATGGCTTTTTACAATAGTGATACCTTCCCGCAGTGGCGGCAAAAGTTGTTCATCGGCGCGTTGAAAGATAAAGAAGTGATCGTGCTGAGCGTTAAGGGGAATACGGTCACTGAGGATGGTCGTCTGTTGCAGGAAAGGGGGCAGCGGATCCGTGATGTGCGCGTCGGACCAGACGGTTATTTGTACGTGCTAACCGACGAGTCCGACGGGGAATTACTGAAAGTGAGTCCCTGATTTGGTTAGCTGACCGGGATCATCACGATTTTTTGAAACGCCGGGCGCTCGGTCAGTTGTTGATACCAGCGTTCCAGATGCGGGCGCGGGGTCCAGCTCAGACCAACGTTGAACAGGTTATAGATGAACGGTGCAACAGCGATATCCGCCGTGCCAAATTCAGCCCCGGAGAACCATGGCTGGTCTGCCAGCGCGTTATCCAGAATGGCAAACAGGTTATCGCAAACTTGTTTACTTGCCTCAATGGCCGCCATATCGCGCTGATCGGCAGGTGTTCTGACCAGACCAAATAAGATAACCCGATGCGCAGGGCTTAGCGTCTGATTTGCCCAGTCCATCCATTTTTCACCGACTGCGCGCGCGGCCGGGGCGTCAATCCACAAACGTTTTTGTCCGTACTGAGCGGCCAGATAGCGGACAATGGTATTGGATTCCCACAGGACAACGTCTGTTTCATCATCGCGTAGCAGCGGGACCAGTCCGTTCGGGTTCAGTGCCAGATAGTCGGCATCGCGGTTACCGCCATGCTGCCCGCCCGCCAGAATTTGGTTATACGGCAGTTCCAGTTCCTCGAGCGTCCACAATACTTTTTTTACGTTGGTCGAGTTATTGCGACCCCACAGTGTAATCATAGTAACCCCGCAAATTAATTGAGCAGCTTTATGGCTGCAGATGCCATCTGACTAGCTCACATGGTGGGGTAAACCTAATATTTACGCAACAAAGTCTAAAAAAATCGTGCCAGGAGCAGCGCAGCGCGGCGTTATTGCATAAACTTTAAAAACTTTACCAACTTACGGTTTCTTTAAGCTCGTTAGTGCGTTATTACTCACCGCACTTATTTTACACGTCATCCATCAGACTTTTTCTGCATGGGTTGGTCGAGGTCGCTTGGCCGGTTTTGTGTAAACACGGTGTGGTATGACGTGGTTTTTTGGAATGGATACTCGGGTGGCATTTATGACGCAATACTTCTCTTCACTTCGCAGCTTTGCTGCAGGTTCTGCACTCTTAATCCTTTTGGCGCCGACCGTACAGGCGGCGGAGCAACCGACGGCCCCGCCGAGCGTGGACGCGCGCGCGTGGATTCTGATGGATTACGCCAGTGGTAAGGTGCTGGCGGAAGGTAATGCTGATGAGAAACTGGATCCTGCCAGTCTGACCAAAATCATGACCAGCTATGTGGTTGGGCAGGCGCTGAAGGCCGGAAAAATTAACCTCAACGACATGGTCACCGTGGGCAAAGACGCATGGGCGACCGGTAATCCAGCCCTGCGCGGTTCGTCGGTCATGTTCCTCAAGCCCGGCGATCAGGTTGCGGTGTCCGATCTGAATAAAGGCGTTATCATTCAGTCAGGTAACGATGCCTGTATTGCACTCGCTGATTACGTTGCCGGCAGTCAGGAATCTTTTATTGGTCTGATGAACGGCTATGCGAAAAAACTGGGGCTGACCAACACGACTTTCCAGACGGTACACGGCCTGGATGCGGCAGGACAGTTCAGTACCGCACGTGATATGGCGTTGCTCGGGAAGGCGTTAATCCACGATGTGCCGGAAGAGTACGCTATTCACAAAGAGAAAGAATTTACCTTCAATAAAATCCGCCAGCCGAACCGCAACCGTCTGTTGTGGAGCACCAACCTGAACGTGGACGGTATGAAAACCGGGACCACTGCCGGGGCGGGATACAACCTGGTGGCTTCCGCGACCCAGGGCGATATGCGCCTGATCTCCGTGGTGCTGGGAGCAAAAACCGACCGCATTCGTTTCAATGAGTCAGAAAAGCTACTGACCTGGGGCTTCCGCTTCTTTGAAACCGTTACGCCGATTAAACCAGATGCCACTTTCGTAACCCAGCGCGTCTGGTTTGGCGATAAGAGTGAAGTGAATTTGGGCGCTGGAGAAGCGGGTTCGGTGACTATCCCGCGTGGTCAGCTCAAAAATCTGAAGGCCAGCTTTACCCTGACTGAACCACAGCTAACCGCGCCGTTGAAGAAAGGTCAGGTTGTGGGCACTATCGACTTCCAGTTGAACGGAAAATCCATTGAGCAGCGTCCGTTGATGGTGATGGAAGATGTGGAAGAGGGTGGTTTCTTTAGCCGCATGTGGGACTTTGTGATGATGAAATTCCACCAGTGGTTTGGTGGTTGGTTCTCTTAATCTTATCTATTGCCGGATGGCGCAATCGCCGTCCGGCAGTATCTGTTAGTACTTCAGCGTGATACGTTGTGCTTTAGCGTACTCAACAAATGCCTCGTCAGGACGGCTGTCGCTGATGATGGTATCAAAGCGTTTCAATTCCCCCATCCTCGCAGGGCGCACCTTGCCAAACTTGCTGTGATCGACCACCAAAACGTGATGCTGCGCCATCGACATCGCCCAGTGCTTCACCGGCAGTTCTTCCAGATTAAAACAGGTCGCGCCTTTTTCGATGTGAACACCTGCCGCGGAATAAAAGGCGATATCCGGACAGAGGTTGTTCAGCGTTTCCTGAAAATCGAGCGGTTTAAAAATCGCGTTACTGGCATGGAATTCACCACCACACAGAATGACGCGGCACTGCGGTTTTTCCTGCAGCACCAGAAACGTATTCAACGAGTAGCAGATTGCGGTGAAGGGCAGTTCATTGTCGATCGCTTCAATGATCCACGGCGTGGTCGTACCGCAATCGAAAAAGATGGTCTGATGCGCCTGCACGAGACTCGCCGCCTGCTGGGCAGCGCGACGCTTTTCATCAACCAGACGGGATTTTTGATCGCTGATTAAATAGTGGTTAGCGCTGCGGGGTTCCAGAACAATATAGCCCCCGAGCAGCACGACGGGAGCATCATGATTATTCAGGTCGCGACGAATGGTCATCTCAGATACGCCCAGCAACGTCGCGGCTTCTTTGAGGTGTAATTTATCGCTGCGTTTCAGCGCCTGCAGTAATTGACCAATACGCTCGTCGCGTCGAGTTTCCATAGTTCCCCTGGAGAATAGAATAAGTGCTCAGTTTCGCGCTTAATACTACTCTTTTTACCGCGGGTTAGTCACGTACCCAACCTTTACGGATGGGGAGAGCGAAGCAGGTGCGATAGCACGTCTGCAAGCCGAGGTACAAGCTTGTGCCGAACCGTTGCCAGATCATCTGGGCGCTCAGACAGCCGATCAACCCGGCCAGTAATCCGCCCAGCATATCCAGCGGCCAGTGAACGCCAAGGTAAACTCGTGACCAGGCAATCGCCACGGCGACAACCATCAGCAGAGCACCCGTCCACAAGCGATGCCAGAACAGGAAGGCCAGAGCAAAGGTAAAGATAACCGTACCGTGGTCGCTCGGGAAAGAGTCATCTGCCGCATGGTGCAGGAAGTTATAACCGATGTGGTTAACAAACGGACGATCGTGGGGGAACAGATGTCCCATCAGCCATGAAATCGTCAGCCCGACGATGAGCGCAATCGCCATTTTGATGACCAACTGGCGCTGGAGCGTAACCTGACCACGAGGTCCCCAAAGCCAAAGTACAACGGCTAACAGCGGCACAATGCTAATCAGGTCTTTGGCAATAAAAATCGCCAGCGATATCATCCATTGCGCAGAGTCCGGCGTGGCATTGATGAGATAAAAAAGTGAGTTGTTCAGATTTTCCAGCATAACGTCCAGACTCAGTGTAATCGTTTAAAGGCCCATAGGGGGGAGAGCATAAAATTGCTTTCACGGAATAAAAAGCGGTCTTGTCTTATTTGTCTGCTAAATGACTATTTTTAAGACAGTTAATGAGACTTATTGAGCATGATAGCGGCCTCAACTTAAATTAACCTTAAAGCAAAATGTTCTTGAGCAAATGAGTGTAAAAATGTGCGCATTTTGCTTTCAAATCACATAATTCACTATCACCAGTACGGCGCATTTATTACACTTTGCGCGATTTTTCTATAGTTAAGAGATTGCATGCAGAACCGTTTATCTTCAGGCGTCCGTTTGGGGCGTCAGGCATTACTTTTCCCGCTCTGTCTGGTGCTTTACGAATTCTCCACTTATATCGGCAACGATATGATCCAGCCCGGAATGTTGGCGGTGGTGGCGCAATATAACGCCGGATTAGATTGGGTACCTACGTCCATGACCGCCTATCTGGCAGGCGGCATGTTTTTGCAGTGGTTGTTAGGACCGCTGTCGGACCGTATTGGTCGTCGCCCGGTAATGTTAACCGGCGTGATCTGGTTCATCGTTACCTGCCTTGCAACCCTGCTTGCACAGAATATTGAGCAATTTACCTTCCTGCGTTTTTTACAGGGGATAAGCCTGTGCTTTATTGGTGCGGTGGGTTACGCCGCCATTCAGGAATCCTTTGAAGAAGCGGTCTGCATAAAAATTACCGCGCTGATGGCAAACGTGGCGCTGATTGCGCCACTGCTGGGTCCGTTGGTAGGCGCAGCCTGGGTACATGTTCTGCCGTGGGAAGGGATGTTTATCCTGTTTGCTGCTCTGGCGGCCATCTCCTTTTTTGGTCTGCAACGCGCGATGCCGGAAACGGCAACCCGGCTTGGTGAAAAGCTGTCCATTAAAGAGCTGGGCAAGGATTATAAGCTGGTGCTGAGGAACGTGCGCTTCGTTGCAGGCGCACTGGCGTTGGGTTTTGTCAGCCTGCCGTTACTGGCGTGGATTGCGCAGTCCCCGATTATTATCATCAGTGGTGAACATCTCAGCAGCTACGAATATGGTCTGTTGCAGGTGCCGATTTTTGGCGCGTTGATTGCTGGTAACCTGGTGCTGGCGCGTCTGACTTCGCGAAAAACCGTGCGTTCGCTCATTATCATGGGCGGCTGGCCAATCGCCGTTGGCCTGATTATTGCCGCTGCGGCCACGGTGGTGTCATCCCATGCATATCTATGGATGACGGCGGGTTTGAGCATCTATGCGTTTGGCATTGGCGTGGCGAATGCGGGGCTGGTGCGCCTGACGCTGTTTGCCAGCGAAATGAGTAAGGGTACTGTTTCTGCCGCAATGGGTATGTTGCAGATGCTGATTTTTACCGTCGGTATTGAGCTGAGTAAACACGCGTATCTGCTTGGAGGGAACGGCTTGTTCAGCTTGTTCAATCTGGCAAGCGGCGTACTGTGGCTGATTTTGATGGTTATCTTCCTGAAAGATAAACGGGTAGGGAATTCCCGGGAAGGTTAAGGCCCGGTTGTCCGCAATCCAGCGCAGATAAGCATAATGACGCCGATAAATTCATCATTATGTTGATAATAGAATCACGCTGTAGGCCGGATAAGCGAAGCGCCATCCGGCGGCCTGTAGCAAATTGCCGGATGGCGGCGTAAACGCCTTATCCGGCCTACCGCTCACCAAAGATCTTAACTGACCAGTATTACGGTTGTCTGGGCCTGGCGATAACTTAGTGGTGGTCGTCAATCTGATGTTCGATAACCATCCCTTCACCGACGCTTGCCACATGTCGCGCATAAGGATGTGCGCGATAGACAGGGGCCGGAGCAGGCGCTGGAGCAACATATACCGTTTGTGGTGCGGTCGTTACGCTGACCGCCTGCGGGACGCTGACGGAAGAGGGCACTACCACCACTTTATAACCGCTGGGGACATCAACGGTAACGCTCTGTGCAAATGTTGTCCCCGCAAAGCCCAGCAACAATGTCGCCATCAGTACACTTTTCTTCATGATCCGCTCGCCTGAAATATTCACTGGAAGTAATAATCCAGCGGGTTAATTTGAGGCGGATTATGAATAGATCATGCCATCATTTTGTTGCCGTCTGTGCTGAGCCGTTAATACGTAAACGGTGCTTCATTCTTTAACACGCGATCGATAACATCCAGCACGCCCTCTTCGTTGTTCGAGCCTGCACGATATTTTGCCGCCTCGATCACCGGCTCATGGGCGTTGGCCATTGCGAAACTAAATCCCGCCTGACGCAGCATCTCAATATCATTTCCGCCATCGCCAAACACAACAACCTCGTCGTCGTTAATATTCCAGCGTTGTTGCAGCAGGCGCAGACCGTTAGCCTTATGCACGCCGGGAATTATTAAGTCGATGCTGCCGTAGCCGGTATGCACCGGTACCATAATATCGCCAATCGCCTCGTGGAGATCGGCCTGTACCTGTGGAATTCGGTCGTCGGAAATATTCAGCCCGAACTTGAAGAAAACGTCGTTAAGATTGTCAAAATTATCTACAAACTCGAGACGATGATAGTACATGGCGGAAACGTTCTTATGCTCATCGCTGTACTGTTTCAACGTATAGGCGCTGTTTTTACCACAGGCAATAATGTCGATATCGGCGCGGGTCAGCAGATGATCCACGATGGCATGGAAATCGTCTTTAGCCAGTTCGCCGTTAAAGACATCTTCTCCTTCGCTGACCACCCAACCACCATTTTCGGCGACAAATGAGATCTCATTGGCCAGTTCGGGGAAAAAGGAAATCAACTGATAATATTGGTTGCCGCTGGCGACCACAAAGCGGATCCCTTGTTCTTTCATCTGGCGGTATTGCGCCATAAAGCGCTCACGGTTATAGGTTTTTTGGTCGCTTAAAAATGTGCCGTCCATGTCGACCGCAATTAATTTGATACTCATTAGCTGTTCTCCATCACCGTGGTATTTTTGAGATCCGGTTTCGCTACCGCTTTCGCGACGACGGCGGCGACAAGCACCAGCGCCAGCACCACTAACATAGCGCTGCGCAGGCCATAGTGTTCACCCAGATAGCCCAGCAGCGGCGGTCCAACAAGGAACGCCAGGTAACCGGTGGTCGCCACGACGCTGACGCGGGTTGGGGCATCGGGGCCGGTGTCGCTGGCGGCTGAAATGGTCAGCGGGAAGCCGAGCGATGCGCCGAGTCCCCACAGAATAACGGACACACCCGCCACCCAGGAGCTGTCGACAAAAATAATCAGGCTAATCCCGAGAGCGCCCATCAGCGCACTGGCGCGCACCACCGCAACGCGGCTGTAACGGTCGATGAACCAGCCGCCGGTAAATCGTCCAACGGTCATACCCAGCGTAAAGCCGGCATAAATAAGCGAGCCTGATGTCGGGCTAAATCCATGTCCGTCCACCATTAACAGTGGAAGCCAGTCGTTGGCGGAACCTTCAGCAAATGCCATTGCCAGCACTACAACGCCGATCAGCAATAGCTGGATATCACGATAAAAAGGCAGTCCTTTTTCACCGGAGTGAGAACCGTCAGCGGCATTTTTGCCCGTGCCGTCAGGAATAGCTTTGATGGCGATGAAAATAGGTGTGATAGCAACCATTGCAGCCAAAAGAATATGCGCGGTAGCCGGGACGCTGAAGGCGGTAAGCATCATTCCAACTCCAGCCCCTGCCAACGTTCCCAGGCTGTAAAAACCGTGCATCATCGGCAGCACGGTTTTGTTCATTTCGCGCTCAACTGCCGCACCTTCGACGTTGATGGCAACTTCTGCCGCGCCAAAGCTGGCGCCAAATACGCTCAGGCCAAACGCGAAAAGCCATGCGGAATGTAGCCAGAGCGCTACGCTGAGGATCGCCATTCCGAGAACGGCACAAGACATGGTGGTGCGGATCACCTTACGCGTGCCAAATCGTTTCACCAGCCAGGCCGAACAAAGTATGCCACTCATCGAACCAATAGAGAGCCCAAACAACACCGCACCCATTTCGGCAGTGGAGATGGAGAGGATATCTCTGATGGCAGGGGTACGCGTTGCCCAGGAGGCCATTAATAATCCTGGTAAAAAGAAGAACGTGAACAGCGCCCAGGTGCGACGTCTTAAGGCTTTGCGTGATGAGATGCCAGTCATGAATTCGAGCCAAAGAAAAGAGGGAAGGAGACAACATTAGCAAGACTGTGTACATTTGTACACAAATGCAAGAAGAGGAAATGTAGTGCGACGTGCAAACGATCCGCTGCGGCGGGAAAAAATAGTTCAGGCGACTCTGGATGCAGTAATAGCTCATGGTATTCATGGGGTTACACACCGTAAAATCGCTATGATTGCCGAGGTACCACTGGGTTCTATGACCTATTACTTTTCGGGAATTGATGAGCTTTTGATGGAGGCATTTGGCCGTTTTACTGACAGGATGATGCTGCAGTATCAGGACTTTTTTGCCGATGTTAAGGATGCGTCGCAGGCTTGCCATGCCATTACCGATATGATTTACGGCTCTCAGGTCACAACGCCTGATAATATGGAGCTCATGTATCAGCTGTATGCTTTTGCCAGCCGTAAACCAGCGTTGAAAACGGTGATGCAGAACTGGATGCTACGCAGCCAACAAACGCTGGAGCAGTGGTTTGACCCGGTTACGGCGCGGGCGCTGGATGCGTTTATTGAAGGAATGACGCTGCATTTTGTCACGGACAAAAAACCGCTGCAGCGAGAAGATATCTTGCTGATGGTGGAGCGTATTGCAGGGATACCCGCGACAGTCAGCTGTGCGTAGCGCCTCCGGTAATATTCACCACCGTCGCGGTCATGGCGCTGGCATGGTCTGAAGCAAGAAAGGTCATGACCTCAGCGATTTGTGCAAGCGTAGGCAGGCGCGCGAGCATGGTACTTTGCGCCGCACCCCCTAACCATTGATCGACGGTTAAACCCATTGACTGTGCTTTGGCGGAGAAAATTTCTCCGGTATAGGAGCCAGCTGCAACAGCATCCACAATCGCATGCGAGCGCACGCCGACGACCCGGATATTTGCCGGTCCTACCTCGCTGGCGAGCGCTTTAATAAAAGCCTCTGTTCCTGCACAACCAACAATATGACCCAGATGACCAGGCATCGCCATCGGGGCCGCGGGGGCAACAACGCTGAGAATGACGCCCGCACGATTGCCGCCCATGTGCGGCGTTACGGCTTTAGCGATATTGAACTGCGCCGAGAGGAAAGGGGTGATGCCGCTCATAAACTCAGAGAGGGATAATGCGTTAATGTGTTTGCCCTGTTCGTGCATAAATCCCGTTGCGTTAACCACCACATCTATTCCACCGGTTTGCTGCGCAAGGCGGGTAACTTCCTTCGATGCGTTGTGCTCGTCGAGTACATTGGTGATAAAGGTTTCGACTGTACCACCTGCCGTTCGGATAATACTGGCCGTCCGATCAAGTTTTTCCTGGCTGCGAGCGCCCAGACATATATGGGCTCCTTCGCGCGCCATGGCCTGCGCAACCGCACTACCAATAGCCCCGCTGCCACCAAAAATTACTGCGACTTTGCCAGTAAGCAACATGACTAACCCCCATCCCCGATAAAGCACCGTTTTAAAGTATGTGCCATAACCGGCATGCTGCAAATTTGGGAGGAGTTTCAGAGGTGGAAGGCGATGAGCGCAAATTTCAGGCAACAAAAAACCCATCAACCTTGAACCAAAACGGCGGGGTTGATGGGCTCCACAAATTGGGGACATCAAAGAAAAGCAGTGGCAATAGTTATGACTGACGCCTTGAAGAAAAGTTCTGCTTACCTGCAAAAATTTTTCAATTAAGGGAAAATTTCAGCGCTAACCAAGGCCTGGCCAGACAATGACGATGAGTGTCCCCGCTAATGTCAGCAGAACGTTGGCAATCGCGTAGGTCCCTGCATAACCTAACGCAGGGATGTTGCTGCGTGCGGTGTCGCTGATGATTTCCATTGCCGGAGCACAGGTACGTGCGCCCATCATGGCACCAAACAGCAGGGCACGGTTCATGCGCAATACGTAAGCACCAAACAAGAAACAGATGACAACCGGAACCAGGCTGACTACCAGACCGGCAATCAACATTTGACCACCGACGGCACCCAGGCCATTACCAATGCCACTGCCTGCGCTTAAACCGACGCCTGCCATGAATACCATCAGGCCAAACTCTTTCACCATATTCAGCGCACCCTGTGGGATATAGCCAAATGTGGGGTGGTTGGCTCGCAGGAAGCCCAGCATGATCCCGGCGAACAGCAGTCCAGCCGCATTCCCGATGCCGAAGCTGAAATTACTGAACTGGAAGGTGATCATCCCGATCATCAGACCGATGATAAAGAAGGCGCAGAAGGCCAGCAGATCGGTCACCTGACTGTGAATGGAAATGAAGCCGATACGATCGGCAATGGTTTTCACGCGACGAGCATCACCGCTGACCTGCAACACGTCGCCTTTATTGAGTACGACGTTGTCATCAATAGGCATTTCAATCTGGCTACGGATCACGCGGTTCAGGAAACAACCATGGTCGGTCAGTTTCAACTGGGCCAGGCGACGACCAACGGCATTGTGGTTTTTCACCACAATTTCTTCAGTGACGATGCGCATATCGAGCAGATCGCGATCGAACACCTCTTTACCGTTACGGAAGCTGGGATCGAGGCGAGCATGGGCGTCCGGATAACCCACCAGGGCTATCTCATCGCCCATTTGCAACACCGCATCACCATCCGGGTTGGCCAGAATGCCGTTGCGACGGATGCGTTCAATGTAACAACCGGTCTGGCGATAAATACCCAGTTCGCGCAGATTTTTGCCATCGGCCCATGCCACTAGCTCAGGGCCAACGCGATAGGCGCGGATCACCGGGAGGTACACTTTACGATTGGCGTCGGTGTCCAGACCTCGTTCACGCGCGATTTGTTGGGCGCTGGTTTGCAGATCCTGATGCTGCAGTTTCGGCAAATAGCGCGCACCAACAATCAGGCTGACCAGACCAATCAAATAGGTGAGGGCGTAACCCAGGCTCAGGTTATCGAGAGCACTTGAAAGTTGTGTCCCTGTCATTCCTGAATGGCGCAAGGTATCACCCGCGCCGACCAGCACCGGCGTTGAGGTCATCGAGCCAGCCAGCATACCCGCCGTCAGGCCGATGTCCCAGCCAAATAGCTTACCCAGCCCCAACGCGATCAGCATTGCGCTACCGACCATCACCAGGGCAAGCATTAGATAATTTTTCCCATCGCGAAAAAAAATCGAAAAAAAGTTGGGACCGGCTTCGACGCCGACGCAAAAAATAAACAGCATAAAGCCGAGATTTAATGCATCGGTGTTAATACTAAAGTGCTGCTGACCTAATAATAGGGAGACCACTAAAACGCCAATGGAATTACCGAGTTGGACTGAACCCAGACGTAATTTGCCCAGACACAGGCCCAGAGCCAGGACCACAAATAATAACAGGATGTAATTCCCATTTAACAAATCTGCGACGTTTATATTCACGGAGACTAACTTCTTGTTTACTAGTAAGCTATTGAAAGAAATGGCAATTTACGCTAATGTTTTTGCCAGAAATTAAGGGGCGATAGCATCGTACACAGCCCCGAATAATGCAGCATAACAATATATGCGGTTAGTTTAATCTCATTACGTATCAACGGCTATAAGAATCGTGTGGGTGTGTTTTTGGCATGGAATGCCGAGTTACTTTATCTGACTGGACGCCTGCGGGCGAAAAGAGTGTTCGATAGAGAATGTGTCAGGAGGAACGATTGAAACATAAGCAAAGTTGGGCGAGTGCGGTCTGCTGCTTTGTGCTCTTTATTGTGGTGTGTCTTTCATTAACGCTGAACGTGAAAGGGGCATTCAGAGCGGCAGGGCATCCTGAGGTCGGATTGTTGTTTTTTATCTTACCTGGTGCTGCAGCAAGCTTTTTTTCCCATCGTCGGGAAGTGCTCAAACCCCTGCTTGGTGCAATGTTGGCGGCGCCGTGCTGCCTGTTACTGATGCGGTTCGTTTTTATGCCGACGCGTTCATTGTGGCAAGAGCTGGCGTGGTTGTTTAGTGCGGTGTTTTGGTGCGCACTTGGCGCATTATGTTTTTTATTTATCAGTAGCTTATTCAATCAGCATCAACGGCGGAAAAAGAACTGATGACGCCCTCAAGGTGAGGGCGTAGAAACCGCTATCAGGCGAACAGATTCATGTTCTCTTTTGCCCAAGCTTCAAAATCCGTGCAGCCGCCGATGTGTTTTTGATCGACAAAAATCTGCGGAACGGTTTCAACAGGCTTACCTACCGTCTTTTCCAGATCTGCTTTGGTAATTCCTTCAGCATGGATATCAATGTAGCGGAAGTTAAAATCGTCATGCTCACTGCTTAATTTTTCTGCTAATTCTTTTGCGCGCACGCAATACGGGCACCCTGGGCGACCAAAAATAACGGCAAACATCTCTTTCTCCTCGAACTTATCAGGCCGGATGGCAATACTGGTTATGATGCCGCGATTTGTGACGGATGGAAAGCAGGTTCAGCCTGTTGCTTTGATATCCTCAAGCTATATCTGTTAAACACGGCAAGCCGGAACGTTTTATAATGGAAGCCATTTCGCCGGGAGGCCGCGTATGCGCACAATTGGTGTATTACCCAAAAGCGTATTGATGCTGGAAATAATTGGGATGGTTTTGTTATCGCTGGCGCTGCTATCGCTTAACGATTACCTCACCTTGCCCGCACCGCTTAACAGCCCGTTAGCCTGCGTGGTGATGATATTTCTGGGCGTACTGCTGATGCTCCCTGCTGCGGTGGCGTTGATGTGGCGTGTTGCTCAACTGCTGGCACCGCAACTGATGTCTCGCGCACCCGGTGATTCAACTGATTCAGACAGAGACAAAAGAGATGACTCCAACCATTGATTTACTCCGCAGCCACCGTTCTATTCGCCATTTTACTGATGATGCCATTTCGGATGCACAGCGTGAGGCGATTATTGCCGCCGCTCAGGGAACGTCAAGCTCCAGTTTTCTACAGTGCACGACGATCGTTCGCATAACGGATAAATCCCTGCGCGAATCGCTGGCCACCTTATCTGGCGGCCAAAAGCATGTGGCGCAGGCCGCTGAGTTCTGGGTGTTTTGCGCTGATTTTAATCGTCATTTGCAGATTTGCCCTGACGCGCAACTTGGGCTGGCGGAACAGCTGCTGCTTGGCGTGGTTGATACTGCAATGATGGCGCAAAATGCATTGACGGCGGCAGAGTCGCTGGGACTTGGCGGCGTGTTTATTGGCGGTTTGCGTAACAATATTGAGCCGGTCACCGAACTGCTGAAGCTTCCGCAACATGTTCTGCCGCTCTTTGGATTGTGCCTCGGCTGGCCTGCGGATAACCCGGATATCAAGCCGCGCCTGCCCGCGTCGCTTGTGGTGCATGAAAACCAATACCAGCCACTCAACAGTGATGTGTTGGCGCAATATGATGAGCAGCTCGCGCAGTACTATCTGACCCGAGGCAGCAATACCCGCCGCGACACCTGGAGCGATCATATTCGCCGTACCATCATTAAAGAAAGTCGCCCCTTTATCCTGGAATATTTGCATAAACAGGGATGGGCCACGCGCTAAAGATTTTAACCCAGTGTATGATACGCCAGCTTTTACCAGGTCATTCAGAGAGGTGCAGGGTGAAAATTGCCATTTTGTCCCGGGACGGAACGCTCTATTCTTGTAAACGCCTGCGTGAAGCGGCGATGCAGCGCGGTCACCTGGTTGAAGTTATCGATCCCCTTTCTTGCTATATGAACATCAGCCCGGCGGCATCCTCTATTCATTACAAGGGCCGTCAGCTTCCCCATTTCGACGCGGTGATCCCGCGGATTGGTTCCGCGATTACCTTTTATGGGACCGCGGCGCTGCGCCAGTTTGAGATGCTGGGTAGCTATCCGTTGAATGAATCGGTAGCGATTACGCGAGCGCGCGATAAGCTGCGTTCGCTACAGCTGCTGGCGCGTCAGGGAATTGATTTACCCATCACAGGAATTGCTCACTCTCCGGACGATACCAGCGACATGATTGACATGGTTGGCGGTGCGCCGTTGGTGGTGAAACTGGTTGAAGGCACCCAGGGGATTGGCGTGGTGCTGGCGGAAACGCGGCAGGCTGCAGAAAGCGTGGTAGATGCGTTTCGTGGGGTGAATGCCCATATCCTGGTTCAGGAATATATCAAAGAAGCGAAGGGTCGCGATATCCGCTGTTTCGTGGTGGGCGATGAAGTAGTGGCCGCCATTGAACGACGGGCTAAAGAGGGCGATTTTCGTTCTAATCTCCATCGCGGTGGTGTGGCGACTATTGCGAGTATCACGCCGCGCGAAAGAGAAATTGCGCTCAAAGCCGCCCGGACGATGGGCCTGGACGTTGCAGGCGTTGATATTCTGCGCGCTGATCGAGGGCCACTGGTCATGGAGGTTAACGCGTCTCCGGGGCTGGAAGGCGTGGAGAAAACCACTGGAATAGACATTGCCGCGAAAATGATCCAGTGGATCGAGCGCCATGCTACTCCTGAATTTTGTCTTAAAATCGGCGGCTAAGCGCAATATCGATTGCGATCGTGGTATGACACGCTCTTTTTGCGTAAGCTGTGCCGGTATTTTTTTCATCAATAGAGGTCGCACATTATTATGACATCACTGGTCGTTCCCACTCTGGATACGTTGCGTCAATGGCTCGACGACCTGGGCATGAGTTTTTTTGAATGCGATACCTGTCAGGCGCTGCACTTGCCACACATGCAGAATTTTGACGGCATCTTTGATGCAAAAGTTGATTTGGTTGATAACGTCATTCTGTTTTCTGCGATGGCGGAAGTCAGACCTTCTGCATTGCTGCCACTGGCAGCCGATCTGTCTGCGATCAATGCCAGTTCACTGACTGTGAAAGCGTTTCTGGATATGCAGGATGATAATCTGCCAAAGCTGGTGGTTTGCCAGTCTTTATCCGTTACGCCGGGCGTAACGTTTGAGCAGTTTGAATGTTTTGTTCGCCAGAGCGAAGAGCAAATATCGATGGTGATCCTCGAAGCCGGAGCGCATCAGCTGTTATTTAATGCTGAAGAAGATGCGCAAAACAGCACCGCTGAAATTCATTTCCTCCATTAATTCTTCCTGAATCTGGACATATATTGCGCAGCCGCTGCCAGAGCGGTTGCGTATTGCCTGTTTTTATTCTGCATTTAACCTTTCATTAAAGAATTATTCACCTCGATTCAGCGCCTTCCGCTTTATGTCATAGACAATTCCTGCATAAAAAATTGATAAAAGACGTTTTTTAATCTGGGCTATATCCACAATTCCTGGCTAAAGTTATTCTTGCGAAGCTTACCAACGTCATCATTTAAACAACCCCTTGTGACCTGACCTGTGGCCACAATGTGTGTTGAATGCATCGGCGGATGCCAGCGAGCAACAGCGGCATGAGGAGAGGTCTCTCTTTTCATCGGTGCCGCATGAAAGAATATGCACGTTTCTTGCATATCATTAGAGTGTGACATTTTTGTTCGTTTGTTAACGAACTTTCAGAAGGAAAGAGATTATGACCGCCTTAAATAAAAAATGGTTATCAGGCCTGGTTGCGGGTGCTCTGATGGCCATCTCTGCCGGCACGCTCGCTGCTGAACAAAAAACGCTGCATATATATAACTGGTCTGATTATATTGCCCCGGACACGGTGGCTAATTTTGAAAAAGAGACCGGAATTAAAGTTATCTATGACGTATTTGATTCCAATGAAGTACTGGAAGGTAAGCTCATGGCTGGCAGTACCGGCTTTGACCTTGTCGTTCCTTCTGCCAGCTTCCTTGAGCGTCAACTGACTGCGGGCGTATTCCAGCCGCTTGATAAGAGCAAATTGCCGGGCTGGAAAAATCTTGATCCTGAACTGCTGAAGTTGGTGGGTAAACACGATCCGGACAACAAGTTCGCGATGCCGTATATGTGGGCTACGACCGGTATTGGCTATAACGTGGATAAAGTCAAAGCGGTGCTTGGGCCGGATGCGCCGGTTGATAGCTGGGATTTGATCCTCAAGCCAGAAAATCTGGAAAAACTCAAAAGCTGCGGCGTCTCTTTCCTCGATGCGCCCGAAGAGGTGTTTGCCACGGTGCTGAACTATTTGGGTAAAGACCCAAACAGTACCAAAGCGGATGATTACACCGGACCGGCAACCGATCTGCTGTTGAAGCTGCGCCCAAATATTCGCTACTTCCACTCCTCGCAATATATTAACGACCTGGCAAACGGTGATACCTGCGTCGCGATTGGCTGGGCAGGGGACGTATGGCAAGCGGCAAACCGTGCGAAAGAAGCGAAAAATGGCGTCAATATCTCCTTCTCAATTCCTAAAGAAGGTGCAATGGCGTTCTTTGACGTATTCGCGATGCCTGCCGATGCGAAAAACAAAGATGAAGCCTATCAGTTCCTCAATTACCTGCTGCGCCCTGATGTGATTGCGCATATTTCTGACCACGTGTTCTATGCCAATGCCAACAAAGAAGCGACAGCACTGGTCAGCCAGGAAGTTCGTGACAACCCGGGCATTTACCCGCCTGCGGATGTTCGCGCCAAGCTGTTCACACTGAAAGTACAGGATCCGAAGATCGATCGTGTACGTACCCGCGCATGGACGAAGGTAAAAAGCGGGAAATAAACCGATGTTTGGGACATGACCCGGCAGGATTTTTGCCTGCCGGGCAGCGTTGAGCCCGGACACATATAACCCGGCAATACGCACCGTTATGGTGCGTTATTTGCACCGTTTCTTTGTTTTATGCCGGAGAGCACCTGAGTGAATGATGCAACCCCACGCCCACAAGCGAAAATCCGCAAAGCGCTGACCCCGCTGCTTGAAATTCGCAATCTGACCAAGTCATTTGACGGTCAGCACGCCGTTGATGACGTCAATCTTACTATCTACAAAGGTGAAATATTTGCTCTGCTCGGCGCGTCCGGCTGTGGCAAATCGACTCTGCTACGGATGCTGGCGGGATTTGAACTGCCGACTACTGGGCAAATCATGCTTGATGGCGTCGATTTAGCGCATGTCCCGCCTTATCTGCGTCCGATTAATATGATGTTTCAGTCCTACGCTTTGTTTCCGCACATGACTGTCGAGCAGAACATTGCCTTTGGCCTCAAGCAGGACAAACTGCCGAAGGCTGAAATCGCCAGTCGGGTGAATGAGATGCTGGGACTCGTGCATATGCAGGAGTTCGCCAAACGCAAGCCACATCAGCTTTCTGGCGGCCAGCGTCAGCGCGTGGCACTGGCGCGCAGCCTGGCAAAACGTCCGAAACTGCTGCTGCTGGATGAGCCAATGGGGGCGCTGGATAAAAAACTCCGAGACCGCATGCAACTGGAAGTAGTGGATATCCTTGAACGCGTCGGCGTGACCTGCGTGATGGTGACACACGATCAGGAAGAAGCCATGACGATGGCGGGCCGTATTGCGATCATGAACCGTGGCAAATTTGTTCAGATTGGCGAGCCTGAAGAGATCTATGAGCATCCGACTACGCGTTACAGCGCAGAGTTTATCGGTTCGGTAAACGTTTTTGAGGGACTGCTAAAAGAACGCCAGGAAGACGGTCTGGTGATTGAGTCTCCTGGTCTGGTGCATCCGCTGAAAGTGGACGCCGATGCTTCTGTTGTCGATAACGTCCCGGTGTATGTTGCGCTACGTCCGGAAAAAATCATGCTCTGCGAAGCCCCTCCGCCAGAGGGTTATAACTTCGCGGTAGGCGAAGTGGTGCACATTGCCTATCTGGGGGATTTGTCGGTGTACCACGTACGTTTGAAAAGCGGCCAGATGTTGAGCGCCCAGCTACAAAATGAACATCGTTATCGTAAAGGGTTACCAACCTGGGGTGACGAGGTCCGTTTATGTTGGGATGCGGACAGTTGTGTGGTGTTGACGGTTTAAGGAGCGAAGATGAGTACACTTGAACCTCCGGCACGCGTAGATAAAGCGGGGCGATTCACGCTGTTTATGTCGCGGCTGCAAATGAAGCACGGGCGCAAGCTGGTGATCGCGCTGCCGTATGTGTGGCTATTGCTCCTGTTCCTGCTGCCGTTTCTGATCGTCTTCAAAATCAGTTTGGCTGAAATGGCGCGCGCTATTCCGCCGTATACCGACCTCGTTTCATGGGCTGATGGTCAGCTCTCCATCACGCTCAACTTAGGCAATTTCCTGCAACTGACGGACGATCCGCTCTATTTTGATGCGTACCTGCAATCGTTGCAGGTGGCGGGAGTTTCGACTGTCTGTTGCCTGCTGTTGGGATACCCGCTGGCATGGGCGGTCGCGCACAGCAAGCCCTCGACGCGCAATATTCTGTTGCTGCTGGTGATCCTGCCGTCCTGGACCTCGTTTTTAATTCGCGTATATGCCTGGATGGGGATCCTCAAAAACAACGGCGTGCTGAACAACTTCCTGATGTGGCTGGGTGTCATCGACCAACCGTTGACGATTTTGCACACCAATCTGGCGGTCTACATCGGTATTGTTTACGCCTATTTGCCCTTTATGGTGCTGCCGATTTATACCGCGCTGACCCGTATCGATTACTCGCTGGTGGAAGCTGCGCTGGATTTAGGTGCCCGGCCGCTGAAGACCTTCTTTAGCGTGATTGTGCCGTTGACCAAGGGCGGTATTATCGCCGGGTCAATGCTGGTATTTATTCCGGCTGTTGGCGAGTTTGTGATCCCGGAACTGTTGGGCGGACCGGATAGCATCATGATTGGCCGTGTGCTTTGGCAAGAGTTTTTCAATAACCGCGACTGGCCGGTGGCTTCTGCTGTCGCCATTATTATGCTGCTGTTACTGATTGTGCCAATCATGTGGTTCCATAAATATCAGCAAAAAAGTGTGGGGGAACACGGATGAATAACTTACCGGTCGTTCGCTCGCCGTGGCGTATTTTTATCCTGGTAGTGGGCTTTACCTTCCTGTATGCGCCGATGCTAATGCTGGTTATCTATTCGTTTAACAGCTCGAAGCTGGTGACGGTATGGGCGGGTTGGTCAACCCGTTGGTATGGTGAGCTTTTCCACGATAGCGCGATGATAAGCGCCGTCGGCATGAGCTTAACGATTGCTGCGGGTGCTGCGACGATGGCGGCAATCCTTGGCACCATCGCCGCCGTGGTAATGGTGCGCTTTGGTCGTTTTCGTGGTTCGAATGGTTTCGCCTTTATGATCACCGCGCCGCTGGTCATGCCGGATGTTATTACCGGTTTGTCGCTGCTGCTGCTGTTTGTTGCGTTGGCTCACGCCATCGGCTGGCCGGCGGATCGCGGCATGCTGACCATCTGGCTGGCGCACGTCACTTTCTGTACGGCATATGTGGCGGTGGTGATTTCTTCACGCTTGCGCGAACTGGATCACTCCATTGAGGAAGCGGCGATGGATCTCGGCGCCACGCCGCTGAAGGTCTTTTTCGTCATCACCCTGCCGATGATTATGCCGGCGGTGATTTCCGGTTGGCTATTAGCCTTCACGCTGTCACTCGATGATCTGGTTATTGCCAGCTTTGTCTCTGGTCCTGGCGCCACAACGTTACCGATGCTGGTGTTCTCCAGCGTACGTATGGGGGTGAACCCGGAGATCAACGCCCTGGCGACACTGATCCTTGGTGTGGTAGGAATTATCGGATTTATCGCGTGGTATCTGATGGCGCGAACAGAAAAACAACGGATCCGCGATATCCAACGTGCAAGACGCGGCTGAAAAAACTAAAATCTGCCAACCTGTCTATACGGCGCAGCTGTGGTGGTTGCGCCGTTTTCATGGAAGACGACGCGTTGGGATTTTTTAAGAAATCATCCACATCACATGCTCGCTTAAACGTCCCTGCTTTGGTGCAGGTGGCGGCGCTGGCTATTATCATGATCCGCTGTCTCGATCTGTTGATGATTTTTAATACGCTTGGGTTTCGTGGAACCAGTGAGTTTATTCATCGCAGTGTGCAGACCTGGAATTTGACGCTGGTGTTTCTGGGCAGTCTGGTGCTGCTATTTATCGAAATTTACTGCGCATTTTCGCTGGTAAAAGGACGGAACTGGGCACGCTGGATCTATCTGTTGACCCAGATTATCGCCAGCGTCTATCTGTGGGCGGCTTCGCTGGGCTACGGATATCCAGAACTGTTCAGCATTGCGGGGGAGTCCAGACGCGAAATCCTGCATACGCTGGTGATGCAAAAACTGCCGGATATGCTGGTATTGCTGCTGCTGTTTGTTCCTGCGTCCAGCAGGCGGTTCTTCCGTTTGCAATAACGTGTATAATCTTGGCCCCCGGTTAATTTGTAGGTCTTTGTATGCAGTGCGCACTATATGACGCCGAACGCTGCCGCTCCTGTCAGTGGATAACACAGCCTGTCGCCGATCAACTCTTCGAAAAAACAGCCGATCTGCAGAATCTGCTGGCCGAGTATCCGGTCGGAGAATGGTGCGCGCCGGTCAGTGGTCCGGAAAGCGCGTTTCGTAATAAAGCCAAAATGGTAGTCAGCGGCAGCGTGGAAAAACCGCTGCTGGGAATGCTGCATCGTGACGGTACGCCTGAGGACTTGTGCGACTGTCCGCTCTATCCTGAGTCTTTTGCGCCTGTATTTTCCGCGCTTAAGCCGTTTATCGCTCGGGCGGGGCTGACGCCCTATAACGTGGCGCGCAAACGCGGGGAGCTGAAATATCTGCTGTTAACGGAAAGCCGATACGACGGCGGTATGATGCTGCGTTTTGTCCTGCGTTCTGACGCAAAAATGGCACAACTGCGCGCGGCACTACCCTGGCTGCAGGCACAACTCCCACAGTTAAAAGTGATCACTGCCAATATTCAGCCGGTGCATATGGCGATTATGGAAGGGGAGACAGAAATCTTCCTGACGGAACAACAGGCGCTGGCGGAACGCTTTAACGATGTGCCGTTGTGGATCCGCCCGCAGAGTTTCTTCCAGACCAATCCGGTGGTAGCGGGGCAGTTATATGCCACGGCGCGTGACTGGGTGCGTCAGCTTCCGGTTAATCACATGTGGGATTTGTTTTGCGGCGTCGGGGGTTTTGGTCTGCACTGTGCTACACCGCAAATGAAACTGACGGGGATTGAAATCGCGCCAGAAGCGATTACCTGTGCGAAGCAGTCAGCGCAGGAGCTTGGGTTGCAGAATCTGCATTTTCAGGCGCTGGATTCAACCCAGTTTGCTACCGCTCAGGGCGAAGTACCTGACCTGGTGCTGGTGAATCCGCCGCGTCGCGGGATTGGAAAGCCGCTGTGCGATTTTCTCTCCCGCATGGCACCGCGTTATATCGTTTATTCCAGCTGTAATGCGCAAACTATGGCGAAGGATATTCGTGAGTTGCCCGGGTATCGCATTGAACGCGTCCAACTTTTCGATATGTTCCCACACACCGCGCACTATGAAGTGCTAACGCTGCTCAGCCGACAATAACTGCCATGCCTGATGGCGCTTCGCTTATCAGGCCTACAGAGATATGCAGGGCTGTAGCAATGTAGGCTGGATAAGGCGCTTGCGCCGCATCCGGCAAATGCAACATGCGAAAAAAAAAGCCCGTACTTTCGTACGAGCTCTTCTTAAAATATGGCGGTGAGGGGGGGATTGACTCGCTTTGCTCGCCCCTACGGGGCAGCCCGTTCGCTGCGCTCCCGGTCTGTCCAACTGGCTGCGCCAGTAGTCGAACCCCGGTCGGGGCTTCTCATCCCCCCGCAGATCTGCAACATGCGAAAAAAAAGCCCGTACTTTCGTACGAGCTCTTCTTAAAATATGGCGGTGAGGGGGGGATTCGAACCCCCGATACGTTGCCGTATACACACTTTCCAGGCGTGCTCCTTCAGCCACTCGGACACCTCACCATATTGTATTGCTGCCTGACCGCTTGGGGGCAACGGGGCGCTACTATAGGGAGTTGCGCTAAAACGGTCAAGCAGAATTTACGTGTTAACTCTCGTTTGGTTACGCAATATACATATTCCTCCGCCCAGGCAGGCGCGGAGGAAAGGATTAGCGCTGAGAGTCCAGTTTTTCGCCGCTGGTCACGACTTCCTGAGCTTTGCTGTAGCTTTCGATCAGCAACTGATAAGCCGGGAAGACTTTGGTATACACTTCCGCCCATTCGGCGGCGTCTTCACGGTTCCAAGTGCCCTGAATTTCAGAAGCGACTGCGGCGGTATCCATCGGCACGACGCCAGCCTGAACAACACGAGCCAGGGTGATTTCCTGCGCCATTTTGCTGTAAGTACCGGAAGCGTCGATCACAGCGAAAACCTTATAGCCTTCCGCAACCGCGCTGATAGCCGGGAAAGCCATGCACACGCTGGTAATCGTACCGGCGATAATCAGCGTTTTACGACCCGTTGCTTTGACCGCTTTCACGAAGTCTTCGTTATCCCAGGCGTTGATTTCGCCTTTACGCGCCACATATTGGGCATGCGGCGCATTGGCGTGGATCTCAGGGATCAGCGGGCCGTTAGGTCCCTGCGGTACGGATGCCGTGGTAATCACCGGCATCTTCGCCAGAGTCGCCATTTTAGCCAGCGCGGCGGCACGCGCACGCAGTTCTGGCATTGGCATGTCGCCGACGGTCTGGAACAGCCCGCTCTGATGATCGATAAGCAGCATGACGGAATCATTCACATCGATGACCGGACGTGAACCATTAAAGTTTGCAGGACTGGACATATTCTTCTCCTTCGATTCAGATTTGGCCAAAGCGGCCGGAGTTAAAATCGCGTACGGCTTCAGCGATTTCTTGTTTCGTGTTCATTACAAATGGACCGTAACCTACAATCGGCTCGTTCAACGGTTCTCCAGAAAGCAGCAGCACGCTGGCGTCGCTGGAGGCTTCAATATGCAGCGTTTTCCCCTGCTGGCTCAGCACCACCAGTTGCGCTTCGCTGGCAGACGTAGTGCCGTTTACGGTGATATTCCCTTTCAATACCACCAGCGCAGTGCTCCATCCTTCCGGCTGGGACAACGTGAGCTGATGATTACGTTGCAAACGCATATCCCAGACGTTCAGCGGCGAGAAGGTATGTGCCGGGCCTTTTGTATCCTGATAGCTGCCCGCAATCACACGAACGCTCCCTGCTTCATCAGGCAGGGCGACAGTGGGGATCACATCGCTGCTGATGCCCTGGTAACCCGGAACGGCCATTTTGTCTTTTGCTGGCAGATTGACCCACAGCTGTACCATTTCCAGTTCGCCACCCTGACGGTTAAATTCAGGTGAATGGAATTCTTCGTGTAATATTCCTGCTCCTGCGGTCATCCACTGCACGTCGCCGGGGCCGATAATGCCGCCGCGACCGGTTGAATCACGGTGTTCAACTTCGCCACTGTAAACGATTGTCACCGTCTCAAAACCACGGTGAGGGTGTTCGCCTACGCCGCGTTTTTCGTTACCCGGCGTAAACGTATGTGGACCGGCGTAATCCAGCAGCAGGAACGGACTTAGTTGCTCAGCATGAGACTGGTAAGAAAACATCGAGCGAACCGGAAATCCATCGCCAACCCAGTGTGGGCGAGGTGCGGTGTAGACGCCTGTTACTTGTTTCATATTTGTCTCCTCTGTGGCGTTATCTTGATGTGAATAAGCTTATATTCATGACAGCGAGCTGAGTAGTAGCTAAAATAGTCCTCACTGTCTCATAAATAGGACAATTAGATGACAAAGCCGGATCTCAATGATTTTGCATGGTTTGTACATGTTGTAGAGGAAGGGGGATTCGCGGCGGCGGGTCGGGCGCTTGATGAACCGAAATCAAAACTAAGCCGACGGATAGCGCAACTGGAAGAGACGCTGGGAGTTCGACTGATTCAGCGAACCACCCGCCAGTTTAACGTGACTGAAGTTGGACAAACCTTTTACGAACACTGTAAGGCGATGCTGGTGGAAGCGCAGGCAGCGCAGGATGCGATTGCCGCGTTACAGGTTGAACCGCGTGGCGTGGTGAAGTTGACGTGTCCGGTCACGCTGCTGCATGTGCATATCGGGCCAATGCTTGCCCGTTTTATGGCGCGTTATCCTGACGTATCAGTGCAACTGGAGGCCACTAACCGCCGCGTGGACGTGGTTGGAGAGGGTTTGGACGTGGCGATTCGCGTCAGGCCCCGACCATTTGAGGATAGCGACCTGGTGATGCGTGTGCTGGCGGACAGGGGGCATCGTTTGTATGCCAGCCCGCAGTTAATCGAGCAAATGGGAACGCTACATTCTCCGGCGGAGCTGACGCGTTGGCCTGGCCTGAGTCTGGCGACGGGTAAACATGTGCATCGTTGGGAGTTATTCGGGCCGCAGGGCGCACGTGCGGAGGTGCATTTCACGCCACGTATGATCACCACCGATATGCTGGCGTTACGTGAAGCCGCAGTTGCCGGTGTGGGGGTAGTTCAACTTCCACAGCTGATGGTAAAAGATCAAGTAGCTGCGGGTGAACTGGTGGCATTGCTCGACGGCTGGGAACCGAAGCGAGAAATAATTCACGCAGTCTTTCCATCACGCAGGGGATTATTGCCGTCAGTACGCACATTAGTGGATTTCTTAACGGAAGAATATGCGCGGATGATTGAGGATTAAATACCTGACCTTGGCCCACAAAAAAGGCCGGTTAAACCGACCTTTTATTATCTGGACGCCATTCGGGCGTTAAAAACAATCAGCGACTACGGAAGACAATGCGGCCTTTGCTCAGGTCGTACGGGGTCAGCTCAACAGTCACTTTGTCGCCCGTCAGGATGCGGATATAGTTTTTACGCATTTTACCGGAGATGTGTGCAGTAACCACGTGACCGTTTTCTAACTCTACGCGGAACATGGTATTAGGTAACGTATCGAGAACGGTACCCTGCATTTCAATATTGTCTTCTTTGGCCATCTAATCCTCTGGGGTATCACTACCGTAATTTGAACCGGCAAGATAATGCCGAAGTTCTTTTAATAAGTAAAGATTTGTGCGTTTAAAACACAGCAAATCGGGTTTGGCGCATTACTCTAACCACACACGGCAAAGCCGCACTTAAAGCGCAACGTGTAAGGGAACGAGGAGATAAACGATAGGCGTTGCCTGACGCGAACTGTTCCTTAACGGCGGCGGGGTAATGGGCTAAACCAACTCTGCGCGACAATTATAACACCCCGACAAAAAATGTGCCGAAAACATTCACCTCTGAGGCGAAAATAACGTCCTGGGAACCCAGAAATGGCTCGGTAGCCGCTGCTGGCGCAGTCTGCTCAGGTGTTCAAGGTACTCCCGACGTGGGGTTTCGACGGCGCCCAGCGAAGCTGTGTGGCTATTTAATACCTGGCAGTCGATTAATTTTCCGCCCTGACGGATAAATTCAGCGCAAAAAACAAGCAGTGCGGTTTTGGACGCATTTTCCTGACGGCTGAACATTGATTCGCCACAAAATAGCGTACCTTGCGCCACGCCATACATACCGCCCACTAATTCATTTTGTCGCCATACTTCAATGGAGTGCGCATGGCCCAGCTCGTGCAGGCGATGGTAGGCGTCCACTACATCATGCGTTATCCAGGTGCCTTCTTCCCGGTCGTTCGCGCAGCCTTCAATCACCTGACCGAACGCGTAATTGAGCGTCACGCGATAAGGTGAGTTTTTATGAAAACGTTTCATGCTGCGGCTGAGATGAAATTTCTCGGGCCAAAGAATGGCGCGTGGATCGGGCGACCACCAAAGGATGGGGTCGCCAGGTGAAAACCACGGGAAAATTCCGCGCTGGTAGGCCATTAACAGTCGAGCTGGACTGAGATCGCCGCCAAGCGCCAACAAACCGTTAGGCTCGCGTAAAGCGCCTTCCGGTGAAGGGAAGGCTATAGAATGGCGGGACAATTGCACCAGGCGCATGACAGCGAAACTCCACTACGCGAGTTTGATCGTTCAATAATAGCTTACAGACGTTGCTTAAACTGGTAATAACGCCCCTGCCGGGCTAACAAATCTGCGTGATTACCTTGCTCAATAATGTGTCCGTTGTCCATCACTATTATTTGATCAAAACGTGACAAGCCACGCAGACGATGTGTCACCATCAGTACGGTTTTATCGCGCATGACATCGCCAATTAATTCAAGCATTTGGCTTTCTGTTGTGGCATCAAGCCCTTCGGTCGGTTCATCCAGCAGCATCAGTGGGGCATCGTGCAATAAGGCGCGGGCGATAGCCAGACGACGGAGTTCGCCGCCAGAAAGCTGACGACCGCCTTCGCCTAACCAGGCATTGAGTCCATCACCCTCTAGCAGTTTGTCCAGACCGACGCGGCACAGCATTGCGGATAATGTGTCATCACTGGCGTGCGGTGCTGCCAGTAGCAGGTTATCGCGAAGCGTCGCGCTGAACAGGTGCACGCGCTGTGGCACGACGCTGATGCTCTGGCGCAGCGTGGCTTCACTGAGGGCTGAAATCGGCTGCTCATTAATCAGAATTTCGCCGTGCTGCGGATCCCATGCGCGGGTCAGCAATTGTAGTAACGTTGACTTACCGCAGCCGGTGCGACCGAGAATCGCAATGTGTTCACCGGGCTGAGCCTGCAGCGAAAGGGTGTCTAGCGCTTTTTGTGCTTGCCCCGGATAGCTGAATGAAACATCGCGTAGCGTGAGAGTGACCTGCTCAGAAACTGGAGAACCGGCATCCGGGAAGGTGACTTCTGGCTGTTGTTCGGTCAGTTCGGTGATGCGCAGCGCAGAGGCAATAACCTGTCCGAGATGCTGAAACGCGCCGGTGACGGGTGCCAAAGCTTCAAACGCGGCCAGCGCACAGAAGACAAACAGCGCGATCAGTGCGCCAGGTTGAGTATTGCCACCCACGCCGCCTGAGGCCATCCATAACATTACAACCACTGCCAGTGCGCCGACTAACAGCATGACCGCCTGTGATAGCGCCGTTAATTCAGACTGACGTCGTTGGGCTTCGTGCCACTGCAACTCGGTGGCTTCCATTTGGGCGCGGTAACGTTCACTGGCGCCAAAGATGGTCAATTCAGCCTGGCCCTGCAGCCAGGATGTTAACTGCTGACGATACTGCCCACGTAAATGCGTCAAGCTTTGCCCGGTGCTTTTACCTGCCTGATAAAAGAGTGGGGGCAAGATAAATAAGGTCAGCAGCATAATACCGCCGAGAGTGATAGCCAGCGTGAAATCGAGAACGCTTAGCCCCAGCGTGACCACCATGATGACGACAAAAGCGCCCACAAGCGGGGAGAGCACGCGCAAATAGAGATGATCGAGCGTGTCGACATCTGCCACTACGCGGTTAAGCAATTCACCTTGTCCATAACGGGACAGGCCAGCAGGGGAGAGCGGCAGCAGTTTGCTGAAGGTATAAATACGCAAATGTTGCAGCACGCGGAACGTCGCGTCGTGGCTGACCAGCCGCTCGAAATAGCGGCCCGCGGTTCGGGTGATTGCCGCACCGCGTACCCCGGCAGCAGGGAGCATATAGTTAAAACTGTAAATCCCGGTGACACCCACCACAGCAGAAGCCGACAGGAACCAGCCGGAAAGCGTCAGCAAACCAATACTTGCCAGCAGTGTGACGATCGCCAGAACGATCCCCAGGGTTAACATCCATTTGTGACGTTTATACAGCGTCAGATAAGGTAGCAAAGCGCGCATTTAAATGTCCTCCTGACGATGAGCCAGTAATGTCGCAAACGCCCCGTTGGCTGCGCTAAGTTCGGCATAAGTGCCTTGTTCAACGATCTGTCCGTCCTGCATCACCCAGATAGCGTCCCAGTCGGCAAGATCTTCAAGTTGGTGTGTCACCATCAGCGTGGTCTGGCGGCGTGACGCTGCTTTCAACGCCTGCATCACGCGTTGTTCGCTGTGTGCATCAAGGCTGGCGGCGGGCTCGTCAAGCAACAACAACTGACATGGATTGAGTAAGGCGCGAGCCACGGCAACGCGCTGCGCTTGTCCGACAGAAAGTCGAGCAGCCTGATCGCCTACTGGTGTATCCACACCCTGTGGCAGAAGTGGTAAAAACTCACTGACCCAGGCGCTGTCGAGTGCGGCTTGCAGCTGTTCTTCGCTGGCATCGGGGCGAGCGAGCAGCACGTTATCACGTAACGTGGCGGCAGGGAGCTGCGGGTTTTGTCCAACCCAAGACAGCTGTTTGCGCCAGCAATCAGGCGACAGGTCGCGCAGCTCAAAGCCGTTAATCCGCAGCGATCCCTGATAAGAGAGAAAACCGGACAGGACATTGAGCAACGAACTTTTGCCGGAGCCGCTGCGGCCAACCAGCACCGCGCGTTGGCCCGCTGGCAGGGTAAAGTTGAGCGGACCAGCAAGCACTTTACCTTCCGGCGAGGTGATGACCAGATCTTCTGCTTCAATTGAAACTGCGTCTTTTGTTGTCAGCTCAATATCACCACGCTCAGGATGTGCAAGCGGGGTTTCCATGAAGGTTTTCAGACTGTCTGCTGCACCAACGGCTTGTGCTTTGGCGTGATAAAACGTGCCCAGATCGCGCAGGGGTTGGAAAAATTCCGGCGCCAGAATGAGCGCCAGGAAGCCAGCTGCCAATGTGACGCCAGTCCCGTAGTGGCCAAAATCGAGTTCACCGAGGTAGGAAAAACCGAAGTAAACCGCGACCAGTGCGATGGACAGGGAGGTAAAGAACTCAAGGACACCGGATGACAGAAACGCCAGGCGCAGGACTTCCATGGTGCGCTGGCGGAAATCCTGTGACGCTGCGCGGATGCTTTCTGTTTCAGCTTCACCGCGGCCAAAGATTCTTAGCGTTTCCATGCCCCGCAGGCGATCGAGGAAATGGCCGCTGAGGCGAGCAAGAGCCTGAAAGTTGCGGCGGTTAGCATCGGCTGCACCCATACCAACCATCGCCATAAACAACGGGATCAGCGGGGCAGTTCCAAGCAGAATAAGGGCGGCTACCCAGTTTGACGGGAATACCGCCGCCACGATCAATAAGGGGACGCATACGGCCAGCGCCATTTGCGGCAGATAGCGTGCATAGTAATCATGCATGTCATCAATCTGTTCCAGGATTAGCGTAGCCCAGCTCCCGGCTGGTTTACCTTGTATCCAGGCGGGACCTGCTTGTTGCAGACGGTCAAGCACCTGGCGGCGAATCTCAAAGCGGATATGTTGGCCAGCATGAAACCCGACGCGTTCGCGTAACCAGACGACCCATGCCCGCAGGATGAAAATCAATACCAGCACAATGAAAGGGAGCAGAAGCGCCTCTCTGGGGATATTGTCCATGATCATATGGTCGAGAATTCGGGCCATGAGCCAGGCCTGAGCGACAATTAACAGGCCGCTCACGAACCCCAACAGGCGTGAAATGTTCAGCCATCGTTGGGAAATTACACTTTGCTGTTTTAACCAGCGGGTCAGCTCTTTTTGACGGGTTTTATTCATTGCACGCTTAGCAGGTGAGTTATTGGAATTTTTGGGCAGGACAATGTTACAACGAGGCAAAAATAAAGGCGACTTATAGTCGCCTTTTTTACTTTTGTTACTGATTTGTAAAACTTATTTGCAAGCGTCTGCCAGACCGTCGAGATAACGCTCTGCGTCAAGCGCAGCCATACAACCGGTGCCTGCTGAAGTGATCGCCTGGCGATAAATATGGTCCATCACGTCACCGGCGGCGAATACACCCGGAATGCTGGTTTGGGTGGCGTTACCATGAATCCCGGACTGAACTTTGATGTAGCCATTTTCCAGTTCAAGCTGACCGTCAAAAATGGCGGTATTCGGGCTGTGGCCGATAGCGACAAACAAGCCTGCAACGTCAAGTGACTCGACGTTGTCAGTGTTTTGCGTATCGCGCAGGCGCAGTCCGGTTACGCCCATTTGATCGCCGGTCACTTCTTCCAGTGTGCGGTGGGTATGCAGCACGATGTTGCCGTTTTCGACTTTATCCATCAAACGCTTGATCAGGATTTTCTCGGCGCGGAAGCTGTCGCGACGGTGAATCAAATGCACTTCAGATGCGATATTCGCCAGGTACAGCGCTTCTTCAACAGCAGTGTTGCCGCCGCCGATCACCGCAACTTTTTGGTTACGGTAGAAGAAACCGTCGCAGGTCGCGCAGGCGGAAACGCCACGGCCTTTGAAGGCTTCTTCTGAAGGCAGACCCAGGTAGCGTGCTGACGCACCGGTGGCGATGATTAGTGCGTCACAGGTGTATTCACCGCTGTCGCCGGTCAGACGGAAAGGGCGGTTTTGCAGATCAACTTTGCTGATATGATCAAAAATAATTTCAGTTTCAAATTTGGTCGCATGTTCGTGCATGCGTTCCATCAGCAATGGGCCTGTGAGATCGTGCGGATCGCCAGGCCAGTTCTCCACTTCTGTTGTTGTGGTCAACTGACCACCTTTTTCCATACCGGTAATCAGTACCGGTTGCAGGTTCGCGCGTGCAGCGTAGACCGCAGCGGTATACCCCGCAGGGCCAGAGCCCAGAATAAGAAGTTTACTGTGTTTGGTTGCGCCCATGAGATCCCCATAGTTGTTAGCAGGCAATGAGCAGGATTGTAGGGAATTTACAGGCGTAAAAAAAGAGTATGGCGATTTTGTTAACAATATGTGTAATAGCGGGAACCGATGAGCGGCAGAATTAGTCGTAATACTATAACGATTTCTACTTAAAATCGGTCAGTTATAAGGTGATAAAATGACGATTTTCCATCACTGCGAATGAATAACTGGCATGTTGTACTAAAAATCGATGTTTTGCTTTGACAATCCCCTGCTGTTTTGCGAAAACATTCAAGGAAGAAAAAAACTGTGTCATGTATGTGCTGCATAATCATGCATGTAGATACCATGTTTACCGTGTTAGCGAAATCTACGCATGGTGTGGACAGATGCCATTCGTGATGTCGATAGCCGCCGACAGGCAACGGTCTTCTCACCATAAACCCAGACATTGCGAACCGAAAATCCCTCTGGGTTGCGGTTTATTTTGATGGGTAGCGACTCTGAACAGTGATGTTGGTAGAGTCAGGCAGGAGTAGGGAAGGAATACAGAGAGACAATAATAATGGTAGATAGTAAGAAGCGCCCTGGCAAAGATCTCGACCGTATCGATCGTAACATTCTTAATGAGCTGCAAAAGGATGGGCGTATTTCTAACGTCGAGCTTTCTAAACGTGTGGGACTTTCACCAACGCCCTGCCTTGAGCGTGTGCGTCGGTTGGAAAGACAGGGTTTTATTCAGGGCTATACAGCGCTGTTAAACCCGCATTATCTGGATGCATCACTTCTGGTTTTTGTTGAGATTACTCTGAATCGTGGCGCCCCGGATGTGTTTGAACAATTTAACTCTGCAGTACAAAAACTTGAAGAAATTCAAGAGTGTCATTTGGTTTCCGGTGATTTCGACTATTTGCTGAAAACACGCGTACCGGATATGTCGGCATACCGTAAGCTGTTGGGGGAAACCCTGCTGCGTCTGCCTGGCGTGAATGACACACGTACTTATGTAGTAATGGAAGAAGTCAAACAGAGCAATCGTCTGGTAATTAAGACGCGCTAACACGGAACAGGTGCAAAATCGACGCAGTTTGATTACACTCCTGTTAATCCATACAGCAACAGTGCCGGGGCAACCCGGTGCTGTTGTCCGTTTTAGCATCGGGCAGGAAAAGCCCGAAACCTGGAGAGCCGTTTTTGAGCCAGGAATACACTGAAGACAAAGACGTCACATTGACGAAGTTAAGCAGCGGGCGCCGACTTCTGGAAGCGCTACTGATCCTTATTGCCCTTTTTGCCGTCTGGTTGATGGCTGCCTTACTCAGCTTTAACCCTTCGGATCCCAGTTGGTCGCAAACCGCGTGGCATGAGCCTATCCATAATCTGGGTGGAATACCTGGAGCATGGCTGGCGGATACGCTGTTCTTTATTTTTGGCGTCATGGCCTACACCATCCCCGTCATCATTGTCGGTGGCTGCTGGTTTGCCTGGCGACATCAGGCCAGCGACGAATACGTCGATTATTTTGCCGTCTCGCTACGCATTATTGGCGTTCTGGCGCTGATTCTCACTTCCTGCGGGCTGGCCGCAATTAACGCCGATGACATCTGGTATTTCGCCTCTGGCGGCGTGATCGGCAGTCTGCTCAGCACCACGCTACAACCATTGCTGCACAGCAGCGGCGGCACGCTGACATTGTTGTGCATTTGGGCAGCGGGATTAACGCTGTTCACCGGTTGGTCATGGGTGAGCATTGCGGAAAAACTGGGCGGCTGGTTACTCAATATCCTGACGTTTGCCAGCAACCGTACCCGCCGCGACGATACCTGGGTCGATGACGAAGAGTATGAAGACGAAGAAGAGTCTGTCGACGCCGCTGATGGCAAACCCCATGAATCGCGCCGAGCTCGTATCCTGCGCGGTGCGTTAGCGCGCCGTAAACGTCTGGCGGAGAAATTTACCAACCCGCTTGGTCGTCATACCGATGCGGCGCTGTTCTCCGGCAAACGCATGGATGATGAAGACGAAATTGAATACAGCGCCCGTGGCGTGGTTGCCGATCCTAATGATGTGCTGTTTTCCGGTAATCGCGCGACGCTGCCTGAATATGACGAACTTGATCCACTGCTTAACGGCCACTCGGTGACCGAGCCTGTGGCTGCAGCAGCTGCAGCTACAACAGCCGCTCAGGCCTGGAGCGCACCGGTCGATCCGTTACTGCAAACGTCACCCGTGACCAACACTGTTATGGAGCAACCGGTCCCAACTGTGGCCTGGCAACCCGTGCCTGGCCCGCAAACCGGTGATGCCGCGATTGCACCAGCGCCTGAAGGTTATCCGCAGCCAGCCCAGTACGCGCAACCTCCGGTGCAGCAGCCGTATGAGCCATGGCAACAACCGGTTGTGGAGCAGAGTCCGCAGCCGCAATATTACGCACAGCAGCCCGTTGAACCTGTTTATACGCAGCCTGTCGCGCCGCAGCCGGAAGCTGTTTATCAGCCGGAGCCCTTGCTGCAACCTGTCTATCAACAGGATCCGACCTCTCAACAGAACGCCGCATTCCAGCAGCCTGTTTATCAGCCGGAGCCTGTGCAGCAACCTGTTTATCAGCAGGATCCAACTTTTCAACAGAGCACTACGTTCCAGCAGCCTGTGGTTGAACAACCAACAGTGGTGGAACCTGAGCCGGTGGTTGAAGAAGTTAAACCGACTCGTCCGCCGCTCTATTACTTTGAAGAAGTCGAAGAGAAACGTGCGCGTGAGCGTGAGCAACTGGCCGCATGGTATCAGCCGATTCCAGAACCTGCTCAGGAGCCTGAGCGTGTTAAGCCGTCTACGCCGTCTATGCCGACGACTGCATCCATACCGCCCGTTGAGTCTGTTGCTGCCGTTGCACCGCTGGCCGCTGGCGTAAAAAGCGCCGCGTTAGGGGTGAGTGCCGCTGCCGCAGCACCTGTCTTTAGCCTTGCAGGCAGCGGTACGCCGCGTCCGCAGGTGAAAGAGGGCATTGGCCCGCAGTTGCCGCGTCCGAATCGTGTGCGCGTGCCTACTCGTCGTGAGCTGGCTTCATATGGCATAAAACTGCCGTCACAGCGTATGGCTGAAGAGAAAGCGCGCGAAGAGCAGCTTGATACAGATGCGTACAGTGACGATGAAATGGATGCAATGCAGCAGGACGAGCTGGCACGTCAGTTCGCTCAGTCGCAGCAGCATCGTTATGGCGAAGAGTATCAGGACGATACCCACCAGACTGATGACGAAGATTCAGCCGCAGAAGCGGAACTGGCCCGCCAGTTTGCTTCTTCTCAGCAGCAGCGTTATTCCGGTGAACAGCCTGCCGGAGCGAATCCATTCTCCCTCGATGACTTTGAATTTTCGCCAATGAAAACGCTGGTGGATGAGGGGCCGCATGAGCCGCTGTTTACGCCTGGCGTAATGCCGGAGCCCGCGCCGCAGTACCAGGAACCCGTTGCGCCGCAGCAGCATTATCAGCAACCGGCGCAGCCAGTTGCACCGCAGCAGCATTATCAGCAACCGGCGCAGCCAGTTGCACCGCAGCAGCACTATCAGCAACCGACACAGCCAGTTGCACCACAGCAGCATTATCAGCAACCAGCGCAGCCAGTTGCATCGCAGCAGCATTATCAGCAGCCAACGCAGCCTGTTACACCGCCGCCGCAGGATAGTCTGATCCATCCGCTGCTAATGCGTAATGGGGATAGTCGTCCGGCGCACCGTCCAAGCACGCCGCTGCCATCGTTAGATCTGCTCACGCCGCCGCCGAGCGAAGTTGAGCCGATAGATACGTTCGCACTGGAACAAATGGCACGTCTGGTGGAAGCGCGTCTGGCGGATTTCCGCATTAAAGCCGATGTGGTGAACTACTCTCCTGGCCCGGTGATTACCCGCTTTGAGCTTAATCTGGCTCCAGGGGTTAAAGCGGCGCGTATTTCTAACCTGTCACGAGATCTGGCGCGTTCATTGTCGACCGCGGCGGTACGTGTGGTCGAGGTTATTCCAGGCAAACCGTATGTCGGACTAGAGTTACCGAACAAAAAACGTCAAACCGTTTATCTGCGTGAAGTGCTGGATAACGCTAAATTCCGTGATAACTCATCTCCGCTGACTGTGGTGCTGGGCAAAGATATTGCGGGCGAACCGGTGGTGGCCGATCTGGCTAAAATGCCGCACCTGCTGGTGGCAGGGACAACCGGTTCCGGTAAGTCTGTTGGGGTGAACGCCATGATCCTCAGCATGCTGTACAAAGCGCAGCCGGAAGACGTTCGCTTTATCATGATTGACCCGAAAATGCTGGAACTTTCTGTTTATGAAGGTATTCCGCATCTGCTGACTGAAGTTGTGACCGACATGAAAGATGCCGCCAATGCCTTGCGTTGGAGCGTCAATGAAATGGAACGTCGCTACAAACTGATGTCGGCGCTTGGCGTGCGTAACCTTGCTGGTTATAACGATAAGATTGCTGAAGCCGCCCGTATGGGACGACCGATTCCAGACCCATACTGGAAGCCGGGCGACAGCATGGATGTTCAGCATCCGGTGCTGGAAAAACTGCCGTATATCGTGGTGTTGGTGGATGAATTCGCCGACCTGATGATGACCGTTGGCAAAAAGGTGGAAGAACTGATCGCTCGTCTGGCGCAAAAAGCGCGTGCGGCGGGGATCCATCTGGTGCTGGCAACCCAGCGACCGTCAGTTGACGTTATCACCGGTCTGATTAAAGCGAACATCCCGACGCGTATCGCCTTTACAGTGTCCAGTAAAATTGACTCGCGTACCATCCTTGACCAGGGCGGAGCGGAATCGCTGTTGGGTATGGGTGACATGCTTTATTCTGCACCAAACTCGACGATCCCTGTGCGTGTACACGGCGCCTTTGTACGCGATGAAGAAGTTCACGCGGTAGTTCAGGACTGGAAAGCGCGCGGCCGTCCACAATACGTTGATGGCATTACCTCTGACAGCGAAAGCGAAGGCGGCGGTGGCGGCTTTGATGGTGGTGAAGAACTGGATCCGCTGTTCGATCAGGCGGTGAACTTTGTCACTCAGAAACGCAAAGCCTCAATCTCCGGCGTCCAACGTCAGTTCCGTATCGGTTACAACCGAGCGGCGCGCATCATCGAACAGATGGAAGCGCAGGGAATAGTCAGCGAACAAGGGCATAATGGTAATCGTGAAGTGCTGGCTCCGCCGCCCTTCGAATGATTGCAAAGTTAAGTAATTCAGTATTTTCTACTTTCCTCATGCTGATTTTTGGCCTGAAATGGATAGCAGAGGGATCTCCCCGTTGGGAGTGACGTATTTTGAGGAATAACGATGAAAAGAATCGCAATCACCTGTGCATTACTGTCTAGCTTTGTGGTGAGCAGCGTCTGGGCTGACGCTGCCAGCGACCTGAAAAGCCGTCTGGATAAAGTCAGCAGCTTCCATGCCAGCTTTACTCAGAAGGTCACGGACGGTAGCGGCGCTGCGGTACAGGAGGGTCAGGGCGACTTATGGGTTAAACGCCCTAATCTTTTTAACTGGCATATGACGCAGCCTGACGAGAGCATCCTGGTTTCCGATGGTAAAACGCTGTGGTTCTTTAACCCGTTTGTTGAGCAGGCGACTGCGACCTGGTTGAAAGACGCCACGGGCAACACGCCGTTCATGCTGATTGCGCGTAATCAGGCCAGCGACTGGCAACAGTACAACATTAAGCAAAACGGCGACGATTTCGTGCTGACGCCAAAAACCAGCAGCGGTAACCTGAAGCAGTTTACTATCAATGTTGGGCGGGACGGGACGATCCATCAGTTCAGTGCCGTTGAGCAAGACGATCAGCGCAGCAGCTATCAGCTGAAATCTCAGCAGAATGGTGCGATTGAACCTTCGAAATTCACCTTTACCCCGCCGCAAGGTGTAACGGTTGACGATCAACGTAAGTAGAGGCGTGTGAGTGAGCAATCTGTCGCTCGACTTTTCTGATAATACCTTTCAGCCACTGGCCGCACGTATGCGGCCAGAAAATTTAGCGCAGTACATCGGCCAGCAGCATCTGCTGGCTGCGGGTAAACCCTTGCCGCGCGCCATCGAGGCCGGGCACCTGCACTCTATGATTTTATGGGGGCCGCCGGGGACGGGGAAAACCACGCTAGCCGAAGTTATTGCCCGTTACGCTAACGCCGATGTTGAACGAATTTCGGCGGTCACGTCTGGTGTAAAAGAAATTCGTGAAGCGATTGAGCGGGCGCGTCAGAATCGTAACGCGGGTCGACGTACGATCCTGTTCGTGGACGAAGTTCACCGTTTTAATAAAAGCCAACAGGATGCGTTTTTACCGCATATTGAAGACGGTACCATCACGTTTATTGGCGCCACCACTGAAAATCCCTCGTTTGAACTGAACTCGGCACTGTTGTCGCGGGCGCGTGTTTATTTACTGAAATCGTTAACCACCGACGATATTGAACAGGTGCTGGACCAGGCGATGTCAGATAATGCCCGTGGTTACGGTGGTCAGGATATCGTACTGCCACCAGAGACGCGTCGGGCGATTGCCGAACTGGTGAATGGCGACGCGCGGCGAGCGCTGAATACGTTGGAAATGATGGCCGATATGGCCGAAGTTGATGATTCCGGTAAGCGCGTATTGAAACCAGAATTGCTCACTGAAATTGCCGGTGAACGCAGCGCACGCTTCGATAATAAAGGCGATCGTTTTTACGATCTCATCTCCGCATTACACAAATCGGTTCGCGGCAGCGCCCCGGATGCGGCACTTTATTGGTATGCGCGCATCATTAGTGCAGGCGGTGACCCGCTGTATGTAGCCCGTCGCTGTCTGGCAATTGCCTCTGAAGATGTGGGCAATGCCGATCCTCGCGCCATGCAGGTGGCAATTTCCGCATGGGACTGCTTTACCCGCGTGGGACCCGCGGAAGGTGAACGAGCGATTGCTCAGGCGATTGTTTATCTGGCCTGCGCGCCGAAAAGTAATGCGGTTTACACCGCCTTCAAAGCCGCGCTGGCTGATGCCCGTGAACGTCCGGATTACGACGTGCCGGTCCACCTGCGCAATGCGCCAACTAAGCTGATGAAAGAAATGGGCTATGGTCAGGAGTATCGTTACGCCCATGATGAACCAAATGCCTATGCCGCCGGAGAAGAGTACTTCCCGCAGGAAATGGCACAAACGCGCTATTATCACCCCACAAACAGAGGTCTTGAAGGCAAGATTGGCGAAAAGCTCGCCTGGCTCGCCGGACAGGATCAAAATAGCCCTATAAAACGCTACCGTTAGTGTTATCGTTGCGGTAATGTTGTCTCTGTATCCCTGTGACCGCAGGCTGTGGTCACTTTCTCCTATTTTAATTCGATAAGCACAGGATAAGCATGCTCGATCCCAATCTGCTGCGTAATGAGCCAGACGCAGTCGCAGAAAAACTGGCAAGCCGGGGCTTTAAGCTGGATGTAGATAAGCTGCGCGCTCTTGAAGAGCGTCGTAAAGTTCTGCAGGTACAAACTGAAAACCTGCAGGCAGAGCGTAACTCTCGATCGAAATCCATCGGCCAGGCAAAAGCGCGCGGGGAAGATATCGAGTCTTTACGTCTGGAAGTGAACAAACTGGGCGAAGAGCTGGATGCCGCGAAAGCTGAACTTGATACCTTACAGGCCGAGATCCGCGACATTGCGCTGACCATTCCTAACCTGCCAGCGGACGACGTTCCGGTGGGTAAAGATGAAAATGACAACGTTGAAGTCAGCCGTTGGGGTACGCCGCGTGAGTTTGATTTCGAAGTGCGCGATCACGTTACCCTGGGTGAAATGCACACGGGTCTTGATTTTGCCGCTGCGGTTAAGCTGACCGGCTCTCGTTTCGTCGTGATGAAAGGGCAGATCGCGCGCATGCACCGTGCGCTGTCTCAGTTCATGCTGGATCTGCATACCGAACAGCATGGTTACAGCGAAAACTACGTTCCGTATCTGGTTAACCATGACACGCTGTACGGAACAGGGCAACTGCCGAAATTTGCTGGCGATCTGTTCCACACCCGTCCGCTGGATGAAGAAGCTGACAGCAGCAACTATGCGCTGATCCCAACGGCAGAAGTTCCGCTGACCAACCTGGTTCGCGACGAAATCATTGACGAAGATGCGCTGCCGATCAAAATGACCGCGCATACGCCGTGCTTCCGTTCTGAAGCAGGTTCTTACGGTCGTGATACCCGTGGTCTGATCCGTATGCACCAGTTCGATAAAGTTGAAATGGTGCAGATCGTTCGCCCAGAAGACTCTATGGACGCGCTGGAAGAGATGACCGGCCATGCCGAGAAGGTTCTTCAGCTGCTGGGCCTGCCGTACCGTAAGATCATTCTGTGCACAGGCGACATGGGCTTCGGCGCATGCAAAACGTACGATCTGGAAGTGTGGATCCCGGCGCAGAACACCTATCGCGAAATCTCCTCTTGCTCCAACGTGTGGGATTTCCAGGCTCGTCGTATGCAGGCGCGTTGCCGCAGCAAATCCGACAAAAAGACCCGTTTAGTACATACGCTGAACGGTTCTGGTCTGGCGGTTGGACGTACGCTGGTTGCGGTGATGGAAAACTATCAGCAGGCTGATGGCCGTATTCAGGTTCCGGAAGTGTTACGTCCGTACATGAATGGCCTGGAGTTTATCGGCTAAGCTACCTTTCTTTGCTAAAAAAGCGCCTCAGGGCGCTTTTTTTATGCCCGTTTGACGTCGGACAATAACGCCTACCTCCATAGGAGTAATACTGCCTTCGAATGAAAGTCAGTATTTATCTCTGTCTTTTCGCAAATTCGGTATCTACCAGTCTGTATATCGATATTAGCGCTATATAAAAACCTGTATAACGAGTATTTCTCTTTTGTTTATTGTGAGCAGCAGAGTGAGCCACTATGAAAACTAAGATCCCCGATGCCATGCTGGCAGCTGAGGTTAGTCGCCGAGGTTTGGTGAAAACGACGGCGATAGGCGGACTGGCGGTGGCCAGTAGCGCGTTTACCCTGCCATTTACCCGTATTGCAAATGCTGCAGAAGCCCTTAATCCGACACAGGCCAATGAGAAAGTCATCTGGAGCGCGTGTACGGTGAACTGTGGTAGCCGCTGTCCTCTGCGTATGCACGTGGTAGACGGTGAAATAAAGTATGTTGAAACCGACAACACCGGTGATGACAACTATGACGGCTTGCACCAGGTACGCGCCTGTCTGCGTGGTCGCTCCATGCGTCGTCGCGTTTATAATCCCGACCGTCTGAAATACCCGATGAAACGTGTCGGTAAACGTGGCGAAGGGAAATTTGAGCGTATCAGCTGGGATGAAGCCTACGACATCATTGCCAGCAATATGCAGCGTCTTATCAAAGACTACGGCAACGAGTCTATCTACCTGAACTACGGCACAGGTACGCTGGGCGGCACCCTGACACGCTCCTGGCCGCCAGGCAAAACGCTGGTAGCACGTCTGATGAACTGCTGTGGCGGCTACCTGAACCACTACGGTGACTACTCTTCAGCGCAAATCGCTGCCGGGTTGAACTACACCTACGGCGGCTGGGCAGACGGTAACAGCCCGTCCGACATTGAAAACAGCAAGCTGGTGGTTCTGTTCGGGAATAACCCAGGTGAAACCCGTATGAGCGGGGGTGGGGTAACCTATTACCTTGAACAGGCGCGACAGAAATCCAATGCCCGCATGATTATTATCGATCCTCGCTACACGGATACCGGCGCGGGTCGTGAAGATGAATGGATCCCGATCCGCCCAGGTACCGATGCGGCGCTGGTGAATGGTCTGGCGTATGTGCTGATCACCGAAAACATGGTCGATCAACCGTTCCTTGATAAATACTGCGTGGGTTACGACGAGAAAACCTTACCGGCCGACGCACCGAAAAACGGTCACTATAAGGCGTATATTCTTGGGCAGGGCAAAGACGGTATCGCCAAGACCCCGGAATGGGCAGCGCAAATTACCGGTATTCCTGCTGATCGAATCGTCAAACTGGCACGTGAAATCGGTAGCGCTAAACCGGCATATATCAGTCAGGGGTGGGGACCGCAGCGTCATGCTAACGGTGAAATAGCGACTCGTGCCATTTCTATGCTGGCAATCCTTACCGGTAACGTTGGGATTAACGGCGGCAACAGCGGGGCGCGTGAGGGCTCATACAGTTTGCCGTTTGAACGTATGCCTACGCTGGAAAACCCAGTCGAAACCAGCATCTCTATGTTTATGTGGACGGACGCCATTGAGCGAGGTCCGGAGATGACGGCGCTGCGTGACGGTGTTCGTGGCAAAGATAAGCTCGATGTTCCGATTAAGATGATCTGGAACTATGCCGGTAACTGTCTGATTAACCAGCACTCTGATATCAACCGCACACATGAAATCCTACAGGATGATAAGAAGTGCGAGATGATCGTTGTCATCGACTGCCATATGACCTCCTCGGCGAAATACGCGGATATTTTGCTGCCGGACTGCACCGCTTCGGAGCAGATGGACTTCGCACTGGATGCCTCCTGCGGAAATATGTCGTATGTGATTTTCACCGATCAGGCGATCAAACCACGCTTCGAATGCAAGACTATCTACCAGATGACCAGTGAGCTAGCGAAACGCCTTGGTGTTGAGCAGCAGTTTACAGTAGGTCGTACTCAGGAAGAGTGGATGCGTCATCTGTACGAGCAGTCGCGCAAAGCCATTCCTGAACTGCCAACGTTTGAAGAATTCCGCAAGCAGGGGATCTTTAAACAGCGCGACCCACAGGGACATCACGTGGCCTACAAGGCGTTCCGTGAGGATCCTAACGCCAATCCGCTGACCACGCCGTCAGGTAAGATCGAAATTTATTCGCAGCAGCTTGCCGAGATCGCGTCAACCTGGGAACTGCCGGAAGGTGATGTGATTGATCCACTGCCGATTTATACCCCAGGTTTTGAGAGCTTAAACGATCCGCTGGTGGAGAAATTCCCTCTGCAGTTGACCGGCTTCCACTATAAGTCTCGCGTTCACTCGACCTATGGCAACGTGGATGTTCTGAAAGCATCCTGCCGTCAGGAAATGTGGATCAACCCGATGGATGCACAGCGACGCGGCATTAACAACGGCGACAAGGTGCGCATCTTTAACGATCGTGGTGAAGTGCACATCGAGGCGAAAGTAACGCCGCGTATGATGCCTGGCGTGGTGGCATTGGGCGAAGGGGCGTGGTATGAGCCGGACGCAAAACGCGTGGACCAGGGCGGTTGTATTAACGTCCTGACGACCCAGCGTCCGTCTCCTCTCGCGAAGGGGAACCCATCACACACGAACCTTGTTCAGGTTGAAAAGGTGTAAGGAGTAACCGATGACAACCCAGTATGGATTTTTTATTGATTCCAGCCGTTGCACCGGTTGCAAAACCTGCGAACTGGCGTGCAAAGATTTCAAAAATTTAACCCCTGAAGTCAGCTTCCGCCGCATTTATGAGTACGCGGGCGGTGACTGGCAGGAAGACAACGGCGTCTGGCATCAGAACGTCTTTGCCTATTACCTCTCCATTGCGTGTAACCACTGTGAAGACCCGGCCTGTACCAAGGTGTGTCCGAGCGGTGCGATGCACAAACGTGAAGATGGCTTTGTCGTTGTCGATGAAGATGTGTGCATCGGCTGCCGCTATTGCCACATGGCCTGTCCTTACGGTGCACCACAGTACAATGCTGACAAAGGGCACATGACCAAATGCGATGGCTGCCATGAGCGCGTCGCTGAAGGTAAGAAACCTATTTGCGTCGAGTCCTGTCCACTGCGTGCGCTGGATTTTGGCCCAATTGATGAACTGCGCAAAAAACACGGTACTTTGGCTGCGGTTGCGCCACTGCCGGGCGCGCACTTTACCAAACCGAGCATTGTCATCAAACCTAACGCCAATAGCCGCCCGACCGGGGATACCACAGGTTATCTGGCTAATCCGAAGGAGGTGTAAGATGGGAAGTGGATGGCATGAATGGCCGCTGATGATCTTCACGGTCTTCGGGCAGTGTGTGGTTGGCGGTTTTATTGTTCTGGCGCTGGCGTTGATGAAAGGGGGCTTACGCCCAGAATCGCAGCAACGCGTAATTACCTGCATGTTTGGGCTGTGGGTATTAATGGGCATTGGATTTATTGCTTCCATGCTCCATTTGGGCTCACCGATGCGCGCCTTTAACTCACTCAATCGCGTTGGGTCATCTGCGTTGAGTAACGAAATTGCCAGCGGCTCACTCTTCTTTGTCGTTGGCGGTATCGGCTGGCTGCTGGCTATGTTGAAGAAAATGTCGCCCGCATTACGCAATCTGTGGTTAGTTGTCACCATGGTGCTGGGTGTGGTTTTTGTCTGGATGATGGTGCGCGTGTATAACACCATCGATACCGTACCGACCTGGTACAGCGTCTGGACACCGCTGGGATTCTTCCTGACGATGTTTATGGGCGGTCCGCTGCTGGGATATCTGTTACTGAGAATTGCTGGCGTGGATGGTTGGGCGATGCGCCTGCTGCCGGCTATATCAGTGCTTGCTCTGGTCGTGAGTGCCATCATGTCGGTAATGCAGGGGACTGAACTGGCGACAATCCACAGTTCGATTCAACAGGCCTCTGTGCTGGTTCCGGATTACGGTTCGCTGATGGCGTGGCGGATTGTGGTACTGGCGTTAGCGTTGTGCTGCTGGATAGTACCGCAAGTGAAGGGTTACCAGCCTGCCGTTCCGTTGCTTTCCGTCGCGTTTATTCTGCTGTTAGTCGGCGAGCTGATTGGTCGTGGCGTGTTCTACGGGCTGCATATGACCGTCGGTATGGCGGTGGCGAGTTAATCCATAATATGCCGGATGGCGCCTCGTGCTTTATCAAGCCTACAATATCCGTAGGCCTTCAAGCTGCGCGCTATCCGGCTACATGTCAGGTCAGGGTTTTGCCCCAGTCTTTACTTCTGCTTAGTTAACGTGTCATAGCTGGTCATCAGATTGCGATAATCCGGAATGTGATTAGAGAACAACGTCGCCAGACCTTCGATATCGTTGCGCCAGTCGCGGTGCAGTTCGCATGCTACTCCGAACCATGTCATCAATTGAGCGCCTGCTTGAGACATCCGATCCCATGCTGAATGGCGGGTAATTTCATTAAACGTGCCTGAAGCATCGGTGACAACAAAGACGTCAAAACCTTCTTCAATAGCCGAGAGCGCTGGGAAAGCGACGCAAACTTCCGTCACGACACCAGCGATAATCAGCTGCTTTTTGCCGGTCGCTTTTACTGCTTTCACGAAATCTTCGTTATCCCATGCGTTAATGTTTCCTGGGCGAGCAATGTAGGGCGCATCCGGAAATTGAGCTTTCAGTTCCGGTACCAGCGGTCCGTTTGGTCCTGTCTCAAAACTGGTTGTCAGAATGGTTGGGAGGTTGAAGTATTTTGCTAAGTCACCGAGCGCAAGCACGTTGTTTTTAAATTTATCGGGATCGATATCCCGAACCAGAGAGAGCAGGCCAGCCTGATGGTCGACCAGCAGTACTGCCGCATTGTCTTTATCAAGTCTTACGTAAGGTTTAGTCATGGTATTTCTCCTGTTCAGTATCAGTGGGGGAAATTTGATGAGTTTAAGTCTACGAAAAGAACGATATTTGGATTAGATAGATAAATAAGAACTCACTGTTCTATTTTGAAGACAATGCAGCTCAGCATCCCGCATAGAGTTTAGTAAGAAATAAAAGTAAGGGGAGTCCATGAAATTTTTCGACTGAACGTAACGCGAGATTTTTGTTTTAGATCAATAAAAACAAGCAGATGTGTTTTTGTATTTTTTATCTATTCACATTAAGAATCAGTAATGCAAATCGATCGACCAGAAAGCGTCTCAGCCCTCTGATTCCGCCGATTGACAATGTTTTTAGCAGTGGCATGATGCGCATGAAATTTGAACTTCCTCACGGTTTTTATTCATGTCCACCTATACCCGTCCCGTCATGCTATTGCTGTGCGGGCTACTTCTGTTGACCCTGGCGATCGCCGTGTTAAACACGCTCGTCCCGCTTTGGCTCGCCCATGAAAATCTGCCTACCTGGCAGGTAGGCGTGGTGAGCTCGTCTTACTTTACCGGTAATCTGGTAGGGACGTTGCTGACAGGGTATTTAATAAAACACCTTGGTTTTAATCGCAGCTATTACATCGCCTCGCTTATTTTCGCCGCGGGCTGTGTCGGGCTGGGGATTATGGTGGGATTCTGGAGCTGGATGACATGGCGTTTTATCGCCGGTGTTGGCTGCGCCATGATCTGGGTGGTCGTGGAAAGCGCGCTGATGTGCAGCGGGACGTCCCGTAATCGCGGACGGTTACTTGCCGCCTATATGATGATCTATTATGTGGGAACTTTTTTAGGCCAACTGCTGGTTAGTAAAGTATCAACAGAATTGATGAACGTCCTGCCGTGGGTGACGGGTACTATCCTGGCGGGTGTTTTGCCACTGCTCTTTACGCGCATTGCTAATCAGCAGGGCGATGAACAGCAGTCTACGCCTATTGTCTCCATGCTGAGGTTGCGTCAGGCGCGCCTGGGCGTTAATGGCTGCATTATTTCCGGGATCGTGCTGGGGTCTTTGTATGGCCTGATGCCGCTGTATCTCAACCATCAGGGGGTGAGCAACGCCAGCATTGGTTTCTGGATGGCGGTTCTGGTAAGTGCCGGTATTCTGGGGCAATGGCCGATTGGCCGTCTGGCGGATAAGCTGGGACGTCTGCTGGTTTTACGCGTCCAGGTCTTCGTGGTGATCGTCGGGAGTATCGCCATGCTGAACCAGGCGGCGATGGCGCCCGCGTTGTTTATGTTGGGTGCGGCAGGCTTTACCCTCTATCCGGTCGCGATGGCCTGGGCCTGTGAAAAGGTGGAACATCATCAGCTGGTCGCCATGAATCAGGCATTGTTATTGAGCTATACCGTGGGTAGCCTGCTGGGACCTTCGTTTACTGCGATGCTAATGCAGAATTATTCAGATAGCTTGTTGTTTATCATGATCGCCAGCGTATCGTTTATTTATTTACTGATGCTGCTGCGTAAGACGGGCCATACGCCCAATTCTATTGCGCACATTTGACCTGATTTAACAGAATATGAACAGGTTCCCATACATACTGTTTATGTATGCTTTATGGGAACCTGCATTATTTAATCGCACACGTCTGTCCTGAAAATAAAGTGTGCAGAAGGTTATAGTTTTACATCCTGCCGTTTCCGCTCGCTCATTTTACCGCGCATAATCCCACGCCTCATATATTGATAATCAAAAAGCTTCCACAAAGGATTGCGTATGGCTGGTGTGCAGGAAAAACAATTGCGATGGTACAACATTGCATTAATGTCATTTATTACCGTCTGGGGTTTTGGTAACGTCGTCAACAACTATGCTAATCAGGGATTGGTTGTTGTCTCCTCCTGGATATTTATTTTCGCGCTCTATTTTATTCCTTATGCGTTGATCGTCGGGCAGCTTGGCTCAACCTTTAAAGAGGGTAAAGGCGGCGTCAGTACCTGGATTAAACATACCATGGGGCCAGGGTTGGCCTATCTTGCTGCCTGGACCTATTGGGTTGTTCATATACCTTATCTGGCGCAAAAACCGCAGGCTATTCTGATTGCGCTGGGATGGGCGCTGAAGGGCGATGGTTCGTTGATTAAAGAGTACACCGTCGTGGCGTTGCAGGGGCTGACGCTGGCGCTGTTTGTCTTTTTCATGTGGGTTGCGTCCCGTGGCATGAAGTCACTGAAAATTGTTGGGTCAGTTGCTGGCATCGCGATGTTTGTGATGTCCATTTTGTATGTCGTGATGGCGGTAACCGCGCCTGCAATTACGGATGTGCAAATAGCGACAACCAATATCACCTGGGAATCGTTTATCCCGCACATCGATTTTACCTACATTACCACGATCTCCATGCTGGTCTTTGCCGTGGGCGGTGCGGAGAAAATTTCGCCATACGTTAATCAGACACGTAATCCGGGCAAAGAATTTCCAAAAGGGATGCTCGTTCTGGCTGTTATGGTAGCGGTATGCGCGATTCTCGGGTCGCTGGCTATGGGAATGATGTTTGACTCCCGGCATATTCCAGATGACCTGATGACGAATGGTCAATATTACGCCTTCCAGAAATTGGGAGAGTATTATGGTATGGGTAATTCGCTGATGGTTATTTACGCGATTGCCAATACGCTGGGGCAGATTGCGGCATTGGTATTTTCTATTGATGCACCGCTTAAAGTTCTGCTGGGTGATGCTGATCGTAAATATATTCCCGAGAGCCTGTGTAAAACCAACGCTTCCGGTACGCCGGTAAATGGTTATATTCTGACGCTGGTGCTGGTGGCGATTTTGATTATGTTGCCAACGCTGGGAATTGGCGACATGAACAACCTGTATAAATGGCTATTGAATCTTAACTCTGTCGTGATGCCATTGCGTTATTTATGGGTGTTTGTGGCGTTCATTGCCGTTATTCGCCTGGCGCAAAAATATAAATCGGAATATGTCTTTATTCGCAACCGCTCGCTTGCGATGACCGTGGGGATCTGGTGCTTTGCCTTTACCGCATTTGCCTGTCTGACCGGGATTTTCCCGAAAATGGAAGCCTTTACCCCTGAGTGGACATTCCAGCTCACGCTGAATATCGTGACGCCATTTGTGCTGGTTGGACTGGGATTGATTTTCCCGCTACTGGCGAGAAGAGGACGCTAAAGACAAGTGTGGCAGAAGAGCAGGAGATAGTGATGCTATCTCCTCTCCTGCTTTGCTTCTCAAAACAACGGGGACAGTTCTTTTGGGATGGCATACTGTTTGCCATCATAACGCAGTTCCCAACTGGCTTTCCCCGGTTTATCCTTTGATGCGCACTGCTCGTTGGCGTCTGTATAGGCCGTTGATTCCACGTTTTTCTCGTTTACCCGAATATCGAAGTATCCATTATGTGAATCAGGCGCAAGGGCAAGGGTGCGTTTAATATCGTGGAATGTTCCCACACAGTTCCCGTCCCATTCACCGGTGCTATTCTCAAGTACGATTCCGTTTAATACCGCCCGTAGTTGATTATTTTCAATAACAAACAGCGATAGCGCATCTTCACTAAAAGGATTTACACGAGAACTGCCGGTGCGGGCGACTCGTAAGCCAAATGCGGTCTGATCTGGGGTAACTTTCCAGCGCGCAGTATCCAGCGCCAGACCGGTAATTTGAATGGCATCGTCATTCATACGTTCGGGCAGGCGTAGCCGCTGTTTTACGTCGAGGTTTGTGGAATCCAGTACCAGAAGCTCCAGATCGCCAATGCGATCGTAATCGCTATATTGTTGTGCCATCAGCGGAATCGCCGCTAGGGTCAGTTCCGGGTGGGCTGGCCAGACACGGCAAATTGCGCTTTGCGGTGAGTTACCTGTGATATCGATAACCAGATTATGTTGTGTGAGTAGCTTGCCTTCCGCTGTCGGTTTTGCATCTGGCCACGCATGTTGCACAATGGCGTTGATATCACAGTTGCTGGCGGCATTTACGTATTGGGCAGATAACAGCAACATGCCAGAAATGAATAACCGCATGGCGTCCTTTCCTTTAATTCGAGTGGTTGTCGCTTAGATAGCAAAACGGCTGCCGTTCAGGGCAGCCGTTTCGTGGTGGCTAAAACTCAATACATCACTTTATGTCCATATTGCTCGAGAATGCCCTTCACGCGCTCCATGGTCTCTTTCTTCGGTGGTTTGACGCCATCCAGTTTGTACTCTTCGCCCATTGCTACCCATTTGTGTTTGCCCAGCTCGTGGTAAGGCAGCAGCTCGATTTTTTCAACGTTACCCATATCGCGGGTAAATTCTCCGAGGCGGTGTGCGGAGTCATCGTCATCAGACCAGCCAGGTACGACAACATAGCGGATCCACACTTTGATGTCTTTATTTGACAGGTAACGCGCGAACTCCAGCGTACGATGGTTAGATACGCCGACCAGATTCTGATGGATTTCATCGTTCATCTGTTTGAGGTCGAGCATTACCAGGTCGGTGACTTCCAGCAGCTCATCGATCACCGGATCGTAGCGGCGAACAAAACCGTTGGTATCCAGACAGGTATGAATACCTTCTTTTTTACAGGCGCGGAACCAGTCACGTACGAATTCAGCTTGCAGGATAGCTTCGCCGCCAGACGCCGTCACGCCGCCGCCGGATGCGTTCATAAAGTGGCGATAGGTCACCACCTCTTTCATTAATTCGTCGACGGTGACTTCTTTACCGCCGTGTGTATCCCACGTGTCACGGTTATGGCAATACAGGCAGCGCATCAGGCAGCCCTGAAAGAAGGTAATAAAGCGGATGCCCGGGCCATCAACAGTGCCACAGGATTCAAAGGAGTGAATGCGACCAATAACTGACATTGCGGTGTTTCTCCAGGTGTGGCCCATCCGGGGCCAGTGTTAGTGCACAGTTATTAACTGTGTCGAGTCTGTTTTGGCTGCTATCCATACTTTTCGTCTTTCAAGCTGCATCTTTGTTAGCTTCCTTCGCTCACCCCAGTCACGTACTTCTGTACGCTCCAGGGATTCACTCCGTTGCCGCCTCAATGCAACTCGAAATCCATCGAGTATATAAGTATAGATAGCTGACAAAGCAGGCTATTAAAAAGGCCCCACTTACGTGGAGCCTTTATTGTACGCTTTTTAAAGTACGATTTCAGTCAAAACCAATTACATGGTCTGAGTGAAGGTACGAGTAATAACGTCCTGCTGCTGTTCTTTAGTCAGGGAGTTAAAACGTACTGCGTAGCCAGAAACGCGGATGGTCAGCTGCGGATATTTTTCCGGATGTTCCATCGCATCCAGCAGCATTTCGCGGTTCATGACGTTCACGTTCAGGTGCTGACCACCTTCGATGGACGCTTCGTGGTGGAAGTAACCATCCATCAGACCAGCCAGGTTGGTCTTACGAACTTCGTCGTCTTTACCCAGTGCGTTCGGAACGATAGAGAAGGTGTAAGAAATACCATCTTTAGCGTAAGCAAACGGCAGTTTAGCAACGGAGGTCAGAGAGGCAACAGCACCTTTCTGGTCACGACCGTGCATTGGGTTAGCACCCGGTCCGAACGGCGCGCCAGCACGACGACCATCTGGGGTGTTACCAGTTTTCTTACCATAAACCACGTTAGAGGTGATGGTCAGAACAGACTGAGTCGGGATAGCGTTACGATAAGTAGTCAGTTTCTGAATTTTCTTCATGAAACGTTCTACCAGGTCAACCGCCATGTCATCAACGCGAGAGTCGTTGTTACCAAACTGCGGGTATTCGCCTTCGATTTCGAAGTCGATAGCCAGACCGTCTTCGTCACGAATCGGTTTAACTTTCGCATATTTGATTGCAGACAGGGAGTCAGCAGCAACGGACAGACCAGCGATACCACACGCCATGGTGCGGATAACGTCACGGTCGTGCAGCGCCATCAGAGAGGCTTCGTAGCTGTACTTGTCGTGCATGTAGTGGATAACGTTCAGCGCGGTGACGTACTGTTTAGCCAGCCAATCCATGAAGTGATCCATGCGGTCCATAACTTCGTCGAAGTTCAGAACGTCGCCTTTGATCGGTTCAGATTTAGGACCAACCTGCATTTTCAGTTTTTCATCAACGCCACCGTTGATTGCGTACAGCATGGTTTTCGCCAGGTTTGCACGCGCACCGAAGAACTGCATTTGTTTACCAACAACCATCGGGCTTACGCAGCAAGCGATAGCGTAGTCGTCGTTGTTGAAGTCCGGACGCATCAGGTCATCGTTCTCGTACTGCAGAGAAGAGGTGTCGATGGACACTTTAGCGGCGAATTTCTTGAAGTTCAGAGGCAGTTTTTCAGACCACAGAACAGTGATGTTCGGCTCCGGAGAAGGACCCATGGTGTACAGGGTGTTCAGGAAGCGGAAGCTGTTTTTGGTAACCAGAGTACGGCCATCAACGCCCATACCACCGATTGATTCAGTTGCCCAAATCGGGTCACCGGAGAACAGTTCATCATATTCAGGAGTACGCAGGAAACGAACCATACGCAGTTTCATGACCAGGTGGTCGATCATTTCCTGTGCGTCTTGCTCGGTGATTTTGCCTGCTTTCAGGTCACGTTCGATGTAAGCATCCAGGAAGGTGGATACGCGACCGAAGGACATTGCTGCACCGTTCTGAGATTTAACTGCGGCCAGGTAGCCGAAGTAAGTCCACTGGATAGCTTCCTGAGCGTTGGTAGCCGGACCAGAGATATCGCAGCCATATTTAGCAGCCATTTCTTTGATCTGACCCAGAGCGCGGTGCTGTTCAGCGATTTCTTCACGCAGACGGATAGTTGCTTCCAGGTTTACGCCGTTTTCCAGATCAGACTGCAGAGAGACGAACTGAGCGTATTTGTCTTTCATCAGGTAGTCGATACCGTACAGCGCAACGCGACGGTAGTCACCGATGATACGGCCACGGCCATACGCATCTGGCAGACCAGTCAGAACACCGGATTTACGGCAGTTCAGAATGTCTTTGGTGTAAACATCGAATACGCCCTGGTTGTGGGTTTTGCGGTATTCGGTGAAGATTTTTTTCAGCATCGGGTCCAGTTCGCGATTGTACGCTTTGCAGGAACCTTCAACCATTTTGATGCCGCCAAACGGAATGATCGCACGTTTCAGCGGAGCTTCAGTCTGCAGACCAACAATCTTCTCGAGCGCTTTGTTGATGTAGCCAGCGTCGTGAGAAGTGATGGTAGAAGCAACGGAGGTGTCAAAGTCAACAGGCGCGTGAGTGCGGTTTTCCTGTTTAACGCCTTCCATCACGCTGTCCCACAGTGCAGTGGTCGCATCAGTTGCGCCAGCCAGGAAGGACTCGTCACCCTCATACGGAGTGTAGTTTTTCTGAATGAAGTCACGTACGTTTACTTCATTCTGCCAATCACCTTTGGTAAAACCTTCCCAGGCTGTGGCTAACTTTTCATTAAGCTCGGACATGTAACACCTACCTTCTTAAGTGGATTTTTTATTTACTGCGTGTAATGGGCATCAACAGATTAATGATGATCGTTACCACGCAGATAAATGACCCAGTATGTCAACCCGACCAACAAACCGCCGCCGATAATGTTACCGATCGTAACCGGAATCAGGTTATCGGTGATGAAATTCATCACGGTCAGGTGAGAAAAATTCTCCGGAGAAGACCCAACTGCGGTCCAGAATTCCGGGGTGGCGAAATCGCGTATTACAATACCCATAGGGATCATAAACATGTTTGCGATACTGTGCTCAAAACCGCTGGCAACAAACATTGCGACCGGTAATACCATGATAAACGCTTTGTCCATCAGGCTGCGGCCCGAGTAGCTCATCCATACGGCCAGACACACCATCAGGTTAGCCAGGATACCAAGGCTCACTGCCTCAACAAAAGTATGGTGCACTTTGTGGTCGGCTGTTTGCAGAACGTTGAGCCCCCATGCGCCGTTGGCGGTCATATACTCGCCAGAAAGCCACATGAGTAACACAAAGATCAGGGCGCCAATCAGGTTGCCGACATAAACGTTAAGCCAGTTTTTCGCTAACTGACCCCAGGTAATACGACCACTGGCTTTAGCAACGACGATCAGTACGGTTGAAGTGAAGAGGTCTGCACCGCAGACAACACAAAGGATCAGCCCCAGGGAAAAGCAGATACCACCTACTAATTTCGCCATGCCGAAAGGCATAGTACCAGTGCCGGTTGTGGCGGTGATATAGAAAACAAAGGCAATTGAAATGAATACACCGGCAGTAATTGCCAGATAGAACGTCTTAAGCGGATGTTTCGTTGCTTTATAGACGCCTGCTTCTTCGGCAACTTTGGCCATTGCAGCAGGTAGAATAAGATCAAAAGGGTTGTCAGCTTTCACACTAACTCTCTCTTTATTAAGTCGGCGACGAGATACTAACAAAGCATTATAGATGAGAATTTGATATAGATCATATCTCGCCTGGCTTATAGGCCCGTAAGACGCATGGTTTTTATGCGATTACGGTGTAACATGTTGATTATCCATATAAAAATAAATTTTAAAAATTATAAAGTGAGTTGAATTTTTTCTTTCAGCCTCCTATGGGACGGTTAATTAAAATGGAGTAATTGAGATAAAAAACCACATTAATAAGCTAATTTTTTTAATATCAACTACTAATATTTAACCTTGCTTTTACATTTATTTTTTGGTTTGACCAAAATAAAAAACGGGGCGCTTTAAGCGCCCCGTAATATAGCTCAGACAATACATTTAGCCTACTCGAGGCAAGTTGTTTGTCACTATTTTGACCAGTGTGCCGCTTTCGCGCGTTGCAATTTCTCATAGGCTTTCAGCAGAGACTGATGTGCCGGGAATGCGTGCAGATCGCTGTCTACTGGCTGAAGTCCATAAAACGGCGCTTCACCACTCAGTGCCGCACTTGCCGCTTCAACCGCCTCAGCGCCGTACATGCGGACGAATGCGTTCAGATACTGCAGCGGCTGACGGTCTTCTTCCTGAGACAGCAGCAACAATGTTTGCAGGCAGCGATAGTAGTTTGCACGTTCCGCGCTAAAGACGGAGGCGTTAAATTCCATCGTCCATTCGGTCCACACCAGGGCCTGCTCCAGATCGCCACCGGCCAGCGCCAGCATCACTTTAAGCTCGCCAATACGCAGGGTGTACCAACCGTTATCCGCACCGGTCGCCAGACCGAGCAGCTCGCGCACGCGGGTGAAGTCGTCAAAACCTTCTTCATCCAACTGTTCAATCAGATTGAGGTAGTCTTCTTTATCCCACTCACTGCCTGGCAGAGAGAGAATGGTGTCACGCAGATGGGTGCCCATAGCGTTGTTGGCTAACCACAGGTCTTCTGCCGGATAGATGTCAGACATTCCCGGAACAATAATGCGGCACGCGTAAACGCCCAGGTGCTCATAGTCAGCGATATACACTTCTTTATCTTCAGCATTGAAGATGGCCATCAGGGTGGCGAACTCTTCTTCCGTGGTGCCGGAGAAATTCCAGTCAACGAACGGATAGTCGGCATCCTGCTTGAACAGATCCCAGGAGATCAGACCGCTGGAATCGATGAAGTGAGTTTCAAGGTTGGTATGTTCTGCCACTTCCTCATCGTCGAAGGTCGGTGGGGTGAAGACATCAAGATCCTTCAGACCACGGCCCTGCAGCAGTTCAGTCACGGTACGCTCCAGCGCAACGCCGAAATCCGGGTGTGCGCCGAAGGAGGCAAAGCAGGTACCGTTGGCCGGGTTGAACAGGACAACGCAAATTACTGGATACTTGCCGCCCAGCGAGCCATCGTAGGCAAAAATTGGGAAACCTTCCGCTTCCAGTGTGGCGATGGACTCCACCACTGCCGGATAGCGCGCCATCACCTCGGCCGGGATTTCCGGCAGGCTGATGCTTTCGGCGATAATACGGTTCTTCACATGGCGCTCAAAGACTTCAGACAGGCCCTGAACGCGAGCTTCGTTAGGTGTGTTACCCGCAGACATGCCGTTAGAAACATACAGGTTGCCGATAATATTCATCGGAATGTAGACGGTCTGGTTATCAGACTGGCGGGTAAACGGCAGGCCGCAGACGCCACGCTCTTCATTACCAGACTGTAGATCGATAAGCATGCTGCCGGTCAGTTCGTTATCTGGATCGTAAAATGCACGCAGACGCGCATCCAGTAAACCTTCTGGAACATCGTCTTTTTCAGTCAGTGGGAACCATTTTTCGTTCGGGTAATGTACGAACGGGCCATTGGCGATAGTTTCGCCCAGCCAGAAATCTGCAAAGAAGTAGTTAGTCGACAGACGCTCAAAGTATTCACCCAGCGCAGAAGCCAGCGCCGCTTTTTTTGTCGCGCCTTTACCGTTGGTGAAGCACAGCGCGCATTCTTTGTCGCGAATATGTACAGACCAGACGTTAGGGACGGGATTCAACCACGAAGCTTCTTCAATTTGAAAACCGAGGTCGAGCAATTTTTGCTGGAAGCGAGCGATGGAGTCTTCCAGAGCGGCATCTTTGCCGGGGATAAATGTTTGCGTCATGAAAATCACTTTTGTCGTACGGAAAGCGCGCAATGATACGGGTTTTCAATGAACGGCGCTATCGTCGCCGGAGCCCATGCGTAAATAAAAGCATTGGCTATGCTTTCTTACAGCCAATCACGTTTAGAGCATATTAATGAAAGCTTTCGATTTACACCGTATGGCGCTTGATAAGGTGCCCATGGATTTTCTGGGAGAAGTTGCGCTACGCAGCCTTTACACCTTTATATTGGTTTTTCTGTTTTTAAAAATCACCGGACGTCGTGGCGTACGCCAGATGTCGCTTTTTGAAGTCCTTATCATCCTTACGCTGGGTTCCGCCGCGGGAGACGTGGCGTTTTATGACGATGTTCCGATGCTGCCGGTGCTGGTGGTCTTTATTACTCTTGCTGTGCTGTATCGGCTGGTAATGTGGCTAATGGCGCATAGTGAAAAAATGGAGGACCTTCTGGAGGGCAAACCCGTCGTGATCATTGAAGACGGCGAGCTGGCATGGTCAAAGCTCAATAGCGCCAATATGACGGAATTTGAATTCTTTATGGAACTGCGTTTGAACGGCGTGGAGCAATTGGGACAAGTGAAACTGGCTATTCTGGAGACGAATGGGCAAATCAGCGTCTACTTCTTTGCCGATGAAGACGTAAAGCCGGGGCTCAGTATTTTGCCTAAACGTTGTACGCAACGATTTAAAGTAATACCTGAAGCAGGGGACTATGCCTGCATACGTTGTAGCGAAGTGGTGCAAATGAAGGCCGGAGATCATCAATTATGTCCGCGCTGTGCAAATCCAGAATGGTCGAAGGCCAGTCGGGCAAAACGGGTTACCTGACAGCAAAAATCTCGGTTTTTACCCGTCAATCCGATAGATTCTGTTGTGTGACCGATGACACATTTTTACCCTTGCCAGTTTTACCCATTGCGGCGCGTGTCACTGAATGATAAAACCGATATCCACAGGAATAACTTATACCAATGTCTGTCACCGGATTATCGTCAATGACAGGATGTTGATTGGACAACAACACAACGTGGTGAGGGGAAATGGCTCAGGTCTTCAATTTTAGTTCAGGTCCGGCAATGTTACCGGCAGAAGTACTTAAACTGGCTCAACAGGATCTTTGTGACTGGAACGGTCTTGGCACGTCAGTGATGGAAATTAGCCACCGTGGCAAAGAATTCATCCAGGTCGCAGAGGAAGCGGAGCAGGATTTTCGCGATCTTCTCAGCATCCCCTCCAACTATAAAGTGTTGTTCTGCCATGGCGGTGGTCGCGGGCAGTTCGCGGGTATCCCGTTAAATATTCTGGGCGATAAAACCACCGCGGATTACGTCGATGCCGGTTATTGGGCCGCCAGCGCAATTAAAGAAGCGAAAAAATACTGCACGCCAAACGTTATTGATGCCAAAGTCACCGTGGACGGCCTGCGTGCTGTTAAGCCGATGAGTGAATGGCAACTTTCTGATAACGCGGCATACCTGCACTATTGCCCGAACGAAACCATCGATGGCATTGCGATCGATGAAACGCCGAATTTTGCCAGCAACGTTGTGGTCACGGCGGATCTGTCCTCTACCATTCTTTCCGCACCGCTTGACGTTAGTCGTTATGGCGTAATTTATGCCGGGGCACAGAAAAATATCGGCCCGGCCGGTCTGACGATTGTCATCGTCCGTGAAGATTTGCTGGGTAAAGCTCATGTCTCATGCCCGTCAATCCTCGACTATACCGTGCTGAATGACAACGATTCCATGTTCAATACGCCGCCAACCTTTGCCTGGTATCTGTCTGGCCTGGTCTTTAAATGGCTGAAAAAGCAGGGCGGTGTTAATGCGATGGATAAAATTAACCAGCAAAAAGCGGAATTGCTCTACGGCGTAATCGATAACAGCGATTTCTACCGTAACGATGTGGCGAAATCCAACCGTTCACGCATGAACGTACCGTTCCAGTTGGCTGACAGCGCATTGGATAAACTGTTCCTGGAAGAGTCTTTTGCTGCGGGCCTGCACGCGCTGAAAGGGCATCGTGTAGTCGGCGGTATGCGTGCGTCCATCTACAATGCCATGCCGCTTGAAGGTGTTAAAGCACTGACCGATTTCATGGTCGATTTCGAACGCCGCCGCGGCTAATCTGCTGTACTTTTCATCCCCACAGCCCGTCTGTGGGGTTTTTATGTCTGTTTTTGAGAGTCGAGTTTCATGGAATCCCTGACGTTACAACCCATTGCGCGGGTGGATGGCACCATCAATCTGCCTGGATCCAAAAGTGTTTCTAACCGCGCTTTGCTGCTGGCTGCATTAGCCAATGGCACCACTGTCCTGACCAATCTGCTGGACAGCGATGATGTTCGCCATATGCTCAATGCTCTGAATGCGTTAGGGATTAGCTATACCCTTTCTGCCGATCGTACCCGCTGCGAGATAGTTGGCAATGGCGGTGTGTTGCACGCAGAAGGTGCAGTTGAGCTGTTCCTTGGCAACGCCGGAACCGCAATGCGCCCGCTGGCCGCAGCGCTATGTCTGGGCAGCAATGACATCGTGCTGACGGGCGAACCGCGCATGAAAGAGCGCCCGATTGGCCATCTGGTTGATGCGCTGCGCCAGGGCGGAGCCAAAATTGACTATCTGGAGCAGGAAAACTATCCACCTTTACGTCTGCGCGGTGGCTTTACCGGAGGCCAGGTTGAGGTAGACGGTAGCGTTTCCAGCCAGTTCCTCACTGCGTTGCTGATGACTGCGCCGCTGGCGCCGCAGGATACGACGATCGCAATTAAAGGTGACCTGGTATCCAAACCTTACATTGATATCACACTGAACCTGATGAAAACGTTTGGTGTTGAAATTGAAAATCAAAACTACCAGCGCTTTGTCGTGAAGGGGCAGCAGCAGTATCAGTCACCAGGTGCATACCTGGTTGAAGGTGATGCTTCTTCCGCTTCCTATTTCCTCGCGGCAGGTGCTATTAAAGGCGGTACGGTAAAAGTTACTGGGATTGGCCGCAACAGCATGCAGGGTGATATTCGTTTTGCCGATGTACTGGAGAAAATGGGCGCAACCATTACATGGGGCGACGATTTTATTGCCTGTACTCACGGCGAGTTGAACGCAGTGGATATGGATATGAACCATATTCCTGATGCGGCGATGACCATTGCAACGGCGGCGCTGTTCGCTAAAGGCACCACGACATTACGTAATATCTACAACTGGCGCGTCAAAGAGACCGATCGTCTGTTCGCGATGGCGACGGAGTTACGCAAAGTGGGCGCGGAAGTGGAAGAGGGGCATGACTTTATCCGCATCACCCCGCCTGCAACATTGCAATTTGCGGACATCGCGACCTACAACGATCACCGCATGGCGATGTGTTTCTCGCTGGTGGCGCTGTCTGACACGCCGGTGACCATTCTTGACCCAAAATGTACCGCCAAAACCTTCCCGGATTATTTCGAACAGTTGGCTCGTATTAGTACATCTGCCTGATTTTATTGCCGCACTTTCGGGTGCGGCACATTCTGACATCTCCGATTGCCTATTTATTCTACACTCAGCTTCAATGATTCTGCATTTTTCACACAAAGATAACGATCGTTGGCGTTGGCGCGTATAATGCGCGGCGTTCACGTTAATGTACGCCCGTTTAAGGAGAAAAAGATGACGGCAATTGCCCCGGTTATTACCATTGATGGCCCAAGTGGTGCAGGTAAAGGCACCTTGTGCAAGGCAATGGCGGAAGCATTGCAGTGGCATCTGTTAGATTCAGGCGCGATCTACCGCGTACTGGCGCTCGCAGCGTTACATCACCATGTTGATGTCACATCTGAAGATGCTCTGGTACCGCTTGCCTCACACCTTGATGTGCGTTTTATCTCAACAGACGGCAACCTGGAAGTCATTCTTGAAGGTGAAGATGTCAGCGGTGAAATACGTACTCAGGAAGTAGCGAATGCCGCCTCTCAGGTTGCGGCGTTTCCCCGCGTGCGTGAAGCGTTATTACGTCGTCAACGCGCATTTCGCGAATCCCCAGGTCTGATTGCTGATGGACGTGATATGGGCACCGTGGTGTTCCCGGATGCGCCGGTGAAAATTTTTCTGGACGCCTCCTCGCAAGAACGTGCGCATAGACGTATGCTACAGTTGCAGGAGAAGGGCTTTAGTGTTAACTTTGAACGCCTTTTGGCCGAGATCGAAGAACGCGATTATCGCGATCGTAATCGTGCTGTAGCGCCGCTGGTTCCCGCTGCTGATGCTTTAGTTTTGGATTCAACCCGATTAAGCATTGAGCAAGTGATTGAAAAAGCGTTACAATACGCGCGCCAAAAACTGGCTCTCGCTTAAGTGCGACCGAATTTGCAGTACCCCCGTTGCAATGGATTGACAGCGGGTATGTTAAACAACCCCATCCGGCATGGAGCCAGGTGGACGTTAAATATGAAACCTGAAGATTAAACATGACTGAATCTTTTGCTCAACTGTTTGAAGAATCCTTAAAAGAAATCGAAACCCGTCCGGGTTCCATCGTTCGTGGTGTTGTTGTTGCTATCGACAAAGACGTAGTACTGGTTGACGCTGGTCTGAAATCTGAGTCCGCCATTCCGGCAGAGCAGTTCAAAAACGCCCAGGGCGAGCTGGAAATCCAGGTTGGTGACGAAGTTGACGTTGCTCTGGATGCAGTAGAAGACGGCTTCGGTGAAACCCTGCTGTCCCGTGAAAAAGCTAAACGTCACGAAGCTTGGATCACGCTGGAAAAAGCTTACGAAGAAGCTGCAACCGTTACTGGTGTTATCAATGGCAAAGTCAAGGGTGGCTTCACTGTTGAGCTGAATGGTATTCGCGCGTTCCTGCCGGGTTCCCTGGTAGACGTTCGTCCGGTCCGCGACACGCTGCACCTGGAAGGCAAAGAGCTTGAATTCAAAGTAATCAAGCTGGATCAGAAGCGTAACAACGTTGTTGTTTCCCGTCGTGCCGTTATCGAATCCGAAAACAGCGCAGAACGCGATCAGCTGCTGGAAAACCTGCAGGAAGGCATGGAAGTTAAAGGTATCGTTAAGAACCTCACTGACTACGGTGCATTCGTTGATCTGGGTGGCGTTGACGGCCTGCTGCACATCACCGACATGGCATGGAAACGCGTTAAGCATCCGAGCGAAATCGTAAACGTTGGCGACGAAATCACTGTTAAAGTGCTGAAGTTCGACCGCGAGCGTACTCGTGTATCTCTGGGCCTGAAACAGCTGGGCGAAGATCCATGGGTAGCTATCGCTAAGCGTTATCCGGAAGGTACCAAACTGACTGGTCGCGTGACCAACCTGACCGACTACGGCTGCTTCGTTGAAATCGAAGAAGGCGTTGAAGGCCTGGTTCACGTTTCCGAAATGGATTGGACCAACAAAAACATCCACCCGTCCAAAGTTGTTAACGTTGGCGATGTAGTGGAAGTTATGGTTCTGGATATCGACGAAGAACGTCGTCGTATCTCCCTGGGTCTGAAGCAGTGCAAAAACAACCCATGGCAGCAGTTCGCGGAAACCCACAACAAGGGTGACCGTGTTGAAGGTAAAATCAAGTCTATCACTGACTTCGGTATCTTCATCGGCCTGGACGGCGGCATCGACGGCCTGGTTCACCTGTCTGACATCTCCTGGAACGTTGCAGGCGAAGAAGCAGTTCGTGAATACAAAAAAGGCGACGAAATCGCAGCAGTTGTTCTGCAGGTTGACGCAGAGCGTGAGCGTATCTCTCTGGGCGTTAAACAGCTCGCAGAAGATCCGTTCAACAACTGGGTTGCACTGAACAAGAAAGGCGCAATCGTAAACGGTAAAGTCACTGCAGTTGACGCTAAAGGCGCAACCGTAGAACTGGCTGACGGCGTTGAAGGTTACCTGCGCGCTTCTGAAGCTTCACGTGACCGCGTTGAAGATGCAACTCTGGTTCTGAGCGTAGGCGACGACGTTGAAGCTAAATTCACCGGCGTTGATCGTAAGAACCGTGCAATCAGCCTGTCTGTTCGTGCTAAAGACGAAGCTGATGAGAAAGATGCAATCGCAACTGTTAACAAACAGGAAGATGCTAACTTCTCTAACAACGCAATGGCTGAAGCTTTCAAAGCAGCTAAAGGCGAGTAATATCGAGTGCTCTAAATCCTTTGTGCTGTTAACGGCACAAAGGGTGACGAGTAGCTTGACAGATTACAGGATTCGTCCTGTAATCAATGACAAAGGGCGGCTACGGCCGCCCTTAATCAATGCAGCAGCTAATTATGCCTTTAAGGAACCGGAGGAATCATGACCAAGTCAGAATTGATTGAAAGACTTGCAACCCAGCAACCTCATATTCCCGCGAAAGCGGTTGAAGATGCAGTTAAAGAGATGCTGGAACATATGGCCTCGACTCTTGCGCAGGGCGAGCGTATTGAAATCCGCGGTTTCGGCAGCTTCTCTTTGCATTACCGCGCACCACGCACCGGACGTAATCCGAAGACCGGCGATAAAGTGGATCTGGAAGGGAAATACGTTCCGCACTTTAAACCAGGTAAAGAATTGCGCGATCGCGCCAATATTTACGGTTAAGTTTTTAGCGAGACTTAACGCCGAGAAAAGCACCCAAATGGGTGCTTTTTTCATTTCTGTCCACCTATCCTGGAATCCTCATCCCAGTTAATTTGTACGTTACAACCATCACTAAATGTCTGCGGAACTCAGGTCGTATAACGATAAATTGATGCCAGACAACCGTCGAAGAGTACTGCACACTCCCTGTAACAGGGAGGTGATTGATGAAAATAACAACGGTGAGTACCTGTGCATTACTCGGCATTCTCCCACTCATGCTATTACCTATGCTGCCAGACATGTTGTGTATCTGCATTGTATTTTGGCTGGCATGTCTGCTCTGTTTTCTTCCCTACAAATATATGCGTTCCGCCGGACTAACCCTGCTGTTTTTTCTTTGGGGAATCCTGGCCGCGAAAGAGGCTATGTGGGCCGGTAATATGCTGCCTGCGAAAACCCAGCAAGCCATTGTGCGGATAACCGGAACTGACAATATGACAACGCACTATGGCCAGATCACTCACCTTCAGGGGAAACGAATCTTTCCTGCACAAGGAATCGTCTTGTACGGGCAGTATTTACCCGGTGATGTTTGTGCGGGTCAGACATGGGCGATGATGTTGAAAGTCCGCGCTGTACACGGTCAATTAAACGAAGGCGGATTTGATAGCCAGCGTTACGCATTGGCGCAGCATCAACTGCTGACGGGACGATTCTTGCAGGCTTCGGTAATCACACCACAATGCAGTTTGCGTTCGCGGTATCTCTCCTCGCTGAAAACGGCACTCACCGACTATCCCTGGCAGCAGGTCATACTGGGTCTGGGAATGGGGGAGCGCTTGTCTGTGTCACAAGAGGTGAAAACGATTATGCGTGATACCGGCACGGCTCATTTGATGGCTATCTCCGGGCTGCATATTGCGTTTGCTGCATTACTGACCGCAGGATTGATACGTGCTGGACAATTTTTTATGCCAACAAGGTGGATTTGCTGGCAGATGCCATTAGTGGGTGGGATTGTCTGCGCCACATTTTATGCCTGGCTGACGGGGCTGCAACCCCCGGCATTACGAACGGTTGTTGCGCTGCTAGTCTGGGGGGCGCTGAGACTTAGCGGCAGACAGTGGAGTAGATGGTCGGTCTGGATCTGCTGTCTGGCAGCCATCGTGGTGGTGGATCCTGTTGCTGTTCTTTCGCAAAGCCTATGGTTGTCTGCATCTGCCGTTGCGGCACTGCTGTTCTGGTACCAATGGGTACCGCTCCCGGACTGGCCGCTGTCGCGTGCTGGACGTCAATTTCTGGCGCTGGCTCATCTGCAATTGGGTATTACGCTTCTGCTTCTTCCCGTGCAAATCGCAATGTTTCACGGTTTTAGTCTGACCTCGTTTCTGGCTAATTTGTTTGCCGTCCCTTTGGTCACGTTTGTTTCCGTACCCTTGATATTAGCAGGCATGATCATGCATTTAGCCGGGACGGTGATGGTTGAATCAAGCCTGTGGTATCTGGCGGATCGTTCTCTGGCGCTGCTATTTTGGGGGCTCAGAAGTCTGCCTGAAGGGTGGATCAATATTGATGCACGCTGGCAATGGCTCGCATTTTTACCCGGAATGATGATTATCGCATGGCGACTAAATATCTTGCGTACGCTACCGGTGGTCTGTTTCTCTGTGCTCCTTTTACTGAGTGGGCCGCTTTGGCGTGCACCGCGTACTGATGTGTGGCAAGTGCATATGTTGGATGTCGGGCAGGGGCTGGCGATGGTGATCGCGCGAAATGGGAAAGCGTTGCTTTACGATACCGGTCTGGCATGGCCTGAAGGCGATAGCGCAGAACATCTGATTATTCCCTGGTTGCGTTGGCATAATCTGGAGCCAGAAGGAATTATTTTAAGCCATGAGCACATGGATCACCGCGGCGGGTTGCACTCCTTACAACAAGCCTGGCCGTCGCTATGGGTAAGAAGTCCGCTGAGCTGGAAAGGTCATCTCCCGTGTTTTCGCGGAGAGCATTGGCAATGGCAAGGGTTAACCTTCAGTGCGCACTGGCCTGTGCGTGGAAATACAGACCAGGGGAATAACCACTCCTGTGTGGTTAAGGTCGATGACGGATATCAGAGTATTCTGCTGACCGGCGATATCGAATCTCCTGCTGAACAAAAAATGCTAAGTCACTATTGGCAGCACCTTCAGTCGACGGTGATGCAAGTTCCACATCATGGCAGCAATACTTCATCATCACTGGCACTCATTCAGCGGGTTGACGGGCAGGTCGCACTCGCCTCTGCATCCCGTTACAACGCCTGGCGTCTGCCGTCCTGGAAAGTGAAACAACGTTATCGGCAACAAAATTATCAATGGCTGGATACCCCCCATCAGGGACAGATTACGCTGGATTTTTATCAAAAAAACTGGCGCATACGCAGCATGCGGGATCAGATTTTACCTCGTTGGTATCATCAGTGGTTTGGCGTGTCGGAGGATAACGGGTAGAATATGCGGCTATTCTAACAAATGCTGGTTTTTTGAATGCATAACGATAAAGATCTCTCTACGTGGCAGACGTTTCGCCGACTATGGCCAACCATAGCGCCTTTTAAATCGGGTCTGATCGTGGCGGGTATAGCGTTAGTCCTTAACGCGGCCAGCGATACCTTCATGTTATCGCTCCTTAAACCATTACTGGATGATGGTTTTGGTAAAACGGATCGCTCGGTGCTGCTGTGGATGCCGCTGGTGGTCATTGGGCTGATGATAGTTCGTGGCTTAACCAGCTATGTCTCCAGCTACTGTATCTCATGGGTGTCAGGCAAAGTGGTCATGACCATGCGCCGCCGCCTGTTTGGTCATATGATGGGCATGCCCGTCTCCTTTTTTGATAAACAGTCTACAGGGACATTGTTATCACGTATTACCTATGATTCAGAACAGGTTGCGTCATCGTCTTCCGGCGCGCTGATCACCGTGGTACGTGAAGGGGCCTCAATCATTGGCCTGTTTATCATGATGTTCTATTACAGCTGGCAGCTGTCGCTGATCCTGATTGTACTGGCGCCAATTGTGTCAGTGGCAATCCGTGTGGTTTCCAAGCGCTTTCGTAGCATCAGTAAAAACATGCAAAACACCATGGGGCAGGTTACAACCAGTGCGGAGCAGATGCTGAAAGGCCATAAAGAAGTTCTGATTTTTGGTGGTCAGGAAGTTGAAACCAAGCGCTTTGATAATGTCAGCAACAAGATGCGTTTGCAGGGCATGAAGATGGTTTCTGCTTCTTCTATCTCCGACCCTATCATCCAGCTGATTGCGTCTTTGGCACTGGCCTTCGTGTTGTATGCGGCCAGCTTCCCAAGCGTAATGGAAAACCTGACAGCAGGTACAATTACGGTTGTCTTCTCCTCAATGATCGCATTAATGCGTCCGTTGAAATCTCTGACCAACGTCAACGCGCAGTTCCAGCGCGGTATGGCGGCATGCCAGACCTTATTTACGATACTGGATAGCGAACAGGAGAAAGATGAAGGTAAACGTGTGATCGATCGTGCTACCGGCGATCTCGAGTTCCGCAACGTGACTTTCACTTATCCGGGACGTGAAGTACCGGCTCTGCGTAACATCAACCTGAATATTCCAGCGGGTAAAACCGTTGCTCTGGTTGGCCGTTCGGGCTCAGGGAAATCCACTCTCGCCAGCCTGATTACGCGCTTCTACGATGTTGATGAAGGGCAGATTCTGATGGACGGACACGATCTGCGCGAATATACCCTGGCATCACTGCGCGATCAGGTTGCGTTGGTTTCGCAGAATGTGCACTTGTTTAACGATACGGTTGCCAACAATATCGCCTACGCGCGTACCGATATGTACAGCCGTGAGCAGATCGAAAAAGCGGCACAGATGGCCTACGCTATGGATTTCATCAACAAGATGGACAATGGCCTGGATACGGTGATTGGTGAAAACGGCGTCCTGCTTTCCGGCGGACAACGTCAGCGTATCGCTATTGCCCGTGCCTTGTTGCGTGACAGCCCAATACTGATCCTTGATGAAGCAACATCGGCTCTTGATACTGAATCTGAACGCGCGATTCAGTCTGCGCTGGATGAGCTACAGAAAAACCGTACTTCTCTGGTCATTGCTCACCGTCTTTCAACCATTGAACAAGCCGACGAAATCATCGTGGTGGAGGATGGTCTGATTGTCGAACGCGGGACTCATAGCGAGCTGATTGAGCAGCGCGGGGTGTATGCGCAATTACATAAAATGCAATTTGGTCAATGATCGCACGTATCTGGTCTGGTGAATCGCCGCTGTGGCGATTGTTACTTCCACTCTCCTGGCTGTATGGCCTGGTGAGTGGTGCGATCCGCTTATGCTACAAGTTGGGGCTTAAACGCGCATGGCGCGCGCCAGTCCCGGTTGTGGTGGTCGGAAACCTTACCGCGGGCGGAAACGGTAAAACGCCGGTGGTGATTTGGTTGGTTGAACAACTGCGACAACGCGGGATTCGCGTGGGTGTGGTGTCGCGTGGTTATGGCGGGAAAGCGACTGCTTACCCGCTGTTGCTAACCGCTGATACTACTACCGCAGAAGCGGGCGATGAACCTGTGCTGATCGCCCAACGTACCGGCGTGCCGGTAGCGGTATCCCCGGTAAGATCGGATGCGGTAAAGGCCATTTTGGCCCAACACGACGTGCAGATTATTGTGACGGACGATGGACTACAGCACTATCGTCTGGCGCGAGATGTTGAAATCGTAGTCATTGACGGCGAACGTCGGTTTGGCAACGGCTGGTGGCTTCCCGCTGGTCCAATGCGGGAACGCGCAGGTCGCCTTAAATCGGTGGATGCGACTATTGTTAACGGTGGCGTTGCGCAACCAGGGGAAATCCCTATGCGACTTGAACCGGGGCTGGCCGTTAATTTACGTACAGGTGAACGCCGTGATGTGGCGCAATTGTCCAATATTGTCGCCATGGCGGGCATTGGTCATCCACCGCGTTTTTTTGCCACGCTGAAAGCATGTGGTGCCAGCGTGCAAAAAAGCATTGCGCTGGCAGACCATCAGTCTCTGACCTACAGTGACGTCAGTGCGTTTGTAGACGCCGGGCAAACGCTGGTCATGACGGAAAAAGATGCGGTTAAGTGCCGGGCATTTGCCGATGAAAACTGGTGGTATTTACCTGTTGATGCACATTTGTCAGGCGATCGGCCTGATGTATTGCTGAATAGCTTAATCTCGCTGACTCGCTAACTGATTCACGCTGCGGCAGCGAATCATTTATGAGGCCATAAATGTCGTTGCCGCGCCTTTCTCTGACGGATGCCCGTCATCTTCACCTTGCTGCTCAAGGTCTGCTGAAAAAAACACGCCGCCGGGCAACCCCGGCAGATATTCTCGCGACCATTTCGCGCATGTCGTTACTGCAAATCGACACCATCAATATTGTGGCGCGCAGTCCTTACCTGGTGCTGTTTAGTCGTTTAGGCGATTATTCCCCCCAATGGCTGGACGACTCGTTACAGCAGGGCGAACTGATGGAATACTGGGCGCACGAGGCCTGTTTTTTGCCGCGCAGCGATTTTATGCTGATACGTCACCGCATGCTGGCCCCGGAGAATATGGGCTGGAAATATAAAGCAGCGTGGATGAAAGAACATGCGCATGAGATTGAGCAACTGCTCCAGCACATCCAGCATAACGGGCCGGTACGCTCAGCTGATTTTGAGCATCCACGCAAAGGGACCAGCGGCTGGTGGGAATGGAAACCGCAGAAGCGTCATCTTGAAGGGTTGTTCACCGCCGGGAAAGTGATGGTCGTGGAACGGCGTAATTTCCAGCGAGTGTATGATTTAACCCATCGCGTCATGCCGCACTGGGACGATGAACGCGATCCACTTTCGCAGGAAGATGCGGAAAGTGTCATGCTGGATAACAGCGCCCGCAGTCTGGGGATTTTCCGCGAACAATGGCTGGCAGACTACTACCGCCTGAAGCGCCCGGCGCTAAAAAACTGGTGCAACGAACGGGCGGAACAGCGGCAGATTATTCCTGTCGACGTTGAGGGGCTAGGAGCCTTGTGGCTGCATAGCCACCTTCAGCCGCTGCTTGAACAGGCGCTGGCGGGCAAATTAACGGCGACTCACAGTGCAGTATTATCACCTTTTGATCCGGTGGTCTGGGATCGTAAACGGGCAGAGCAGCTATTCGATTTTAGCTATCGGCTGGAGTGTTACACGCCAGCACCGAAACGTCAGTATGGTTATTTTGTCTTGCCGTTGCTGCATCGTGGACAGTTGGTTGGGCGGATGGATGCCAAAATGCACCGCAAAACAGGTGTGCTGGACGTTATTTCGCTGTGGTTACAGGATGGGGTTAAGCCTGGAGTGACGTTGCAAAAAGGATTGTTTCAGGCGATTGACGATTTTGCCCGCTGGCAACAGGCAACACGCGTGACGCTGGGACGTTATCCTGAAGGTTTATTTGCTGATGCACGCCATGGTTGGGAAATAGACCCAGCCCTTTAAGCGATTATGTTAATATTTACGGATTCACAATCCGGTCCATCTGGAGGAACTATGGATCATCGTCTGCTTGAAATCATTGCCTGCCCGGTATGCAATGGCAAACTCTGGTTTAACCAGGAAAAACAGGAACTGATTTGTAAACTGGATAACCTTGCTTTCCCACTGCGTGATGGCATTCCCGTGTTACTGGAAACCGAAGCCCGCGTTCTGACTGCTGATGAGAGTAAATCATGAGTTTTGTGGTCATTATTCCTGCGCGCTATGCGTCCACACGTCTGCCTGGTAAGCCGTTGCTGGATATCAACGGTAAACCGATGATCGTGCATGTACTGGAGCGTGCGCGTGAATCTGGCGCTGAACGTATCATCGTTGCTACCGATCACGAGGATGTCGCTCGCGCGGTAGAAGCGGTGGGTGGCGAAGTGTGCATGACTCGCGCCGATCACCAGTCTGGTACGGAGCGCCTGGCGGAAGTCGTCGAGAAATGTGGTTTTAGCGATGATACCGTTATTGTGAACGTACAGGGTGATGAGCCGATGATTCCTGCGGTCATTATTCGCCAGGTGGCTGAGAATCTGGCGCAACGTCAGGTCGGTATGGCGACTCTTGCGGCTCCGATTCACAGTGCGGAAGAGGCATTTAATCCGAATGCGGTAAAAGTCGTGTTGGACGCTGAAGGATATGCTCTCTATTTTTCACGCGCGACCATCCCATGGGATCGCGATCGTTTCGCCAAAAGTCTGGAAACGGTGGGGGACACCTTCCTGCGCCATCTGGGCATTTACGGCTATCGCGCCGGTTTTATTCGCCGCTATGTTAACTGGCAGCCTAGCCCGCTTGAGCATATCGAAATGCTGGAGCAGCTGCGAGTGCTGTGGTACGGCGAAAAAATTCACGTTGCCGTCGCAAAAGAAGTCCCGGGTACCGGCGTAGACACTGCCGAAGATCTTGAGCGCGTTCGCGCCGAAATGCATTAGTTTTTCTCACGGCACTCCCCCCATATTGAGGCGTATTTTTGGGAGGAGTGTCGTATCGTTGCGCTTTCCCTCCACTTTTCTTTTCATCAATTGATCTCATCCGGGTGACATCTGTCTGCACGACGCTCATTATGAAAGCAGTAGCATTTATGAGGGCAATCTGAAATGGAACAGTTGCGTGCCGAACTCAGCCACCTGCTGGGCGAAAAACTCAGTCGCATAGAATGCGTGAATGAAAAAGTGGATACGGCCCTGTGGTCACTGTACGACAGCCAGGGAAATCCGATGCCGCTGATGGCGAGAAGTTTCACCACGCCAGGTATGGCGCAGCAGCTGGCATGGAAAACCTCCATGTTGGCGCGCAGTGGTACGGTGCGAATGCCCGTCATTTATGGGGTCTTAACCCACGAGGAGCATCCCGGTCCCGATGTGCTACTGCTTGAGCGTTTACGTGGCGTGCCGGTGGAAGCGCCAGCCCGAACGCCCGAACGCTGGGAGCATTTAAAAGATCAGATCGTAGAAGGTCTGCTGTCATGGCATCGGCAGGATAGCCGTGGCTGCGTGGGAATGGTGGATAACACGCAAGAGAATATCTGGCCATCCTGGTATCGTCAGCGTGTTGAAGTGTTGTGGACCACGTTAAATCAGTTCAACAATACCGGGCTGACGATGCAGGATAAGCGGATCCTGTTTCGTACCCGTGAGTGTTTGCCCGCTTTATTTGAAGGATTCAATGATAACTGCGTGCTGATCCACGGTAATTTTAGTTTACGTAGCATGCTCAAAGACGCCCGTAGCGATCAGCTTCTGGCCATGGTCGGACCGGGTTTGATGCTGTGGGCGCCCAGAGAGTATGAATTGTTCCGTTTAATGGATAATGCGCTGGCGGAAAGTCTGCTTTGGCAATACCTGCAACGCGCGCCCGTGGCGGAGTCCTTCATCTGGCGGCGCTGGCTGTATGTGTTATGGGATGAGGTGGCGCAACTGGTCAACACCGGACGTTTTAATCGATCTAACTTTGACCTGGCCACGAAATCACTGCTGCCGTGGCTCGCCTGATGAACATGTGAACGCCTTATCCGGCCTACAATTCTGCGCTGAACACGTAGGCCTGATAAGACGCGTTAGTGTCGCCATCAGGCAACATTCCTGTCAATGCTCTGATCCTTTTAGCCACTGCCAGATACGCCCCAACGTTTCGTAACCAGCACGATCGCTATGCATCAACCAGACGGGAGAGGGGATCGCGCGCTCCCACGGATTAAGCGGTGAGTCAATCGCTAACTGGTTGGCTGGCGCGGGCAACGGATGTAGTCCGGCCTGTTGGAAGAAAATCATTGCTCGCGGTAAGTGCGATGCGGAGGTCACCAGCAGGAACGGCGCGCTGCCGATGGCCTGCTTAACCGCTGTGGCTTCTTCTTCGGTGTCTTTAGGTTTATCCAGCGTGATGATATCACCGGGCGGCACACCCAGTGACTGCGCTACGCGGGCTCCCGCTTCTGCAGTACTGACGTTATTGCTCTTTGCCGCAGCGCCGGTAAAGATAAGCTTCGATCCCGGGTTAGCACGCCAAAGGCGAATACCTTCATTCAGACGCGGAAGACTGTTGCTGATCAGGTTTGAACTCGGCGCCCACTGTGGATTCCAGGTATACCCTCCGCCCAGCACCACAATGTATTCCACTTTTTGTGTATCCTGCCAGGTTGGATAGCTATCCTCAATCGGTTTCAGCAGACTGTCGGCGACGGGCTGCAAGCTTAGAAGTAACAGTGCCAGCCAACTCAGGCTAATGCACACTTTCCCTGTTTTTTGAAAGCGGCTAAACCAGAGCAGCGCCAGGCCTATGCCCATGATAATGAGCATTAGCGGAAGTGGCAGCATCATACCGCCAATCACTTTCTTCAGCGTAAAAAGCATCCTTTTTGGTTCCTTTTTTAACCATACAGCAGGGGATCAGCAGGGATATTACACCAGGAAGGTTCATTCTCGGCGTGGGTGTGACAAAATAGCGGTTTTACTTAGTCACCCTAAAGCCAGCATGTGGAGAGCCCGATGCGGGATCGCAATTTTGATGACATTGCAGAGAAGTTTTCCCGTAACATTTACGGCACCACCAAAGGTCAGCTTCGTCAGACGATCCTCTGGCAGGATCTGGACAAACTTCTTGCCGACTACGCGGGCCAAACGTTGCGTGTGCTTGATGCGGGTGGCGGAGAAGGGCAGACAGCCATTCTGATGGCGCAGCGGGGCCATCACGTCACCTTGTGCGATCTTTCTGCTGAGATGGTGGCGCGAGCGCAACGGGCGGCAGAAGAGCAAGGTGTGAGCGACAACATGCATTTTATACATTGTGCCGCTCAGGACATCCCACAGCATTTGGATTCTCAGGTTGATCTGATATTGTTTCATGCTGTGCTGGAATGGGTGGCCGATCCGCAAGCCGTCTTAAAAACATTGTGGTCGATGTTACGCCCGGGCGGTGCTTTATCGCTGATGTTCTACAATGCAAACGGTCTGTTGATGCGTAATGTGTTGGTCGGTAATTTCGGCTATGTACAGCAGGGAATGTATAAAAAGAAACGGCGCACGTTGTCTCCCGATTTTCCGCGCGACCCTCAGCAGGTCTATGGCTGGCTGGAGGAGATTGGCTGGGAGATAACCGGTAAAACGGGCGTGAGGGTGTTTCATGATTATCTGCGTGATAAACAAAAACAGCATGACTGTTTTGATGCTTTAACAGAAATAGAAACACGTTATTGCCGCCAGGAACCGTATATCAGCCTTGGGCGCTATATTCATGTCACCGCGATTAAACGTCCGGCCCGAGCCGCAGATGCAAGGATAACCTATGAGTGAATTTTCCCAGACAGTCCCCGAACTGGTTGCCTGGGCCAGAAAAAATGACTTCTCCATCTCTCTGCCGGTAGACAGACTTTCGTTCCTGCTGGCGATCGCCACGTTGAACGGTGAGCGACTTGACGGTGAGATGAGTGAAGGTGAACTGGTGGATGCGTTCCGCCATGTGAGTGATGCGTTTGAGCAAACCAGCGAAACCATCGGCGTCCGCGCCAACAACGCGATCAACGATATGGTGCGTCAACGTCTGCTGAACCGCTTTACCAGCGAGCAGGCTGAAGGCAACGCCATTTACCGTTTAACGCCGCTCGGGATTGGCATCACAGATTACTATATTCGTCAGCGCGAATTCTCTACGCTGCGTCTTTCTATGCAGCTGTCAATTGTGGCAGGCGAACTGAAGCGCGCGGCGGATGCGGCAGCGGAAGGTGGTGATGAGTTCCACTGGCATCGCAACGTCTATGCGCCATTGAAATACTCGGTGGCGGAGATTTTCGACAGTATCGATCTGACCCAGCGCATCATGGATGAACAGCAGCAGCAGGTAAAAGACGACATCGCACAGTTGCTAAACAAAGACTGGCGGGCGGCGATTTCCAGCTGTGAAATGCTGCTGTCTGAAACATCTGGTACGCTGCGTGAACTGCAAGATACGCTGGAAGCGGCAGGGGATAAGCTGCAGGCTAACCTGTTACGCATCCAGGACGCCACGATGACGCATGACGATTTGCATTTTGTCGATCGGCTGGTGTTTGATTTACAAAGCAAGCTCGACCGCATTATTAGCTGGGGCCAGCAGTCCATTGACTTGTGGATCGGCTACGATCGTCACGTGCATAAATTTATTCGTACCGCGATCGACATGGATAAAAACCGCGTCTTCGCCCAGCGTCTGCGTCAGTCCGTGCAGACCTACTTTGACGACCCGTGGGCGCTGACCTATGCCAACGCCGATCGTCTGCTGGATATGCGTGACGAGGAGATGGTGCTGCGTGACGAAGAGGTCACCGGTGAACTTCCGGAAGACCTGGAATATGAAGAATTTAACGAGATCCGTGAGCAGCTGGCGGCGATCATCGAAGAACAGCTGGCTATCTACAAATCCAGACAAACACCACTGGATCTCGGTTTGGTAGTGCGCGAGTATCTGGCGCAATACCCACGTGCGCGTCATTTCGACGTCGCGCGTATTGTTATCGATCAGGCGGTACGCCTTGGCGTAGCGCAAGCAGACTTCACCGGACTGCCAGCCAAATGGCAGCCGATTAATGATTACGGAGCCAAGGTACAGGCGCATGTCATTGACAAATATTGAACAAGTGATGCCGGTAAAGCTGGCGCAGGCGCTGGCGAATCCGTTATTTCCGGCACTGGATAGTGCCTTACGTTCGGGCCGCCATATCGGTCTGGATGAACTGGATAATCATGCCTTCCTGATGGATTTTCAGGAATATTTTGAAGAGTTTTATAGCCGATATAACGTGGAATTAATCCGTGCGCCGGAAGGGTTCTTCTACCTTCGCCCGCGTTCCACGACGCTCATTCCTCGTTCGGTCCTGTCAGAACTGGACATGATGGTGGGTAAAATTCTTTGCTATCTCTATCTCAGCCCGGAACGCCTGGCGAACGAAGGGATTTTTACCCAGCAAGAGCTGTACGACGAGCTGCTAACGCTGGCAGATGAAGCGAAGTTACTGAAGCTGGTGAACAACCGTTCAACCGGTTCTGACGTTGACCGCCAGAAGCTACAGGAAAAAGTGCGTTCTTCGCTCAACCGCTTGCGCCGCTTAGGCATGGTGTGGTTTCTGGGCCACGACAGCAGCAAATTCCGTATTACGGAATCTGTCTTCCGCTTTGGTGCGGATGTGCGTAGCGGTGACGATCCGCGTGAAGCACAGCGTCGCTTAATTCGTGATGGTGAAGCGATGGCGGTCGAGAACCGTCTGCAGCTCAACGATGAGCCCGAAGAGAATCAGCCGGACAGTGGAGAAGAAGAATAATGATTGAACGCGGTAAATTTCGCTCACTTACGCTGATTAACTGGAATGGTTTTTTTGCCCGTACGTTTGATCTCGATGAGCTGGTCACCACGCTGTCCGGTGGTAACGGTGCGGGTAAATCCACCACCATGGCGGCATTTGTTACGGCGCTCATTCCGGACTTAACCCTGCTGCATTTCCGTAACACCACCGAAGCCGGTGCAACCAGCGGTTCACGTGATAAAGGCCTGCACGGTAAGCTGAAAGCAGGAGTTTGTTATTCAATGCTCGACGTCCTCAACTCGCGTCATCAGCGCGTGGTCGTGGGGGTGCGTCTGCAACAGGTTGCTGGTCGCGATCGCAAAGTGGATATCAAACCGTTTGCCATTCAGGGGCTGCCGATGTCGGTACAGCCAACCCAACTGGTGACGGAAACGCTGAACGAACGCCAGGCGCGCGTACTGTCTCTACCTGAGCTGAAAGAGAAGCTTGATGAGATGGAAGGCGTGCAGTTTAAGCAGTTCAACTCAATAACCGATTATCACTCATTGATGTTCGATCTGGGCATCATTGCCCGTCGTCTGCGCTCTGCGTCCGATCGTAGTAAATTCTACCGTCTGATTGAAGCCTCGCTGTACGGCGGGATCTCCAGCGCCATTACCCGTTCACTGCGTGACTACCTGCTGCCGGAAAACAGCGGCGTACGTAAAGCGTTCCAGGATATGGAAGCCGCGCTTCGTGAAAACCGTATGACGCTGGAAGCGATTCGCGTAACGCAGTCTGACCGCGACCTGTTTAAGCATTTAATCAGTGAAGCGACCAACTATGTGGCCGCAGATTATATGCGCCACGCCAATGAACGTCGTATCCATCTGGATAAAGCACTGGAATATCGTCGTGAACTGTATACCTCTCGCAAGCAGCTGGCGGCAGAGCAGTACAAACACGTGGATATGGCGCGCGAACTGGGTGAGCACAACGGTGCGGAAGGCGATCTGGAAGCTGATTACCAGGCCGCGAGCGATCACCTGAATCTGGTGCAAACCGCGCTGCGTCAGCAGGAAAAAATTGAACGCTACGAGGCGGATCTCGAAGAATTGCAGGTCCGTCTTGAAGAACAAAACGAGGTGGTCGCGGAAGCCGTTGACCGCCAGGATGAAAACGAAGCCCGCGCAGAAGCCGCTGAGCTGGAAGTGGATGAGCTGAAAAGCCAGCTTGCCGATTACCAGCAAGCGCTGGACGTCCAGCAAACGCGAGCCATCCAGTATACTCAGGCGATCCAGGCCCTAAACCGGGCGAAAGAGCTCTGCCACTTACCGGACCTGACAGCCGACAGCGCCGCCGAATGGCTGGAGACTTTCCAGGCCAAAGAGCAGGAAGCCACTGAAAAACTGCTGACGCTTGAACAAAAAATGAGCGTGGCGCAAACCGCGCATAGCCAGTTCGAACAGGCTTATCAGCTGGTGGCGGCTATCAACGGCCCGCTGGCGCGCGGTGAAGCCTGGAGCGTGGCGCGTGAACTGCTGCGCGAAGGCGTGGAACAGCGCCACCTGGCAGAACAGGTTCAGCCGTTGCGTATGCGACTGAGCGAACTGGAGCAGCGTCTGCGCGAACAGCAGGATGCCGAGCGTCTGCTGGCCGAATTCTGCAAGCGTCAGGGTAAACAGTTCGATATCGATGAGCTGGAAGCGCTGCACCAGGAGCTGGAAGCGCGCATCGCCGCCTTGTCGGACAGCGTCTCGTCTGCCAGCGAACAGCGTATGACACTGCGTCAGGAGCAGGAACAGCTGCAATCCCGTATTCAGCATTTGATGAAGCGGGCACCTGTCTGGCTGGCTGCGCAAAATAGCCTGAGTCAGCTTAGCGAGCAGTGTGGCGAAGAGTTTACCTCGAGCCAGGAGGTGACCGAGTATCTGCAACAATTGCTGGAGCGCGAGCGTGAGGCCATTGTTGAGCGTGATGAAGTCGGTGCACGTAAAAATGCAGTTGATGAAGAGATTGAACGTTTAAGTCAACCGGGCGGGGCGGAAGATCAGCGTCTGAACGCGCTGGCGGAACGCTTTGGCGGCGTACTGCTGTCAGAAATTTATGATGACGTTAGCCTTGAAGATGCACCGTACTTCTCTGCGCTATACGGTCCTTCGCGTCATGCCATTGTGGTACCGGATCTGTCGCTGATTACCGAACAGCTTGAAGGGCTGACAGATTGCCCGGAAGATCTCTATTTCATCGAAGGGGATCCGCAGTCGTTTGATGACAGCGTCTTCAGCGTTGATGAAGTGGAAAATGCGGTGGTGGTGAAAACTGCCGAGCGTCAGTGGCGTTATTCTCGCTTCCCGACGGTGCCTATTTTTGGGCGTGCAGCACGTGAAAGCCGTATCGAAACCCTGCATGCCGAGCGTGAAGGGCTGTCTGAACGTTTCGCCACGCTCTCCTTTGACGTCCAGAAAACCCAGCGTCTGCATCAGGCGTTCAGTCGCTTTATCGGCAGCCATCTGTCGGTGGCGTTTGAAGCCGATCCAGAAGCGGAAATTCGCCAACTGAATAGCCGTCGCGTTGAACTGGAACGTGCGCTGACCAATCATGAAAATGATAACCAGCAAAGCCGTATGCAGTTTGAACAGGCGAAAGAGGGCGTCTCTGCGCTGAACCGCCTGCTGCCGCGCTTGAATCTGCTGGCAGATGATACGCTAGCCGATCGCGTAGACGAAATTCGCGAGCGTCTGGATGAAGCTCAGGAAGCCGCGCGTTTTGTACAGCAACATGGCAATCAGTTGGCGAAACTGGAACCTATCGTTTCGGTTCTGCAAAATGACCCTGAGCAGTTTGAACAGCTGAAGGAAGACTATGCGTATTCCCAGCAGATGCAGCGCGATGCGCGTCAGCAGGCTTTTGCGCTGACCGAAGTCGTACAGCGTCGGGCGCACTTTAGTTATTCCGACTCAGCCGAAATGCTGAGCGGCAATAGCGATCTGAACGAAAAATTGCGTGAACGCCTGGAACAGGCGGAAGCCGAACGTACCCGCGCTCGCGAAGCGCTGCGCAGCCACGCCGCACAGTTAAGCCAGTACAACCAGGTCATGGCATCGCTGAAAAGCTCTTATGACACCAAAAAAGAGCTGCTTAACGATTTACAACGTGAACTGCAGGATATCGGCGTTCGTGCGGACAGCGGTGCCGAAGAGCGTGCGCGTATTCGCCGTGACGAACTGCATGCGCAGCTCAGCAACAACCGTGCACGCCGCAACCAACTTGAGAAAGCACTGACTTTCTGCGAAGCGGAGATGGAAAACCTGACCCGCAGACTACGCAAGCTGGAACGTGATTATCATGAAATGCGCGAGCAGGTAGTCACCGCCAAAGCCGGCTGGTGTGCAGTCATGCGGATGGTGAAAGATAACGGTGTGGAACGTCGTCTGCACCGCCGCGAGTTGGCCTATCTTTCCGGTGACGAACTGCGTTCGATGTCGGATAAGGCGCTCGGTGCGCTACGTCTGGCGGTTGCGGATAACGAGCACCTGCGCGATGTGTTGCGTCTGTCTGAAGATCCAAAACGTCCAGAGCGCAAAATTCAGTTCTTCGTCGCGGTTTACCAGCATCTGCGTGAACGTATTCGCCAGGATATTATTCGTACCGATGATCCGGTTGAAGCCATTGAACAGATGGAGATTGAGCTGAGCCGTCTGACGGAAGAGTTAACCTCACGCGAACAGAAGCTGGCGATCAGCTCACGCAGCGTGGCGAACATTATTCGTAAGACCATTCAGCGTGAACAGAACCGTATTCGCATGCTGAACCAGGGGTTGCAAAGCGTGTCGTTTGGCCAGGTCAACAGCGTTCGCCTGAACGTCAATGTGCGTGAAACACATGCTACCTTGCTGGACGTACTTTCAGAGCAGCATGAACAGCATCAGGATTTGTTTAACAGCAATCGCCTGACCTTCTCAGAAGCGCTGGCGAAGCTGTATCAGCGTCTGAATCCGCAGATAGACATGGGGCAACGTACGCCACAAACCATTGGTGAAGAGCTGCTGGATTATCGTAACTATCTGGAAATGGAAGTTGAGGTTAACCGTGGCTCTGACGGCTGGCTGCGTGCTGAGTCTGGTGCGTTGTCAACGGGTGAAGCGATCGGGACCGGGATGTCTATTCTGGTGATGGTGGTGCAAAGCTGGGAAGATGAAGGCCGCAGATTGCGCGGGAAAGATATCTCTCCTTGCCGTCTGCTGTTCCTTGATGAAGCTGCACGACTCGATGCGCGTTCTATTGCGACCTTGTTTGAGCTGTGTGAGCGTTTGCAGATGCAGCTGATTATCGCTGCGCCGGAAAACATCAGCCCAGAGAAAGGCACCACCTACAAACTGGTGCGTAAAGTCTTCCAGAACACCGAACACGTTCACGTGGTGGGGTTGCGCGGATTTGCGCCTCAGTTACCGGAACCACTGCCGGGGACTGAAGATGCCTCCTCGCAGGCAAGCTAAGTAATAAGTAAAAAGGCGGCTACATGGCTAATGCTCATCAGTTAAGCATGTATGATGAACATGTGATTCTTGCTCAGGGTTCCGTTCACCTCAGTGGTGTCATTTCTCTGAAGCGCAGATACCTGTGAACGTGCAAGGGAGGCTCACCGCCACCTCCCTTGCAACCCAGGCTCCCGGCGGGAAAATCGTCGCTGCGCGATTCATTCGTCTTATGCCGTCTGCCTGTCGGGTCGGGGCCGAGCCTGCATCCATGCAGGCCATCCCCTCTGCCCGCATCCCTGCGGGCAGTCCCGGGCAGACGTCAACGCCTCATCGATTTTCAGCCGGACAGGGGTCATCGCTTCAATGCCCTGACTTTCAGTAAAAGCTGTTTTGCTGTTTAAACAAAAACGCAGATGGTCAGGTGTGGGCTGGTCCGGCTGAAAATTGCCGACGTGTTTCCGTAAGGCCGGGAGAGCCAGCATGGATGCTGGCTCAGGGCGCGCTTTGCAGGGACGCTTCCTCGCGCCCGGCCCGGTAGCCAGGAGGAATAAGCGGAGGGTATTGCGTAGCAACAATTTTCCCGCCGGGAGCCGGGATTGTAAAGGGCGTGGCGGAGAACGCCCTTTACACGTTCACGGGAATCCGTGTTTCAGAGAAACAATGAGCATGAGGTGAACGGAACTCTATTTCCGAGATAGCATGTTCTTTACCTCCGCCAGTTTACTGAAACTGAGGCGCTAACTGACTGGCATTACGGCTACATGGCCGCCTTATCTTTTTCCGAAAAGACTTCATGCCTGGTGTAATTTCTTTAGACTTCTTTACATTAGGTTAGGCAAAAAGTTTTTGATGTTTATATACTAAAGGTGAGCCTAACGCGTCACAGGCTTGCTCGTCATACTTCAGTTTGTATCGGCGTTTTACAGGTCCGACCCTCGTCAGAATAAAGGGGAATACAGACGGCCTGGCTATTCAGAGTATGATAAAGAAAACAGGGGGCAAGGGATGTTGCTTAATAAAATGTGTGGTCGTCGGCTGTCGGCAATCAGTTTGTGCCTGGCCGTAACATTCGCTCCACTGTTCAATGCTCAGGCCGATGAGCCTGAAATGATCCCTGGCGATAGCTCTGCGACCGTCAGTGAACAGCCAACAGCGTTATCGCAGCCGCAGGTTCAATCTTCTGCGACGGCTATCATGGCGGGTATTCAACCGCTGCCAGAAGGCGTGTCTGTCGATAAAGCCCGCGCCGAAATACACTCTCAACTGCCAGCAGGTTATACGCCGGTTTACATGAGCCAGCTGGAACTGCTGTATGCCGCACGCGAAATGAAGCCGATGTGGGAAAATCGTGATGCGGTAAAGGCATTTCAGCAACAGTTAGCCGAGGTTGCAATTGCCGGCTTTCAGCCGCAGTTCACTACCTGGGTTGCACTTCTGACTGACCCGGCAGTAACCGGTCAGGCGAGAGACATCGTGCTCTCTGATGCGATGATGGGGTATCTGCACTTTATTGCTAACATCCCTGTCAAAGGTAATCGCTGGCTTTACAGCGATAAGCCCTATGCGCTAACGACGCCGCCGATTTCCGTCATCAACCAGTGGCAGGTCGCACTGGATAACGGTCAACTGACTTCATTTGTGGCCAGCCTTGCGCCTCAACATCCGCAGTATGCAGCCATGCATGAATCACTGCTCAAGCTGGTGGGCGATACACGTCCCTGGCCGCAGCTCACCAGTACAGCAACGCTGCGTCCGGGGGAGTGGAGTAATGACATCCCCGCGCTGCGTGAAATTTTGCGCCGAACCGGGATGCTGGAGCCTGCCGTCAGTACGTCTGGCAAAGAAGGTCGTGGCACCTACGATCGTGAATTGGTTGATGCGGTAAAGCGTTTTCAGACGTGGCAGGGACTTGGCGCAGATGGCGCGATTGGCCCAGCCACACGTGACTGGCTGAACGTGACGCCTGCTCAGCGTGCGGGCGTGCTGGCGTTAAATATTCAGCGCTTGCGCCTGCTGCCGAGTGAGCTGTCTACCGGTATCATGGTGAACATTCCTGCCTATTCGCTGGTTTATTATCAGAATGGCAATCAGGTGCTGGCCTCGCGCGTTATTGTCGGGCGTCCCGATCGTAAAACGCCGATGATGAGCAGTGCGCTGAATAACGTGGTCGTTAACCCACCGTGGAACGTGCCGCCAACGCTGGCCCGAAAAGATATCCTGCCTAAGGTCTGGAATGATCCGGGGTATCTTGAGCGTCACGGTTATACCGTGATGCGCGGCTGGAACAGCAAAGAAACGATAGATCCGTGGCAGGTAGACTGGGCTACCATCACTGCCTCCAATCTGCCGTTCCGCTTCCAGCAGGCTCCGGGAGCGCGTAACTCGCTCGGACGCTATAAATTCAACATGCCGAGTTCGGACGCTATTTATCTGCACGACACGCCGAACCACAATCTGTTCCAGAAGGATACGCGGGCATTAAGCTCCGGCTGCGTGCGGGTGAATAAGGCCTCTGAGCTGGCAAATATGCTGCTACAGGATGCGGGCTGGAATGATACGCGCATCTCGGATGCCCTGAAGCAAGGGGATACGCGGTACGTGAATATTCGCCAGAATATCCCGGTCAACCTCTACTATCTGACCGCATTTGTCGGCCCTGATGGGCGCACGCAGTATCGTACAGATATTTACAATTACGATCTGACAGCGCGATCCAGCGCACAAATTGTGTCAAAAGCCGAGCAATTAATCAGATAAATGAAGCAGTTCGAGGAAAATGATTGTCGTAAGTTATGCTGGAAACGGGGCCAAATGGCTGTGAGCCCCGTATTTCCTGGGGTTGGGAGCCTTGACGTGGACTACTTAGCCAGATAAGGTTTCCCGCGTGCGCTAGAGCATACATACGATAACATTGACCTTGTAGACCTTAATACCATGGACAAATTTGACGCTAATCGCCGCAAACTGCTGGCGCTTGGTGGTATTGCCCTCGGCGCTGCCATCTTGCCTACGCCTGCGTTTGCAACACTCTCTACCCCACGTCCGCGTATATTGACTCTGAATAACCTGCATACCGGTGAGTCAATAAAAGCAGAGTTTTTTGATGGCAGGGGCTATATTCAGGACGAATTAGCAAAACTTAACCACTTTTTCCGTGATTTTCGGGCCAATAAAGTGAAATCCATTGACCCGGGACTGTTTGATCAACTCTTCCGTCTGCAGGGCCTGCTGGGCACGCGTAAACCCGTACAGCTGATTTCAGGCTATCGCTCTATCGATACCAATAATGAACTCCGTGCACGTAGCCGTGGTGTGGCCAAGAAAAGCTACCACACTAAAGGTCAGGCCATGGATTTCCATATTGAAGGCATCGCATTAAGTAATATTCGCAAAGCTGCGTTATCTATGCGCGCAGGTGGTGTAGGATACTACCCCAGCAGTAACTTTGTGCATATTGACACCGGCCCTGCACGGCACTGGTGATCCATAAGCTTAATGAAACAGGAGCTGTATGAACTATCGTATTATTCCGGTCACTGCATTCGCCCAGAACTGCTCGCTAATCTGGTGTGAGCAGACTCGTCTGGCCGCGCTGGTCGATCCCGGCGGCGATGCCGAGAAAATCAAACAGGAAGTGGATGCCAGCGGTCTGACGCTTATGCAGATCCTGCTTACCCATGGTCATCTTGATCACGTAGGCGCGGCGGCTGAACTGGCACAGCATTATGGTGTACCGGTTATTGGCCCGGAAAAAGAAGATGAGTTCTGGTTACAGGGACTCCCTGCTCAGAGCCGCATGTTTGGCCTGGGCGATTGTGAGCCGCTGACGCCCGATCGCTGGTTGAATGAAGGTGACAGGATAAGCGTTGGCAACGTGACGTTACAGGTTCTGCATTGTCCGGGTCATACACCGGGACATGTGGTCTTCTTTGATGAGCAATCAAAGTTACTGATTTCAGGTGACGTGATTTTCAAAGGTGGCGTAGGGCGCAGCGATTTCCCGCGCGGTGATCACAGCCAACTGATCGATTCGATTAAACGTAAACTATTGCCGTTAGGCGATGACGTAACGTTTATTCCGGGGCACGGCCCACTTTCTACGCTGGGTAACGAACGGCTACATAACCCGTTCCTGCAAGATGAAATGCCTGTCTGGTAATTCGTTTAATAAATAAAAAGGCCGCATTTGCGGCCTTTTTTGTGCGCGATAGATTACAGTACTGCAACAATCGCTTCGCACAGCGGCGCCATGTTGTCTGGCGTCATTCCTGCCACGTTTACGCGTCCGGAAGCGACAGCGTAGACACCAAACTCTTCACGCAGACGCAGAACCTGCTCTTTGGTCAGGCCGCTAAACGAGAACATGCCGTTCTGTTTGATGATAAAGCTGAAGTCGCGGTTTGCACCTTTCTCTTGCAACGTATTCACAAACAGTAAACGCATGCGCTGAATGCGCTGGCGCATATCAGTCAGTTCCTGTTCCCAGATGGCACGCAGCGCGTCGTTGCTCAGAATCGTGGCCACTACGGATGCACCGTGTGCTGGTGGGTTGGAATAGTTAGCGCGAATGGCTGATTTCATTTGGCTGAACGCACGGTCAACGGTTTCAGCATCGGCAGCAACCAGCGTACAGGCGCCTACACGCTCATTGTACAGTCCAAAGTTCTTGGAGTAGGAGCTGGCAACGATCAGCTCTTTGTGCAGAGCCGCAAATGCGCGCAGACCTTCTGCATCTTCTTCCAGACCACGGGCAAAGCCCTGGTATGCGAAGTCAAACAGCGGTAACCAACCTTTTTCGACAGACATCTGAGCCAGTGTTTGCCACTGTTCCAGCGTAGGATCGATGCCGGTAGGGTTATGGCAGCAGCCGTGGAATAGCACTACGTCGCCAGCCTGCGCTTCGCTGAGGCTTGCCAGCAGCGCATCAAAATCTAACGAGTGGTTTGCTGCATCGTAATAGTTGTATTCACAAACTTCCAGGCCTGCAGAGTTAAAGACGCTCTTATGGTTCGGCCAGCTTGGATTGCTCACCCATACGCGTTTAGCCGACGTATTTTTTGCCAGGAAATCAGCTGCCACACGCAGTGCACCAGTGCCGCCAGGGGTCTGTGCGGTACGTGCACGCTTATCGTTGATCAGCGAACTTTCTTTACCAAACAGTAATTCCTGAGTGCAGCGACCAAACTCTGGAATACCGTCAATGCTAAGGTAATTTTTGGTGGTTTCATTTTCCAGTATATATTGCTCGGCTTTTTTAACGCTGGTCAGCACCGGCGTTTTGCCTGTCTCATCTTTATATACACCGATCCCGAGGTTTATTTTTCCAGGGCGGTCATCGGCACGAAACAAATCAGCCAGACCCAAAATGGGGTCGGCAGGAGCGGCGGTAATGTTCTCAAACATGACGAGGTTCCATAGTGATTACAGAAGGGAAGTCCGCTATCAGGTTAACGGTAGATTTACAAAATGCCAACCGTTACTGACGAAAAGCTGAGGTGTTTTTTTAAGACGCAAGAATTCGCTAGCAGATATAAAAAAACAGGACCGAAGTCCTGTTTTATAGGCATTTAACAAAGAGGTCTGCTATTAGAACTGGTAAACGATACCGACTGCTACGGTGTCGTCAGAGCCTACGCCCAGTTTGTTGTCAGAATCGATCTGGTTGATGATGTAATCAACATAGGTGGACATGTTTTTGTTGAAGTAGTAAGTCGCACCTACTTCGAAGTAGTTCACCAGATCTACGTCACCGATGCCTTCAATGTCCTTACCTTTAGATTTGGTATAGGCGAGGGACGGACGCAGGCCGAAGTCGAACTGGTACTGAGCAACCAACAGTACGTCTTCAGTTTTGTTAGCATAACCGTTAGAGATACGGGTAGCGTTACGGGTTTCGCTGTAGTTCGCCGCCAGGTAGATGTTGTTCGCATCGTATTTCACACCAGCAGCCCACTGCTCAGCTTTTGCACCGCGACCATAGGTCAGCGTTTCTTGCGCGTTGGTACGGTCAGCTGCGCCGTAAGCACCCACGATACCGAAGCCATCCATTTCGTAGCTTACTGAGCCGCCAACACCATCACCGTTAGAGCGACGCGCGTCATCACGCTCATTTTTGCCCAGGTACTGAACGGCGAAGTTCAGGCCTTCAACCATGCCGAAGAAGTTAGAGTTACGGTAGGTTGCGAGACCGCCGTTACGCTGGGAGAAGAACTGGTCAGAAGCAGCGGTATCACCACCGAATTCTGGCAGCATATCGGTGTAACCCAGTGCATCGTATACGACGCCGTAGTTACGACCGTAGTCGAAGGAGCCCGCGTCGCCGAATTTCAGACCGGCAAATGCCAGACGAGTTTTGTTACCGTTCTGAGCGTCACTACCACCTTCGGAGTTATTGCCGCTGAACTGGTATTCCCACTGGCCGTAACCGGTCAGTTGGTCGTTAATCTGAGTTTCCCCTTTGAAACCAAGACGGGCGTATGTCTGATCGCCGTTAGCGGCGTAGGCATTTTCACCGTTGTGCTTGGAAAAATAGTGCAGACCAACGGCTTTACCGTATACGTCTACTTTGTTGCCATCTTTGTTATAAACTTCTGCAGCGTTAGCTGCCCCGGCTACCAGCAGAGCAGGGATAACCACTGCCAGAATATTGCGCTTCATCATTATTTATTACCCTCATCGGTTTTTATATGACACCTGCCACTGCCGCCAATAAATTCCGTCAATCAAAATTTACGGAACTATTGATGAGAGTTTGGTGTCTTTATGTGTCTGACAGGCATCTTTCCATTCAAACTACCGTTTCGCTACCGTCAAAGTGCTACAAATATAAAGATTTAGTTTCAAAAAGAAAAAATGTGTAACAAGATGTTATTTTTGTGCAACTTTGTGAACAGCGTCAAACTTCGAATGCCCCTGCGCTTAAAATTCTCGTTTTTATTTCTATTTATATGATTTTCTTATGTTTAATTTTGCTAAGGTCATTTTTTATCCGTTATGCCGGAAAGTTCGGATTTTACAGGTAACGATTTTTGGACGTCTGGAATGCCGTGCTAGAGGTTAAAAAATGTACTATTTAATCAGAAAATGCTAATCCACAATAAAATTGCTGATTATTTTTTGTGCAAATGTGTTGCGATGAAATATTACGTAACAGGTGGAGGGGATTGAAAGGTTGTGTTTAACGTGAGATGGGTATCCAGATAGCACTAAAAGGGTATAAAAAAGGCCAGCAATGCTGGCCTTTGAAACAATAACGCACGTTTAGAAGGTGGCGTTACGTGGAGTACGCGGGAACGGAATAACATCACGGACGTTCTGTACGCCGGTGACGTAAGCGATCAGACGCTCGAAGCCCAATCCGAAGCCGGAATGCGGAACGGTACCGTAGCGACGCAGGTCGCGATACCACCAGTAATCCTCTTTGTTCAGACCCATTTCCAGCATACGGGCATCCAGCACGTCCAGGCGCTCTTCACGCTGAGAACCACCGATGATTTCACCGATTCCCGGGGCCAGTACGTCCATTGCAGCAACGGTTTTACCGTCTTCGTTAAGGCGCATATAAAACGCTTTGATATCTTTCGGGTAGTTTTTCACTACCACCGGCGCTTTAAAGTGCTCTTCAGCAAGGTAACGTTCATGCTCAGAAGACAGATCCACACCCCAGTAAACCGGGTTTTCGAACTGTTTACCGCATTTTTCCAGAATGCTTACCGCGTCGGTGTAATCCACCTGCGCGAAGTCAGCGTCAATGAAACGTTCCAGGCGTGAAATTGCATCTTTGTCGACACGTTCAGCGAAGAATTTCATATCATCCGCACGCTCTGCCAGTACGGCTTTAAACGCGTACTTCAGCATCGCTTCAGCCAGGCCTGCAACATCATTCAGGTCAGCAAAAGCCACTTCTGGTTCCAGCATCCAGAACTCTGCCAGGTGACGACTGGTGTTAGAGTTTTCTGCACGGAATGTCGGGCCAAAAGTATAAATTTTAGACAGGGCGCAGGCGTAGGTTTCACCGTTCAGCTGACCGGAAACGGTCAGGAAGGCTTCTTTACCAAAGAAGTCTTTGTCGAAATCGACTTTGCCCTGATCGTTACGCGGCAGGTTTTCCAGATCCAGCGTAGAAACACGGAACATTTCACCGGCACCTTCCGTATCGGAAGCGGTGATCAACGGAGTCGATACCCAAAAGAAACCCTGCTCGTGGAAGAAACGATGCAGAGCTTGCGCCAGCGTATGACGTACACGCGCTACCGCACCAATCATGTTGGTACGCGGACGCATGTGCGCCACTTCACGCAGATACTCAATGCTGTGACGCTTGGCTGCCATTGGGTAAGTGTCAGGATCTTCAACCCAGCCCGTTACTTCAACCTCAGTGGCCTGAATTTCAAAGCTCTGTCCTTGTCCAGGAGATGCAACGACTTTACCTGTTACGATAACTGAACAACCCGTCGTCAGGCGCAGTACGTCCTGATTGTAATTGGGCAGAGAATTATTGATGACGGCCTGTACAGGATCAAAGCAGGAACCGTCATAAACGGCGAGGAAGGAGATGCCAGCTTTTGAATCTCGGCGGGTACGCACCCATCCGCGCACGGTGACTTCGCTGTCAACGGCTACGCGGCCCTGGAGTACGTCGGCTACAGGCACAACGCTCATAATATTCTCTCTGTTAATAGTCGGATATATAAACACATGTCCACCCGTAATGGGGGGATACCTATGTTACCTGGCATCTGCAATCAGACAAGCAGAATTCGTAGCTGGAGTGAAAGATTTCGGAAATAAACGCGAAAAAGGGAGCCAAAATGGCTCCCTGGAAGGCTTAACTGGCTTTTTTGATATGCGGGAGATCGAAGGCTTTGCGCAGTGCACGAACAAATGCTTTATCGTGGCAGATGGTTTTACCCGGGCTGTCAGATAACTTCGCCACCGGTTTGCCGTTACATTCCACCAGCTTGATCACAATATTGAGTGGCTTAACCTGCGGAATGTCGCATGTTAGCCGTGTCCCAATACCAAAACTCAACTGTACGCGGGAAGAGAAGTGGCGGTAGAGTTCAATCGCTTTTTTCAGATCGAGATTATCTGAGAAGACCAGCGTTTTGCTCAGCGGATCAATACCCAGTTTTTCATAATGGGCGATGGCTTTTTCACCCCATTCCACCGGATCGCCTGAGTCATGGCGTAGACCCTGATAGCGGGTAGCAAACTCAACGCCAAAGTCGCGTAAAAATGCGTCCATGGTAATGCAATCGGTCAATGCAATGCCGAGTTGATCAGGGTATTCATTTAACCAGGCTGCCAGGGCTACGCGCTGGCTGGTGGCAAGTTCTGGACTGATTTGCTGATGAGCCTGGAACCACTCATGCGCCTGCGTACCCATTGGGGTTAATGACAGGCGGCGGGCCAGATCGTAGTTACTGGTGCCGACAAACCAGGGCTCTTGCTGCAGGCGTTTAACGATAGCCTGCTGTACTTCGCGCGAAAAACGACGACGCGTACCGAAATCCATCAAATGGAAGCGGGACATATCGACATCTTTCGTTAAAGCAGAGAATTCTACTAGTTTGCTTTCCAGCTCATCGAGTGCCTGCGGGACGCCTGATTCAGGTGAACGGTAACGGTGTACCAGTTCGCTAATCACCGCTAACAGCGGGACTTCCCACATGATCACTTCACGCCACGGACCGGTTAAGCGGATGTTTAGCTTGCCGTTATCATTGGTGACGCAAACCTGTTCCGGGTTATAGCGGAAATCACGTAACCAGGTGAGGTAATCAGCTTTAAAGAAAGGCAGGCCGGAGAGCCACTGGTACTCATCCTCCTGCAGTCGCAGGTGCTGCATAGCATTCACCTGCTCACGAATAGAATCGGCATAAATACCGAGCAGGTCATCGCCACGGCAACGAAATTCAGCCGCTACTTGTACATCATAGTAGTGGTGAAAAACGGCTTGCTGCATATGCAACTTATAAGCGTCTGTATCCAGCAGCGAGTGCAGAACAGGAGAAGCGAATTGTGTCATAGGTGCGCAGTAGCATCCTCTCACGGGAGCGTTTAGTACAATAAACAACTAAGAAAACCGCTGGAGTATACCCTGTTTAGCGATTTATTGAACCCCGATCACACCATAAGCTCTCTTTCTGGTCGAGGGCAATTCGTGCCACGTGTTATGAAAATGTAGCAAAAAGGGTGTTTGTGCCTGAAAAGATGAACATTCTGCGTAGCGCGATTTACGCAACAGGAATAGACTGAAGCCGAGACTCTATTAAAGATGCTAAAGGTTTTTTATGACACAACAGCCACAAGCCAAATACCGTCACGACTATCGTGCGCCGGATTACCAGATTACTGATATTGACTTGACCTTTGACCTGGATGCTGAAAAAACCGTGGTCACCGCAGTGAGCCAGGCTGTCCGTCATGGCGCGTCCGATGTGCCCCTGCGCCTGAATGGCGAAGATCTGACCCTGGTGTCGATCCACGTGAACGACGAGCCGTGGACAGAGTATAAAGAAGAAGAGGGCACTCTGGTCATTAGTCAGTTGCCGGAGCGTTTTACGCTGCGTATCGTGAATGAAATTAGCCCGGCGGCCAATACTGCGCTGGAAGGGCTGTACCAGTCTGGCGAAGCGCTGTGCACCCAGTGTGAAGCAGAAGGGTTCCGCCATATTACCTGGTATCTCGACAGACCCGATGTTCTGGCGCGTTTTACCACCAAAATTATCGCCGATAAAACCCAATTTCCGTTCCTGCTCTCCAACGGTAACCGTGTGGCGCAGGGCGAACTGGAAAATGGTCGTCACTGGGTACAGTGGCAGGACCCGTTCCCGAAACCGTGCTATCTGTTTGCGTTGGTAGCCGGTGATTTCGACGTTCTGCGCGATACCTTTATCACCCGTTCCGGGCGTGAAGTGGCGCTGGAACTGTACGTCGATCGCGGCAACCTTGACCGCGCGCCGTGGGCGATGACCTCGCTGAAAAACTCCATGAAATGGGATGAAGAGCGCTTTGGCCTCGAGTATGACCTCGACATCTATATGATTGTCGCCGTGGATTTCTTCAACATGGGCGCGATGGAGAATAAAGGTCTGAACATCTTTAACTCCAAATATGTGCTGGCACGTACCGATACCGCCACCGACAAAGACTACCTCGATATTGAGCGCGTTATCGGTCATGAGTATTTTCACAACTGGACCGGCAACCGTGTGACCTGCCGTGACTGGTTCCAGTTGAGCCTGAAAGAAGGCTTAACCGTGTTCCGCGATCAAGAGTTCAGTTCCGATCTTGGCTCACGCGCGGTAAACCGCATCAGCAATGTGCGCACCATGCGTGGTCTGCAGTTTGCTGAAGATGCCAGCCCGATGGCGCATCCTATCCGTCCGGATATGGTCATTGAAATGAACAACTTCTATACCCTGACCGTGTACGAAAAGGGCGCTGAAGTCATTCGTATGATCCACACCCTGCTCGGTGAGGCTAACTTCCAGAAAGGGATGCAACTTTACTTTGAGCGTCATGACGGCAGTGCTGCAACCTGTGATGATTTCGTGCAGGCGATGGAAGATGCTTCTAACGTTGATCTCTCCCATTTCCGCCGCTGGTACAGTCAGTCCGGTACGCCGATTCTGACCGTGCGTGATGACTACAATCCGTCAACTGAGCAGTACACGCTGACGATCAGCCAGCGCACGCCGGCCACGCCGGATCAGGCCGAAAAACAGCCGCTGCATATTCCTTTCGCCCTCGAGTTGTATGACAACGAAGGGAAAGTGATCCCGCTACAAAAAGGCGGGCACCCGGTGAATTCTGTACTCAACGTCACCCAGGCAGAGCAGACGTTTGTCTTTGATAACGTCTACTTCCAGCCGGTTCCGGCGCTGCTGTGCGAATTCTCCGCGCCGGTAAAACTGGAATACAAATGGAGCGATCAGCAGCTGACCTTCCTGATGCGTCATGCGCGTAACGATTTCTCTCGTTGGGACGCGGCGCAAAGCCTGCTGGCGACCTATATTAAGCTTAACGTTGCCCGTCATCAGCAGGGACAACCGCTGTCGCTGCCGGTACACGTGGCTGATGCATTCCGCGCAATTTTACTGGATGAGAAAATCGATCCGGCGCTGGCGGCAGAGATCCTGACGCTGCCTTCAGTAAATGAAATAGCCGAACTGTTCGACATCATCGATCCGGTGGCGATAACCGAAGTACGCGAAGCGTTAACCCGCACGCTGGCGGCCGAGCTGGCAGATGAATTCCTCGCCATCTATAACGCTAATCATCTTGATGAGTACCGCGTTGAGCATGCCGATATTGGCAAGCGTACGCTGCGTAACGCCTGCCTGCGTTTCCTGGCCTTTGGCGAAACCCATCTGGCTGACACGCTGGTAAGCAAGCAGTATCGTGAAGCGAACAATATGACCGATGCGCTGGCGGCGCTATCCGCGGCAGTGGCGGCGCAGCTACCTTGTCGCGACGCGCTAATGCAGGAGTATGACGATAAGTGGCACCATGACGGTCTGGTGATGGACAAATGGTTTATCCTGCAATCCACCAGCCCGGCGAAAAACGTGCTGGAAACGGTACGCGGCCTGCTGAAGCATCGCTCTTTCAGTATGAGTAACCCGAACCGAATTCGTTCGCTGATCGGTGCTTTTGCAGGTAGCAACCCGGCGGCATTCCATGCGGAAGATGGTAGTGGATATCAGTTCCTGGTCGACATGTTGACTGAGCTTAATAGTCGTAACCCGCAGGTGGCGTCACGTCTGATTGAGCCGCTGATTCGCTTAAAACGTTATGATGCAAAACGTCAGGCGAAAATGCGTGCGGCGCTGGAACAGCTGAAAGGTCTGGAGAATCTCTCCGGCGATCTGTTCGAGAAGATTGACAAAGCGTTAGCCTGAAACGTTGACCTGTAGTTTAGTAGGCCGGATAAGGCGGTAACGCCGCCATCCGGCAAAAGGCCCGGTAAGCGCTACCGGGCCTGGTTTTCTGAGCGGTTATCCATGTCGAAGGATCGGTTGTTCCGTCTCGCCGCGTTTCATAACCCGGTTCAACACTTCCGCTTCCAGATCGGCTAACCGTACCGATCCCAAACGGCGGGGGCGCTGAATATCCACCGTCAGATCCAACCCGATTTTTCCGTCCTCAATCAGCAACACGCGATCGGCCATTGCCACCGCTTCACTGACGTCATGAGTGACCAGCAGTACGGTAAAGCCGTGCTCTTGCCATAAAGAGACGATCAGATCCTGCATTTCAAGGCGGGTTAGGGCATCCAGAGCGCCGAGGGGTTCATCCAGCAGCAGCAAACCGGGGCGATGAATTAATGCCCGTGCCAGGGCTACACGCTGTTTTTGTCCACCGGACAGCGCAGCCGGCCATTCGTGAGCACGACTCTCCAGCCCAACGGCGGCCAGCGCATCTCGGGCCGCATCGCGCCACTGACCTTTCAGACCCAGGCCCACATTATCGATAACCGTCTTCCATGGCAGCAGACGCGCATCCTGGAACATCATACGCGTATCATCCTGAATTTCCGCCAGTGGGGTGGTTCCGGCAAGTAATGCGCCTGAGGTCGGCGATTCCAGCCCTGCCAGCAGACGCAGCAACGTACTTTTACCACCGCCGCTGCGGCCAACCACGGCAACAAACTGTCCGGCCGGAATATGCAAATCTAATTGATTGAGCACTGTATTGGCGGCGTATTGTTTTGTCACGGCGCTCAGCAACAGCGGTGTACCCTGGTTCAGGCGAGCGGTATTCATACGGTAGCCTCCTTTACATGGTAAGCCGGATGCCAGCGTAGCCAGACTCGCTCCAGCAATTGGGCGCTGACGTCGGCAAGTTTGCCGAGCAGGGCGTAGAGAATAATGGCCACCACGACCACATCGGTTTGCAGAAATTCGCGGGCGTTCATCGCCAGGTAACCAATACCTGCATTGGCAGAAATAGTTTCCGCCACAATCAGCGTCAGCCACATCAGCCCGAGAGCAAAACGCACGCCGACCATAATCGAGGGCAGGGCGCCGGGGAGGATCACATGAACAAACAGTGAAAAGCCGGATAATCCATAGCTGCGCGCCATTTCTACCAGCCCACGATCGATACTACGGATCCCATGCCAGGTGTTGATGTAAATTGGGAACAGCGTGCCCAACGCCACGAGAAAGATCTTGGCGGATTCATCAATGCCGAACCACAAAATCACCAGCGGGATCAGCGCCAGATGCGGTACGTTACGCAGCATCTGCACCGAGGTATCCAGCAGGCGTTCTCCCCAACGCGAAAGACCGCTGATAAGTCCCAGTGTCAGGCCAATCGATCCACCGATGGAGAATCCGATCAGCGCGCGCCAGGAACTGATGGCCAGATGCTGCCAAAGCTCGCCGCTGGCGGAAAGCGTCCAGAAAGCTTCGATAACACCTTCCGGAGAGGGCAGAATGCGAGTGGACAGCCAGCCCATTGAAGATGCGAGCTGCCAGAGCGCCACCAAACCTACCGGTAAAAACCAGGGCGCGAGGCGTAATAACCACCTGTTTTTCGGCGTTGCCATTAGCCGCTCCTTAGCTTTGCGCGACTTTGCGCGGGATAAATTCGTTTGCCACCGCTTCACCTTGTTGTTGCAGGTATTGCGGCTGCGGAATTTCCGGTATAGCAACATCCAGATGCGGGAACAGCAGCTCGCCAACCTTGTATGCCTCTTCCAGATGCGGGTATCCGGACAACACAAAGCTGTCGATTCCCAGCGCGGCATACTCATTGATACGCGCCGCGACAGTCGGACCATCTCCGACCAGCGCGGTACCCGCACCACCGCGTACCAGTCCAACGCCTGCCCACAGGTTCGGACTAATTTCCAGTTTGTCGCGTTTACCATTGTGCAGTGCAGCCATTCGCTGCTGACCAACCGAATCCGTTCTTGAGAAGGCGGCCTGGGCTTTGGCAATGGTGTCGTCATCAAGGTGGGCTATCAGACGATCCGCTGCCTGCCACGCCTCGTGGGTTGTCTCCCGTACGATCACATGCAGACGAATACCAAAGCGGATCTTGCGCCCGAGCGCCGCTGCTTTGGCCCGCACCTGTTCAATCTTCGCTTTCACCTGTTCCGGCGGCTCGCCCCAGGTCAGATAGAGATCAACCTGCTCGGCAGCAAGGTCTTGTGCGACATCAGACGAGCCGCCGAAATAAAGTGGTGGCCGGGGTTGTTGAACGGGAGGGAAAAGCAGCTTCGCGCCGCGGACATGAATATGTTTGCCGTTGAAATCCACCGTTTCACCTTGCAGCAAGCGCCGCCAGACCTGAGTAAATTCAGCAGAGGCTTCATATCGTTCTGTGTGATCGAGGAACACGCCGTCACCTGCCAGCTCCTGCGGATCGCTGCCGGTCACCAGGTTAAATAACGCCCGGCCATTTGAGAGTCTGTCGAGCGTCGCAGCCTGACGTGCGGCAACCGTTGGCGAGGTGACACTTGGGCGCAGCGCGACCAGAAACTTTAATCTCTGGGTGACCGGGATCATCGAAGCGGCGACCAGCCAGGCATCTTCGCAAGAGCGACCGGTTGGGATCAGGACGCCGGTAAATCCAAGACGATCGGCCGTTTGCGCGATTTGTTGCAGATAACTGTGATCAACCGGGCGCGAACCTTCTTCCGTTCCAAGATAATGACCGTCACCGTGGGTGGGTAAAAACCAGAACATATTCAGACTCATAATTTTTCTCCTGCCTGCTGAGTGGGTTGCCAGATACGCTGGCGAATATCGATTTTTTTCGGCACCAAACGGTTGTCATAAAACAGATCGGCGGTTTGTTGTTGTAGGGCAGCAACAGAGGCGTTGACTGGCACAATGGTGGTTGGCGGACGATGATCCAGATAAGACGCAATCACCGGTTCAGGCAGCCCCATGGTTTTGGCCAGCAGGGTAATGCTTTGCTGGCGCTGACTGAGCGTTAGCGCATCGGCCTGGCTAAAGGTATCCAGTACGCCAAGTACAAAAGCGCCATTTTTCTCGGCATAAGGACGGGCGGCGAGATAAAACGAACCGGTTTGCTTGAGGTCTGAGCCGTCCTTCAGTACGCGTACATCACCTTGCAGTAACGCGGCGGAATAATAGGGATCCCAGATAGCCCACGCATCCACGTTTCCTTGCTGAAAGGCCGCTCGCGCATCGGCGGGAGTCAGATACGTTGGTTGAATATCGGTAAATTTCAGTCCGGCCTGTTGCAGCGCCCGGAGCAGTAAATTGTGGGCGCTGGAGCCTTTCTGGAAGGCGACTTTATGTCCTTTAAGCTGCGCGACGCTCTGGATCGGGCTATTTTTTGGCACCAGAATCACTTCGGCTTTCGGTTTGGGCGGCTCGACGCCCACGTAAACCAGATCGGCCCCGGCTGCCTGGGCGAAAATCGGCGGAATGTCACCGGTACTGCCGAGATCGATACTGCCGATATTGAGTGCTTCCAGCATTTGCGGTCCAGCCGGGAATTCGACCCACGAGATTTTAGTCTGCGGATAGCGTTTCTCGAGTAGCTGATGGCTTTTGGCCAGCACCATACTGACGCTTCCTTTCTGGTAACCAATACGCAGAGCATCGGGGGCCGATTCTGCGGCATGCCCCAGCGTTGACAGCGACAACAACCCGGTCAGTGCCAGCCATGACGTGTGACGCCTGAGAAAATCAAGCATGAGCGGCACCTCGCAGGGTGTTCAGTTGAGGAAGTTGGACATCGCGACGATGCAACGCCAGCCAGAAGGTATCGAGCGCACTGTCCAGACGCTGCAGAAGGTTGGGCGTAAACTGAGGTTTATGCTGATAATCAATCACCTGTGAATCATCGGCAAACACACCGTGCAGGATCTCCTGGGCCTTTAATGCGCTCAGTACCGGTTTCAGCGCGTAATCGACGGCAAGTAAATGCGCCACGCTGCCGCCGGTCGCCAACGGCAAAACCACTTTCCCTTCCAGCGCCCGCTCGGGGAGTAGGTCGAGCAGGGTTTTCAGGGCGCCAGAGTAAGCGGCTTTATAGACTGGTGTTGCGACAATCAGCCCGTCTGCATCCTGCAATTGTTCGATAAATGTGTTCAGCGCCGGACTGTCGAAACGAGCATAGATCAGGTCTTCTGGGGCAAAATTGTGCAGGTTCCAGTGAAAGATTTCGACATCCTGACCGTGAAGTTTTTCTCGGGCATATTCCAGTAACGCACTGGATCGAGAGGGAAAGCGAGGGCTCCCCGCCAGAGTGATGACGCGCATAATTTCATTCTCCCCTTATAACTAATTGTTTGCTTTTGGTTAACATTGATAACAATTTGAGCAGTCTGGCAGAGAGATTTTGTTTATCGAAATGATTTATACGGGATAGAAAAGTTGGAAATTGAATAAAAAGGCAGAGGCGAGGAAAACGATTGCTATTTATTGCCGCAGGTCAATTCCCTTTTTGCTCGCGATCGCACATAATACGCCCCCGGTTTGCACACCGGGAATCCAGGAGAGTTCATGTACTACCCCTTCGTTCGTAAAGCCCTTTTTCAGCTCGATCCAGAGCGCGCTCATGAATTGACATTCCAGCAATTACGTCGCATTACCGGCACACCGCTTGAAGCGCTTGTGCGCCAGAAAGTACCGGCAAAACCGGTTACCTGTATGGGGTTGACGTTTAAAAATCCGCTCGGGCTTGCTGCCGGACTGGATAAAGACGGGGAGTGCATTGATGCGCTCGGCGCGATGGGATTTGGCTCCATTGAGATTGGTACCGTGACGCCACGCCCTCAGCCGGGTAACGATAAACCGCGTCTGTTCCGTCTGGTCGATGCAGAAGGTTTGATCAACCGCATGGGGTTTAATAACCACGGGGTTGATAACCTGGTTGAGAACGTTAAAAAATCGCATTTCGACGGTATTCTGGGTATTAATATTGGTAAGAACAAAGATACCCCAGTAGAGAACGGCAAAGATGACTATCTGATTTGTATGGAAAAAGTCTATGCCTATGCTGGTTATATCGCGATTAATATCTCTTCGCCGAATACGCCGGGATTACGTACGCTGCAATACGGCGAGGCGCTGGACGATCTCCTGACGGCAATTAAAAATAAGCAAAACGATCTGCAAGCGATCCACCATAAATATGTTCCGGTGGCGGTAAAGATCGCACCGGATCTTTCTGTGGAAGAACTGATCCAGGTCGCCGATAGTTTAGTTCGCCATAATATTGATGGCGTAATTGCGACTAACACCACCCTCGATCGTTCTCTTGTTCAGGGAATGAAAAATTGCGATCAAATGGGTGGTCTGAGCGGTCGACCGTTGCAATTAAAAAGTACAGAAATTATTCGCCAGTTGTCTCAGGAATTAAAAGGTCAGCTGCCGATTATTGGCGTTGGTGGTATCGACTCGGTGATTGCTGCACGTGAGAAAATAGCTGCTGGTGCAACCCTCGTACAGATTTATTCGGGCTTTATTTTTAAAGGTCCGCCGTTGATAAAAGAAATCGTCAGCAATATCTGAATGCTACCTTAATCACAATCCAGGGCTTTATTTCTAGCCCTGGTTGTTTTATATTCCTTTACTGTTGCTTATTTAAACATTCTGAGCTTTTATTATTAGGGCAATAAACGAAGCGGCAAAAGGATACTGTCGTAACGGTGATGATTAAGGAAAGGAGAGAAACTGATGCGAATTAAACCCGACGATAACTGGCGCTGGTATTATGATGAAGAGCACGATCGTATGATGCTCGATTTAGCCAATGGCATGTTATTCCGTTCGCGTTTTGCTCGTAAAATGCTCACTCCTGATGCATTTTCTCCGTCTGGTTTTTGTGTTGATGACGCCGCGCTTTATTTTTCCTTTGAAGAAAAATGTCGCTACCTGGATTTAGCCAAAGAACAAAAAGCGGAACTGGTGCTTAATGCGCTGGTGGCGATTCGTTATCTCAAACCGCAAATGCCAAAAAGCTGGCACTTTGTCGCACACGGTATTAACTGGTCGCCGGTCGTGGGTGACGCAGCCTGTGTTGATTTAAGCGATACCGATGAACAGGTAAACCTGTTAGTGGTTGAGCCGGGTGAAAACGCCGCGCTTTGCCTGCTTGCGCAACCAGGCGTAGTTATCGCCGGGCGTACGATGCAGCTTGGCGATGCAATTAAAATAATGAATGACAGACTGAAACCGCAGGCCGTTGTTGACAGTTTCAGCCTTGAGCAGGCGGTTTAGCTCTCCAGCCTGATTGCCGTTTTGGGAACACAGCTACAGCACAGAATCGTTCCGTCGTCCCTCATCGCTGATTTCTTCAACGGGCTAACTTCGCCTTCTACCAGTCGAATTCGACAGCATCCGCAAATGCCTGCCCGGCATGAATAGGGAACCCGGATACCCTGGTTTTCCAATTGCTCAAGCAATACCTGTTGATTATTTCCGCGAAAGGTCTGTCCCTGCCAGTCAATAAGCACCGTGGCATCAGGTTGTTGTTCGGGTGTAGTTTCGTCTGATTCAGCCGCGCCGTACGCTCTGGCGGGGCCGGTTGCCAAAATTTCTACCTCATCGCCGACGCGAATAACGCCACTGTTACGCGCGATAAGATTCTGACCGAAATCGACATCGCCGTTATCTACCGCAGTGCGGAAGGTTTGGAGTGTGGCAAGCGGTTCACCGGATGGATGTTTCAGGCCTTTTTCCGGGCTAACTGTCGTGAAAATACAGCGGCTACAGGGTTTTGCTACATCAAAAATGACGTCGCCAATACGAATCACTTTCCAGGTATCTTCTTCCCAGGCACCAGCTCCCGAAACTACTATATTGGGGCGAAACTGTTCCATTTTGACGCTTGCCGGACAGCGCTGTTGCAGATCGCGCAGGGATGCTTCGTTGGCCAGCAGATAGGGATAACCATCAGCGAAGGATAAAGGAACATCAACATGGCGTTTTACACGGCGCGTCAGCTGCGGGCCGACCCAGCGTAACTGTACTTCACGGGAGTAAAAGCCGCTAAGCCACTGGTTGATAGCCGCTGGCGCAATACGCGCGGTAAAATGGTTTCCCCATACTTCCGTCGGCGCATCCTGGCTAGCGAAATCGGCAAATCGCACGAGCGCGCTGCTGCCATCTGGAGCTGTAAGATGCAGCCCATCGTGGAATGGGGAAGGCGTAAAACGGACCATTTGTGGGAACTGGCGGGCAGTTATGAACGTTCCGTCAGGTTCAGTGATCATAAATATGCGATCAAAGGCGAGACCGCTAATATCTGCCAGGGCATGCGTAAGCCCAATGCCGCGCATTGATTTAACCGGATGAATAAAAAGTCGGGTTAACGTGACCACTGTACAGCCCCTCGAATGAAAATAAGCCTTCAACTTTATGACATACAGCCCATATTAGCTATAATGCGCAGCAATTTTCTCGGAGTAAAAGTGACATTATGAATTCTCTGTTTGCCAGTACGGCCCGCGGGCTGGAAGAGCTGTTAAAAACTGAACTGGAAAACCTCGGCGCGCTGGAGTGTCAGGTCGTTCAGGGTGGGGTCCATTTTAAGGGCGACACACGGCTTGTTTACCAGAGCCTGATGTGGAGCCGCCTGGCCTCGCGCATTATCCTGCCGATGGGAGAGTGCAAGGTCTACAGCGATCTTGATCTGTACCTCGGCGTTCAGGCAATCGACTGGACAGAGATATTTAACCCTGGTGCTACGTTTGCCGTCCATTTTAGCGGACTGAACGAGACCATTCGTAACAGCCAGTACGGCGCGCTGAAGGTCAAGGATGCGATTGTCGATGCCTTTACCCGCAAAAATATGCCGCGTCCGAATGTGGATCGTGAATCTCCGGATCTGCGCATCAACGTCTGGTTGAACAAAGATACTGCCAGCATTGCGCTCGATCTGAGCGGTGACGGTTTGCATCAGCGTGGCTATCGCGATCGCGCGGGTCAGGCACCGATTAAAGAGACGCTGGCCGCCGCTATTGTTATGCGTTCTGGCTGGCAGCCGGGAACCCCGTTACTCGATCCGATGTGTGGTTCCGGCACGCTGCTGATTGAAGCGGCAATGTGGGCGACCGATCGCGCGCCGGGTCTGCACCGTGGATACTGGGGCTTCAGCGGTTGGGCGCAACACGACGAAGCTGTCTGGCAAGAAGTTAAAGCCGAAGCGCAGGTGCGTGCGCGTAAGGGACTGGCTGACTATACCTCGCATTTTTATGGATCCGATAGCGATGCGCGCGTGATTGAAAAAGCGCGTAGTAATGCTCGCCGCGCCGGTATCGCCGATCTGATGACGTTTGATGTGAAAGATGTCGCCAAACTGAGCAATCCGCTGCCGAAAGGACCGTATGGGACGGTTATCAGTAACCCGCCTTACGGCGAACGTCTGGATAGCGAACCGGCGCTGATTGCTCTGCACAGCCTGCTGGGCCGTACGATGAAAAACCAGTTTGGCGGCTGGAATTTGTCGTTGTTCAGCGCCTCGCCGGATCTGCTCAGCAGCCTGCAATTACGTGCCGACAAGCAGTTCAAAGCGAAAAACGGCCCGCTGGATTGTGTGCAGAAGAATTATCACGTTGCAGAGACCACTGCGGACAGCAAGCCTGCCACGGTCGCGGAAGATTATGCCAACCGCCTGCGCAAGAATATTAAGAAGCTGGAAAAATGGGCACGTCAGGAAGGCATTGAATGCTATCGCCTGTATGACGCTGACCTGCCGGAATACAACGTTGCAGTAGATCGTTACGGTGATTGGGTCGTGGTTCAGGAATACGCACCGCCGAAGACGGTCGATGCGCAAAAAGCACGTCAACGCTTGTTCGACATCATTGCCGCCACGCTGTCAGTACTGGAAATCGCGCCAAACAAACTGGTGCTGAAAACCCGTGAGCGTCAGAAAGGCAAGAATCAGTATCAGAAGATGAATGAGAAGGGTGAATTCATTGAGGTAAGCGAGTACAACGCGCGCCTGTGGGTGAACCTGACTGACTACCTTGATACGGGTTTATTCCTCGATCACCGTATTGCGCGCCGCATGTTGGGGCAGATGAGTAAAGGTAAGGACTTCCTCAACCTGTTTTCCTACACCGGTAGCGCCAGCGTACATGCAGGATTGGGCGGTGCGCGTAGCACCACGACGGTCGATATGTCGCGTACCTATCTGGAATGGGCGGAACGTAACCTGCGCCTGAACGGATTGAGCGGTCGCGCTCATCGTTTAATTCAGGCCGATTGCCTGGGCTGGCTGCGTGATGCGAATGAACAGTTTGATCTGATTTTCATCGATCCGCCGACGTTCTCTAACTCAAAACGTATGGAAGATTCGTTTGATGTGCAGCGCGATCATCTGGCGCTGATGAAAGATCTGAAACGTCTACTGCGTAAAGACGGCACGATCATGTTCTCCAACAACAAACGTGGGTTCCGTATGGATCTCGACGGTTTGGCTGAACTGGGATTGAAAGCACAAGAAATTACCCAAAAAACGCTTTCCCAGGATTTTGCCCGTAACCGTCAGATCCACAATTGCTGGCTGATTACCGCAGCCTGAAAGGATAAATAAATGTCATTGATCAGTATGCATGGTGCATGGCTGTCGTTCAGCGATGCGCCGCTTCTTGATAATGCAGAACTGCATATCGAGGATAACGAACGCGTCTGTCTGGTTGGCCGTAACGGCGCAGGTAAATCGACGCTGATGAAGATCCTGAACCGTGAGCAGGGGCTTGACGACGGGCGTATCATTTATGAGCAGGATCTGGTTGTGGCGCGTCTGCAACAGGATCCACCGCGAAATGTTGAAGGCAGCGTGTATGATTTCGTTGCCGAGGGTATCGAAGAACAGGCCGAGTATCTCAAACGTTATCACGATATTTCGCGTCTGGTGATGACTGATCCGAGCGACAGAAATCTGAATGAGATGGCGCGGGTTCAGGAAATGCTCGATCATCACAATCTGTGGCAGCTCGAAAGCCGTATTAATGAAGTGCTGGAGCAGTTGGGGCTGGATCCAAACGCCGCACTTTCTTCGCTTTCAGGCGGTTGGCTGCGTAAAGCGGCGCTGGGCCGCGCGTTAGTGAGCAATCCGCGTGTACTGCTGCTGGATGAACCAACAAACCACCTGGATATTGAAACCATCGACTGGCTGGAAGGATTCCTGAAATCCTTCAATGGGACAATCATCTTCATTTCCCATGACCGTTCATTTATACGCAATATGGCGACGCGTATCGTCGACCTCGATCGTGGCAAGCTGGTGACTTATCCGGGGAATTACGATCAGTATCTGCTGGAAAAAGAAGAAGCGCTGCGCGTAGAAGAGTTACAAAATGCAGAGTTTGACCGCAAGCTGGCGCAGGAAGAGGTCTGGATCCGTCAGGGGATCAAAGCGCGCCGTACCCGTAATGAAGGCCGCGTGCGCGCACTGAAAGCCATGCGTCGCGAGCGTGGCGAACGTCGCGAAGTGATGGGCACGGCGAAGATGCAGGTCGAAGAGGCGAGCCGTTCAGGCAAGATTGTTTTCGAAATGGAGAACGTGGATTACCAGGTTGATGGAAAGCAGCTGGTAAAAGATTTCTCCGCACAGGTACAACGTAGCGACAAAATTGCGCTAATCGGACCGAACGGCTGCGGCAAAACAACGCTGCTGAAGCTGATGTTAGGCCAGCTTCAGGCTGACAGTGGACGCATTCACGTCGGCACCAAGCTGGAAGTGGCCTATTTCGATCAGCACCGCGCCGAACTGGATCCCGATAAAACCGTGATGGACAACCTGGCTGAAGGTAAGCAAGAGGTGATGGTTAACGGTAAACCTCGCCATGTGCTGGGTTATCTGCAGGACTTCCTGTTCCATCCGAAACGCGCGATGACGCCAGTGCGAGCGCTCTCTGGTGGGGAACGAAATCGCCTGCTGTTGGCGCGTCTTTTTCTGAAACCCAGCAATCTTTTGATTCTCGATGAACCAACGAACGATCTTGACGTCGAAACGCTGGAACTGCTTGAAGAACTAATTGATAGCTATCAGGGGACTGTACTGCTGGTAAGCCACGACCGTCAGTTTGTGGATAATACTGTAACTGAATGCTGGATCTTCGAAGGCGGCGGTAAAATTGGTCGTTATGTCGGTGGTTATCATGACGCGCGCAGCCAGCAATCTCAGTATGTGGCGTTTAAACAACCGGTCGCGAAAAAAACAGAGGAAGCTGTTGCTCCTAAAGCAGAAATTGTCAAACGTGGCACGAGCAAACTAAGCTATAAACTGCAGCGCGAACTGGAGCAGCTCCCCGCTCAGCTTGAAGAACTGGAAGCTAAACTGGAAAGGCTACAAGCGCAGGTTGCTGACGCCGCTTTTTTCAGTCAGCCACATGAGCAAACACAGCAGGTATTAGCTAATCTGAACGAAGCGGAACAAGAACTTGAGCAAGCCTTTGAGCGCTGGGAGTATCTTGAGTCTTTGAAGAACGGCGCATAATTTAAAGGAGCACATATGTGCGAACATCACCATGCCGCGAAGCATATTTTGTGCTCGCAGTGTGACATGCTGGTGGCGTTACCTCGCCTTGAGCATGGTCAAAAAGCGGCATGTCCACGATGTGGCACTACGTTAACGGTTGAGTGGGACGCGCCGCGGCAGCGTCCTACCGCCTATGTATTAGCAGCATTATTCATGCTGCTTCTGTCAAACCTCTTCCCCTTTGTGAATATGAACGTCGCAGGGGTGAGCAGCGAAGTGACGTTGCTGGAGATCCCCAGCGTTCTCTTTTCTGAAGACTACGCCAGTCTCGGCACCTTCTTTTTATTATTCGTGCAGTTGGTCCCCGCGTTTTGCCTGCTGACTATCTTGCTGCTGGTGAATCGGGTGCAGATGCCCGCCAGACTTAAGGCGGGTCTTGCACGCGTCCTGTTCCAGTTAAAAAGCTGGGGGATGGCGGAAATCTTCCTCGCTGGCGTGCTGGTCAGCTTTGTTAAGCTTATGGCTTACGGCGATATTGGCGTGGGCAGCAGCTTTATTCCGTGGTGCTTCTTTTGCGTTTTGCAACTGCGCGCATTCCAGTGCGTTGACCGTCGCTGGCTGTGGGATGATATTGCGCCAATGCCAGTGATTAAGCAGGAGTTAAAACCAGGCGTGCCCGGCATTCGACAGGGACTGCGTTCCTGCTCTTGCTGCACCGCGATTCTTCCCGCTGATGAACGGGTGTGTCCGCGCTGCCAGACGAAAGGCTATGTGCGGCGTAAAAACAGTCTGCAATGGACGTTGGCATTACTGTTCACGTCGATCATGCTTTATCTTCCTGCCAATATTTTGCCGATTATGATTACCGATCTGCTCGGGTCAAAGCTGCCATCAACGATACTTGAGGGGGTGGTTTTAATCTGGAGCGAAGGCTCTTATCCGGTGGCTGCGGTTATTTTTATCGCCAGTATTATGGTGCCGACGTTGAAAATGATCGCCATTGCCTGGCTATGTTGGGATGCCAAAGGGCACGGCAAACGCGACAGCGAACGTATGCACCTGATTTATGAAGTTGTGGAATTTGTCGGTCGCTGGTCAATGATCGACGTCTTTGTGATTGCGGTACTCTCTGCGCTGGTACGCATGGGAGGGTTAATGAACATTTATCCTGCAATGGGTGCTTTGATGTTTGCTTTAGTCGTCATTATGACAATGTTTTCTGCGATGACATTTGATCCGCGTCTGTCGTGGGACCGTGAACCAGAACCAGGCCATGAGGAGTCCTGACAGCATGGAATCTAAAAGTGGGGAAGCCAAAGTGCAAAAGGTAAAAAACTGGTCGCCCGTGTGGATATTCCCTATCGTCACTGCACTCATTGGCGCGTGGGTACTGTTTTATCACTACAGTCATCAGGGGCCACAGGTCACGCTGATTACCACCAATGCTGAAGGTATTGAAGGGGGCAAAACGACGATTAAGAGCCGCAGCGTGGATGTCGGTATCGTCGAGAGCGCAACCCTGACTGATGATTTGACCCATGTGGAGATTAAAGCGCGTCTTAACTCCGGAATGGAAAAGCTGCTGCATAAAGATTCTGTCTTTTGGGTGGTGAAGCCGCAGGTTGGACGTGAAGGTATCAGTGGGCTCGGCACGTTATTGTCCGGGGCTTATATTGAACTGCAGCCCGGCAATAAAGGCAGTAAGCTGGAAAATTACCAACTGCTGGATTCACCGCCGCTGGCTCCGCCAGATGCAAAAGGGATCCGTGTGATTCTGGACAGTAAAAAAGCCGGTCAGTTGAGCCCAGGCGATCCGGTGCTTTTCCGCGGCTATCGTGTGGGCTCGGTTGAAACCAGCACGTTTGATGCGCAAAAGCGTACGATCAGCTATCAGCTTTTCATCAATGCGCCTAACGATCGTCTGGTGACCAGCAATGTACGTTTCTGGAAAGACAGCGGGATCGCCGTAGATCTTACCTCAGCAGGTATGCGCGTAGAAATGGGATCGCTCTCCACGCTGTTTGGCGGTGGTGTAAGTTTTGATGTGCCCGAAGGACTGGAACAAGGTCAACCGGTTGAGCAGCAGGCCTCATTTAACCTCTATGACGATCAAAAAAGTATTCAGGATTCCCTGTATACCGATCATATTGATTACCTGATGTTCTTTAAAGATTCGATTCGTGGCCTACAGCCTGGTGCACCGCTGGAATTCCGTGGCATCCGCTTGGGTACGGTGAGTAAAGTACCTTTCTTCTCACCGAATATGCGTCAGGTATTTAACAATGATTACCGTATTCCGGTGCTGGTGCGTATTGAACCAGAACGTCTGAAGGCACAGCTGGGAGAAGATACCGATGTTGGCGCTCATTTGGAGCAACTGCTTAAACGCGGATTACGAGGATCGCTCAAAACCGGGAACCTGGTGACCGGCGCGCTGTATGTCGATCTCGACTTCTACCCGAAAGAGCCGCCGATTACCGGTGTACGCGAATTCAATGGTTATCAAATTATTCCGACCGTGAGCGGTGGTCTGGCGCAGATCCAACAGCGTCTGATGGAAGCGTTGGATAAGATTAACAATCTGCCGCTGAACCCGATGATTGAGCAGGCAACCAATACGCTGTCGGAAAGCCAGCGCACAATGAAACATCTGCAAACCACGCTGGATAACATGAACAAGATCACGTCCAGCCAGTCGATGCAGGATCTGCCGGCGGATATGCAGAACACGCTACGTGAACTGAATCGTAGTATGCAGGGCTTCCAGCCTGGTTCCGCGGCCTACAACAAGATGGTGGCGGATATGCAGCGTCTTGATCAGGTACTGCGTGAACTGCAACCGGTACTGAAAACGTTGAACGATAAGAGTAATGCGCTGGTATTTGAAGCGAAGGACAAAAAAGATCCAGAGCCGAAGAGGGCGAAACAATGAAAAAATGGCTAGTGGTGATGATGGCGGTCTGGCTGACGTCATGTAGCTCCAGCGGAGAAAATAAAAGCTATTACCAGCTCCCTATCGCACAAGGCGGTGTGCAGAGCTCCGCCAATCAGGGAAACCGTCTGCTGTGGGTTGAACAGATTGCGGTACCTGATTATCTGGCCGGTAATGGGGTGGTTTACCAGACCAGCGATGTGCAATATGTGATAGCCAATAATAATCTCTGGGCCAGCCCATTAGATCAGCAATTGCGCAATACACTGGTTGCGAACCTCAGTATGCAGTTGCCTGGCTGGGTTGTCGCTTCACAACCGCTGGGAAGCACTCAGGATACGCTGAACGTGACCGTAACTGGCTTCCACGGTCGGTACGATGGTAAGGTTATTGTGAGCGGTGAATGGTTGCTGAATCATCAGGGACAACTGATCAAACGCCCGTTCCACGTCGAAGCTGTACAGACGAAAGACGGCTACGATGAGATGGTGAAGGTTCTAGCCAATACCTGGAGTCAGGAAGCGACGGCTATTGCTCAAGAGCTGAAACGCATCCCTTAAGCTTAAATAATTGTAAATTATGCCGCCCCTGGTTCATTGCCCGGGGCGGTTTTTTTTATTTTTTTAGCCGTGAAGATAGCTGTTCTGACTGACTATTTTTGTACAAATGATTTAGAGGCTAGCTCACAAATATGACACTGGCGTGAATTTTGCGCATTGACGAGCCTGATGTTTAGGGGTATTCGTTTAGTGTGATTGCACACTTAGTAATCACTGTTTTCTTTTCCACCAGACCCAAAAATGAGGGAAACGAGGCATGAAGAGACAAAAACGAGATCGCCTGGAACGGGCACATCAACGTGGATATCAGGCCGGCATTGCCGGACGCTCAAAAGAAATGTGTCCCTATCAGACGCTGAATCAGAGGTCATACTGGCTGGGAGGCTGGCGAGAAGCCATGGGGGATAGGGTTTTAATGGCCTGATTCTGTCTCTTTAGATAAAAGAAACCTCCGCAGAGCGGAGGTTTCGCCTTTTTGCACACCAGATAAAACGGGGAAACGTTAATGTCTGGCTGCTTCGCAGTTCTGGATTAGAACGCGGAAGTGTCCTGGAACAGACCCACTTTCAGATCGTTTGCAGTGTAGATCAGACGACCATCAACCAGCACTTCACCATCTGCCAGGCCCATGATCAGGCGACGGTTAACGATGCGTTTGAAGTGAATGCGGTAAGTGACTTTCTTCGCGGTCGGCAGAACCTGGCCGGTGAATTTAACTTCGCCTACGCCCAGCGCACGGCCTTTACCTTCGCCGCCCAGCCAGCCGAGATAGAATCCAACCAGTTGCCACATGGCGTCGAGACCCAGGCAGCCCGGCATCACCGGATCGCCGATAAAGTGACAACCGAAGAACCACAGGTCCGGGTTGATATCCAGTTCAGCTTCAACATAACCTTTGTCAAAGTTGCCACCGGTTTCGGTCATCTTGATGACACGGTCCATCATCAGCATGCTTGGTGCTGGCAGTTGTGGCCCTTTAGCGCCAAACAGCTCACCGCGACCAGAGGCAAGAAGGTCTTCTTTCGTATAGGATTCGCGTTTATCTACCATGTTCTCTGTAAGCCTTATTTTATTGAAGCACGCAGGATAGCTAACACGTGTACGCTGAACAAGTCCGATCAGTTCGGAATAATCCAGTTCAGCCAACGTAGCGGCCATGGAAAACGGTGACGACCTTCCTGTTGCGTTGCCGTGGCAATACGCTCCTGAATGGTTTGCATCAGCGTTGTCTGGCCTTCGCCATCCCACACCAGATTTAACAACAGTGGCAGCGCATCAGTCACGTCGTCCACCGCCCAGATAGTGAATTTTTCTTCTTCTATGGCCTGTAGCAGCGCAGGCTGCAGGCTGAGGTGTCTGACGTTAGCCGAAGGAATGATAACGCCCTGTGTGCCTGTCAGCTCGCGCTGCTGGCAGATGGCGAAGAAACCTTCAATTTTCTCATTCAGACCACCGACAGGTTGCGCCCGACCAAACTGATCGACAGAACCGGTAATAGCGATACTTTGATTAACAGGTACGTCGGCGAGGGCGCTAATCAATGCGCACAGTTCTGCCATGGACGCGCTGTCACCGTCCACCTCACTGTAAGATTGCTCAAAGGTCAGCGAGGCAGAGAAGGGGATCTGTTGCTCCAGCTGGAGTTCCGACATCAGGAACGCCTGCATAATCATCATACCCTTGGCATGAATATTTCCGCCAAGCTCGGCTTTGCGCTCAATATCCGTAAACTCGCCGTCGCCAATATGCACGACGCAACTGATACGAGAAGGCTCGCCAAATGCGCGTGGGTGGCCTGGAAACTCAATCACCGACAAGGCGTTGATCTGGCCAATACGCTCGCCTTCTGTCTCGATAAGGATTTGCTCTTGCAGAATTTCATCCTGCATGCGTTCAGCTAGGAATCCCTCACGCCATTCGCGCTGAGCCAGCATCAGGCTGAACTGCTCAGCGTTGCAGGTTTCGCCCTCGCATAACGGTGCCACCTCTTTGAACTGTCGGGTGATCCACAGCGGGTTAAGCGGCAATGTATCCTGTTCACCGGTATAGCGAACGGCTTCACGGATCAGAACCTGCCAGGCATCGGGAGCGGGGTAAGGCAAATTATTGCGCATGGCAGTATGCGTGACCCATTGACACCACTGCGTCATGGTTTCGGCATCCACAATCTGCAGATTATCTTCAAACTCGCTGTAAATGGCCTGCTCAGCCAATTCTGGTTCCATGTCCTGGAAATCCGCCAGCGATTCACGCTCACCCACCAAAATCACTTTCAGTTTAAGCGGCATAGGCGGAACGGAGACAGGCAGCGGGCGAGACTCATCAAAAGCCACCCAATCAAAACGCTCGTGGCTGACAATGGCTTTCAGGCGCATCCATAACAGCGGTTGGGCCAACAGCGTGCGCAATGAGATAACCAGCACACCTCCATTGGCCTGATGTACCAGACCTGGCTGTAGCGTGATTTCACCATTGAACTGACGTAGACAGCCGAACAGTTGTTCGGCTTCGGCCCAGTCAGCGCTGACCACCTGCGTTAACGTCGCAAAATTGTCTTCCGTTTTCTCAGCTGTACGATAACGAATAGTGTGACCGGAGATGTCGTAATGACCGCCAGTCAGGCTTCCTGCATCCGTGTGCAAGGGACGTGCAGCCTTTGCAATAAGGTTGAGATACTCAAGCTCTTCCGGTGCTTTTACCAACATGAACGAGGATGTTGTCCAGTGCTGAAGAAGCTGCTCTAGCGCGAATTGTAAACGTGGCTGAGTATCACTAAGTAAGGTGTCGGTGTCGTCAGTGACGTGCGGCTGTGCAAATACTTCCTGATAACTGTCGGTATCAGGAACCAGATCACGCCATGCAAGTTTCGTAATGGTCAAAGTTGATGTTTTTTAGTCTGTTGTAAAAAACGAGATTATACCGTAACCCTCACCACTAAACACCTGGAAAGCACCGCGAAACGGTTGTGATGACGCGCGACAGTTCACAGGCTGGATATTCTTTTCTTCAGATGCCGAAAAAGCTGATATTCTGATAAGAGTTACACGGTAACATTGAGATCGCAATGAAATATCAACAACTTGAAAACCTTGAAAGCGGCTGGAAATGGAAGTATCTGGTGAAGAAGCATCGTGAGGGGGAATTAATCACCCGTTACGTCGAGGCCAGCGCTGCCAAAGAAGCCGTTGATTTATTGCTAACCCTCGAAAATGAACCGGTTCGGGTCAATAGCTGGATTGAAGAACACATGAATCCTGCGCTGCTTAATCGTATGAAACAAACCATACGTGCCAGGCGCAAGCGGCACTTTAATGCTGAGCATCAGCATACCCGGAAGAAATCCATCGATCTGGAATTTATGGTCTGGCAGCGTCTGGCAGGTCTTGCGCAGCGGCGCGGAAAAACGCTTTCTGAAACTATTGTGCAGCTGATTGAAGACGCAGAGCATAAAGAGAAGTACGCGAACAAAATGTCGACATTGAAACAGGATTTACAGGCGTTGCTGGGGAAAGAGTAGCGGTCGGCTGGTTGAATGCGTGGCTTACTTTGGATGAAAACAGATGAAAAAAAACCCCGCTATGCGGGGTTTTTTATAAGACGATAACTTAAGCCTGAGGCTGAGTTACAACGTCTTTGATGCCTTTAACTTCGATCTCAACACGACGATCCGGAGCCAGGCAGTCGATCAGTGCAGCGCGAGCTTTCACGTTGTCACAGGTGTTGCCAGTAACTGGGTTGGATTCACCCATACCACGTGCAGAGATTTTGTCAGAAGGAATACCTTTAGAGATCAGGTAATCAACAACGGACTGAGCACGTTTCTCGGACAGACCCTGGTTGTAAGCGTCAGAACCGATGCGGTCAGTGAAGCCCAGAACCACTACGGAACCGTCTTTCGGATCCAGGTTGCTCAGCTGGCTGTACATCTGGTCCAGAGCCTGCTGGCCTTCTGGTTTCAGAGTTGCTTTGTTGAAGTTGAACAGAACGTCAGACTTCAGAGTGAAGTGCTTGGTCTGTACTTCTGGAGCCGGAGCCGGAGCAACAACTACTGGAGCTGCTTCTTCCTGCTGACCGAAACGGTAAGAAACACCAACGCTCAACAGGCCGTTATCCGGACGACCGCCAACGGTGTTCGCGTCACCGATGTTGTTGGTCCACTGGTATTCCAGACGGGTAGCGATTTCAGGAGTAATTGCATACTCTACGCCACCAGCGAATACTGGGGATACACCAGTGTCGTGGTCTTTGAAGCCATCGTTGTTTTTAGCGTCTGCACGCCAAACCATACCACCCAGACGGGTATAAACGTCCAGATCGTCAGTGATTGGGTAACCCAGTTTAGCGGTCAGTTGAACGCCCTGAGCTTTGAAAGCGCCATTCTGCTCGCTGCCTTTGTATGGCATACGGCCTAACCAGTCGTAACCCATTTCGAAACCAACGTACGGGTTAACCTGATAACCACCGAACGCACCGGCACCCAGTTGGCTTTCGTGGGTCGGACCGTTGTTGTCGATACGGTTGTTGCCAATATCATGGAACTGAGACCAGCCCAGTTTAGCACCAGTATACCAGGTGTTATCTTTCGGAGCGGCCTGCGCCACGGTAGCGAAACCAGCCAGTGCCACTGCAATTGCGATAGCTGTCTTTTTCATTTTTTGCGCCTCGTTATCATCCAAAATTCGCCATGAATATCTCCGAAGAGAGATAACACGGTTAAATCCTTCACCCGGGGACCAGTTCAATAGTTACTCTACCGATATCTGCGGCTTACGCCGAGCACCCCTGGCGATGTAAAGTCTACAACGTAGTTGAAAACTTACAAGTGTGAAGTCCGTCAGGCATATGAAAAAAAAAGGCTTGTATACACAATATTTAACATTTATAGCTGAATAAATGTACTGAGGATATCCTGAAAACCGCTTCAGACAAGCGTTCAGACGAAAAACACATTACAGCTCAAAGACAAATTGAGAGATGAAAAAAAATTCCAGGATAAATCCTAATTTTACTCAATGATACAAATTCGAGTGAATTTTTAGCCCGGAATGCTGTCTGCCCGCAAGTGTCTGGGCGCGAACCGGACGCATGATAAAACCCATCGCATTACCTTCATCAGCCGCTTTGACCAGTTCGGCATGTTCATCTTCCGTTAATTCTTCCGCCAGCCAGCCAATGACAACACTGTAATTACCCGTGCGTAGCGCACGAATCATCGATTCCAGCGTATTGCAGGGGGATAGCTGACTAATTTGCATGACTTTCGTCAATGGAAGTCCAGCTGACTGCACCCACTCCCGACTTAATTTTTGCTGAGGCGTCAGCCACAGCTGCCAGCGTGATTGTTGCCCTAACTGTTGCAGCAGGGGAAGCAGCAGCAGTTGTGTCATCATGGGCTGGTCCTCGCGATAGACAACTTCACTGATAAGCCCAGCGGTTGCGTTCTCTGATGAAACGCGCGCAATGTTGCTTGATGTGGAAGAGAACGACGATGAACGATTTGCATAGCCTGAAGTGTACATAATCAATCCAGCCCTGTGAGTTACTGTATGGATATACAGTAACCCTGCAATCAACAAAGATCAACCTTATTTTCGGAAACAGGTTCGCAATTTTTAGTCGTTGTCACGGGAAAAATAAAATTCATCTTGCCCCATACGCATAAGTTGCCTATTTTCGTCATTAACGGATCCGCTACTGAAAATCATTTGCTTACGTTATGATTTAAAAAGGATTTTTATGAAAGAGCTTTCTTATGCAAGGATCTATAAATCGCAGGAATATCTGGCTTCTCTGGGGACAATTCACTATCGCTCACTGTTTGGTGGCTACAGTCTGACGGTTGGCGATACGGTCTTTGCCATGGTCGCTAATGGTGAGCTGTATCTTCGCGCCTGTGAGCAGAGCGCCCAGTATTGTGTACAAAATTCTCCTGTCTGGCTGACATTTATTAAGCGCGGACGTCCTCTTGTACTTAATTATTACCAGGTGAACGATGCCCTGTGGCAAAACCAGCAGCAGTTGGTGTCGCTATCGCGATATTCGTTGGATGCAGCGGTTAAGGAAAAACAGAGTCGCTTTGCCCAGCATCGTCTGCGGGAATTGCCGAATATGACGTTTCATCTGGAGACTCTGTTGAATGAAGCTGGAATTAAAGATGAGGGGACCATGCGATCGTTGGGAGCACAAATGTGCTGGCTGAAACTTCGGCAAAATAACCCGGCTCTGACGGTAAAAGTACTCTATGCCCTTGAAGGCGCGGTAGGGGGGATACATGAAGCCGCGCTCCCGGCGACGCGTCGCCAGGAGCTGGTTGAGTGGGTAAGTTCTCTTACGCCGGAGCCGGGGTATTAGACGGCAGCACGTCAATTTGCTGCTGTAATCGCCGGATCTCTGGGAGCAGGGCGATCAATAGCCCAACTTGCTGAACGACCAGCGGCTCTTTACTGTCCGGGCGTGGTTCCAGGTGCTGAATTCGCTGCTTCAGCCCTTCTAACGCCTGATATACACGCTGCTCGTCAGCGGGTTGATGGTGAAGGGCATCATCAACATAGCAAACAGCGTCATCCAGCAATGCCAAAACGTCTGGATTGGTCAGCTGTTCGCGATGTGCGCCCAGCGCAGAAATATAGCTGGTAAACGTATGGTTGAGACACAGTAAACGGAACGCCGTTTCGCGGGTTTGGGCCGTGACATCCGGCTCGCTTGACATGTTTGATACCACGGAGGCGAGTTCAGCATCACGATTATGCGCATCACGGCGAGCGATACGGTAGGCCAGACGATTATCACGACCCTGATGATATTGCTCGAGAATAGCATCAAGGTAGCGGCAGTTAGCGTCAGTCGCCCGTTCAATTACCCGTGGTAGGTTACGAAAACGCCAGTCTGGCCAGATGAAACTGACAGCAGCCCAGGCGATAGCACAGCCAATTAGCGTATCGATGACACGCGGCAGTGCAACCTCAAAGCCTTCGCCGAGCAGGTTAAAGCACAGTAACACCAGCAGCGTGATAAACATGGTGGCGTGTGCATACTGGACGTTGCGAAAGGCAAAAAACAGCACACCAGTGATCACCAGGAGTATCAGCTGCCCTTCGAGAGAGGGCACAAACCACAGGATCGGTAAACCAATGGCAATCCCAACCAACGTGCCGATAATCCTGAGCGCCAGGCGATGTCGGGTGGCGTTGTAGTTTGGCTGACAGACAAACAGGCTGGTCAGCAAGATCCAGTATCCGTGATTCATGCCGGTTATCTGGATAATGGCGTAACCAACACAGAGCACTAACGACATGCGAACGGCATGGCGAAACAGAGCAGACTCAGGGGTGAAATTACGGCTCAGACGTAACCAGATATCACTGAATCCATGGGGACTGTCATCGGCAAGCTGATTTTCAGTCTCATTGCGCGAGAGTACCTGAGCCTGTTCAGACTCTATGGTAGCAAGCTGCGCGTCGATTGCCCGTAGGTTTGACAGTAAAAAACCCAGCGTATTGAGCAGGTCGGCAGGTTCACCACTGGCACGCATGCGCTCAAGTGCGGCATCTATATGGGTGAAGGCGCGCTCAAAGTGCGGATCGTGCTGGTAAGGCGTGCGCAATAAAATACAGCGAGATAATTGTGAACAGGCTTGCCCTTGCATCGACATCAACCGCTGGAAACGGAACATCACATCGCTGTGACGGAAATGATCGCGTAGCGTTTGATACTGAATATGTGAAGAGCTTGCGCGTTCATGAATATCCTGCGCCACAAAATAGTAATGTAGCGTGCGACGTGTTCCCCGTTGTCCACGGTCACCGCGCAGGCGGGTCAGCAGCGACACTTTAGTCTGATTCAGCGTTGCCATCAGTTGGCCATTCGCGAGAGCTAAATCATACAACGGTGCCTGGCTTTCATCTTCTATGTCGGGGTCAAAAAGACGCGATTTCAGTTCCAGGTAGTGCGCTAACTGTTCGTAGCTGCGTGCAAGATTGTCCTGTAAGGGGCGGATGGGGAACAGAAGATGTCCGGTGAGCGTCAGCAGGTTATACCAGATAGCGCCAGCGAGCAGCAGGATGGGTTGTTGATACCACTGATCGTAAAGCGAGGTGCCCAGCATCGTGTAAATGGCGATCAGCAATGCACCAAAAGCAATAGTTGCATAGCGCTGGCCTAATCCCCCCAGCAGAATAAAGCCGCTGGTGGAAAGCGTTAAACCAATAGCAAACAGCCATGGCCATGGGAAGAGCAGTTCAACGGAGGCTGAGGCAATAAAAAAGCACACCAGTGTGATGATTAAATTGCGCAATCGGCCCGCGAGACGATCGTCCAGATCGGTAAGTGCGGCAGCGACCATACCCAGCGTGAGTGGGATAGTCAGCTTGACGTCATCCAGCCACCAGGGTAGCGCCGTTGTGCCGCATAGCGCGATAAAAATCCGCACGTAGTACAGCCATGTGCTGTTCCAGGTATAGCGTTTGAGCAGAGGACTTAACATAAAGGCCATCGGTCCTGATTATTCAAAACGACGACGTGCATTGGCTTCACGCGCTGCACGGGCAACTTCTACTGAAACCACCCGGCGACCCACCGGCCAGAGCGCAATGGCAGCGATTTTAAAGTTTGCAATGCCAACCGGAATACCAATAATCGTAATGCACTGAGCAATACCAGAGATAATGTGCATCAGGCACAACCACCAGCCGAAGAAAATCAGCCAGAAAATATTGAGCACGGTGCCGCCGGTATTTAACAGGACGCTTTTACCGGCCGGATTCAGTTCATCGACATGAATCGCTTCGTTACCATAGGGAAACAGCGAAAGTCGGGTTATCTCCCAGCATGAACGGGTCAAGGGTAAAGTAAAAATAAGCACGACACTGACCAGCGTTGCCAGCAACCAGGCCAGGGTGGTGGCGAACCCCCCAAGCACAAAATTTAAAATATTCAGAACAGTACGCATAAACCCTCGGTTAACTCTGGTTTTCTGTGAATTCGGCAATTGTAACGTTTTTTTGGGCTGGAGCACGTTTTCTCTGGCGGTTACACTGATAAGCAAACCTCTTCGTGTGGATCCGCTTGAGTCTTATGGAACTGAAAGCAACTTCTCTTGGAAAACGTCTGGCACAACACCCTTACGATCGGGCCGTTATTCTCAATGCCGGGATTAAAGTTTCCGGCGATCGTCACGAGTATCTTATTCCCTTCAATCAGTTACTAGCTATTCATTGCAAACGCGGCCTGGTATGGGGCGAGCTGGAGTTTGTACTCCCGGATGAGAAGGTGGTTCGTCTTCACGGTACAGAGTGGGCGGAAACCCAGCGCTTCCATCATCATTTGAATGCGCTCTGGCAACAGTGGAGCCAGGAAATGAGTGACGTTGCTGCGGGGGTTTTACAGCAGCAGTTGGATGCGATAGCGGCGCGTACTAGTGAAAGTAAATGGCTGACGCGCGAACAAACGTCAGGGCTGCAGCAGCAGATTCGCCGTGCCTATGCCGCGTTACCGCTCCCGGTTAATCGGCTGGAGGAATTTGAAAATTGCAGGGAGGCGTTACGTCAATGCCAGGCATGGTTGAAAGACATTGAAGCCTGTCGCTTACAGCACAATCAGGCGTACACCGATGCAATGCTGGAAGAGTATGCCGAGTTTTTCCAGCATATTGAATCTTTGCCGTTGAACCCTGCTCAGGCGCGCGCGGTGGTGAACGGTGAGCAATCATTGTTGGTACTTGCAGGTGCTGGAAGCGGTAAAACATCTGTGTTGGTTGCCCGGGCTGGTTGGTTGCTTGCACGAGGAGAAGCCGCACCAGAACAGATCCTGTTGCTGGCGTTTGGACGCAAAGCCGCCCAGGAGATGGATGACCGCATCCGTGAGCGTCTGCATACGGATGAGGTCACCGCACGGACGTTCCATTCACTCGCGTTGCACATTATTTCGCAAGGCAGCAAAAAAGTCCCAACGGTAAGCAAGCTTGAAAATGATGCTATCGCGCGCAACAAACTCTTTATAACAACCTGGCGTCAGCAGTGCAGTGAGAAAAAGGCTCAGGCTAAAGGCTGGCGACAATGGTTAGAAGAAGAAATGCAGTGGTCTGTACCCGAAGGTAACTTCTGGGATGACGAAAAATTACAGCGCCGTCTGGCCTCCCGGTTGGATCGCTGGGTTAGTTTGATGCGAATGCATGGCGGAGCACAGGCGGAGATGATTGCTAATGCTCCGGAGGAGATCCGTGATCTGTTCAGTAAACGCATAAAGCTAATGGCGCCGCTGCTCAAGGCCTGGAAGAGTGCCCTGAAGGATGAGAATGCCGTCGATTTCTCCGGGTTGATCCATCAGGCTATTGTCATTCTGGAGAAGGGGCGGTTTATCAGTCCGTGGAAACATATTCTGGTCGATGAATTTCAGGATATTTCCCCTCAGCGCGCCGCCCTGTTAGCCGCCTTGCGTAAGCAAAACTCGCAGACCACGCTGTTTGCCGTGGGAGATGACTGGCAGGCAATTTACCGGTTCAGCGGAGCACAGCTTTCTCTGACAACAGCATTCCAGCAAAACTTCGGCGAGGGCGATCGCTGTAATCTGGATATGACTTACCGTTTTAATAGCCGTATTGGTGAGGTAGCAAACCAGTTTATCCAGCAAAATCCCCATCAGCTCACGAAACCGCTGAACAGTCTGACGACCGGTGATAAAAAAGCCGTCACGTTGCTCGACGAAAGCCAGTTAGATCTGTTGCTGGATAAGCTGTCGGGTTTTGTGAAAGCCGAAGAGAGAATTCTGGTGCTGGCGCGATACCATCATCTCAAACCTGCCAGCCTGGACAAAGCGGCCACCCGCTGGCCCAAGCTGCAGCTGGATTTTATGACTATTCATGCCAGCAAAGGGCAGCAGGCGGATTACGTCATTGTTATGGGGCTTCATGAAGGGAATGACGGTTTCCCGGCTCCGGCTCGCGAGTCGATTATGGAAGAGGCGTTACTCCCGGCTGTTGAAGATTTTCCTGATGCGGAAGAGAGACGGTTGCTGTATGTGGCGCTAACGCGTGCGCGGCATAGGGTATGGCTACTGTTTAGCAAAGACGCGCCATCATGCTTTGTTGATGAGCTTAAGCAATTAGACGTTCCGGTGACCAGGAAACCCTGAAAAGCAGGCGGCAATTACCGCCTGCTTAGCGTTTATTTGAGGCGTTCTGCCAGATAACGGGCGTAATCCGGGATCAAGATATCTGTTGCGTCGTTGAAGTTTGGCGACTGGATAATAAAATCAGCCGTTGACACGTTGGTGGCGACTGGAATGTTCCAGACCGTGGCCAGGCGTAGCAGGGCTTTGACATCAGGATCGTGGGGAACGGCGTTGAGCGGATCCCAGAAGAAAATCAGCACATCAATTTTCCCTTCTGAAATCAGCGCACCCACCTGCTGGTCCCCCCCCATCGGGCCGCTCAGCATGGCGTTGACGTCCATTCCTGTCGCGCGTTGAATTAAGTTTCCTGTTGTTCCTGTTGCATACAGAACGTGTTTTTCCAGTAATGGCTGGTGGCGTTCAACCCAGCTCATCAACATCTTTTTGCAGTGATCGTGTGCGACCAACGCAATATGTTTCTGCGCTGGCAATGTGCGAGTCGTTAATTCCATAGTACAGCTCCCAAGTTAACCTTGTTACAGAGTACTGGAAGCACTTGACGCTGCAAGAGAAAGACAAAAAAAATGCGTATACGAACATAAATGTCACGATGGGGGTTGTTTCTCCGCCCATTGTAAGAAGTTACTTCGCGTTTGTGCGTCAGCCTGTTGAAACCAATATTTTAAGCGCTGCTCGGTCAGTGTTTGCGACTGAGGCGGCACGCGATCCAGTTCTGACACCCCGGAAAGCAGCGAACTGTCATCGGCCATCATTGTGGCAAATTGCGGTAAAGACGCATGCTTAGCCGCTTTGTTATAGCGCTCTGTTTCCATTTCATAATCTACGATTTTTGCGGTGGACGTGATTGACAGAATATCCAGCTTAACCGGTATAGGCATGGAGTCCCCATCCAGCAGTTCTACGCGCGGGGCATCATCAAAATGCGTTGCATCCCGCTCGTTGCTCAGACGTGGGAGGTGGAAATTAACCTGACTGACGAGTTGGGTATCAAAGCTGATGACCAACGGAGGCGAAATATACAGACGTTCTTCGTGGCTGGACAGGCGAATGGTTTTTTCTACGCGAAACACGAGCTGGTGCCGACCATTTTCCAGCTCAATACTGTCGGCACCACGCAGTAATGAGCTGGAGACTTTTTTTCCGTCCAGTACCAGAAGGTCAATATCATTAGACAGACGTAAAGAGGTAGCAAAAACGGTTACCGGCAAACATAGGGCAATCAAGGCTGTCACAATGCCGGCTTTCATAGGTTTCTCCTGTCCAGAAAATATCTCTATAAGATGTATCTAAATTTTTCGATAATCATGTTTACTAACATATAGACATATTTTTGAGTTTAGCTCTCATGCGCCAGTATGGGATGAATGGTTGCGGGGGCAGGTTTGTCGTACACTTTGCTAAACAGCCTGGAGGAAAACGATGAAAGAGACCGATATTGCTGGCATTTTGACAACGACCCGTACGATTGCGCTGGTGGGGGCAAGCGATAAACCCGACCGTCCAAGCTATCGGGTGATGAAATATTTACTCGATCAGGGCTATCACGTTATTCCTGTTTCACCGAAGGTTGCCGGAAAAACGCTGCTGGGGCAGCAGGGCTATGCGACGCTGGCAGATGTACCAGAGAAAGTGGATATGGTAGATGTCTTCCGTAATTCTGAAGCGGCGTGGGGTGTTGCTCAGGAGGCAATTGCCATCGGAGCGAAGACCTTATGGATGCAGCTCGGCGTGATTAACGAGCAGGCAGCCGTGCTGGCTCGCGATGCAGGGATGACGGTGGTGATGGATCGCTGCCCGGCGATTGAGATCCCGCGGCTGGGACTGGCGAAGTAAGGCTGATCTGTAGCCGAACAAAACGCACAGGCCCGATTAGCGAATCGCCATCGGGCCTGTGTTAGCATCAATTGCGCAGGCGCGGGGCCTGAAGCTGTTTTCGAATTGTTCGCGCCAGTTCATCCATCGACGGTTGCTCCGGATGTTCTTCCTGTAGCTCACTACTCAGTTGCGCTTCGGCCAGATACGTATGCACTGGCAGACCATTATCGTCTTCCATCACCACGTGATACCAGGGAGCGGCGCGAAGTTCGTCGTTAACCGCCAACTCATCGGCTGACGGTTGATCAAGCGAATATTCCGGGTCGATATCCACGACCACTCCGAGGTAACCTAACAGGGAATGGCGGACCTGCTGGCCGATACCGAATTTGCTGGCAATCATAGTCACCTCCCGGGAAATAGATACCCTTTATGTAAGGGTAATATTCCACTTTTCAAGTTACATGATGCGACAGGCAAACCCTTTCAGATACAGCCCTTCCGGGTAGGTAGCGATCACCGGGTGATCGGCGGCCTGACGGAACTGCTCTATAAATTGTACATCACGACCAGCATCTATTGCGGCATCAGCGATGATTTTCTGAAATAAATCGGTGGTCATTAGCCCAGAGCAGGAGAAAGTCAGCAGCACACCGCCCGGATTGAGCAACTGAATAGCCAGCATATTGATGTCCTTATAGCCGCGGCAGGCGCCCATCAACTGGCTTTTGTTTTCGACAAATTTCGGCGGATCCATCACGATGACGTCGAATTTCTCACCACGATCTCGATAAGCACGCAGAAGTTTGAACACATCATCACGCACGAACTCAGCTTTGCTCAGATCCAGCTTGTTCAATTCCACGTTCTGGCGGGCAATATCGAGCGCTTCCTGAGAGGTGTCAACGCTGACAACCTGACGGCATCCGCCCATTAATGCTGAGACCGCAAAGCCGCCGGTATAAGAGAAACAGTTCAGCACACGCTGATTTTCCACATAACGACGCGTGGCCAGGCGGCTGTCGCGTTGATCGAGGTAATAGCCGGTTTTGTGACCATGCTGAATATCAACCAGCAGCTTCATTCCGTGCTCTTCAATCGGCAGCAGGGCTGGCGGAAGCTCACCCGTTACTGGCCCTTGAGTCAGCTCCATACCTTCTTTTTTACGTACGGCCACATCGCTACGGTCATAAATGGCGCAGTCCGGGAAAACAATTTGCAGAGCGCTAATCAGCGCGGCGCGTTGGTATTCAGCCCCCGCACTGAGCAACTGCAACACCAGGAAGTTGCCGAAGCGGTCAATGGTGATGCCCGGCAGGCCATCGGATTCTCCGGCGATCAGACGGTAACTGTCCAGACCGTCTTTTTTCGCCAGCCAGTCACGCCATGTCTGCGCCTGCTGCAGACGACGGGTGAAGAAATCAATATCGATGGACTCAGACTTGTCGAATGTCCAGACGCGTGCACGGATCTGCGACGCGGGTGAGTACGCGCCGCGTGCTAACCATTTACCCTGATGGTCAACAATATCGATGGTTTCACCGAGGTTGGCTTTACCTTCCATACGTGCGACAGCACCGGAAAATACCCACGGATGGCGGCGCAGTAATGATTTTTCGCGCCCTTTGGCTAACACTAAACGTACACTCATAATTTACTATTCTGTCAATTCAAAGAAATGGGCGCCATTGTCCTGAGTTTTACGCATATTTGCAACGCGCGCTGTGATGATAAGGAGAACCGCAATGTCGAAAGTCTGCATAATCGCCTGGGTCTATGGCCGGGTTCAGGGGGTAGGATTTCGCTACACCACCCAGCATGAAGCACAACGGCTGGGGTTGACCGGCTACGCGAAGAATATGGATGACGGCAGCGTAGAGGTTGTCGCCTGCGGTGAAAGCGACCGGGTAGAACAGCTGATGAAGTGGTTGAAAGCCGGGGGGCCGAGCAGCGCCAGGGTTGACCGGGTTCTCAGTGAACCACATCGTCCTGGCGACGAGCTAAAGGGATTTAGTATCCGCTATTAAATACATTTCACCGGTTTCGGCAGGCCGGCAATTTTAGTCGCCTGCTTGGCCGGACCTTTCGGGAACAGGCGGTAGAGATAACGGCTGTTGCCTTTCTCTTCGCCAAACTTGTTGGCCATCGCTTTTACCAGCATGCGGATAGCGGGGGAGGTATTAAACTCCAGATAAAACTCGCGGACAAAACGCACCACTTCCCAGTGTTCCGCGGAGAGCGTAATGCCTTCGTTTTCGGCGATTCTCTCCGCCAGCGCCTCGCTCCACAGCGTGGTATCTTTCAGATAGCCTTCGCTATCGGTACTGATTTCTTTACCTTCAAAGATCAACATAATTCGTCACTGCGTTAGTCAAACTGGCGGCAGTTTACCAAAAAAGAAAGCCCCGCATAAGCGGGGCTGGATAATGCGTGTGGACATCTTAATCGCGGCTGGCGAAGCCCAGAATACTCAGCAGGCTGACGAAGATGTTGTACAGCGAAACATACAGGCTAACGGTGGCACGAATATAGTTGGTTTCACCGCCGCGGATGATATTGCTGGTTTCAAACAGGATTGCGCCTGAAGAAATCAGAATGAACACCGCGCTGATTGCCAGATGTAATGCTGGCAGTTGCAGGAAGATATTGGCAACCATACCAATCAACACCACTACAACACCCGCCATCAGCATACCGCCGAGGAAGGACATATCTTTACGCGTGGTCAGCACATAGGCCGAGCAGCTGAAGAAGACCAGCGCCGTACCGCCCAGCGCCATGGCGATAACATCACCCATGCCTGCGGACAGGTATGTATTCAGCATCGGTCCCAAGATGTAGCCCAGGAAGCCAGTGAAAGCGAAAGCTGACAGAATACCAACCGGTTTATCCGCCGTTTTATAGGTCAGGAACATCAGACCATACATACCCACCAGCGTCAGGATAAGTCCCGGAGAAGGTAACATCAGTACGGTACTGGCGGTTGCGGTGATCGCTGAAAACGCCAGCGTCAGGCTGAGCAGGAAATAGGTATTGCGCAGCACCTTATGCGTGCTGAGTAGCGATGTACGCTCGCGCGAAGAACTAATAATACGATCCATGAGTCACTCTCTTATGACAGATGTAATTAATGATGGAGGATAATGAAATCAAGAGGAATGACACAGCGGTTTTACCCATCTTTACGCATTTTAGCCCGCCAGACTTAAGCATATTATTTCAACAAAAGTTCCCGAATTAGATGTTAGCACTGTATGTGCAAAAATGTCAGATCGCTATCTACCAGGTAACTGAAAAATATTGCGTTATTCCTGAATCTCTCTGACAGTGACATCGGTGTCTACATAAAACAGAGCAATAAGGTAAAGGGAATGATTCAACATAAATCGAAGATATTGACGTTTACGCTGTTGGCTGTCTGTTTGATGTCTATAAACGGCGCGGCGAGGGCGGCAAATGTTCCCGCAGGAACACTACTGGCAGAAAAACAGGAACTGGTCAGAAACAACGGCAGTGAGCCGGCATCGCTGGATCCGCATAAAGTTGAAAGCAACGTTGAGTTTAATTTAATCAGCGATATGTTCGACGGTCTGGTGGCTGTCAAGCAGGATGGGTCTATCGAACCCCGTCTAGCCTCGTCCTGGGAGAATAAAGGCAACACTGTCTGGACCTTCCATTTACGCCCGGGCATAACCTGGTCAGATGGATCTGCTATTACCGCACAGGATGTCGTATGGAGCTGGCAGCGTCTGGTCTCGCCGCAAACGGCTTCACCTTATGCTTCGTATCTGGGCAACATGCACGTTGCGAACGCGGTTGATATTGCCCAGGGGAAAAAAGATCCCGCCACGCTGGGAGTCAAAGCCCTGGATGATACCACGCTGGAAATTACCCTGACGCAACCGACGGCGGCGTTTCTGGCGATGCTGGCGCATCCATCTCTGGTCCCGCTGGATAAAGTGTTGATAGGTCGTTTTGGCGATAAGTGGACCAGGCCAGAGCATTTTGTCAGCAGCGGGCCGTACAAATTATCGCAGTGGGTGGTTAATGAGCGCATCGTTGCCGAGCGTAACCCACATTATTGGGACGATCGGCATACGGTTATTAATAAAGTTACTTATTTGCCTATTAGCTCAGAGTCGGCTGACGTAAATCGCTATAAGGCCGGTGAAATCGACATTGTGTATAGCGTACCGGTTAACCAGTTCGCGCAACTGAAAAAAACAATGGGGGATGAACTGCATGTCTCGCCTCAGCTTTCAACGTATTACTATCAGTTCAATACAACCCGCGCGCCGTTTAATGATCCGCGCGTGCGCCGGGCGCTGAATATGGCGTTGGATAAAGACATCATTGCGCAAAAGGTGATGGGGCAGGGGCAGCGAGCAGCGTGGGTTATCAGCCAGCCGGAAATAGGTGGGGTGAAACTGCATGCGCCGGAGTATGCGTCATGGCCGCTCGAAAAACGTATTGCTGAAGCCAAAAAACTGCTGGCTGAAGCCGGTTTTGGTCCTGAACATCCGCTTAGCTTAAATCTGCTCTACAACACCTTCGAAACGCACCAGCGTATTGCGATTGCCGCATCGTCGATGTGGAAGAAAAACCTTGGCGTCGAGGCGAAGCTGCAAAACCAGGAATGGAAAACCATGCTGGACAATATGCACACCGGTAATTTTGACGTCGTGCGTTATGCGTGGATAGCCGACTATGATGATGCCTCAAGTTTTCTCAATATCTTCCGGACCGGTGATAGCGAGAACACCACCAAGTACAGTAACCCCGCCTTTGATGAAGCGATGCGTAATGCGGCAAAAGCAAGTTCACTGGAAGAACGCGGTAAATATTATCAGCAGGCTGAAGACCTTTTAGGTGAGGATGTGCCCGCGATTCCGGTTTACCACTATGTCCGCACGCATCTGGTGAAGCCGTGGGTGGGGGGATTTGCGCCGGATAACCGGGGAAATTACTACACCAAAGATATGTACATCAAAAAACATTAAGCGCTATAGCCGGTATTCGTGCTGAATAAATGGTCAATTTGTTGTTATTTCAGTCGATTAACAACATTTTGGCTGTTTTTCAGGCAAACGAACACATTGGTGCTTTACAGGTCCGTTCGGGATGTTTATAGTGCGCCTCATTGGAAGCGTGGCCGAGCGGTTGAAGGCACCGGTCTTGAAAACCGGCGACCCGAAAGGGTTCTAGAGTTCGAATCTCTACGCTTCCGCCAAACATAAACCCCAAGCTATAAAATAGCTTGGGGTTTTTTCATTTTGCTCGGTTTATATTTTGCCTTCCTTTACTCGTCTTACTCGCGCAAGGGCAACTGCGCACCTGACCGGTTGAATGCTGGTGAACTGAGTAATCCCCCGCCTCGCAAGACCTACATGAGCGAACGTCTCTTCATTAGTCGTGCTATCCATAGCAAGCCCAGCATAATAGCCAGATAGCCCATAACGTAATTTCCCTGTTGCTTTCGTTCAGAAATCGTCGGGTCGGCAGCCCATGCCAGAAAGGCGGTAACATCCCTGGCATATTGCTCCTCAGTTTCAGCTTTTTTCGACGCTGGGCTCCATTGGATCTCCCCACTTGTCAGCGGTTTTGGCATGTTAATCACACCGCCAGGAAAATAGCGATTAGCCTTCAGTTCGGGATCGGCAGGCAGATAGCCGGTTAGCAGCGCGTAAACGTAATCTGCCCCCTGGTCCGTGTAGGGCAGAAAAGCATCTAACAAAAATTGTGGGAATCCGCGATCGTATGAGCGGGCACGGACGATATAGCTCAGGTCAACGGGTTCAGCGCCATTATTAAGGTAGCGTGCTTCCCGGTCGTTTAGATATGGTGATATAAAGCTGTCATTTAGCGTACCGTCGCGCTCACCTATCTGGCCGTCATCCTGAATCGCAGGAAACTGATAGCCGCTGGCGATACTTCTTGCTTCTTCAACCGTGAGTTCCAGACCACCGGGTCTGGTCAACGTCCGAAAGGTAAGGTGTTTCATGCCGTGACAAGCGCGACACTTCTCTTCATAAACCTGCAGACCACGTCTAAGCTGTTCCTTATCATATTGACCGGTAATGCCGCTGAAGCTCCATTCCTGGCGTTCAGGTGTGGCTTCCTGCGCATATGAGGAACCCAGCCCCAATAGAGAAAAGGACAGGACGCTGAATTTCAATAGTTGTTTCATCCTCAATCCTGTTTTTCCAAAAAACGACGGCAAGGTAAGACGATTAAAAACCAGGCAAACCAAATCAGTGTCGAAAGCTGGGATGCGGCACGAATCCAACCCTCTTCATTACGAAAGCCATCAAGAAGATCTGGGCCAACCAGCGCTTTCGACCCTAACCAGCCTAAAAAGCAGGCATTAATAACCCATAGCCAGTATCCGCACTTAACCAGTTTGCTGTAATGGCGAAAACGAGCTCGGGAAGTATCAAGCCAGGGCAGAAAATAGAAAATCAGTATCGAACCGCACATCGCGGCTAGTCCCACGAATTCATTCGGGAAGCAGCGCAAGATGGAGAAGAAGGGAAGGAAATACCATTCCGGCGCAACAATCGCGGGTGTAATCGTTGTGTCCGCAGCAATAAAGTTGTCGGCGCTGCTCAGATAGTGCGGTGCGAAGAATAAAAACCAGGCGAAAACCATCAAAAAAAGAGTGATTTTGATAGCATCGAGATCGGTAATTTTGTAATCGAACAACAGGCTCCTGGACTCTTTCTCGCTAAACTTCTTTTTCATCGCTTGGGCAAACGCCGACTGTACGGTACGTATATGGATAACCGTGGCGACGATAATCACGATGGGAAGAATAAAGTGGATAACAAAAAAGCGGCCAAGCATCGGTGTCCCCGGCGTATGGCTGCCGACTAAATATGCGTAAATTGAATCACCCACCAGCGGGATAGCCTGGGCAAAACGGGTAATTACAGTTGCCGCCCAGTAGCTTTTTTGCCCCCAGATAAGGCTATAACCAAGAAACGCAGTTATCATCAGCAGGATATACAGCGTGACGCTAACCATCCACATTGTCGTCCAGGGCTTGCGGTAAACGTTGTAGTACATACCACGAAAAATATGCAGATAGCAGGCAAAGAAAAAGAGCGACGCGCCAATAGCATGCATGTTGCGTAACAGCTCTCCATGGCGAACCGCGCGCATAATATGAATAATGGAGTCAAATGCCAGCTCAGCCGTCGGCACGTAAAACATCGCCAGCACAATACCCGTAAGGATCTGCACCCCGAGCATAACCAGCAGGATAGCGCCGATTGCAAATACCCAGAGTCCAGCAACAGAGCGAGGAAAAGGGATACGCCCGCGAAGCGAATAGACAAGCTCATTCCTCATTTCAGACTTCCTTCGTGCCGATACGCACGACCTGCCCATCGGAATGAATAACGTAGTCTGGGATTGCCAGGTTGGCAGTCGCGGGCCCGCGTGTCACGCGCCCGGAGGTATCAAACTCAGAACCGTGGCACGGACAAATCCACCCCTCCCCTCCCGGTCGGGCGTTGGGTACACACCCGGCATGTGGGCAATAACCTTGAACTACCAGCCATTGAGGATGGGCTGCAGAGACCCTGGCGCTGTCTGGCTGTGGGTCGATAAGCGTATCCAGGTCGGCACTTCTGGCAGTAATGATTTCATCCGTGGTGCGATGGTGAATAAGAATCAACTTTCCTTGCCATACACGTCTGACGGTTTGTCCAGCAGCAACACCTGCAAGAGAGACATCAATCGGTTCATTTTCCCCAAGCGCTTTTTCATCCGGACCCAAGGCCGAAACCAGCGGCCAGACTGCAGCCGCGATGCCTGTTGCACCGACAAATTTTGTCAGTTTACACAGGCATTCCCTACGTTGTTCCTGGATTTCGCCGTCTGGAAGTTTATTCTCTGCCACCTCGTATACCTCCCTGAGTATCGCGGATTAACGTTTGTCGATACGCGCGTAAATTTCCTGAAAGCGCTTGTCAGCAATACCTGGTGCTTTGAACGCTCGGTAGCTTTCTGGTAACGAGGCATCTCCAACCTTAATCAGCATCACCATGCCCTGTGCGTAATGCGGTGTACATTTGATGCCGTAAAACCCGCCATTGTCATAAGTAACTTCGATCTCTTCATCTATTTTTCCCATAAATCCAGGATAGCCAGCCGGAGACAATTCAGCGATTGAAGCCGCGTTGTGGCTCTTATGTTTACGGATAAACTTCACCGTATCCCCTGGCTGGATCTCCAGATAATCTGGCTCATAGACCATTGGTCCCCCAGCCCCACGATTTTTCATCAACACTTCGTGAGTTTGTGCGAAGGCAGAAGAGGCGAAGGCGAGTAAACACAAAATTTGCAGACTCTGTTTGAGGTATTTCATTGATTCTTCCTTAAAATTCATCAGGCCGTTGATAACGAATAAAACAATTTTCACCACCCGCATCCTTTTCAATGATGGCGTTGATTCCAAACCAGGTGTGGAGGTTTTCGCGGGTAAAAACGGTGCAAGGTTTCCCCTGCATCGCCATATGTCCGGACGTCATTACGATGATGCGATCGCAGAACATCGCGGCATGATTAAGATCGTGCAGAGCGGCAATCACCGTGAGCTTTTCACGTTTAACCAGACTCAGCAGGCCAATCTGATGTTGAATGTCGAGGTGGTTGGTGGGCTCATCCATCAGCAACAACTTCGGTTGTTGCGCCAGCGCCCGGGCGATATGCAGGCGCTGTTTTTCTCCCCCTGAAAAGGTATGCCAGCAGCGATGCTGTAATTCACTGAGATCGACCTTTTCCAGCATAGTTTGCACAATATCGTCATCTTTGGCGGACCAGGGGGAGAGCATGCTAAGCCAGGGGGTTCGCCCCAGAGAAACGGCTTGTAAAGCGGTAAGACGCTCGCTGGTTTCAGCCTGTTGTTCGACCAGCGCCACCTGTTGCGCAAGATGACGCCGCGAATAATGCTGTAGCGCCTTATGTTGCAGAGTGATGTACCCGGAGGTCGGCTTCAGCAAACCGGCCAGCAGTGAAATCAGTGACGTTTTGCCCGAGCCGTTGGGACCAATGATGCCGACAAACTCACCGGGCGTTACGCTGAGTGAAATGTCATCAACAATCGTCTTACCTTTAACCCTCCAGCGCAGATTACAGGCTTCAATAACGGCTTGTGCAGAGTTCACAAGGGGGGATACGAGATTCACCGTCATTTGTTCTGGTTTCCTCTAATCAGAATGATTGAAAACGCAGGGGCGCCAACCAGAGCTGTGATCACGCCTATTGGTAGAACCTGGCCGGGGAGTAACGTGCGGGAAATAACATCTGCGATAATGAGGAAAATCGCGCCGGTAAGCGCACTCACTGGCAGCAGTCGATGATGCTGGTTGCCGACCAGCAGACGAGCGGCATGCGGGATAACCAGACCGACGAAGCCGATCGCACCAACAATGGAGACCATAATTGCCGTCATGCCGGTGACGGCGGCAATCAGTACTGCACGGGTACGTTTTACTGGAATGCCCAACGATGCCGCAGACTCAGCGCCAAAGGAGAAGGCGTCGAGATGACGGGCATAACAGAAGCACAGCACAATACCGACCAGAGCGGTAGGAATGGCTAAGACAACATCGGGCCAACGTACACCGCTCAAATTACCCAACAACCAGAACATAATTCCACGCGCTTGCTCGGCATTTGCTGAGCGGGTGATGATGAGCGACGTAATTGCATTGAAAAGCTGCGAGCTGGCGATGCCGGCAAGAATGATTTGGGTTGTCACACCGCCGCCTTGTCTACCGCCAGCAGCCATTGCCAATAGTGCAACGAACATAAATGCCGTTAGCGCGCCAATGAAAGCCCCCAATGACATGCTGATAACGCCGGCCCCAAGCCCGGTGAGAGCAATCAGCACCGCTCCGGTGGATGCTCCGGCAGAAATCCCCAGTAGATAAGGTTCGGCGAGTGCATTGCGTAGCAGCGACTGTAACACTACGCCGGAAACAGCCAGGCAGGCACCGCAACTGGCAGAGACCAGCGCTCGGGTCAGGCGATAGTTCCAGACGATCCCTGCATCCAGCGCATCGACAGGATAGTGGGTATCAAAAAGATGATTTGCCAGCGTACTGAGCACATGCCGCCAGGGGATCAGCGTTTCGCCGATGGAAATCCCCGCCAGCAGTACGCAGCACATCAGCGCACTGACCCAGACGGTATGCCCACCGACTCTCACTGCAAGCAGACCAAAGGCACGACGCATCCTGCGTGGATCACTCATGATTATCTGCGTTCCTGAGTAACAGAGATGCGCTATACCGCGCAGGATATAGCGCAAAACGTAGATTAATGAGCAGCCTGCGGATGAGCTAAGCCATATTCAACCAGGGCATCAGCCAGTTTTTCTAGCCCATCAATAGTTCTGATCCCAGCATTCATTGTCTGTACGTCGATGACCGGCAGATGGTTTTCCTTAACGGCAGGAACCAGCGTGGTGACAGGATCGGACTTGAGGTATTCCATCTTGATCTTCCAGTCATCTGCCGGGAAGCGGCGACGGCTCATCTCGCCGAGCACAATGACAGAAGGATTAGCTTTAGCGATAGTTTCCCAGCCCACTGTTGGCCATTCTTCGGCAGAATCAATCACATTCTTCACACCCAGTGTTTGGGCTATCCATGCTGCTGGGCCAAACTTTCCGGCAACGTAAGGATCGAGCTGTAAATCGGCACTTGAAAACCAGAACACGGCAGAAACATTCTTATCAATACCGGTAATTTTATTTTTCGCTGCGGCTTCACGTGCTTTAAGGCTGGCAATCAGCGCTTCGCCTTTATCCTGAACATCGAAGATTTTTGCCAGATCGGCGACTTCCTGATACACCATGGTGATATCAAACATCCCTTTACGGACACCATCACCACCATCTTCGTTATCTTTCGCACAGTCAGCTGGCGCGGTGTAAACAGGAACCTTCAGTTCACTAAACTGTTCATAAGAGGCAACCGTGCCAGCTGGGCCGATTTGCCACTCAAACTGGCTGGCGACCAGATCCGGTTTTTTAGCCAAAATCCCTTCAAAGCTCGGAATATTTTGCGCAATAACGGCAACTTTTTCATTTTCTGTTTTATAGGTGTCCAGTACCGGGCCAAACCACAATGAAGTACCGACGACGCGATCGGCAAGCCCTAATGAATAGAGGATCTCGGTACTGTTCTGACCCACCGTTGCCACGCGCGTTGGTGCCTGATTAAAGGTAATATCGCGGCCGCAGTTTTTAATCGTCAGAGGATATTCAGTTTTTGCCGCGTCAGAAAAACCGGAAGCGAGCAGCAGAGCAGTGGTACCAAAAATAGCCAGAAGCGTTTTTTTATAGGAGTAAAAGGTAGAATTAGCGTACATTGTCATCGTCCCGTTGATGCCAGAATCTTAAGGTCTGGTCATGGCTCATTTCATTCCATATATCGGGAGGAGACATGAAGATAGATGACATTGAATCGTGAAATTTAAGAATAAAGATATGCGAAAAATGCAAATAATCCTGACTTAGCCAAAATCTTATTCATAAATACACTACTGCTTGTGTCAAATAATTCATCCCATGGACCATCCCGTCCACTCAATGGTATACATCATTGACAGCAGGTCTCCTGACTCACGGTAATCAGAATATCAGCCTTCCCATAAAGATAAACTTTACAGTGACCAGTGGCTTATTAGCCACACAAGGATATTCTGCATCCGCCTACAGTTGCGGGGGCAGTTATGGAATTGAATTAAATAATTCTCACCATATTCCTATTCATACACAAAATGTAATGAAATGCTGTCGAAAGTGACTCTAACGGCAATTGTTAACAAGGTCAACCACGGAATGTAAGAGGTAAAGAGATAATGCCGTTCTGAAAATGATCAGTAAAAACAATAGGATGTAGATGCATTCCTCTGTGTGTTGCTATAAATGAAAATAACAACAGAAAGCTAAATGAGAATTGATTGATGTTGATCAAACTACGAACATGATTCAATCTCTGCGTATGAAACATATTGATCACCATCAAAAATGCTGCGGATTGGTGTTTGAATCCTTTTTTTATGAACTCTCCATATGTACCAATTGCCATTCATCCTGCATATCCATAATCACCTTAAAATTATTACGCAACCAGAAGTGATATCCTCCGGGTAAAAAATGATGGGTGTGAAGATACAACGTTTTATATTGATGTTGCTGGCAGAATACATCTGCTAAAGCAAACAATTGGCTACCAATTCCCTGTCTACGATAGCGTTCATCCACGTAGCAACGACAAATTTCTGCCGTTTCACGCAAGTTGTAACGCCCACGCAGTTCAGTAATACGATCATTATATTGACATACCGCCAGTGTGGCGATTAATTCTTGGTTTTCACTCCATGCGCAAAGCAATAAATTTCTTTCCTGTAACAGATACTGTTGTTCGAGATCAAAGAGATCTTCTTCGGCAGAAGGCATGGATCTGCCGGCATTGAAGAATAAATTAAGATGCTCAATAAGGAACGACTGAACAGCAGGAATATCGGCGTGAGTCATCTCACTAAATCTAAATGGGATCATGGCATGCATAACTCAATCTTAGAATGGAAAACGATAATAACAATAAGCCTCCTTTAAAAACAATATTGCGCGGCAAGGGTCAGAAATGCAATTATCTTTGGCGCTATTCTGCATACGGATTATAAATGGGAATCGTAAGTCCCTGCTGCTGGCGACGGTAGTGACCACGCCGCTGAGGGGATTTGGGGGGCCACAATCGGATGGTGAGGCGCTTGCTTGTGACTGGTTCCCGTCGCAGCCGTCGCCTTCATCTGGCAGTGCGAATTTGCCATGAACAACGTACTGCTTCTTTGCGTCGGGATGCTGACGTTACTCACCGCACGCCAGAAGACCAACACGCTGTGTTCCGTTTTACCACTTACCTGCACCACTAACTCTCAAAAATGAGAGGCCGATCCTCTGAGCAGGACTTTTGTCCTCAATCACCTCACAAACGTCTGGTTACAATCCCTGCATATCTTCAATACCCATAATTCAGGAATTGTTATGACTGCACATATTAATGCCAAGCCAGGTGATTTCGCGCCAACCGTTATTATGCCGGGCGATCCGCTCCGTGCTAAATTTATTGCCGAAAATTATCTAATGGATTACCGCGAAGTCACCAATGTACGTAATATGCTGGGTTATACCGGTTTATATTTTGGGCAACCTGTTTCGGTGATGGGACATGGAATGGGCATTCCTTCAATGACGCTTTATGCCCATGAACTGGTACATGATTTTGGTGTGCAAAGAATTATACGTGTCGGCAGTTTAGGGGCAACACAACATCATGTCAAAATGCGCGATATTATCCTGGCCATCGCAGCCGGAACGGATTCAGTCACAAATTTAAAACGTAGCGCAGGCTATGCGATGGCAACATCCGCCTATTTCCCATTATTGCAGCAGGCGTGGACGCTGGCACAGAAGGCCGGTATCGATATTAAAGTCGGCAATGTTTTTAGCGGCGATCTTTATTACGATCCTGACGAAAATTTAATACCGGCACTGGAAAAATTCGGTGTGCTGGGTGTAGATATGGAAGTAGCAGGCTTATACGCTTTAGCGCATCAGTTTAATATTGAAGCGCTGGCTATTTTAACTGTCTCCGATCATTGCCTGACCGGAGAAGAAACAACCGCAGAAGAACGACAATTGACCTTTAACAACATGATTGAGTTGGCGCTAAATACTGCTGTTACCGCTTAGTTCCGGCTTTTAATTGAACCAATCAGAGATGGCATTATATGAAGAATAAAATAGCACTTACGCTGATTAGTTTTCTGGCAAATTTTATTATGGCAGGGTTTGCCAGTCAGTTCGGTATGCTAATCGAACCGATTGCAGTACGCTACGGTGCCGGTGTGAATACCGTTGCTTCGATATTTTCGTTGCTCAATGGTGGAGCATTAGCCGGCACCATCGCCGCCTTTTTCCTGATTGAGAAAATCGGTGTGAAGCGTATGACGCTCATTATCTATTCGATAGTGTTCCTTTGCGCTCTGGTAATGCATTTAAGCCCTGGCTTATGGCCTGTGATGGTCGCCATGACCCTGGTGGGCTTTTGCGGTGGGATCGGTCTGTGCGTGGCGGGAACGATTGTGGTATCGGTCTGGCAGGATCGTATTCAAAGTACGATGCTGGTGGTACAGGACGCCACTTTCAACGTTGCGGGTGTGGTTTTTCCGCTGATCACGACCTTCGCCCTGACGCACAATATGTCGTGGAGTTACAGCTATCTGAGCGTAGGTATGGTGGCCTTACTCACGCTGGGCGTTGTGGCGATCACCCGCTTTACTGCCTGCGAGACGGCGCCCACGGCAGATCGGACAGACAAGGTAAAATCGGAGTGGAACCCAGGGATCATCAGCGGAGGCATTGGCCTGTTCTTAGGTATGCTGGCGCTGTACACCTTCCTGACCTGGGCACCATTATTTGTGAAGAACAAATTTGGCATTCCCTTTGAAGAAGCAGGAAATATTATTACGCAATACTGGGGCGCTGCGCTGGTCGGGGCATTAGTATCAACCGTCATTGTTTCTCGGGTGAAGATACATTATTTCCTGCTAAGTATTATTCTGCTGGCTAGCATTATTACCACAATTATCGTCACGAAGGATAATATCTCTGGGCTTGATTATCTGGCATACAGTTACGGGTTTGTCTGTGCTGCGCTGTATAACTCATTTATTGCCTATGGTGTTTCTTTCGTGAAGCGTGCGAGCAGTCAGAACGTTTCTTATATTTTAATTAGCGGCAGTGCCGGGGCCATGTTTAGTCCGGCGATCAGCGCGCTCATGGAAAAAACAATGGGATTGCAGAAAATTATGTACGCGATACCGGTGTTGTATTTAATTATCTTTGTCATGTTGATGGTGACATTAAAACTCAAACGTAATTAAAAGCACTGATAACACTTACCTCTTTAATTAAATAGCCAGTCGCCACACCATTTATATGGTGGGGCGATACTCAACCTTACTCAAAGGAATTGAAAAATGCTGAAGAACAATAAGTTAATGATTAAAAAAACAATCCTGGGTGCAGTAGTGGCAATGAGCTGTATGCAAGCATTCGCGGCTGACTATACTGATGGCAACATCCGTAAAAATGATTTTAACTGGATGCAGATGAACTTAATGCAAAGTGTGGACGCGAAAGTGCCATATGGTATTCGCAATGACACCTATCTGGAACTGGAGTTTGGTGCACGCTCTGGCATTATCGATCTGTACGGTTATGTGGATTTTTTTGATATTTTGGATCGCGAGCAGGACGATCGTCACGGCGGTGATAACTTCTTTGCCAAGATATCTCCGCGTTTTTCCCTGGACGCCATTTTTAATAAAGATTTATCCGTTGGGCCGTTTAACGAATTCTATATTGCAACGGTAAATAACATTGGCGACCGGGAATTATTTGAACATTACGTTGGCCTGGGTACAGATGTGAAGGTCCCGTGGTTTGGTCTGGTGGGAATGAACATCTATGCGCATTATGTTCGTGAAAACTACGGTGCGGATAACGAAGGAAAGTGGGATGGCTATATGTTCTCGACTAACTGGTCGACGCCATTCTATACCTTTGCCAACGGCAGTTATCTGAACTATCAGGGGTACTTTGACTACCAGTTCGCCGCGAATAAGATTGCTAATCAACCGTTATACAGCAATAACGCGATTGAATGGTATAACGGTATCTACTGGCATTCAGAGCATTATGCAGTCGGTTATGGCCTGAAGTATTTCCGTAACATGGCATTGATGGAAAACCACGGCGGAGCAGGGCGTACCACCGGGCTCGGTCACTATTTCAGCCTCACCTATAAGTTCTGATTGCGCCGAAATGACACACCAATGTTCTGTTAACGAGCGTTGGTGTGTCAGTCAATGATGTCATTGCCGAGAAATTTACGCAGCCCATCCAGATCCTTAATTTCCAGTCCTTGCTTCGTTCGCGTTACCAGCCCGGCATCCGTCAGCGCTTTAACCGCCCGCCGATAGACCCGGTCGGTAGTACCGAATCGCTCAGCTTCCTGGTATTTTTTATGGAAACCATCCATCGGCTGCTTGTTCTGATGCTGGCGATACAGGTCATACGCCACGTTATGTACGATAGGGTAGAGCATCCGGTGCAGGAAGATTTCCAGCATATCCTGATAATCAATCGCTATTGCACTGGCAAAAAATATCGCCAGTCTGGGGTGCTGATTTAGCGCTTCTTCCAGACGGTCACAGCTGCACACCGCTACGGTCAGTGGTTCTTCCGCGACGATATCAAGCTGGCAGCGATACCCGGTAAAAAACTCCATTTCACCAAACAGCTGCTCGTCGCATTCCATGGCGCCCAACTGGAATCGGCGACCATTCTCCGCGCTGTAACGCAGTGAAATTCTTCCGGATTGCACCATGATCAGTCGATCGACAACCTGTCCCTGGCGGTATAGATACTCATCTTCCTGGATAATCTGCGTTTCAGAGAGCAGTTCCTGAAATATCTTCTCAATCAAGGCATCATCCTGCTGCCAGATGTTGTGAAAACGACCTTTCGTGAGGGGTTTAAGCTGCATGACTCAACGTCTTATTGTTTAAGATAATTCTCATCTCAGACTGTATGTCATCTGCTGGGCAATGTCATTAAGAGCGCGGGGCGGATAATAAAAGGACCAGCACCATGCTGGTCCTGACATACTAAGGATGGCTGATAAAGCGAGACAGGCGCTGGCGCAGCAGGCGGTTTTCCTGGCGTAACTGAGCGTTCTCCTCCAGCAACGTCAGTGCAACGGCAATCCCTGGCCAGTCAAGTTCCAGCTCCTGACGCAGGCGCACCGCGCGACGCATTACTGTCAGCGCATGATCGTCAAACGTCTCGTCTTCATGGGGTTCTATCACCCCTAAGCCGACAATCTCATGCAGTTCTTCTTCTGACACACCGGTGTACAGACAAAATTCGGTAATGGTAAAAGTGACGGTAACGTTAGCCATTATGCTTTCCCCCACTCTTTGCGCGGATCAAAGGTCTTTTGTGCATCCGCCAGTTGTTGCCACAGGGCGGCACTGGCGTCGTCAGGTTTCGGTGGCATGACTATTTTGATCACCGCATACAAATCGCCGGTATGTTTTTTACTTACCAGACCCTTGCCCTTAATGCGGAGTCGCTGGCCGGCCTGACTGCCTGCAGGAATGGTCAGCAGGATGCTCTCTTTCAACGTCGGAACGGTTACTTTCGCACCCAGCGCAGCTTCCCACGGCGCGAGGGGAACGACAACTTCCAGATCCTGATTAACAATATCGAACAGCGGATGCGGCGCAATATGAATCACCAGCCACAAATCACCGTTCGGCCCACCGTTTTCGCCGGGGGTACCCTGGCCTTTCAGACGGATACGCTGACCGTTACCGACGCCAGCCGGAATTTTCACATTCAGCGTTTTAGGAATTTCTCGTTCTACCATGCCAAACGCATTATAGACTGGCAGGTTGTAACTGATAGTGCGGCTATGCTCAGTAAGCGTTTCTTCGAGGAATACGGCAACTTCAATTTCAATGTCGTGCCCGCGGCTGGCAGGGCGCTGGCGCGACTGGTGCGCACGCTGGCCAAAAATGGAGGAGAAGATATCGTCGAAATCTTCGGCGCTGTAGCTTTGATTCTCTCCTTGCTGGAATTGACGGCTGAACTGTGGGTCGTTGCGGTGCTGCCACAGCTGGTCGTACTCGGCGCGTCGCTGCTCATCACTCAATACTTCCCAGGCTTCTGCAACCTCTTTAAACCGGGCCTCTGCGTCAGTCTCTTTGCTGACATCAGGATGATATTTACGGGCGAGTCGACGATAGGCGGTCTTGATTGTCTTGAGATCGTCTGTCGGTTTCACGCCCATAATGGCGTAATAATCCTTTAATTCCATAGCGTTCTCTCGTGTAAATCAACACTTGCAGAAGGTGAACCCTGACAACAGGTATCACCGCTAAGTTTAGGGTAATCCTGATAACGGCGAATGCCAACCGGGAAGGGAGGATATTGCGATAAACGATGCAGGCATTGCACCACCAACAGCGCAGTCGAGGTTACGGCATCTGTTGTGTGGTGCGAAAAATGAGATTAGCTAAACATCAGGATTTGCTTATCAGGAAGCGGACCGTATCAGCATAGTTTTGCACGAATGCATTAAGGTCATCTGACTTCAGTCCTTTTGGATTGATCATATATTTTCCGTTGATAAAAATGGCGGGCACACCGGTTAGATCAACTGCCTTCGCCATTTCTTGCTGCTTAGCGGTCAGTGATTTCACGGCAAAGCTATTCCATGCCGCATCATAATCACTGGCGCTGACGCCCGCGCTGATAAATACGTTACGAATATCGTCCGCTGTTTTAACGGTTTGTTTTTTCTGAACGGCATCAAAAAGCAACGGCTTAACTTTATCTTGTACGTTCAACAGCATGGCGACGGACCAGGCGTGGGTCATGTCTTGCCCCAGCGGACCTAAAAAGTCGACGTGGTATTCGGTGAGTTTGACATCTGCAGGCAATACTTTTTTCACGTTATCAGTGATTTCAAAAACTTCATCGTACTGATAACAGGAAGGGCAATAGAATGAGAAAAACTTCAGTGCGGCTGGAGCGGAAGCGACAGGTTTTTCCAGTGAGATATACTCTTTGCCGTCGGTAAATGATGCTGCCTGAGCGCTAACTGTAAAAAGTAACCCAATCAGGGGTAATAAATATTTTTTCATTTCCATATACTCTAAATAACATTTAATAAACAAATTATCTGCTAATGAATACGTTATTCATTGCGTCTGAATATAATAAGGAAATTCTCTGGAAATGCGCTGACCCTTACTTTCATTTACGCATCAGTACGTGGTGGGCATTATCTGTGTGCTGTCATGGAAATATCTTTTGGCATTCTTCGTAAATAGTGAATGATAACTTGCGTGATATTTTCATGGGTGTTTTTAGCAATGTTATAGTGTAATAAATAAAGGCGGGAATATGATTAATTATCATTTCGTTTTTAAAGCGTGAATTACAGGTTGTTGCGTTAAGTTCTGCAAATAACTCCGTAGATTTTCTTTTTCTTGTCGCGCGTGAATGAATAGGGTAAGTGTCAGAGATGAGCAACCCAAATGGATATCGCTATGATTGACCACCTGGATCACCTGGTACTAACCACCAATCATGAAGAGGCTTGCGTTCGTTTCTATGTCGAGCTTTTAGGCATGAGGCTGGAAACCTTCGCGCAAGGTCGGAAAGCCTTCGTCTTTGGCAATCAGAAAATCAATCTCCACATTCGGGGAAAAGAGTTTGAACCCAAAGCCTACGCGCCAACGCCGGGGGCGCTGGATTTATGTTTTATCACCACGCGTACGCTGGAAGAGGTGATGGAGACGTTTCAAACCCACGGAGTCGAGATTATTGAAGGGCCCGTTGCACGTACCGGTGCGACAGGACCTATTCGCTCGGTGTATGTCAGGGATCCCGATCTTAATCTGATTGAAATCGCGGTATATCCAGCAGATAGCAGGACATAACTTTACAGCGGAAAGGTTGCCAAAACCTGGCGAGTGGTTAAGATAACTCGCATCAATGAGTGAGGGTATAATGGCGAAACGTCAACGGATGGGATGGTGGTTCCTCTGTCTGGCATGTGTTGTGGTGATGGTTTGCACCGCACAACGCATGGCGGGCCTGCACGCGTTGCAGATGGATACCGCCGTTACAAGCGTTGTCGCCAGCGCACAAGTGCAGACCGATGAGGCCTCACCCGTTACCCCTTGTGAACTGAGTGCGAAATCATTACTGGCTGCGCCACCCGTATTGTTTGAAGGTGCTATTCTGGTGCTGTGCCTGCTGCTGTCATTGCTGGCGCCAGTACGGGCGTTTCGTCTACCTTTTTTCCCACCGCGAGCCATCTCGCCGCCCACTCTCCGGGTGCATCTCCGATTTTGCGTCTTCCGTGAATGACAGAACAGCCGTTGCTGACTGTTAGATAATTATTCACGGAGAAAAACTATGATGACTGTTTTCAGACAGGCGCTGCTCTGTCTGTTATTGCTATGGCTGCCCGTATCCTGGGCGGCTGAACCCGGCTGGCTGCGTTCACCCGATAACGATCACGCCAGCGTGCGGTTACGCGCTGATACGTCCGCAGGCGGAGAAACCCGTCTGTTGCTGGATGTCAAACTGGAGGACGGCTGGAAAACCTACTGGCGTTCTCCGGGCGAGGGAGGCGTTGCACCTGCTATCGCCTGGAAAGGGGAAATGCCCGCGGTCGACTGGTCCTGGCCAACCCCTGCTCGTTTTGAGGTCGCCAATATCACTACTCAGGGGTATCACGATAAGGTGACGTTCCCGATGGTGGTGCGCGGTAGAGCGCCCGCCACGCTCAGCGGCGTTTTGACGCTATCCACCTGTAGCAACGTTTGCCTGTTGACGGATTTTCCTTTTTCCGTGAAGCCCACAGCCCAGGACCCGACTTTTGCACATGACTATGCTCAGGCGATGGGACAGATCCCACTTGCCAGCGGCCTGACCGATGTTCTGAGCGCAGGCGCACGGGCGGGAGAGTTAGTCGTCGAGGCTCGCCGTGCGGGAGGCTGGACTGAACCAGGGCTGTATCTGGATGCTGTTGATGATGCGGATTTTGGCATGCCGCAAATTCATGTTGAGGGGGATACGTTACGCGCTACGGTACCTGTACATGACGGTTGGGGAGAAGGCGCGCCGGATCTGCGTGGTAAGTCAGTCACGCTGGTGCTGGCAGACAACGGTGTTGCCCAGGAGAGTCGTCTTGCGATTGGCGAAGCCCCGGTTGTTGAGAACGCCTCACTCCCACTGTGGCAAGTGGTGCTCATGGCACTGCTGGGTGGTTTGATCCTCAATCTGATGCCTTGTGTGTTACCGGTTCTGGGCATGAAGCTGGGCTCTATTTTGCTGGTCGAGGAAAAAAGTCGTCGCCAGATCCGTCGTCAGTTCCTCGCATCGGTAGCCGGAATACTGGTCTCGTTTATGGCACTGGCGCTATTGATGACGGTGCTGCGTTTAACCAATCAGGCCCTTGGCTGGGGGATCCAGTTTCAGAATCCGTGGTTCATTGGCGTCATGGTGCTAGTGATGCTGACGTTCAGCGCCAGCCTGTTCGGGTGGTTTGAATTCCGACTCCCTTCTGCTATGACCACCACGCTGGCGACTCACGGCGGCAACGGACTGTCGGGACATTTCTGGCAAGGTGCATTTGCGACACTGCTTGCCACGCCGTGCAGTGCCCCGTTTCTGGGAACGGCGGTGGCGGTAGCATTGACCGCTTCGCTGCCGACGTTGTGGGGATTGTTTATCGCACTTGGGCTGGGGATGAGCTTACCGTGGCTGCTGGTGGCCCTGCGTCCCGGTCTGGCGCTGCGTTTGCCGCGGCCAGGGCGGTGGATGAATATTTTGCGGCGTCTGCTTGGCGTGATGATGCTGGGTTCGGCTATCTGGCTTGCGACGTTGCTGCTCCCACACTTAGGGTTTAGCGGACAAAGTAGCGCTAAAGAAAGCGTGAACTGGCAACCGCTAAGCGAGCAGGCGATTGAGGATGCGCTGGCGCAACATAAGCGCGTGTTCATTGACGTCACAGCCGACTGGTGCATCACATGTAAGGTAAACAAATACAACGTGTTGCATAAAGAAGACGTACAGGCCGCATTGCAACAGCCGGATGTGGTGGCGCTGCGCGGCGACTGGACACTCCCTTCTGAAGCTATTACCGAATTTCTAAAAAAACGCGGCCAGGTTGCTGTGCCTTATAACCAAATTTATGGCCCCGGTCTGCCGGATGGCCAGGCGTTACCCACGTTGTTAACCCGCGATGCGGTACTGCAAACGTTGAATGATGCCAAAGGAGTAACCCCATGAAAATGATGATTGTTCTGTTGTTAACTCTGTTTTCTGCCGTCAGTATCGCGAAAGAGCCTGCGCCGTTTACCCCGGAACAGGAAAAGCAAATTGAAGCATTAATTCAGGAAGCCTTGTTTAACGATCCCAACAGCCCGCGGATTGGCGCGAAGCAGGCGAAACTGACCCTGATAAACTTCACCGATTACAACTGCCCATACTGCAAGCAGTTGGATCCAATGCTGGAAAAAATTGTGCAGAAATACCCTGACGTGGCGGTAGTGATTAAACCGCTGCCGTTTAAAGGTGAAAGTTCGGAACTGGCGGCGCGGACCGTGCTGACGACATGGCATGAGCATCCGCAACAGTCCCTGGCATTACATGAAAAATTGATGCAGAAGAAGGGCTATCATACCGACGTCAGTATCAAACAGGCGCAGGAAAAAGCGGGGGCCAGTCCGGTGACGCTGGACGCCCAAAGTGCTGAAACGCTGAGCACTAACCTGCAACTGGCGCGACTGGTGGGGGTGCAGGGAACCCCCGCAACGATTATTGGTGATGAACTTATTCCCGGCGCGGTACCGTGGGAAACCCTTGAGGAAGTGGTAAAAGAAAAACTGGCGGCGGCCAATGCTCAGTAAACTGCGCCGCTGGTTGCGCGAAGGGCTGATCTTACTGGCGCTGTTGGCGGGGGCAATGCTGCTGATGGATGCCTGGCGCGCGCCGCAGCTCCCTGCCTCCTTTGACAGCACGCCTTTACAAACACTGGATGGTGAAACCGTTACGCTGGCGGCGCTCAGCAAAGACGAGCCGGTGTTGCTTTATTTCTGGGCTAGCTGGTGCGGCGTATGCCGCTTCACGACGCCGGAAGTCGCCAGGCTGCGTTCGGAAGGGGAAAATGTGATGACCATTGCGTTACGTTCCGGAAATGAAGCTGAGGTATCTCGCTGGCTGTCGCGTAAAGGCGTGGACTTTCCGGTCATCAATGATGCGAACGGGGCTATTTCCCACAGTTGGGCAATTAGCGTCACGCCCACGCTGGTGGTCATGTCACAAGGTCGGGTAGTATCAACCACCAGCGGCTGGACCAGCTACTGGGGCATGAAACTTCGGTTGTGGTGGGCGAAAACGTTCTGATAAATGTGCCGGGGAAACCCGGCATTTTTTATGGCGTCGCCCTCCCCAGGAAGGCATATTTCGTTGCCTGACGAAGCAAACACAGTGATTAACGTCCAGAATCAGTCATCTTCTCTTTTCCAGGAAAGTGTAACATGACGAGTTCTTTAGCGTTTGGACCCGCCCTGGTGGTGATGATTGCCGCCACATTTGTCCTCGCCGGGATGGTGAAAGGCGTTACGGGTATGGGGTTACCTACCGTGGCTATGGGGATCCTCGGATCGCTTATTTCGCCAGTTGCCGCGGCGGCCATGCTGTTATTGCCTTCGCTGATAAGCAATTTGTTCCAGTTTGGCGGTGGTGGAAATACACGCCAATTACTCAAACGACTGTGGCCAATGCTGCTGACAGTAGTGGTGGCGACACTGCTTGCCAGCGCCTGGATTACCGGTGGTGACACCACCCGAACTCAGTTTGCACTCGGCGTAGCGCTGGTGGCCTACGCTATCTGGACGCTGGCGGGAAAGAAAATCGCGGTGGCCCCGCAGCGTGAAAAACCGTACTCCCTCGTTATTGGATTTGTGACCGGCTTATTGACCGGCGGAACCGGGGTGTTTGTGATGCCCGCCGTGCCCTGGATCCAGTCCCTCGGCTTTGAGAAAGATGAACTGGTGCAGGCGCTCGGGATCTCTTTTACCTTTTCGACCCTGGCATTGGCGCTGGGTCTGTGGTGGCACAACGCGCTGCCCATACAATCGTTAAGTTTGTCGGCTTTGGCCATTGTTCCTGCGCTGATTGGCCAATGGATAGGTACCCGTGTGCGAAGGGTTATTTCTCCGCTCGTGTTTAAACGCTGTTTTCTGTTTTGTCTGGTCGGGTTGGGGACAGAGATGATGCTGCGTGCTGTGTGACCGGTGCGGTGACTTTGCGCGACTTTCATGGCATCGTTAATTCAGAGATTCAGGGCCAATGAGGTCGTTATGGCATCCGTGATGTTACATGAAGAAGAGGGCGATCTGGAGTCGAAAATGGCACTCACTGCGGCAGTGATGGCCGATAAATCGCGCTCACGTATGTTGTGCACCCTAATGGATGGCTGCACCTGGACTGCAACTGAGCTCAGCGCGGTGGCGGATATATCCGCGTCGACCGCCAGCGCGCATCTGGCGCGTCTGTGCGAACAACGTTTTGTTGTCGCGTTGGCGCAGGGCAGACATCGTTATTTTCGCCTTGCAGGTTCCGATATCGCTGAACTGCTGGAACGCCTGATGGGCGTTGCGTGGGCGACATCAACGCCCCGCAGAATCACTACACCGCCAGGTTTGCGGCATGCCCGCACCTGCTACGACCATCTCGCCGGAGAGGTCGCGGTGAGGTTGTTCGATACGCTGGTTTCCCGTCAGTGGTTAACGCCGGATGGTGAAACGCTGACTCCATTTGGCCAGGAAAAGCTGGCACAGATGGGGATTGTCCTGGCGGCTGGCTCATCCCGGCGGAAGTTAACCTGTGGTTGTCTGGACTGGAGCGAACGACGTTATCATCCTGGTGGTGTGCTTGGCGCAACGCTGCTGCGCTGGTTCAGTGAACAGCGATGGATAAAAACCGAACAGGGCAGCCGCCATGTCATCTTCACACCTCTTGGCATTCGTAAACTCGAAACCGAGTTTGGTGTTAAAACGACACGCTAGATGGTCTGTTTTGCGAAAGCGTTCCCGGAAATATGTCATATTTCTGTCACACTCCGTTGTGATTGATAACAACAAGAGGTCGTAGGGATGAATAAATCGTTAATCGCCACAGCCGTGGCAGGGGCTGTCTTATTGTCAACCGCCGCGCAGGCGCAGACCGCGCCGGAAGGCTATCAGCTTCAGCAAGTATTGATGATGAGTCGGCATAACTTACGCGCACCTTTAGCCAACAATGGCAGCGTTCTTGAGCAGTCCACCCCCAAACAATGGCCAGAATGGGATGTCCCCGGCGGACAACTCACTACTAAAGGCGGTGTGCTGGAAATCTATATGGGCCACTACATGCGAGAGTGGCTGGCAGAGCAGGGGATGGTGAAATCGGGCGAATGCCCGGCACCGAACACGGTCTATACCTATGCTAACAGCCTGCAGCGTACGGTCGCCACGGCGCAGTTCTTTGTCACCGGTGCTTTCCCTGGTTGCGATGTTCCGGTCCATCATCAGGAAAAAATGGGCACCATGGATCCCACCTTTAACCCGGTGATCACCGATGATTCCGCCGCCTTCAGCCAGCAGGCCGTTCAGGCCATGGAGAAAGAGCGCAGCAAAATGCAGCTCAACGATAGCTATCAGTTGCTTGAGCAAATGACCGACTACAAAGACTCTCCGTCCTGCAAAGAAAAACAGCAGTGTTCCCTGACCGATGCCAAAGATACGTTTAGCGCGAAGTACCAGCAGGAGCCAGGCGTTTCGGGGCCGCTGAAGGTGGGAAATTCGCTGGTTGATGCCTTCACGCTGCAATATTACGAAGGCTTCCCGATGGACAAGGTTGCCTGGGGCGAGATTAAATCCGATCAGCAGTGGAAGGTTCTGTCGAAGCTGAAAAACGGCTATCAGGATAGCCTGTTCACCTCCCCGGAAGTGGCGCAGAACGTCGCCAAACCACTGGTGAAATATATTGATAATGCGCTGGTTACTGAACGTGCGAAAGCACCGAAAATAACCGTGCTGGTGGGGCATGATTCAAATATCGCTTCGCTGCTCACCGCGCTGGATTTTAAACCGTACCAGCTTCACGATCAGAACGAGCGTACGCCGATTGGCGGGAAGATTGTCTTCCAGCGCTGGCATGACAGCAATGCAAATCGTGATCTGATGAAAATCGAGTATGTGTATCAGAGCTCGCAGCAGTTGCGTAATGCAGACGTTCTGACGCTGAAATCCCCGGCGCAGCGCGTAACGCTGGAGCTGAAAGGATGTCCGATAGATGCGGATGGTTTTTGCCCGATAGATAAGTTCGATAGCGTGCTGAATGAGGCGGCTAAGTAAAAGAAAACTCCCCCGTGTTCGCGGGGGAGTCAGCGCGCTAGACGTTTTTGCGTTCGATAGTCTGTTCACCCCAAAAGAGCGAATCTTTGTCTGTTTTTTCAAAGGCTTTGATGAGTACCTCATCGCTACCTTCTTCCCAAATTTTTTCCGCCAGTTTCTCGTCATAATGTGCGACTTCAAAAATGGCTTCGGCTATTTCCGGCGATGTATTGCGCAGACTTGCCCATTCGCCGACGCGATGGGCTTTCGCTTCTTGAGTTGGCATTCGAATCCTCCTGTTGAAGATTAGCCGTTGAGTTTTACTGCCAGACCTGCGACATATTCACCCTGATAGCGGGCGATAGATAACTCTTCCTGACTTGGCTGGCGGGAGCCGTCGCCTCCGGCAATGGTGGTTGCACCGTAAGGGGTACCGCCGCGAACTTGAGAGACATCAAACAGCTCTTGCGCCGCGTAACCGATAGGTACAATCACCATCCCATGGTGGGCAAGCGTAGTCCAGGTTGATGTAATGGTTTGTTCCTGACCGCCGCCGGTTCCCGTTGAGCTGAATACGCTGGCGAGTTTGCCGTACAGGCCGCCAGAGGCCCACAGCCCGCCAGTCTGGTCGAGGAAGGTACGCATCTGACCGGACATATTGCCAAAGCGCGTGGGGGTACCAAAAATGATGGCGTCGTAATCAGCCAGTTCTTGCGGGGTTGCGACTGGTGCGTTTTGTGTTTTGCCGCCAGCCTTAAGGAAAATCTCGGGCTGCATGGTCTCTGGTACACGCTTAATAATCACTTCCGCGCCATCTACCTTATTTGCGCCTTCTGCGACTGCGTGGGCCATAGTTTCAATGTGTCCGTACATGGAATAATAAAGCACCAGAACTTTTGCCATTTTACACTACTCCTCGAGTTAACCGTGTCCGTAGCGATTCGCTACCTACCTTTAAAGATATGACGTACTGTCAGGAGTGCAAATTTCACAATCACTTCTTTGATTTATAACAATTTTTATAACAACCTGCTTTGTAGCAAAATGATACATATTTAACCGGGTAGAATTCGGTAGCCATAAGAAAGACTTATTGATTTCTTATGGTGATTATTTCTTTGTCACTCCTGATCCTGTTGCAGGATATTACAGTTAGCGTCTGCCCTGGCCACGCTTCACTATGCTTATTCCCACGCAGTTATTTTCAGGGCCTCGCCCGTAACGCTGCGTGAGGTATCACTCCTCAGTACCTATGCAATATGATGTCTAATCAATGACGGAGGTCAGTAATGGCAAACCATCGGGGCGGTTCCGGCAACTTTGCGGAAGACCGCGAAAGAGCATCAGAAGCAGGTCGAAAAGGTGGCCAGCACAGCGGGGGCAACTTCAAGAATGACCCGCAACGCGCTTCAGAGGCAGGCAAAAAAGGGGGCAAAAATAGTCACGGCAACAACAAATCGTAATTGTCGGGCTATCTGTCAGATATGTCGTGACGGCTGAGAGTCAGAGACAGACGTTACGTAGCCACCGCCGCCGGGTCTTTCCGGCGGTTTTTTTTTGTCTGCAAGGTTGAACTGTAACAAAACGCAACGCAGACTAATGACATTCAGTTAATCGGGTGTCTCATGTCATTACTTTCTCGTTATTCCTTCTCTGTTAAACCTCAGGAAGCGATCCTCATTGTGATCACCATGTTCTGGGGTGGGACGTTTTTGGCGGTGCAATATGCCGTTACCCTGAGCGGCCCTTTTTTCTTTGTCGGTGTGCGTTTTGCCACTGCCGCGCTGGCGGTCGCGCTTTTGTCATTACACACACTGCATAAGCTGACGTGGCTGGAAGTCAAAGCAGGGGTTGCAATAGGTATCGCAATTGCGCTGGGTTATAGTCTGCAAACCTGGGGGTTACAGTTTATTCCCAGCAGTAAATCGGCGTTTATTACCGCGATGTACGTACCGTTGGTGCCGCTTTTACAATGGTTGTGTCTGGGACGCATGCCAGGTCTGATGCCGTGCGTCGGCATTGTGCTGGCCTTTATCGGATTGATATTTCTTGCCGGACCGGGAGGCAATTTACTGGCTTTAGGCGAAGGCGAGTGGATCACGCTCGCCGGTGCGGTGGCGATTGCGGCAGAAATTATCCTGATTAGCGCGTGGGCGGGAAAAGTGGATGTACGTCGGGTAACGGTAGTGCAACTGGCAACCGCTTCGATAGTGGCGTTTATGGCGATGGGACCGGCCGGAGAGACCGTACCACCAATGTCTACCGGATTGCTGGTGGTGGCGCTGGGGCTGGGTATTTTTAGCGCGATTATTCAGGTCACCATGAACTGGGCGCAGCGCAGCGTTTCGCCGACGCGCGCGACGGTTATTTATACCGGTGAACCGGTGTGGGCGGGGATCTTTGGCCGTCTGGCGGGTGAACGCTTACCGCTACTTGCATTGCTTGGTGCGGCATTCATTATTGTTGGCGTACTGGTCAGCGAGCTGAAGTTCAAAAAGAAAAAAGCGCTTGGACAAGAGGCGCCGCCGGAATCGCTTTAATTTAACCATTCACCGTGTGATTTGGTATGCTGACGCCCTCACAAGAAGGAGAGGGCGCATGGTCCAACGCGCAGAGAAAAAAACAGGTAAGCGCTCGCAGGCCGTCAGTGCAAAACGCCAGGCCATCTTAACCGCGGCATTAAATATCTTCTCCCAATATGGGATCCACGGCACGCGCCTGGAGCAGGTGGCAGAGCAGGCGGGCGTGTCAAAAACCAATCTACTTTATTACTACCCGTCAAAAGAGGTGCTTTATATCGCCGTTTTACGGCAGATCCTCGACATCTGGCTGGCTCCATTGAAAGCTTTTCGCGAAGACTTTGCGCCGCTGGTGGCCATTAAAGAATACATTCGCCTTAAGCTGGAAGTGTCGCGCGATTACCCTCAGGCCTCACGGCTGTTTTGTATGGAGATGCTGGCCGGAGCGCCTTTATTGATGGCAGAACTGGAAGGGGATCTCAAAACGCTAATTGATGAGAAATCCGCGCTGATTGCCGGTTGGATCAAAAGCGGAAAACTGGCTCCGGTCGATCCGCATCATCTGATTTTTATGATTTGGGCTTCAACTCAGCACTACGCCGATTTTGCCCCACAGGTAGAGGCGGTGACGGGCGCAACGCTGCGTGATGAAGCCTTTTTTAACCAAACGGTGGAGAGCGTACAGCGGATGATTATTGAAGGGATCCGCGTGCGTTAACTGGCCGGCGGTAACGGGCAGCTTAAATCGCCTTCTTCACACTGCAAAAGTGAGGCGAGAAACGCTTCGCGCTCGTTGGTCTTATCCGTCAGGCACTGGCTGGAAATCATCGCCTGAACGCTACCGCCTTCAGTGCCAGAACTGATTAACGCACAGTCAGCATCGCGCAAAGTTATCCAAGATACTTGCGCTTTTTTCAGTAAATCGCGCTGGGTTGGGGCGGCGCGCTTCAGCGCATTCTGATAAGTTTCATTAAGTTTGGCGTCGGCCGCCTTATACTGCTCTGCCGCACAGGTGTTCATCTCAATCTGCGTGTTCGCGTTGGCGCAGTCATCCGCCAGCGCCTGGCCGCTAAGCAGCAGCGCTGCACATGTCAGTACGATTCGTTTCATGCTTCCCTCTGGCTTCATAAAAAAAGGCCCCGTTACCGGAGCCTTAATTAACCACAACCTTAGCCGATTGTCATCAGGCTGGCGTTCCCCCCAGCAGCGGCGGTATTGACGCTCAGGGAGCGCTCAATATACAACCTTTCCAGCAGGATATTGCTTTCGCCGCGGGCAAAGCCCTGGACCGACACAATCGCCCCTTCGCGGGCCGCCACCGCTTCACACAGTGCGCGAAGCTGATCGGAATCACCGTGGAAAATAACCGCATCAAACGGCTGCGTAGTGATGTTGTCCGCTTTGGCAAACTGGATGCGCCCGGAAACTACTGCTGGCAGGCGTTTTGCCAGGTCGCGATGGAATGTATCATCTGGCCACAGGATTAAGCTACCAACGGAAGTTACAGCGGCAACCTGTACCAGCGCATCCTGTTCATCATCGGCGATACACAGCACGCGTTCGCGCGGCAACAGCGTCCAGGTATTGCGCTCGCCGGTGGGGCCTGGCAGCAGGCGTTGCGTTCCGGCCTGCGCCAGTTCGCCAAACTGCTGGCAGAGCGCACGCAGTGCTGGACGATCGGTTGCCCATTCGCTAAGCGCTTCCAGCGGCTGAACGAGCGCCGTTTTAAGCTGTGCATCGACAGGGTATTCGGCATCCTGACGGGCAAGCGTAATGCCTAACGCATTTTCCGGACGGTTTGCCAGCAGGCGGTACAGATACAGCGGTCCACCCGCTTTTGGCCCGGTTCCTGACAAGCCTTCGCCACCGAATGGCTGCACTCCGACGACGGCGCCGACCATATTGCGGTTAACGTACAGGTTACCCACATGTGCCGAACCCGTGACCTGGGCGATGGTTTCATCGATACGGGTGTGCACGCCCAGCGTCAGGCCGTAGCCGGAGGCATTAATTTGCTCAATCAGACTGCCCAGATTGTTGCGGGTGTAACGCACAACGTGCAGTACCGGACCGAACACCTCTTTTTGCAATTCGTCGAAGCTTTCCAGCTCGATAAGCGTCGGCGCGATAAAGGTACCGCTTTGCCATTCACGCGCATCGTCGCTGTTTTCGCGCGCGGCCTGGAACACCGGACGCCCTTTGGCGCGCATGGCCTGAATATGGCGCTCAATATTGGCTTTGGCTTCTTCATCGATTACTGGTCCAATATCGGTGGTCAGGCGGCCCGGATTACCCATGCGGCATTCCGCCATTGCGCCACGCAGCATTTTCAGCGTATGGTCGGCGACATCGTCCTGCAGACACAGGACGCGAAGCGCGGAGCAGCGCTGTCCGGCGCTGTCAAAGGCAGAAGCCAGAACGTCGACCACGACCTGTTCCGTTAACGCAGAAGAGTCGACGATCATGGCGTTCATCCCGCCGGTTTCGGCGATAAGCGGGATTGGACGCCCCTGAGCATCCAGGCGGGTCGCGATATTACGTTGCAACAGCGTGGCGACTTCCGTTGAGCCAGTAAACATGACGCCGCGTACGCGCTCATCGGAAGTGAGCTGTGCCCCGACCGTTTCGCCCTGGCCGGGCAACAGTTGCACCACGCCTGGCGGCACACCTGCTTCGAGTAAAATGGCAATACCCTGGGCGGCAATCAGCGGAGTTTGTTCCGCGGGTTTTGCCAACACGCTGTTGCCCGCCGCCAGCGCAGCGGCAATCTGCCCGGTGAAAATGGCCAGCGGGAAGTTCCAGGGGCTGATACAGACCACCGGCCCTAACGGACGATGGGTTTCATTATCGAAGTCATCGCGGACCTGACCGGCATAATAGTGCAGGAAGTCTACCGCTTCGCGCACTTCCGCAATCGCGTTGCTGAAGGTTTTGCCCGCTTCGCGCACCAGAATGCCAATTAACTGCTGCATCTGGCCTTCCATCAGAACGGCGGCGCGATGCAAAATAGCGGCGCGCTCTTGTGGCGGTGTGGCGAACCAGATCGGCGCGTTATTTACCGCGTTCTGCAATGCCTGTTCCACTTCGCTGTGAGTCGCTTCACGCACATAACCGACAATGTCTTTCGGTTCGGCTGGGTTGACGACTGGGGTCATTTCACCGTCAGCAACCGGATGTTCGAGCATCGGTTTAGCGTGCCATTTTTGCAGCGCGCTGTTGAGCAGGGCGGAGGACAGTGAGGCCAGACGATGTTCGTTCGCTAAATCCAGCCCGCCTGAGTTTTCGCGGCCTTTACCGTACAGGTCACGCGGCAGGGCAATCTTCGGATGTGGCAGACCAGCCTGGCCTTCCTGCTGCGCCAGTTTTTCAACGGCTTCGACCGGATCGGCTACCAGTTCATCCAGCGGCAGGGTAGTGTCTGCAATGCGGTTGACGAATGAAGTGTTGGCGCCGTTTTCCAGCAGACGACGCACCAGGTATGCCAGCAGCGTTTCGTGTGTGCCGACCGGTGCATAAATGCGGCATGGACGGTTCAGTTTGCCATCGGCAACTTTACCGGTGACCTGCTCATACAGCGGTTCGCCCATACCGTGCAGGCACTGGAACTCGTACTGACCCGGATAGTAGTTTTGACCGGCCAACTGATAAATCGCCGCCAGCGTATGGGCGTTGTGGGTGGCGAACTGCGGGTAGATCAGATTCGGCACCGCAAGCAGTTTTTTCGCACAGGCCAGATAGGAAACGTCGGTGTAGACCTTACGGGTATAGACCGGATAACCTTCCAGACCGTCCATTTGCGCACGTTTGATTTCGCTATCCCAGTAGGCGCCCTTAACCAGACGGATCATCAGGCGACGGCGGCTGCGCGTGGCGAGGTCAATCAGGTAGTCGATAACATATGGGCAGCGCTTCTGGTAGGCCTGAATAACAAAGCCGATACCGTTCCAGCCCGCAAGTTCAGGTTCAAAGCACAGTTTTTCCAGCAGATCGAGGGAGATCTCCAGTCGGTCGGCCTCTTCAGCATCGATATTGATACCGATGTCGTACTGGCGGGCCAGCAGAGTAAGCGACTTCAGACGCGGATAGAGTTCATCCATCACGCGGTCATACTGCGCGCGGCTATAACGCGGATGCAGCGCTGACAGCTTGATAGAAATGCCCGGCCCTTCATAGATGCCGCGACCATTTGAGGCTTTACCAATGGCGTGGATTGCCTGTTGGTACGAAACCATATAAGCCTGGGCATCGGCGGCAGTCAGAGCCGCTTCACCCAGCATGTCGTAAGAGTAGCGGAAACCTTTTTCTTCCAGTTTACGGGCGTTAGCCAGCGCTTCGGCGATAGTCTCTCCGGTGACGAACTGCTCGCCCATCAGGCGCATTGCCATGTCGACGCCTTTACGCACCAGTGGTTCACCGCTTTTACCGATAATACGGTTGAGTGAGCGTGAGAGGCTGGCTTCATTATGCGTAGAAACCAGACGACCGGTAAACAACAGCCCCCAGGTCGCCGCGTTGACGAACAGGGACGGGCTACGTCCAATGTGCGACTGCCAGTTGCCGTTGCTGATTTTGTCGCGGATTAACGCATCGCGGGTTGCCTTATCTGGAATACGCAGCAGGGCTTCGGCCAGGCACATCAGCGCGACCCCTTCCTGCGAAGAAAGTGAGAATTCCTGCAATAAACCCTGTACCATCCCGGCGCGGCCGCTGGCGGTCTTTTGGTTACGCAGTTTGTCAGCCAGATCGTACGCCAGCTTGTGCGCTTGCTCCGCAATGGGTTGCGGCAGACGAGCCTGTTCCATCAGCATCGGCACAGCATCGGTTTCGGCTCGGCGGTACGCGGCGGTGATTGCTGCGCGGGAAACTGACTGCGGCAGGATCTGTTCGGCAAATTCCAGGAAAGGCTGATGCGCTTCATTCTGCGGCGTGGTTGACTCCTCACCCTCATTCGCGGCACCCGCCAGCAGGGCCGGCAGTTCAGGAAGCGCGTCGTCATTTTCCAGTCTTTCGAGATAATTAAAGATGGCTTGCTTGATCAGCCAATGTGGCGTGCGATCGATTCGTGATGCTGCTGTTTTAATACGCTCGCGAGTGGCGTCATCCAGTTTAACCCCCATCGTGGTGGTTCCCATGCCGTTTACTCCTGTTGTACTGAAATACGGGTCTGATAGTTACCGAGAAATATCCACTATGTTGCAACTTTGTGCAACCGTGTTAAATGTGACTTGGTTTGCAAGCTTGGAAATGAATGAGATGTTAATAAATATGAGTCTTATGATGTGGGCTGTATAAATTACAGAATCTTTTTCTCTGCGGTAGTTAACACTTTTAAAAGGTGCAACCGAAAAAAATGTGAGAGAGTGCAACCTACAGAAAAATGCTATCTACTCTGGATCAAATTTGATGTAAATGGTGTGTTAAATCGATTGTGAATAACCATCGCTTCCGGCAGGATACGGTCGCCCTGGTCAACATAGATATCTTTGCCACGTTCCGGCAGGGTAATAAAACGGCAAGCCACGGCATTGCTGATACATAATTTTGGAGAGTTTTGATGGCTATTAGCACACCGATGTTAGTGACATTCTGTGTCTATATTTTCGGCATGATATTGATAGGGTTTATTGCATGGCGTTCAACCAAAAACTTTGACGATTACATTCTGGGTGGACGCAGTCTGGGTCCATTCGTGACCGCGTTATCCGCCGGGGCATCTGACATGAGCGGCTGGTTGCTGATGGGTCTGCCTGGCGCGATTTTCCTGTCGGGGATTTCAGAAAGCTGGATCGCCATCGGCCTTATTTTGGGCGCCTGGATCAACTGGAAGCTGGTGGCCGGACGTTTACGCGTACATACCGAATACAATAACAATGCGCTGACGTTACCGGATTACTTTACCGGTCGCTTTGAAGATAAAAGCCGAATTCTGCGTATTATCTCCGCGCTGGTTATTCTGCTGTTTTTCACCATCTATTGTGCTTCCGGTATTGTGGCAGGGGCTCGTCTGTTTGAAAGCACCTTTGGCATGAGCTACGAAACAGCACTGTGGGCGGGCGCGGCCGCGACGATCATTTATACCTTTATTGGTGGTTTCCTGGCGGTTAGCTGGACCGATACCGTCCAGGCCAGCCTGATGATCTTTGCTTTGATCCTGACGCCAGTGATGGTAGTCATTGGCGTGGGTGGATTCGACGATTCGCTGGAAGTGATTAAACAAAAGAGCATTGAGAACGTGGACATGTTCAAAGGGCTGAATTTTGTTGCCATCATTTCCCTGATGGGCTGGGGTCTGGGCTACTTTGGTCAGCCGCATATTCTGGCGCGCTTTATGGCTGCAGACTCCCACCATAGCATCGTTCATGCTCGCCGCATTAGCATGGCCTGGATGATTCTGTGTCTGGCAGGTGCTGTGGCCGTGGGCTTCTTTGGTATTGCTTACTTTAACAACAACCCACAGCTTGCCGGTGCCGTTAACCAGAACGCCGAGCGTGTGTTTATTGAACTGGCGCAAATCCTGTTCAACCCGTGGATTGCCGGTATTCTGCTGTCTGCGATCCTCGCTGCGGTTATGTCGACCCTGAGCTGCCAGCTGCTGGTGTGCTCCAGCGCAATCACCGAAGATTTGTACAAAGCGTTCCTGCGTAAAAATGCCAGCCAGAAAGAGTTGGTGTGGATTGGCCGCATCATGGTGTTGGTCGTGGCGCTGGTGTCTATCGCGCTGGCGGCGAACCCGGAGAACCGTGTACTTGGTCTGGTAAGCTACGCCTGGGCGGGCTTCGGCGCTGCGTTTGGTCCGGTAGTCCTGTTCTCCGTAATGTGGTCGCGTATGACCCGCAACGGTGCGCTGGCAGGGATGATCATTGGTGCGGTGACGGTAATCGTCTGGAAGCAGTTTGCCTGGTTGGGTCTGTATGAAATCATCCCGGGCTTTGTTTTCGGCAGTATCGGTATTGTGGTCTTCAGCCTGTTGGGTAAAGCGCCTTCAACTGCTATGCAGCAACGTTTTGCCGAGGCTGATGCGCATTATCACTCAGCTCCGCCATCGCGTTTACAGGCAGAATAATCTGCCTCTGTCTTCAAGCCCGCCGCGTGCGGGCTTTTTTATTGCTTCCGTTGTAAACCTGCTTTAACCATTACCCGCTTAGCCTTTTACATTCATTCATCATTCTCAAAACATTCTGCTTGAGTTTTTCTTTTCTGTAATGATAATCACTATCACTGTAATTTACTTTTCTTTTCATCAATTGACCGAGAATAACGTTTAAGGGTTCTTCGCATGTTTGTTCCATTTCTAATTATGTTGCGCGAAGGGTTAGAGGCCGCGCTGATTGTCAGCCTGATTGCCAGCTACCTGAAACGGACTCAGCGTGGTCGATGGATTGGTGTGATGTGGATTGGTGTTCTGCTGGCGGCGGCGTTATGCCTGGCGTTAGGGATTTTCATCAACGAAACCACCGGTGAATTTCCGCAAAAGGAACAGGAGCTGTTTGAAGGCATCGTGGCGGTCATTGCCGTGGTGATCCTCACCTGGATGGTGTTCTGGATGCGTAAAGTTTCGCGCAACGTCAAAGTCCAGCTTGAACAGGCTGTCGATAACGCGTTGCAACGCGGCAACCATCACGGCTGGGCGCTGGTGATGATGGTCTTTTTTGCTGTTGCCCGTGAAGGGCTGGAGTCGGTGTTCTTCCTGCTGGCAGCATTCCAGCAGGATGTAGGTATCTGGCCGCCGTTAGGCGCGATGCTGGGACTGGCTACCGCGGTGGTACTGGGTTACCTGATTTACCTCGGCGGCATTCGCCTCAACCTCGGGGCATTCTTTAAATGGACCAGCCTGTTTATTTTGCTGGTGGCTGCCGGTCTTGCTGCTGGGGCAATCCGCGCTTTCCACGAAGCCGGGTTGTGGAATCATTTTCAGGATGTGGCGTTTGACCTGAGCAGCGTGCTGTCGACGCATTCACTGTTTGGCACATTGATGGAGGGCATTTTTGGCTATCAGGAAGCGCCAAGCGTTAGTGAAGTCGCTGTCTGGTTTATCTACCTGATTCCGGCGTTGGTTATGTTTGCGTTACCGCCGCGTTCAGGCACTACGGCATCGCGTACCGCACCTTGATAAAAACGCGATGCAGAATACTTTTTAGTTACAACATACTTATTTATAGGGATAGGTTATGACGTTTAATTTTCGCCGTAGTGTGCTGCAGCTAGGTATCGCCGCGCTGTTTGCCTCCGCTTTTAATGCACAAGCTGCCGATATTCCGCAGGTGAAAGTCACGGTTAACGACAAACAATGTGAACCGATGACTATCACGGTTAATGCCGGGAAAACGCAGTTCATCATCCAGAACCATAGCCAGAAAGCGCTGGAGTGGGAGATCCTCAAAGGCGTTATGGTGGTTGAAGAGCGCGAAAACATTGCACCAGGCTTTAGCCAGAAAATGACCGCTAACCTCCAGCCTGGCGAATATGATATGACCTGCGGTCTGTTGACTAACCCGAAAGGCAAACTGATCGTAAAAGGTAGCGCAACGGCGGATGCCGCGCAAAGCGATGCTCTGCTGAGTCTGAGCGGCGCGATTACCGAATACAAAGCCTATGTGACAGCCGAAACCGCGCAGTTGGTTGCGGGCACTAAAGCCTTTACCGATGCGATTAAAGCAGGCGATCTGGAAAAAGCGAAATCGCTGTATGCGCCAACCCGTCAGCATTATGAGCGTATTGAACCGATTGCTGAACTGTTCTCCGATCTCGACGGCAGCATCGATGCGCGGGAAGATGATTACGAACAAAAAGCCGCCGATCCTAAATTCACCGGCTTCCACCGCCTGGAGAAAGCGCTGTTTGGCGACAATACCACCAAAGGTATGGATAAGTACGCCGACCAATTAAACAGCGATGTTCTTGACCTGCAAACGCGTATTAGCGAGCTGGCTTTCCCACCGTCTAAAGTTGTTGGCGGGGCAGCAGGACTGATTGAAGAAGTTGCTGCCAGCAAAATCAGTGGGGAAGAAGATCGCTATAGCCATACCGATCTGTGGGATTTCCAGGCCAACGTCGATGGTGCGCAGAAAATTGTCGATCTCCTGCGTCCTCAGTTGCAAAAAGCCAATGCTGAACTGCTTGCGAAGGTGGATGCGAACTTCAAAAAGGTCGATACCATTCTGAGCAAGTACCGTACCAAAGACGGCTTTGAAACCTATGACAAACTGACTGATGCCGATCGTAATGCACTGAAAGGGCCAATCACGACGCTGGCGGAAGATTTGTCGCAATTACGCGGTGTTCTGGGTCTGGATTAAGCACTATGCAGCAAGATAATGAAAACGGCGTGAGCGAACCGTCACGCCGACGTTTACTGAAAGGGATGGGCGCCCTGGGTGGGGCGCTGGCGCTGGCGGGTGGGTGTCCGGTTGCCCACGCGCAAAATCCACAAAGCGCGCCGGGCACGTTGTCTCCGGATGCACGTAGTGAAGCGCAGCCGTTTTATGGTCAGCATCAGGCGGGGATCCTGACGCCGCAGCAGGCATCAATGATGCTGGTGGCGTTCGATGTTCTCGCCAGCGATAAGGCCGATCTTGAGCGTTTATTCCGGTTGCTGACCAGCCGATTTGCGTTTCTGACCACCGGTGGACCGGCGCCGGATACGCCGAATCCGCGTCTCCCCCCTATGGATTCAGGTATCCTCGGCGCATACATTGCGCCAGACAACCTGACGATGACGTTGTCAGTCGGCTCCTCGCTGTTTGATGAACGCTATGGCCTGAAATCCCAGATGCCGAAAAAGCTGCAAAAAATGACCCGCTTCCCGAATGATTCACTGGATGCGGCGCTATGTCATGGCGATGTGTTGCTGCAGATTTGTGCCAACACCCAGGACACCGTCATCCACGCGTTGCGCGATATCATTAAACATACGCCCGATCTCCTTAGCGTGCGCTGGAAACGTGAAGGTTTTATTTCCGACCACGCCGCACGTAGTAAAGGCAAAGAGACCCCGGTCAATTTGCTTGGCTTTAAAGACGGCACCGCGAATCCGGACGCTACGGATGCGAAGTTGATGCAAGACGTGGTGTGGGTTACGGACGGGCAGGGCGAGCCTGCCTGGGCGCAAGGCGGAAGCTATCAGGCCGTCAGGCTCATTCAGTTTCGCGTTGAGTTCTGGGATCGTACGCCGCTGAAAGAGCAGCAAACGATTTTTGGTCGCGATAAACACACCGGCGCACCGCTGGGTATGCAGCATGAGCATGATGTGCCTGACTATGCCAGCGATCCTGAAGGCGAGGTGATTGCGCTCGACAGCCATATCCGTCTCGCAAATCCGCGTACGAAAGAGACCGACTCCAGCCTGATGATGCGTCGTGGCTACAGTTATTCGCTCGGTGTGACTAATTCCGGTCAACTGGATATGGGGCTGTTGTTTGTCTGCTATCAACACGATCTGGAAAAAGGTTTTTTGACAGTGCAGAAACGTCTGAACGGTGAAGCGCTGGAAGAATATGTCAAACCGATTGGTGGGGGATATTTCTTTGCTTTGCCGGGTGTTAAAACTGCAGATAATTATCTGGGACAGTCTCTGCTTGAAGCCTGATGATTATGCCCCGCAGTACAGCGGGGTTTTTCCTGACATCTTGATGAAGGAACAAACTATTTTTTATGATCGGTATGCGACTGAAATAATTCTGTCATCTTTCTGCAAGAGACTGTCTCTGGTGATAAGATAGAATTTAAGTTAACAGCAAGTAAAAATATTGTTGCATTAGCGAAAGGTTATGATGTACTTATAAGTAATAGCGGTAGTTCCCGGCGGTGATTGTCATTCACTATGGAGATCGCGAATGGAAAAGTCCTGTATTGGACACGTTTTTCACAGTAACAGCAGTACCTTACGCGGACGTTTCTCTTCCGGTAGCCTCCTCGTCACCGCTAAATCTCTCTCTCATTCACTTCTTATCTTCGCAACTGACGCCCTGTACGGTGCGCGTAGCTGTGCGTGGCGTCTTATCCGAAAGCAAGCAATGGCTTACAAGGAAGCCAACCCTCAGATGTTCGTGCGCATAATCGTGCCGCCAACGGCGCGTGTGATGTATACCTACAACTCAAGGTGCTATCCATGGGAAGACAAAAAGCAGTGATCAAAGCTCGTCGTGAAGCAAAACGTGTGCTGAGGCGGGATTCGCGTAGCCATAAGCAACGTGAAGATGAATCGGTCACCTCGCTTGTGCAGATGGGCGGCGTAGAAGCGATTGGTATGGCGCGTGACAGTCGCGACGCCTCGCCAATCACGGCGCGGAATGAAGCTCAGGCGCACTACCTGAATGCTATCGAGAGTAAACAGCTGATCTTCGCCACCGGTGAAGCCGGGTGTGGTAAAACCTGGATCAGCGCGGCAAAAGCAGCAGAGGCCCTGATCCATAAAGATGTGGACAGGATCATTGTAACCCGTCCAGTTCTGCAAGCTGATGAAGACCTCGGCTTCTTACCTGGAGATGTTTCCGAGAAGTTTGCTCCCTATTTTCGCCCCGTGTATGACGTGCTTGTCAAACGGCTGGGAGCCTCCTTCATGCAATATTGCCTGCGACCTGAGATTGGTAAGGTGGAAATCGCGCCGTTCGCCTATATGCGTGGACGTACATTTGAAAATGCAGTGGTCATTCTTGACGAGGCTCAGAACGTCACTGCTGCGCAAATGAAGATGTTTTTGACCCGCCTCGGGGAGAATGTGACGGTGATTGTGAATGGGGATGTTACCCAGTGCGATCTACCAGCCCACGTTCGCTCAGGGCTTAGCGATGCGCTGGCCCGTTTCGAAGAAGATGAGATGGTTGGGATTGTTCGTTTCAATAAAGACGATTGCGTCCGCTCTGCGCTCTGTCAGCGGACGCTCAACGCTTACAACTGATAAGTACTCTGTCTTCAAGGCCCGGGAAACCGGGCTTTGTTGTTTGACGTTAACACATGACCGGTCGGGGCTTCTCATCCCCCCGTAGATGTGCAACATGCGAAAAAAAAGCCCGTACTTGCGTACGAGCTCTTCTTAAAATATGGCGGTGAGGGGGGGATTGACTCGCTTTGCTCGCCCCTGCGGGGCAGCCCGTTCGCTGCGCTCCCGGTCTGTCCAACTGGCTGCGCCAGTAGTCGAACCCCGGTCGGGGCTTCTCATCCCCCCGTAGATGTGCAACATGCGAAAAAAAAGCCCGTACTTTCGTACGAGCTCTTCTTAAAATATGGCGGTGAGGGGGGGATTGACTCGCTTCGCTCGCCCTTCGGGCAGCCCACTCACTCCGTTCGCGGTCTGTCCAGCTGGCTGCGCCAGCAGTCGAACCCCGGTCGGGGTTTCTCATCCCCCCGCAGATGTGCAATATGTGAAAAAAAAGCCCGTACTTGCGTACGAGCTCTTCTTAAAATATGGCGGTGAGGGGGGGATTCGAACCCCCGATACGTTGCCGTATACACACTTTCCAGGCGTGCTCCTTCAGCCACTCGGACACCTCACCATATTGTTGTTCCTGTGCTACCGGAACGGGCGCTAATGTAGGGGAAACACCGCCCCGCCGTCAATCAACTTTTTGAAAAAAATGTGCATTTACACAAACTTCAAGCAACATGGAGAATAAATAAGCGGGAATTGTTTTTTTTGCCAGCATCCTAAAATTTGCTACTCTGATGTTCCCTCGAAAAATGATGATAATAAGTGCGAGAAAGTTCCGCACAACAATGTTCAGGAGACAATATGGATATAATTTTCTATCACCCAACATTCGATACGACCTGGTGGATTAATGCGTTGGCAAAGGCAATACCTGGTGCGAACGTACGTGAGTGGAAAGCGGGTGATAATGCACATGCTGACTATGCGCTGGTCTGGCATCCGCCGGTTGAAATGCTCGCAGGACGAAAATTAAAAGCCGTATTTGCGCTGGGCGCGGGCGTCGATTCTATTCTCAGTAAACTCAATGCTCATCCGGAAATGTTGGATGCGTCGATCCCGCTTTTCCGTCTGGAAGATACGGGTATGGGCCTGCAAATGCAGGAATATGCTGTCAGTCAGGTGCTGCACTGGTTTCGTCGCTTTGATGATTATCAGGCATTGAAAAATCAGGCGAAATGGCAGCCGTTGCCAGAATATACTCGCGAGGAGTTTACCGTCGGGATCATGGGAGCTGGGGTATTGGGCGCAAAAGTTGCCGAAAGCCTGCAAGCATGGGGGTTCCCACTGCGCTGCTGGAGTCGTACGCGTAAATCCTGGTCTGGCGTGGAAAGCTTCGCCGGTACTGAGGAACTGGGCGCGTTTTTGAGTCAAACTCGCGTGCTGATCAACCTTCTGCCTAATACGGCAGAAACCGTAGGCATTATTAACGCTGATTTACTTAGCCAATTGCAGGATGGCGCCTACGTGCTGAACCTTGCACGCGGTGTTCATCTCAATGAAGACGATCTTCTGGCATCGCTGGAAAGCGGCAAGGTGAAGGGGGCCATGCTGGATGTTTATAGTCGTGAACCGCTGCCAGAAAACAGCCCATTATGGAAACATCCGCGTGTGGCGATGACGCCACATATTGCCGCAGTTACCCGTCCGGCAGAAGCGGTGGACTATATCTCCCGCACGATTATGAACCTGGAGAGCGGGCAAGTCGTAACAGGTCAGGTCAATCGCGTTCGGGGATATTGATGGTAACCCGGCAAGTACCGGGTTTCAGCTAAAATACCCGTCATACTTCAAGCTGCATGTGCGTTGGCTACGGTTGTTCACCTGAATCACCTACGTAAGTAAGTGATTCAGGTATCACTCCCTTGCCACCTGCCTGCGACTCGAATTTTAGGGTATTAATGGCGGCGATACCTGCTATCCTTGACGGAAAATGACTACAGGAGAGAGTTATGTATCCCGTTGACCTGCATATGCATACCGTCGCCAGCACCCACGCCTACAGCACCTTAAGTGATTACATCGCGGAAGCTCGTCGCAAAGGCATCAAGCTATTTGCCATTACCGATCATGGACCGGACATGGCGGATGCGCCTCACCACTGGCACTTTATCAATATGCGTATTTGGCCACGTGTCGTGGATGGCGTGGGGATCCTGCGCGGAATAGAAGCCAATATTAAGAATATTGAAGGTGAAATTGACTGTTCAGGTCCGATGTTTACCTCCCTGGACCTCATTATTGCGGGCTTCCATGAGCCGGTTTTTGCACCTCACGATAAAGACACCAATACCCAGGCAATGATAGCTACGATGGCCAGCGGTAATGTGCACATCATAAGTCATCCGGGAAATCCCAAATATCCTGTTGATATTAAAGCAATTGCGCAGGCGGCGGCAAAGTACCAGGTTGCACTGGAAATCAATAACTCTTCGTTTTTGCATTCGCGTAAGGGCAGTGAGGATAATTGCCGTGCGGTTGCTGCGGCTGTGCGTGATGCTGGTGGATGGGTGGCGTTAGGGTCGGATTCACATACCGCTTTCACGCTGGGAGAATTTGGCGAATGCCGTAAAATCCTGGATGATGTTAATTTCCCTGAAGACAGAATTTTAAACGTCACACCTAAACGTCTATTGGCGTTTCTGGAATCGCGAGGCATGGAGCCGATCGCGGAATTTGCTGAACTGTAATTGTTACTAACTGGAATATATCAATGAACGAGTTTTCTATCCTGTGTCGTGTACTGGGCTCGCTGTTTTACCGCCAACCGCAGGACCCTTTACTGGTTCCCCTGTTTACCCTGATTAGTGAAGGTAAACTGTCCGCCAACTGGCCGCTGGAACAGGACGAACTGCTCACCCGTTTACAGAAGAGCTGCGATATGCCCCAGTTGGCTGCAGATTACAACGCGCTGTTTGTCGGTGACGAGTGTGCAGTGCCGCCTTATCGTAGTGCCTGGGTAGAAGGGGCGAAAGAATCCGATGTTCGTGCATTTCTTTCAGCCCGGGGCATGCCGCTTGCTGATACACCGGCAGATCACATTGGTACGCTGTTGCTGGCGGCTTCATGGCTTGAAGACCAGTCTGCGGAAGATGAAAGTGAGGCGCTTGAAACCTTGTTTGTAGACTACTTGCTGCCCTGGTGCGGTACGTTCCTTGGTAAAGTTGAAGCGCACGCGAACACGCCTTTCTGGCGTACGATAGCACCGCTGACGCGTGATGCCATTGGTGCGATGTGGGACGAATTGCAGGAAGATACAGACGAATAAATGTGACGAACATCACTTAAAGGTGCAACTCAATTTATAAGCTTGCATAAATTGTGTGCGCGATCTCATTACCATGCCGTTTTTCTGCTAAGATGCGCGGCATGAACATTCTTCTCTCAATTGCAATCACAACGGGCATTCTCTCCGGGATCTGGGGATGGGTGGCCGTTTCTCTTGGTTTACTCAGTTGGGCTGGCTTTCTGGGTTGCACGGCTTATTTCGCCTGCCCGCAAGGTGGGTTAAAAGGACTGTGGATCTCGGCGTGTACGCTGCTAAGCGGTGTGGTGTGGGCGTTGGTGATTATTAACGGTAGTGCGCTTGCTCCGCATATGGACATTATTGGTTATGTCATGACAGGAATTGTCGCGTTTCTGATGTGTATCCAGGCAAAGCAATGGTTGCTTTCATTTGTACCGGGCACGTTCATTGGCGCATGTGCAACATTTGCAGGGCAGGGGGACTGGCGACTGGTTGTTCCGTCATTGGCATTGGGTCTGGTATTCGGCTATGCGATGAAAAACAGTGGTCTGTGGCTGGCATCTCGCCGTGAAAATAGAATATCGTCGACGCTGACCAGTAAATAAAAAAGCGTGAGGGTTTTCCTCACGCTTTTTATGCTGTATAGACCCATCAGGATTCTGGCGGTACCGACATATGACGGTATTTAACCAGAATGTCATTATCAACTTGTTTCTTATCCTGCAAATCCCACAATCCGCGATCGATGCCGTCATTAATCAGGAAGATAACGCCCGTTTCAATCGCTGACATCAGACAAAGCATAACCGGTTCGTTAGAGGTGTAGCCAATTTCACCTTCCAACAGACGCTGGTAGTCAATAAAGCGGAACACCCCAGCCTGTACTTCATAAGACAGAATGGTTTTACTGGTATTCACTGACGACAGGATCTCACCGGTGCTGACGTTAACTACGCGCAGGTTTACCGCTATCTGGTCGAGCTGGTATTGCGTATCGGCGCCAATACCAAAATAACGTGCACCGACACCACCCGATTTAACGTTGCTTTCATAACCGATAATTGATCCTTCCACCATGACGTTTGCCGCGGTCAGGGACTGTAGCGGGATCCGGTTATTAATCGCAACCGTACCGTTTTCCTGAGCTGCACGAATGATTTTGCGTTCGTTAAGCAAGTTCTGTAACCCCTGACGTTCCAGTGGGATGAACCAACGAGAATCTTTCAATGCGGTGACAAGCATAGCCGTGGCGCTTTGCGGGACGGCGGTTGAGAAGTTACTTGCCGGGTAAGGTTTAAATTGGCCAGTCTCATCCTGAATGTTGTATACCGACACAAAGATCTTACCTGTAGGCATAGGCAGATGCGTCAAGTCTTTATAGCTTTGGGCTCGGGGCATTAATGTCGGCTTAGCGGCTTCTTGAGGCGGAGCTGTTAAACATCCGCTGAGTAAAATTACTGCCACCATGATAAGTAAACGCTGCATGATTATTTCCTTTCGTGGCTATAACTTAGAAGTCGGTCGACTGTGTTTGTAAACCCGACACTTCAATTGTCGAAGTTTTCCCCGATTTCCTGTCGGTGACATTCAATTGCAGTTGTCCGTCCCGGTTGGCGATATCAATGATAAAATCATTGGTCACCATTCTTCCTGGTTTACCGGTATTAATGTTGGTGAGTAGGCCACCGAGAATTTGTGACTGAATCGCCTGAGTAAAGTTATCCAGAGCTGACGGGGTTTCAATACCGTAATCGTCATAGCTTGGATCTTTATATGAGTTCTGGGCCTGGGCGCTGTTCAACAGAAAAGCACCATTATTCGGGTTGCCACCAAAGTTTGGGTTGCGAAACTGGAACGTCATGTTTCCGGCCCAACTTAATGGTGAAATTAGCATGAGCAAAACCACTGCATGTTTAACACGCATGAAAGCCTCCGGACAAAATCATGTTTTAGAATTCATCACGCGCTAAATCGCTAGTGCTTAATAGTGTTTGATCTATTTGCCGGCGATTTAATGCTTCCTCAGTTTGTGCCAATGCGAAGACTACAATTTTGTCGAAGTCTTTTTTCGTCGGAAATAAAAAAGTCTGGAAGATAACGTCCTGATTGACCGTTATGGTGATCCAACTTCCCCAACGCGCACTGGGTCTTTCATTAATGGTTAAGTTTCCTGTGTACTCGCTTTCCCACTTATCACTAAAGGCCCGATAAAAATCATGCCCGATTGAAGAGACAGTGTGGTCAGTTAACAGCCCGGGAACCTCCACCTCTACGGTTGTCGCTGCGTGCAGACTCCCGGCAGCAAAGAATAAATTTGCTGCCACAATCCAGGTCAAATACCGTTTCATGGCTTTATCGCCTGAGGTTATCATTGGCCCATGAGACCGCCTGCGTACGGTTTTTGACAGCTATCTTTTTGAAAAGATTATAAAGATGTGTTTTTACCGTATTTTCACTGATAAACAGTGAGCGAGCGATTTCAATATTTGAGGCGCCGATACGCAATTTATTAAGGATCTCTTTTTCACGGTGCGTCAGCAGTGCCGACTCCGTGCTGTTATAACGATAATTTCCAGAGTGCGTGATCAGATAACTGGCAAGTTTTTGCGTGAAGTAACATTCACCGCGCAAGATACCCTGCAAGCCGCTTACGACACGCTGCTCGTCTTCAGTTGCGTAAAAAACACCATTGATATGCGGCCAGTTTTCGATATCCCGATAAGGGTAATCATCAGGAGTATTCAACAATAACGTCTTTATATTGTTGTTTTTTCTACTCAAATTATCTTGCCAGTAATGGATCAGTTTTTTATCTGCCTCCATCATATCCAGTAAAACAATGCAGCTGGAGGATATATCATCCAGAGAACGTTGAATATTATGTAGTTTTCCGGTGAGTGCCAGTGATTGTTTTAAATGCTGTAATAATGCAGTTGCCTGCAAAGAAGGTTTTGTGATCAACAATAATGTATGACCATGAATACTATGGACTTCATTAAACATGATGAAACTCCACTTTTTAGTCGCACACCTGACAGCTGTCTCTACTAAAATAGAGGCACCAGAAGTACTGACAGATGTTGCACTGCTGTGTAGATATAAAATATCGACCCAAAGGGGTGAAAATATTAAAACAAATGGACTTCAACTGATTTCAATCTAGCTATTACAAATCTTAAAGCAAGTGTTAAACATGTAACAACTTGTAAAATTATATATTAAAATGTGATTTTATGGTTTTATTGGAGTTTAGATTTGATAGGAAAGTTGTACATTTTACCTTTGCTGCATAGATTTAAAAAATCATACAAATTATACTAACGCATTGATTTTAAATTAGTTAATTAATGGTTGTTGAGTTTTAGATTTCTAATGAATTCTAAAATCCTTGTCTCAATTTACGTTGGTCAATTTTAGATGGAAAAAAATGACCTTTGTCACGACTTGTACCGATGTCTATCTCGACGTTGTACTGAGAGGCCCTGATATCGTGCAAAATGCATTTTCTCAGTGACTGCATAGAAATTCATTACTGATAGCAAAATAAAAATAAAAGCCAGACCTGAAGCGGTGTTATTCACTGTTAATTAGTACTTTGGTGTGAATCCGGATATAAAAATACCACTCGCGGGTGAGTTATTTAAAATGTTTCCACGGACATACTCTTCATCGTAACGTGGCGTTAACAAATGTAAGTCATGTTAACAACAATTTGAGTGGTAATTAATTTAACTTCATGTACGACCAGGTCCAGGGTGACAACATGAAAAACAAGTTGTTATTTATGATGTTTACAATACTGGGAGTGCCTGGGATTGCATCCGCAACCAGTTATGATTTAGCTAATTCAGAATATAACTTTGCGGTAAATGAATTAAGTAAGTCTTCATTTAATCAGGCAGCCATTATTGGTCAGGTTGGTACTGCTAATAGTGCAAATACTCGCCAGGAGGGCACCAAGTTATTGTCGGTCATTTCGCAAGAAGGTTCAGGTAACCGGGCGAAAACAGACCAGACGGGATCAAATAACTTTGCATATATTGATCAAACGGGTAGCTCTAATGATGCGAGTATTAAACAAAGCTCTTACGGTAATACGGCGATGATTATCCAGAAAGGCTCTGGTAATAAAGCCAATATTACCCAGTACGGTACACAAAAAACAGCAGTTGTGGTGCAGAGACAGTCGCAAATGGCAATTCGCGTTACTCAACGCTAATCCATAAACGACGTTTAAATCAATCCGATGGGGGTTTACCATGAAACTTTTAAAAGTGGCAGCATTCGCAGCAATCGTAGTTTCTGGCAGTGCTCTGGCAGGTGTTGTTCCGCAATGGGGCGGTAATCATCATGGTGGCGGTAGCAACTATGGCCCAGACTCTTCAATGAGTATTTACCAATTTGGCTCTAGTAACGTTGCGAATGCGCTGCAAAGTGATGCACGTAAATCAGACGTGACTATCACACAACACGGACATGGTAACGGTGCGACCGTCGGCCAAGGTGCTGATGACAGTACCATTAGCCTGAAACAGACCGGCTTCCAGAACAGTGCTGATATCAATCAGTGGAATGCAAAAAATGCTGATATCAGCGTAACTCAGTTCGGTGGTCGTAACGGTGCTGTGGTTAATCAGACAGCGTCTGACTCCAATGTGCTGATTCAGCAGGTTGGTTATGGCAACAATGCTACAGCTAACCAGCACTAATTCAGTTTTCTGACTGATAATAAACAGGGCGAAAGCCCTGTTTTTTTTCGGGAGAATATTATGCACACGCTATTACTCATTGCCGCGTTGGCAAATCAAATAACATTCAATACAACTCAGCAAGGTGACATGTACACCATTATTCCTCAGGTGACATTAGCTCAACCGTGCGTATGTGAAGTGCAAGTCCTTGCCGTACGTAAAGGAAAGGGCGGACAAAGTCAGTCACAGCAGAAAACAAGCCTTTCGGTCCCTGCTAATCGGCCAATTGAATTAACAAAAATGAGCTTTAATATTTCACCGGAGGATTCGGTCAAAATTATCGTTACCGTTTCTGACGGGCAGTCTCTGCATCTGTCGCAACAATGGCCTGACTCAAACAGTCACCCATAATTTTTTGCCGGATTTGCATTAAGGGTGTGGCTGGGAGTGCAGTGCTGTTCTATGAATATAGAAACGAACAAACGTTTTATTTGATCGTAACTAGCAGCGGTGAAGGATCATTGCGATCCCTCAAGGATGATTAATCATTGAGGAACCCTTATGTGTACATTATTAAAGCGTATTTTAAATACCGGTTTGTGGGCTTTTTCTCTTTTCACCCTCCCCGCAATGGCGACGCAAATCTTACCCGGCGGGGTTATTCATTTTCGTGGTGCAATAGTTGAAGCACCTTGCGACGTTAACACTCGACAACAACAGATTGAATTGTCATGTATGCGTGATGGCACGATGAGTAATAGTCTCTACGACCTGCAACAGGTCACGACAGCGCCTCAGAGTGTGCAACAAATTGCCACGGTGAAAATGCATTACCTCAATGAACAGAAAAGCATGGCTATTCTGAATATTGAATATAAATGAATCATTCTGGCGTAGGTATGCACGCTTATGGCTAAAAAGTGAGATTTCAAGGAAAACCCTGCTGTACACTTAACGGAGAGTGTTTTGTCAGGGGGAACTTATGCAATCGCGTGTTCATGTGTTACAGGGCGACATTACGACGATCGCGGTAGATGTGATCGTCAATGCGGCCAACTCCTCGTTACTGGGAGGAGGTGGAGTCGATGGCGCGATTCATCGTGCTGCCGGGCCTGCGTTGTTGGAGGCCTGCAAACAGGTTATACAACAACAGGGAGAATGCCCGACCGGGCATGCCGTTATCACGTTGGCTGGAGCGCTTCCGGCAAAAGCAGTTATTCACACCGTAGGACCTGTCTGGCAAGGCGGTGATCACCACGAGGCTGAACGACTTGAAGAGGCCTATCTAAATACATTGCAACTGGCCTTAGCCAATGGTTATCAATCCATTGCTTTTCCTGCTATAAGCACCGGAGCTTATGGTTACCCACGTGCTGCAGCGGCAGAGATCGCGGTGAAAACGGTGTTGAAATTTATCACCCGACGTACGCTACCCGATCAAATATACTTCGTGTGCTTTGATGAAGAAAACGCTCGACTATACAAGAGATTACTTACCCAACAAGGCGATGAACGCACGGACTGATATGACGCGACTTGAGCGTGCCATCACGCCGCTATGCATAAACCACCCGGGAGAATGCGGCATTCTGACGTTGGATGACAGCCTGGATGCGTTTGCTGCTCGCTATCGGTTGACGGAAATGGCGGAACGTACCCTGGATGTTCAGTATTACATCTGGGAAAGCGACATGTCCGGGCTATTGTTATTTTCCATTTTGCTGGCCGCAGCGAAGCGGGGCGTCCGGGTGCGTTTATTGCTGGATGATAACAACACGCCAGGTCTGGATGACACGCTGCGTTTGCTGGACAATCACCCTAATATTGAAGTCCGCCTGTTTAATCCCTTTTCCTTTCGCATCCTGCGTGCCCTGGGCTATTTAACCGATTTTGCCCGGTTGAATCGACGTATGCACAACAAAAGTTATACCGCTGACGGCGTCGTAACTCTTGTGGGGGGGCGAAATATAGGCGATGCCTATTTTGGCGCAGGCGAACAACCACTGTTTTCCGATCTGGACGTTATGGCAATTGGACCGGTTGTCCAGGATGTTGCAGACGACTTTGACCGTTACTGGCACTGCCGTTCGGTTTCAACATTGCAAAACGTACTTGAGGTGGCTGAACCAGCTTCTACGCAAAAAATCGAACTTCCTGAATCCTGGTATAACGATGACATCACGCGTCGCTATCTACATAAGCTGGAAACCAGCCAGTTTATGACCCGTCTCGATCAGAGGTCGCTGCCGCTAATTTGGGCGAAAACGCGCTTGTTGAGTGATGATCCTGCAAAAGGAGAGGGGAAAGCGCCGCGCCACTCACTATTACCGCAGCGTTTGTTTGACGTGATGGGATCTCCCACCGAGCGTATTGATATTATTTCCGCCTACTTTGTACCAACTCGCGCCGGTGTGGCGCAGCTCCTGAGACTGGTGAGAAAAGGCGTTAAGATCGCAATTTTAACTAATTCTCTGGCGGCGAATGATGTCGCGGTTGTTCACGCAGGCTATGCGCGTTGGCGAAAAAAACTCCTGCGCTACGGCGTGGAGTTATACGAGCTCAAACCAACCCGCGATCGCGTTTCAGCAGTACACGACCGGGGATTAACCGGTAATTCAGGCTCCAGCCTGCATGCGAAAACCTTCAGTATTGACGGTCGTAAAGTGTTTATAGGATCGCTTAATTTTGATCCCCGTTCAACGTTGCTCAATACGGAAATGGGGTTTGTGATTGAGAGTGAAGTACTGGCCGAGTTGATTCATAAACGTTTTATGCAAAGTCAGCGTGAAATGGCCTGGCAACTACGTCTTGACCGTTGGGGCAGAATCAACTGGGTTGATCGGCTTTCTGGCAGCGAACAGGTACTGAAAAAAGAACCCGCTACAGGATTCTGGAAGCGGGTTCTGGTGAGGCTTGCATCCGTGTTGCCCATTGAATGGCTGCTCTGAACCATTCAATGCAAGAAAACTAACCGGCTACCGCCTTGTTTTTATCCTGCTTAATGGGCGGTTTACCCGAAAAGAGAAACTTCAGCACCGGGATCCGTAAATGGATTTCGTACAGTATGACCGCAATTCCAACCACAAAAAGCAGACCGCAGAGAAAACCCAGCAGATTCGACTTGATATGCGGTGTGATATACGCGCCAAAAAACAGCGTTAACGGGTGGTGCACCAAATAGATGAACAGCGACGCGTTGACAAAATAGGTCACGCGAGCCGACTGGAAATTCAGTAAACGGTGGCCAAGCGAAAAGACGACATTCACCATCCATAGCCCCATGACCATGGTAATGACATATTCGGTTTCATACATCCAGGCATCGCCGTTGCCGTAACGTTGATTGAGCAGGTATGCGACAAATGCGAATGCGGCGCCTAGCGTGCAGCCGCGCGATGGCGTGGTAAACAGTGCTTTCAGATTCGGATTGATAAACGCCAGCGCACCGAGCATAAAGAAAGGCACATAGAACAACGTTTGCATAACGATAAAATTAAACATGCCATCGCTGAGAATCGAAGGGTAGAGGATGAAAATCGTTCTTCTGACGGCGGCATAGCCGACACCCAACAATATAAAAATCAGCGTTAATTTGGTCATTGACACCCCCGATGCAGGGGTACCGTCTCCACGCGATAGTCTGTTTTTCATCTGGGTAAACACCCACATGCTCAGGGTCGTTAACACCACCAGAACCAGTAAAAACCACAGATGGGAAATCAGCTCCCAGGCCAGCGCATTGTATTTGTCATAGCCGCTGAGGGTATGCCAGCTGTCTGCTTTCCCTTTCACGTATTGCAGCATGATAAATTGCGGCAGCGTAAGCAGCGGAATCGCGGTCAGCATGGGGATCCCCACGCGTTCTACACGCACCTTCCACCAGCGTTTTAACGGATAGCGCAAAAAAAGCATGTAGGAAAAATAACCTGAAATGACAAAGAAGACCTGCATGCGAAATGCATGGATAAAGTCGTTAAAAAGGGTTAACCACCATGACGGTTCTGCGCTGTTCACGTGCCAGGTGTGGGTGGAGTAGATCAATGAAATATGGAATGGGATCCCTAACAACATTAGCCAGGCACGGATGGAGTCAAGAAAATATTCACGTGGTGGTGATACAGAGCTCATAGACAGTTACGTATTCTCAGACTTTTCGTCTTATCCCTAAGACGAATAATGGTTACATTCGAGGGCAACCCTACACGAAGTCCAACAACCTGTCTCCAGGATAAGCACGCAAAGTGAAAACAGGCAGATGAGCCTGCTTAAACCATGAGCCAGCGCGCGAACAATACAGGGATTCAGTTGTCGGAGTACCCGATTATCCATTAAAATGGATCGGATCAATATAAGCACACAAAGGGGGAAGTGCTTACTAATTATGAAACATAAACTACAAATGATGAAAATGCGTTGGTTGGGTGCAGCAGTCATGTTAACGCTGTATACATCATCGAGCTGGGCGTTCAGTATTGATGATGTTGCAAAACAAGCTCAATCCTTAGCCGGGAAAGGCTATGAGGCGCCAAAAAGTAACTTGCCCTCCGTTTTCCGCGACATGAAATATGCGGATTATCAACAGATCCAGTTCAATCGCGATAAAGCGTACTGGAGCAATCTCAAGACCCCATTTAAGCTCGAGTTCTACCACCAGGGTATGTACTTCGACACGCCGGTCAAAATCAACGAAGTTACCGCCACGGCGGTGAAAAGAATCAAATACAGCCCGGATTATTTTAATTTTGGCGATGTTCAGCATGATAAAGACACGGTAAAAGATCTCGGCTTCGCCGGGTTCAAAGTGCTGTATCCGATCAACAGCAAAGATAAAAACGATGAAATCGTCAGCATGCTCGGTGCCAGCTATTTTCGCGTTCTGGGTGCAGGTCAGGTCTACGGCCTGTCAGCGCGTGGTCTCGCGATTGATACCGCTCTGCCTTCTGGTGAAGAATTTCCCCGCTTCCGTGAGTTTTGGATCGAGCGTCCGAAACCGACTGATAAACGTTTAACCATTTATGCTTTGTTGGATTCTCCGCGTGCAACCGGAGCGTATCGTTTTGTCATTATTCCAGGCCGTGACACGGTCGTGGATGTTCAGTCCAAAGTTTACCTGCGCGACAAAGTGGGCAAACTGGGTGTGGCACCGTTAACCAGTATGTTCCTGTTTGGACCGAACCAGCCGTCTCCGGCGACAAACTATCGTCCGGAACTGCATGATTCTAACGGTTTGTCTATCCACGCGGGCAATGGGGAGTGGATTTGGCGTCCGCTGAATAACCCGAAACATCTCGCGGTGAGCAGCTTCGCAATGGAAAACCCGCAAGGATTCGGACTGTTGCAGCGTGGCCGTCAGTTCTCGCGTTTTGAAGATATCGACGATCGTTACGATCTGCGCCCAAGCGCCTGGATCACGCCAAAAGGTGAATGGGGTAAAGGTAAGATTGAGTTAGTTGAAATCCCAACTAACGATGAAACGAACGATAACATCGTTGCGTACTGGACGCCGGATCAACTGCCTGAAGCGGGCAAAGAGATGAACTTCAAGTACACTTTGACGTTCACGCGTGATGAGGACAAGCTTCATGCGCCGGAAAGCGCCTGGGTACAGCAGACTCGTCGTTCTACCGGTGATGTAAAACAGTCCAACCTGATTCGTCAGCCTGACGGTACCATCGCGTTTGTGGTGGACTTTACCGGCACAGATATGAAAAAGCTGCCGCAGGATACCCCGGTTACCGCACAAACCAGTATTGGCGACAACGGTGAAATCGTTGAAAGCACTGTGCGCTATAACCCGGTATCTAAGGGTTGGCGTTTGATGCTGCGCGTGAAAGTGAAAGACGTGAAGAAAACCACTGAAATGCGTGCTGCCTTGGTCAATGCCGATCAGACGCTGAGTGAAACCTGGAGCTACCAGTTACCTGCCAATGAATAAGACAACTGAGTATATTGACGCAATGCCGCTTTCGGATATCGAGAAAGCGGCACTGCCGAAAACTGACATCCGCGCCGTTCATCAGGCGTTGGATGCCGAGCATCGTACTTACTCGCGCGAAGATGATTCACCGCAGGGTTCTGTGAAAGCTCGCCTTGAGCAAGCATGGCCGGATTCTTTGGCTAAAGAGCAGTTGGTTAAGGACGATGAGGGCCGCGATCAGCTGCAGGCGATGCCAAAAGCAACGCGTACCTCTATGTTCCCCGATCCCTGGCGTACCAACCCGGTTGGTCGTTTTTGGGATCGCTTGCGTGGGCGCGATGTGACGCCGCGTTATCTTTCGCGTTTGACGAAAGAAGAACAAGAAAGCGAGCAAAAATGGCGTACCGTAGGCACCATCCGCCGCTATACGCTGTTGATTCTAACGCTGGCGCAAACGGTCGTAGCAACCTGGTATATGAAGACGATCCTCCCGTATCAGGGGTGGGCATTTATTAATCCGGTAGACATGATGGGACAGAACTTGTGGGTCTCCTTTATGCAACTGCTGCCCTACATGCTGCAAACCGGAATTCTCATTTTGTTTGCCGTGCTTTTCTGTTGGGTGTCTGCGGGATTCTGGACCGCGCTGATGGGCTTCCTGCAACTGTTGATTGGACGAGATAAGTACAGTATCTCGGCCTCAACGGTTGGGGATGAACCGCTGAATCCTGAACACCGTACCGCGCTGATTATGCCTATCTGTAACGAGGACGTTGACCGCGTATTTGCGGGACTTCGCGCCACGTGGGAATCGGTCAAAGCAACGGGCAACGCCGAACATTTCGATGTTTATATCCTGAGCGACAGCTACAACCCTGATATCTGCGTAGCAGAACAAAAAGCGTGGATGGAGCTGATTGCCGAAGTGCAGGGCGAAGGGCAGATTTTCTACCGCCGTCGTCGTCGTCGCGTGAAGCGTAAAAGCGGCAACATTGATGACTTCTGTCGTCGCTGGGGAAATCAGTACAGCTACATGGTGGTGCTGGACGCTGACTCAGTGATGAGTGGTGACTGTCTGAGCGGCCTGGTGCGTCTGATGGAAGCGAATCCGAATGCCGGGATTATCCAGTCTTCACCGAAGGCTTCCGGTATGGATACGCTGTATGCGCGCTGCCAGCAGTTTGCGACCCGTGTTTATGGACCGCTGTTTACCGCCGGGCTTCACTTCTGGCAGTTAGGGGAATCACACTACTGGGGCCACAACGCAATTATCCGCGTGAAGCCATTTATCGAGCACTGTGCGCTCGCGCCATTACCGGGCGAAGGCTCGTTTGCGGGATCGATCCTCTCCCATGACTTCGTGGAAGCGGCATTGATGCGTCGTGCTGGCTGGGGCGTGTGGATTGCCTACGATCTGCCGGGCTCTTATGAAGAGCTGCCGCCGAACCTGCTGGATGAACTCAAGCGAGACCGCCGCTGGTGCCACGGCAACCTGATGAACTTCCGTTTGTTCCTGGTGAAAGGGATGCACCCGGTTCACCGTGCGGTATTCCTGACCGGTGTAATGTCCTATCTGTCTGCGCCGCTTTGGTTTATGTTCCTCGCGCTCTCTACCGCATTGCAGGTGGTGCATGCGTTGACGGAGCCGCAGTACTTCCTGCAACCGCGCCAGCTATTCCCGGTATGGCCGCAATGGCGACCTGAACTGGCGATCGCGCTGTTTGCTTCAACAATGGTGCTGCTGTTCCTGCCGAAGCTGCTGAGTATTTTGCTCATCTGGTGTAAAGGGACGAAAGAGTACGGCGGGTTTATCCGCGTCACGCTGTCGCTACTGTTGGAAGTTCTGTTCTCCGTGCTGCTGGCGCCGGTGCGTATGCTGTTCCACACCGTCTTCGTCGTGAGTGCCTTCCTCGGTTGGGAAGTTGTGTGGAATTCACCGCAGCGCGATGACGATTCGACCCCGTGGGGTGAAGCGTTTATGCGTCACGGTTCTCAGTTACTGCTGGGGCTGGTGTGGGCTGTGGGTATGGCCTGGCTGGATCTGCGTTTCCTGTTCTGGCTGGCACCGATTGTCTTCTCGCTGATCCTGTCACCGTTTGTTTCCGTGATTTCCAGCCGTTCCACGGTGGGGTTACGTACCAAGCGCTGGAAGCTGTTCCTGATCCCGGAAGAGTATTCTCCGCCGCAGGTGCTGGTGGATACCGATACCTTTCTGGTGATGAACCGTAAACGTACGCTGGACGATGGCTTTATGCATGCGGTGTTTAATCCGTCGTTTAACGCACTGGCCACGGCCATGGCGACTGCACGCCATCGCGCCAGCAACGTGCTGGAGATTGCACGCGATCGTCATGTGGAACAGGCACTGAACGAAACGCCGGAGAAACTGAATCGCGATCGCCGCCTGGTGTTGTTGAGCGATCCGGTGACCATGGCGCGTTTACATTACCGTGTCTGGAATTCACCTGATAAGTATTCTTCGTGGGTGAACTACTATCAGGGACTGACACTGAACCCGCTGGCGCTCAGGAAAAAATAAGCGTTCTGTAACGTGAAAATACCGGCCTGGTGCCGGTATTTTTTTATATTGAATAGAATGAGTCGTGAGGTAGCAGGTGCGAATATTGGCTGTAGGAATAATGATCTTCTTCCTGAGCGGATGTGGCAGCATTATTAGTCGTACCATCCCAGGGCAAGGACACGGAAACCAATACTATCCTGGCGTGCAATGGGATGTTAGGGACTCCGCATGGCGCTACGTCACTATCCTCGATCTGCCATTTTCGCTGGTGTTTGATACGTTGCTGCTGCCGCTCGACATACATCATGGACCTTACGAGTAATTATCGCTCATCCCATTCATCGGCTGCGGTCTGTCCCTCTTCAGTATCAAGGGGAGGTTCCAGCTGGAATTCACCTTCATCCCATTCGTGAAGCGTATTTTCTTCCTGCCACTCCTGGCGGATTTCAATTTCATCATAGTCGCCATCAAAAACGCTCTGGGCCGCTTCTCCGCTCAGAATTGGAAGACATTCACCATCTACATCATCCTCGTCAGCAAAGAATTCCGCCTGCCACATAATGTCGCCATCCTGTAGCACGTATTTTTGGACGCTTAGCTGTTGAACGCTGGCGTCGTCTGACTCAAGGTCAGGTTTATCAGCCAGAAACACTTCACGAGCTGCATCAATAGCCTCTTCCAACGTGGCATAAAAATTCATGTCATTCTTTGCCATATTTCTTCTCCTAAGGCGAACAATAAAGGGGGATGATTCAATCTATAGACGGCGATCCGCAGAGCGTCAAACCCGTTAGCTGCATGGCTCACTCAATCAGATGATTACTGCCTGCAATGCCTACGAGACTGGGGGAAAGTAACTTCGGTTGTTTATGAAAAATTTACATTGGCAGATACTGAAGCCGACGTAATATCAGGAAAAAAATTCAAGAAAAAATAGTAATGTATGTGATTTGCAATGTAGTAATGAAAATCAAAAAATTAAAAAATGACGTTATATAAGGAAATCTTCAGGGTTGAACGTTATTTTTTATGTGTTTTAGAGAGGGAATCCGATCGCTTATGACGTAATATTTCATAACTTAATAAAAACAAAGAAGAAAATTAATGCCCAATACGGAAGTGTCGCAGGTGCAATCAATGAAAGTGGCTAAACTTAGTGGTGTCTCTGATAGTGACAAAGTATCTTTTGTGTATGGGGGCTGTGAATGGTGTGGGTGATACTAAAATAGTATACATAATAAAATGTTATTAATGACAAAGGTTATAAATCTATAAGAAACCATTAAATAAGAAATGAATTAGTGTCATTGAATCTGTGCAGATATAATAGTTTGCAAAATCTTATGCTTTATTATATAAAATGCAAAATTAAGAGAGCCTTTAAGGTTGTTATGGATAACGGCAATTCAAATAATAGAAGGTTAATGGCTTTCTATATAATCTGTTTGGCTAGCTATGTTCTTGGTGGAGTGTGTCTTACACAATTTAAATTAACGATACAAAGTGTGCCGCAAACAGTATATCTGATTATAATTGTAGGGTTATTCTTTTTATATGGGATAATCTTCCTGTTTATGTTATTCCAGTATCTTTGTAGAAAAGATCTCACCTGCCTTATGATATTAGGTATGGCGTTTCTTGGGAATAACATATTTTTCATCGAGACTATCTACATCGTTCAGGACTTGATTAATGATTATGCCTCAATCGAAAAAAGAACTAACGATATAGCCATATTCTATTACTTTCGGCAGATTAGTTTCATCGCTCTGCTATTTGTTTCATTAAAATCTTATAAAGTATCCTCGACAGTTATTGAAACCAAAGAAAGAGAACCTTGCTATATCGTTCTGTCTTTTTTAATCATGCTTGTTATCGCGGTGGTGGCGCACGCTCTGGCCAGTTACAACCCTAATTTTACACTCGAGATCACAAGCCTGAAGCCTGATAATGTCACCGTGCACTGGCATATTGGGTACATTTATTCGCTTATTGTATCCTGGGGACTGGTCCTGTTGTATTTAATCATTAAAACCAGAACGCATAACATCTTGTGGAAAAGTATAGGGCTACTGTGTTGCTCGGCAATATTGACCAATGTACTACTTCTGAGCCTGGATGAATATAGCATGTATATTTGGTATGTTAGCCGTGGGATTGAGGTGATAAGTGCCCTGTGTATAATCTCAATACTGATGTACAACACCTTCATCATCTTAAAAAAAGAAACGGATTCAGCTATTAAAGACGCAATGACTAAAATATATAATCGTAAACTATTCTATAAGTCATTAAAATCATCATTAGCAAAAGGCGCAGTATGTGTGATGGTTCTGGATATTGATAAATTCAAACGGATTAACGATACCTACGGCCATCAGGAAGGTGACAGAGTGATAATCAGCATTGTCGACATTGTCAATAAATCAATCAGAGATACGGATATTTTTGCCAGAGTAGGCGGTGAAGAATTTGCGATCCTTCTTAAGTGTAACGATAAAGATGAGGCAATTGTTGTTGCAGAGCGAATTAGGCGAAATGTAGAGAATGGTACGACAATACCAAATTCGTATGAGTTAAAAGAAAAAATGACGATAAGTATCGGTGTATATTGCAGTAAGATTGATGATGAATCAGCGGATAAAGTTGTTTCATACGCCGATGCCGCATTGTATGAAGCCAAAAATTCTGGCAGAAATAAGGTGTGTTACTATTATCATTAAGGTTGAAATATACGCCGTGTAAGATAAGTTTATTATTCCGAACCGGCGAATACAAATACACAAATCATCCCACGACCTCTGTACTCCGACGACGGCGCAGGCTATTCCACGAGTACAGGGCGTTAAACAGTACGACGCCCGCGGTCACACAGAAAACGGCACGAAAACCGTAGTTGGCGGATATCGCTGCCCCCATTAGAGGTCCTGTTACGTTACCGATATCGCGAAATGACTGGTTATAACTGAAAATACGTCCAGCTATTTGATTGGTCGAGTTGTAAACCAGCAGCGTTTGTACCGCCGGGAGCAGAGCGCCGTCGGCCGCACCCAATAAAAAGCGCAGAACACCAAGCTGCCAGGGCGTATAGACAAATGACATCGGAATAAGCAGTAACACAGAAACGATCAGCGCGACGATCAGGATCTTCTCCGGGCCAATTCGATCGCCTAATTTGCCAAGTTTCGGGGCGCTGATTAATGCCGCAACGCCGGGGACAGAGGCTATCATCCCACTGATAAACGCAATATTGCTGACGTTGCCAGCCAACTCTCGAACGTACAGAGTCAGTATTGGCGCGATAGAACCGGTGGCTACCTGAATGATCAAAGTGGTGATAAACAGGCTCAGCACCAGTTTGGGGTTCTTTAAAGAGGCCACGACTTCACGAATGTGCAACATCTCCTTCTTGCTCACCGGCTGGAAACGCTCGCGGATAAAAAATAGCGTCAGGATGAAGCAGACCAGCAGCACGCTGGCGGTGATGAAAAATACAGGGCGTAATCCGTACTGATCCGCGAGGAGGCCGCCAGCTAGCGGCCCGAGCAGTGCGCCACTAACGCCACCGGTTGAAAGCGTTCCCAGTGCCCAGCCGCTTTTATTGCGTGGAACCTGGGTGGCGATCAGTGCATTCGCATTGGGGATGAATCCACCAAGCAGCCCTAACAAGGCGCGCAGGATTAAGAACTGCCAGATATTTTGCGCCAGTCCCATCAGCAGCATCACAATTGCCATGCCCAACGCGGAACGCAGCAGCATGATTTTTCGTCCTTTGCGATCGGCAAGACCCCCCCAGAAAGGAGAGGCAATGGCTGAAAAGAGAAAGGTGATGCTGAAGACCAGGCCTGACCACATATTCAGGGCGCTATGACCCGTGACGCCGAGACTCTCGACGTAAAGAGGCAAAAAGGGCATGACCAGGCTAAATGCTGCTCCGGTTAAAAAACAACCTAACCAGGCAACGGTGAGGTTGCGTTTCCAGTTTATGGGGGCATCTGAGGGTGACATAGCGATCCGCAGTGTGATGCGCTGTTTGCGCTATCGATTGAATATAAGTAAGCAGGCTAATTATGCGCCTGGTTGATAGTTGCTGCAATGCGGATAGCAGTTAAACCTAAAACGGGTAGGGAGCGGGTTGCAGCCCACTGGGCTGCAACTCTGCGTCAGTACAGAGAAGGGGAGCCTTCAGGACGCGTCTTGAAGCGACGATGCAACCACATATACTGCTCTGGCGCCATCATGATGCATTGCTCAACAATTTTGTTCATCCACGCAGCTGTAGTCTCTGCGTCGTCCAACGGTGGTGAACATTCTGGAGGCAACATAATCAATTGATACCCTTTACCGTCAGGTTTGCGGCGGGGAACAAACGGTACCAGGCAGGCATTGGACATGCGCGAAAGCATCCAGGTCCCTGAGGTTGTTGCGGCTTGTTCAACGGCAAAAAGTGGTACAAACACGCTGGCGCGAGGGCCGTAATCATGATCCGGCGCGTACCAGACCACTTCGCCCTTTTTCAAGGCTTTAATCATCCCTTTCAGGTCTTTACGATCGAGCATTGATTTATTCGAGCGCATGCGGCCCCAGGTTTGTAGCCAGTCCAGCAGCGGATTGTCATTAGGGCGATACACACCAATACCCGGCTCCTGCAAGCCAAACTGGCGCGCACCCAGTTCCAGAGTCAGAAAGTGCAGACCCACTAACAGAATCCCGCGTTTTTGCGCCTGAACATCACGGATATGTTCCATTCCGATCACTTCCGTCCAGCGCGAAATACGCTTATCGGACCAAAACCAGGCCATCCCGGTTTCCATTACGCCCATGCCTACTGATTCAAAGTTCTTGACGACCATCTGCTGGCGTTCCTGCTCACTCATCTGCGGGAAGCACAGTTCCAGATTTCGGGAAACAATTTTTGCCCGACGTTTCATCAAACGTAGCGCCAGTCGACCTAATGCACAGCCCAACTTAAAGAGGATGGGGTAGGGTAACTGCACGATTAACCAAAGGATGCCAATACCCAGCCAGGTTAACCAATAGCGTGGATGCAGTAACGCAGCCGAAAACTTGGGTAAATTCGTCATGTCTATCCTGTCTTCAAACGACCAATTCCCTGTATTGTCGCATTTTTTCGCGCGTATCAAAAATTTGTGACGGGAGAACGGTGATTAATTCTGCAATTGTTGTTGCAGTTTTATCGTGAAGTATGAAATGTAGCGTAAAATGTGTGGATGTAAATTGGCGATGTTTGCTTTATTATGCCGCCGATTTTCATTTATTCCTTATTTGCAGGATACGTACACCATGCCAGTGTTACACAACCGCATTTCGAACGACGCCCTCAAAGCCAAAATGCTGGCCGAGACCGAGCCGCGCACGACGATCTCATTCTATAAATATTTCACCATTGCCAATCCTCAGCACACGCGTGATGCGCTGTACCAGATGTTCACCGCATTGAACGTCTTCGGGCGAGTATATCTTGCCCATGAAGGAATTAACGCGCAAATCAGCGTACCGCAAAGCAACGTCGAGGCATTTCGCCAGCAGCTCTATGCGTTTGATGCTGCATTGAAGGATTTACGTCTGAATATAGCGCTGGATGATGACGGTAAATCGTTCTGGGTACTGCGTATGAAAGTCCGCGAACGTATCGTGGCGGATGGTATTGACGATCCAGACTTTGACGCCAGCAACGTGGGGGATTATCTCAAGGCTGCAGAAGTGAACGCCATGCTGGACGATCCTGAAGCGGTATTCATTGATATGCGCAACCACTATGAATATGAGGTGGGTCATTTCGAGAATGCGCTGGAGATACCGGCAGACACGTTCCGCGACCAGTTGCCGAAAGCTGTTGAAATGATGCAGGCGCATAAAGATAAAAAAATCGTGATGTATTGCACGGGTGGGATCCGCTGTGAGAAAGCCAGCGCCTGGATGAAACACAATGGATTTAGCAAAGTCTGGCACATTGAGGGCGGTATTATTGAGTATGCCCGCAAGGCGCGTGAACAGGGGCTTCCGGTACGTTTTGTCGGTAAAAACTTTGTCTTTGATGAGCGTATGGGCGAAAGGATCTCTGAAGATGTTATCGCGCATTGCCATCAGTGCGGCACGGCGTGCGATAGCCATACTAATTGCAAAAATGATGGCTGCCATCTGTTGTTTATTCAGTGCCCGGCTTGTGCGCAGAAATATAAAGGCTGCTGTAGCGAGCTGTGTAGCGAAGAGAGTGAGTTGCCGGAAGAGGAACAACGGCGTCGTCGTGCGGGGCGTGAAAATGGCAATAAAATCTTCAATAAATCACGCGGTCACCTGAATACCAAACTGGGTATTCCAGACCCTGCGCAATAACATGATGCCGGATGAGGGGTAGTACCTCATCCGGTAATTCATGCGTTACTTCTGCTGAACACCTTCCACTGAGATGATCAAATCGACTTCCTGCGATGCAGGGCCGAGATCGGTGGTGATGTTGAAATCCTTCAGCTTAATCTTACCTTGCGCTTCAAAACCAGCGCGCGTACCGCCCCAGGGATCACCACCCTGACCGATGAGCTTCGCGTCCAGCGTAACCGGTTTGGTAACGCCGTTCAGGGTCAAATTACCGGTGATATCCAGGTCATTCCCCTCTTTTTTCACGCTGGTGGAGCTGAAGGTCGCCTGCGGGAATTTTGCTACGTTAAGGAAATCTGCACTGCGCAGATGCTTGTCGCGTTCGGCGTGATTAGTGTCAACGCTGTTAGTGTTGATGGTTACGTTAACCTTATCGGCTGCGGGATTTTTCTCATCAAAGGTAAACGTACCGTCGAAATCTTTGAAAGTGCCGTACAGCCAGCTGTAACCCAGATGCTGAATACGGAAATTAACAAAGGCATGCTGTCCTTCCTTGTCAATTTTGTAATCTGCCGCCACGGCCGACCCGGTGGTGAATAACAGAGAAGCGAGTGTAAGTCCCAGCAGGTTTTTTTTCATTTTAAGCTCCATAGTCAGATGACGATTTTCCCAACATGCGATTGAGGGTATCGTCGTTATCAATAAAGTGATGTTTCAGGGCCATCAGTCCGTGTAGTAGGGATAAAATCACCACGGTCCACGCAAGCCACAGGTGCAAGCTACCGGCGAGGTCGGCCTGGGTACCCGCATTGGCCAGGGTGGCAGGAATGTCAAACCAGCCAAAGACGCTTATCGCTTTGCCATCTGCGGTGGAAATCAGATATCCACTGATGACAATCGAAAAGAGCAGCAAATAAAGTGCGAGGTGACCCAGTGCCGCTGCGATACGGGTCAAACGGGAGTAGCTTGCCAACGCAGCAGGCGGAGGGGAGAACAACCGCCATACAACGCGGATAACCAGTCCCATCATGAGTAGGATGCCGATGCTTTTATGCAGTTCGGGAGCCTGGTGATACCAGCCGTCGTAATAGCTGAGCGTGACCATCCATAACCCCAACGCAAACATGCCATATACAGCAATCGCAATCAGCCAATGTAATGTGGCTGACACTACGCCATAGCGCTGTGGAGTATTATTGAATTGCATAAGCACACCGATTGATATTTCAGAAGTGAATGAAAATGGCGTGTAAAAGACATTAATGCAACTAATAAATAACAATAGTGATGATATTTATTTTTTGTTCAATAAAGTTGACTGATTGTTGAGGTGATCATCAAGGGATTAGTGCGAAAATATGTGGCGGGGCTTAGTCTATGGGATGTTATGGTTTTTGTTATTGTTCAGTTTATTGCAATGAAAATTAAGCTAATCTCAATTTTTGTCAATTATTGTCAGCGCGCAGGAATCAGAAAAACATAATATATATTACATCCATAATGGCCAGCAGTGACCATAAAATAATGTAGAGCATAAGATGCTCGCGAATATTATTAACCAGATAGTGAAAGATACGGCGCATTGACGTTATTCCTGTCATTAAAAATGGCCTCACCAACGAGGCCATTCATTTATTATCACTTAAAACGGCTTAGCCTGAAGGGGGTCAGGTCAAATTCAGACGGTTTGTCCTGAGCGAAGTCTGCTGCAATCTCTCCCAGTACAGAGGCAAACTTAAAGCCATGTCCGCTCAGTCCGGTAATGATCAGCGTGTTGTCATGTTCCGGCAGAGTATCAATTATAAAGTCTTCATCTGGTGAATTATCGTAAGTGCAGGATGCGCCGTGCAGGCAACAGCCAACGCCAGGCAGAATTGTGCGCAGGAATGGGAAGGCTTCAGAACCGTCGCTGGCTACAGCGGCAAATGGCTTACGCTCTTCTGCAGAATGGATTACCTGTCCGCCATTGTGCTTACCAATTTTCAGCTCGTCGTTTTCAGCCGGGAAACCGTAGTATTGATCGCCATTTGGCAGCTCGCCGGTGAAAGCCGGGAAGTTATTCTTAACGCTGTAGCGCCCATCGGCCTGATACCAGGCGAACACTTTGCGCACCGGTTGTATCGGTAGTTCAGGGACTAAAGCCTGCACCCAGGTACCGGCGCTGATCACTGCTTTTTTCGCATGGTAGTCACCGTCAGCCGTTTCTACCGTGATGCCATCATCACCGTGATGAATTGCGCTGACCGGGCATTTAAACAGTTGCGCACAGCCTGCTTCTTCCGCCAGACGGATCCAGGTTTTAATTGCTAACTCACTGCGTAAAAAACCGGACTCCGCTTCAAACAGACCGATATAGTTGTCAGGTACGCGAATTTCCGGCCAGCGAGCCATGATGGCCGCTGCATCTAATTGTTCAACGTTAAGTTGCCACTGTTTTGCGCTTTGCGCTGCAGTTGCTATGAAGGTTGACTCTGCCGGACCGAGGTTGATAACTCCGGAGCGAACAAAAATCGGTTCTTCATTATGGGTGGACAGTTCATCCCACAATGTTTGCGCACGTAGCACCAGCGGAACGTATTTTTCGCCTTCGCCATAAGCATGACGAATTAATCGAGTATCGCCGTGGTGGCTGCCCTGTTGATGTGGTGGCATATGCGCATCGATCATCAGAACCTTCAGACCGGCACGAGTGGCATAGTATCCAGCTGCGGCGCCTACCGAACCGCTGCCAATAATGATTAAGTCGTATTTCATCCGCTTCTCTCTGCAATCGCGATAGTAGAAGGGTAAATAACTGACCTGGAATATTCAACCTGGAAATAAGAAAGGCACCGCTAAGGTGCCTTTGATGGTTGGATGTATCAGGTTTAATGTCGCTGATACTCATTTACCTGGTAATCGCCAGATTCAATTTTGGCGATTCCTGCTTCTAATATCGAAATAAATTGCCTGGCAACATCAGTGGTTAACCAGAGCGTTTGACCAACTTCAGTCCCATCCGGGTCAGGGCGGTTCGGGGTTTGGTAGTGCAAACGCAGCATCAGCGCATCGTAGCTATCAACAGTGCTGATGTCCCACCCTACAAGCGGATGAGTCTGAATGACTTCATTATTCTTTTCCATCATGCCCCCTAATTCGTGTTACTAGACAACGGTTTTCGAGGTTCAATGCGTTTTTTTCTGAAGCAACTTCAGTATATCAATAAATAAGGGTATTCATTGAAAATTTAAAGAGGGAAGGGCATAAAATTTTTGTTTTCAGCGTTATCTGACTAAGAAACCGACATGTTATTCATTTTTTTTTAGTATGTTGCACAATTATTTTGTTGTTTTGGTTAAAAGATAATCGGCGGGTTAATATTAAATTAAATGCTCGTCAGAAGAAATGCGCGATTGATTACAAGATAGCGTGTATAAAAAAGCCGGGGCGACCCGGCAAACAAACATCACTGCATATCATTATTTATTCGTTGATGAACCAGTCATCCGCGCTTTCCCAGGTTTCCTGTAGGATCTCGCTGATGCGCTCTTTGTCCTCTTTGGTCGCGCCAATAACCGACAGATTGTTTGCGCCGGCATAACGGACGGTAACGTTACCTTCGTTATCCGGAAAATGGTGCTGAATACGGCGGGAGAGTTCACCTGCCAGTGCGTCAATTGCACCGGCAGGTAAAGGTGAAGTTTTGGCAATAGTGACTTCAATACGCATAGTAGCCCCCTGTGGAATATACTGTTTATTTATACAGTTATTCGAATCGGTTGGCTACACTTTTTTTAGCTTTTTACTGACCAGCGTACCGTTTCGCCACCCAGGAAAGGCACCAGCGTATCGTCTTCCAACGCTATGCTCTCAGGAACCAGGTGCTCCACGCGTTCCAGCTCAATAAAGGTCTCATTTACCGGCAAACCATAGAACTGTGGGCCGTTGAGTGAGCAGAAGGCTTCGAAATGGTCCAGCGCATTCATCTCTTCAAACACGGTGGCATAGCTGCCTAGTGCGGTCGGTGCATTGAAGCATCCAGCACAGCCACAGCTTGACTCTTTGCGATGACGTGCGTGCGGCGCTGAGTCGGTACCGAGGAAGGCGCGCGTAAACCCGCTGGCAACCAGTTCACGCAGCGCCTGTTGGTGGACGTTACGTTTGAGGATCGGCAGGCAGTACAGGTGAGGACGAATCCCGCCAACCAGCATGTGATTGCGGTTAAACATCAGGTGCTGTGGCGTAATAGTCGCTGCCAGAAGCTCGTTACCGTCGCGCACGTATTCGGCAGCATCTTTGGTAGTGATATGCTCGAACACTACTTTCAGCGAGGTCAAACGCTGGCGCAGCGGTTCCATCACTGTTTCAATAAAGCGCGCTTCGCGATCGAAAATATCGATATCTGCATGCGTCACTTCGCCGTGCACCAGCAGCGGCATACCCAATTTTTCCATCCTCTCCAGCACCGGCATGATGGCGTCAATAGAGGTTACGCCATGCGTCGAGTTGGTGGTGGCATTGGCCGGATAGAGTTTTGCTGCGGTGAATACGCCTTCGTTAAATCCACGTTCCAGCTCGTTGGGATCCAGCGTATCCGTTAAGTAGCAGGTCATTAATGGTGTGAAGTCGTGTCCAGCAGGTACCGCGTCAAGAATGCGCTGGCGATAAGCGATAGCCGCGTCAACCGTGGTGACGGGCGGTGCCAGGTTCGGCATGACAATGGCGCGACCATAAATTTCACTGGTGTAGGGCACGACAGTTTTTAACATGTCGCCATCGCGAAAGTGAAGATGCCAGTCGTCTGGGCGGCGGATCTTTAAAACTTGGGATGGTGCAGTCATTAATATGCTCCGGCTGAGGATAGTCTTTTTTGCCGGAAACAAAGGATAAGCGGAAACGTTTTCGTTTGCACGAAAAAAAAGGGCGCATCGGCGCCCTCAGTTTTATTAGTCGGTGAACGGGATGATGATTTCCCCCGGTTTCACCTCAATTCCCTTCGCCAGTTTTTTCGCCAGTGCTTCACCCTGGCTACTGTCATCCTGCAGAATGTAGGCTGGCTGCTGGTTGAAATAGTTACGCAGCGACTGGTTTAAATAAGGCATCAGTGTTTGCAGTACCGACTGCATTTTTTCTGGTGTAACGGTCGCATCCACGACTTCCATCTCTTGCAGATAAATTGCGCCTTTCTCTTTGTTGAATACCGGTAAGGCTTTTAACTTCAGCTTCATGGTCGCTTTTTGGCTGCCAAACAGGGAATTCATGTCCAGGTTGGCATCACCGGTCAGCGTCACTTTATTGGGTTCTTCACGGCCAATCTGACTGGCGAGATTATTTAGTACGATGTGTGCTTCAGCAACGCCGGGCAAGCCGATATCTTTAGAAAAATTATTATGCTTTGCCAGGGCCTGATTAATTTCTTGCTCGCTAACCGTGTATTGCGTGAGTTGATTACAACCAACCAACAGGCCGCTGACAATCAGTGCAGCGGCAAAAAAAAACTTTTTCATGGGGTTCCTCAACATGATGCATGTGGCGTAATCGTGACACAAAGCATCATCGAGTACCAGCGCCCCGGACGCCAGCAGAAAAAACTGAAAAGCGCCCGGACGCAGGTTCGGCTATCAGGCGTCTGGCTCCAGCATGCCTCTCGTTGGGCGTTTGATACTGAATTGCCAGCCCAGCGCCAGGAAGGTGATGAGGCCGATAATACCGAGCATCATCCAGGGCAACTCAGGCTGTGCCAGGGCCTTGCCCATGTCAAACAGCCAGCCGCCGCAGATATATCCAATTGCGCCGCCGATAGCGAGCCCCAGTCGACTGAAGCCCATATAGCTTCCTCGGGCACGTGCATTCGCCAGTGAGGCGCTAAGGGTTTCACGCGCTGGTTCGGCGATGATCGAGCCAATATAGAACGTACAGATCAGGGTGAACAACTGCTGCAAATTCCCCACCAGACCGATCGGCATCATGCTCAGAGACATCACCAGCAGACCGGCCATCAGACGATGTTCAAGGCGAAAACGTTTTTCACTCCAGCGGGCAATTGGGTAGAGCAGCGTCAATGAGAGGCACGCCTCGATGGCATACATCCATTTCACAGCGGCCGGTGAACCTGCGATGTCGTTCACCATGATTGGCAGCATCAGCATCACCTGTACCGCCAGCATGTAATAGCCCGCCAGCGTCAGCACATAGGTGACAAAGCGCTTGTCATGCATCACGTGGCTCATCCCTTCACGCACTGGAATTTTCACCGTCGACAGCTTCCATGCCGGGAGCAGCCAGGCGTTAAACGCCGCGCACAGAACGAACAAAATTGCGCCGGTGGCACAGACAAGACGGAAATCGTATTGCAATAACCAACTGCCAAGCAACGCGCCAACCACGGCCCCGGCGCTATCCTGCATCATCAGAATAGAGAAAAAGCGCCCGCGCTTTTCCGGGCGGATCAGTTTAACCACCAGCGCCGAGCGGGGTGGGTCGAATAGTGTACCGCCCAGTCCGGAGAGAAAGCAGGAAAACCACAGCAGCCACGGCTCATGGGCAATGCCCATGGTGGCGAACCCGGCAGCGCGCATCAGCATGCCGGTGACGATCATCGGTTTTGCACCGAAACGGTCCGCAATAGCACCGCCGAAAATACCCAACCCCTGCTGGATAAATTGACGTAATCCTAGTGCAATACCGACCATCACGGCGGCCCAGCCCATTTGGTCGACGAAACGAATTGAGATCAGCGGGAAAACGACGAAGAAACCCAGCACGACCAGCATATTATCGATGAGAAGGAAGTATTTACCCAGGTTCCTTGCCTGCGAGACTTGCGACATTTCCCCTCCAGGGAAAAACTCGTCACTCTGGATAGAGTTTAAAAGATAAGCACCTCCTATTCTGCGGTGTCGTCATCGCTTTTCCCACCCTTCGCGGGACAATATTTTTTTATCAAAAGTCCGTCTTGATAGAGAGTTTTCATCAAAATGTGTGAATAATTCAAAAAATGGCATTTTGCTCTTTTCACAGGGCGTATTCGCACAGGTATAGTAATGCGAATAGCGTATTGAAGACGTTACGGGAAGGAGTAGGTATAGAATGTTTGGCTATCGCAGTAACGTGCCAAAAGTGCGCTTAACCACCGACCGCCTGGTCGTGCGTTTAGTGCATGAGCGTGATGCCTGGCGTCTGGCAGATTATTACGCAGAAAATCGTCATTTCTTAAAACCCTGGGAACCTATTCGCGATGAAAGCCACTGCTATCCGTCCGGCTGGCAGGCGCGTCTGAGCATGATTTCTGAGTTTCATAAACAGGGCACCGCCTATTATTTTGCGCTGCTCGATCCGGACGAAAAAGAAATTATCGGCGTTGCGAACTTTTCAAACGTGGTGCGGGGATCCTTCCATGCCTGTTATCTCGGCTACTCCATTGCGCAGAAATGGCAGGGGCAGGGGCTAATGTATGAAGCCTTAACCTCGGCCATCCGTTATATGCAGCGCACGCAGCATATTCACCGCATTATGGCTAACTACATGCCACATAATAAGCGCAGCGGTGACCTGCTGGCGCGACTGGGTTTTGAAAAAGAAGGGTATGCCAAAGACTACCTGCTGATTGACGGGCAGTGGCGCGATCACGTGCTGACGGCGTTGACCACATCAGAATGGACCCCCGGCCGCTAAGTTTCAGATGCAGCCATGATTAATGGAGAAGACGATGAAATACGAATTAACCGCCACCGAAGCACGAGTGATTGGCTGTTTATTAGAAAAACAAGTGACCACGCCGGAACAGTACCCACTCTCCGTTAATGGAGTCGTAACAGCCTGCAATCAAAAAACGAATCGTGAACCGGTGATGAACCTGTCGGAATCGGACGTGCAGGAGCAGTTGGATAACCTGGTTAAGCGACATTTTCTGCGCACGGTGAGCGGTTTTGGCAATCGCGTCACGAAATATGAGCAGCGTTTCTGCAACTCTGAATTTGGCAATCTGAAGCTTAGTGCCGCAGAGGTGGCCATAATCACCACACTGCTGCTGCGGGGCGCTCAGACGCCTGGTGAACTGCGTAGCCGCGCATCCCGTATGTACGAATTCAGCGATATGGCCGAAGTGGAGTCGACGCTGGAAAATCTGGCGAACCGGGAAGATGGGCCTTATGTGATCCGCCTGTCGCGTGAGCCGGGCAAACGTGAAAGTCGCTATATGCACCTGTTTTGTGGTGAGGTTGATGAAGCCATTGCCGCGGCAGATGAACCCCCTGTAGCCTCCGGTGATCTGCAGGCGCGCGTGGAAGCGCTGGAAACGGAAGTCGCAGAGCTTAAGCAGCGACTTGATTCCTTGCTGGCGCACCTGGGAGACTAACGTGAAAAAATTACGTATCGGCGTAGTCGGCCTGGGCGGTATTGCACAAAAGGCCTGGCTACCCGTGCTAGGCACCTCCGCGGACTGGACGCTGCAAGGCGCATTTTCACCTTCACGCGATAAAGCGCAGCGTATCTGTGACACCTGGCGAATACCCTACGTGGATTCATTGAAGAATCTGGCGCAAACCTGCGACGCGGTTTTCGTCCATTCCAGTACCGCGACGCACTATGCGGTAGTCAGTGAATTGCTGAATGCCGGAGTTCACGTGTGTGTGGATAAACCGCTGGCGGAAAACCTGCACGAGGCTGAGCAACTGGTCGAGCTGGCCGCGCGGAAAAAACTTACGCTGATGGTCGGGTTTAACCGTCGATTTGCACCGCTGTACCAGGATCTCAAAACCCAGTTGGGCACCGCAGCGTCTGTACGTATGGATAAGCACCGTACGGATAGCGTTGGGCCGCACGATCTGCGCTTCACTCTGCTGGACGACTATCTGCACGTGGTCGATACCGCTTTGTGGCTGGCGGGAGGGCAGGCGCAGTTAAATAACGGCACGCTGCTGACCAATGAATCTGGTGCGATGCTCTACGCCGAGCATCATTTTTCTGTCGGTCAAATGCAGATAACGACCAGTATGCATCGCCGTGCCGGTAGCCAGCGCGAGAGCGTGCAGGCGGTGACGGACGGCGGCCTGATTGACGTCACTGATATGCGGGAATGGCGGGAGGAGCGTGGGCAAGGTGTTGTTCATAAGCCGATAGCGGGCTGGCAAACGACCTTAGAACAGCGTGGTTTTGCCGGATGCGCACGTCATTTCATTGAGTGCGTGCAAAATCAGACGGTTCCCCAGACGGCAGGCGAGCAGGCGCTACTGGCCCAGCGTGTTGTTGAAAAGCTGTGGCGGGAGGCGATGGCTGAATAACCCCCTGTAACATCTGGCGGTAGTAATTCATTGTAATCCAGGTACTATATGCCCACTCAAAATAACACCTCTTTTCAACCATAGCTGGTTTGTCGGCCTGATAAGGTGCCAGGGTGTCGCCATCAGGCACAGCAAAAGTGTCGGATGGCGGCGAGAATGCCTTATCCGACCTACGGGCAGGTTTGTCGGGGTTTTGCCTCAGAGTCTGGAATACAACATAGATGAATTTATTAAAGTCGCTGGCAGCCGTCAGCTCGATGACGATGTTTTCACGTGTGCTGGGTTTTGCGCGTGATGCGATTGTCGCCAGAATCTTTGGTGCAGGGATGGCGACAGATGCCTTTTTTGTGGCATTCAAACTTCCTAACCTGTTGCGCCGAATTTTTGCCGAAGGCGCATTTTCGCAGGCGTTTGTGCCGATTCTTGCTGAGTACAAAAGCAAGCAGGGGGAAGATGCTACCCGCGTATTTGTTGCCTACGTTTCCGGACTGTTGACGTTGGCGCTGGCCGTGGTGACGGTAGCCGGGATGTTGGCTGCGCCATGGGTGATATTAGTCACCGCGCCGGGATTTGCTGACACAGCGGATAAATTTGCGCTGACCACTCAACTGCTGCGGATCACTTTTCCCTATATTCTACTGATTTCACTGGCCTCACTGGTTGGTGCGATCCTTAATACCTGGAACCGCTTTTCCATTCCTGCGTTTGCCCCGACATTTCTGAATATCAGCATGATCGGCTTCGCGCTATTTGCGGCACCCTATTTTAACCCGCCGGTGCTGGCGCTGGCGTGGGCCGTTACGGTTGGCGGCGTGCTACAGCTGATTTATCAGCTTCCGCACTTGAAGAAAATTGGCATGCTGGTGCTGCCGCGCGTGAACTTCCGTGATGCGGGGGCGATGCGTGTCGTCAAGCAAATGGGCCCGGCGATCCTTGGGGTATCTGTCAGCCAGATTTCACTGATCATCAATACGATTTTCGCCTCGTTTCTGGCCTCTGGCTCAGTTTCATGGATGTATTATGCCGACCGTCTGATGGAGTTTCCGTCCGGTGTTCTGGGCGTGGCGCTGGGGACTATCCTGCTGCCATCGCTGTCCAAAAGCTTTTCCAGCGGTAATCATGATGAATATTGTCGCCTGATGGACTGGGGCCTGCGTTTGTGTTTCCTGTTGGCATTACCGAGTGCCGTAGCGTTGGGTATTCTGGCCAAACCGCTGACGGTGTCTCTGTTCCAGTACGGTAAATTTACCGCCTTTGATGCCGCGATGACCCAGCGTGCGCTGGTGGCGTACTCGGTAGGTTTGATTGGCTTGATCGTGGTGAAAGTGTTGGCTCCGGGCTTTTACTCGCGCCAGGATATTAAAACGCCAGTGAAGATTGCCATTGTGACGCTGATTATGACCCAGGTGATGAACCTGGCGTTTATCGGGCCGTTAAAGCATGCCGGATTGTCGCTGTCGATTGGTCTGGCGGCATGTCTGAACGCTTCACTGCTGTACTGGCAACTGCGGAAACAGAAAATCTTTACCCCACAACCGGGCTGGAGCTGGTTCCTGGCGCGTCTGGTGATTTCCGTGCTGGTGATGTCTGCGGTGCTGGTTGGGATGCTCTACATCATGCCGGATTGGTCGCAGGGAACGATGTTGTGGCGTCTGCTGCGTCTGATGGCGGTCGTGGTGGCAGGTATTGCCGCTTACTTCGCAGCACTCGCCGTACTGGGCTTTAAAGTAAAAGAGTTTGTGCGCCGGACGGCGTAAAGGATCAATGCCGGATGGCGGCATAACGCCGTATCCGGCCTACAAAAGGCGTAGGCCTGATAAGCAAAACGTTATCAGGCTGACATCAAATAGAGAATTTTTTCCCGCCGCGGTGCGCAGCAGAGGTTTGACCGTTTGCGCCATACAACGCCGGTTCCTGGTGCGGTTTCAGCACTTGTATTGCTTGTTGATTACGCTCGATCTGCCCTTCCAGCAGCCAACCGTTGTGCTGGTTGAGGTCGCGTAAATGCTGTGTTTTCTTGGTGATAGTCTGCCAGCGTTCAGCAATCTCATCATTGGCGCTGCGCGTGGCGTCATGTTCCAGGCGGCGCTGCTGCTCAAGATAATCAAGGGTTGCCAGCAAGGAGCTTTTTTCTTCTGTAATACGCTGTAGCTGGCTGCCGTTGATATGCCCTGCGGAAAGCTGCTGCTGTTCAGCATCCATTACCGTTTTCAGGTCATTGAGGACGGTCGTCATCTGGTCAAGTATTTCTGACAAACGAGTCATACTTTATTTACTCTGTAGGTAGCTCTGCGCCTCGCGAATCAGCGAGTCGGCAATTTTTCCGGTATCCATTTTCAATTCACCGTTACGGATTGCGGTTTTCAGTGCTTCCACGCGTTCCATATTGATGTCATTGCTGCCGGGCTGCATCAGTTTGGCCTGAGCGTCGCTCAGCATGACGCTGGTGCTGGTGGTCGCGGTGGTTTTTTCCTTCCGCGCTTTTTGTACCGGCGCATCGCTGGTTTCACGCGGCTGAACGGTGCTTACTGGCTTCAATGGTGAGGTACGATCAATGCTCATTTTATTTTTCCTCATCGAGGGGTTACGCTATAGCGGCCCGCTGTAATCATTGGTTGTTTATCTATCGGCACACGCTAAAAAATCTTTAACCTATTATAGGTTAATAAGAATATTCCCATCAGAATCGACGACGCCGCTCACCACCTGGCCTGAAATCATCCGCACTCGCGCATTCTGTGCGACAGCGGCGTTGTTCAGCGCTTTACCTTCGGCATTGACCCGAAAGCCATCTCCGTTGGCAATAACCAGTACGCGCTGACCGGCCTTGATCCGCCATGCCTGGCGCAACATCGAAAGCTGTATCGGTTGGCCCGGCACCAGATCGCGCAGGCTCACTGCATCTTGCACCTGACTCATATCCAGCACCGCGCGCGGCGGTAGTTGGTCCAGTCGACCACGTTTCAGCGTTACGCTGGCTGGGGTCAGGGTGCTACCTCGCGCTACGGATGCAGCGGCAACAACGTAGTTTCCTGTCGCCTGCACGTTCACTTGCAGATAACGTTTTTCGTTGGCACAGCGGGCCAGCACATTCACATTGCCCCACAGTTTTGCGCTACCGGACACGCTTAATGCCGGTTGTTCGCAGTTGGGCAATAAGTTTGGTGACGTTCGGATAGTGACTACCACCTCATCGCTAAATCCGGCCAGGCGCTGGGAAAACCATGCCGTTAGCTGCGAATTCAGGTCTTGCGCCAGCGTCATAGGGCTGAACAGCAGTGCTGCCACGACTATTCCACGTTTAAACGTTTGCATCAAAACCTCGCGCTTTTTCAGGTAGTGGCAGGATTTTACCTGTGTGACGCAGTCATCAACGCAACAAATAGCGACGCATTTTGCGTTTATTCCGGCGATAACGCGCGCGTAATGGGATTTAAGCTGTCGGCTGAATTTTGTCATTTGCGGAGGAGATATGCTCGATAAGCTCGACGCCGCCTTACGTTTTCAACAGGAAGCGCTGAATTTGCGCGCCCAACGCCAGGAAATATTGGCGGCCAACATTGCCAATGCCGACACGCCGGGGTACCAGGCGCGCGACCTGGATTTCGCCAGTGAATTAAAAAAAGTCATGGTGCGAGGACGGGAAGAAACCGGCGGCGTTTCGTTGACGCTGACCTCTGCACAACACATTCCGGCCCAGACCGTTTCTGCGCCGTCTACGGAGCTGCTCTACCGTATTCCTGACCAGCCATCTCTTGATGGCAACACGGTAGATATGGACCGGGAGCGCACGCAATTTGCAGACAACAGCCTCAAATATCAAATGGGGCTGACGGCGCTGGGTGGACAAATCAAAGGCATGATGAACGTGCTGCAAGGAGGGAACTAATTCGTGGCGCTGTTAAATATTTTTGATATCGCAGGTTCTGCGCTGACGGCTCAGTCTAAACGCCTGAACGTCGCGGCCAGTAACATGGCGAATGCGGATAGCGTCAGCGGACCCGACGGTCAGCCGTATCGCGCGAAGCAGGTTGTTTTTCAGGTAGATGCTGCGCCAGGCGCGGCAACCGGTGGCGTAAAAGTTGCCGACGTCATTGAAAGTCAGGCGCCGGATAAGCTGGTTTATGAACCCGGTAATCCGCTGGCCGATGCGAACGGCTACGTAAAAATGCCGAATGTGGACGTTGTTGGCGAGATGGTCAACACCATGTCTGCCTCACGTAGCTACCAGGCAAACGTCGAAGTGCTCAACACCGTGAAAAGCTTGATGCTTAAAACTCTGACGCTAGGCCAGTAAAGGAGGCGCACATGTCTATTGCTGTAAAAATGAATGACCCGAGCACGACGGGGGTTAATGCCGCCACGGGGAACAGCTCCCTGACGGGCAGCAACGCCGCTGACCTGCAAAGCAGCTTTCTTACGCTGCTGGTTGCACAACTGAAAAACCAGGACCCTACCAACCCGTTGCAAAACAACGAACTGACTACCCAGTTGGCGCAAATCAGTACCGTGAGCGGGATTGAGAAACTGAACACTACGCTGGGATCGATCTCTGGGCAGATCGACAACAGTCAGTCGCTGCAGGCCAGTACGCTGATTGGCCACGGTGTCATGATCCCGGGTACGACCATTCTGACCGGTAAAGGGACAGAAGAAGGTGCCAAAACTACGACAACACCATTTGGCGTTGAGCTGCAGCAACCGGCAGATAAGGTTACCGCAACCATTACCGATAAAGACGGCAAAGTGGTACGCACCATTGACATTGGCGGGTTGAAAGCAGGCGTTCATACCTTTACTTGGGACGGCACCATGACCGATGGCACGGATGCACCAAGCGGTTCTTACAACGTGTCAATTGCTGCCAGTAATGGCGGAACGCAACTGGTGGCCCAGCCGCTTCAGTTTGCGCTGGTGCAGGGCGTTATTCGCAGTAACGGCGGTAATACGCTGGATCTGGGCACCTATGGAACCACCACCCTCGACGAAGTACGGCAGATAATTTAAGCCTTCACACTTATCAGGAGTAAGTCATGGCCTTTTCTCAAGCGGTCAGCGGTCTGAATGCTGCAGCGACCAACCTCGATGTCATTGGTAACAACATCGCCAACTCCGCTACCTACGGTTTTAAATCTGGCACGGCATCTTTTGCCGATATGTTTGCCGGTTCGAAAGTCGGTTTGGGCGTTAAAGTTGCGGGTATTACTCAGGACTTTACCGACGGTACGACCACCAACACCGGACGTGGTCTGGACGTTGCTATCAGCCAGAACGGTTTTTTCCGTATGGTAGACAGCAACGGTTCCGTTTTCTACAGCCGTAACGGTCAGTTCAAGCTCGATGAAAACCGCAATATCGTTAACATGCAGGGGCTGCAGCTGACGGGCTATCCGGCTACCGGTACACCGCCAACCATACAGCAGGGTGCGAACCCGGCACCGATCACTATCCCGAATACGCTGATGGCGGCTAAATCAACCACCACTGCGTCAATGCAGGTCAACCTGAACTCCACTGACAAAGTGCCAACCAAGACTCCGTTTAATGCAAGCGATGCGGACTCCTACAACAAAAAAGGCACCGTTACCGTTTTCGATAGCCAGGGTAACGCCCATGACATGAATATTTTTTATGTCAAAAATAAGGAGAGCAACAGCTGGGAAGTTCACACTCAGGATGCTTCCACCGGAGATGCTGCAAAATCAGCCGGGTTTATGCGTTTTGACGATAATGGTGCGTTTATAGGTATTAGTGCTACAGCTGATGAGGCTGTTCCTAAACCGACAGATCCTCAATGGCCAAAGTTTATTGATGTTGGTACGGGTACGATCAATGGCGCAGTTCCGGCGAACTTCTCCCTGAGCTTCCTGAACTCCATGCAGCAGAACACCGGTGCCAACAACATCGTTGCCACGAATCAGAACGGCTACAAGCCGGGCGATCTGGTGAGCTACCAGATTAACAATGATGGTACCGTGGTCGGTAACTACTCCAACGAACAGCAACAGGTTCTGGGGCAGATCGTGCTGGCAAACTTTGCCAACAACGAAGGTCTGGCGTCTCAGGGCGACAACGTCTGGGCGGCGACTCAGTCTTCCGGCGTGGCGCTGCTGGGTACCGCAGGCGAAGGTAACTTCGGCAAGCTGACCAACGGCGCGCTGGAAGCGTCAAACGTGGATTTGAGTAAAGAACTGGTGAATATGATTGTCGCCCAGCGTAACTATCAGTCGAACGCGCAGACTATCAAAACCCAGGATCAGATCCTCAACACGCTGGTCAACCTGCGCTAAGCGCCTGACGGGATGGCTTAATGGATCACGCAATTTATACCGCCATGGGCGCGGCCAGTCAGACGCTGAATCAACAGGCGGTGACGGCCAGCAACCTGGCAAACGCCTCCACGCCAGGGTTTCGTGCGCAGCTCAATGCACTGCGCGCGGTTCCTGTAGAAGGATTGTCTTTACCGACGCGTACGCTGGTCGTGGCCTCCACGCCGGGGGCCGATATGACGCCCGGTCAGATGGACTATACCTCCCGCCCGCTGGATGTGGCGCTGCAACAAGATGGCTGGTTGGCTGTGCAGACTGCGGACGGTAGTGAAGGATATACCCGTAACGGCGCTATTCAGGTAAGCCCAACGGGTGAACTGACTATTCAGGGACACCCGGTAATTGGCGAAGCCGGACCGATAGCCGTACCGGAAGGTTCAGAAGTCACCATTGCGGCGGACGGGACCATTTCTGCACTTAACCCTGGCGATCCGGCTAATACGGTCGCGCCAGTGGGGCGGTTGAAGCTGGTGAAGGCTACAGGGCTTGAAGTACAACGTGGCGATGACGGTATGTTCCGGCTGACCCAGGCCGCACAGGCAACCCGTGGTGCGACGTTACAGGCTGACCCCAGCATCCGTGTGATGTCTGGCGTGCTGGAAGGCAGTAACGTTAAACCGGTTGCTGCGATGAGCGACATGATCGCCAACGCCCGCCGCTTTGAAATGCAGATGAAAATTATCAGTAGCGTGGATGATAACGCGGGCCGCGCCAACCAACTGCTGTCGATGAGTTAATACAGGACATTTTATGATCAGTTCATTATGGATCGCCAAAACCGGCCTGGATGCGCAGCAAACAAACATGGATGTGATTGCCAACAACCTGGCAAACGTCAGCACCAACGGATTTAAGCGCCAACGTGCCGTATTTGAAGATCTGTTGTACCAGACGATTCGTCAGCCTGGCGCACAGTCTTCTGAACAGACCACACTGCCGTCTGGTTTGCAGATTGGTACCGGCGTACGTCCGGTTGCGACCGAGCGTTTACACAGCCAGGGTAACCTGTCGCAGACCAACAACAGTAAAGATGTGGCGATTAAAGGCCAGGGCTTTTTCCAGGTCATGTTGCCCGATGGTACGTCCGCTTATACCCGCGACGGTTCTTTCCAGGTGGATCAGAACGGCCAGTTGGTGACGGCGGGTGGTTTTCAGGTTCAGCCTGCCATCACCATTCCGGCTAACTCGCTCAGTATCACCATTGGACGTGACGGTATTGTCAGCGTGACCCAACAGGGGCAGGCGGCACCTGTTCAGGTCGGGCAGCTTAACCTGACAACCTTCATGAACGATACCGGTCTGGAAAGCATTGGTGAGAATCTGTACACCGAAACGCAGTCATCCGGTGCGCCGAACGAGAGCACGCCGGGGCTGAACGGCGCGGGTCTGCTGTATCAGGGCTATGTTGAAACCTCTAACGTCAACGTGGCGGAAGAGCTGGTAAACATGATCCAGGTTCAGCGCGCTTACGAAATCAACAGTAAAGCGGTATCGACCACCGATCAGATGCTGCAAAAACTGACGCAACTCTAAAGTGGAGCCCGGTGGGGTGAAAACCTCACCGGCACACTGATTTTGAAGATGACCGCAATGCGAAAATACGCGCTTCACCCATACCCAATTTTAGCCCTGCTGGTGGTTTCACTAACAGGATGTGCCTGGATCCCGGCCACGCCGCTCGTGCAGGGCGCAACGTCTGCCCAGCCCGTTCCAGGTCCAACGCCGGTGGCGAATGGCTCAATCTTCCAGTCGGCACAACCGATTAACTATGGTTATCAGCCACTCTTTGAAGATCGTCGTCCACGCAATATTGGCGATACGCTGACCATCGTATTGCAGGAAAACGTCAGCGCGAGCAAAAGCTCTTCGGCGAACGCCAGCCGCGACGGCAAGACAAACTTTGGCTTTGATACCGTACCGCGCTATCTGGAAGGATTGTTCGGTAACGAACGTGCCGACGTAGAAGCCTCCGGCGGCAACTCCTTTAACGGTAAAGGCGGCGCGAACGCCAGAAATACCTTCAGTGGTACGCTGACCGTAACGGTCGATCAGGTACTGGTGAATGGCAACTTACATGTCGTGGGTGAAAAACAGATCGCTATAAATCAGGGCACTGAATTCATCCGCTTCTCCGGGGTTGTTAACCCGCGCACCATCAGTGGCAGCAACTCCGTACCGTCAACCCAGGTTGCGGACGCGCGTATTGAGTACGTCGGTAACGGCTACATCAATGAAGCGCAGAATATGGGCTGGTTGCAGCGTTTCTTCCTTAACTTGTCGCCGATGTAAGCGAGGTACCCAGTGTTTAAATCTTTTGTTGGAATGGTACTGGTGCTGATAACCACCTTTGCGCATGCTGACCGTATTCGTGACCTGACAAGCGTTCAGGGGGTGCGGGAAAACTCGTTGATAGGTTATGGGCTGGTGGTGGGTCTGGATGGAACGGGTGACCAGACCACACAGACGCCGTTTACGACGCAAACGCTCAATAACATGCTTTCGCAGTTGGGGATAACCGTGCCAACTGGCACCAATATGCAGCTGAAAAACGTGGCGGCGGTGATGGTTACCGCGTCGTTTCCTGCATTCGGTCGTCAGGGACAAACCATCGACGTAGTGGTCTCCTCTATGGGGAATGCCAAAAGCCTGCGCGGCGGTACGCTGCTGATGACCCCGTTAAAAGGGGTCGATAGTCAGGTGTATGCCTTGGCTCAGGGGAATATTTTGGTGGGCGGTGCGGGCGCGGCTGCAGGTGGCAGTAGCGTACAGGTTAACCAGCTCAATGGTGGACGCATTACCAACGGCGCGATTATCGAACGTGAATTACCCAGCCAGTTCGGCGGTGGTAACACCATTAATCTGCAGCTCAATAATGAAGATTTCACGATGGCGCAGCAGATTACCGACACCATCAACCGTTCGCGTGGCTTTGGTAGCGCAACAGCGTTGGATGCCCGAACCATTCAGGTGCGCGTGCCAAGCGGCAACAGCTCGCAGGTGCGTTTCCTCGCTGATATCCAGAATATTGAGGTGAACGTCACGCCGCAGGATGCGAAAGTGATTATCAACTCGCGCACCGGATCTGTCGTCATGAACCGTGAAGTGACGCTGGATAGCTGTGCTGTGGCACAAGGCAACTTGTCGATTACGGTAAACCGCCAGGCGAACGTCAGCCAGCCGGACACACCGTTTGGCGGTGGACAAACCGTAGTGACGCCTCAAACCCAGATTGACCTGCGCCAGAGCGGTGGCTCGCTGCAGAGCGTGCGTTCCAGCGCCAACCTGAACAATGTGGTACGTGCGCTGAATGCGCTGGGGGCAACGCCGATGGATCTGATGTCCATTCTGCAATCGATGCAGAGCGCGGGTTGCTTACGCGCCAAACTGGAAATCATCTAATGATTGGTGACAGCAAACTGTTGACCAGCGCTGCCTGGGATGCGCAATCACTGAACGAACTGAAAGCGAAAGCGGGCCAGGACCCGGCGGCGAATATCCGTCCGGTCGCCCGTCAGGTTGAAGGGATGTTCGTGCAGATGATGCTGAAAAGCATGCGTGAAGCGCTGCCGAAAGATGGCGTGTTTAGCAGCGATTCAACGCGCTTGTATACCAGTATGTATGACCAACAAATTGCGCAGCAAATGACCGCAGGCAAAGGTCTGGGGCTGGCTGAAATGATGGTCAAGCAGATGACTGAAGGGCAAGCGCAACTTGCGGATGACGCGCCGCAGGTGCCGATGAAGTTTTCACTGGAAACGGTGACCAGCTATCAAAATCAGGCATTGACGCAACTGGTCCGCAAAGCCATCCCCCGGGCGACAGAAAGCAATGATGAGCCGCTGTCAGGTGACAGTAAAGACTTCCTCGCCCAGCTATCGCTGCCGGCTAAGCTGGCCAGCCAGCAAAGCGGCGTCCCGCATCATCTGATTCTGGCACAGGCGGCGCTGGAATCCGGATGGGGGCAGCGACAAATTCGCCGTGAGAACGGTGAACCAAGCTTTAACATTTTTGGCGTGAAGGCTTCAGGAAGCTGGAAAGGTCCAACCACTGAAATCACCACGACTGAATATGAGAACGGTGAGGCGAAAAAGGTGAAAGCCAGATTCCGCGTCTATAGCTCTTACCTTGAAGCGTTGTCGGATTATGTCGGTCTGATATCGCGTAACCCGCGCTATGCGGCAGTGACCGCTGCCGCGACCGCCGAGCAAGGGGCGCAGGCATTGCAAAATGCGGGTTACGCCACGGACCCTAACTATGCGCGAAAATTAACCAGCATGATCCAGCAGTTGAAATCGATGAGTGAAAAAGTGAGCAAAACCTACAGCACGAACATCGATAATCTCTTTTAAATAGCTCAAGTCTACCGACCTGCTGCCGATAATAACGAGTATTGAAGGATTACAAGGAACCTCCATGTCCAGCTTGATTAATAACGCGATGAGTGGACTCAGCGCAGCGCAGGCCGCGTTGAATACTGCCAGTAACAACATCTCCAGCTATAACGTTGCCGGATATACCCGACAGACGACAATTATGGCGCAAGCGAACAGCACGCTGGGTGCGGGGGGCTGGGTAGGCAATGGTGTCTATGTTTCTGGTGTACAACGTGAATATGACTCCTTTATCACTAACCAGTTGCGAGCAGCGCAGAACCAGAGCAGCGGTCTGACGACACGTTATGAGCAAATGTCAAAAATCGACAATCTGCTCTCCAGCAAAACCAGTTCTATTTCGACCTCCATGCAGGACTTTTTTACCAGCCTGCAAACGCTGGTCAGCAACGCCGAAGATCCGGCGGCACGCCAGGCGCTAATCGGTAAAGCTGATGGGTTGGTGAATCAGTTTAAAACGACCGACCAGTATCTGCGCGATCAGGATAAGCAGGTCAACACCGCGATTAAAGCCAGCGTTGATCAGATCAACAACTATTCGAAACAAATTGCCAGCCTCAACGACCAGATTTCTCGTATGACAGGCGTCGGCGCAGGCGCGTCTCCTAACGACCTGCTTGACCAGCGCGATCAGCTGGTCAGTGAATTGAATCAGATTGTCGGTGTTGAAGTCAGCGTTCAGGATGGTGGCACTTACAACCTGACCATGGCCAACGGCTATTCGCTGGTGCAGGGCAGCAATGCGCGTCAACTGGCGGCAGTGCCTTCCAGCGATGATCCTAATCGTACAACCGTGGCCTACGTTGATGGCGTTGCCGGAGCTGTTGAAATTCCGGAGAAACTGCTGAATACCGGTTCATTGGGTGGACTGCTCACCTTCCGTTCTCAGGAGCTGGATCAGACGCGTAATACCCTCGGCCAACTGGCGCTTGCATTTGCCAATGCATTTAACGCCCAGCATAAAGAAGGTTTTGATGCCAACGGCGATCAGGGTAAGGATTTTTTTGCTATCGGTAGCCCGGAAGTCTTCAATAACGCGAAAAATACGGGTACAGGATCGTTAAGCGCTAAGATCACTGACAGCTCCGCTGTACAGGCGACAGATTATAAAATCGTTTTTGATGGGAAGGACTGGCAGGTTACTCGCCTGGCGGATAATACCAGCTTCAAAGCCACCGTGACCGGTGGAAAAATGTCCTTTGACGGGATGGAAATCACCGTTAATGCTGGCGCGAAAGCTAATGACAGTTTTACTGTAAAACCCGTGAGTAACGTTATCGTTGATATGAAAGTTATGGTGACCGACGAGTCGAAAATCGCCATGGCTCAAGTGTCTAAAAATGATACGGACCCCACCATCGATAAAGGCAAGAGCGACAACCGTAACGGTCAGAAACTGTTAGATCTGCAAACCAAAGCGACTGTCGGCAATAAGACCTTCAACGATGCATATGCCACGCTGGTAAGCGATGTCGGGAACAAAACCGCTACGCTGAAAACCAGTGCCACCACCCAGAACAACGTGGTGACACAGCTTTACCGGCAGCAACAGTCTATTTCCGGCGTTAACCTCGACGAAGAGTACGGTAATTTACAGCGTTTTCAGCAGTATTACCTGGCTAACGCGCAAGTACTGCAGACCGCGAATGCGTTGTTCGATGCACTGATTAATATCCGCTAAGGGAGAGTGACACAATGCGTATCAGCACCCAGATGATGTACCAGCAGAATATGCGTGGCATCACTAACTCTCAGGCTGAATGGATGAAGTTCGGCGAGCAGATGTCAACGGGCAAACGCGTGATCAACCCATCAGATGATCCGATTGCCGCCTCGCAGGCCGTGGTACTTTCTCAGGCTCAGGCGCAGAACAGCCAATATACGCTGGCACGCTCATTCGCGACGCAAAAGGTGTCGCTGGAAGAGAATGTTCTGAGCCAGGTGACGACGGCAATTCAGGCTGCACAGGAAAAAATCGTTTATGCCGGGAACGGAACGTTAAGTGATGATGACCGTGCATCGCTGGCCACCGACCTGCAGGGGATCCGCGATCAGCTGATGAACCTGGCAAACAGTACCGACGGTAATGGTCGCTATATTTTCGGTGGATATAAAACAGAATCCGCACCGTTTGCCCAGGCAGATGGCGCTTACAGCGGCGGTACAACAAACGTTACCCAACAGGTCGATGCCTCCCGAACCATGGTGATTGGTCATACTGGCGATAAAGTATTCGCCAACCTGACCAGCAACGCTGTACCGGAACCTGGTGGCGGCACTCAGGAAAAGAACCTGTTCAAAATGCTGGATACCGCTATTGATGCGCTCAAAACCCCTATTGAGGGTAATGACGTGGCAAAAGCTACCGCCGCTGCTGCCATTGATAAAACCAACCGTGGCCTGAAAAACTCGTTGAATAACGTCCTGTCCGTTCGTGCAGAATTAGGTACGCAGCTGAGTGAATTAAGCTCGCTGGATTCACTGGGTGCCGATCGTGCATTAGGCCAAACTCAGCAGATGAGTAATCTGGTGGATGTCGACTGGAACGCCGCGATCTCGTCTTATGTCATGCAGCAGGCTGCGCTACAGGCATCCTATAAAGCGTTCACCGATATGCAGGGAATGTCGTTGTTCCAGCTCAATCGTTAACGCCTCGTTTTGAAACATATCTTGAAACTGGGTATGTTTGTCTGCCCGCTCCTTTAACACCCCGGAGCGGGCATTTTTTTAGGCAACCGACGTCTTACTAAGCGACGGGTTCCCCGTCAGTCTTATGACCAACGCAATTGCACTGCTGAAGGTAGCCAACGCAACGACACCTTCCCAATTGGCCAGGGTGTAGACCTGACTTCCGAGAACCGAACCCAGCGCCATACCGATAAACACCATCGTAAACAGCAGAGCGTTCAATCGTCCTCGTGCCAGAGGCTCCAGGCTATAGACCAGATTCTGGTGAGCAACCAGGCTGGATTGCAATCCGAGATCAAAACCTACCGCCGAAAGGGCGATGAGCAGCCACTGCCCCTGAACGGGCAGGGCGGGTAACAAAAACATTAGTGCGAAAGATACCGTTACCAGCAAAGCACCCAATTGCGTCACTTTTGCCGCACCCACTTTATCGGCAAGATGGCCCGCCATCGGTGCGGCAAGCGCTCCGGCTGCTCCCGCGATACCAAAAGCACCCGCTATAGCGCTACCCATGTGGTAATGCTCAGATAACATCACCGCCAGCGTAGACCAGAAGGCGCTAAAAGCAATGGACAGAAAGCCTTGTGCCAGTGCTGCGCGGCGCAAGGTGGAATATCGTTGCCAAAGTTGCGCCATTGAGAGCATTAATGATGGATAGCTCAACGTGGAATGGACCGTAAAGCGAGGCAGTACTTTCCACATAATCGCGGTAATTACGGCAATGCTGACGGCAGCGAGTTGGTACATCTCGCGCCAGCCAAACGCTTCGCCCACCAGCCCACTGACGGTACGTGAGAGTAAAATCCCCAGCAGAAGGCCCGTCATCACGGTGCCCACCGTTTTTCCCTGCTTGCCTTCGGGCGCCAGTATTGCCGCCGCAGGCACAATATCTTGTGCCATGGTTGCCGCCATCCCCATCAGCAGGCTCACCAGTAATAGCGAATGCAACTGACCGGTAAAGCTACAGGCCAGCAGCAGCGCGGCAAGAGAGATGCTTTTCAGCAGGATTAATGTCCGGCGGTCATAACGATCGCCTAATGGCAATAAAAACAATATACCTAACGCATATCCCGCCTGGGTCAGCGTCGGGACCAACCCCATACCGGTGAGACTTAAGGCCAGATCCTGACCCATTAAAGGCAGAAGAGGCTGGGCGTAGTAGATAGCGGCCACGCTGAATCCGGCGCCCATTGCCAGAACAAAAATGACCCAACGGGAAAGTGCGGTATGTGTGTTCACAAATGATTCCTCAATCACAAGATGTGCGGCTATTTTTATCCTTAAGCGAGTGGCGCGGTAGCGAGCGCAGTGGTAAAACAGTTATACGTCAGGCGTATGATGAAACTGAAAATGATAAAAAATGAGCGTATAGACAGGGTGGGGCTGATGCGTACGTTTGTACGTATTGTTGAAGCAGGATCGCTTTCGGCAGCGGCAAAACAGATAGGGACGACGCAGGCGACCGTTAGCCGACGGCTGCAATCGCTGGAAACGCTGCTGGGTGTGAAACTGCTTATGCGTACCACGCATGCGATGAAATTGACCGACGATGGTGAAAGAGGCTATCAGCATGCTAAGAAGATTATTGATGCCTGGCTGGCGCTGGAAGATGGACTTAATGTCACAGAAGATGAACCGGTGGGGACGTTGCGAGTCCGCGCACCGCATGCGTTCGGACAACAACAACTACTTGAGCCGCTTTTGCAGTTTCTTTCGCGCTATCCCCAGTTGGCAGTAGAGTGGATGCTCAACGATAAAACCGTTGATTTTCTGAGCGATAATATTGATTGCGCGATCAGGGTTGGTGCTGAGGTGGATCCGGCCACGGTTTCCGTCTTACTGGCTGAAGTTCCCCGTAGTATGGTGGTGAGTCCAGGACTGCTGGAGCAATATGGCGAGCTTTCTCATCCTGAGCAGTTATCAGCGCTGCCCTGGATTGCAGTGAACGCGTTTTATCAGCATAGCGTTTCGTTGTTGCACCAATTGCGTAATGAGCCAGTCACGCTGAATATTTCACCCAGATTAAGCACAGACAGTATTTATGTCGCAAGAAATGCCGCGCTGGCGGGGTTGGGAGTGACTATTGTTTCAAGCTGGATGGTGGCGGAGGATATTGCCGACGGACGTCTGGTTGCGTTGCTACCTGAGTGGCATGCGGCGCCGTTGCCTGTACATTTGGTTTATCCGTGGGCGCGTTACTATCCGACCCGCTTACGCAAGTTTCTGGCCCTAATGAAGGATGTTATGCCGCAGCTGACGGGGATGAAAGGCGTAGATCAGATATAAAAAAGCCGACCCGAAGGCCGGCTTTGATATTGATTATGGCTTACTCAACAGGCTGTGGACGTGTTGCTGGCGCAGTCGCTTGATGCGTTGCGCTATGTCCACCTGCGGCACCTTTGCCTTCAAAGGCGAATGCCGGACGCTGCCAGTCGCTATGACGCGGCGCTTCTGGCACATATTCCGGTGCCGGAGCGCGGGTCATTGGCGCGGTTGCATGGCTGTGCAGGTGTTCAGCATCAGCGCTGGCTGCGACAACTTCAGCCTTAACGACTTCAGTTTCGACGACAGGCGCGGCAACAACGTCTTTCGGCGCTGCAACTTCTTCAACAACTGGCGCTGTTTCCACAACCTCAGTAATCTCTTCAACCACTTCTGGCTGGGGAATAACAACCTCTGCAGGCTCTTCGGCAACCGGTGCAGTCACAACGTCAACCACAGGTTCGGCTTCAGCGGCGATTTCTTCTGCTACGGGCGCATCAGATGCAGCGATAATTTGCGGTTGTTCCTCGACCGGGGTCGCAATCACTTCCGGATGCGTGGTTTCAACCTGTGTGGTTTCAACAACGGCGGCCTGAGGCTCAGCTACGACAACCTCTGGTTGCACGGCTTCAACCGGCGCAGGGGTATCCACAATGTGTTCAACGGCAGCGGCAGCAACCTGAGGTTCTACGGCGACAGGTGCAGCTTGCTGCTGGACCATTTCCTGTTCACGCTGTTCTTCAACCTGCTGATCCTGAGGACGTGCAACAGGGTAGCGGATCCAAACCTTACCGGACGCTAATTCAGGAGATGCGCAGGCGACCGTTAACGGCATCGGCGACTGAACCGGATAACGCTCGTCACGGTAACGACGACGACGCTGTCCACTGACGCGCAGATGGCGAGGAGAGCGGCGAGAACGACGCGGCATACCGTTGGAGTCACGAGCTTCGCTGTTGTCTTCCTGCTCAGTCGCAACGACGGCTGGCAGATCAACTTTCGCCAGTTCGGTGCGCTGTGCCGGTACCGGCTGTTCTGTTGGTTGAGCAACAGCAGTTTCAGCGATTGCAGCAACAGTAGCCACTTCGGCTTCAACCGCCGGGCTGTCTGTGAAACGAACTTTCTGAGTCAACTGACGCTGTTTGCGGCGGGTTTGAGGCTGACGTACGCGCTCTTCCTGCTCAGTATCCTGCACAGGTTGTTCAGCCTGGTTCAGCTCTTTAACTTCCTGCTGAGCCTGACGCTTGTCATCGTTACGACGGCGGTTGCGTTCGCGACGCGGCGCCTGCTGTTCATCACCGGATTTCGCTTTGTCTGCAACATCAGTGGTTTGCTGGCGGTTATCGCGAGCTTCCGCATTTTGCTGCTGGGACTGACGACGATTACGGCGGTTATCTTCACGGTTTTCGCCGTTTTCTGAACGTTCGCTACGGTTGTCGCGGTCACCGCGATTATCACGGTTATCACGACGATCGTTACGGTCGCGACGATTGTTCTGACGCGGTTTACGACGATCCTGCTGGCGTTCGGTTTTCTCTTCAGCTTTCGGCGCAGGTTGTTCAACCGGTTTCACTTCTTCGCTACCACCGAAGATGGACTTCAGTGCGCCAAAGAAACGGCTAATCAAACCGGGTTGTGCGGCAACGGCTGCGGTTGCTGCTGCAGCTTTAGGCGCGGCGGCTTTCGCGGCAGGTTCCTGCAGAGCAGGGGCTGGCGGAACGTCTGGCATGGCGAAGGTGGCCAGCGCCGGTTGCTCAGGCTGTTTACGCTCGACGTACTCTTCTTCCGTCGGCAATGCCATTGCCTCTTCATGCAGTTTCGGCAGCAGGTAGCTCAGGGTCGGTGTTTCTTCCCCTTTGCGTACGCGCAGCACAGAATAGTGCGGGGTTTCCATCTGATCGTTTGGCACGATCACACAGCGCACGCCATTCTGACGCGTTTCGATAGCATTAACCGCAGTACGTTTTTCGTTAAGCAGGTAAGAGGCGATTGGCACAGGAACAATAGCATGAACTTCTTGCGTATTTTCTTTCAGTGCTTCTTCTTCGATCAGACGCAGAATAGACAGCGACAGTGATTCGTTATCACGTACGGTACCGGTGCCGGAACAGCGCGGGCACACGTGATGGCTGGATTCACCCAGAGACGGGCTCAGACGCTGACGAGACATCTCCAGCAGACCGAAGCGAGAAATATGGCTGATCTGAATACGCGCTCTGTCCTGGCGTACGGCCTCGCGCAGACGGTTTTCAACCGCGCGCTGGTGGCGAACCGGCGTCATATCAATGAAGTCGATTACAATCAGACCGCCGAGGTCGCGCAGACGTAGCTGACGGGCAATTTCATCGGCTGCTTCAAGGTTAGTGTTGAACGCAGTTTCTTCGATGTCGCCGCCGCGAGTTGCACGCGCGGAGTTGATATCGATAGCGGTCAGGGCCTCAGTGCTGTCAATAACGATTGAGCCGCCGGACGGCAGGCGCACTTCGCGCTGGAACGCGGATTCAATCTGAGACTCGATCTGATAGTGGCTGAACAGCGGGATTTCACCGGTGTACAGTTTGATTTTGCTGCTGAAATCCGGACGACCCAGTGCGGCGATGTGCTGACGCGCCATCTCCATCACTTTCGGATTATCGATAAGGATTTCGCCGATGTCCTGACGTAAGTAGTCACGGAAAGCGCGAACGATAACGTTGCTTTCCTGGTGGATCAGGAACGGAGCAGGGCGGCTGTCAGCGGCTTTTTGAATCGCTTCCCAGTGCTTCAGGCGGAAGCTCAGGTCCCACTGCAGTGCTTCGGCGGATTTGCCGACCCCTGCGGTACGCACGATAAGCCCCATGCCATCAGGCAGTTCCAGGCTTGCCAGCGCTTCTTTTAATTCGGTACGGTCGTCGCCTTCAATGCGACGGGAGATACCGCCCGCGCGCGGGTTGTTCGGCATCAGAACTAGATAACTACCCGCCAGGCTGATAAAGGTAGTCAGCGCAGCGCCTTTATTGCCGCGTTCTTCTTTATCGATCTGAACGATGACTTCCTGACCTTCGCGCAACACGTCTTTAATGTTGGGACGACCATGGGAGTTGTAGTTAGCGGGGAAGTATTCGCGGGCAATTTCTTTTAACGGGAGGAAACCGTGACGTTCAGCGCCGTAATCAACAAAAGCAGCTTCCAGACTCGGTTCAATACGGGTAATTTTGCCTTTATAGATGTTGGCTTTTTTCTGTTCGTGTCCAGGACTTTCGATATCCAGATCGTACAGACGTTGCCCATCTACAAGGGCGACACGCAACTCTTCCTGCTGAGTTGCGTTAATTAACATTCTTTTCATCGTAACTTACTCATTATTCTTACATTGACGACTAAGCTGCGGGCAGAGTAATGCCTTTCCGGGTGTGAACCGATGGCCTCGTGTCTATTCGCGTCGCCAACCTCACGGTTATCGTCAGCTCAAAGAGGCGCAGAGTGTCGGTTGCCTGTATTTCATACGGAAACACAGCGCAATTATCAGGGGAACAGTCTGGGTGTTACTCTCCAGAAAAGCTTCCATATTACCGGTAAGGACTGCAACCCGCAGCCCGCTAACTGCCTGAAAGATCAATACGTCTTACGCCATTGCTGCGTTGATGATCGGTCGGGCAAAATTGGGTCATTCCGGAAAAGTTCTTGTTTTAACAAGATTCAACACGGAAACAACCTCATTATTCCACTGCTAACCTTGTTATAGCAAGATGACTTTTGCCATTTATCACCCGGTTACTCACAGTTTTTTCACTTCCGCGTAGTGATTGCTTTAATAACCACCAAATCGGCTATGTCAAACTTAAGTAATAAGGTATAGCAGTTAATATAAGCATAGAAAAATGTGTGGCGCGAATCTTGATGGCTATTTAAAATCGGCCCCCATGAAAACAGAGACTCCAGCCGTAAAAACAGTTGCCATTACTGCCGACGAAGCAGGGCAACGCATCGATAACTTTTTGCGCACCCAGCTTAAGGGCGTGCCGAAAAGTATGATTTATCGCATTTTGCGTAAAGGCGAAGTGCGGGTGAATAAAAAACGCATTAAACCCGAGTACAAACTCGAAGACGGGGATATTGTGCGTATTCCACCTGTGCGTGTCGCTGAACGTGAAGAAGAGGCCATTTCACCGAACCTGCAAAAGGTCGCGGCGCTGACCGACGTCATTTTATATGAAGATGACCACATTCTGGTGCTTAACAAACCTTCAGGTACGGCCGTACATGGCGGAAGCGGGTTAAGCTTTGGCGTCATAGAAGGATTACGTGCGTTGCGACCTGAAGCGCGTTTCCTTGAACTGGTGCATCGCCTCGACCGGGATACCTCCGGCGTTTTGCTGGTGGCTAAAAAGCGCTCAGCCTTGCGTTCATTGCATGAACAACTGCGTGAAAAAGGCATGCAGAAAGACTATCTCGCGCTGGTTCGAGGCCAATGGCAGTCGCATGTCAAAATCGTGCAGGCGCCGCTGTTAAAGAACATTCTGCAAAGCGGCGAGCGTATCGTGCGGGTGAACCAGGAAGGCAAACCGTCAGAAACACGTTTTAAAGTGGAAGAGCGCTATGCGTTTGCCACGCTTGTGCGCTGTAGCCCGGTGACCGGACGTACGCACCAGATTCGTGTGCATACCCAGTATGCCGGTCATCCAATTGCTTTTGACGATCGCTACGGTGACCGTGAGTTCGATAAGCAACTGGCGGATACGGGGTTGAATCGACTTTTCCTGCACGCCGCAGCGTTGAAATTTACCCATCCGGGAACGGGTGAAGTGATGCGTATTGAGGCGCCGATGGATAAGCAATTGAAGCGCTGCCTTGAGGTTTTACGCAGTAAAGCCTGATGCGCGTTGCTTATCAGGCCTACAATCGTGTGATGCACCGTAGGCCTGATAAGACGCATCGCGTCGCCATCAGGCAGATCAATCAGGCATTCAACGGGTTCATCTCTTCCCGCCGCAGCATTTGACACAACGCGATAAGCGGCAAACCGATCAGGGTATTTGGGTCACGACCCTCCAGGCGTTCAAAGAGTGCAATACCTAACCCTTCACTTTTGAAACTACCTGCACAATGGAGCGGGCGCTCTTTACGCAGATAATCATCAATTTCCGCCTCGCTTAAATGACGGAAATGGACGTCAAAAGGTTCTACTTCAGTTTGTAAATGTCCGGTCGCAGAATTATACAGCGCCAGTCCGGTGTAAAACGTCACAATATTGCCACGGGCTTTGAGTAATTGTTGGCGGGCATTTTCTTCAGTTAATGGTTTGCCGGTTATTTCACCATCAAGAACACAAATTTGATCGGAGCCAATAATCAGATGCGATGGGTAACGGTGGGCGAGAGATTGCGCTTTTTTCTGCGCCAGTCGCAAGACTAAATGGCGTGGTGCTTCGCCGGGCAACGGCGTTTCATCAACCTCTGGCGCAGCGCATTCAAACGGGATTGCCAGTTTTTCGAGTAAAGCGCGACGCCAGGGGGAGGTAGAAGCAAGAATAAGTTGAGGCATATTTTTTCCCTCGCATATAGCGTATTGATGAGAGCCATTTTAAACTATGGACTTCGACCTACAAGCTGGCTGTAGTGGCTTGTCTTGAGCGATTTTAAGTCGATGACCCGCAATGTGTGCGAATTATTGGCAAAAGGCAACCACAGGCTGCCTTTTTCTTTGACTATATGACGTTACAAAGTTAATATGCGCGCCCTATGCAAAAGGTAAAATTACCCCTGACTCTTGATCCGGTTCGTACGGCTCAAAAACGCCTCGATTATGAAGGTATCTATACTTCTGATCTGGTTGAGCGCGTCGCCGATTCTGTAGTCAGTGTGGACAGTGATGTGGAATGCTCCATGTCGTTCGCTATCGATAACCAGCGTCTCGCCGTTATAACCGGTGATGCGAAGGTATCGGTTACGCTCGAATGTCAGCGTTGCGGGAAACCGTTCCCACTTCATGTTCACACAACATATTGTTTTAGTCCTGTCCGTTCTGACGAGCAGGCTGAAGCACTCCCGGAAGCGTATGAGCCGATTGAGGTTAACGAATTCGGTGAAATCGATCTGCTTGCAATGGTTGAAGATGAGATTATCCTCTCCTTGCCGGTAGTTCCGGTGCATGATTCTGAACACTGTGAAGTGTCCGAGGCGGACATGGTCTTTGGCGAATTGCCTGATGAAGCGCAAAAACCAAACCCATTTGCCGTATTAGCCAGCTTAAAGCGTAAGTAATTGAGGAGTAAGGTCCATGGCCGTACAACAGAATAAACCAACCCGTTCCAAACGTGGCATGCGTCGTTCTCATGACGCTCTGACCGCAGTCACCAGCCTGTCTGTAGACAAAACTTCTGGTGAACAACACCTGCGTCACCACATCACTGCCGACGGTTTCTACCGTGGCCGTAAGGTAATCGCTAAGTAATCACGCATGACTCAATGGCTTTCCCACTTCTGGTGAGAAAGACAAAGAGTGAACGCGTGATGAAGCTTAGTGAGGCTTTCCCCGGGTGACTGGGGAAACACCTAACCGGGCAGCGACGATACCTTGACACGTCTAACCCTGGCGTTAGATGTCATGGGGGGAGATTTTGGCCCTACCGTGACAGTGCCTGCAGCATTGCAGGCACTGAATTCTAATTCGCAACTCACACTTCTTTTAGTCGGGGATCCCGATACAATCACGCCATTACTTGCCAAAGCTGACTTCGAACAACGTTCGCGTCTGCAGATTATCCCTGCTCAGTCAGTTATTGCCAGTGATGCCCGGCCCTCGCAAGCTATTCGCGCCAGTCGTGGAAGCTCAATGCGTGTTGCCCTGGAGCTCGTGAAAGAAGGTCAGGCACAAGCTTGTGTCAGCGCCGGTAATACGGGCGCACTCATGGGACTTGCGAAGTTATTGCTCAAACCTCTTGAGGGGATTGAGCGTCCTGCGTTGGTGACGGTGTTACCCCATCAGCAAAAGGGCAAAACGGTGGTGCTGGATTTGGGCGCCAACGTAGATTGTGATAGCACGATGTTGGTGCAATTTGCTGTCATGGGTTCCGTGCTGGCAGAAGAGGTTGTTGGCATTGCCAATCCTCGCGTAGCGTTACTCAACATCGGCGAAGAAGAAACGAAAGGTCTCGACAGTATTCGAGATGCTTCAGCTGTGCTAAAAACAATCCCTTCCATTAATTATATCGGCTATCTTGAAGCCAATGAGTTACTGACTGGCAAAACCGATGTGTTGGTCTGTGACGGTTTTACAGGTAATGTCACATTAAAGACGATGGAAGGTGTTGTCAGAATGTTCCTTTCACTGCTGAAATCTCAGGGTGAGGGCAAAAAACGGTCGTGGTGGCTTCTGTTATTAAAACGTTGGTTACAAAAAAGCCTGACAAGGCGATTTAGTCACCTCAACCCCGACCAGTATAATGGCGCCTGTCTGTTAGGATTGCGCGGCACGGTGATTAAGAGTCATGGTGCGGCCAATCAGCGAGCATTTGAAGTCGCGATTGAACAGGCAGTGCAGGCGGTGCAGCGACAAGTTCCTCAGCGAATTGCCGCTCGCCTGGAATCTGTATACCCAGCTGGATTCGAACTGCTGGACGGTGGCGAAAGCGCAAAATCACGAGCACACAGATAACGGTGCGTTTGTGAATGTGGCCACCGTATCAGCGATTTGCTCGTAGCGGTATATAACCAAAAAGTGACTGAGCGTACATGTATACGAAGATTATTGGTACTGGCAGCTATCTGCCTGAACAAGTGCGTACTAACGCCGATTTGGAAAAAATGGTTGAGACGTCTGATGAGTGGATCGTCACTCGTACAGGTATCCGTGAACGCCATATTGCAGCGCCAAATGAAACAGTTGCGACGATGGGCTTTGCCGCCGCAAACCGTGCGATTGAAATGGCGGGCATCGACAAAGAACAAATTGGTCTGATTGTGGTTGCTACCACATCATCCACTCACGCATTTCCAAGCGCGGCGTGCCAGATCCAAAGTATGCTGGGGATCAAAGGCTGTCCGGCGTTTGACGTTGCAGCCGCTTGTGCTGGCTTCACTTACGCCCTGAGCGTTGCCGACCAGTACGTTAAATCTGGCGCAGTTAAGCATGCCCTGGTCGTTGGCTCCGATGTCCTGGCCCGTACCTGCGATCCAACCGATCGCGGAACGATCATCATTTTCGGTGATGGGGCTGGTGCGGTTGTACTGAGCGCATCAGAAGAGCCAGGTATTCTCTCCACGCATCTGCACGCTGACGGTCGCTACGGCGAACTGTTGACGCTGCCTAACGCCGATCGCGTGAACCCGGAAAACCCGATCCACCTGACGATGGCGGGTAACGAAGTATTTAAAGTCGCGGTGACCGAGCTTGCGCACATCGTTGATGAAACGCTGGAAGCCAATAATCTCGACCGTTCTGCGCTGGACTGGCTGGTGCCGCATCAGGCTAACCTGCGCATTATCAGCGCGACAGCTAAAAAGCTGGGTATGTCGATGGATAATGTTGTCGTGACGCTCGACAGACATGGTAATACCTCTGCTGCCTCCGTACCGTGCGCGCTGGACGAAGCCGTCCGCGACGGGCGTATTAAAGCTGGGCAGTTGATATTGCTTGAAGCCTTCGGGGGTGGATTCACCTGGGGCTCCGCGCTGGTTCGTTTCTAGTATAAGGATTTAAACATGACGCAATTTGCATTTGTGTTTCCGGGGCAGGGTTCCCAGACCGTTGGGATGTTGTCTGAAATGGCAGCAAACTACCCAATTGTTGAAGAAACATTTGCTGAAGCATCAGCTGCACTGGGCTATGATCTGTGGGCGTTGACTCAGCAAGGTCCGGCTGAAGAACTGAATAAAACCTGGCAGACGCAGCCCGCGCTGTTGACCGCATCCGTTGCGCTTTATCGCGTATGGCAGCAGCAGGGGGGTAAAACACCTGCGCTGATGGCGGGTCATAGCCTGGGCGAATATTCTGCTCTGGTATGTGCGGGTGTTATCGGTTTTGCCGATGCCGTACGTCTGGTTGAACTGCGTGGCAAATTCATGCAGGAAGCGGTTCCGGAAGGCACTGGCGGCATGTCTGCTATTATCGGTCTGGACGATGCCGCTATTGCTAAAGCGTGCGAAGAGTCTGCCGAAGGCCAGGTGGTTTCACCAGTAAACTTTAACTCACCGGGTCAGGTGGTTATTGCCGGGCATAAAGAAGCCGTAGAACGTGCTGGTGCTGCCTGTAAAGCCGCGGGCGCTAAGCGTGCGCTGCCGCTGCCGGTCAGCGTTCCTTCTCACTGCGCGCTGATGAAGCCTGCCGCTGAGAAACTGGCCGTTGAGCTGCAGAAAATCACCTTTAACGCGCCGACTGTTCCGGTTGTGAACAACGTCGACGTGAAGTGCGAGACCACGGCAGACGCAATTCGCGATGCGCTGGTTCGTCAGCTGTATAGCCCGGTTCAGTGGACTAAAACCGTTGAATTTATGGCATCCCAGGGCGTAGAGCACCTGTATGAAGTCGGTCCGGGTAAAGTTCTGACCGGTCTGACGAAACGTATTGTTGACACCCTGACTGCTTCGGCACTGAATGAGCCGGCGGCATTGTCTGCGGCGCTAGAGCAATAAAAGAGGAAGACCATGAGTTTTGAAGGAAAAATCGCGCTGGTTACCGGTGCAAGCCGTGGCATTGGCCGCGCAATTGCTGAGACACTTGTTGCCCGTGGCGCGAAAGTTATCGGTACTGCTACCAGCGAAAGCGGCGCGCAGGCCATTAGCGATTACTTAGGTGCAAATGGTAAAGGTCTGATGTTGAATGTGACCGATCCGGCATCTATCGAATCTGTTCTGGAAAATATTCGCGCAGAATTTGGTGAAGTCGATATCCTGGTCAATAATGCCGGGATTACTCGTGATAACCTGTTAATGCGCATGAAAGATGACGAGTGGAACGATATCATTGAAACCAACCTGTCATCTGTTTTCCGTCTGTCAAAAGCGGTAATGCGAGCTATGATGAAAAAGCGTCATGGGCGTATTATCACTATCGGTTCTGTGGTTGGTACCATGGGAAATGCGGGTCAGGCTAACTACGCTGCGGCGAAAGCGGGTCTGATCGGCTTCAGTAAATCACTGGCGCGCGAAGTTGCGTCTCGTGGCATTACTGTAAACGTTGTTGCTCCGGGCTTTATTGAAACGGACATGACGCGTGCGCTGTCTGATGATCAGCGTGCGGGTATTCTGGCGCAGGTTCCTGCGGGTCGCCTCGGTGGCGCTCAGGAAATCGCCAGTGCGGTTGCATTTTTAGCTTCTGACGAAGCAAGTTACATCACAGGTGAGACTTTGCACGTCAACGGCGGGATGTACATGGTTTAACCACGATGAAAAATATTTGCGTTATTGTAGGTCTTGGCCTCAAAATAACGTAAAATCGTGGTAAGACCTGCCGGGATTTAGTTGCAAATTTTTCAACATTTTATACACTACGAAAACCATCGCGAAAGCGAGTTTTGATAGGAAATTTAAGAGTATGAGCACTATCGAAGAACGCGTTAAGAAAATTATCGGCGAACAGCTGGGCGTTAAGCAGGAAGAAGTAACCAACAATGCTTCCTTCGTTGAAGACCTGGGCGCAGATTCTCTTGACACCGTTGAGCTGGTAATGGCTCTGGAAGAAGAGTTTGATACTGAGATTCCGGACGAAGAAGCTGAGAAAATCACTACCGTTCAGGCTGCCATTGATTACATCAACGGCCACCAGGCGTAAGTGAACATCTCCAGGCGGTCATTCGACCGCCTGAGTTTTATCTTTTTATCCCACTTGAATTATTTTCCCTCCCTGGAGGACAACCGTGTCTAAGCGTCGTGTAGTTGTGACCGGACTGGGCATGTTGTCTCCTGTCGGCAATACCGTAGAGTCTACCTGGAAAGCTCTCCTTGCCGGTCAGAGTGGCATCAGCCTGATCGACCATTTCGATACTAGCGCCTATGCAACGAAATTTGCTGGCTTAGTAAAGGATTTTAACTGTGAAGACATTATCTCGCGCAAAGAACAGCGCAAGATGGATGCCTTCATTCAATATGGAATTGTCGCTGGCGTTCAGGCCATGCAGGATTCTGGCCTCGAAATTACGGAAGAGAACGCTCATCGTATTGGCGCCGCTATCGGCTCTGGTATTGGCGGTCTCGGTCTTATCGAAGAAAACCATACCTCACTGGTAAACGGTGGACCGCGTAAGATCAGCCCGTTCTTCGTTCCGTCGACGATTGTTAACATGGTGGCTGGTCACCTGACCATCATGTACGGCCTGCAAGGGCCAAGCATCTCCATCGCGACAGCCTGTACTTCAGGCGTGCATAACATCGGTCATGCCGCACGTATCATTGCATACGGCGATGCAGACGCGATGGTTGCGGGTGGTGCTGAAAAAGCCAGTACGCCGTTGGGTGTGGGTGGCTTTGGCGCGGCACGTGCACTGTCTACGCGTAATGATAACCCGCAAGCGGCAAGCCGCCCGTGGGACAAAGAGCGTGACGGCTTTGTGCTGGGCGACGGCGCTGGCATGGTGGTACTGGAAGAGTACGAGCATGCGAAAGCGCGCGGTGCAAAAATCTATGCTGAAGTCGTTGGCTTCGGTATGAGCAGCGATGCTTACCACATGACGTCGCCACCGGAAAACGGTGCAGGCGCTGCGCTGGCAATGGTCAACGCACTGCGCGATGCGGCTATTGAAGCGGGTCAGATTGGCTATGTCAACGCGCATGGTACGTCTACGCCTGCAGGCGATAAAGCTGAAACCCAGGCAGTGAAATCTGTCTTTGGCGATGCGGCAAGCCGTGTGATGGTAAGCTCCACCAAATCCATGACCGGACACCTGTTGGGTGCGGCGGGCGCGGTAGAGTCTATTTTCTCTATCCTGGCGCTGCGCGATCAGGCTATTCCGCCAACCATCAACCTGGATAACCCGGATGAAGGTTGTGACCTGGACTTCGTACCTCATGAAGCGCGTCAGGTTAGTGGTCTGGAGTATGCGCTGTGTAACTCCTTTGGCTTCGGTGGTACCAACGGCTCTTTGATCTTTAAAAAGATTTAAGTCCGTCAGGTGATGCGCTAGCATCGATAGAAAATTGAAAAGGTCCGCTTGTCGGGCCTTTTTTTATTCGGTTTTCCGCCCTTGTCCTGTGTTACTCATCCTGCCAAACTAGCGGACCAGAAATAAGGAGCCACCATGTTCTTAATTAATGGCTGCGAGCAAGATATGCTGGCCGCAAGCGATCGAGCGACCCAATTTGGTGATGGCTGTTTTACCACTGCCTGTATTATCGACGGTGAAATCCCTCTCTTTGCAGCGCATCTTGAGCGTTTACAAGACGCTTGCCAAAAACTGCTGATCTCTTTTGAAGATTGGTCCGAGCTGCAAAATGAAATGAAAATGCTGGCGAAAGGGCACGTACGCGGTGTGTTGAAAGTGATTATCAGCCGTGGCAGTGGAGGCCGGGGTTACAGTGGCAAAAATTGTCATAGTGCCACACGCATCCTCTCCGTTTCATCCTGGCCCGATCATTACGATCGTTGGCGGCAAGAAGGTATTACGCTGGCGCTAAGCCCAGTGCGGCTGGGACGTAATCCACTGCTTGCCGGGCTTAAACACCTGAATCGACTGGAGCAGGTGTTGATTCGCTCTCATCTTGAACAGACGGACGCCGATGAAGCGCTGGTTCTTGACAGCGAGGGATGGGTTACGGAATGCTGTGCGGCTAATTTGTTCTGGCGTAAAGGCGATGTGGTTTACACGCCCCGGCTGGACCAGGCCGGAGTGAACGGTATTATGCGACAATTCTGTATCCGGATGCTGGCACAATCGCCATTCAGTATTGTCGAAGTGTATGCCGGGTTGGAGGAGGTAATGCAGGCTGATGAAATCGTCGTCTGTAACGCGTTAATGCCCATTATTCCCGTGCGTGCCTGTGGCGACACGTTGTTGTCTTCACGTTTGTTATTCGATTATTTAGCCCCACTTTGTGAGCACCCGAATTAGTCATGAAAAAACTGTTACTTGTTGTCCTGTTATTGCTGGTTGTGCTGGGCATTGCCGCTGGAGTGGGAATGTGGAAAGTTCGCCATCTGGCGGACAGCAAATTATTGATTAAAGAAGAAACGATTTTTACGCTGAAAGCGGGAACGGGCCGTCTGGCTCTCGGCGAACAGCTGTATGCAGACAAAGTTATCAATCGTCCGCGCGTGTTCCAGTGGCTGCTGCGTGTGGAGCCCGAGTTGTCGCATTTTAAGGCCGGAACATATCGCTTCACGCCTGACATGACGGTGCGGGACATGCTGCAACTGCTGGAAAGCGGCAAAGAGGCGCAGTTCCCGTTACGTCTGGTTGAAGGGATGCGCCTGAGCGATTACCTCAAACAGCTGCGTGATGCCCCGTATATCAAACATACGTTAAGCGACGATAGCTATGAGACCGTGGCCGAGGCGCTGAAGCTTGAAAACCCGCAATGGGTAGAAGGCTGGTTCTGGCCAGATACCTGGATGTATACCGCCAATACTACTGACGTAGCGTTACTAAAACGCGCGCATCAGAAAATGGTTAAAGCGGTGGATACTGTTTGGGAGGGGCGCGCTGATGGCCTGCCTTATCAGGACAAAAATCAGCTGGTAACCATGGCTTCTATTATTGAAAAAGAAACTGCGGTTGCCAGCGAGCGCGACCAGGTGGCTTCGGTCTTTATTAACCGCTTACGTATCGGTATGCGTTTACAAACCGATCCGACCGTGATTTACGGGATGGGTACACGGTATAATGGCAAATTGTCGCGTGTGGATTTAGACACCCCGACCGCCTATAACACCTATACCATCACGGGACTGCCGCCAGGCCCGATTGCCATGCCGGGAGAGGCTTCATTGCAGGCCGCGGCGCATCCGGCAAAAACGCCGTATCTCTATTTTGTGGCTGACGGTAAAGGCGGCCACACGTTTAACACCAATCTTGCCAGCCATAACCGGTCCGTGCAGGATTACCTGAAAGTGCTTAAGGAAAAAAATGGGCAGTAACTATATCGTCATTGAAGGCCTGGAAGGCGCCGGAAAAACCACCGCGCGTAACGTGGTGGTGGAGACACTTGAGCAACTCGGTATTCGTGACATGGTTTTCACCCGTGAACCTGGTGGAACGCAGCTGGCTGAGAAACTAAGAAGTCTGGTGCTGGATATTAAATCGGTCGGTGACGAGGTCATTACCGACAAAGCCGAAGTTCTGATGTTTTACGCGGCGCGTGTACAGTTGGTCGAAACCGTTATTAAACCTGCACTGGCGAAAGGCGCGTGGGTAATTGGCGATCGTCACGATCTGTCGACCCAGGCGTATCAGGGCGGCGGACGCGGTATCGATCAAAACATGCTGGCAACCCTGCGTGATGCGGTGCTTGGTGATTTTCGCCCGGACCTGACGATCTATCTGGATGTGACGCCAGAAGTCGGGTTGAAGCGTGCCCGTGCCCGCGGCGAGCTGGATCGTATTGAGCAGGAATCTTTCGACTTCTTTAATCGTACTCGCGCGCGCTATCTTGAGCTGGCTGCCAAAGACGCCAGCATTCGTACTATAGACGCTACGCAGCCGTTGGAGGCTGTGATGGCTGATATCCGTCATACCATCACCCAATGGGTGAAGGAGCAGGGCGCATGAAATGGTACCCATGGTTACGACCGGATTTTGAAAAACTGGTAGCCAGCTACCAGACGGGTCGTGGTCACCATGCGTTACTGATTCAGGCGTTACCCGGAATGGGCGACGACGCGCTGATTTACGCCCTCAGCCGCTATTTAATGTGCCAGCAGCCGGAAGGGCATAAAAGCTGCGGACAGTGCCGCGGCTGTCAGCTAATGCAGGCGGGGACGCACCCTGACTACTATTCGTTGCTGCCGGAAAAAGGCAAAAGCACGCTGGGGGTTGATGCGGTACGCGAAGTCAGTGAGAAACTGTACGAGCATTCACGCCTAGGCGGGGCGAAAGTGGTGTGGATCCCGGATGCCGCCCAGTTAACCGACGCCGCCGCTAATGCGTTGCTGAAAACGCTGGAAGAGCCCCCGGCACAAACCTGGTTTTTCCTCGCCAGCACAGAGCCAGCTCGCTTGCTGGCGACATTACGCAGTCGTTGCCGGTTACATCATCTTGCGCCACCTCCGGAGTCGTATGCGATCTCCTGGCTTGCTCGTGAGGTGACTGCGTCGTCAGAAGCGCTGCTTAGCGCGTTGCGCCTGAGCGCAGGTTCGCCTGGCGCGGCACTTGCGTTGTTACAGGCTGAAAGCTGGGCGCACCGCACAGATTTTTGTGCGGCACTGGTGAACACATTAAACGCAGGCGACTGGTATATCTTGCTCGCGGCGTTAAACCACGATCAGGCTGCCACCCGTTTACACTGGCTGGCAACGTTGTTGACCGATGCGTTGAAACGTCCGTATGGCGTTTCCCATTTAACGAATCCTGATGCGCTGGACCTGATATCTTCTATCGCAGAACGGTTATCCGTTGCCCAGATACAGGCGATACTCGGTGACGTTTGTCATTGTCGTCAACAACTGCTGAACGTAACAGGCGTAAACCGTGAGCTGGTGTTAACCGATCTTATTCTTCGTATTGAGCATTACCTGCAACCAGGCACCGTACTGCCTGTTCCCCATCTTTGAGAGAGACATTATGTTTTTAGTCGACTCACACTGCCATCTTGATGGCCTGGATTATCAATCTCTGCATAAGGACGTGGATGACGTGCTGGCAAAAGCGGCCGCACGTGATGTGAAATTCTGTCTTGCCGTTGCGACCACTCTGCCAGGATATCGCAGTATGCGCGAACTGGTCGGTGAGCGTGACAATGTGGTTTTCTCTTGCGGCGTGCATCCGTTAAATCAGGATGAAACCTATGATGTTGAGGACCTGCGTCGTTTTGCCACCGAAGAGGGGGTTGTGGCGATGGGAGAAACCGGGCTGGACTATTTTTACACGCCGGAAACAAAGGTGCGCCAGCAGGAATCTTTTATCCACCATATTCAGATCGGCCGTGAGTTACAGAAGCCGGTTATCGTGCATACCCGCGATGCGCGAGCCGATACGCTGTCTATTCTGCGCGAAGAAAAAGTGACGGATTGTGGCGGCGTACTACACTGTTTTACAGAGGACAGAGAAACGGCGGGCAAATTGCTGGACCTTGGATTCTATATCTCGTTTTCCGGCATCGTCACGTTCCGAAATGCAGAGCAGCTCCGTGATGCCGCCCGCTATGTTCCTCTGGACCGGTTGTTGGTCGAGACGGATTCTCCCTACCTTGCGCCTGTACCGCATCGTGGAAAAGAGAACCAGCCCGCCATGACTCGTGACGTTGCAGAGTATTTGGGCGTAGTGAAAGGTGTTGCCGTTGAAGAACTGGCGCAGGCAACCACTGATAACTTTGCCCGCCTGTTTCACATCGACGCTTCTCGCCTGCAATCTGTTCGTTAACTGACTTTTTTTAAAGCTCGTAATTAATCACTAATGCGAGTAAAGTTCACCGCCCCAAAATGGGCGGTGAATAATCAGTTTGACACATTCAGAAACTCATTTTATCGGAATGTGCGGATTTTGCGGCCATTCACGACTGAACTGTGATAGCCGTCAAACAAAAACAAACTGAATTATTTTACTCTGTGTAATAAATAAAGGGTACTTAGATGCCCTGTACACGGCGAGGTTCTCCCCCCTCGCCAATGCGTGAGAACGTAGAATACACAAAGTCAATCAAGCTGCATCAAGGCGGCAAGTGAGTGAATTGCAGGAGCTTACTAGAGTAAGTGTCTGGGATGAACGAGCGCAGCCCGCGCTGAGGCGGTTTGAAGGATGAAGTGTATAAGCACAAATACTCAGGAGCACTCCTAATTATGTTTAAGAATGCATTTGCTAACCTGCAAAAGGTCGGTAAATCGCTGATGCTGCCGGTATCCGTACTCCCGATTGCAGGTATCCTGCTGGGCGTCGGTTCCGCTAACTTCAGCTGGCTGCCAGCCGTTGTATCGCACGTAATGGCAGAAGCAGGCGGTTCTGTTTTTGCGAACATGCCGCTGATTTTTGCTATCGGTGTTGCGTTAGGCTTCACTAATAATGACGGTGTATCTGCACTGGCATCCGTTGTTGCTTACGGCATCATGGTTAAGACCATGGCTGTTGTTGCGCCGCTGGTTCTGCATTTACCTGCTGAAGAGATCGCCGCTAAACACCTTGCTGATACGGGTGTTCTCGGGGGGATTATCTCCGGTGCGATTGCAGCGTATATGTTCAACCGTTTCTACCGTATCAAATTGCCTGAGTATCTTGGCTTCTTTGCGGGTAAGCGTTTCGTTCCTATCATTTCTGGTCTGGCTGCCATCTTCACAGGTGTGGTTCTGTCCTTCATTTGGCCGCCGATTGGTACTGCTATTCAGACGTTCTCTCAGTGGGCTGCATACCAGAACCCGGTCGTGGCGTTCGGTATCTATGGCTTCATTGAGCGCTGCCTGGTACCGTTTGGTCTGCACCATATCTGGAACGTTCCATTCCAGATGCAGATCGGTGAATACACCAACGCTGCGGGTCAGGTGTTCCACGGTGATATTCCTCGCTATATGGCGGGTGACCCGACTGCGGGCAAACTGTCCGGTGGCTTCCTGTTCAAAATGTACGGTCTGCCGGCTGCTGCTATCGCTATCTGGCACTCTGCTAAACCAGAAAACCGCGCGAAAGTGGGCGGTATCATGATCTCTGCGGCGCTGACCTCGTTCCTGACCGGTATTACCGAGCCGATCGAGTTCTCCTTCATGTTCGTGGCGCCGATCCTGTACATCATCCACGCGATTCTGGCTGGTCTGGCATTCCCGATCTGTATCCTGCTGGGTATGCGCGACGGTACGTCGTTCTCCCACGGTCTGATCGACTTTATCGTTCTGTCCGGTAACAGCAGCAAACTGTGGCTGTTCCCGATTGTCGGTATCGGTTATGCGATTGTTTACTACACCATCTTCCGTGTGCTGATCAAAGCGCTGGACCTGAAAACGCCAGGTCGTGAAGATGCTACCGAAGACAGCAAAGCAGGTGCGACCGGTGAAATGGCTCCGGCTCTGGTTGCTGCATTCGGCGGTAAAGAAAACATCACTAACCTCGATGCGTGCATCACTCGTCTGCGTGTCAGCGTGGCTGACGTTGCTAAAGTGGATCAGGCTGGCCTGAAGAAACTGGGTGCGGCAGGCGTTGTGGTAGCTGGTTCCGGTGTTCAGGCTATCTTCGGGACTAAGTCCGATAACCTGAAAACTGAAATGGATGAGTACATCCGTAACAGCTAAGCAGTAAGAAGTTGGGGAGAACTAAGGCAGCCTGCGGGCTGCCTTTTTTATTGCATTAATTAGCCTGAATGCGAATCGGTGCGGTGGCGGCGAACAGCCAGGGACGTGCCTCTGCGTTCACGCGCGGGGATAGCGTCTCTCTGACCTGCTGGTGGTAATCATCAATCCACTGTTTCTCAGCATCACTCAGCAGATGCAGTTCGACCAGATTCAAATCAATCGGTACCAGCGTCAGCGTTGAGAAACGACAGAAACCAGGACGACTGTTGATAATCTCCACCTGATTCTCAATACGGATCCCATATTGTCCGGCCAGATAATAACCCGGCTCGATGGTGATGATGTTGCCTGCGACTAGTGGCCACGGGTTTACTTTTTTGGCGATGCGATGGGGTTGCTCATGAATAAGCAACTGGTGACCCACGCCGTGTCCCGTACCATGATCAAAATCCAGACCCAGCTCCCACAACGCCCGGCGGCTAAAAGCATCCAGTTGATGGCCCTGAGTCCCGCTGGGAAACTGCAGCGAAATAAGCGACAAAAAGCCTTTCAACACGGCAGTGTAATGCAGGCGACGTTGCGGATCCTGTGGGCCAAACGCGAGGGTACGCGTCGTATCCGTCGTACCATTGTGGTACTGGCCACCGGAATCATTCAGATACATGGCCTGTGAGGTAATTGGCGTATTGGTTTTTTCACTGGAGTGGTAATGGCACATTGCGGCATTGCTGGCAGAGGCCGAAATCGTGCTGAAACTTTGCTCGATAAATCCCGGCTGCTGCTGGCGAAATTCCAGTTGCTTGGCCTGCGCTTCCAGCTCGGTGACCGGATTGCCTGCCGCTTCGCGCAAAGGAACTTCATGGGCCAGCCAGGCAAGGAAGTTTACCCAGGCTGCGCCATCTTGTTCATGGCATTCCCGATAGCCTGCCAGTTCAACGTCATTTTTGTGGGATTTCATCAGAGTGATGGGATCGGGTGCCCATAAGACGTTGCCACCGTGTTCTTCAATGGCAAAACGCAATGCGACCGGGGCGTAGTCTTTATCGACCAGGAAACGCTTCCCATTAGCTAATTGCTGGCAGCGAGTCAGAAAATTATCTTGCGGGGCCAGAGTAAGCGTATCTAGCAGTGATGCGGGGAGCTGTTGCGTTTTATTGCTATCCACAAACCATTCCAGCTCACCGCTGCGATGGAGCAGGGCAAACGAAAACGGCACTGGTACCATGGCCAGATCCGAACCACGCACATTCAATAACCAGGCAATGTTATCCGGCAGGGTAATTGCCAGCACGTCAGCCTGGTGTTGAGCGAGTTGTTCCACGACGCGGGCACGCTTTTGCGTGCTGCTTTCCCCGCTGATTTCAATGGGCATTTCACGAATGATGCCGCAGGGTGCTGCCGGGCGGTCTAGCCATACCTGGTCAAAAGGATCTTGCTCAAGAGGCACCAGCTCGCAGTGGGTTGCCGACAGTGCTTCAAACTGACTATTGACCATCAGCATTGGTTCAAAGCCGATACGTTTACCTGCTGCAACATGAGACTGCAAATAGTCGGCCAGCGGCTCATCGTGTAAATGATGAATTTCAAAATCATCCAGCGAGACTTCATTGCGTACCTGGACCTGATAGCGTCCATCGACAAACATTAACGCGCGATCCCGAAGGACCAACGCGAGGCCAGCAGAGCCGCTAAAACCGGTCAGCCAGGCTAGTTTATTGTCATGCGGCGTACAATCTTCACTTTGATGAGCATCGGCGCGCGGAACAATCATGCCATCCAGCCCCTGCGCTATCAGCAGGTTGCGCAGGGCGGAAAGAGGAGTTGAGTTGTGCATAGTTACCTTCAGGTCTTAACGGAACGGCGGTTCGTTGAATGTACGTAATTTACGGGAGTGCAGTCGGTCGCCTTCAGCACGCAAACGATCGATAGCCCGGATACCTATTTGCAGATGCTCAGAAATGGCACCTTCATAAAAACGGTTGGCCTGACCAGGCAGTTTGATCTCACCGTGCAGCGGCTTGTCGGAAACGCACAGCAGCGTGCCGTACGGAACGCGGAAACGATATCCCTGGGCGGCGATGGTGGCGCTTTCCATATCGATAGCCACCGCGCGGCTGAGGTTAAAGCGTAGCGCAGAAGCGGAATAGCGTAGCTCCCAGTTGCGATCGTCAGTGGTGACGACGGTACCGGTACGCAGGCGTTGTTTAACCTCTTCGCCGGGCATACCGCTGACTTCTTTGGTAGCGTCATACAGTGCGCGCTGCACTTCCGCGATGCTCGGAATTGGAATATCTGGCGGTAGAACTGCATCCAGCACGTGGTCGTCACGCAGATAAGCGTGGGCCAGAACATAGTCGCCAATCGCCTGGCTTTCACGCAGTCCGCCACAGTGACCAATCATCAGCCAGACGTCAGGACGCAGTACGGCCAGATGATCGCAAATGGTTTTGGCGTTAGACGGGCCAACGCCGATATTGACCAGTGTGATCCCCTGACCGTCGGCGGTGATTAAATGCCAGGCGGGCATCTGGTGTTTCTTCCAGGCGAGATCGGAGATCGCTTCTTCAGGCGCTTCAGTTTCAGCGGTGATCCAGATCCCGCCCGCACAAGAAAGCGCGATATACGGGCTGTCCGGGTCGAGGATCTGGCTGCAACCCCAACGCACAAACTCATCGACGTAGCGGGTGTAGTTGGTGAACAGCACAAACGGCTGAAAATGTTCAACCGGTGTTCCCGTGTAGTGGCGCAGTCGCGCCAGCGAAAAATCTACTCGTCGGGCGTCGAAGTGCGACAACGGGGAGAATTCCGCCGGATGATAGGTACCGTCGGCTGTTTCATCGCCAATCTGTGACAGCTCGGTTGTGGGGAAGTGGCGCGTTAGGCCGGCACTCATCGAGCGGTCGAGCGTCAGTTCAGAACCGTCAATGACATACGGATAGGGGATTTCATGCTGCGACGGCTCAACGGAGATATGCGCATCATAATCCTGATACAGCAGCGTGAGTTGTTCTTCAAGATACGGACGAAAAAGCGACGGACGGGTAATCGTAGTGGTGTAGCAGCCCGCATGGGTAAAACGACCATAGGCGCGGGTTTTAGGGGGATTGGTGGCGCTGCCATCCCAGGTGACACACAGTGATGGGTAAACAAAAAGACCGTTATGGCGGGCGATTACGTCAGGGAGCGTCCCTGTTTCAATATACTTACCAATGGCGCTACGCAGTGCTTTTACCGACTGCTCGTACAGCGCGTCCAGTTTATCCAGTGCCTGAGCCGGGGTCAGGCTGGAGCCCTTATTGTTCATGTCTGTCTCCTTGTTCCACAGATGTACTGCTCTCCCGATAGTATGTCACAGGAATGTGAAACAAAAGTCAGACGTTGAGGAAGATTGTGCGAAGACCGGACGGCCTCCGCACCCGGGCTTAACCGTGCTGCTTATCCCGCATCAGCAATGCTGTAGTGGCGGAAATAAGACAACCCGCCATCAGATAAATGGCCACACTGTGCCAGTCTCCGCCGGAGAATGTTACCAGCGCAGCAGCAATGAAGGGGGTAAAACCGCCGCCAACCACGCTTGCTACCTGATAACCAACGCCCGCACCGCTGTAGCGATAGCTTGCGCCAAACAAACCGGTAAACATAGGTTGCTGCACGCAGACCACCATATCGTGTGCAATGTTGGCCAACATAATCGCGAAGAACACGATCCAGAAAATGGATTGCGCTTCTAACGCCATAAAGAACGGGAATGCGCTGAGCGTCCCGACCAGTGCGCCGGTAATGTAAACGCGCCGGCGACCAAAACGGTCGGCGAGCCAGGCGAAGCAGGGGATGGTCAGACAGCTCAGCCCGCCCACCAACAAGCCGATATTCAGAAACAGTTCACGGGGTAAGCCCAGATTCTGCGTGGAGTAATTTAGGGCAAACGCAGTGACGATATACATCGTCAGCAGTTCACACAGGCGCAGAGCGATAATTTTCAAAAAGGCACCTGGATGACGGATTAACGCCTCGACTACCGGTAGTCTCTTTTTCTCTGGTTGCGGCGCCTGTTGCTGCTGTTCGAATTCGGCCGATTCATCCATTCGGTTACGCATCCACAACGCGCCCAATACCAGCACGATGCTGAACAGGAATGGAATACGCCAGCCCCAACTCAGGAACTGCTCATCGGTGGTTTGCGAGCTAATCAGCGAGACCAGACCGGTAGAAAGCAGTAACCCGACGCCATAACCGACCTGAACACCACTGCTGTAGAAGGCTTTTTTATTTTTCGGCGCGCTTTCGACCGAGAGCAACGCCGCGCCGCCCCATTCACCGCCAACGGCGAATCCCTGAATAGCACGCAGCGTCACCAGCAGAACGGGAGCCCACCAGCCAATGGTGTCAAAGGAAGGAATAATCCCTATCAGTGCAGTGGCGATCCCCATCATCCAGACGGTGAGCATCAGCATACGTTTACGCCCCAGGCGATCGCCGAAGTGGCCGAAGATCACCCCGCCTAGCGGGCGGAACAAGAATCCGACGCCAAAGGTAGCAAATGCGGCAAGAGTCCCCATTGCCGGGCTGACCTGCGGGAAGAACTCGCGGTTAAAGACCAGTGCGGCAGTGATGCCGTAAAGCAGAAAATCATACCAGTCGACCACGGCACCCGCGAAGCTACCAAGCGCAGCGCGTCGGGCGCGGTTAAGTGAAGAGGCGTCCTGTTGGGGACCCGTGGAGGTGAGGGAGGAATCCATAGTTATCCTGTCTGTACTGTTTTTTTAGTTATTAGTATTTGAGTTGGGTTACACACATTGCAGTCGCAATATTAACGACCGTTATGAGATTACCGCGACAGACGGGAAGTGAAAACGATTATCTCCCTCATCTGATGGCAACATGAAAAATAAGATGAATGAGAAAACAGAAAAGCAAAAAAACCGCTCGAAAGCAGGGTGTTCAAAAATTGTTGCCTTTTGTTCAAAGTGTGCGCGGTAGATGCGGTAGCCCAGCGTATTAAGCAACATCGCGTCGCCGGTGTAGCTTCACGGATTTGTAATGTCATGAATGATTCCCGTCCTGGAAATAAATCGACGATTACTGAACTATATCAAAACTGTCAGTGATACAGTGGCATGCGAACATTTCAGAGGCTTATCAGTATGAAGATTGTTTTTATCCCTGCGTTGATCGTAGTTCTGATTGATAAAGAACAGGACATAGGACGGGAATTGACCCGCGATGAGGTTGAGTCCATTCGCGATGGCGCTACAGCCATCCGCCTGCCAGCCGAAGCAGCCGAGGATATAATCAGAGAGCGTGGCTACCGCGATATTGATCCTGAGAATGTCTGGCGCGAGTGGCAGGCGTATAAAGCTGACTGAATGTTGATGGGAGCACGCTGCTTAAGTAGCGCATGAAAATTGTGCACTTACACGGATGGGTTTACTCCGCACCTGACGTGGAGCTGAGGAGCAACTTTGAGCGACATGCGGAAGTAGGGGGCCATCTGTATTGGCGTTACTGACTGGCCCGTTCTTTAAAACCAGTAATGCCAATTTTTTACTTCAATTTGAAGCCGCGCTCCGAAACGGTTTCCCGTAGATTCACTCGCCCCCCCAGGTAATCCATGCTGGTAGCTGATTCGACAACCGAATCCAGCCAGGTCTTAGCCCTCATATTTTGGCTGATACGAAAGGCCTGATATGCCTCTTCATAATCTTTCAGGTAAGCGCGATATTTATCCTGGTTGTACTGATTGTGATGTAAAACCATCGGCTGGGCAGGACGGGGGCGAACGCTACTGGCCCTGCTAGCATCGGGCAACCCCACAGCCATTCCAAAGGTGACAAAACTGTGTGGAGGTAAATTGATTATCTCTGCGAGTTCTTTAGCGATGTTGCGCATGACGCCCAGATAAACGATACCTAGCCCCATTGACTCGGCTGCCACAACGGCGTTTTGAGCAGCCAGTGCGGCATCAATTGATGCCATCAAGAATGAATCAAGGTAATCGAATATAAAGGGTTCTTTCCCTGCATCTTTAGTGATTTCGGCACCGCGTGATAAATCGGCTACCCAGAGTAACAGTGCGGGAGCTTCCTCAATCCAGGAGATCCGATCCACCGGTACTGAGCGAGCGACTGTGTCAGAAATTTGCTGCTTTAACACCATATCTGTTACTGCAACCAGGCTCCACTGATTAAGAGCGGAGGAGTTTGAGGCCGATTGTGCCGCAGCGACCATGGTCTCAATCGACCCATCTGGCAAAGCATCAGGCAAAAATGCTCTGACGGACTTATGGCGCAAAAGCGCTTCAACTTGCGGCGTCCAGATAATGTTGTCTGGTTTTTGTTGTGCTGCACTATATCGAGCTTTAAGTAATGAGTCTTGTTCGGCATTGTTGGCAGTCATGATTTCATCTTCCTCATATGAATTTATGGCCTCAGAATAGCGGGAGTGTTGACGCAGATAATTACCAAATTTACGACTTCAGTTTTCATCTGTGTGCACAATCAAAGCTCTGGTATAGAATCAGGTGATGGATCATCTTCTCGCAATACGTACATTCCAGCGCATCGTTGAAACGCGCTCATTCACAAAGGCCGCTGCACACCTCGGGTTGCCACGTTCCACGGTCAGTAAATTGCTAAAGGAACTTGAAGAACACCTTGGCATCAAACTCATTCACCGCACCACGCGTTCAGTGACCTTAACTATTGAGGGGGCTGAGTATTACCAGAGAATCAGCAGGCTTGTCGCCAAACTGGATGAGACAGAGATTGCCATGCGCGACATGGGCTCTGCCGCCAAAGGGAGGCTGCGAATTGATCTGCACTCTTCGCTCGCCAACTTTGTGTTGATACCCATACTTGAAGAGTTTCGTGAACGCTACCCTCATATTCAGCTAGCACTTGGGGTGGGTGACCGTCCCGTAAATCTTATTGAAGAAGGCGTCGATTGCGTCATCCGCGCTGGCGAGTTGGCCGATTCGTCTTTAGTAGGTAGAACATTATACAAAGATCGGTTAGTGACTTGCGCCAGCCCAGACTATCTTGAACGTTTTGGCATTCCTAAGAATGTTTCTGATCTTGAAAATGGGCATAAAGTGGTTGGTTACTTCAGCGCCGCGACAGGAGAAGCCTGGCCACTGCGTTTTCGTAATCGGTCAGGTGAAAAGCAGGTGCTTAACTTCGATATAGCGGCAAACGACAGCGCGTCTCTGATTAACCTGCTTGTGCACGGAATGGGGATCGGCCAAACGCATGTTTCAGTAGCAAAGCACTTTATTCAATCTGGTCAGCTTGTTCCCATACTTGAAGATTTAACGAATACACAATTCCCGGTTTCAATCATTTATCCCCCTACAAAGCAGTTGAATGCACGTCTGCGAATATTCATTGACTGGATGTTGGAGAGACTCTCTGGTTATCACTAAAACAGATTCCGGCCTTTAATCTGAGCTTTTCGCAGATATTGGACTGTCCGCTCCTGGCACAGGGCTGATGTTGCAGCCCTGACAACCTTAGACTTCAATTGATGCAGAGATCTCTAATGCATCATCGACTTCAATGCCCAGATAACGGACTGTGCTTTCCAGTTTCTTATGGCCCAACAGAAGTTGGATTACCCGGAAATTCTTGGTTTTCTTGTATATCAGGTAAGGTTTTGTTCTTCTCATAGAATGTGTGCTGTGAAGCGAAGCTTCGAGACCAAGCTTTTCTACCCATCCATGAAAAATTCGGTTGTATTGCCGGATTGATATGTGCCGGTTAGTTCCGGGCGGAGACCGAAACAAGAAGTCTTTACCATGCAAATTGCCAGGTTTTATCAATGCAGCAACAGCTTCTCTTGTCACTTATTAGCGAGGAGCAGACCTTTATCATTATGATAAATAAGAGAATGTGATCGGTTGCGACGTGGCCTGCCGCATCGGCGATCAGCAGGGAAAAATCCGGATGGATAAAGACCCCGGCGCGCAGATCCCGTTCGATGATAAAGGACAGTTAGTTTTGAATAAAATTTAACGGTTATATCGACGCCCCGTGATTTTTATAAGTGGGGCATTTTTATCTTCAGAACCTATTAACTCCAGCCTTGTTTACTACGACGGATATAAGGTAATACGGATAATAAAGCCAGAACCGCTAATACCATTCCAATCCATAGAGCTGAACGTAAACCGAATCCAGATGAAATTGCCATTCCACCTAAATAAGAACCGCCACCTAATCCAATATTGATCACGGAAGTATGAACGGCATTGACCATTGGCCCTGGATGTGCCACGCTGACAATTCTTGCCATCATTGCCGGATTCATTGGCACGCCAGATAAACCGATAAGTATAACAGCCAGAAGAGCAATGACCTGATATTGAACAAATAGCGCCATGCCGAGCAAAGAAATACTCAATATTGTTAAGCCGACAACCATAACAGTTAAACTATGGCGATATGCAAGACGTCCCGTTACCATATTCCCGATGATATTGGCTAGTCCATAAAGCATCAGTATGAAGGGAACCGTCTGCATTGTAAATTCACTGACATCAGTCAGCACGGGAACAAAATAACTGAATGCCGCAAAACTTGCTCCCAAAATCAAACAGCTGGTTGCACAGGCTTTCCAATAGGCTTTATTTTTAAATGCCTTAATCTCTTCAGCCATCTTGATAGCACCGCCGCCGCTCATATGTGGCAATAAACGTACTAATGCTAGCAGGCATATGAAAACCAGGACCGCGACCAGCCCAAAACTCATTTTCCAGCCCCAGTGCTGGTCAATGATTGTCGCGATAGGTACACCAAAGACATTGGATACCATAAAACCTGCTATCACTATTGATGCGGCACGAGGGCGATTTTCAACAGATACAAGAGCCATACTTGTCGCGAGTGAAAGACTTAAACACCCTGCACATAAAATACCTGTCACGATTCGAATGGCAACTAACACATTGTAATCAGAGGCAAAGACGCTTAATCCTTGTACGATAACATATAACCCTAACAGCCATAATAATGTTGAGCGATAGGGCGCTTTAAACTTAAGAAAGGTGTAGGTTAATACCGGGCCACCTAGCATTACACCGAATGCATAATATGAAATCAAATGCCCGACTTCGCCGACTGTAACACCAAATGCTTCCGATAGCGTGGTCATCATACCCGCCACCATTAACTCTGCTGTACCTAATGAAAAAATGGCTAACCCTAAAATATAAACGACTAATGGCATGTTTTTTTATTTTTCCTTGTATTGGAATGATCGTTACAAAAATGAGTGCAAGTAAATAATGAATTTTTTCGCTTAAATTTATAAATTGATTAACAGACCAGCGACGACATCTTCGAGGATTTTTCTATCTGTAATGTTTTTATTCAGTACACGTAAACCGTAATAGCCTGCCATAAAGCCTCTCGCCATTTCGACGGCTGATGCTTTATTGTTCAGTTCGCCGGTTCGTTGGCCTTCGATGAATACCGACACCAGCGTTTTTTCTAAATGCTGACGATATTCATTATTCAGGCTCGCAACGGCTTCATCTTTACTGCCCATCTCCAGGGCTGAAAATAAGACCATCGCATCATGTTGCTCTGGCTGAGAAAGATCTTCGGCAATACCCCAGAGCAGAAGGGTATGCAATCGCTCTTTTACCAGACCTGGTTGTGTGAGTATTGTTAACTGTGCTGACATAGTTTGTTCGTGGCTGCGCAACAAAGCTTGCTCGTACAGGGCTTGCTTGCTTCCAAAGGCATTGTATAGGCTTCCCCGCCCTAATCCCGTACCATTGCATAAATCTTGCGCGGAGGTGCCTGCATAACCATTGGCGCTGAAAACAGCGACGGCAGCATCAATGACATCCTGATCTTCGAACTTTCGTGGACGACCTGGAAAGGTTGGTTTTTCAGCACTCATAGGGATGTGGGACTTGAAATGAGTTGAGGCGGCATAATATTGATTATGGAACGATCAGTCAAATAATTTTCATAAATAAATCAGCGATGACGCGCAGACAGATTTTCTTATGAATTGCTATGCGTTTCTATAGAGGGATGTGTGGATTTTATCCTTTCCAGGATAGTACGTTGATACAACGGCAACCACGCGTAATGGTTAATCATCACACCGGAATCTGCCGTATTCTAGCGAACGTCCAACGTCCAACGTCCCCCTTCGATTAAGGATAGCGTTGCATCGACCGATTGAACTCACAGGGCAGAGTAAAGTCACCGCAGCGTGAGTGATATGACAGGCGACCTGTTGAAGCCATGGTACCATTACAGACTGTATCATCTACCTCACTACACACATCGGCCTGCCAGATACTGGTTCGGGGTGTATCTCCGTATCCACGCTGAATACGGTTCTCAGCAATCCAGGGTTCATCACCTCTTCTGGTGTGCCTTGCGCCATAACATGTCCGTTCGCCATGACCACCAGATGGTCACAGTACCGGCTGGCCTGATTAAGGTCGTGCAGCACGGCGACCACCATTTTCCCCTGAGCCCGAAGTTCGCCCATCAGCCGCATCAGTTCCACCTGATGATTGATATCGAGATAGGTGGTTGGCTCATCGAGTAGTACAACGGGCGTATCCTGCGCCAGGACCATCGCCAGAAATGCGCGCTGTCGCTGACCGCCAGAAAGATCGGTTAACCGTCGGTCGGCAAGATGTTGGATCCGGGTCTGGTTCATAGCATCATGGACCCGCGTATTGTCTTCAACGGAGAGACGCCCCCAGAGTGACAACCACGGGTTGCGACCGTACGAAACAAGCTCCTGGACGGTGATCCCCTCGGGAGTTAAATGGTGCTGGGGCAGCAGCGCCAGCCTGCGGGCTAGCTGGCGTGATGAGAGCGTATTGATGGCACTATCGCCGAGAAATACGCCTCCGGACTGCGGTGTTAACAGTCGTGAAAAACAGTTTAACAACGTTGACTTCCCGCAGCCGTTAGGGCCGAGCAGGGCGGTTGTCTTCCCCGCTGGTAGGGTGAGTGAAACGCCATCAAGCACCTTGTTTATCCCGTAACAGACCGTCAGATTTTCAGTTCGTAATGTCATTTATCGCATTCTCACAAGCAGCCAGACAAACCATGGTGCACCGATAATGGCGGTCAGCACGCCAGCCGGAAGTTCCAGAGGAGGATGAATAATTCGCGCCAGCAGGTCGGCAACCACCAGCAGTAACGCACCTGTCATGGCTGAAACGGGCAGCAGCCAGCGGTGACGTCCACCAGTAATGCTGCGCACCATATGCGGCACCACAAGACCAATAAAGCTAATTGGGCCGCAGACGGCCACGCCGGTCGATGTCATGGCGACGGCCAGTAGCAAAGCCTGGAGCCGAATACGCGGCACCGACACACCGAGCGTGGTGGCGCGCGCATCGCCCAATGCCAGGAGGTCGAGATCGCGGCAAAAGCGCAGACTCAGCGGCAGAAACAAAATCAGCAGTGGGGCGGCTATTTTCACAAAGCTCCAGTCACGGCCCCATAAGCTGCCGGTCAGCCACAGCAGGGCGCTGTTCACATCCTGCGGGCGCGAAAGCATCAGATAATCCGTCAGGCTGGCCCAGCAGGCAGAGAGCGCAACACCCGTGAGCGCCAGCTTCATCGGCTGGCTGGTGTTCGCCAGTATTCTCAGCAGGATCAGGCCCGCCATGCCACCGGCAAAGGCCAGCAGCGGCAGAGAAATCACCGGTAGTGACGGCAAGAGAAGCAGTGCTCCCACAGAGGCCAGGCTGGCGGCATGGTTTACGCCGAGAATATCCGGCGATGCCAGAGGGTTACGCACGATCCCCTGCACCAGAACGCCTGCCACCGCGAGGGCGGCACCGACAAGCAACGCCAGCAGCAGTCGCGGCAGGCGGTACGCCGTTAATACGTAATGATATTCGCGCCCGCTCTGCCAGTCGGTTAGCAGGGCATGCCAGGGAACGGCGATCACCCCCATTTGCAATGACAGAGTCGAAAATCCTGCCAGCGCGAGGGCGATGAAAATGACTATCGCAATTTTCATCCACGCCTCCTGACCAGCCAGACAAAACAGGGGGCACCAATCAGCGCCACTACTGCTCCTGCGGGCAATTCGCCAGGGAAGGCCAGCGCTCGGGCCAGAACATCCGCCAGCAGCAGCAGCGTGGCGCCCATAATCATGCTCATCGGCAGGACCTTGCGCTGATCGAATCCCACCCAGAAGCGAGCCAGATGCGGCATCAGCAGACCGATAAACGCTACCGGGCCTGCCACGCTGACGCAGGTACCGACCAGAAGCAGCACCAGAATATTGATGATCAAACGGAGCTTCGGCAGATTCACCCCCAGCGTGCGGGCGGTGCTGTCACTGACGTTAAGCAGGTTCAGTTGATTAGCCAGCAGCAACACCACCGGTACAGCAACCGCCACCATCGGGAAAAGCTGCCAGAATTCCTGCCAACGTGCGTGGGATACGCCCCCCGCGAGCCAGTAAAAAATGCCGTAAGCGTGATCTTCCGTCAGCAGCAGGGTGATGCGGGTTAGGGCCATACAGAAAGCCGAGAACGCGATGCCCGCCAGGATCAGTTTGTTTCTGTCCTGGATGTGGCGAAATCCACCGCCTGCGGTCATCACCAGCAGCCAGCTTACGCCGCCACCGCAGGCGGCGATAAAAGCGATAGAGTAACCCGCAACGGGCACAGGGCTGATGGCGCTGGTAAGCGCCATCGCCAGCGCTGCGCCACTGTTAATACCGAGTAGTGAAGGGGAGGCCATTGCATTATGCGTCAGGGTCTGCAGCAGCGTTCCCGCCAGAGCCAGGCTTGCGCCGATCAAAATGGCGACCAGGCCTCTCGGCAAACGAAGGTTTTGCACCAGCGCTTGTGGAAGCGTCGGCGTATGGCCTGGCAGCAGGGCGTGAATGGCGTCAACGCCGGAAACAGGAATGGCCGAGTAGCAAAACAGACTCAGCCAGAAGATAGCGATAAGCGCGACAAGGGGAAGACCCCACTGTAGCGCTGGATGTTTGAAAACTGTCATTTCACATCGGATAAAGGCTGGTGGTGAAAGATTTTTACCGTGTCGCTGGCAATGCGTTCGGCTGCGAAAATGCCGCGCATCCGCGCCCAGGCGTTACTGTCGACCGACGCCGTCTGTTGTTTTTGCGCCGCAGTTAACATCTGCCACAGCGGGTCTTGTTGCCAGCGTTTCACGATGCTCTCTTCACGATAGTGCGCGACCAGCAGCCATGCCGGATTGAGCGCCAGCACCTGTTCCAGACCGATGGACGGCATAGACGAACCCGCCATAGCTGCAGGCACCGTCAGCCCCAGAGAGGTCAGGACGCCCCCGGTCCAGGTCTCCTGCGTGTGCAGGTTGAACTGCTGCTCCCGGGACGTACCAAACACCACCATCGTGTCTTTTGGCAGTTGGCTGGCCCACGCTGACATCTGTTGTTGGTGTTGCGCCAGGCGTGACTGCATCTGTGCTTTTTTACCCACAATTTCACCGATGATGGCCGCAGATTGCAGATTTTCAGCGTAGGTTTCATTGCGAGACTTGAGCAGCAGCACAGGTGCTATTTGCTGTAAGGCGTTGTAAATACCCGCATGGCGGCTGCTGTCGGCAATGATCAGATCCGGTTTCAGCGCGCTGATGGCTTCTAAACTCGGCTGCGCACGCGTGCCGACAGACTGCCAGGGTTTCAGATGGGCACGAACCTCTGGAAGAATGCGTGTGGCATCGTTATCGTCGGCAATGCCGACCGGACTGACATCGACAGCAGCCAGTGCGTCCGCGAACGAAAGTTCCAGCACCACTATCCGTTGTGGCGTTTTATCAAGCGTAAAGGTGCCATGTTCGTCATGAACCGTGGCGGCAAAAGCATGGCCGGTGAGCAGCAGAGCGGCGAATAGCGTGCGTAATGGTGTGAACATGTAAATTGCCTGCGTCGGGTGGCGTTTCGTTTGCCCGACCTACAAAACAGCATGCAGGCCGGGTAAACGGGGTTTAGAACTTCAACGAACCCTGCATATACAGCGTGCGCGGCTGGCCTGCGTAGATGCCTTTGTTGTTGTCGTCGTAAGAGCGGGTGAAATACTCTTGGTCGAAGATATTTTTCACACCGAACGCCAGGTTCAGGTCTGCCATCTGCGGGCCGAAGTCATAGGCTACGCGTGCGCCCCAGAGCATAAAGCCAGGGATGCGACCGGTACTGCCATCAGCGCTCTCTTTAACGGTGTTGGCGTTATCCGCAAACTGGCTGGACTGGAAATCGCTATTCAGATTGAAGGTCCAGTTGCCCGGCTTATAGTCCACGCCCAACGTGCCTTTGTGTTTTGGTGAGAAGGGCACCTGATTGCCATAGGTATCGCCTTTCTCGCGAATCTCAGCGTTCACATACGCATAGCTTGCGTAGACTGAAACGTTGTCGAGCGTTGGCGTCAATGTGCCGAGATCATAGCGAGTCTGAGTTTCCAGTCCGGTATGACGCGTTTTACCGCGTGCAGTAACGGTGTCGTTGGTTTGGTTGGAATCGTACTGATTATTAAAGTTAATCAGGAACAGCCCCATTTCCGCCGTCAGCGCGCCATCGTCGTATCGGGTTCCGAGCTCCCAGGTTCGCGCTTTTTCCGGTTCCACATTGCCGCTTTGCACAGCCTTGCCAATTTGGCTGTACTGTACGGTGCCGAATGAGCCTTCAGTGTTTGCATAAAGATTCCAGCTATCAGTCAGGTGATAAAGTACGTTTAGCGCCGGAAGTGGGGCGTTGTAGCTTACTTCCTCATGTGTGCCTTTGATGGCGTTGTTCTGGTATGACTCGATATGTTCAAAGCGCATACCCGGTGTGATAGTCCAGTTGCCAATGTCGATTTTGTCATCCAGATACCAGGCGTGCGCTTCGGTGCCCGAACGAGTGTCGCGATCGTAAGGGCTGGCGCTGGACGGCAGTTGTCCGCTGCTGGTGGCCGTGTAGTAACGCATTTCATGCGTCGACTCGCTCACATAACGGTATCCCACGCCCACTTCGTGCGCGGAAGGACCCACCATAAAGCTCTGACTGTAGCGTGGTTCAATGCCGCGTACCCAGTAGTTACGCGGTGAAAGGGTGAGGCGTTTTCCCTGTTCCAGGTAGCCGCTGCGCAGGGTTTCAGTGTAGAAGCCCTGAATATTGAATTTATGCTGGCTGTCCGGCTGGAACTGATAGCCGAGGCTTGCCAGCTTGCGGCGCCCCCAGAAGCGATCGTAAGGGCGCGTGGATTGCCAGCGGTCGGCGTCGTAATCCGCGCGAGACAGGCCGCCGGGCATGTCAGCTTCACCGTCGTAGTATTGCAACAGACTGTTGAAGGTATGCACTTCGTTTGGCGCATATTTGCTTTTCAGCATCAGGTCGTCGATGCGGGTCGCGCTGTGTTCGCGCCAGTCGCTTCCACGTGTACCGGAGTAAAGCAGGGCGGTACCAAAACCGTTATCCGCCGTGCCGCCCACCATCAGGTTGTGCGTTTCTTTTGGGTTATTTTGTGAAGATGTTGGGCTGAGCTGGCCTTCCACGCCGGCTTCCATGCCGAAGTCTTGCGGAATAGCGCGGGTAACAAAGTTCACCACCCCGCCCACGCTCTGTGGCCCGTAACGCACCGCGCCACCGCCGCGAACCACGTCGATGGCGTCCATATTTCCGAGTGAGACGGGCGCCAGTGAAAGCTGCGGCTGGCCGTAAGGGGCAAACGGCACGGGAATACCGTCCATCAGCACCGTTGAACGGCTGGCCAGGCGCGGATTCAGGCCGCGAATACCAAAGTTCATCGCCAGATCGTGGCTACCGGTGCCGTTGTTTTCTGGGGCGGTAACGCCAGGAATGCGGTTCAGTACCTCGCGCATGGATGTTGCGCCGGTTTTGGCGAAATCCTCACGGCGGATAACGTCACGTGCGCCAGCATGTTCGAAAACGTCGTTTTCGCGCGCATCCCCCAGCCAGTCGCCCACCACGGTCAGGGCATCTTCTTGCGGTGTTGGTGCGGGCTCCAGCGTCCAGCTGTTATTACCCAGCGGTTTCACCTGCAGGCCACTACCGTTCAGCAGGTGTTGCAGGCCGGTTTCGACGTCGTAGTCACCGTGAAGACCGTTACTCTGTTTGCCGCGCGTCAGGCTGGCGTCAACCGACAGGGTAATTCCGCTGAGCGCGGCATACTGATTAAGGGCTTTGTCGAGCGAACCCGGTGCAATATCAACCTGCGCTGCGAAGGCGGATAACGACAGCCCGGCCAGCGGCAGCAGGCTCAGGCGAACGGCGTTAACCAAAGGTGTTGTTTTGCGAAAAACGCGTAAAGGCGTCATACCTTCTCCATCATCATTTTTGTTGTGTTCATCTATGAGTCGAATGAGAAGGGGAAAAAGGACAATCGAAATGAGAATTATTTTTCTTACAGTGCGGAAATATTTACCCAGTATCGCGTAACTAACTGAATTTTAACTGGAAGAGTCTTGGCAATAACATCCAGGATTGCATCAGTATTTTTCAGCGGGAAAGTGCCACTCAGGCGTAACCCGGCTACAGCCGGATCGCAGCGCAGCACGCCGTTGCGATAACGGCTCAGCGTGGCAATCACTTCACTCAAAGGTTTATCGCTGAAGCTCAGAATGCCCTGCGTCCAGGTGGCGCTTTCATCATCCGCTGAGGCTATTGCACCAAATTCAGACGCGCTAAACTGCAGGCTCTCGCCAGCGCTGACGATGCGTTTTTCCTGCGGACGATTTGCCAGTAAGACTTCAACAGCGTGTTGTTGAACGACAACGCGTGTGACGTTGTCCTGCTGGTAGACGGTAAATTCTGTGCCTAATGCGGTGAGCTGGCCCTGGCGGGTCACAACGCGGAAAGGTCTCTGCTGCGCGTCTTTTGCGGTAGTAATAGCAATTTCGCCGTACCAGAGATGGACAGCGCGTTGACGTGTATCAAAACGAACGTCCGCGGCGCTTTGTGTGTTGAGCGTCAGCAGAGAACCATCTTCCAGCCGCTGATGGCTGACCGCGCCTTTGGCGGTGCGGTAATCCGCGCGCAGACCTTCACCGGCTTCAGACTGCCAGAGCTGCCAGCCGCCGCCCAAGCCGAGCAGCAGCAGTAGCCCTTTCATGACATGACGACGGGTAAGGCGCGTATCGTGCAGCGCCCGGCTGGCAACATCGCCCGGTACGCGGCTGAGCTGGCTGCGCAGGTTTTCAACCTGTTGCCAGGCCCACTGATGATCTTTGTCCTCTTCGTACCATTGTTGCCAGCGCGCTTCTTGCTGTGGGCTGACACGCTCGCCGCTCAATACAGCATACCAGTGCGATGCCGAGCGCAATGCCTGGCGGCGAGAATCGGTGATAGAAGCGTTCACAGACCGTGCTCCAGACGAAACAGCAGACAATGTTCGATAGCCTTTGCCATATACTTTTTCACCGAGCTGACGGAGATACCGAGCTTCAGCGCGATCTCGCTGTATGTCAGACCATCCAGTTGCGAAAGCAGAAACGCTTCTCGTGTTTTCCCGTTCAGCCCGTCAAGCATGCTGTCAATGAGTTGCAGGGTTTCGAGCTGGCTCTCGCGTTCCTCGGGGGAAGGCGCGAGCGCCTCCGGCATAAGCGCCAGCATCTCCAGATAGGCTTTTTCCAGCGCGTTTCGGCGAAACAGGTCGACCATCACCCGTTTGGCGAGAGTGCACAGAAAGGAGCGCGGATCGCGGATCGTCGAGAGCGAGTCGCTGCCCATTACCCGTAGAAAAGTGTCCTGGGCAATGTCATCTGCATCAAAGGCGGACTGGAGTTTGCGCGTCAGCCAGCTTTTCAACCAGCCGTGATGTGCGCCATAAAGCGACTCGAGCGTAAAGGAAGCAGTGGTAGTGGCGTGGTCAGACATGTGGAATGTATCAAAAGTTAATTATCACGCGATTATAGTAATATGAGAATGGTTATCATTACAATTAGAAATATAATTGTATTACGTTGAACTTCTTAATGCGTTGTTATTTATAAAAATGTTATGAGGTGGATATCGGATGGGGATGGGGAGTCTGCTTCCGGCATGTGACAGTTGGAATGACATCTGACCATGTCTGCTGTGAGCATGGAGCAGACGAATGCTTTAAAGCATGCTGAACTCTTTAAAAGTAAACCGTTTTTGGGAGGACACCGAGAGCAGAGCAGCTGTTACTTTTCGGGAAAAAGTGAGTTGCGGATCAGGAAATGCTCAATCGAGTCGATTAAACCGGGAGCTAAGGGGAGCGCGGGTTCAGCGTATGTCGCGATATTCGCTTTGCGATCGTCCGAAGTCACCTCTTTCATAACATGGTTCATATTGGGCAGTATAACCAGGGACGCTTGAGGATTCGCGGCCTTAAGCAGTCTTGCATCCGTTTCTTCCACCTGGAGATCGCGTTGCCCTTGTAGCACTAACACGGGTTTGGAAATACTCGAAATGAGATGACCCGGATTATATGAAAACTCATTGATCAAAAACCCCTGAACAGCAGGATTAAAGATACCCAGCAGTGCTGGGTGAATATTCGTAATATCGACTCGCCGCCGATGCTCCAGAGCATCAATTATCGGCAGCGCCTGCTTTAATAGAATTTCATTTTCCGGATTAGCGTTAAGTTGCCCCCTCAACACCTCGCCCATCGGCCTCCCAGGCGTTGCGATAAGAACCACACCGCACACATTCTCTTCTTGAGCCGAGGCAAGTGCGACTAGGCCCCCTTCGCTGTGTCCTAAAACCCAAACACAGGGAGTGTGCATGTGACGTCTAAGCTCGTCTACCCAGGATCGAATGTCGTCAACATAGTCAGCAATCGTCACCGCATTGGCATCGTCTACGGCCATTGCGCTAGCGAACATTCCACGTTTGTCGATACGAAGCGTCGCAAAACCTTTGGCAGCCAGGCCTTCAGCAAGAAGTCGGTAAGGCGATGCATTCACACCAAGCGGGTTGTTTCCATCCCGATCGGTTGGCCCGGAGCCAGGAACGATAAGAACAACGGTTGTTGGTTTTGAATTTGGGGTGAGTAACGTGCCTTTCAAAGGGCCTTTTGGCCCTGCGGCATCCAGGGCAGTTTCGGAAAAGGTCACCGGTACTGCCGCCAGACTCACAAATGGGCAAGCGCCCAAAAGGGCAATTGAGGCGGCAATATTCATTGGAGATGTTCCTGTAAAATTCAGCGTACCCGTCAATTTATATTATAAATATGGCCTGCTCTACATTGATTAATATATCAGCGGTGATAGAAAACGCCGCTTCTGGGCACAGAGCGGACGTACTGGGTGAGTTTAAAGTCTACTGTGAGCGAAGAGTGGACATCTCAACTCATTGTTGTTCCTGTCTATTGATATGGAAGCCTGGAACGGCAAGCGTCTGGAACAAATACCTGCGGCTATTATGAATGAAGTGTTGGCCAGACTAAGTTGAGGTTTTGATATGCGCAATGAGCAATGGCATAAAAGCAAAAAGCCTGCTTAGCTTCCTAAGCAGGCTTCTTAAATATGGCTCCTCTGACTGGACTCGAACCAGTGACATACGGATTAACAGTCCGCCGTTCTACCGACTGAACTACAGAGGAATCGTTTGAACGAGGCGCATATTAGCGAGGGTGGTGAGGCTTGTCAAAGGGGTAAATACATTTGTGTGTTCGTTTGCTGACAAAATCAGCAAAGCGGCGATCTTTCCGTCTTTTTATGCTTTTGCCCCATTCTGGTGCGTGTCTACCTCTTCCAGGGCAGCCTGAATGAGATACTTAGGTGTGCAGAATGATCTTCCTTCGCTTTTACTCCTGACTTTACGCGGCTTTAACCGTAAAACACCGTTTTAGACGAAAGTGGCAAGCATCTTGCAATCCTGAATTTAATGACTGCCAGCACGGGTTCTGGTATTCCGACAGGAGGCAAAATGAACTTCAGACGACTGAAATATTTCGTGAAAATCGTCGATATTGGTAGCCTGACCCAGGCAGCGGAAGTGTTGCACATTGCGCAACCCGCGCTGAGCCAGCAGGTCGCTACGCTGGAAGGTGAGCTGGATCAGCAATTGCTGATTCGTACCAAGCGTGGCGTCACGCCGACGGAAGCAGGAAAAGTGCTATATACCCACGCCCGGACGATTTTACGTCAGTGCGAACAGGCGCAACTTGCGGTTAATAACGTGGGCCAGACCTTGAGTGGACAGGTCTCTATCGGCCTTGCGCCGGGGACAGTCGCGTCATCCATTACCATGCCGTTATTACAGACGCTACGTGCCGAACTGCCTGATGTGCTGGTCTATTTGCATGAAAACAGTGGGGCAGTGCTGAATGACAAGCTGCTCAGCGGGCAATTAGATATGGCAGTGCTCTATGAGCGTTCTCCTGTGGCGGGCATCAGCAGTCAACCGTTGCTTAAAGAGGATCTGTACCTGGTCGGCACGCGTGAGTGTCCGGGGCAAAGCGTCGATTTAGCCGCAGTGGCGCAGATGAATTTGTTCTTGCCACGGGATTACAGCGCGGTTCGCCTGCGCGTGGATGAAGCTTTTTCGCTACGTCGCTTAACGGCTAAAGTGATTGGCGAAATTGAGTCTATCTCCACCCTAACGGCCGCCATTGCCAGTGGTATGGGTGTCACAGTGTTGCCTGAGTCGGCCGCCCGTTCATTATGCAATGCGGCGAACGGCTGGATGGCGCGCATCACAACACCATCGATGAATCTGCCATTATCGTTGAACGTATCAGCCAGAGGGAGTTTATCGCCCCAGGCGCAGGCCGTGAAGGAGATCCTGTTGTCGCTGGTCAGCCGTCCGGCGCTGGAAAATCGCGAGCTGCAGCTGGTCAGCTAAACCTTATTCCCACAAGGAATAAGATGCAGGTTTTTATTATTTGTTATGCCGGGCATCAGACTTTAACAATAGCGTAATGTCTGATGTGCCCGGAGCGAAACGTGAATTTCCAGCAACTTAAAATAATCCGCGAGGCGGCCCGTCAGGATTACAACCTGACAGAGGTCGCGAATATACTGTACACCTCGCAGTCGGGCGTCAGCCGACACATTCGTGAACTTGAAGATGAACTTGGTATCGAGATTTTTATCCGTCGCGGTAAACGCCTGTTGGGCATGACCGAACCGGGTAAAGCCTTGCTGGTTATTGCCGAGCGTATTCTGAATGAGGCCAGTAATGTTCGTCGACTGGCGGATCTGTTTACCAATGACACGTCCGGCGTACTGACGATTGCCACCACGCATACCCAGGCACGCTATAGCTTGCCTGCGGTGATAAAAGCCTTTCGTGAGCTGTTCCCTGAGGTGCGTCTGGAACTAATTCAGGGTACGCCACAGGAGATTGATGTCCTGCTACAAAATGGCGGGGCAGATATCGGAATTGCCAGTGAGCGGCTGAGCAGCGATCCATTGTTGGTGGCTTTTCCCTGGTTTCGTTGGCACCACAGCCTGCTTGTTCCTAATGACCATCCATTAGTGAAAGCCTCTCCGCTCACGCTGGAGTCTATTGCTCACTGGCCGTTAATTACCTATCGTCAGGGGATTACAGGGCGTTCCCGCATCGATGAAGCATTTGCTCGCAAAGGGCTGATACCGGATATTATTCTCAGCGCCCAGGACTCGGATGTGATTAAAACTTACGTGTCGCTGGGGTTGGGGATTGGGCTGGTGGCAGAGCAATCCAGCGGCGAGCAGGAAGAGGGGACCTTAACCCGTCTGGATACCCGGCATTTGTTTGATGCAAATACCGTTTGGCTGGGGCTTAAACGCGGACAGCTGCAGCGCAACTACGTCTGGCGATTCATCGAGCTATGCAATGCAGGGCTATCCGTCGATGAAATTAAGCGCCAGGCGATGGAGCCAGATGAAGCGGTGATTGATTATCAGATTTAACTACAAAAGCCCGTGAGCGAACGGGCTTCTCTGACGTCGCTGAATGGCGGGTAGAAAGCTGCGTTACCTCAAGGTCTCCAGCCTCAGATCCTGCGTCGGCACCCGCGACAATATCGAACAAGACACCGCCCGTCCCGAATCCGCATAAATAAACTGAAATCCATTCTTCACCGAAAGAACATCTCGATTGGTAAACGTATAGAATTTATTACTCTGACTACGCCGGGCATCGGAAACATAAAAACTATTGTTTTCCCACAGCACACTAACGTGCTGGAACAAATGAAATGTCACCTCCGCCCAGCCTCTGTCCGGGCAACGTAGCGTGACTTTCTCACCGGCTATTGTACTCAGTGGAATTACTAATAAAGCGGTTAGCGCTGCTTTCAGCAGTATCGGCATGGGCAAGTATGGGTCTCATTCTGATGTCGTTGCACGATAAGATACTTAACCCTGACGTTAACGAATTGGATCATAGAGACATTTTGCATAAGCAGACGGACATTCTCCCGTCGGCAGTATGGAAAAACCTGGTGTGGAGTGAAGCGCTCTACCTGGCGAATGGGATCGCAGAAAAGCAAAAAGCCTGCTTAGTTTCCTAAGCAGGCTTCTTAAATATGGCTCCTCTGACTGGACTCGAACCAGTGACATACGGATTAACAGTCCGCCGTTCTACCGACTGAACTACAGAGGAATCGTTTGAACGAGGCGAATATTAGCGATGCCGCTCAGCGTTGTCAAAGCCTGAATGGATAAATGCGATCGTTTGCTGAAATATTCCCCATTTCGCCGCTTATTCAGACGCAACCGGTTGTTTTATGCACTTTTCGCGTTCGGGGCGCGGGTATTTCCACAGCCAGCGGCCGGTGACCATACGCCAGTAAAATAACGCGGCGCGCACGGCCCAGTCGAAGAACATACCTAACCAAACGCCGACAACTCCCCATCCTAATACGATACCCAGGGTGTAACCCGCGACTACGCGGCAGCCCCACATGCCCAGCATCGATACCCACATAGCAAAACGTGCATCTCGTGCACCTTTAAAGCCTGCTGGTAACACCCAGGAGGCTGCCCATATCGGCATAAATGCTGCGTTGAGCCAAATCAGGATGACTATGACCTCTTTTACATCCTGATCGTGGGTATAAAATGAGGCCATCACCCCGGCGAAAGGAGCGGTTAACCAGGCAATTGCCGTCAGGCCGATCGTCGACAGCCAGAATACATGCCGTAGCTGGATTTCAGCCTGGGCAATCTGGCCATTTCCCAGACGCCTGCCGGTAATGATTGTCGACGCGGAACCTAAAGCATTCCCCGGTAAGTTGATAAGCGCGGCGATAGAAAATGCAATAAAGTTCCCGGCGATAACGCTGGTTCCCATGCCTGAAACAAACATCTGCGTCAAAAGTTTACCGCCATTGAACAGCACTGACTCGATACTTGCCGGAATGCCGATCCCCATCACCTCCCAGATAATGGCGAGATTGAGTGGCTTAAAATAGCTTTTGAAGGGGATTCGCAGCGCGGGGTTAAAACCAATCATCAGTACCCAGATGATGGCAATCGCCCCGATGTAGCGCGAAATGGTCAGTCCCAGGCCTGCTCCCACAAATCCCAGACCTTGCCAGGAAAAGATCCCGTAAATCAGGATGCTACTGATGATGATATTCAGGATGTTCATGCCGCCGTTAATCAACAACGGTATTTTTGTATTTCCGGCTCCACGTAGTGCGCCACTGCCGATCAGCGCAATGGCTGCCGCCGGGTAGCTGAGCACCGTCAGCTCCAGATAGGTGAGTGCCAAAGCTTTAACGTCTGGTGTTGCTTCACCTGCGACAACGTCAATAATCTGTTGACCAAAATAGTGAATGACCGCTGCCAGCACGGTAGCAAAAATTGTCATGATCACCAGTGATTGTCTGGCCGCGGCTCTGGCCCGTCGACGATCCCGTTTCCCGAGGCTAAATGCTACAACCACGGTGGTGCCCAGATCGATGGCGGCGAAAAATGCCATGATGACCATATTAAAGCTGTCGGCGAGTCCAACCCCGGCCATCGCTTCTTTTCCCAACCAGCTGACCAGGAAGGTACTGAGAACACCCATCAATAGCACACAGGTGTTTTCCAGAAAAATGGGGACAGCCAGCGGAGTGATTTCGCGCCAAAAGAGAACCTTATAACTCTTGCGTTTGGCATACCAGGGCGTGCGGGAAGCGACCTGGCGTAAGGCAGCGGAGACGTTCAAAGTGGACCTTAACGAAGAAAGTTGAAACCTCATTTCAAATGATGAGGGAGAATCAAAAAAGCTGCAAAGTTTTTTCTATTTAAAATGTCTGTAAATGCAACAAACTGTTGAGAGAAGCATCAATTGATTCGCATTCGAGGAAATGGGGTTTGACAAAAATTTTTTCGCCGCTAAGATAAGCCTCCACAACGATTCCTCTGTAGTTCAGTCGGTAGAACGGCGGACTGTTAATCCGTATGTCACTGGTTCGAGTCCAGTCAGAGGAGCCATATTTAAGAAGCCTGCTTAGGAAACTAAGCAGGCTTTTTGCTTTTTGTTTCAAGCCTGATCGAGCGAAGCTACACCGGAATCTTACGCCGGGAAATCCCCATGCTGACGCGCAACCAACGTCAGAATGGAATACAGCGCCACCGCCTGCTGGTGCTGATTAAAGATCTCCACCGACCACTCCACCACGCCGGTCGCTTTTTCTTCGGCATTTCGCTGACGTTTCACCGTTTTGCGTTTGCAGGTTAAACGCACCTGGATAGTGTCGCCCGGCTTAACTGGCTCGATAAAGCGCAGGTTTTCCATGCCATAGTTGGCAATCACTGGACCGACACCCGCGTCGACAAACAGACCGGCTGCGGCGGAAATCAGGAAGTAACCGTGCACCACGCGCTCGCCGAAAATGGAATCGGCTGCTGCAATCTTGTCCATATGGGCGTAGAAGTGGTCACCGCTGAGGCAGGCAAAGTTAACGATATCCGCTTCGGTCAGTGTACGACGTGGCGTCAGCAGGCTGTCGCCCGGCTGGATCTCTTCGAAGTATTTACGGAACGGGTGAATACGATCTTCCTCCACCCGAGCGCCACGCACCCACTGTTGGCTTACCGCCGCGAGCATGGTTGGGCTGCCCTGAATGGCGGTGCGTTGCATGTAGTGTTTCACCGCGCGCAGACCACCCAGCTCTTCACCGCCGCCTGCACGTCCAGGCCCACCGTGGACCAACTGTGGCAGCGGAGATCCGTGGCCGGTCGATTCCACCGAGGCCTCTTCGTTCAGCACCTGAATACGCCCGTGGGCGCGGGCCGCACCGAGGATAAACTCTCGCGCCAGTTCGCCGCTCGCCGTCACCAACGTTCCTGCCAGACTGCCTTCACCGGCGCGTGCCAGCGTCATGGCATGCTCGGTATTTTGATACGGCATCAGCGTGGCGACCGGGCCAAAGGCTTCAATTGCATGTACCGCGGCAATTTCATCCGGCTGCGGACAAAACAGCAGCGTTGGCGGGAAGAAAGCCCCAGCCGTGCTCAGATCTGCTTTTCCACCCAGCAGCACCTCACACCCGGCTTCAACCAGACGATTCACATTATCCTGCACGTCCTGACGCTGATCGTTATTCACCAGCGACCCCATCTTCACGCCTTCCTGCGCCGGATCGCCCACTACCACTTTTTGCAGACGGGTAATCAGCGCCTCGCTGACCGCTTTCACCTGCGCCTGTGGCACGATAATGCGGCGGATAGCGGTACATTTCTGCCCGGCTTTGGTCGTCATCTCGTGCACTACTTCACGTACAAATAATGCAAACTCAGGCTGTTCTGGGGTGACGTCATCACCCAGCACACAGCAGTTGAGTGAATCCGCTTCCATGGTGAAAGGAACCGATTTAGCCACCAGATTGGGGTGCACGCGCAGTTGCTGTCCGGTATGAGCAGAACCGGTAAAGGTCACCACATCCTGGCTGTCGAGGTGATCGAGCAGGTCACCCGCGCCGCCGCAGATAAGGCTAATTGCGCCGTTCGGTACCAGACCACTGTCGATAATCGCTTTCACCATTGCCTGAGTGAGCTGCGCGGTGGCGGTTGCAGGTTTGATAATGGCGGGCATCCCGGCAAGCCAGGTTGGCGCCAGCTTCTCCAGCATACCCCAGCAGGGGAAGTTAAAGGCGTTGATATGCACGGCAACACCGGATTTGGAGGTCAGCACGTGGCGTGCGGCAAAACCGCCCTGTTTGGAGAGCGGGATCAGTTCGTCTTCCGGCCACAGCGTATCGTCCGGCAGCTCGCGGCCACCGAGACTGGCATAAGTGAAAAGCGTGCCAATGCCGCCTTCGATATCGACCCAGCTGTCACCGCGCGTTGCTCCGGTTTGCGCGGATATGGCATAGAAATCGGCTTTCAGTTCCATTAAATGCTTCGCCACCGCTTTTAGCATCGCGCTGCGCTCAATAAAACTCATTGCCTGTAACGCTTTGCCGCCGTGCTCAATAGCAAAGCGGCGCGCCTGCGCCATATCCAGTCCAACGCTTGTCACTTCCCAAAGCGCTTCACCGGTAAGGGCGTGGTGGATGGTGCGGGTGCGGCCCCGGCCTGTCTGCCAGGCACCGGATAAATAACTGGCTAACTGCTGCATCGTTAATCTCCAGATGTGTTCCGTAATATCTCTTTAAATAGTTCTTTTATGAATCACAAAATGCAAGCGAGATTTTAATAATTTATTAACAGTGAGATCGCGAACACTTTACCTTCATTGGTTATCTATCTGTTATTAATGGATAAACAAAAACCATTTGCGACAAGTATCGCAAAACCAGTAAACAAAATTTGTGGTTTTATTTAACCAAGATGTAACTTTTATAAAACAAAGTGATTCACAAATATTGATTTGTTGAAATTATCGGAATCATAAGGTGGTGACGTGACAGAAGAACAACGCTTTGACCAGCGCATCGCGCAGGAAACGGCCATCGAGCCGCAGGACTGGATGCCGGACGCATACCGTAAGACGCTGATCCGCCAGATTGGCCAGCATGCGCACTCGGAAATTGTCGGCATGTTGCCGGAAGGCAACTGGATAACCCGCGCACCCACGCTGCGGCGTAAGGCCATTCTGCTCGCAAAAGTACAGGACGAGGCCGGACACGGTCTGTACCTCTACAGCGCGGCGGAAACACTGGGCTGCGCGCGTGAAGATCTGTACCAGAAGATGCTCGACGGCCAGATGAAATACTCCTCCATCTTCAACTACCCAACCCTGAGCTGGGCGGATATCGGTGTGATCGGCTGGCTGGTCGATGGCGCGGCGATTGTTAACCAGGTGGCGCTGTGTCGTACCTCCTACGGCCCGTATGCCAGGGCGATGGTCAAAATCTGCAAAGAAGAGAGCTTCCATCAGCGTCAGGGCTTCGAAGCGTGTATGGCGCTGGCTACCGGTAGCGAGGAACAGCGTCAGATGCTGCAGGACGCCATCAACCGTTTCTGGTGGCCTGCGTTGATGATGTTTGGCCCGAACGACGACAACTCACCGAACAGTGCCCGCAGTATGGCGTGGAAAATCAAACTGCACTCCAACGACGAACTGCGTCAGCGCTTTGTTGATAACACGGTCCCGCAGGTAGAAACCCTCGGTATGACCGTGCCGGACGCCGACCTAAAGCTTGATGAAGCGACGGGGAAATATCGATTCGGTGAGATCGACTGGCAGGAATTTAATGAGGTCATCAACGGTCGTGGTGTCTGTAACCACGAACGTCTGGGCGCAAAGCGTAAGGCCTGGGAAGAAGGGGCATGGGTGCGCGAGGCCGCACTGGCGCACGCCGAAAAGCAACAGGCCCGCGACGCGGCGTAAGGAGAGAGTCATGAGCAAAACATACTGGCCGTTATACGAAGTTTTTGTCCGCAGCAAACAAGGGTTATCGCACCGTCACGTTGGCAGTCTGCATGCCGCCGATGACCAGATGGCGCTGGAAAATGCCCGCGATGCCTATACACGCCGCAGCGAAGGCTGCTCCATCTGGGTGGTGAAAGCCAGCGAAATTGTTGCGTCACAGCCGGAAGAACGCGGTGAATTTTTTGACCCGGCGGAGAGCAAAGTCTATCGCCATCCCACGTTCTACACCGTGCCGGACGGCATGGAACATATGTGAGGCAACGATGAATAACCTGAATCCCGTTGCAACCTATGCTCTGCGTCTGGGCGATAACGGCCTGGTGCTGGCTCAGCGTCTGGGTGCCTGGTGCGGTCATGCGCCGGAGCTGGAGATTGATCTGGCGCTGGCTAATATCGGCCTCGACCTGCTGGGGCAGGCGCGCAACTTCCTCAGCTACGCCGCCGAACTGGCGGGTAGCGGCGACGAAGACACGCTGGCTTTTGGTCGTGACGAGCGTCAGTTCCGCAATCTGTTGCTGGTGGAACAGCCTAACGGCAACTTTGCCGACACGATCGCTCGCCAGTTCTTTATCGATGTCTGGCATGTGGCGCTGTTCACTCGTTTGGTTAACAGCCGCGATAAGCAGATTGCGGCTATCGCTGCCAAAGGACTGAAAGAAGTGCGTTATCACCTGCGCTTCAGTCGCGGCTGGCTGGAGCGACTGGGGAATGGCACTGACTACTCCGCGCAACTGATGCAGAAGGCGGTGGACAATCTGTGGCGTTACACCGGCGAATTGTTCCTTGCCGACGAACTGGAGATCGGTCTGGCCAGGCAGGGCATTGCCGTCGATCCGCGCGAACTGCAAACCGAATGGCAAACGACGGCACACACTGCGCTGATTGATTCTGGTTTACAGGTTCCGCAAGAGGCAGCGTTTCGCAACGGCGGTAAGCAGGGGCTACACAGCGAACATCTCGGGCCGATGTTGGCCGAGATGCAGTACTTGCAGCGTGCGTATCCTGGGCAGCAGTGGTAGCAGGAGGTGGCTATGCAACGTCTTACCGCGATCGCACCGCCAGAGGTGCACACCGTTTGGGGGCTGTTAAGTGCGATTTCCGATCCGGAAGTGCCGGTGCTGACCATCACCGATCTCGGCATGGTACGCAGCGTTGAGCGCTGCGGCGACGGCTGGGTAATCGGCTTTACGCCGACGTACTCCGGCTGCCCGGCCACCGAGCATCTACTGGGTGAAATTCGCATGGTGATGGCGGAGCACGGCTATACGCCAGTACATATCGTCCTGCAGCTTGACCCACCGTGGACCACTGACTGGATGAGCCCGGACGCCCGCGAACGCCTGCGTCAGTATGGTATCAGCCCGCCGCAGGCCCACGCCTGTCATGCCGAAATGCCAACTGACGTACAGTGCCCGCGCTGCGCCAGCACCCATACCTCGCTGATTAGCGAATTCGGATCCACGGCCTGTAAAGCGTTGTATCGCTGCGACAGCTGCCGTGAACCCTTTGATTACTTTAAATGTATTTGAGGTTGCGATGACAACATTTCATTCGCTTACCGTGGCCAACGTCGAAGCGGAAACGCGCGATGCGGTGACCATCACTTTCACCATTCCCGACGCGCTGCGTAATGACTACGCCTTCCGACCGGGCCAGCATTTGACGCTGAAAGCTCACCTCGGTGGAGAAGAGCTGCGTCGGTGTTACTCCATTTGTCGCAGCCGCTCGCCGTCGGAAATTAGCGTCGCAGTTAAAGCTATCGACGGTGGGCGTTTCTCCCGCTATGCCCAGCAGGATATCCAGCAGGGTATGGCGCTGGAAGTGATGGTGCCGCAGGGGCACTTCGGCTACCAGCCGCAGGCCGAGCGCGAAGCCGAATATCTGGCGATTGCCGCCGGGTCCGGCATTACGCCGATGATGGCGATTATTGAAGCGACGCTGACGACCGAACCGGCCAGCCAGTTCACGCTGATCTACGGCAACCGCAGCAGCCACAGCATGATGTTCCGTCAGGCGCTGGCCGATCTGAAAGACCGCTATCCGCAGCGTTTACAGGTGGTGCACCTGTTCAGTCAGGAGTCGATGGACAGCGATCTGCTACAGGGTCGTATTGACGGCGACAAACTGCGTGCGCTGGGCAAAAAACTGCTCGATTTCAGCCGCTTTGACGACGCCTTTATCTGTGGCCCATCGGCAATGATGGATGAAGCCGAAGTGGCACTGCGCGAACTGGGCATAGCGGAAAAATCCATTCACCTTGAGCGTTTCAATACGCCGGGGACCAGCGTGAAACGCGCCACCGGCGTGCAGGCGGAAGGCCGCACGGTCACCCTTCGTCAGGATGGGCGCGATCGCCTGATTTCACTGAATGCGGAAGATGACAGCATTCTCGACGCCGCGCTGCGCCAGGGCGCTGACCTGCCGTTCGCCTGTAAAGGCGGCGTGTGCGCCACCTGCAAATGCAAGGTGGTCAGCGGTGAGGTGGCGATGGCCGCCAACTATAGCCTTGAAGCCGAAGAACTGGCGGCGGGCTATGTGCTGAGCTGCCAGGCGCTGCCAACCAGCGGTGACGTAGTGGTCGACTTCGATGCGCGGGGGATGGCATGAGCGAACTGCTGATTTCCCGTCACGACCGTGTACTGCAACTGACCCTGAACCGTCCGCAGGCGCGTAACGCCCTGAACAATGCGCTGCTAACGCAGATTGCTGACGCGCTGGAAAGCGCGGCGGCGGACGCCAGCATCAGCGTTTGCGTGATTAGCGGCAACCCGCGCTACTTCGCTGCCGGAGCCGATCTCAACGAAATGGCGGAAAAAGATCTGCCCGCCACTTTCGACGATATTCGTCCTCGCCTGTGGGCACGTATTGATGCCTTCAACAAGCCGCTGATCGCGGTGGTTAACGGTTACGCGCTGGGCGCGGGCTGCGAGCTGGCGCTGCTGTGCGACCTGGTGATTGCAGGGGATAACGCCCGCTTCGGCCTGCCGGAGATTACTCTCGGCACCATGCCAGGGGCGGGCGGTACGCAGCGGCTTATCCGTTGTGTTGGCAAAGCGCTGGCCAGCCGAATGGTGCTGAGCGGTGAAAGCATTGATGCAGAACGAGCGCAACGGGTCGGGCTGGTGAGTGACATTCACCCGGCGAACCTCTCCGATGAATACGCGCTCAAGCTGGCGGCGACCATCGCCCGTCACTCACCGCTGGCGCTGCGGGCGGCAAAACAGTCTCTACGCGCTGCGCAAGAAGTGGGTCTCCAGGCCGGTCTGGTGCAGGAACGTCAGCTGTTTACGCTGCTGAGCGGCACCGAAGATCGTCGTGAAGGCGTCAGCGCCTTTTTAGAAAAACGCACACCGGAATTTAAAGGACGCTAATCGTGGACGCATTTATTCTCAGCGAAGTGGAGCAGGGCGTGATGACTATCACCCTGAACCGCCCGGACCGACTCAACAGCTTTAACGACGTGATGCACCAGCAGCTTGCCGATTGCCTGAAACAGGCCGAGCGCGACGACACCATTCGTTGCCTGCTGATCACCGGCGCCGGACGCGGATTTTGCGCCGGACAGGATCTGAACGACCGTAACGTTGACCCGAGCGGCCCCGCGCCGGATCTGGGCATGTCGGTGGAACGCTTCTACAACCCGCTGGTGCGCCGCTTAGCCGCGCTGCCGAAGCCGGTTATCTGTGCCGTCAACGGCGTTGCCGCTGGTGCCGGTGCCACGCTGGCCTTGGGCTGCGACATCGTCCTCGCCGCGCGCTCGGCGAAGTTTGTCATGGCCTTCAGCAAGCTCGGTCTGGTGCCGGACTGCGGCGGAAGTTGGGTGCTGCCGCGCGTAGCCGGTCGCGCTCGCGCCGTGGGTTTGCTGATGCTTGGCGATAACCTCAGCGCCGAACAGGCCGCGCAGTGGGGCATGATCTGGCAAGTGGTCGACGATGCCGAGTTGAAAGATACCGCGTTGACCATGGCGCGCCATTTCGCGACGCAGCCGACCTATGGCCTAGGGCTGATTAAGAAAGCCTTGCAGCTTTCCGAAACCAACACGCTGGATCAGCAGCTTGAGCTTGAACGCGACTACCAGCGCATGGCCGGTCGCAGCGACGACTACCGCGAAGGGGTCAGCGCCTTCCTCGGCAAACGTCCACCACAGTTCAGCGGGAAATAAGCCATGACGCAAACTCTTCATCGCGTTGCCGTGATCGGCGGCGGAACAATGGGTGCAGGTATTACCGAGGTGGCTGCCAGCGCCGGACATTCGGTCCTGCTGTATGACATTTCCGCTGAGGCGATTACTCGCGCCATTGAGGGTATTCGCCAGCGACTCGACGTTCGTGTTGGTCGTGGAAAAATCAGTGCGGAACAGGCCAGTGAGCTGCTGGGACGGATCGCCCCCGCGACTGAACTGAATCAGCTTGCCGATGCACAACTGGTGATTGAAGCCGCGTCCGAGCGGCTGGAAATTAAAAAAGCGCTGTTTAATCAGTTGGCGGAGATCTGTTTGCCGTCAACGCTGCTGACCAGTAATACCTCGTCGATCTCAATTACCGCAATTGCGGCGGGAGTGAAGCATCCGGAACGTGTGGCGGGGCTGCACTTCTTTAACCCTGCACCGGTGATGAAACTGGTGGAAGTGGTGAGCGGCCTTGCCACCTCAACCGAGGTAGTCGAGCAGCTTTGCCAGTGCGTAATCGCCTGGGGCAAGCAGCCGGTGCGCTGCCGCTCAACGCCGGGTTTTATTGTCAACCGCGTGGCGCGTCCGTACTACGCTGAAGCCTGGCGCGCGTTGGAAGAACAGGTTGCGTCAGCGGAAGTGATTGATGCGGCGCTGTGTGACGGCGGCGGCTTCCCGATGGGACCGCTGGCGCTGACCGACTTGATTGGTCAGGACGTCAACTTTGCCGTGACCTGTTCGGTGTTTAACGCTTTCTGGCAGGACCGCCGTTTTCTACCGTCTTTGCTGCAACAGGAGCTCGCTCTGGCGGGGCGTCTGGGCAAGAAGAGCGGCCACGGCGTCTATTGCTGGCCTGCTGAGGTATCGCCTGAACTGGCTGTTGCAGCGGTAGCGCCTGAAAATGCAGCAAAAAATATCAAGCGTGACGTTGTCACTGAACTGGATGATGTGCTGCTCCTTGAAACTACCGGTGAAACCGCGCTGGCCTTAAGCGTGCAGCACCAGCGCCCGGTGGTGGTGTATGACCATGCTGCGGGCGACACCGTCGTGCTGGCAAGCGCACCAACCAACCCGGATTCAGCCACCGACAAAGCAGTGTACTACTTCCAGCAGCAGGGCAAAAAGGTGCTGCGTATTGCCGACTACCCAGGGCTGCTGGTATGGCGCACGGTAGCGATGCTGGCGAACGAAGCGCTGGATGCGCTGCAAAAAGGAGTCGCCAGCGCCGAGGATATCGATACCGCCATGTGTTTGGGGGTCAACTACCCGCACGGGCCGCTGGCCTGGGGCGAATCGCTCGGCTGGGGACGTGTGCTGCGTCTGCTGGAAAATCTACAACAGCACTACGGCGAAGAACGCTATCGCCCGAGTGCGCTGCTGCGCCAGAAAGCGCTGATGGAGATGCGTCATGAGTAACGAAGCCTGGCGCAACGCCCGCGCCATGTATGTGAAAGACACCTGCGCGCAGGCGCTGGGGATTGAAATTATTGAGATGGACGACGGTTATTCGCAGATGACCATGACCGTGTCGCCGTCGCAGCTGAATGGCCATCAGACCTGTCACGGCGGGCAACTGTTCTCGCTGGCGGATACCGCCTTTGCTTACGCCTGCAACAGTCAGGGACTGGCAGCAGTAGCCTCAGCGGCCAGTATCGACTTTCTGCGTCCGGCTTTTGCAGGTGACAAACTGACCGCCACCGCGCGGGTTAAGCAGCAAGGCAAACTCACTGGCGTTTACGACATTGAAATTGTCAATCAGCAACACAAAACCGTGGCTCTGTTTCGCGGCAAATCCCACCGCATCGGTGGCACGATTACAGGAGAAGTCTAATGCGTGACGCATTTATTTGTGACGGTATTCGTACCCCGATTGGTCGCTACGGCGGGGCGCTGGCAGGCGTGCGTGCCGACGATCTGGCGGCCATCCCGTTGCGTGAATTACTCAACCGCAATCCACGCCTGGATCCCAGCGCTATTGACGATGTGATCTTCGGTTGCGCCAACCAGGCGGGCGAGGATAACCGCAACGTGGCGCATATGGCGACCCTTCTGGCGGGTTATCCGCACAGCGTTGCCGGCACGACCATCAACCGTCTGTGCGGCTCCGGGCTTGATGCGATCGGCTTCGCTGCTCGCACGATCAAAGCCGGTGATGCCGACCTGCTGATCGCTGGTGGTGTTGAGTCAATGTCACGCGCGCCGTTTGTAATGGGCAAAGCGACCGCGCCGTTTCAGCGTCAGGCAGAGATGTTTGATACCACCATTGGCTGGCGTTTTGTGAACCCGCTCATGCAGCAACAATTCGGAACTGACAGCATGCCGGAAACAGCGGAGAATGTAGCTGAATTGTTAAATATAAGCCGAGAGGACCAGGACGCCTTTGCGTATCGCAGCCAGCAGCGCACGGCGAAAGCCCAGCGTGACGGCATTCTGGCGCAGGAAATTGTGCCGATACAAATCATTGGCAAGAAAGGGGCAGTTAGCGCAGTACGTGAAGATGAACATCCGCGTGCAGAAACCACGCTGGAGCAACTCGCACAACTGAAAACACCGTTTCGTAAGAACGGCGTGGTCACCGCAGGCAATGCCTCTGGGGTGAACGACGGCGCGGCAGCAATGATCGTAGCCAGCGAGCAACACATAAAGGCCCAGGGACTAACGCCACGTGCACGCATTGTCGCGATGGCGACGGCGGGCGTGGAGCCGAAGTTTATGGGGCTTGGGCCAGTTCCTGCGGTACGAAAAGTGCTGGAGCGCGCCGGGCTGAATATCAACGATATGGATGTGATTGAGCTGAATGAAGCCTTTGCCGCCCAGGCGTTGGGTGTGATGAGACAGCTTGGACTGGCAGATGACGCAGAACACGTGAATCCCAATGGGGGGGCTATCGCTTTAGGTCACCCGCTGGGGATGAGCGGTGTGCGGTTAGCGCTGGCTGCAACGCTGGAGCTGGAACGACGCAATGGACGTTATGCGCTGTGTACGATGTGTATTGGCGTGGGTCAGGGCATTGCCATGATCCTTGAGCGAGTGTGAGCTAATTGACCTGCGAGTGCCCTACAAAATGACAACGACAACAACAAAATTAGATTCGATTGAAACCGCATCGCGTGACGAATTACAGGCTTTGCAAACCGAGCGCCTGAAATGGACGTTAAAACACGCCTATGAAAATGTCCCGATGTACCGCCGTAAGTTCGACGCGGCGGGGGTTCACCCGGATGATTTCCGTGAGCTGAGCGATCTGAGCAAGTTTCCCTGCACCACCAAGCAGGACCTGCGTGACAACTATCCCTTCGACACCTTCGCGGTACCGATGGAGCAGGTGGTGCGTATCCATGCATCATCCGGCACCACGGGTAAACCGACGGTGGTGGGCTATACGCAAAATGATATCGATACCTGGGCTAACATCGTCGCCCGCTCGCTGCGTGCCGCAGGCGGTACCGCGAAAGATAAAATCCACGTCGCTTATGGCTATGGCCTTTTCACCGGCGGACTGGGCGCGCACTACGGCGCGGAACGCCTGGGGGCAACGGTTATCCCGATGTCCGGCGGTCAAACCGAGAAACAGGCGCAGCTGATTCGCGATTTCAAACCTGACATGATTATGGTCACGCCATCCTACTGTCTGAACCTGATTGAAGAGCTGGAGCGCCAGATGGGCGGTGACGCGCGGGGTTGTTCGCTGCGTACCGGTGTCTTTGGCGCAGAGCCGTGGACAACGGGGATGCGCGCGGAGATCGAACGTCGCCTGGGTATTACGGCGCTGGATATTTATGGCCTCTCGGAAGTGATGGGGCCGGGCGTGGCGATGGAGTGCATCGAAACGGGTGATGGTCCGACAATATGGGAGGATCATTTCTTCCCGGAAGTGGTCAATCCGGATGACGGTACGCCACTGGCCGACGGCGAGCACGGCGAACTGCTGTTCACCACGCTGACGAAAGAAGCGCTACCGGTCATTCGTTATCGTACCCGCGACCTGACGCGCCTGCTGCCGGGTACCGCACGCACGATGCGTCGTATGGATCGCATTAGCGGGCGCAGCGACGATATGCTGATTATTCGCGGCGTCAACGTCTTCCCATCGCAGGTGGAAGAAGAGATCCTCAAGATTGAACATCTGGCTCCACATTACCAGTTGGAAGTGGATCGCCGAGGGCATCTTGATTCGCTTTCGGTACGCGTGGAGCTTAAAGAGAGTAGCCTGGTGCTAAGCCATGAGCAGCGCTGCCAGATTTGCCATCATTTGCGTCATCGTATTAAGTCGATGGTCGGTATTTCAACGGACGTAAGCATTGTTAACTGCGGCAGCATCCCGCGCTCAGAAGGAAAGGCGTGCCGGGTGTTCGACCTGCGCAAAGTTGCCGCCAACGGTTAAGACTCGTAGGCCTGATAAGCGCAGCGCCACCAGGCGAGAGCGCACAAGTTGCCGGATGGCGGCGTTGCCTTATCCGGCCTACAAATTCCTGCCATATCGCGCAAATTATCCTGTGCTATGATTCAAAAAGGACAAAAAAGACAACAGTATGAATCATATGGAAAAACTCGATAGTTTTATTCAGCAGGCGGTAACCGCAATGCCGGTCAGCGGCACCTCTCTTATCGCCTCGCTTTACGGAGACTGTTTATCGCAACGCGGTGGAGAAGTCTGGCTCGGTAGCGTTGCCGCGCTGCTGGAAGGGCTTGGCTTCGGTGAACGTTTTGTACGTACCGCGCTGTTTCGCCTTAATAAAGAAGAATGGCTGGACGTAGTACGTATCGGCCGCCGCAGTTTCTACCGCCTGAGTGATAAAGGGCTACGCTTGACGCGCCGCGCCGAGAGCAAAATCTACCGTGCCAGTGCCCCTGAGTGGGACGGTACCTGGCTGCTGCTGCTGTCGGAGGGGCTGGAGAAAAATACCCTGGCCGAAGTTAAAAAGCAGCTGTTATGGCAAGGTTTTGGCGTACTGGCGCCGAGTCTGCTGGCGTCGCCATCGCAAAAGCTGGCGGACGTACAGTCGCTGCTTCATGAAGCTGGGGTAGCGGAAAACGTCATCGTTTTTGAGGCGCATTCGCCGTTGGCACTCTCCCGCGCTGCGCTGCGTGAGCGGGTAGAAGGGTGCTGGCACTTAACCGAACAAAATGCCATGTACGAGGCGTTTATCATGCTGTTCCGTCCGTTGTTACCGTTACTGCGTGACGCCGGGCCGGACGAACTTACGCCAGAGCGCTGCTTCCAGATCCGCCTGTTGCTCATTCACTTCTATCGTCGGGTTGTGCTTAAAGATCCGCTGCTGCCGGAAGAATTGTTGCCTGCTCACTGGCTGGGTCAGACGGCGCGTCAGCTGTGCATTAATATTTATCAACGTGTTGCGCCCGGCGCCCAGGTTTTCGTCAGCGAAAAAGGCGAGAGCTCGGTGGGGGAACTGCCCGCGCCGGGTCCGCTCTATTATCAACGCTTCGGCGGATTAGCCGAGGTGTAACAGGAGAAGCCATGCCGATTTACCAGATTGACGGGATGATCCCGGTAGTTCCTGCAGAAAGCTATGTTCACCCAACCGCAGTGCTGATTGGCGATGTCATTCTCGGCAAAGGTGTTTATGTTGGTCCCAACGCCAGCCTGCGCGGAGATTTTGGGCGTATCGTGGTTAAAGATGGGGCGAATATCCAGGATAACTGCGTGATGCACGGATTTCCCGGCCAGGATACGGTGGTGGAAGAGGACGGACATATCGGCCACGGCGCGATTCTGCACGGCTGTGTGATTGGGCGTAACGCGCTGATCGGCATGAGCGCGGTGATTATCGATGGCGCGATCATCGGTGAAAACAGTATCGTTGGTGCTTCGGCGTTTGTGAAAGCGCGCGCTGAGATGCCCGCCAACCATCTGATTGTCGGCAGCCCGGCGAAAGCGATTCGCATGTTAACTGAGCAGGAACTGGTGTGGAAAAAACAGGGCACTCGCGAGTATCAGGTGCTGGTGGAGCGCTGTCAGCAGACGCTTGCAGAAGTGGAGCCGCTGACTGCGGTAGAACCCGACAGAAAGCGGCTGGAGTTTGATGAGAATTTGCAACCTAAGTCAGCGAGTTAGCGATTCTACGCAATACCCGGTGTCAGAACTGATAGCTGGCGGTAACGCTGACGTTACGCGGCTCACCATAAACGATAGAACCGTCGATATTCGTGTCGTAGGTTTTATCGAACAGGTTATTAAGGTTACCCTGCACTGAGAAGTTTTTTGTTACCTGGTAGCGGGTGAACAAATCTACCAGGGCGTAGCTTCCTTGTTCCGCGCGGAATGTGCCATAAGGCGTGACCGTATCGCTGTAAACACGATTCTGCCAGTTAACTCCACCGCCGACGGTCAGTTCCGGCATGGCTGGCAGGCGATAACGGGTAAACAGTTTTACCGTGGTCCGCGGCAGGTTTGGGTTTACTGCATTGCCTTCGTTGTCTTCTGCAACATAGCGTGTCGCACCAAACGTCATCTGCCAGTTATCAGTGATCGCACCGTTAATCTCGAATTCGACCCCTTTGCTGACCGTACCATCCATCGCTTTAAAGGCCGTGTCGCCATTGCTACCGGCGATTGGCACGCCGGTTGATTGCGCTACGTTATCCTGTTCAATGCGGAACACCGCGAGTGTGGTGGTTAAACGGCTGTTCATCCAGTCGGACTTCAGGCCAAGCTCATAGTTGTTGCCGGTGATCGGAGAGAGATATTTACCGGAACTGTCGCGCTTGTTCTGCGGCTGGAAGATTGAGGTATAGCTGGCGTAGGTAGACCAGTTATCGTCAATGTCATAGACCAGACCCGCATACGGCGTGGTGTGGTTTTGCTCCATGCTGTAGGTCAGGGTGTCGATACGCCAGTTGGTGTAACGTGCGCCAACAATCAAATGCAGTGGGTCGGCCAGCGAAATACGCGTTGCGGCGTACAGCGATTTCATGTGCGTGGTATCGTCCTGAGCCAATGACTGCGGGTTCCAGTTGGTTTCAGGGAAGTTACCATCATAGGTATAGAAGCTGCCGATTTCGTTGGGGAAAACGTTCGCCCACGAGCTTTCATAACGGTTATTCTGTTTACTGTAGCTGCCGCCCAGCATCAGATTATGCTGACGACCAAACAGATCGTAACCGCCGTCGGCAAATAGATCGACAGCATCCACTTTACGTTTGCCGCTGTTCCAGCCGGTTCCTCCGACGTAGTCATATCCCGGACCATAGTTACCATATGGGCCAATCAGCGTGCCGTCGGCCTTATTAACATAGGCATCGACGTACATCATTTTACTGTCGAACTTGACCTCGGAGTGGGTGGCGTTCATGGTCGCCTGCCAGGTATCGGCAAAACGTTGTTTGATGGTGACAAACACTTTGTTGAAGTCTTTATCGTTGTAAGCCCAGTCCGGTGCAGTGCTGCGCGAACGGTCGTAGCTGTTTTTACTGCCATCGGTATTCCAGCGCGGCAATCCACCCCAGGTTGGGCTGTTGATATCAATGCGCTGATATTCATATCCCGCAGACAGGCTGGTGGTGTCACCCAAATCGGCATCGACAATCCCGGAGAAGAACATTTTTTCGCTATTGTAGCGATCAAGCCAGGAGTCGTTATTCTGGTAACCCGCCACGATGCGGCCGCGCACGTTGCCGTCTGCTGTAAGCGGGCTTTGCAGATCGGTCACATAGCGTTGTTTGTTCCAACTGCCATATTCCGCTGAAACATTACCGGTGAACTCGCGGCTGGTGGCATGCTTACGGATCATGTTAATGGAGGCTGAAGGGTTACCCGTCCCGGTCATTAGCCCGTTTGCGCCACGGACCACTTCGACACGCTCAAAAAGGGCGGTGTCAGAAAGGGCGTCACCGAGATTCCAGCGGGATTCAAAATAGGTCGGGATCCCATCGACCATATAGTTATCAATCTGAAATCCGCGCGAGTAATAGCTGCTGCGATCTGAATCCGCCTGGCTTTTGCTTATCCCCAACGTGTTGTCCATCACATCGCCCAGCGTTTGCAATTGCTGATCTTCCATGCGTTGCTGGCTGACAATGCTGACCGATTGCGGAATATCGCGCTGTGTCATTTGCATTTTTGTGCCAGCGGTCGTCGATTTAACGCTGTAATCCTGCTCCTCACTGGATGCGGCTGGAGCAGAACCCTCCACGATCACTGTCTCTTCAGCAGGGGCTGCGAGGCTGGTGGAAGGTAAAAGCGCTAGCGTGATGCATGCTGCCAGCAAAGAAGGGGCAAGGCCCGGTTGGCGTTGAACATTCCCGTTGAGTGTTGTGAAAGACATCGAAAAGTCCTTGATAATTATCAATATTAAGTTCAAATCACCGGTAGTTGTGATGAACCCTTTGGTTGTAAATTATTAAATGCGCATGTAAATACAAATGCGAAATATACGCATTAGCACTCAATGTGTAAACAGATGCTACGGCATAAATGAAATATTGTTTCAGTACTATGCTTGAGCAATAGCGCAGGGAAATGGTTATAAGAGCAGCACTGACTGGGGTTTTCGCTTAAAAAATCGAGGGTTAAAGTTGAAAGAGCGTGAGTAACTCGCTCATACTCTATACTCGCAGAGTTACCCGGCGTAGCATGGCAAAACGCTTGGGCTGTTAATGAAAAAGGAAAACGTCGTGGCAGAAGAAACTATATTCAGCAAAATTATTCGTCGTGAGATTCCGTCGGATATCGTATACCAGGATGAACTGGTCACTGCGTTTCGTGATATTTCCCCTCAGGCACCAACGCATATCCTGATCATTCCTAACATTCTGATCCCAACTGTCAACGATGTGACGGCGGAACATGAACAGGCATTGGGCCGCATGATCACCGTTGCGGCGAAAATTGCTGAGCAGGAAGGCATTGCTGCAGATGGGTACCGCTTAATCATGAACACCAACCGCCACGGGGGGCAGGAAGTGTATCACATTCATATGCACCTGCTGGGTGGACGTGCGCTTGGCCCAATGCTTGCGCATAAAGGTCTGTAAGCATGACCAGAGGATGCATTGCGCTTTCACTGGGCTTGCTGTTGCTGGCGGGTTGTCGAACACATCCTGAAATCCCGGTAAGTGATGAACAGTCGCTGGTGATGGAATCAACAATTCTGGCGGCGGGTATTACAGCAGAGCAGCCCACGTTAACAACGTCTGATATACAGGCCTCGGCATCCTCGCGACTCTATAACGAAAGGCAAGAACCCGTTACCGTTCATTATCGGTTTTACTGGTATGACGCCAGAGGGCTGGAAATGCACCCTCTGGAAGCGCCACGCAGTGTGATTATTCCGGCCCATTCGTCGGTGACGCTGTACGGCAGCGCCAATTTTCTGGGGGCGCACAAGGTTAGACTTTATCTTTATTTGTAAGGGGTGAATCTTGATGAACAAAATGAATCGCTACGCACTGATTGCCGCGCTGGCGATGTTTCTCTCAGGCTGTGTGGTGCAACGTGAGCCCGCGCCGGTAGAGGAAGTGAAGCCGGTACCGGAACAGCCTGCGCAGCCGCAACAGCCGGTGCCGGTTGTGCCAACGGTGCCAAGCATACCGCAGCAGCCGGGCCCAATTGAGCATGAGGACCAAACGGCGCAGCCTACGCCACGTCAACGTCACTATGACTGGAACGGGGCTATGCAGCCGATGGTCGGCAAAATGCTGCAGGCAGACGGCGTCAAAGCGGGCGGCGTTCTGCTGGTTGATAGCGTGAATAACCGCACCAACGGCTCGTTGAACGCGGGTGAAGCCACCGAAACCTTACGTAACGCGCTGGCGAATAACGGTAAGTTTACGCTGATTTCTGCCCAACAGCTGGCTGTCGCCAAACAGCAGTTAGGTCTGTCGCCGAATGACAGTCTGGGAACGCGCAGTAAAGCGATTGGTATCGCCCGTAACGTTGGCGCGCAGTATGTGCTTTATTCCAGCGCATCCGGCAACGTCAATTCGCCTGCGCTGCAAATGCAATTAATGCTGGTACAAACTGGCGAGATAATCTGGTCAGGTAAAGGTGCCGTTCAGCAACAATAACAGACTCACGCGCGGCGAAGTGTTGTCGCGCTATTTCCCGCAGTATCATCCCGTCGCAACCAGCCAAACCGGCCTGAGCGGCGGGAGCTGCATCATTGAACACCGTTCCCACCGGCTGGTACTGCGCTGCCATCACGACCCTGACGCGCCGGAATCTCATTTCTTACGCCAATATCATGCGCTAAAACACCTGCCAGAAAGCCTTGCGCCACGTCCTCACTTTTATACGCGTGGGTGGATGGCAGTCGAGTTTTTTCACGGTAAGGTAGAATCCAGATTACCGGACGCCGACGAACTCGCAGGCTTACTGTATCATCTGCACCAGCAACCCCGATTGGGCTGGCGAATCAACCTGCTTCCGCTTCTTGAACAGTACTGGCAGTGTGGCGATCCGGCGCGTCATACACCATGCTGGCTGCGCGCGCTGAAGAGGCTAAGGAAACGAGGTGAGCCTCGACCTTTGCGTCTGGGGCCGCTGCATATGGATGTTCACGGTGACAACATCGTACGTACAACTTCAGGACTGCGGCTGATTGACTGGGAATACGCCGGAGACGGTGATATTGCCCTGGAACTGGCGGCAGTATGGGTTAGCGATGAATCCCAGCACCAACAGTTGGTTAGCACCTACGCCCAACGAGCGCACATTGAGCCAGACGTTTTGTGGCGACAGGTCAGACAATGGCAACCCTGGATAATGATGCTGAAGGCGGGGTGGTTTGAGTATCGTTGGCGGCAAACCGGCGATCGACAATTTATCAGGCTGGCCGATGAAACCTGGCGGCAGCTAACAATGAAAGGATAAGGAGAGCAGTGTGGGCCCAGTAATGTTGGATGTCGAAGGGTATGAGCTGGACGCTGAAGAGCGTGAGATTCTGGCACATCCGCTGGTAGGTGGGTTGATCCTCTTTACCCGAAATTATCATGACCCGGAACAGCTGCGTGAATTAGTGCGTCAGATCCGGGCTGCGTCACGTAACCATCTGGTGGTGGCTGTAGATCAGGAAGGCGGACGCGTACAGCGTTTTCGTGAGGGCTTTACCCGCCTGCCTGCAGCTCAATCCTTTGCTGCGTTGCACGGTCTGGAAGAAGGCGGCAAACTGGCTCAGGACGCAGGGTGGTTGATGGCCAGCGAAATGATCGCGATGGACATTGATATCAGCTTTGCACCCGTGCTGGATGTGGGCCATATCAGCGCGGCAATCGGCGAGCGTTCTTACCATGCCGATCCGCTAAAAGCGCTGGCGATGGCCACCCGCTTCATTGACGGGATGCATGCTGCTGGCATGAAAACGACCGGTAAACATTTCCCAGGACATGGGGCGGTGACGGCGGATTCACACAAAGAAACGCCAACCGATCCACGCCCAGAAGCCGAGATTCGTGCGAAAGATATGTCCGTGTTCCAGACGTTGATTACGGAAAACAAACTGGATGCCATTATGCCTGCGCATGTCATCTACAGTGATGTCGATCCGCGTCCGGCGAGTGGCTCACCTCACTGGTTGAAAACGGTGCTACGCCAGGAGCTTGGCTTCGATGGTGTCATTTTCTCCGACGATTTGTCGATGGAAGGGGCGGCGATTATGGGAAGCTATGCGGAGCGTGGACAGGCATCGCTGGATGCAGGTTGCGATATGATCCTGGTCTGCAATAATCGTAAGGGAGCGGTCAGTGTGTTAGATAATCTGTCGCCGATCAATGCAGAACGTGTTACACGTTTGTATCATAAAGGTTCATTTTCACGTCAGGAACTGATGGACTCGGCACGCTGGAAGACGGTAAGCGCTCAGCTTAACCAACTTCATGAGCGCTGGCAGGAAGAGAAAGCAGGTCATTAACGCAAGTTTGGCGAGGATGCGATGATTATCTATTTACACGGTTTTGACTCTAACAGCCCGGGCAACCATGAGAAGGTGTTGCAGCTGCAATTCATCGACCCGGATGTCAGGCTGATTAGCTACAGTACGCGGCATCCTAAACATGATATGCAGCATCTGCTGAAAGAAGTGGACAAAATGCTGCAGCTGAATGTGGATGACCGTCCGCTGATTTGTGGTGTGGGGCTCGGGGGATATTGGGCTGAACGGATTGGTTTCCTGTGTGATATTCGTCAGGTAGTGTTTAATCCCAACCTGTTCCCGTATGAGAACATGGAAGGCAAAATCGACAGACCTGAGGAGTATGCAGACATCGCAACAAAATGCGTGACCAATTTCCGTGAGAAGAATCGCGATCGCTGCCTGGTGATCCTGTCACGTCATGATGAAGCGCTTAACAGTCAGCGTTCGTCGGAAGAGCTGCATCATTTTTACGAGATAGTCTGGGACGAAGAGCAGACGCATAAGTTTAAGAATATCTCTCCGCATTTGCAGCGCATTAAAGCGTTCAAGACGTTAGGTTAATCCTTATTGAGCGTTTAAAAAAACAGCCGCCAGGCTGTTTTTTTTGTTCTTAAAGTTCCGGTTGTCTATCTTTTCAGCATCAAAACTTGATACATATCAATTTTGGTATGACCAATGCACCGTTCGTGTTATTCTCACTCTCGAAGAACATTTTCATTACCGTAACTTGTTGTTAATTAAAGGTTATGCTCATAACTTTTAATTAACAATTGGTTAATAAATTTGAGGGGGTCACGTTGACTACACCATTGAAAAGGATCGTGATTGTCGGCGGCGGTGCTGGCGGACTGGAAATGGCGACGCAGCTGGGTAAAAAACTCGGGCGTAAGAAAAAGGCCAAAATCACACTAGTAGACAGAAACCACAGTCACTTGTGGAAACCGTTACTGCATGAAGTGGCGACGGGTTCACTGGACGAAGGTGTGGATGCGCTGAGTTATCTGGCTCATGCTCGTAACCATGGCTTCCAGTTCCAGTTAGGCTCGGTGGTGGATATCGATCGTGAAGCGAAGACCATTACTCTCGCTGAGCTGCGCGATGAGAAGGGTGAGCTGCTGGTTCCTGAGCGTAAAGTGCCGTATGACACGCTGGTGATGGCGTTGGGCAGTACGTCCAACGATTTCAACACCCCTGGCGTGAAAGAAAACTGCATTTTCCTCGATAACCCGCATCAGGCGCGTCGTTTCCACCAGGAGATGCTGAATCTGTTCCTGAAGTATTCCGCGAATCTGGGCGCTAACGGAAAAGTGAATATCGCCATTGTGGGCGGCGGTGCGACGGGTGTTGAACTCTCCGCTGAGCTGCACAATGCGGTAAAACAACTGCACAGCTATGGTTACAAAGGGCTGACCAATGACGCGCTGAACGTTACGCTGGTCGAAGCCGGTGAGCGTATTCTGCCTGCGTTGCCGCCGCGTATTTCCGGTGCTGCGCATAATGAGTTAACCAAACTGGGCGTACGCGTACTGACCCAGACGATGGTAACCAGCGCTGATGAAGGCGGACTGCACACCAAAGATGGCGAATACATTAAAGCCGATCTGATGGTGTGGGCGGCGGGTATCAAAGCGCCAGACTTTATGAAAGACATTGGCGGTCTGGAAACGAACCGTATTAACCAACTGGTGGTTGAGCCAACTCTGCAGAGCACGCGCGATCCTGACGTGTACGCGATTGGCGACTGCGCTTCCTGCGCTCGCCCGGAAGGCGGTTTTGTGCCTCCGCGCGCTCAGGCAGCACACCAGATGGCGACCTGCGCGATGAACAATATTCTGGCACAGATGAACGGTAAGCCGCTGAAAGCGTATCAGTACAAAGATCACGGCTCTCTGGTCTCGCTCTCTAACTTCTCTACCGTGGGTAGCCTGATGGGCAACCTGACCCGTGGTTCGATGATGGTGGAAGGACGTATTGCGCGCTTTGTGTACATCTCACTGTACCGCATGCACCAGATTGCTTTGCACGGCTACTTCAAAACCGGCCTGATGATGCTGGTCGGCAGTATCAACCGGGTGATTCGCCCGCGTCTGAAACTGCATTAATATCGACCTGTGGCGTCGGATGATTTTACGCATCCGACGCCTTCCTTCAGAGTTGTCTGAATCATTCCGCTTTCGCTCCACCTCCCGCTATTTTCATCCGTAATCTGATTGGCATTCCTTACCTTCTGTTGCAAAGTTGTTGCTAATAGCAAAAAAGGAGGAAGTCCCGTGAATAAATCAATGTTGGCGGGTATAGGGATTGGCGTAGCTGCTGCGCTGGGTGTTGCAGCGGTGGCCAGTCTGAACGTTTTCGAGCGCGGCCCACAGTATGCGCAAGTTGTCTCTGCAACACCGATTAAAGAGTCGGTAAAAACACCGCGTCAGGAGTGCCGGAACGTAACGGTCACCCACCGCAAGCCGGTACAAGATGAAAACCGTATCGCGGGTTCCGTACTGGGCGCGGTTGCGGGTGGTGTTATTGGGCATCAGTTTGGCGGTGGACGTGGTAAAGATATTGCTACCGTGGCCGGTGCTTTAGGCGGCGGCTATGCAGGTAACCAGATTCAGGGTTCGATGCAGGAAAACGATACTTACACCACCACGCAGCAGCGTTGTAAAACGGTGTATGACAAATCTGAAAAGATGCTGGGCTACGACGTGACGTACAAAATTGGCGATCAGCAGGGGAAAATCCGTATGGATAAGGACCCCGGCGCGCAAATTCCGTTGGATAACAACGGACAGTTGGTACTGAATAACAAAGCGTAAAATAGCATTATCCTGAACATTAGCCCCCCATTCGCTCAGGCTGGGGGGCTTTTTTTATCAGAAGGTTAAGGCGTAGTTCAGACCAAATGTACGACCCCGGCCCTTGTATTCATACAGTGACGGGCTGCCGTAGGTTGGGCTATACAGCAGTGGCGCACGTTGTCCCCACAGTGTGGTGTACTCTTCATTCAGCAGGTTTTCCACGCTGAAGGTCAGTTTACCCAACGGGAGCTGATAGCTGCCGATAAAGTCCATCGTGTTATAGCCATCCAGCTTGTTACCGCTGGCGTCGGTCAGATCAAATGTTTGCTGGCTCTGTACGCGCAAGGTCCACGGTTCTGGTGCCCAGCCGACCCACGCGGTTGCTTTGGACGGTGAGGCCAGCGTGACATCCCATTTTTGCCATTTACCGTTCTGTTTCACTTCCGATTTAATGACGTTGAAGTTGCCACCCAGACTCCAGTCCGTGTCCGCAATGAAATAATCTACTGCACCTTCAAGGCCATAAATGCGGCGATCGTCGGGCTGAACGTTAATGGTCATATCGCTACGGTTGATAACGATCGATTTATCCGAAGTCGAGTAGTAAGCGGCCAGTTGCGTGCGCAGACTATCGCCGGTGTAGCGCCACCCCAGTTCGTACGAGTTAACTTTAATCCCTTCCAGACGTGAATCCGCCACGTTGACGCTGCGCTGGAGCTGGTAATGATCCCCAACCAGCGAATAGGTACCGTTACCGTAATATTTCCCTGGGTCCGGAAGCTCCACGCCCTGAGAAAAGTTAAACCACGTTTGCTGACGGTCGGTCAGGTGGGCAAGGATACCGGCGTTGAACAGGAAATTATCGTAATCGGTTTTGCCGCCCGGAATGGTATCGGCAGAGTTCGCAAGCCCGGTCGCGATTCCCTGCTGTTGAGCATAGCCAACGAAATCATCAACCCTGTTTTCGGTCCACTGATAGCGCACGCCGCCGCTGAGGGTAAAAATGTCGTTAATGTCATAGCTGTTTTGCAGGAAAGGCGCGAAGTTGGTGATGCTGTAACCGGGGTAACGCCCGGTGGTATAAGCGGTACGGTTGTCCATGCCGCCGGAGGGCAGGGACCAGGCCAGATCGAAGAATTTCTGATTGGAGTCGAAGGTTTCGTGATCGGCATCGACACCCCACGTCAGCTCCCAGTTATCCATCAACTGGCTGTTGAGGGTAATTTTGGCACCAAACTGGTCGGTGTCCTGCTGTGATGCGGAGAAACTGGTGACTTTGCCTTTGCTGAGCGTAGGGAAGGGGTAGAATTTCAGCGATTCGTCACGGTAATAGATTTGGCTGACCAGGTTCTGGCCAAAAAAATCTGCATCTGAATATTGCAGACTAATAAGATGACGTTCGGTGCCGGGAATACGATCGGAATTCAGTCCGCTGCTGGTATATGCTTTGCCGTTTCCGGTCACGGCGGACATGTTCTCGCCGAGATCCAGCCCGTAATCGTCATCCCCCTGACTTTTATAGTACTGCGTAACCAGTTGCAACTGACGGTTGTCGTCAAGTTCAATCGTCCCTGTGCCCATGACGTCCAGACGATCGGAGTGCTGTAACCCGGTTTGGGTGTTATCGAGCAGCAGGGCATCGTGATTACCGTCATACCAGCCGCCAAATCGTTGATACGCGACGGACATACGCCCGGAAGCGCGATCGGTTCCGCCACTCACCGCCGCGGCAACGCGTTCATCATGATCGTTGCTATTGTTGAAGCCGCTTTTGCTCCCCAGTTCGAGTTCTACTTCACGCTCCGGCTGACCTTTTTTGGTGACAATGTTGATTAATCCGCCGGTACTGCCACCGCCATAAAGAGAGGTTGCGCCTGAAATGACTTCAATGTGCGCAATGTTAAATGGGTCAATGGAGTCAAGCTGACGGCTGTCGGTTCGCGAGGAGTTCAGACGGACACCGTCAATTAGCACGACAATGGCGCGACCGCGCATGTTCATGCCGTAGTTTGTGCGTCCCTGGCTACTAACATCGATTCCTGGGATTAGCTGAGCAAGAACATCCTTGAACTCTTTACCTCCCTGAACCTGTTGTTCAATCTCGCTTCCTTCAATAACCCAGGTCGTTTGCGCCATTTCTGCCACTGTGCGCTGGCTACGGTTGGCGCTGACGATGAGGTTCTCTTCCTCAGCCGCAACAGCGGGTAGAGTTAAAGATAACAGGAGAGGATTGAGCACCCAGAGACGCTTATGCATTTGTATTCCTTTTAAAAAAGTCGGTCTGTTTTTGTTATAGCGGTAGAGAAACCGATGGTTACATTGTGAAACAGGCATTAAAACAAATGCGAATATTGCTGATAATAATTGTCGTTATCAATACTTTTTACAAAAAATGATCGGGTAACACGATGAAAACAATGAGAAATGTAGGGACAATAGAACGGGAATCTAACCGGGGGCTTTATCAGCTCCCGGTGGTATGAGTACAGCGGGGGAATTGCGGGAAAGGGTTAAGCTTTGACGAGTTCGGGCCACAGCCGCAGAGTTGTGTGTGCGATCTGCATCAGTTTTTCAAACGTTGCGCCTTCACGGGCGCTGATCGACATACCTTGTAAAATACAGTTCAGGTATTCGGCCAGTTTTTGCACGTCGCAATGGGCCGGAATTTCGCCTCGTTGCTGGCGCTGGTGAAGGAACTGGGTAAGCGTCTGTTCCTGCATTGCATGGCGGGATTTCACCGTGTGCGCAATATCGCGGGAAGAGGCTGCCAGCGTCGCAGAAGTATTAATCATGAAACATCCCGCCGGGGTGTCCTTGCTGGTAAAGCAGGTCGCTATAGCGGTGAAATAGTCTTCAAGTGCGGACTCAAGGCTTTTTTCTTCACAAAACAGCTGGGCTTCGTGTTTCGCCGCAAAGCGGGTGATGTAGCGATCCAGTACGGCACGGAACAACCCTTCTTTATTGGTGAACTCCGCATACAGCGTGGGCGCTTTTGCGCCGGTGGCTTCCACGAGATCGGCGAGCGAGGTCGCTTCATATCCGTGCTGCCAGAAGAGTGTCATGGCCTTATCAAGCGCGGCTTCCCTGTCGAACACTTTTGGTCGGCCACGGCTTTTTTTTGCACAACCTGTCGTTTCAGTTGTCATGGCGCCGATGTACCTTTGTTGGGTTTATTGAATAACCATTATAAAAATATTCGACTGCACACTCCAGCGGATTCACGATAAAAATAATTTATAGCTATTAGTATGAAAAATAAGACCTTTATATTTTATATAACGATCATTATAAAAAAATGTTGACGCGTGACCTGGATCACATCTATGATTTACCTATCGATCGTTAAGTTAATCTTTTCGACACCTATTCATCTGCTAAAGGTCACTATCATGAAAAACGTAAAAACACTGTTTGTCGCTGCTGTTCTTAGCTCACTGTCATTTGCAAGCTTTGCCGCTGTTGAAGTTCAGTCCACTCCTGCGGGCCAAGAGAAAGTCGGTACTATTTCTGCGAATGCGGGGACTAACCTAGGTTCTCTGGAAGATCAACTGGCGCAGAAAGCCGATGAGATGGGTGCGAAGTCTTTCCGTATTACTTCCGTTACCGGTCCTAACACTCTTCACGGAACTGCTGTTATCTACAAATAAGATTTAACCCATCGCAATGCCACTGCGAGTTAAATAAAAAACCCCCGCGGAATAAAATCCAGCGGGGGTTTTTTTATACGCTACGTTTACAGCGGTTGTTGAGCAACGTCATGATGACGGGTCACATCGACCGGCATGCCTGAGCGAATCTCCATCGCATGATCCATGACGGCGGTATCTGTTTGCGCCGCATTTTTAAATGTCTGCATGGACGCGTTCAGCACGATCGGCAGCAGTTGCGGGTCGTCATTGATTTTTTCGGACAGCGGTTGGTGTACTTCCACCAGGCGCACGCCGTTAGGCTCAACGGATGCTTTGATCGGCGTATTGATAATATTGACCTTAGTTCCGGGCGTTACCTGACGGAACAGGGTTTCTATATCACCGTCGCGCAGACGAATACAGCCGGAGCTGACGCGCATTCCGATGCCAAAATCAGCATTTGTACCGTGCAACAGGTACACGCCGCCGTATGCCGCTAAGCGAATCGCATGATGGCCCATCGGGTTATCCGGACCGGCAGGCACAACGGCAGGCAGGTCAATCCCGTTTGCTTTGTATCGCGCGCGGATATTTGCCGTCGGCGTCCAGGTGGGGTTGGCGCGTTTATCAGAGATGGTGGTTACCATCGTAGGCGTCAGCGTGTCACCACCTAACTGGCCAATACCAATAGGATACACGGTCACCGAATTGGTCCCCGGCTGGTAATAATAAAGACGCAGTTCAGCGAGGTTGATAACAATACCTTCGCGCGGGGCATCAGGTAGCAGAGTTTGTAACGGGATCGTCAAAACGCTGCCCGGACGTGGTACGTAAGGGTCAACGCCAGGGTTGGCCTGCAGCAGCGCGAGAAAGCCGACATTGTACTTTTTCGCAATCGCTTCCAGAGAACCGCCATTGTCTTCAACAACGTGAACGGCATTCTGACCCACCAGACGGCTTCCCGGTGGCGGCAGCGGCCAGGTGTTTGCCTGAGCCGGAAGTGCTAACGCGAATGTCGCTGCAAGCGTAAAAAACGCGAGCCAGCGAGAGAGTCGTTTATTGTTTAACATCACCATAAATCCATTGTTTTTACGTGGTTTTTATTATGTAAAAGTAAACGAGAATTATGGCTGTTTGCTGTGTCGGGAAGTGCAGGGAAGTGCAAAGAGTTTGTAAATTCATCAGGCCGGGTGAGTGGTGTGCTCACCCGGCCTGTTCACTATGCTACGGCGTTTTCTTCAAGCTGACGCATAAACTGGCGGACCCAGTCGATCCGCGTTTTACGCTCGCTCAACTCCTGCATGAATTTCAGCCGGGTTGGACCGTCCAGACGGAAGTGCTGCGGCTGCTTTTGCAGTAAACCAATCAGCCAGACCGGGTTGACGTGGTTTTTCTCGGCAAATTCAATGGTACCGCCTTTTTCATTGCCTTCGAGCTTTCTGATCCCCAGTTTCTGCGCCTGCTGGCGTAAACGGGCGATATCCAGCAGCGTACGAGCCGGGTCGGGCAGCAGACCAAAACGGTCTATCAGCTCGACCTTAATTTCTTCCAGCTCGTTTTCGCCTTTCGCACTGGCAATGCGCTTGTAGAACGACAGTCGGGTGTTTACATCCGGGATATAGTCATCCGGCAGCAGAGACGGCATGCGCAGTTCAACTTCGGTTTGCTGGCTGGTGAGATCTTCCAGCGACGGTTCGCGTCCCTCTTTGAGCGCATCGACCGCGTTTTCCAGCAGTTCCATATACAGTGAGAAGCCGATGCTTTCCATGGAACCACTCTGATCTTCACCCAGTAATTCCCCGGCGCCGCGAATTTCGAGGTCGTGGGTCGCCAGCGCAAAACCTGCGCCCAAATCTTCCAGCGAGGCGATGGCTTCCAGACGTTTTTGCGCGTCGGTGGTCATTGCTTTCGGATGCGGCGTCAGCAGCCAGGCGTAAGCCTGGTGGTGAGAACGTCCCACACGACCACGTAGCTGGTGTAATTGCGCTAAACCGAAGTGATCCGCTCGTTCGATGATGATGGTGTTAGCGGTGGGGATGTCGATCCCGGTTTCGATAATGGTGGTACACACCAGCACGTTAAAACGCTGATGGTGGAAATCGTTCATCACGCGTTCCAGTTCGCGCTCGCGCATTTGTCCGTGACCGATACCAATACGCGCTTCCGGCACCAGTTCTGCTAATCTGTCAGCGGTTTTCTGGATGTTTTCGACGTCGTTAAACAGATAATAAACTTGTCCCCCGCGCAGAACTTCACGCAGGATCGCCTCGCGTACCACCAGGTTGTCGTATTCGCGCACGAAGGTTTTGACCGCCAGACGACGAGCGGGCGGCGTGGCGATAATCGACAGATCGCGCATGCCGCTCATTGCCATATTGAGCGTACGTGGAATTGGCGTTGCCGTCAGGGTCAGAATATCGACATCTGCGCGCATCGCCTTGATGCGTTCTTTGTGGCGCACGCCGAAACGGTGCTCTTCATCGACAATCAGCAGACCCAGATCTTTTAACTTCACATCCGCTTGCAGCAGTTTGTGCGTGCCGATGAGAATATCAATTTTTCCCTCGGCAACTTGCTCCAGAATCTGCGCTTGCTCTTTGGCGCTACGGAAACGGGACAACATCTCAATGCGTACCGGCCAGTTGGCAAAGCGGTCGCGGAAGTTGTCGAAGTGCTGCTGTGCGAGCAGGGTGGTCGGCACCAGCACGGCAACCTGCTTGTGGTTCTCTACGGCGAGAAAGGCCGCGCGCATCGCGACTTCGGTTTTACCAAAGCCGACGTCGCCGCAGACCAGTCGGTCCATGGCCAGCGGTTGACACATATCGCTGAGTACCGCGTTAATCGCCTGCGCCTGGTCAGGCGTGGTTTCAAACGGGAAACTGTCGCAAAACAGCTGATACTGTTCACGGTCATGCTTAAAGGCAAAGCCTTCTTTCGCCGCGCGCTGGGCATAAATATCCAGCAGCTCTGCCGCAACATCGCGCACCTTCTCAGCGGCTTTCTGTCGGGCACGTGACCAGGCATCGCCGCCAAGTTTATGCAGCGGCGCATTCTCTTCTGCGCCACCTGCATAGCGGCTGATCAGATGCAGTGACGACACCGGCACGTACAGTTTGGCGTCGTTGGCATAGGTGAGCATCAGATATTCACCGGTGATGCCGCCCGCTTCCAGCGTGGTCATACCGGCATAACGACCCACGCCATGCTCCAGATGCACCACCGGCTGACCGGGATGCAGCTCTGCGAGGTTACGAATTAACGTATCCGGGTTGATGGTGCGACGAGAATCCTGGCGGCGGCGCGCCACGCGTTCCCCAAGCAGATCGCTTTCACAAATCAGCGCCAGATTGCGTTTGCTATCGATGAAGCCGTGCTCAGCTGCGCCAATCATCAGATAACGACCGTTATCTACGGCTTCATCGAGTCGCAATATCCGCTTCGGCGCCACTTTGATACGGGCGAGCAGTTCGCCAAGTGCTTCACGGCGGCCTTCACTTTCCACCGAGAAAATCACCGGACCGGTGAAGCCTTCAAGGAATTTACGTAACGCATCTAACGGCGCTTTTTGCTGTGCCTGAACGGCGATATCCGGCAGCTTCTGGAACCCAAGGTTAGTATTCGCTGCTTTGTTCGCCAGACTCTCGGTTTTCAGTTGAACGCGCGGCCAGCGTTTAAGTTCAGAAAACAGCTCATCAACCCGCAGCCACAGCGATTCCGGCGGCAGAAGCGGGCGCATCGGATCAACACCGCGATTTTCAAAGCGCGACAGGGTATCGGTCTGGAAGCGTTCTGCGCTGGTCTCGATATCACCGGTATTCACCAATAACGTATTGGCGGGGAAGTAGCTGAACAGCGGCGGCAGCGGCTCGCTGAAAAACAGCGGTTGCCAGTATTCAATACCCGCAGGTAACGTGCCTTTGCTGACCTGCTGGTAAATATGTTCGGCGTCGCGTTTCACCTCAAAGGTATCACGCCACTGGCTGCGGAATAGCTCGATGGCCGTTTTGTCAGTCGGGAATTCGTGTGCGGGAAGCAAATTAATGGCATCGACTTCTTCCAGCGTGCGCTGGGTGTCGGTATCAAACAGACGCAGACTGTCGATTTCGTCATCAAAGAAATCCAGGCGATAAGGCAACTCGCTACCCATCGGGAACAGATCCAGCAGTGCGCCGCGGGTGGCGTATTCGCCGTGTTCCATGACCTGATCAACATGGCGATAGCCCGCACTGTCCAGCTGTTCACGCAGAGCGTCACGTGAAAATCGCTGGCCCTTTTTCATGACCAGCGCATGACCGTGCAGATAGCTGTGCGGACAAACGCGCTGCATCAGTGTATTTACCGGAACGATCAGCACGCCGCGCTGCATGGCAGGCAGCTGATACAGCGTGGAGAGCCGCGAGGAGATAATCTCCTGATGGGGAGAAAAGCTGTCGTAGGGTAGCGTTTCCCAGTCGGCCAGGTTCATCACCATCTGGTCAGTAAACTGACGAATTTCATCATGCAAACGCAGCGCATTTTGCATGTCCGGCGCGATCAGGACCACTGGACCCGCGTGATGTTCGGCGATTTCGGCGACCAGCGTTGCGCAGGCGGCACCGGTAAGCTCACCTAACTGGCGCTGATCGCCAGCTTTCGCCGGGAGCGTGTAACGATGTTGTTCAGGCATTCGGTTGTCAGGATCTCGTTTAGATATACATCTGATAAGCAATGTTCTTTATTATCCGTGATCGTTTCTCATAAGCAAATTGATTCGCCCCCTGATGGGGGCAAAAAGCGCGTAGGGGTTAGCGCGAGACAGCCGATAAAGAAGGCGGGGAAAAGAGCAGGTCGGCCACTGTTTTTTGTGAAATTTTACGTACCAACAGGCCAAACAAGGTGCACAGTAGCAGGCAGGCGAACGGATACACCAGCAGCAGGGCCAGCTCCGCATATGCAGGCCAGGCGGTATGATTGATTTTGGGGATTAGCGTTAAGCTGAACAGCTCAACCAGAATACGGTGGGTGGTGTAGATGGCGATGGTATTGGCACCAATCACGCTTAACGGGCCGGACTCACGCATACCAAAGCGCTGCTCAAATTGATAAAACAGCTTCATGATCAGCACAATGGAAAGCAGAGAAAGTAATAGTGAGACATTTGCCAGCCACGCGACGACGGCGGCGATTGCGCTAACCAGAACAATGACCGCATGGCGGCGCAGGGGCACCTCCTTGATCCACACCATCAGCGTTGCGCCAAACCATGCACCGAGGCTGTACCAGGGCAGATTGCGAATCACGCTGTTCATTCCCCACCACGGCGTCGGGACAAAATTGATCGCCACGCTTAGCACCACAAATAACGCCAACAGCGGCACCGCCCAGCGGCTGAAAATCTTACACAGAACAAAATAGACAATCAGCGCGTACAGATACCACAAGCTGGTGCTGGCGGTCAGCATTCCGTGGGTAAAACCCGCGATCGAATCGGCATACGCGGCGTTGGCAGCATGGCTCAGATCGCGCTGTGGGGCCAGCCAGTTATTGAGCGCGACTAACGCCAGCCATTGCACCACTCCCCAAAGCACCAGCACCCAGGCAATGCTCCAGATCCGCTTATCCACGCAGGTGGGCCACGGGACGCTATCAATGTAGCGACGGATCAGATACCCCGAAATAAAGAAAAAGACCGGCATGCGAAACGGCGCCAGGTACAAATTGAGGTAAATCCAGCATTTGCTCAGCAGCTCTGAAAGCGGATGCTGAAAAGTAGTGAGGTGCGGGTAAAACGTGATTACCGAGTGGTAAATCACCACCAGACAAATACATAACCCTTTGATTTGATTAATCCATAGTTCTTTTTTCTTCATCGAGACGGCGTATCCATATTGTTGGCTATAGCCTGCCATCCTGCGCAACCCGCTGTGCGCTGTAATGCGTAACTGTCTGCATTTTGTTTTTTTAAGATAAAGATCAGGGACCCGGGCTGAAGGAAAGAGGGACAACTTTAGCGAATTGATTTATTTATACTTTTAGGAATAGTGCTGACGAACACTTACGGTTCAGTCATTTACCCATTCCGCTTTCGCTTATATACTCGTGACTTTGCTAACAGCAACCAGACGGATTTCATGTACCAACCTGTCGCTCTATTCATCGGCCTGCGTTATATGCGTGGGCGTGCAGCAGATCGCTTCGGTCGCTTCGTTTCCTGGCTCTCCACCATAGGCATTACTCTCGGGGTAATGGCGCTGGTCACGGTGTTGTCGGTGATGAACGGTTTCGAGCGCGAGCTGCAAAACAATATTCTTGGCCTGATGCCTCAGGCCGTACTCTCGTCTGAACAGGGTTCCCTCAACCCGCAACAACTGCCGGAAAAAGCGGTGGTGTTGAACGGCGTCAACCGCGTTGCACCCATAACTACGGGAGATGTGGTGCTGCAAAGCGCGCGTAGCGTTGCCGTCGGCGTGATGCTCGGTATCGATCCGGCGCAAAAAGATCCGTTAACACCGTATCTGGTCAATGTGAAGCAAACAGATCTGCAACCGGGTAAGTATAATGTCATCCTCGGCGAGCAACTTGCCGGGCAGTTGGGCGTGAACCGTGGCGATCAAATCCGTGTGATGGTGCCCTCGGCCAGCCAGTTTACGCCGATGGGGCGTTTGCCGAGCCAGCGTTTGTTTACGGTGATTGGCACTTTCGCCGCCAACAGCGAAGTCGATGGCTACCAGATGCTGACCAACATTCAGGATGCCTCGCGTCTGATGCGCTATCCGGTGGGTAATATCACTGGCTGGCGTCTGTGGCTGAACGAACCGTTAAAAGTTGACACGCTGAGCCAGCAAACGCTGCCGCAGGGCACCAAATGGCAGGACTGGCGCGAGCGCAAAGGGGAACTGTTCCAGGCCGTGCGCATGGAAAAGAACATGATGGGGCTGCTGCTTAGCCTGATCGTGGCGGTGGCGGCTTTTAATATTATTACCTCGCTGGGTCTGATGGTAATGGAGAAGCAAGGGGAAGTGGCGATTTTACAAACGCAGGGGCTAACGCCGCGGCAGATAATGATGGTGTTTATGGTTCAGGGGGCCAGTGCCGGGGTGATTGGCGCGCTGCTGGGCGCTGTACTGGGTGCCTTGCTCGCCAGCCAACTGAACAATCTGATGCCAATTATTGGTGTGCTGCTGGATGGCGCTGCGCTGCCGGTCGCTATCGAGCCGCTGCAGGTTATCGTCATTGCGCTGGTGGCGATGGCCATCGCGCTGCTGTCTACGCTTTATCCTTCCTGGCGCGCTGCCGCCACTCAACCCGCTGAGGCTTTACGTTATGAATAAGATCCTGTTGCAATGCGACAACCTGTGCAAACGCTATCAGGAAGGCACTGTGCAGACCGATGTACTGCACGATGTCAGTTTTTGCGTCGGCGAAGGTGAGATGATGGCGATTGTCGGCAGCTCCGGCTCCGGCAAGAGTACGTTGCTGCATCTGTTAGGTGGGTTGGATACCCCGACTTCCGGCGACGTCATTTTTAGCGGTCAGCCAATGAGCAAGCTCTCGTCGGCGGCGAAAGCGGAACTGCGCAATCAGAAGCTGGGCTTTATTTACCAGTTCCACCATTTGCTGCCGGATTTTACCGCGCTGGAAAACGTAGCGATGCCGCTGCTGATCGGCAAGAAAAAACCGGCTGAAATCACCGAGCGCGCACGGGATATGCTGAAAGCGGTAGGGCTGGATCATCGTGCCAGTCATCGCCCGTCTGAACTGTCTGGCGGCGAACGCCAGCGGGTGGCCATCGCGCGTGCGCTGGTGAATAACCCGCGTCTGGTCCTGGCGGATGAGCCAACGGGTAACCTGGATGCGCGTAACGCGGACAGCATTTTCGAGCTTCTGGGTGAGCTGAACCGCTCTCAGGGCACGGCATTTCTGGTGGTGACGCACGATCTGCAACTGGCGAAGCGGATGAGTCGCCAGCTTGAAATGCGCGATGGTCGCCTGACGGTTGAACTGAGCCTGATGGGAGCTGAGTAATGGCTTCGCCTTTATCGTTATTGATTGGTCTGCGCTTTAGCCGTGGTCGGCGGCGCGGCGGTATGGTTTCGTTAATTTCGGTGATATCTACCGTTGGCATCGCGTTGGGTGTGGCGGTGTTGATCGTCGGTTTAAGTGCCATGAACGGATTTGAGCGTGAGCTGAACAACCGTATTCTGGCCGTAGTCCCACACGGAGAGATTGAAGCCGTAAATCAGCCGTGGAATAACTGGCAGGAAGCGCTCGACAAGGTACAAAAAGTGCCGGGTATTGTCGCCGCGGCGCCTTATATCAACTTTACCGGACTGGTGGAGAGCGGGGCGAACTTACGCGCGGTGCAAGTGAAGGGCGTAGACCCGAAACAGGAGCAGCGTTTAAGCGCGTTGCCATCCTTTGTGCAAAACCACGCCTGGGATAATTTTAAAGCCGGTGAACAACAAATCATCATTGGTAAGGGTATTGCCGATGCGCTGAAGGTGAAGCAGGGTGACTGGGTGTCGATTATGATCCCTAACGCCAGTGCGGATCATAAGCTACAGCAGCCTAAACGCGTGCGTTTGCACGTGACGGGGATCCTGCAACTGAGCGGTCAGCTCGATCACAGCTTTGCCATGATCCCAATGGAAGATGCGCAGCAATATCTCGATATGGGAACCAGCGTTTCCGGGATCGCGCTGAAGGTTAACGACGTGTTTAACGCCAATAAGCTGGTGCGGGACGCGGGTGAAGTCACCAATAACTATGTTTACATCAAGAGCTGGATCGGCACCTACGGCTATATGTACCGCGATATTCAGATGATCCGCGCCATTATGTATCTGGCTATGGTGCTGGTTATTGGCGTGGCCTGTTTTAATATCGTTTCCACGTTAGTGATGGCGGTAAAAGACAAAAGCGGCGATATTGCGGTATTAAGAACCCTCGGGGCGAAAGATGGGTTGATCCGTGCCATTTTTGTCTGGTACGGCCTGCTGGCGGGTCTGTTCGGTAGCCTGATAGGCGTCGTCATCGGGGTGGTTGTTTCGTTGCAACTGACGCCGATCATAAACGGGATTGAGGCGCTTATCGGCCATCAGTTCCTGTCCGGCGATATCTATTTCATTGACTTCCTGCCATCGGAATTACACTGGCTGGATGTGATTTACGTGCTGGTGACAGCACTCGTGCTGAGTCTTTTGGCAAGTTGGTATCCGGCGCGTCGCGCCAGCAATATTGATCCTGCGAGAGTACTTAGCGGCCAATAACAACAATAATACACGACAGCATTCATGCTGCATCAAGGCGTAGCCAACGCAGAGGCATCTTGAAGGATGACGTGTATCAAGGAGCGGTGATGTATTACGGATTTGACATCGGCGGGACCAAAATTGCGCTGGGCGTGTTTGATAAGCAACGTCGTCTGCAATGGGAAACTCGCGTTCCTACGCCTCGCGACAGCTACGACGCTTTCCTTGATGCGGTCTGCAATCTGGTGACGGAAGCGGATCAGCGGTTCGGCATCAAAGGTTCGGTAGGCATCGGCATTCCGGGCATGCCGGAAACCGAAGACGGCACGCTGTACGCGGCCAATGTTCCTGCCGCCAGTGGCAAACCGCTCCGCGCCGATCTCAGCGCTCGCCTTGACCGCGATGTGCGTCTGGATAACGATGCGAACTGTTTTGCTCTCTCCGAAGCCTGGGATGACGAGTTCACCCAATATCCGCTGGTGATGGGGTTGATTCTCGGTACGGGCGTCGGCGGCGGCCTGGTGCTTAACGGGAAATCCATCACCGGACGCAGCTATATCACCGGTGAGTTTGGTCATATTCGTTTGCCGGTCGATGCGCTGACGCTGATGGGCTTTGATTTCCCGCTGCGCCGCTGCGGATGCGGTCAACTGGGATGCATCGAAAGCTATCTTTCCGGCGGTGGATTTGCGTGGTTGTATCAGCATTACTACCATCAACCGCTGGATGCCCGCGAAATTATCGCGCTGTGGGAGCAGGGTGATGAACACGCGCGTGCCCACGTTGAACGCTATCTGGATTTGCTGGCGGTGTGTCTTGGGAATATCCTGACTATCGTCGATCCTGATTTGGTGGTGATTGGCGGAGGCTTGTCGAATTTTACCGCTATTACGACGCAACTGGCGGATCGACTGCCACGTCATCTGCTGCCGGTTGCCCGGGTACCGCGTATTGAGCAGGCACGGCACGGTGATGCCGGCGGGATGCGCGGGGCTGCTTTCCTACATCTTACCGATTAATACAAAGAGGTTGTTATGCTGTCGCGTCGGGGTCATCGGTTAAGCCGCTTTCGTAAAAATAAACGCCATTTGCGCGATCGCCTGCGTCAACGAATCTTTTTCAGAGACAGAGTGGTGCCTGAATTGATGGAAAAACCAAGAGTGCTGGTACTGACTGGAGCGGGAATCTCCGCTGAGTCAGGAATTCGAACATTCCGCGCGGCGGATGGTCTCTGGGAAGAACATCGGGTAGAGGACGTTGCGACTCCGGAAGGATTTAGTCGAAACCCGGAACTGGTTCAGTCGTTTTATAACGCCCGTCGCCATCAGTTGCAGCAGCCTGAAATCCAACCCAACGCGGCGCATATCGCACTGGCAAAACTCGAAGCCGAGCTGGGCGATCGTTTTTTACTGGTGACGCAGAACATTGATAATCTGCATGAGCGTGCGGGCAGCCAGAACGTTATCCATATGCACGGCGAGTTGCTCAAAGTTCGCTGTTCGCAAAGCGGGCAGATTCTGGAATGGACGGGCGATGTGACACCGGAAGATAAATGTCATTGCTGCCAGTTTCCGGCACCGCTGCGACCACACGTAGTGTGGTTTGGTGAAATGCCGCTGGGTATGGATGAAATTTATATGGCACTGGCAATGGCAGATGTGTTCATTGCGATTGGCACATCGGGACATGTTTATCCGGCAGCGGGTTTTGTGCATGAGGCGCGACTGCATGGGGCACATACGGTAGAACTCAATCTCGAACCGAGCCAGGTAGGCAGCGAGTTTGAAGAGAAGTATTACGGTCCGGCAAGCCAGGTAGTGCCTGAGTTCGTTGAGAAGTTATTGAAAGGGCTGTAACGGCTATCCGGATAATACTGTTTAAGCCTGTACAAGCTGGCGGTCCTCACGCAGGGCCGCCATAATCAAAAATCCTACGATGTAAAAACAACAGATCAGCCCCAGTGCGCTCAGCCATATGGGTAGTCGGGTAATGTAAACCAGGCTGCACGAGATAATCACCAGAATAATTCCGGTATACATGGGGTGCGCAATCCAGGCAAAAATGCCGCGCGTAACCCTTTTTGCACGAGGTAAATAGTAGCCTGTCCATGTGTGGCTCTCCCCCAAATCCCATTTTCCTTTGATGACCAGCGCGTTACCTACGATCGCCAAAATCAGACATCCCCACTCCACCGGGCCAATCTGATGACTGAAAAACAGGCTATAACCAAAAACCAGGATCGGTATTAAAAAGGTGAGCCGTAGCAGGTGGGTTGCGATGACAGGCAGCAAAGGACGAGCGTTTACCGGCTGCTTACGTGGGAGAATCACCAGCGTAAATACGATCAGATTAGCCAACTCAAGTAGCAGCCAGAGTGTTGTCATTGGAAGCCTCAGAAGCCGGCCTGGAATACTGTAAGCATAGCCAGAAACTGGGGAGCGGGAATCAGCCGAAAGGCGTAAAAAGTAGGGATTGGCAGGTAGCAACCCGGCGCAGCGACGCCTGCCGGGTTGCACGAGTATTAGCGTCCTGCTTTTAGCTTCTGATAATACTCTTCGTAGATAGCGCTGGCGGAACCGACATCGTTTTGCCATTCCCCTTTGTTGATGGTTTCCGCGTCAGGGTAGAGCGTTTTGTCGTTCGCGACCTCAGGACTTAACAGCTTGCGTGCTGCCAGGTTCGGCGTCGGGTAACCGATAGTTTCTGCGACTTCTTTCGCGACGTCCGGGCGCAGCAGGAAGTTAATCAGCTTCAGCGCACCTTCTTTGTTTTTCGCGTTAGCCGGAATAGACAGGCTGTCCATCCAGAAAATGCCACCTTCTTTCGGCCATACCACTTCCAACGGTGTGCCCGCCTGACGCGCAACATACGCGGAGCCGTTCCACACCATCCCCAGATTAACTTCGCCTTCCATATACGGGTTGGCCGGGTTGTCAGAGTTAAATGCCGCAACGTTAGGCATCAGCTTCTTCAACTCGTTATAGGCGGCTTCAATCTCTTTAGGATCGGTGGTATTGCCGGAATATCCCAGCTTGCGCAGCGCCATCTGGAACACTTCTCGCGCATCATCCGTTAACAGCAGACTGCCTTTGTACTCCGGCTTCCACAGATCGGCCCAACTGGTGACGGTTTTCGGATCGATAGCATCGCTGTTGACGCCAATGGCCGTTGCACCCCAGATATACGGGATGGAGTAGTCATTGTTTGGGTCAAACGGCTTGTTGAGCATTTCCGGATCGAGGTTGTGGAAGTTGGTCAACGTCGACTTGTCGATCTTCTGGATCATGCCTTCTTTACGCATTTTATCGACGTAATAGGTGGACGGAACCACCAAATCGTATGCGCCGTCTTTATAGGTTTTGAGCTTGGCGTACATGGTTTCATTCGACTCGTAGGTCGAATAGATAACCTTAATGCCGGTTTCTTTGGTGAACTGTTCCAGCAGACCCGGTGGGACGTATTCAGTCCAGTTATAGAAATAGAGCGTGTTGTTGTCATTCGCGTGAGCGGCGCTCATGCCCAGTGCCAGAGCACCCGCCGCGAGCAGGTGGCGTGACCATTTTTTCATCATTTAACGTCCCCTGAATTAAGGGCCTTAGCGGCCCTTGGTTTTATCACGTGCAATAAGCTGGCTGGCAATCACCATAACCAGCGACAGAACCAACAAAATGGTCGCCAGCGCGTTCACCTCTGGTGATACGCCGACTTTAACCATTGAGTAGATTTTTAATGGCAAAATTTCATAACCCGGTCCGGTGACGAAAGATGAAACAACAACATCATCCATCGACAGCGTAAAACTCAGCAACCAACCCGCAGCCACCGCAGGCATAGCCAGTGGCAGTATTATCTTGCGCAGAATAGTTACTTCGCTGGCACCCAAATCTTTAGCCGCCTCAAGCATGCGGACATCAAAACCTTTCAGGCGAGAGTAAACCGTCACCACCACAAAAGGCAGACAAAAAGTGATATGCGAGAACAGCAGCGACCAGAAGCCCAGTTGAATGCCGATCAGCATAAACAGCACCAGCAGAGATATTGCCATCACAATATCCGGCGACATCATCACCACGAACAGCATGCCACTGACGAACGGTTTACCGCGAAAACGGTAACGGTACAGCGCAACCGCAGTGAGTGAGCCGATCAAGGTGGCAAAGGTGGCGGATAGCACCGCCATCGTCAGCGAGTGCTGCGCCGCCTGCAACAGGCTGTCGTTATTCATCAGCAGGCCGTACCATTTAGTAGTAAAACCCTGCCAGTTGATGCCAAAGCGCGAACTGTTAAAGGAGTTCACAATCAGAATGATGATTGGAATATACAGATACGCGTAGATAGCGGTCATAAAACCGCCGCGAAGCAGTCGACCGATCATTCGAGTTCCACCTTCTTGTTCAGTAAGCGGGAGGCGCGCCAGTAGATCAGCAGCATCAGACCCATCACGATGGTCAGTGTAATGCTGGTGGCTGCACCAAACGGCCAGTCGCGGATGTTCAGGAACTGAACTTTAATTACGTTACCAATCAGCAGGTTTTTCGCGCCGCCCATTAAGTCGGAAACGTAAAACAGCCCCATTGCGGGCAGCATGACCAGCAGGCATCCGGCGATAATCCCCGGCATCGTCAACGGAATAATGATGCGGGTGAAGGTCTGAAGCTTACTGGCGCCTAAATCGCGTGCGGCTTCCAGCAGCGGTTTATCGAGCTTTTCAATGCTGGAATAGAGCGGCATCACCATAAACGGCAGCAGGATGTATACCAGCCCGATAATCACCGCGCTGGGAGTAAACATAATGCGAATGGGTGTATCGATAACGCCGAGCCATAACAGAAACTCGTTGAGATAGCCTTTGGTGCTGAGGAAAATTTTGAGTCCGTAGATGCGAATAAGGGAATTGGTCCAGAACGGAACAATCAGCAGGAACAGCAGCAGCGGGCGTACTTTTTCCGGCAGTTTCACCAAAAACCAGGCAAACGGGTAGCCGAGTATTAGACAGGCGAGCGTGGCAATCAGCGCCATATTGAGGGAGTGAACCAGTACCTCAAAATAGAGCGGATCGAGCAGGCGCGTATAGTTCTCCAGCGTAAAGACCATTTTGACGAAATTGGCGTCGTCACGGGTCAAAAAGCTGGTGCCGATGATCATCAGGTTGGGCAGAAAGACAAATAACACAAGCCAACCGACAATGGTGAAGATCACCACACTCTGGAATTTACTTGTGCTCTTCATCAGCCAGTACGACCTCCCAGCTTTCTACCCAGTTAATTGCCATTTTCTGGTCGAGCGAGTGGTCAAAGTCAGGATCGTCTTCGTTGAAGAATTCGCTGACCATCACCATCTTGCCATTTTCCAGTTCTACAACCGACTCCAGCGTCATGCCTTTGTAGTTGCGTTCACGCACGTAGCCGATCAGGCCTTCGATATGATTATCATCGTTGATTTCATCAACGCGCAAATCTTCAGGGCGTAACAGGACGTGCAGCTTTTGTCCGGGAACTACCGCGAAGTTGACATAAATATTGCACTCGCGGCCTTCAACGTTAGCACGAACACGCTGTTCATCCAGACGTTCAATCACCGTGGCGTTAAACATATTGATCTCACCGATAAACCCGGCGACAAACAGATTCTTTGGCTCTTCGTAGATTTCGCGCGGCGTACCGTCCTGCTCAATCTTACCATCGCGCATCACCACGATGCGGTCAGACATAGTCAGCGCTTCTTCCTGATCGTGTGTGACAAAGACAAAAGTGATACCAAGCTTACGCTGCAGTGCTTTCAGTTCATTCTGCATCTGCTTACGCAGTTTGTAGTCCAGCGCAGAGAGGGATTCATCTAACAAGAGTAAGCGGGGTTTGTTGACCACTGCTCGGGCAATCGCTACGCGCTGCTGCTGTCCGCCGGAAAGTTGATGCGGTTTTCGCTGGGCGAACTCTTCCAGTTGCACCATGCGCAGGGCTTCGGTAACGCGGGGAGAAATGTCGGCTGCGGGCGTTTTTTGCATGCGCAAACCAAAGGCCACATTTTCAAACACAGTCATGTGGGGGAATAGCGCATAGCTTTGGAAGACGGTATTCACGTAGCGATTTTCCGCTGGAACGTGAGTGATGTCCTCGTTGTCCAACAAAATATGACCGGAATCAACCGTTTCCAGACCGGCAATCAGGCGAAGAACGGTTGTTTTACCGCAGCCAGAGGGGCCAAGTAGCGTAAGAAACTCGCCATTATTGATGGTCAAATCCAGGCTGGAAATCACCTCTTTGCCATCGAAACTTTTGCGAATTCCCGCTAATTGCACCAGTGGAGAAAGCGAACGCGGTTGTTTATTCAATTTTTTACTCTGTCCCATGTAAACGCAACGGATGGCTGACCGATGCGGGGTTTGTGGTTAACCACCTTGATGACTCTTAATGAGGGCCGTTATTCTACGGCAAACCATTGTAATCGCCAATCCTTGTTGCGAATTACTGACTTAGCCCTATAGTCAGAGGGGATGTCAGGGCGAAATATTCTCACTTGCGGGGATAAAAGTGACCTGACGCAATATTTGTCTTTTGTTGCTTATTGATAATGTTGTCACAAAAAGTGAGGGTGACTGCATGGATAAACTACTTGAGCGTTTTTTACACTACGTGTCGCTGGACACCCAATCAAAATCGGGCGTGCGGCAGGTTCCCAGCACCGAAGGACAGTGGAAATTATTACAACTGCTCAAACAACAGCTCGAAGAGATGGGGCTGGTTAATATTTCACTGAGCGAAAAAGGTACGCTGATGGCAACGTTACCCGCGAACGTTGCTGGCAATATTCCCGCGATCGGCTTTATTTCCCATGTGGATACCTCACCGGATTTCAGCGGTAAAAATGTCAATCCGCAAATCGTTGAAAACTATCGCGGTGGCGATATTGCGTTAGGCATTGGTGATGAAGTTTTATCGCCGGTGATGTTCCCGGTGCTGCATCAACTTCTGGGTCAGACGCTGATCACCACAGACGGTAAAACGTTGCTGGGGGCGGATGATAAAGCAGGGGTGGCGGAAATCATGACCGCGCTGGCTGTGCTTATCCAAAAAGATATTCCGCACGGTGATATCCGCGTAGCCTTTACGCCGGACGAAGAAGTGGGTAAAGGGGCGAAGCATTTTGATGTTGCGGCATTCGATGCGCAGTGGGCCTATACCGTTGACGGTGGTGGCGTAGGTGAGTTGGAGTTTGAGAACTTCAACGCCGCGTCGGTTAATATCAAAATTGTTGGCAACAATGTGCATCCCGGCACCGCAAAAGGGGTGATGGTGAATGCGCTGTCGCTGGCAGCGCGTATTCATGCAGAGGTTCCGGCAGATGAAAGCCCGGAAAAGACGGAAGGCTACGAAGGCTTTTATCATCTGGCGAGCATGAAAGGGACGGTCGATCGGGCGGATATGCACTACATTATTCGTGATTTTGACCGTAAGCAGTTTGAAGCGCGTAAACGTAAGATCATGGATATCGCCAAGAAGGTCGGCAAAGGGTTACACCCGGACTGTTATATCGAATTGGTGATTGAAGACAGTTACTACAATATGCGCGAAAAAGTGATTGAGCATCCGCATGTGCTGGATATCGCCCAGCAGGCGATGCGCGATTGTGATATTGAGCCTGTGCTGAAACCGATCCGTGGCGGCACTGACGGCGCACAGCTGTCATTTATGGGATTACCGTGTCCGAATCTGTTCACCGGTGGCTACAACTATCATGGTAAGCATGAGTTTGTAACCCTGGAAGGAATGGAAAAAGCGGTGCAGGTGATTGTGCGTATTGCTGAATTGGCCGCGAAACAAAAATAAAATATGTGTAGTTGCCGGATGGCGCTTTGCTTATCCGGCCTACAATATTTCACTCCAGTAGGCCTGATAAGACGCATGGCGTCGCATCAGGCACAGTCCGCATTACCCTTCGAAGAACCAGTACCCGCTGTTGACCAGCGCGGCAAGCATGGCAAGGAAAGAAGGATCTTCCAGCGCATCCTCAAAGTTCTCAGCCGTCAGCACAATATGACTGGCCAGCGCTTCCAGCGCAGGACGATGCGGTGAATCAATTTTCTCACCGTTAGCGTAGACGTCGTCGCCAATGCGCAATACGCGCAATCCGCCCAGACGCACTAACACATCACCTTGTTTCAGGGCATCATAAATTTCGTCTGGCTGATACGGTGGCTCCGGCGGGGCAATATCCAGCTCATGACGAGACTGAGAAATAAACTCGCCAAACCACTGCTGGAAATGTTCTGGCTGATTAATCAGGCCCAGCATCATTTCGCGCAGCTTATCCATCTCCTGCGGCAGAACATCGGCCGGATGATCGCGCGGTGGCAGATCAGGATCGCTGTAATAGGTGCTGCCCAGTTCGCGTTGTAAAACGTAATCGGCGAAGCCGCTGATCAGCTCGCGAGTGTTTGGCGCACGGAAGCCAACCGAATAGTTCATCGCGTTTTCTAACGCATAGCCTTCGTGCGGGAATCCCGGTGGAATGTACAGGATATCGCCGGGTTCCAGCTCTTCATCGATGATAGCTTCAAACGGGTCGACCTGAAGGAGATCCGGGTGAGGGCAGTGCTGCTTCAACTGCAGCTTTTCGCCTACGCGCCAGCGACGACGACCGGTTCCCTGAATGATAAATACATCGTACTGATCCAGGTGCGGGCCAACGCCTCCACCGGGTACAGAGAAAGAAATCATCAGATCGTCGATACGCCAGTCCGGTAATTCACGGAACGGGCGCATCAGCGCGGCGGTAGGTTCGTGCCAGTGGTTGACCGCCTGCACCAGCAAAGACCAGTTGTTCTCGCCAAGATGGTCGTAGCTTTCGAAGGGACCATGGCTAACCTGCCATTTACCATCCTGATGGCTGACGAGTCGGCTGTCGACTTCGCTTTCCATTGCCAGTCCAGCCAGTTCGTCAGGAGAAAGAGGATCAATAAAGTTATTAAACCCGCGTTTTAAGACCACCGGGCGTTTCTGCCAGTGGCGTTCAAGAAAATCGGGCCAATTAAGTGTGAGTTGGTATTCCATAGTGAGCATCCCGCAGGCTGGTATCTGCAACCGATTATAACGGATACTTAACCTCAAGCGTGAAGTCAGTACATATTTATTACATGCGACGATTACTCGTCTTTCTGGCCCGGCTGCTGGCGACCAAAAATAACTTCCATGCGCGCACCACCCAGCAGGCTATCACCAGCAATAATCTGCCCGTCATACTGTTCGGTGATTTCTCGCGCCACCGCCAGACCGACGCCTTGTCCTGGACGTAGCGTATCTACGCGCTGTCCGCGGTCAAACACAACTTCCCGTTTGCTTTGCGGAATACCAGGACCATCGTCTTCGACCAGAATATGCAGCTGATCCTCAGACAGTTGCGCCGAAATCTCGACAAACTCCAGACAATATTTACAGGCGTTATCCAAGACGTTGCCCAACACCTCGACAAAGTCATTCTGTTCGCCCACAAAGCTGATCTCAGGTGAGATATCGAGATTAATGTTGACCCCTTTACGCTGATACACCTTATTCAGCGCCGAGGTGAGCTTATCCAGCAACGGCGCGACCGGGTGCAGCTCGCGACTGAGTAGGGCACTGCTGCCACGCATACTGGCGCGATGCAGGTAATAGCCTATCTGTTGGGAAATACGGCTGATTTGTTCCAGCATGATAGGCTCTGCGTCGCTGACGTTCATCTTTTCATTACGCATTGAGCGCAACGTACTTTGCAGTACCGCCAGTGGCGTTTTCAGGCTATGAGTGAGATCGGTTAATGTGGTGCGGTATTTATCGTAGCGCTCACGTTCGCTTTTTAAAAGCCGATTGAGATTACGAACCAGGCTGGTCAGTTCGCGTGTGGTGGCGGGATTTAGCATCTCACGATGATGTTCCTCAAGCTCACGGACTTCACGCGCCAGTGATTCAATCGGCCGTAGGCTCCACCACGCAGCCACCCATAACAACGGAATGACCAGCAACAGATTGGCGACCAGCACATAAATAAACCAGCTCCAGACCATATACGAGCGCTTTAGCTCTATAGGAATAGTGTCGACAACCACAATGGTCAGTTGCGGCATTCTGGCTGTGGCGGGGTAGACGTTCACCGCCACGGAGTGGGTCATTTCGGCGTCGTCATCATCTTCTCTGACTTCTTTTAACTGCTGCTGAGCGGAGTGATCTTCGCCCAGTAAAGTGCTGGTGGCGTCTACATTGGCTTCAATTTCATGAAAACCGTTCGTTTTTAGCCAGTCCGGTTGGATACTTTTCGTCAGCCAGGGAACATTGCGCTGAGCCCACAACAACTCACCGCTTTCGTTATAGATCAGCGACATTGTTGGGCTTTGCATATCGAGATTTTCAGGCAACTCGACGTTTATCTTGCCGTTTTCCCACTTTGCCAGGGTATAAAAGAGATTACTTTCACCCCGCAGCAGTCGAAACGTTGTCTTATCAAAGCTGACGCTGTAGCCCACCAGAGCAACCATGCCGTAGGCCAGCGAGAGCACTAATACAACGCCTGCGGTTGCCAGTAAAAAGCGCAACCGTAGCGATAGCGGGAAAAAATGACGCAATAGTTTATTCATTAGCGCAGTTCAAAAAGATATCCCTGACCACGCACGGTGGTGATGACGTCGTCCGGATATTGCGCCTGAATTTTCTTACGCAGACGTCCCATTAGAACATCAATGGTGTGACTTTCGCGCAGCTCGGCATCCGGGTAAAGCTGCAGCATGAGCGAATCTTTACTGACCACTTTGCCATTATTACGGATGAGCGTTTCCATAATGGTGTATTCAAACGCAGTGAGCTTGATAACTTCATCATTGACGGATAACTCGCGTCGAGAGAGGTCCACCTGAAAAGGCGGAAGGGAGATAATTTGCGATGCCAGACCGCTGTTGCGGCGCATCAGTGCCTGCATGCGCGCAGCCACTTCTTCGATGTGAAACGGTTTGGTGACGTAATCGTCAGCACCGGCGCTGAGGACTTCCACTTTATCCTGCCAGCCTTCGCGTGCGGTTAATACCAGAATCGGCAGCGAAACCTCATTACTGCGCCAGCGGCGGATCAGCGACAAACCATCTTCATCGGGGAGTCCTAAATCAACGATCGCGATATCCGGCAGATGTTCATTCAGATAATAGTCCGCTTCCTTCGCATCTTCTGCATCATCCACCTGATGCCCTAAATCCTGTAACTGAACCTTGAGGTGGTGGCGTAATAAAGCATTATCCTCGACAACCAGTACGCGCATCATCGTTTCTCCCTAAAATAATGGTATGAATAGTTTAACGCTGATTATGTGGATTGAAAGCAGCGCTATGAAATTAAATAACTTTTCTCATGCTCCCCTGCCCGTGGGGGCGCCCTGGGGGCAGTGCTGTTGGCATCTGATTGTTCAGCATGTTGACCTGATCCTGGTTCATGTCGCCAATCCACTTGGAGTAAACCTCGTACACCATGCGCGCATCTTCATGTCCCATCTGACTCGCTATGAATGACGGGTTCGCTCCGGCCATCAACGTCCAGCATGCGTAGGTATGCCGTGACTGATAAGGATTCCTTTCGCGGATATTTGCAAGTTTAGTGCCTCGCTTCCAGCCATAGGCAATCGAGTTCTTGGAGAAGTAACTGCCTTTTTTTGACGAATATGCTGTCGGTGAAAAAACGAAGCGAAGAGATTGCTGCTCAGTTTTTCCGATCTCCCGATGGTGAAATCGAATTTCTTGCTTCGGATTAGCGCCGGTGATTTCGTATTGTTCCTTCAGTGCATCCAGAGCAGGTCTAAGCAACGTTATCGTCCTTATTCCGGCATCTGTCTTAGGAGGCACAAATACTCGCTTATTCGTCAAACTTCTGGATACGTGGATTTCACCTTTTACCAAATCAATATCTTCCCATGCCAGGGCGCATATCTCGCCCGGCCTCATCCCCGTATGTACGGCAACAATGATGATTAATGCCTGGCTACGGGGAAGGGCGGCTATCAGTGCCTGGTACTCATGAAGTAAAAGTGGGTCGGGATCATTTTTAGATAACTTGAGTCGCGACACTCCTTCATAAGGAGCATGCAATATAAACTGGCTTCGGTTTGCGAGCTTAAGCATTTCTGATAAAACTGCCATCTGTTTATTGACTGTTGAGGGCGCGCGGCCCTGCCTGGCCAGATTCGGCATTGCCGGGTTAATAATTGTCCCGATCAATAACTCCTTTCGGTAATGCAAAATGTCGGAATGCTCAATATCTACCAGACGGGTATTTTCTCCGATTATACGCAGTAACGTATTTACGACCGAAGTAAGCGAGAGCAGTGTTGCACCAGATACCTCTAAGGCTTTGGTGTCTGTAAAAAAATCACTCAACTCTTTAAACGTGGTGATTTTTTTGGTTGTGATGAACTTCTTAAGTGCTTTGGATTCCGGGAAACGTTTCGCATAGTCGAACTTACCGAACTGTATTTCACTTGTTATGAGCGCGCGAAGATTTCCAGCTTTTTTGATGTTGCTGCTGTTCACCGTCCAGCCCCGAAGGACTTCGCGGCAACGTTTGCCGCGATAGGTAAATGTGATCCGTATTTTTCCATTATGCAGCTCAACGCCGGTTGGAAAGTCCATCATGCTTCCTGTACTAATTGGTTAATCTTTGGATAGTTGTACCAAAGCAGACCTTTAGAATTGTTAGTTTCCCCGAGAGCTGTCAGATGTTTGAAATGCACGCCTTCGATCCACAAATTCAACCGATAACTTTTAATTTGTCTTTCAGACAAGCCGGTCTTTTCTGTTAGTCGCGCTTCAACCATCCACTCTTCGCTGAAAATGAGTTGCGACATACATAACTCCGATGCCGCCAGCCACAACAGTACATGCTGCAGCTGGCGAATATTGATAATCAAAAATCAGTAGTTGGTTTTGCCTTTCGTTTTTGGCACCGTTTTTTCTTGAGTTTCATGCTCGGCTGTATAGCGCGCTGTAGAACTGGTGGCCGCGTGAAAACATGTTCACTTATGCGCCTGCGTTCTCCCATTCGCCATAAATGCCAGGACGTCCAGTCACATCCATCATCACAGAGGTGCAGAGAACGGATCAGGGCTTCATCGCCGGTTAAATTCTCTGTCACTGCTCCACCTCCGCACTTATAACCCCAGCGGCCAACGCTGCGGCCATGTGCGGCAATTCGTCAAAATCACCGCGGTATGCCGGGTTTGCACACATCCCTTGCAGTGCTGCGAGCGTCAGTTGCTGGCGGTAGGTGAGGGCCATCGGGGTAGGTTTTGGCGCAAATACTGTTTCTGGTTCCTTTTTCGGCTTAACGGTAACCACGGGAGGATCCATCACCACCGGTTTTGGCGGTTCCGGGCGACGATATTCTACGATCGCATCGAGGGCGATTTTCTGACGTACGGCAGCATCATCAGACCAGCTATCAAGAATTGTCGTTGCGACATCATGAACTTCTTCATCGCTGAAATTGGGCGACAGACAAAATTCAGTGGTGGCGATATCGATGATTAGCAGAGGAAGAACGTCAGCGATTATATGACCAGTGCATGCCACAACGCCTTCTGCTTCTTCTTTGCCCATAATGTCAGTACGTCCGGACAGCAGGTCATTCAGCGCGTGGGCAATCTCAATTTCATGATCATCCAGAAGTGGTCGGTCGTCTTCCTGTTCGGTCACTTCCGTTTTTTCGCCCTCATTTGAGGTGCTATTGGCAAATGCTGCATCCAGTTCCCTGTCGAGTTCTGCAGCGCGAGCCGGGCAGACTGCTGGTGGTAAATTTTCGTCCTGTAACGTCTGTTCGGTTTTACCATCAGATTTTGCTCCATCATTCTTTTGTGGCAGCGGGGCAGACGTACGGCCGCAAGCAATATCAATGACCAGTTGTGGTGGATTAACGCAGTCAAAACCCGCAATGCAGCTATCGATGTATTGGCGAAGTTCGCTAGGGTAAATATGAAGTTTTTCATCAGCGGTTTTGATGATGGCCACGATGGAAGCCGGGTGATAATCATGAATACCCGGTGTTCGTGAAAATGGCGCACACCAGTCATCAATCTCGACATTTTTACTGCACAGCATGGTATTGATGCGCATTTCAATGCTAACTGGAGGGCTGCACACGTCGAAATCCATGGATCGGGATAATTTTCCCATGGCTGTGCGATAGCGCAGTCTGGTAGCAAGTTCGCTCATGGTTGGCTTGTCACTGCTCCTGGTGCCACTCTGAACACACTTTATTGGCTCGCGTTTATCGGGCGGGGTATCAACCCATTGGGTAAACAGGTTTTTATAGTCTGGCCATTTAGCATTGTCGCGCGCCTTCTGACGCACCCAGGCCAGGCATTCGGTCTGTTTTTCAGGAAGCATGGCAAGAATGCGGGGTTCTTTGGCAAGACCCTCTGACTGTTCGCGTAAAGGGCTAAATTCATCATCATTCAGCATGTCGATTAACTGGCCATACTGAGAAGGGGTGATTTCATCAATGGCACCAAACACCGCAAGGCAGTATGCGCGGGCCAGCACATCCAGCTCTTTCACCAGTTTCATTTGCTCTTCCGGCGCGCCAGCATTAAGTTGTTCATTATCGCCAGCAAGCTCTGGTTCAACCATAACGCGCTCTGGTTCGCCTTTTTCAGCATTCCAGATAATGTCACCGGTGAAGAGGTCGGTATAGAACTGCCCTTCAACAGTGCAGAACATTCCTTCCTTTACTTCCCATACCTTGGGAGCAAAATAATCATCAGCATAATCTGGCGCGAACTGTATAAAATCCGCATGCAGTAATGTTTTTGCTATTGTTTTATTCTTGGCTTGTTTAAAAGCAACATAAACCGGAAGCGTACTATCTTTTTCAAGCGCACTTTTTTTCGGTTCGAATCTCCCACCAAACTTTTTTAATCCAGTTGTCATATTAGCCTCAATAATGTTTATGTGAATGGCTCGCATTGCTTCTGCTTAAATTACAGCGCCGTGGTTCATGAATTTTTTTGTAGGAGATAGCATGCTCAAGGCTACAGAAATAAGCAGTCACTACTCTCTTATTCATTCTTTTTGTTGATTTATACATGGAGTCAACAGAACTCCATTTTTTGCAATATGGACAGCACTCAAGTGTCACTTACCCTCCCTGCATGGCTGATTATGACAAGGCCATCATTGATGGATGTAGTTAGCCCTGCCAGTTAAGGCATAAATAAAAACTCTCTTAATTGCTTAAAGTTATCGAAGGGGGTAAATAAAAGTTCAGCGTAAAAATTCGCTAATATTAACCCTCTGGTCGTTAACTATTTTTGACATTACTTTGATGAAGCACATATCCAGCACCGCCTCATCTTTGTATTTTTGAACACCGGTTATATCAGCCACAGCTTTTTTATATTCAGCTTCAGCTGTACGCTGGGCAATATCGTCGCTGGTAAATTTAACCATGGGTACGCACCATCCTGAGCAGAGATTCAGTGTGATCGAGAGTAGCTTTCTGTTGTTCGTACAGTGCTTCGAGCTCAGCTGTAAGGCGGTCGCGAAAAGCAGGAGCTCTTAATTGGTAAATAAAATTATTAACTGAGCTTTCCAAATCAGGATCCCCGCCCGGTATAACTGGCTGTGAATTTTTCATAAACCCTCCGGTAAAAAAGGTGCCCATCGTGGGAGATGGGCAAAGACCACGCGGCACACACAGCAACTAATCACATCTGCAAGCACAGGGTTCTACTTCTTATTGCTTTGGCCTGCTTTTAACCACATCAGGCGCGGTGGTAGGTATCTTCGGGCGGGGACCAGTGACCAGCTGGTACCCCTACGGTACTTTTCGCCGACAACCGCGGGTTAGACGGTTCCGTTTCGTCGGATAGAGCTGTCGATGCTGGTAGTCACTCCAGCCCGTAACCCCTCCCGAAGACACCTGTGCTGCGTTAAATCTTCAAATCTGTTTTCCCCTGTATCGCCAGGGTCAGCGGAACATTTTGATTCTGAGTAATCACTGCGTGTGGTTACTTGATGGGATAAACTTAGGTTAACTTAAGTTTTCTATCAAGTTTTATTTTGTAGAAAAATCTAAATATTTTGGCGTGAAAAGATAACTCATTGATTTTATGAGTTGAGTTTATTGGTTTATTTTATGCGGGCTTTTCTTTTTCTCTTCTCTGCTTCTAACAGCTCTTGAAGACGGATGCTGTTGTTTTCGTTGCGAGCACGCAACTCCTCAAGGAAGCCAATCTGATCTGATTCGGGGAGGGAATCAAAGAGCTCTAACAGTTCCAGTTGGATCTCAGTTAATTCTCTTTGCTCTTCTGATGGTAACGGAGCGCCGGGAAGCTGGGCTTCATCACCAAAGAGAAGCCATGCTGGAGGACATTGTAAACCTTTACTCAGAGCGAATAACCTCTTCCCTGCCGGTTGAGTTTCATCGCGCTCCCACTGAGAAATGGTTACGTGCGCAACCTTTACCAGTTTGGCCAAGGCCGCCTGGGAAAGCTTTAACTCTTTGCGTCGTCTTAAAAGACGAGTACCGAAGGTTTCTTTATCCATATTAGGTAATTCTAAATTCTCTTGACTTAAATTTCCCTACGATCTACTTTCCTTAGGAAAACCTAAGGAGGCGCGGTCGTGTTTAAAAAAGATGCAGTTCAATATTTTGGAAGTAAATCAAAAACGGCAAAGGCAGCAGGCGTGGCTGCTTCATCGGTTTCCGTATGGGGTGACTTGGTACCAGAAAAAAACGCGATGAGACTGCAAATCGCCTCTAACGGCGCCCTGCAATATGACCCCGAAATCTATGACAAGCATGCTAAAGCAAAACGTTTGGGGGAGTCTGACTGATGAAAATCAATGAGATCAAATTGCTGGCCCTCGAGCTCGAAGAGTGGGCGATGAAGGATGGCAGGAAGGGGGGCTGGAAAAAGATAGTCCCGCTGATTACAGCGCATCACTACGGTGATTTGCTGGACAGCCTGGCTGATATCGTTGACCCGTCAGAGTATGCACGCCGCCTGCATAACAACACGCAGATCATCCAGCGGGCATTTCGAAATGACACGCCGAACTATCGTGGTCAGGCAGCTGCGCTGGCTCCAGCAATCAGAGCTGCGATGGATGCAGAGCTGGCTGGTCAGCATGACTTACATAACCTGGTGGCCATTGCGAACCGCGAGTGCATAGAGGCGACCAGCGCGGTGCTGACTGGTAAGCCAGTGCAGGTAATCCGCAAAGAAACGGCAGAGGCAATTCAGGCGCTGGCCGATCTCATTCCCGGCGTCAGTATCCAGTTTAAACATATCAGCACGCACGCGGTGTAACAGGAGACTCCCATGCTTGCCCAGGAATTAGTAGACCGCATGAAAAAAGCGATGAAGCACAGAGTACCGGCGGAGACAGTCGATCGCAGCGCTGAACTGATTCCGGGGATGAAATACCGCAACGAACGCGGACGCATGGTTACGGTAATGAGAGTTTCCCATCTTCGGGTTATGTACCGATACGAAGGCTATCAGGACATCTGCGAGACAGGTCGGAGAGAGTTTGAACTCAAGTTCAGGAAGGTGCAGTCATGACAGAGTGCACAGCAGGTACGGAGTTTTGTGTGAGTAGAATTTTTGAGATTGTCCAGTCGATGTCCGGTCAGGGGAACAGCATCACGATCCCTTGTCCTTACCTGGATTTTTTCGCCGGTGACCGCCAACAGCATTTACTCGCGGCGATTCTGAATCAACTGGTGTTCTGGTCTGGTAAATCCCACCTCGAAAATGGCTGGTTTTACAAAGAGCATGCGGTAATTGCTGCGGAAGTTCGAGCCTCCAGTGAGGACGTCATCCGCAAGGCAATGAGCAAAATACTCAGCCAGTATTTGCCTGGTGTTATCGAAGAGAAGAAACGCAAGGTAAATGGTACGCCAAAGATGCATTATCGCATCAATGAAGAGGCATTAATTGCCCTGATATTCCCGCCAGCTCTGGATTCGGCTCTTAAGCCGAATGGAAACGGCTCTCAAGCCGAACCCAAACGGCTCTTAAGCCGAATGGAAACGGCTCAAAAGCCGAATCCTGGAAACGGCTCTCAAGCCGAATCTATTCTCTATACAGATCTTAAAACAGATAAATACATACAGATCTCTTCTTGTCCGGGAACTGCGTCCCCGGAAGTCGATTTATCCGCAGGCGAAGAAAAAAAATCATCTTCTGAACAGCAAAAAGGCAAATGGGGCACACCAGAAGATCATCAGTGCGCTGAGTGGATTTTTTCCCGCATCAAAAAACTTTACGAGAAGGCCGCCGAGACAGACGGCGAACTGTCACGCCCAAAAGACCCTAACTGGAATGCCTGGGCAAACGAAATACGCCTGATGCGCTGCATAGACGGGCGCACCCATCGCCAGATTTGCGATTTATTCAAACGCGTACAACGCGATCCGTTCTGGTGTCGCAACGTTCTGAGCCCTTCAAAGCTACGGGAAAAGTGGGATGAATTAATTATCCGCCTTGGCGGTAGCACGCAACAGCGGGATGTTAACGCCATTTCAGTGCCAGACAACACCATCCCTGAAGGTTTCAGGGGCTAAAAAATTAACCTGGAGAATTTTATGGAAACCATTTTAGACGTACTGAAAGCGATGGAAAAAGCGACTGCCCGTGAAATTGCGGCGCGCATGAAAATTGAGCCTGCGGCGGTGATCGGGATGCTGCGTGAGCAGGAAGAACGTAACGAGGTTATTCAGGTGAACGGGTACTGGAAAGTTGGTATCGGGGATGTTAAATCACAGCCCACGGCGACCAGTTCTGTCAGCAAAACACCGGCAAGTGTATCTGTCAGCGACGTCATCGCATTACTGGCGGAACATGGACCACAGACATCCCTTGAGCTGGCAACACTTGCAGGTATTGAGTCAAAACGTGTGGCTCCAATGCTGACCCACCACATGACAAAAGGGCGGATCATTCGCGAAAAAGTGGGCAGTAAGTTTGTTTATTCGGTGCCTGCTGCTGGACCAGTGAAAAACAAAAGCTCTGCACAACGGGAACCGGAGATATCAACTCCACCGGTACCAGAAAAATCCGTCACTGAAATTGTCGAGGAAATCCCCGCTTTCGTCAGCCGCCCTGATGATCTGTTGATCCCAACGGTACGCGGTATCTCAAGTGAAATTCGCCGCACGAAAGCGAAGCTGGCCAACCTGGAAAAACTTCGTGAAGCCGTTCGCAGCATTCGCATACATGGCGCGCTGGTGCAGGAGCTGGCGCAATGAAACAGAGCGAATTGCCACGCTGTCCGGAGTGCGGGAACATGCCTGAGTACGCGCTGAAGCCAAACCATATGGAGTGGGTATGGGGCGGATTGAAATGCCCGTATGACCATTACCGTGTGAGTTTGAACGGCCCGGCCGGCAGCCGCGCGCAGGCAGAAAAAAAGCTGGCACCACAGTGGGTTGAACTGGTTGAAAAAGCAAATCAGGGAGCATCGAAATGAGCAAATCACTTAACGCTCGTTGTATCCATCGCTGGACCGTCGAATTTAAAAGCCGCTGCGACTCGAAACACAGTCCTTACCGGCGTAAGCAACACCTTCACAGTTTCATCCGGGAATGCGCCCTGACTACCACTGTTTGCATGGTCGAGCGTATGGCAGAGGATAATGCGATGGTAGGCATACCAAGATGGTGATAAACAAGGCTCGTCACTGGCCTGAGCCGAAACACAGCACATCAAAGAGCAGCTAGTTTCGGTAGAACACGAAGGTTAGAATCGAAGTAGCGATATTGAGAAAAAAATTAACCAAAATGGTTTACAAAATTATGTTGTGTGGTAAATTTATCATCATAACATTTGGTATTTAACAGGTTCGGTTATTACCAAACCTGTACACATAAGCAAACTGAGGATTGGACTATGGCACTCACTGAATTCGGTAAGGCCGTCAGAAAAGCGAGGATAGATACTGGGTACACCTTACTCACTATGGCTAAGGCTTTGGGAACAACCTCTGCATTTTTAAGTGGTTTAGAAACTGGCTCAAAAAAAATTCCTGCTAAGTGGGTATCGGCAATCAATGAGCTTTTCGCTGAGCAAGGCTATTACATTGAGGACTTAGATGTATTGGCTAACATTTCAAACGAGTCTGTACCAATTGAAGGTCTCTCAAAGCAACAACAAATGCTAGTGGCTGGATTTGCCAAATCGGAGTTTACTCATGATGAATTAAAAAAATTCGCTGAGTTGCTCGCAGAAATTAATAAGAAATAATTATGTAGGTAATCTTTATGCATCAAATGCGTGGTACGCGTGTTCGTCCTTTAGATGAACTTGATATTAAATTAAGAGCAGTAAATGCCTGTTTTGCATTAGGTTTTACAAGCAAATATAAATATAAACGTAGACCACGCAGATTTGATATTGCGCTGGAACAGCTTTCTGAATGGAATATTGTTCTTGATCCAATGGATGATGATGAATGGTTTCAGGAGACGCTGGGATTGACTATCGGACACTGTGAACCAGAAAGTTTAACCATCAGGGTACCAAACCACATTTATGAAATGGCATGTGCAGGAGAACAGTCGGCTTTGTTCGTTATTTTTCACGAGTTAGGTCATTTGCTTCTTCAGCATAAACCTGTTTTACACTTTGCGAATAAACAACCAGAGATAAATGAAGATTCTGAATGGCAAGCGGATTTGTTTGCAGAAACAATGCTAGATAAGCTTGGTTATCAGACAAAACAGCTTTGCTTTGAGTTTTATTGAAAAGCCCTGCGCTAACAGGGCTTTCGGGGGCGGAGTGTGCGCTAACACATTCCGCAGAGTATGGAGGCAATCCAGCCACGACACTCTTCTTAGACAGCTGAAGTTTAGTGGTTCTCCTAACAAAGCGCAACCTGTGTGGATTTACAGGTATGCAGGGAAACTCAAGCTATGGCAATGGGAACCTGTAGTAAATGCGGGAAGACGTGCGAAATCATTTTTCGCTACTCCGTTTGTGTCAATGGAGTAATGCGTTATGCGAGAAAGGGGCATCCTTTCCCGATTCCTGTATGTGATTGCTCTGAACAGAGCGCTGCGTAATATTAAAGAAAACCCGCTTCGGCGGGTTTTTTCTTGCTCATTCTGCTTCAACCTTCTTTATTAATCAGTTCTGAATATTCGGAAAAACTTAGTGTATACAACGCCATGGCTTTGGCGGAAAGTGCTATTAACCACTTGAATATGAGGTTTAATAGGTATGCTGTATAAATGTACAGTATTTCGAGGCGGAGGGAATCATGAAGATTGAAATTACAATTGATCACACTAAGGAGCTTCCGAAAGGAGCTGTGCCAGCGCTTGAAAAGGAACTTTTTCGTCGAATCAGCCAGGACTATTCAGACTGTAAATTAACGATACGACGAACCGGTTCTGATGGACTAAGCGTCATCGGAGGCGAAAAGAGCGATAAAAAACGTATTGAAGAAATCCTGCAGGAAACGTGGGAAAGTGCGGATGAATGGTTTTTTAACTGATCAACCCTCGCAGGCAGCCTTGGCCGCCATTTTGTTACGCCTGATTGCTAAATTTCTCGTTGCGCGCCGCGCTACAGCTAAGACGCAATTTCCGTTGGCTTAACGGTGTGGATATCACCGCAAGGGGCATCTCATGCAAATTCCGGATGATTTAATTCCCGGACTGCCGGAGCATACTGGCCCGGTTCTGATTTATGTCGTAAAGGGCAGGGCAGAAAGGGGATTCGCGCTGCGCAAAGATGAATTTGTGACGTCTTTGCGAGCTCTGGAAGAAGCAAGAAAGAAAGCTGGCCTTCCTGTTTCAGATGCCTGATAAGTTAGGTTATACTCAAACACGGGTCTGAACAGCCTGCGGAGTAACACTGCGCCAACCGGGAAATCACGATGGCGCATAAAATTGAATTACCCCACTCACACCGTTTCTTTGTGAGCGGTGTCTTTGTTCATGCTGGTGGTGCAGCATGAGCAGATCAAAAAATAAATCTGAAAAACTTCACCTTTCCCGCGTAGCCGGGCTGGGCTGTATTGTCTGCAAAAACCTGAAACTGGGTGAAACCCCAGCAGAAATACATCACATCCGAACTGGTCAGGGAGTTGGCCAGTGCGCTGACAATTTCAAAGTCATTCCTCTTTGCTCAATCCATCATCGCCAGGGCGGATACGGCATAGCCATTCATGCCGGGCGCCAGTCCTGGGAAAACAATTTCGGTACTGAAACAGAGTTGCTGGTGCAGGTTCTCTACGAACTGGGGGGAGTTGGGTGATGATTAGAGTTTGCGCACCAATCGTGATTAATGGTGTTCGAGTATCAAAATCATGGGGAGAAACAGAGAGAATAATTGTTGAGGAGCTAACAGCATGACACCACGGCAACGCAGATTAAAGCAGTCAGCATTTGAAAAAGCAGCAGCTGCGCCGCGTAAAAGCTGGCTGGGTAAATGCATTCTCCTGACGGGGATCCAGTCCGGATGGATTAAATCCCTGCTCACTACATGGGGCGAAGGTGTAGGAGGAAATACTGCACCCCGTATGCCGCGGGGCCATGCGTGCTGGAATGTGCTTAAGGGACGAAACTGGTCAGATAAGGCACTCGAACGATTCACCGTTGCGTTAAATCAGGCTAGAGAGGAGGGATTCCGTGGACAGCAGGCAATGAACAGGGCGCACAGTATTCTCTGGCCGCAGTCACCTGCCAGTGTAATTGATGAAGCCCTGCATAATGATGATGTCGATTTTGTTGAACAATGCGTATTGCAGGCGCTGGATATTAACGATCCGGTTTATGTTGTTGGTCTTCAGTATTACACCACCCGAAAAAAAATTTCAGACATAACCCGGGAGCTGCAGGCGATTGCGCCATGGTTAACTGACGGGGAGGCGAGAAAGCGTGTGCGATGGTGCCTGGAAATATTCAGAGCAAAAACATTCCTTGCGGTTCGTAACCAGATGAGAGCTGGGTTAGAGGATGGTTAGTCATACCAAAAGAGGAGCTGACCGGGAGACTAATGAGTCTGTAATTCGAAACAAAAACCCCGGTCAGTAGCTGGGGTAACTGGCTATTACTGACGATTCTGTTTAAACCGCTCATAAATCTTAATACAGATAATAGCCACAGAGTAGAAGGGCCACAGAATGGAGGTTATCAACGTATCAGCCAGGTCAAACTCGAGGCCATGTACTCGATCCCCACGAACTAACAAAGCAAACATTACGATGAAGCCCGCGATATATATGGCCAAATAGTGATAAAGGCTCATGATAATTCCATTTATTAGGTTTGACCCTGAGTCTACGTGCGATAACCACACAGTTAAAATTGGTATTACAGATCGATTTTCATTTATCGATCGTTCAAAACGATCGTTTTGTAACGAACATCTCATTTGTTGAATGATATTTGTACAAAACGTTGATGGGAATTAGCTATAAGTGCTTTGTGATGTAAAAACGTTTGAAAACGGGCCAACAAAGTGAATAATCAATTCATGCTTGGCAGAGCTGCGCCACGATGGCAGCGACGAAAAGCGAACAATTTGAATTTAACGAGAACCCCGCCAGCGCGGGGTTTTTGCTTTCCGGCGATACGACAGGGGTATTCGCGAGGTGCATTGCACCAGTACCCCTGTCATATCGCCGATCTTTTTATATCTCTAAATCGTAGGCATATATCACATAGTCTTTATCGCTTGGGGTATAAAGATAGTGCGCAATTCTATAGGCATCTTACATTCTGTACCTGTTGTTAATCCAGACTGTAGTATTTGTAAAGGGATAGCAGCGCTTATCTCCCAAAGTTAATGTATTAAATGCTATATTGGCTTTCGTCTTTCTAACATATGAAAAGGATTTAGCATGTCGTGGCAGGGCGTACCTTTCAAACTTCTTGAAGTTGGCAATGTTGACCAGTTGTTATTGAAACTATCTTCTTTACCTAAGCTGACCATTGATACTCCAACGGACTATAACCAACTGGCACTTACTGTAGGTGCTACATTCTTGGGGGGGATTATTCCAGCGCTGATTGCGTGGCGAACGTTCCATGTGAATGCCAAAAACGTTAAGAAAGAGCGCCAAGAGCAACAAAAATTTCTACAGACTGAGAGAGCAAAACAACATATTTTCATGATGGGAGAGCGTTCCTCTCAGTTCTCCTCTTTAAAAGAAGATCGCGAGTTACAGACATCTATTGCCCAGAGGACGATTAATGCTCAGGTAATATCTGCTAATCGACAAAGTTGGATCGTTGACTTGCGTAAAAACATAGCAGATTACTGCTCTGCATATTTTATCCATTTTGATGCTCTAGCTGATTACATGATTATTGCAGATATTCATGAAAAAAGTTTAAAACGATATGAAAAAAAACAAAAAACCTCTTTGGATAATGATGGATTAAAACACGTGCAAGAGAGGTTTAATATAAGGTTGGAGACCGTAAGGAAAGCAAAAAACACACTGGATAGTATAAAGTATAATATTTTTTTGATGATTAATGACAGTGAGCAAGATGGTTTACTTGTAACTAATTGCGTAAATAAATTAAATTTATGTTGTTTACAACTCAAGATAAATGATGCTGGTGAAATAGAGAATTATAATGAAAAGTATTCGGAATCTTTAAATTGCACGAGTGAACTAATTAAAGTATCAAAAAAACTATTAAAAAATGAATGGGTTAGAGTTAAAGGCGGAGGGTAATCAATTTTTAAGAATTTCTTTGATAAATGATGGGGTGTTTATAAGTACCGTTAAGACAATTTTGTTTTCACAAGATAAAAATATGAAGTTTATGCTACAAGCTAAAAGTAATTTAGAGCTAATCATTCATTACAGGTAAAACAGTTAAGATTGTCAGTGATCTGACAAGAGGTGATGACATTTGCCATAACGGTGAAGCAGAGGTGTTAGAAGGTCCTCTTACTTCACCAATGTAAACAATCCATTTTACTTCGGGGCTGCCGCACGGCGGCCTTTTTCATCTCAGGCTCACGGGAAGCATCCGCTACATTCTTTGTTGATAAATCCGGCCCGTTAAGCATGATCCCCCTTTAGAGCAATAGTGCTATTTGTTTGCGGGGTTTACTTATTGGTTCTAAAGTAATAGTGCATTTAGTAAACACTCTCGTTTTGAAGTGGTTGTGATGAGTCCTCCCCAAGCGGATGGGTGAAACTGACAGTAAACAGTGCCAGTGAATGACATGCTTAGCGCTTACGGGGCATGGTTTGTCAACCAAAGGACCACCGGGAGATACTCGACACAACAACTGAACTTAAACCAGTCATACTGTTATCATCGTGGTGGAGAGATAGCGTTATGAAAATGCCTTTCAGAAATACCGTGATCGGGCTCAGCCTATCGATAGGCATTGCACTAATTATTGTTTCCCTGGTTGTTGTTCTGAATGGCATTGGATTATGGTAACCCGGACTCTTAGCGTTCTGGAGACCGACATTTTTCGGTGCCTTTCATTTTCGGGCTGACGTTACATAATTAACAATAAAATCATTTATTTTCTGTCAGAGCTTTCGTTATCAAGGTTGATAGTGCTTCAAGCTGGATTGCAAGCTGGATACTTAACCAGACATATCCATGAACGGCACTTTCCATTACCTCATCACTTTCATTTGCGAGTAAAAGGCAATGCAACTCTTGTGTGATTTCATTAAGACGTTCGCTGTTTGATGCTATTGGAGACGGGTTACCTTCATGCAGTGCATGAGCCAGCGTACTGAGAGTGTTGCGAGTCATTTGTTCCATGTCGGAAAGTGTATGAGAGTTCAATATCAGAAACCGGCTGCCGCGCGATGCCCAGTGGGCATTTATCTGAAATTTTTGGGCAGCTATCATATCTCGGGTTATCGACTGAATCTCCTCAAGCAGACTCTTTGCAATCTTTGTTTCTTTATTCACTGGTGTAATCAGACCACGCATTTTGACTACATTAGTTAACGCACGTGTTTGAAGCCCGGTCATTCTGGGTTGGTTCAGAACGTTTCGTGAGACCCCGGCTGAAGTGATTTTTAAGTAGTCAGCAAGAAAGTCAGCAAGTTGGATACGCCAGTTAATGAATGCTCTTTGGGGATAAATACTGGTAAACAGCATAGCCAGAATACATCCCAAAATAATATTGGTGCTTCGCCATAATGCTGTCTGTAAGTCCCCGGCAGGAGCACTGCTGACTACGGCAAGCGTTATCCCAACAAGTAATGCAGCATATGGGCGTTTACTCATGGCCAGATAGCCGCAAAGGAAAGCAGCGCATCCACACCAGAGCATCATCAGAGTAAGAGAGTACATTTCAATGTGTAATGCAATGATCCCCAGAATCGCACCACCTACAGTTCCTGCCATTCGCTCAAGTGCTCTGGGGATAACGTTACCCATGTAGCTTACAGGTCCCATGACGACTACGAGTGTAATCAGGGGCCACGAGTGGTCTGGCAAATTCAACATTCTTATCAATAAGAACGTAATAACGAACGCTACAGCAATTCGTATCCCATGCACTATACGGTAGTTGCGGTAGATCTTTAGTTCTAATGGACTTATCGGTTTGTTCCGTTTAACGGAAAAAATGTTCTTTTTCATTGTTTAAAGTCTTTAACTAAGAGCAAACGATAAAGAATATTCAGGTATACACTGAAAAAAACAGCTAGTCTTACTTTTTTAAATTATAAAACCGCTGCGTGCTATTCAGGCTTACTGTTGTTAATTAGTTGCTAATTGAGTGATTAAGATGGGAGCATTCTGTAATACTCATTCTATCTTTGGGATTATCATTATGAGTATAAGTGCAGAGAACAGATTGAATGATAATCTGACATAAATTTAACTTGTTGACTTTAATCATTATTAAATTGTTGTGTGGTTTCCAGAAAATGGTTAGCATGATTCAGATGAAGTACCTTCTTCGGTCAGGTAAATCTGCTTTAATGGTGTCTCTGGACGATTTCAAATCGGTAACAGTATCTGGGTAAAATGCAGGATGAGCAAATACAAAATAGCAGCTCTGATGACTACAGCGTCAACGGTCGCACTGTTCTGGACAGTGGCATTAATCTTTGGGAAGCTTCATTCTTTGGGTCTGTAGTCGAAATTGATTTAAAGTTTATAAAACATAACATTACACAGGCAGTTATGAAATGAGGGAGTATTAACATTAGAATGTCTGATATTCTTATCGCTGTATGTTTTTTATGAGCTAAGGTTTGAGCCAAAGCTCATTATATAAAATAAAGTTATATCAGAAAAAGGTATGCAACTAAACGATGCGTATCATCGAAATGCAACTGTATAAAGAGAAAGTGCAATAGCCAGAAATATCCAGTATTGGGAATGATAATGGAAAAGTTTAAGCATTAATATCCTCCACAGAGTTGGTTGTTAATTAATGGCAGATTTAAATGTCAACAACAAACAAAAAATCATGCTCACTGATTATTTAATTATTTCATAATATTTCAACCGGGATCTATAGCGGTGCAATTGCACCAGTGATGGGATTTTTGCATCATTATGGTGAGATTAATGGCAGATGTACTTTATGAACTGCTCAATCTACCGATACAGACGACAATTATCATTCGAGGCTGCCAAACGGCGGCCTCTTCTTTTTCAGGCTCACGGGTATCACTCACTACGTGCTTTGTTGATAAATCCAGCCCGTGAAGCCTGACCCTTTAATCACACACAACACCATCCGAAAAATCGGAGGTAGGGCTATGACCAGAATGAGCACCATTTACAGCAGACTTTCATATGGAACAGGAACCACGCTGACCGGCTGCGGTGTATCAGCGAAGGCATATGCCGAAACAGCAAAAACAGCAAAAGAGGTGTCCTGGATGTTGGCCGACAGAATTGCAGGGTTAAGCCTGAGCGACTGGGCAATTATTGTTGGTATCGCATGTACTGTTATCACCTGTGCAGTGAACTGGTACTACAGGAAAAAGGAAAGGGAGGACCGGCTTAATGGCAATGTCACCAAAGCTGAAGAATAAACTGAGCACAGCGGTAGTTAGTTTGATTCTTGCCGGTGCGTCAGCACCTCTTATTCTCGATCAGTTTCTGGATGAGAAAGAGGGTAACAGCCTCACAGCATATCGCGACGGCGGCGGAATCTGGACCATTTGCCGTGGCGCCACAATGGTTGATGGTAAGCCAGTAGAGCAGGGTATGAAGGTGTCTGCTGAGAAATGCGCCCAGGTAAACGGCATAGAACGCGACAAGGCGCTGGCATGGGTTGAACGAAATATAAAAGTTCCGTTGAGTGAGCCGCAGAAGGCAGGTATCGCTTCTTTCTGCCCTTATAACATTGGTCCAGGCAAATGCTTCCCGTCAACGTTCTACCAGCGTATCAACGCCGGAGATACAAAAGGGGCATGTGAGGCGATCCGCTGGTGGATTAAAGACGGTGGCCGCGATTGCCGTCTGACCAAAGGCCAGAAAAACGGCTGCTACGGACAGGTTGAACGACGAGACCAGGAAAGCGCGCTGACGTGCTGGGGGATAGACAAGTGAACCTGCGCTATCAGTTCATTGTTATTTTGATGCTGGTGGCTGTCGCATTCATCGCCGGAAACGTATGGAGCAATCACGGCTGGGAAAAGAAGTGGGCTGACCGTGACAGCGCGGAATCATCGCAAACAGCGAACGCGCAGACCGCCGCCCGCATGATTGAGCAAGGGCGCATAATTGCCCGTGATGAGGCTGTAAAAGATGCACAAGTGCAAGCCGCTAAATCTGCTGCCACTGCTGCTGGTCTGTCTGCCACTGTTAACCAGCTGCGTACCGAAGCAACAAAGCTTGCCTCCCGCCTGGACGCCGCAAAGCACACCGCAGATCTTGCCACTGCCGTCAGAAGCAAAACAGCCGGAGCCGACGCCGCAGTGCTCGCCGACATGCTCGGACGCCTTGCAGAAGAAGCTCGATATTATGCTGAGCGATCTGACGAACGCTACCGGGCAGGAATGACGTGTGAGCGCATTTACGACTCAGTGAGGCAGTCAAACAACAACAGGGTTAGGCGATGAACGCAGAAAACCTAGGTGAAGCGTATTACCTCAATAACGATATAAAAGAACTACAGCATCAGAAAAGCATACTGGAAAGTGGTGCCGGATTTGGTGTGACAATCCAGTCTACCTTTCAGGATAACGCCTTTCTTGATGCCATACGCCCGCATGCAGTGGCTGAACTTGATCGCCGTTGTGGAGAAGAAAAATCCCTCTCCACTCTGGGTGTTACATTCTCTTAAATGAGAACAACAATAAAAGGTTATGTCTGCTTTGCCACATTCTGAGAGTATGGGTTTTATTTGGTATTCAATCAGTTACTTTATTGGTTTGCTTTCAGATGGAAGATAGATGTTTCCACAGAAGGGGCAAATTAACGTTATATTGTTTTTTATTCTCGACAGACTGTGCATTGACTGGCGGGAGCAATGAGGACAAGTACTTTTCACATGGCGTAAAGTACGCATCTTGATATCTTTGAGTATCGACATGTTGATTGTCCTGGTGGGCGGTTAACAACCATACACCACATGTTGGCTAATAGCTTCTTTTATAACCGTTACGATGTAATCGTTAGCGATAATCAATCAAGCCTCACAGTAGCGGGGATTTTTAACAACTGAGGAATGAGCAATACAGTAGTTCTTACAGCTAAGCAGATTGAAGACCTGGCGGCCTTCGCAAAAGAAGATGGCCAGCCACAATACACCATCACTACCGGAACAATCCCTGAGTTCGAAGCGGATGATGGCGAGGTTATCCCTGAGTACACCGGGCTGATTGCCTATTCCGAGTCGCTAGAGCATAGCGTTCTACAGCTCGATAACTAACGAATCAACAAAACTTTCCATCCGCCATGACACCACAATGCTCGTAGACATGCCAGGAAGCCTGGCAGAAGAAGCTCGATACAATGCTGAGCGCGCTGATGAAAACTACCGGGCAGGAATGACATGTGAGCGGATTTATGAGTCCGTAAAAATACTAACAATGAATCGTAGAGAAAAAATAATAGATCTATAAATTAAGATGTTGACGGTTTTCGTGGATAAATTTGTAAATTTTTACTATGAAAGAAATACGACTCTTCCTTGAGTCAAAATCCCTGACAACTTAGGGTGACAGATAAAGGTCTTACGCAGCATGACATAATTTTCGATTTAAGCTATTTAAATTAATTTTTATGGTCAAAACCCACTGAGATTTACTTACAAAACTAAACCTTGCTATGTTTGGTTAATCATGCGTTAATGAATGTCTGGTTTGTAACGAATTTATCTGAAGCAGTCGCTGTAATAATTTTATTCCTTGTTCTTGTTGAGATTTCCTTGTTAGCTTTTCTCTCTGATAATTTTTTTCGGACCATTCTGCCCAAGGGCTTACTCAATAAAGGTAATGTTTATGTCTAATAAAATGACTGGTTTAGTTAAATGGTTTAATCCTGAAAAAGGTTTTGGTTTTATCACTCCAAAAGATGGCAGTAAAGATGTGTTTGTTCACTTCTCTGCTATCCAGAGTAATGATTTCAAGACGCTGAATGAGAATCAGGAAGTTGAATTTAGTGTTGAACAGGGACCTAAAGGCCCCACGGCAGTTAATGTCGTGGCTGTATAAGGTAACTGATATTACTAATAATATTCACTTCAGATGTCCGTGTTGCCACGGATCTCAGTACCGAACGTCAAACTTTGATGTTACTGAAAAAAATCCTTTCGGAGCAAAATGTATTTTTTGCAAATCAACAATGATTACATTTGATAATATTGCACTGTACATTCGTTCTGGTCAGTCTTCTTTAGAATTCAGAAAATAAATTTCAGGCTCCTTATGGAGCCTTTTTTGTATGCTGAACCGACAATCTCTGTAAGAGACATCACGGTAAAATTATGAAAAAAGTCATCGTTTTTTTTAATGCAGAACCTGCAGTTGTTGTAACCGTAATGAAAGGTATTACTACGATAATGCGTGAGTTTCCCAATGGGGAAAAAGCACACCTACCCGTGATGTCAGCGGGATTTCCATCTCTGACAGGAGACCATAAAATAGTTTATGTAGCCTCTGATCGTGATGTCAGTTCAGAAGAGATCCTCGAGGCAGCCTCGAAGCTTTTGAAATGAGATCTGGTTGTTTCGTGACCGACCCGGATTTTAGTACAGTGGTTTGTGTGGTCGCGAGCTCTTTTGCATGAAGATTGTACTGCAAACTATTGATAATTGAGTCTTTCTATTCTATCTTTTAAACATATCAGCGCTTATACAAGTGCTCTACGGGGAATGTAACATGCTTGGCGTTGATACGTTAGAGATCAAGAGGGTAAACAATGAACGTCGAAGATTTAAAAAGAAAAACTGAAGCGGATATTTCTGAATTCATCACAAAAAAAATTATTGAACTCAAAAAAAAGACAGGAAAAGAAGTTTCCGATATCCAGTTTAATGCTCGTGAAAAAATGACTGGTCTTGAAAGCTATGATATTAAAATCACATTAATCTAATTGTTATAAGACTCAGTTCGAGTGAAAAAGCATTATCTTGAAAGGTAATGCTTTTTTATTTCTGTCATAAAATTTAGAGCGTTGTCAAAGCCTTCACTTCTAACCATAGATTTTCTGCTTACCTTTTAACGGGTCCTCCTTGACGATTCTGACCATCGAGGGGCAGCAGCGGCGCGGGATTTGGAGCATTTTTGATTCTTCATGCAACCATTTCAGCATTTGATGCTGATGACGGAACACTATCTCCGAATACACTGGGTTGGTTGCATTCTCTGATTCAAAAGAACACGGTGTGCTTCAACTTGACTGAGCAGGCATTACAGCAGACATTCACTGAGTGCCTGCTGTAATGTTAAACATTAAAATTTGTATTTATTTCTTATCGTTACAATCAGGGATCATCCTCAAAAGAGTGTTATCTTTCTGGACGTAGTGATGGAATAACGCTGCACCAGCATGCGCTGCGATTAAAAAATATCCGATGTTTGCCAGTGTTTCGTGAGTATCTTTGATAAGTGATTTTGTTTCCCCGTCAGGATTAACGAACGATGCAACGTTAAAACCTAAGAAACTCCAGTCCTTTCCACCGTAAGCCATAATTGCAATACCTAATAATGGTAGAGCCAAAAAAGAAATGTACAGCAGGATATGCATTATTTTAGCAGCCATCATCTGCCAGGCTGGTGGGGGGGGAGTGATAGCTGGATCATGATACTTATGTTTAATAATTAATCGTATTATCATTAAAAACCAGACAAACACCCCAACATTGTAATGTGTTTCTTTCATGAGAAGGTAGGTGTTACTGCCTTTGGGAAACCAGCCACGAAGCTCCATAGCTGCATAGGTTATCGCTATTAATATCAGGGTTAGCCAGTGTAAGCGAATCTGAAGTTTTGAGAATTTGACCATTATTCTTGCCTCAAACGGTGTATTACATCGACCATAAATCATGAAGCTTAACAAATCCTTATTTTTGTTGAGAGATTAAGAGTTTGTTATTCCAGCGATCTCACTTGAATGTTTTGATAATAATTCTCATTTTTATTTCTTTCTGATAATCCTTGATGTTACGGGGCAAGAACCGCGCAGATTCTCGCTATTTATGAGAACTTTCAATCAACTACTGGTTCATTTTTACTTTCCGCCTATTACACAATTTGTATCCAACAAACAGGACTATGCCGATGCCAGCACGTGCTAAACGCCCATGCCGACACAAAGGGTGTGCGGCAATCACCAATGATGTCAGCGGATATTGTGACCAACACCGACAGCAGCATGCTGGTGACGGCTGGCGGAATTATCAGTCGGGAAAGAGCAGGCAAGAACGTGGATATGGGCGACTCTGGGAAATCAAACGAGCGCGTATCCTTCAGCGTGATAAATACCTGTGTCAGAACCATCGCCGACAGAGGATAGCGAAGAAAGCGGCAAGCGTTGACCACATCATTCCAAAAGCTCATGGCGGTACTGATGACGATTCCAACCTTGAGTCGTTGTGCTGGGAATGCCACAGAGCAAAGACAGCAAGAGAACGTATTCGATGATAATATTCACTGCTGTAATGCATAAGAACAGTTTCTACATTCATGCAGATACCCGGAAGGAATTTTGGGTGTTTTTAAGTAAAACATTGGGATGGGGCAAATTTGAGTTAATTCGCCCCTCTGACGAGTTTAGCCCTACTGGAGGGTTGTTTGAATTAGTCGAAGTGCGTTCGGCAGATTCAGAACCCCCTGAGTCAGTAACTGTAGGGTCAAATGTTTTATGGCGTCTCCCGGAAGCTCTCGGAGTTTTGAAATCAATCCCTTCTTCTGATCTTCAGATATATTTGCGACACGGATTATATCCTCAAGGGCAACAATCGTGTCATTGTGTAACCGAACGGTTTGAACCTTAAGGATCGCACTTAAGCCGCCATCATCAAGAAGAAAATCAATTCCTTTCTCTGTAATGTTGCAGTATGGGGCGTTGAAGATAAAATCAACGCCAGCCATGGTTTCGCTACGTACGAAGGGTGTAGAAACAAGACCATGCATTTCAAGATATAGCATGCACGCCACAAAGTGATCATAGTTATCAAACTTCTCAATGAGGTCTCGCTCCTGTGCCTTGTTTAAAAAGTTAGGAGCACAATCTATAAGAGCGTTGAGGATCTCAAGTTGTAAGGCTCTATCATATTTTCTAGTTTTATCCATTTCTTAGACTCCATCGTTTATTTATTGAGATTAACTGAAGACACTATGCTGAACATCCTGATGGATGACCAGTATCTGCTTTTGCATGCTTTCTTGCTGTCATCTTCAAGGGGGGAGGGGGGATCAAATCCCTGACCCCTTTCGCGCTTTAGGACTGCCCGCTTCCTCGTATTTTTATACCCGCGAAAAATGAAATTTAACCAGGAGTGTCGCTTATGGCTGGAACGGCGGGGCGTTCCGGGCGTCGCCCCAAGCCAACGGCGCGCAAGGAGCTGGCAGGGAACCCCGGCAAACGAGCCCTGAATAAAGAGGAACCTGTATTCACACCGATTAAAGGTGTGGCACCACCTGACTGGTTTTCTGAGGATGATGGTCTGCCAATGGCGGCCGTCATGTGGGAACTGACCACGAAAGAATTATGTGGACAGGGATTACTGTGTGTTACCGATCTTGCCGTACTTGAGCGCTGGTGTGTTGCATATGAGTTCTGGCGCAGGGCGGTTAAAAATATCGCCAGAGAAGGGCTGACTATCACTGGTGCTATGGGGGGGAAGATAAAAAACCCTGAGCTAACCGCAAAGAAAGAGCAGGAATCGGAGATGAGCTCTACCGGCTCCATGCTTGGCCTTGATCCCAGCAGTCGACAACGCCTAATCGGCCTTGCCGGACAGAAGAAAACCTCTAACCCATTCCTGAAGATGATCAACTCATGAGCCGGAAATCGTACCCCAACGTAAACGCCGCGAATCAATACGCCCGCAACGTTGTGCGGGGGAAAATTCCGGCGTGCCAGTTTGTCATTCAGGCCTGCCAGCGTCATGTCGATGACATGGCGGCTGAAAAGAGTAAGAAATTTCGTTACCGCTTCGATAAAGACATGGCAGAAAAGGCCGCGAAATTTATCCAGTTGTTGCCACATACAAAAGGAGATTGGGCATTCAAGCGGATGCCGATCACTCTGGAGGCATGGCAACTGTTTATTGTGTGCTGCGCCTTTGGCTGGGTCCAGAAAGGGTCGAAGCTTCGACGATTTCGCGAGGTTTACACGGAGATACCGCGTAAAAATGGAAAATCAGCAATATCGGCAGGTGTGGCGCTGTACTGTTTTACCTGTGATAACGAGTTTGGTGCCGAAGTGTATTCCGGGGCCACAACTGAAAAACAGGCGTGGGAAGTATTCAGACCAGCTCGTCTGATGAGGGGCTGCGACATGTTCCCGGCGATATCATTGAGATCTGCGACAGTGATTATGCCGGTGTGACCGTGGGCGGACGAATCCTGTCGGTCGACAGCCTTACGCGCACGCTCACGCTGGACCGTGAGGTGGAGATACCGGCAGGCGGCAATGTGGTGCTGAACCTGGTGGGCAGCGATGGTCAGCCTGTTACCGTCGCAGTTACCGCGCACCCCACCCCGGACTCCGTGACCGTCAGCCAGTTACCCGATGGCGTGGCGGAGTACAGCGTGTGGGGGCTGAAACTGCCGGACCTGCGCCAGCGCCTGTTTCGCTGTGTGGCCATACGGGAAAACGATGACGGCACGTATGCCATTACCGCCGTACAGCATGTCCCGGAGAAAGCGAGCATCGTGGACAACGGGGCGACGTTTGATCCGTTACCGGACACCGGTATCACGAATACGCCGCCTGCCGTGCAGCACCTGACCACAGAGATTCTGGCAGAGGAGGGGCAGTATCAGGTGCGGGCGCGATGGGATACCCCGCGTGTGGTTAAGGGGGTTAACTTCTCCCTGCGCCTGACGGTGAAAGCGGAAGATAACAGCGACCGGCTGGCCAGCAGCCTGACCCTGACAAAAACGGAGCATACTTTCCGTAACCTGACGCCGGGACGTTACACCCTGACGGTGCGGGCGGTGAACAGCCAGGGCCAGCAGGGCGATCCGGCCAGCACGGATTTCAGCATCGCCGCACCGGCAGAACCTTCTTATGTTGAGTTGACTCCCGGCTATTTTCAGATAACAGCCACCCCACGCCAGGCGGTATACGACCCCACGGTGCAGTATGAATTCTGGTTTACGGATAAAAAAATCGCCGATATCCGCCAGGTGGAAACCGATGCGCGTTATCTCGGCACCGCGTTGTACTGGATTGCGGCCAGCAGCAGTATCAAACCCGGCAAGGACTATTACTTCTATATCCGGGCCGTGAACCAGGTCGGAAAGTCGGCGTTCGTGGAGGCTAAAGGGCAGGCCAGCAACGATGCGGCGGGTTACCTGGATTTCTTCAAAGGGGAAATCACCGAAAGTCATCTGGGGAAAGAGCTGCTGGAGAAGGTGGGGCTGACAGAAGACAACGCCAGCCGGCTGGATGAGTTTTCGAAAGAATGGCAGGACGCGAACGGCAAATGGAATGCCATGTGGGGCGTGAAGATAGAGCAGACCAAAGACGGGAAGCACTATGTGGCTGGTCTGGGCCTGAGCATGGAGGACACGGAAGAAGGGAAGGTAAGCCAGTTCCTGGTGGCAGCAAACCGTATCGCGTTTATCGACCCGGCAAATGGCAATGAGACCCCGATGTTTGTGGCTCAGGGGAATCAGATATTTATGAACGAGGTGTTCCTCAAGTATCTGACGGCTCCCACTATCACCAGCGGCGGGAACCCGCCGACCTTTATGCTGACGCCTGCCGGCAGGCTGACCGCCCGTAATGCGGATATCAGCGGCCATATCAGTGCAAACTCTGGTGCTCTCAACAATGTGACCATTGAGGAAAACTGCATCATCAAGGGGACGATGCGGGCAGAGAAGATTGTTGGCGATATCGTTAAAGCAGTTGGAGGGGCTTTCCCCGGTACCCCGCGTTACCCGAATGGAACCCTCACGGTCCAGATACAGGATGATCACGATTTTGATCGGCAGATAATTATTCCACCCATCACTTTTGCAGGAGCAAGTGGGCAATCAGCCACAAGTAATGACCGGTGGACAGATTGTGGGCTTGTTGTGAAGCACAACGGCAGAGAGATATACAACGCATATCCCGCAATTCCAACGAAATCATTCAGTACGGTCATTGATATGCCTGCCGGAGCTGGAAATGTGACCATGAGCTTTACGGTTTCAAGCAAGGGTAATGGTGGCGGCGGCGATACTCCTGCCTTTATCAGTAACCTACTGGTCATGGTGGTGAAGAAGAACAGCACAGGCATCAGCATTTACTGATGACTGAATCCCAAAACGAGCGCTCATTCGGGCGTTTTTTTTATGGAGGAATTATGGCAGTACTTATCTCTGGCGTATTAAAAGACGGAGCGGGGAAACCGATACAGGGCTGCATCATCCAACTGAATGCGAAGAAAACCAGCGCGACCGTTGTTGTGGAGGTTATGTCATCCTCTGTTTCGGACGCGAACGGCCATTACAGCATTGAGGCTGAACCGGGTTATTACAGTGTGTCACTGCAGCGGGAAGGTTTTCCTCCCTCAGTGGCTGGCGATATTTACGTGGCCCCGACCGATACGCCGGATACCCTGAATGCGTTTCTCGATGCGCCAAAGGACGCGGACCTTCGTCCGGAGGTGATGAAACGTTTTGAGGAAATGGTAAAACGCGTAGTGGATTTGAGCGGTGCAACAGAGAAGGATAGGGAACGAGTCGAACAGGCCGCACAGTCAGCGGAACAGAGTAAAGACGCGACAGCGTTGTCTGCAACTGCTGCGGCAGAGTCACAGCGCCAGGCGGCACTCTCTGCGGGTGCTGCTGATGATTCTGCCCGGTCTGCTGCAGATAATGCCCGACAGACCGCGCAGAGCGTTCTGGCCAGCAGTGCAGATGCTGACAGTGCGGCAAAGTCGGCACAGACAGCGACGGAACAGGCCGGAAAGGCAAAGATCGCCGCTGATGCGGCACAGAAAGCGCAGCAGGAGGCAGGCGCTTTGGCACAGTCTGCAGCAGGGAGTGCCGGAAGTGCATCTGCGTCAGCACAAACAGCGGGTGAGCATGCCGGTAATGCAGCCGCATCTGAAACCTCAGTGCGTGAAAGCGCCCTCACGGCTACACAGGCTGCAGAACAGGGGGATAACAGCGCTGCAGCTGCAGCGATAAGTGAACTGCATGCCAGGGAGTTCAGTGAAAAGGCTGCTAAATCAGAGACTGAGGCAGCAGGCAGTGCACAATCGGCTTCCTTAAGTGAAGCATCAGCATTGCAGGCTGCGAAAACTGCTGAGAATCAACAAAATGCAGCCACTGAGAGTGCCACTCGCGCAGAGCAGGCCAGAGATGAGGCCCTGACGCTGCGCGATGAAGCTCAGGAAGACGCCCTGAATGCCCGGAACAGCGCACAGGCTGCTGCTGCCAGTGAGAAAGAAAGTGGACAGGCAAGGGATGAAGCACAGCTCCTTGCTGAACAGGCCAGGAATGCAGCCTCAAAAGCCGCCGCTGATACCATTAAAGAGATACAGGAAAGCGAAGACCTCAGTGGTCCGCCAGGTCCGCAGGGGCCAGCAGGTGCAAAAGGTGAAAAGGGGGATAAGGGAGACACCGGGTTAACGGGGGCAACAGGACCAACTGGCCCTGCAGGTCCGCAGGGGCTGGCAGGTGCAAAAGGTGAAAAGGGGGACAAGGGAGATACCGGGTTAACGGGGGCAACAGGACCAACTGGCCCTGCAGGTCCGCAGGGACCGGCAGGTGCAAAAGGGGATAAGGGAGATAAAGGGGATACCGGGTCAACTGGACCACAGGGACCACAGGGACCTGCAGGCGCTAAGGGGGCAACAGGAGCTACTGGACCACAAGGACCAGCAGGTGCAAATGGAGCAACAGGCGCTACGGGACCGCAAGGGCCGCAGGGACCAGCAGGCGCACCAGCGGGTGCTCTTCATGCTGTAGGTTCGTTTGCGCTGGCATATATGAGTGTTGGAGCACCTCTTGCCCCAGGCGCAACCGTTGCAGGGGGGAGTCTCAAGGCTTGCGGCATTATTTTTCCACCGGATCGTTATAGTACATACACTATTGATGCCTACAGGTCGGGTGTTCAATATGGGCCCTACCCTCTTCCGGGGACGTGGCGAGCTTGCGGCATTATCTCAAACCAGTGGCAAAACGGTACTACTTCGCATTATGTAGGTCTTTTTCAGCGAATTTCATAAAAGGAGATTGTATGAACATTGAGGGCATTCAGGCTCCTGAGTGGGCGAATAAAGAACATACTGCAATTAACTGCAGGGTTAAATTTGCAGAGTTTGATGAATTTCTGCCGTTCACTGCATGTCCGAATGATTTTGAGGAGCATGGACGCCGTATCTACAGCGAGCTTGAATCAGGAAAGTATGGTCCTGTCGCCCCTTTTATTGTGACTGACAAGATGGTGGAGGATTTACGCAACCAGAAGCTGGCTGAAATCAGCAACTGGCGGGACGTTCAGGAAAACGCCAACATTATTTTTGAACTGGACAATCGCCGGTGGGATGGAGGCAAAGCATCGCAGGAGCGTCTTGTACCCGTGATTATGGCTGGCAGTGCAGGAAAGTTACCGGAGGGATTCTTCTGGACGGATGCAGATAACCACGATGTTCCGGTGAATTTTGCGTTCCTGCAACAGCTTGAGGCGGCGATGATGCAGGCAATGGTGATACACGGTTTCAGAATTCACGAACGGCAGAGGCAGATGAAATCGGAGGTAGCGTTACTTACAGATGTTAATGCCATTGCTGAATATCCAGTTGGCTAACGTGATAGGAAGTAATGTGCTGGTTCACCTTTCTAAACGTCTAAATGCCTGTAACAGCTAACATCTCACTTACGCTCGGGGTACTTGCTCCGTTTATGCTGATAAAGCAACTCATCGGCTTTCAGCATCGCCACTTCCAATGTGTCTCCTGGCAGCAGTTGATATGCCCCCCAGGAAAATGCCACCAGTTTATCCGGGTCAATCGCTAGTAATTGTTCCTGCGCCCGAGTAATAACATCACGGAATTTATTCAGAGAATAATCGATAAGAACAAGGCAGAACTCATCGCCCCCAAGCCGGATACCGTAGTCACTTTTACGAATGGCATTTCCCAGCGCCATCCCCAGCATCTGTATCACTTTATCGCCTATATGGTGACCGAAAGAGTCATTTATTCTTTTGAGTCCATCACTGTCAATTGCGATGACCGTGACGGGGATACCTCTGTCAACGAGTGAGCGGATTTTATGTTCCAGTTCCGGTGTAATAACTTTTCTGTTATACAGTCCGGTCATCGCGTCCGTCACGTTATCCCTAGAAAGCAAAGTTTGTCTGATTAATTGTTTATGGGCATATCGGCATAATCCCCAGGTTCCGAGAAGATAAAGCAGTAACAGCCATAAATTCGCAACAATAACGTAGATAGCATCTAGTTTCACATGCAGGGTGTAATACTGGGTAAGCGAGTCTTCATAACTGATCAAAGCATAAGATTTGATATATGGTTTATGGAAAACAATATGGCTTCCGGTTTCATTATCGGTGACATACAAAGAAAGGAATTGCCATAACAACGGACGATCGACTGTATTAAACGAAACCACCAGATCGTCAATGTTGATGTCTGTAATCATAATGCCTTTTACTTTATCACCCAGATATACCGGGGTAAGCATGCTGATAATATTATTGCGGGTATAGCCATCCTGATAAATATGAGACAGCGTAGTTTCTCCCTTTAGCAGATCTTTCAGGGCATTGTCATCAATCGAAATCGTGTGTGTGCTACGAGCGATATTGATGTGGCCATTATTACCCACGAGCCAGTTACTGAAGGTATAGTTGCGAGTATTAACTGGCTGATTAATATAAATATAGTTATGAGTAAGATCTACATAGTATCTGATGTTCCTGAACATATAACCGGTATAATTTGAAAAGCTGTACTTTGACTGAGCTGCACGCTCAGCGGTGTGAATAACCGATAGTGCGCCAATGTCTCCCACCCATTCTTTACACGATCTATTGCGGGTTTGCAGGGTGCCGTCGAGGTTATCCCTGTTTTTCTTCAACAGATTGAATCCGTAAATATCACCCTCGGTTTCAAGGTACTGACATATTACTGTTCGTTCGGTATCGTCAAAGGGCGCATCGGCTATTCGGCTATAAAATTCCCGCGAAAGCCGGGTGGCAATATTCTGGTTAATGGACTCTTCATGGAAAAGCGCCGACTTCCCATTTTCAGCGACATACCCCATATAGCTCTGTAAATCTTGCGCTTCACGAACAACCAGCGCGGCAAATAGTGAGGTTGTGCAAACCACGATCATGACAATCGCACTGATATATTTTTGTCTGGACAAGATGGCTAATTCCCTGTTGTACCACCTGAAAATAATAGCAAGTGTAGCACCAAACAACGACATCTTAGCGGGTTATGCCTCCAGGGACAAAGCTTCCTCCCCTTCTGCAACACGCCAGAAGAGTAACCTGTTTGTGTCCCCCCTACATCGTCAACATAATTTTTCCTGTGTTCATGCCGTTTTCCATACGCTGGTGAGATTTACTGGTGTCTACCAGCGTAAAAACGTTGTCAATCACCGGGCTCAGTCCGTCTTACCTAAACTGGTTAACCAGCGTTTTTTAAAGTGATGAGACATTTCATGTTTACGTCCATCCAACGCGATTTGAATACCGTGTCAATAATCTAAAGATGACGGTACAGCACTCGGTCCATCGGGATTTTCGCGTTTTTAATGTCCTTCATAATGCCAGTCCATATCAGATGACCATCAAAATCGAGTGCGTTCACGTGTCGTCCAAAATAAGGTGCGCCAATATACTCGAGAATTACATTAATGCCCTTGTTATCGGTGATGCTGGTGGCAACTGCAGCAAAATCCTCTGTCATATAATCAATGGCTTGATCGGCACCCAGAGGACGAACCCGACCGTGCTTTGCTGCGTTCGCAGTGGTGATTACCGTCGCGAAAGTCGAACGGTGGTCCCCACAACGTCGCCCCCTGAAAGCATCGGTACCGTTTCAATGGGTTTCAGTTTATCCAGATGGAGCCGCGGTTACGAAGACCCCGGTAAGAGGGCTGCATTGTGCCAATAGCGGACGTTGTTAAGCTCATTCAGTATGGATTCACGAAAAATATACGTTATATTTTGTCCTGATTGACACGGGATGAAAGCTCCTGTTGGCTTTCCTTTCGCTCGCTGTAACGATCTGCAAGATAACCGGTTTGTCCCTTAAGCAGCATCGTGATTTTAAACAGCTCCTCGGCTACATCGACGATGCGGTCATACCATGAAGAAGGTTTCATTCGTCCATTTTCGTCGAACTCTTGCCATGCTTTGGCTACAGAGGATTGGTTGGGGATCGTAAACATCCGCATCCAGCGACCCAGAATACGCATCTGGTTCACGGCATTGAAGGACTGTGAACCGCCGCAGACCTGCATTACCGCAAGTGTTTTGCCCTGCGAAGGACGAACCGCACCTTCACTTAAGGGTATCCAGTCAATCTGCGCCTTCATGACTGCGCTCATAGCACCGTGTCGTTCCGGAGAACTCCATACCATCCCATCACACCATCTGACCAGACCGCGCAGCTCGGTGACTTTGGGATGCGTGTCCGGCGCATCATCCGGCAGGGGTAAACCGGAGGGGTTAAACAGTTTCACCTCCGCGCCCATCGCCGTCAGCAGGCGCCCGGCTTCCTCCGCGGCAAAGCGGCTGTAGGAGCGCTCTCTCAATGAACCATACAGGATCAGAATCCGTGGTGGCTCCTGCATGTTCAGGCGTTCAGCGATGTGTTGATCAAAGCATTTAGTATTCAGGGCAGGAAATTGTTCCATTTTTTTCCTCCAGAGAGAGCAGATGATTTCAAAGTTAATACATATGATTTACCATATGTGTATTCTAAAGGGAACGGAGAGAAAAATGCTACAACCTGTTCAGCTTTTCAAAATCCTGTCAGATGAAACACGGCTCGCCATTGTCATGCTTCTGCGGGAGTCCGGAGAACTGTGCGTGTGCGATATCTGTGCAGCTACCGCCGAATCACAGCCCAAAATATCACGCCATATGGCAGTCCTGCGTGAGGCAAAGCTTGTTCTTGATCGTCGGGAAGGGAAATGGATCCACTATCGTCTGTCACCTCATATTCCGGCGTGGGCCGCTGAGACAATCACGGCGTCCTGGCTGTGCCTTCGGGAGGATGTGCGGGAATGGTTGGCAAAGTCGGCCTGTACCTCCTGCTGAGGCAGGAAACATATATACATAATCATATATAACGGGGTCTGAAATGTTTTTGGCAGGGAGTATATTTTTACTGACGCTGGTACTAGTGATCTGGCAACCCAGAGGTCTGAGTATTGGCTGGAGCGCGAGTATCGGGGCTGCGCTGGCGCTGGGAACCGGAGTCATCCATATTGCTGATATTCCCGTTGTCTGGAATATCGTCTGGAACGCGACAGCGGCATTTATTGCGGTCATCATCATCAGCCTGTTGCTCGATGAGTCCGGCTTCTTTGAATGGGCCGCACTGCACGTCTCCAGTTGGGGTAACGGACGTGGCCGCCTTTTGTTTACCTGGATAGTCTTGCTTGGTGCCGCTGTTGCTGCGTTGTTTGCCAATGACGGCGCTGCGCTGATCCTAACGCCGATTGTAATTGCGATGCTGCTCGCACTGGGATTCAGCCAGGGCACGACATTGGCGTTTGTCATGGCTGCAGGATTTATTGCAGATACGGCCAGCCTGCCGCTAATTGTTTCTAACCTGGTGAATATCGTCTCGGCGGACTTTTTCGGTCTGGGCTTTACACAGTATGCCTCCGTTATGATCCCCGTAGATGTGGCAGCGATTGCGGCCACTCTGGTCATGCTGCATCTCTTCTTCCGCAGGGACATTCCGGCGACGTATGACGTTTCGCTGCTGAAGAGGCCTGCCAGTGTGATAAAGGATCCGGCAACGTTCAGGGCGGGCTGGATTGTCCTGTTATTGCTGCTTGTCGGTTTCTTTGTTCTGGAGCCTCTGGGGATCCCGGTCAGTGCGATAGCGGCTAGTGGCGCAGCAATACTGTTTATAGTGGCGAAAAGAGGTCATGCCATCAACACCGGAAAAGTCCTCCGCGGTGCGCCATGGCAGATCGTTATTTTTTCGTTGGGTATGTACCTGGTGGTCTATGGCCTGCGCAATGCAGGGCTTACGGAGTATCTGTCTGACGTGCTGAACCTGCTGGCAGAAAAGGGGTTATGGGCAGCAACGTTAGGCACCGGTTTCCTGACCGCGTTCCTGTCGTCGGTGATGAACAATATGCCGACGGTGCTGATTGGCGCACTGTCTATTGACGGAAGTACGGCGTCTGACGTCGTCAAAGAGGCAATGATTTATGCCAACGTGATCGGCTGCGATTTAGGCCCGAAAATCACCCCGATTGGCAGTCTGGCAACCCTGCTTTGGCTGCATGTGCTTTCCCAGAAAAATATAACGATTACCTGGGGATATTACTTCCGTACCGGCATTGTCATGACTGTGCCCGTACTGTTTGTCACTCTGGCCGCGCTGGCGTGGCGGCTCTCTGTCACTTTGTAATGAGATACTGATATGAGCAACATAACTATCTATCACAACCCGGCCTGTGGCACCTCACGCAACACACTGGAGATGATCCGCAACAGCGGCAACGAACCGACAATAATTTATTATCTTGATACTCCTCCGACCCGTGATGAGCTTATTAAACTTATTTCAGATATGGGAATTACGGTGCGTGCATTACTGCGTAAGAATGTTGAGCCTTATGAACACCTGGGTCTTGATCAAGATAAATTTAGTGATGAGCAGTTGATTGATTTCATGCTTCAACATCCGATCCTGATTAATCGGCCTGTAGTCGTTACGCCGCTTGGCACTCGTCTTTGCCGCCCTTCAGAAATAGTGCTGGATATTCTACCGGAAGGTCAGAAAGGAGCGTTTACCAAAGAGGATGGCGAGAAGGTTATTGACGAAACGGGGAAGCAGATTAAGTAATCTGCACACTTCAAAATATCGGACGCCTGTTCACGCTATGCGGGCGTCCGGTTTTCGCTCGCTGCCTCATGTAATTTTTCCGCTTCGTGCCAGAAGCGGACATTGGGCTGTGAATGTTATTCAGTTCTAGGTATCCTGGCTGACACTTAGCCAGTACATTTAATAAAGCATTTCAGTTATTGATGGAAGATGACACCCTCACCGAGGGGCGCTTTATTAATTCTGTCTTGATTTGCAGGGTAATCCCGGTCCGGGTAGCCCAGAGAGATGCCGAACAGTAATTTCAACGCTGGGTCCACACGCAGTTCTTTGCGGATGGTTTCGGCATAAAAGCCCAGCATGTTCTGCGGAATGCCACCTAACCCGGGAGCGGTGAGAGACAGCAGAAGCGTCTGAGCGTACATACCTATGTCACCCGCAACACGAATGTTATCGCCCACTTCTGGCATAATAAGCAGCACAACATGGGGCGCGCCAAAGAATTCCAGGTTACGACGTGAATCATCGCGACGCTGCTCAAAATCCTCGCATTTATCCTTATGTCTTGTTGCATCAGTCATACCTGATGAACTTAAAGCAGAAGAGTCAATAAGTTAATTAGCCCTGCCGCTTAGTAAGATTTCTCACAAAAGGCAAGATGGTAGGTAGGGCGAGAGAGCCTGCATTTTGTCAGAGGAAAGTGAATTATTCTCTCTTTTCAGAGGGAAGTTCTAAAAAGTTGAATGTGAAAAAAAGCCTGCTGTTAGCAGGCCATAAATGTTATTAACTCATTTTTTGTTCGCTTCTGATAAATAAGGTAAGTATGCAATTAAACGTGAAGCAGAGAGCATAACGAAAATGCTATAAATATTTCCTGGCCGCATTAAGTATCTCCTGTGACGTTAGCTCTCTGTCAGAAGCCACGTAAACAATACCATGATCGCCAGTTAAGGAAGGAAAACTTGCAGACATAATCCGAAGATGTGCTTCTTAACCGTTTGGATATTCCTGCCTTATAGATGATATACCTTCCAGAACTGTCATGACTTTACAGGATTCAGCATTAAAGAAAACAAGGACTTTTATCATATTCTATTACCTTGTTCTCGCGTGAATGTTAACTGGCAGATGGCATTAAGGTAAAAGCAAAGACGTGATGCTTTCGGAGGCAGTCTCGCCTCTTACGCATTTTATTATTTAACAAGCAGTTAGCTTCTAATTTCAGACTTTTATGCAGCAGTCCTGCACTTCATCATATCGGTCAGCACACTCATAATTGCGAAAAAATATGCTGACCTGATATTAAGAATACACGACTTTCATCTGATTTAAGTTATGGATCTGTCTACTCTGGAATAATCCTTCATCGTTATCGCAGATCCACAATTATTTATTTATCGCAAAGTATTACGTTTGCAGCAGCAGGACCTTTGTCACCGCTGTGAATGGCGAATTCAACTTTCTGTCCTTCAAATAAAGTTTTAAAGTTATCGCCATTAAGTGCAGAAAAATGGACAAAGATATCTTTGCTGCCATCAAGAGGAGAGATGAAGCCAAACCCTTTGTCATCGTTAAACCATTTTACTAGGCCTGTAATTCTTGAGGTCATACTGATTCCTGTCACACATGATTGTATTGATAGTAAACGTATAGTATTAAACGTATGGACTCAAAAGGAGGGATATCAGCGATAACGCCTGGTAATGAGGACTGTCCGGAAAATTTTTAACGTTCGTTTGTACATCGAACTGATGGGATTCATTAAGGCACGGGAAATCATAATAAGCAAATTATATTTTAGCCCTCCAGATGTCCTGTAAAGAAATTAACAATGGCAGGATGCTATTTTCAATGTATAGTCCTTACTTGTTTTCAATAAGGAATTGACTTGTCCCATAAAATGACAGGAATTGTCAAAAGTTATGACATTCTTAGAGTTAAAGGCCTCATCATCCCTTCTGATAGTCGAAAAGACGTTCAGCTTCACATTTCAGCCGTTAACTCCCTCAAATCAGAATTACTCATCCCAGGAGGTCGCATTGAATTTTGTCGGATAAACGGTCTCAGGGGACCAGTGGCTGCGAACATCTACCCCCGCTTCAGCCTGGTGAAGAGTCTGTCTATGACACGCTGGTCATCAACGACACCGAAGAGACTCTCTGGTTACACTGTGTCAAAGCTATTCGCCATGGACTGCGGTTTGGGGAGCATGGTCTGCCGCTGTTGGGGGCTGGTGACTGGAATGACGGGATGAACCGGGGGGTATCGAAGGCAAAGGTGAAAGCATCTGGCTGGGCTTCTTCCTGTACGACATTTTGCAGCGGTTTGCTGCACTGGCGGATCGCAAGCTGGATGAAAGTGTCGCCTCGATGTGTCGTTCACAGGCTCTGCGCCTGCAAAGCAATCTCGAAGCCTACGCCTGGGATGGTGAATGGTACCGGCGCGGGTATTTTGACGATGGTACTCCCCTTGGTTCGAAAGCCTTACAGGACTGCCGGATTGATGCGATTGCACAAAGCGGGTTGTATTGTCCGGGGCCGCGAGTGCGGGGTGGTGTGCAAAGGCCATGCAGGCGCTGGATAAGCACCTTGTGGATAACGAAGGGGGACTGATTAAACTGTTAACACCTCCTTTCGATGGACACGGTCCAAATCCGGGTTACATACAGGGGTACCTGCCCGGTGTACGGGAAAACGGAGGGCAGTATACTCATAGCGCCATCTGGGCCGTGATGGCATTTGCCCGGATGGGGAATGCCGAACGAGCCTGGCAACTCTGGTCAATGCTCAACCCTATAAATCATACTCTGAATGCGGGCTCTGTCGGGATTTATAAAGCTGAGCCTTATGTCATGAGTGCTGATGTCTACAGCGTCACTCCCCATACCGGACGTGCAGGATGGAGCTGGTATACCGGTTCTGCAGGATTGGCCTGGCGTTTACTTACCGGGGAATTACTGGGGATAAAACGCACCGGCGCTGACTTTACTGTTCATGCCCGGTTACCGGATGAGTGGCCCTCTTTTTCTATGGCCTATCAATATGGCGAAAGCCATTATCAGATTAGTGTCTCACGCGGCGATATAGAATATCGCGTGACACTGGATGGTGTTCTCCTCCCTGATGACAGGACACCGCTGAAGGATGATGGACAAAACCATACGGTTGAGATCATTCAGAACTGACACTGATTCCGGAGGCGCATTAACGTCTGCCGTTAATGCGCTGATTATCCCTGAGAACATTAATTGCAGTCTGCATGGCGATTTTGTCATCCCGCCTTTGTTGTTTGTCCTGCATGACCTGAAGGTATTCGAGCAAGGTGCGGGTATTAATCGGCCGTCCCTGTTTACCCACAGCCAGCACGGCTTCGCCAAGAATAATTTTCACTGGCGGTAGCTGTGCCGGGTACCAGTCAAGGGTGTCTTCTGATTTCATCATAAATTTCTCACGGAAGGGCATTGTATCATAAATCAGACGTTCAATTTTCAATATTTTCCTCTTCTGGTTCAGTCATAAATCAACATAACTTAAGCGAGTTATTATTATATTAAAGCGTATAATAATTATTGTATTCCTCAGAGAGCTTTATTTATGTCTTATACAAAAGGACTCAGGCACTTTAAAGAAAGACCAGTTCATGTTGCCTGCCCGGTATGTGCATACAGAGCTGATCAGAAAGCAGGTAAACTAAGAAAAGATGCGGTTCTGGAGTGCCCTGCCTGCGGGCTATTGTTCAGACCATCAGAATGCTGGTGTATCGGAGGCTGATCAGCCTCCGCCACTTAGCGTAAGTGATGCCGGGAAATGACAACATTTCTCCTGTACTGCAGTTGTCGAGGACATGATGATGAAATCTAAAAAATCTGTTTTTATTGAAGGACATATCCTTTCTAAAAGCTGTCATGGGCAGGCCGGTCAACCTTTTTGTATCCACAGGGTCAGATTTAGTAATGGTAAATATGCGATTATCCGGGAAGCATCAGGCACATGTTTCAAACCTGGCGAAATTATTCAACGAAACGATTGCGAGTGGTTTTATAAACTTACCCCAATACGCCTTCTTTCTTTTGAGTACCTTGAGGATGATGAATCAAGAAGACGATTTCTTGAATATCAATGATAAGCCCATGAATTTGTGACGGCACAACTTTGCTGGTTTACAATTCATTCTTGGATCTTCAAATCCTTTACCAGTAATTGCAAAATTATTTTTTTTCTGAATATAGACAGATTTAAACTGTCTAAAACAAAATGTATCGCTAAAGACGAATTGTCTCATTACTTTCCTATTGCGTTACAACCTTCATTAGCATTAAGGAAATTTATGACACAGACTTTTACTCATAAGCGTCCGGAAGGCAAAGCCTTTTTATACAAATGAATCACTCTACTTGTCGGAAGCCAGAATTTATCTTTATTGCCACTGCGTATTTGTTAAAAATGGGGTCTGGAATTATTCGTTCTGCTTCATGTTAACGATGGCGGAACTGACAGCCAAGGTTAATCAATTGAATCTGTTCGGATTTGAAGATCCGCTTTTCGCTCAAAGCAGACGTTTTTTCCCTGTCGCATCGTACATCAACGCATAGGTTCTATTAACTCTGGACCTTGATTCTTAATATTCCAGACGGCACGCGTCACGGCGTGCCATATAAATTTATCAGCCGGCACGGAACCGTCGGCTACGATGTCCTCTGCTTCTTTCCCTCCTACATCTTGCCTAAGCCATTCGCGAGCGGCTTCTGGTGACAGGACCAGCGGTCGCCTGTCGTGAATATCTACCGATCCTTTGTAGGCAGCAGCCGTTACTATCAGGAATCCTTCTGCTTCATCTCCACGTTCGAATGGTGTGCTGCCGAACGAAGCCATGAATATCGGCTAGTCATCGGCCCGATGAATGAAGTAGGGCTGCTTCTTGTCACCTTCCTTTTTCCATTCAAACCAGCCATCAGCAAAGCAAATTGCGCGACCATGCTGCCAGAGTGGTTTAAACATTCTGCTGGTGGCCGCAGTTTCAAATCGTGCATTAATTAGCGGCGGCTTATCCCACCATCCTGGAGCATATCCCCATAGAACAGGGTCAAGGTGCAACTGTTCATCACGTTCGCTAAGCAGCAGAACTTTTGTGCTTGGCGCCACGTTGAATCGACCTATTGGTTCAGGGTCATATGGGATATTACGTTCAGCTTTTTCAGCGAGCAGAGCGAGATAGTCCTCGCGTGTCATTGACTGTGAAAAGCGCCCACACATAGAAACCTCCAGCCAACTGTCAGACCGAAAGTATAGGATATTGACTAGAACGATAGGATTTGAAGCTCCACATCACCAATATTCCATTGTGGCTTTTAGCTTCTCGAGGTTGCTAAATGTCCGATAGACCACTACCCATTTTTACTTTTTTGGGGGCAAATTTGGGGGCAAAAATTAGTTTGGGGCATGATTTGGGGCGATGAAATGACTCATATTGCCCGCAATTGTCCAAGATGGTTTTTTATTAACTAATTGATTTTATGATAATTAGCTGTATTTTCTGAATTTACAAAATCAATTTTATAGTCTAACGCTGATTATGTGGCTGTGGGGATAAACATTTAATAAACCGGGGGAAGGGATAATCTCGCAGGCAATAAAAAAGCCGGAGGCGCTGATGCTTTCCGGCTTACTACGATATGAACGGAAGGCCGGAACAGGCGCAAGCGCGCTCCGGCATCAAACAGATTACTTCAGTTCATCAACCATGGTGATGGCGCGACCAATATAATTGGCAGGCGTCATTGCTTTCAGGCGAGTTTTCTCTTCTTCCGGCAGCGCCAGACTGTCGATAAACTGCTTCATACCTTCGGCGTCAACGCGCTTACCGCGGGTCAGTTCTTTCAGCTTCTCGTACGGCTTCTCAATACCGTAGCGACGCATCACGGTCTGAATCGGCTCTGCCAGAACTTCCCAGTTATGATCCAGTTCATCCAGCAGATGATCGCGGTTCACTTCCAGTTTGCTCACGCCCTTCAGCGTGGACTGATACGCGATCAGCGCATAGCCAATACCTACGCCCAGGTTACGCAGAACGGTAGAGTCAGTCAGGTCACGCTGCCAGCGGGAGACCGGCAGTTTGCTTGCCAGATGCTGCAGTACCGCGTTAGACAGACCCAGGTTACCCTCGGAGTTTTCGAAATCAATGGGGTTAACTTTGTGCGGCATGGTGGAAGAGCCGATTTCACCCGCGATGGTTTTCTGTTTGAAATGGTTCAGCGCCACGTAACCCCAGACATCGCGGTCAAAGTCGATCAGGATAGTGTTGAAACGGGCGATGCAGTCAAACAGCTCGGCAATGTAGTCGTGCGGCTCAATCTGCGTGGTGTACGGGTTCCACTGGATGCCCAGCGAGGTGACAAACTCTTCGCTGAACTGATGCCAGTCAACTTCCGGGTAAGCAGCGATGTGGGCATTATAGTTACCGACTGCACCATTGATCTTACCAAGAATTTCAACCTGGTTGAGCTGACGATACTGACGCTCCATACGGTAAGCCACGTTAGCCATTTCTTTGCCTAGCGTAGACGGGGTGGCTGGCTGACCGTGGGTACGGGAGAGCAGAGGAATATCGCGATACTGTACAGACAGATCTTTCACCGCGTCGATAAGCTTACGCCAGTACGGCAGAACCACTTCGTCGCGTGCGGTTTTCAGCATCAGCGCGTGAGACAGGTTGTTGATGTCTTCTGAGGTACACGCAAAGTGGATAAATTCGGAAACAGCATGCAGTTCCGGGATATCCGCCACTTTCTCTTTCAGGAAATACTCAACTGCCTTCACATCATGGTTGGTCGTACGCTCAATGGTTTTGATGCGCGCAGCATCTTCTTCATTGAAGTTAGCGACGATCGCATCAAGGAAACCGATTGCGTCGGCAGCAAAAGCAGGAACTTCCTTGATCGCTGCGTGCGCGGCCAGTTTTTGCAGCCAGCGTACTTCAACCTGTACACGGAATTTCAGCAAACCGTATTCGCTGAAAATCCCGCGCAGCGCGCTGACTTTATCGCCGTAGCGTCCATCGACAGGGGAAACGGCGGTCAGTGAGGATAATTCCATAGATCACAACTCCGGGGTTAAATGAGCAAGAATTTGTTTTGCCTGAGTCGTCAGGCGATTACGAGAAAACATGAGTTGCAGACGGCCTCCACCAACCTGATGCCAGAGCACGGCAGCACGGATGCCAGCCAGCAGCGAAGCGCGTACTTTAGCCTGTACTTGTGGGCTCTGAAGGATGGCCGGGGAACCCGTGACCTGAATACGCGGGCCGAGTGGGCTGATGACGTCAACATAAATGCCAGCCATCGCACTCATCAACGTTTCTGACTGCAAATCAAAATGGTCCAGCTGGCGCTGCAAGCCGCTGATACGGTCTCCCAGCGTGTCCATAGCGCCCTTGGCCGCTGACAGCTTACGCTCCAGCACCATCAGGCTTAGCGTATAGCGGGTGAGTTCCGCGTTCAGTCCCTGACGACTGCTGGCGTTCAGCACGCCAAGCAGCGTTTCAAGGCCAAGACGCAGGTTGGCTTCGCTGCCGCCAAACACGCCCAGCGTAGAGCTGGGATTCATGTCGATGACACTGTTCAGTGAAACGTGTAATGCATCGGCATCACAATGCCCCTGGTGCGCCAGTTCCTGCACCAGGCGTGCCGACTGACAAATGCCTGCCAGGGCGAGGGTGATGTCATAATAATTCTTTGCCACGTTCACTGCTTCCTTGTATCAAATGTGTAAGTAATTATACCGGCAGAGGCAATCGTTGTTCGATAATGCCGCCGCCGAGGCACACTTCGCCATTGTAAAAGACAGCCGACTGACCCGGCGTGACCGCCGCGACTGGCTCGTCGAAAATGACTTCAATACGCTCAGCATCCAGTGCCTTAACGGTGCACGGAATGTCGGTCTGACGATAGCGGGTTTTCACCGTGCAGCGCATGGTGCCGGTGAACGGTTCGCGATCGACCCAATGCAGCTGTTGCGCCACCAGGCCAACGGACATCAGACGTGGATGTTCATGACCCTGAGCGACAACCAGAATGTTGTTCTCAACGTCTTTATCCACCACATACCATGGATCTTCTGTCCCTTCTTTCGTTCCGCCAATACCCAGACCTTTACGCTGACCCAGAGTGTGGTACATCAGCCCCTGATGCTGGCCAATATCTTCGCCGTCAACGGTGATGATTTTGCCTGGCTGAGCCGGCAGGTAACGACCAAGAAACTCGCGGAACTTACGTTCGCCGATGAAGCAGATGCCGGTGGAGTCTTTTTTCTTGGCCGTAATCAGACCAAGATCTTCGGCAATTTTACGCACCTGCGGTTTTTCCAGTTCGCCGACCGGGAACAGGCTTTGTGCGATTTGCTCATGGCCGAGCGTATAGAGGAAATAACTCTGGTCTTTATTGCTATCGAGCCCACGCAGCAGGCGGCTTTTGCCGTCGACATCCGCGCGACGCACGTAGTGACCGGTGGCGATGTAATCGGCACCTAAATCTTCGGCGGCAAACTCAAGGAAGGCTTTAAACTTAATTTCTTTATTGCAAAGAATATCCGGGTTTGGCGTACGGCCCGCTTTGTACTCTTCAAGGAAAAGTTCAAAGACGTTGTCCCAGTATTCTGCGGCAAAGTTGACGGTATGCAGTTCAATGCCGAGTTTGTCACAGACAGCCTGCGCATCCGCAAGGTCGGCGGCCGCTGTGCAGTATTCCTCGCCATCGTCCTCTTCCCAGTTCTTCATGAACAGGCCTTCTACCTGATAGCCCTGTTGTTGTAACAGCCAGGCAGAAACGGAGGAATCGACACCGCCGGACATGCCGACGATCACTTTTTTTGGGCTTTCAGACATAGGAATACTCACGACATTGAACTTCAAGGCGGCATATTCTAGCACGCAGCCCTTTACTTGACACCCTCTGTAAACGGCCAGTTAAATTCGCCGATCATGGCCAGTGGGTAGCGCTGTCCGCTCTGATAACAGCGAATACTCTCCGCAACCAACGGCGAACGCAGGTTTGACGCAGAGAAAATCTCTTCTGCGCTGACCCAACGACAGCAATCTATATCGCTGTCATGGGGTTCTGTAGCGCACATATTGGCAAGCTCGATAGAGAAAAGAAAACGCAAAAAGGGCGTTCTGTCCGGCGCAATCCATTGATGCATACGAATGAAATGCTGCGGCTGCGCTTTAATGCCCGTTTCTTCCCACAGTTCGCGTGCTGCGGCTTGCACCAGCGTTTCATCGGCTTCCAGGTGTCCTGCGGGTTGATTCCACAAGGCTTTACCATTGATCGTTTCTTCAACGACTAAGAATTTATCTTCTGCATGCACAATGCAGGCGACCGTGACGTGCGGTTTGAACATGTTTTCCCCTTATTCCTCAGCAAAACCTTCGGTAACATCTGGCCAGCTAATTTCACCGCTGGCCTTGTCGATACTGATATAAGCCACGGGAGGTGACGTTTGTGGGTCGGCCCCTCCACGGCACAATGCGGTTTGATGATCCTCGCGCACGATAATCTCAATGGCCTTTTTAGCATTCCAGCTTTCATAAAAGATACATTGGTGGTCGTGACGTAGCCCAAGGGTGGCGACTCTCGTTGCCTTTTCTGTCGACAGCGGGTTGATGTCGTCGCGATAGTGGTCACCGCTGTTTATAGCCTGTAACTGCGACTTTTTTAACCAACCGCGTATGATTTGGCGATCGGTGGTGTAATAGACCGCTTCCATAAAATCATCGTTGGATTGTTCTTGTACAGAGATGAGGTCGCCGGGCACTAAAAATAAGGACGGGCTGCGACACTGTTCGGTTGGCATCGCATAGAACCATGCGCGGGTGTCTCCTGTTACCTGATAGTGGTTTGCGGAGGAGGAGGGTAAGAACCCGCGCTGCGACATCGCTTTATTTGCCCATGTCTGGCAAGACGCGCTTACTGCAAGCGGACTGGATAACGGCGTTAATCCATCTACCGAGACCCAGCCGGTGGCGAAGGCTCCTTTAGCGTCCCGATAACGTACGTAACGATAAGGCTCATCTTTGGAAAGCATGCCCGTGCTTTTGTAGCGCTGTGAACTCCTGAGTACCTCGACGGTGTCGCCATTGACCATGAACGCGGGGAGTTGACACTCTGTTGCTGGTGCAGAATAGAAATGCAGGCGTGAGTCGGTTTTTACTTTGGCAGACTCATAAAGGTAGTTTGCCTCTCCTGCTGCTGTTCCGGCAATTGTCTCACAGTCCAGTTTTGCTGAACAAAACGGTGACACGCCGAGCAGGATGAATGCTGCAAAAAGCTGCTTATCCATTTTTTTTCATTCTTCCCTGTTAACACTCACGTTAAACCATACGGTTACGATTTCAGTTCCCGCCACTCGCCGTTAGCAAGATTTTCCAGCGTGTAATCCCCCATGGCATAGCGGATGAGGCGCAGCGTAGGAAATCCAACATGCGCTGTCATACGACGTACCTGACGGTTGCGACCTTCATATAAGGTAACTTTCAACCAGCTGGTGGGAATGTTTTTCCGTTCCCGAATCGGTGGATTTCTCGGCCACAGCCATACGGGTTCCTCCACTACTTCAATGCCTGCGGGTAGAGTGGGGCCATCATTGAGCGTTACTCCGTTACGCAGGGCGTCCAGCGCTTCTGCTGTCGGCTCACCTTCAACCTGGACGTAATAAATTTTCCCGGTACGCTTACCGGGTTGCGTTAACCGCGCCTGCAGAGCGCCGTCATTGGTCAGCACCAAAAGCCCTTCGCTGTCCCGGTCGAGTCGGCCCGCCGCATAAATTCCCGGCACGGGAATAAAATCTTTTAACGTGCTTCTGCCAGCCTCGTCAGTAAATTGTGGCAAAACATCGTAGGGTTTATTGAACAAAACCACGCGTTTTGGCTGGTTTTCTTTACGCTGCTTAGTGACTTGTCGTGAGCTGAATCGCTCAACCCGGTGATTTCTAAAAGAAGTTTTTTGCATGGTATTTTCAGATTATATCAATTGCCGCATTATAGCCTAAGAACGAGTGTCTTTCATGGCGGCGAACAATAGGGTAGTATTGACACGCTCATTACAAATCATTAACAAAAAGTTGCTCTAACGCATCCGTGTAGCAGGACGCAAACGCACATGCAGCGTGATGACAGACGAGCAGAACCAGAAGCGCTCGAAGGAGAGGTGAATGGAAAGCAAAGTAGTTGTTCCGGCGGAAGGTAAGAAGATCACCCTGCAAAACGGCAAACTCAACGTTCCTGAAAATCCGATTATCCCGTTCATTGAAGGCGACGGTATCGGCGTTGATGTAACCCCACCGATGATCAAAGTTGTCGATGCTGCTGTCGAGAAAGCCTATAAAGGCGAGCGTAAAATCTCCTGGATGGAAATCTACACCGGCGAGAAATCCACTCAGGTTTATGGCCAGGACGTCTGGCTGCCTGCTGAAACCTTAGATCTGATTCGTGAATATCGTGTTGCCATTAAAGGCCCTCTGACCACCCCTGTTGGCGGCGGTATTCGCTCTCTGAACGTAGCTCTGCGTCAGGAACTTGACCTGTATGTCTGCCTGCGTCCGGTGCGTTATTATCAGGGCACACCAAGCCCGGTTAAACACCCTGAACTGACCGACATGGTCATCTTCCGCGAAAACTCCGAAGACATCTACGCGGGTATTGAGTGGAAAGCTGACTCTGCCGATGCTGAGAAAGTGATTAAATTCCTGCGCGAAGAGATGTGCGTGAAGAAAATCCGCTTCCCGGAACATTGCGGCATTGGTATCAAACCGTGTTCTGAAGAAGGGACTAAACGTCTGGTACGCGCAGCGATTGAATACGCCATCGCCAACGATCGTGATTCAGTTACCCTGGTACACAAAGGCAACATCATGAAGTTCACCGAAGGCGCGTTCAAAGACTGGGGTTACCAGTTAGCGCGTGAAGAATTCGGTGGTGAACTGATCGACGGCGGTCCATGGGTGAAAATCAAGAACCCGAAAACCGGTAAAGAGATCGTGGTTAAGGACGTTATCGCCGATGCGTTCCTGCAACAGATCCTGCTGCGCCCGGCTGAGTATGACGTGATTGCCTGTATGAACCTGAACGGTGACTACATCTCCGATGCGTTGGCCGCACAGGTTGGTGGTATTGGTATCGCGCCGGGTGCAAACATCGGTGACGAATGCGCTCTGTTCGAAGCAACCCACGGTACTGCACCGAAGTATGCAGGTCAGGATAAAGTGAACCCAGGTTCCATCATTCTGTCTGCTGAAATGATGCTGCGCCACATGGGTTGGGTAGAAGCGGCTGACCTGATTGTTAAAGGTATGGAAGGCGCGATCAACGCCAAGACCGTAACCTATGACTTCGAACGTCTGATGGAAGGCGCTAAGCTGCTGAAATGTTCAGAGTTTGGTGACGCAATCATCGAAAACATGTAATCAAGATACTGGGTTGTATGAGAACGGGAGCCGAGTGGTTCCCGTTTTTTGTGCCCTCGAAAATTCTTCCCCAAAACTTCCCCAAAACTCTTCCCCAAAACCTCCCTCGTTTTACCCTGCTTTCACTCCAACAACGACCCAGTCTTTTCCTCGATCGTCATTGTATTTATCAGTCATTTTTCTGGACTTGTGCCCCAGCAGTTTCTGAGTATCCAGACCTTGTTCACGATACAGTCGCTCCGATAAAGGACGCTGTTCATGGAAAGTTGGTGGAGTACCGTTTTTCCACTCTAGGCCGCTTTTGTCTCTGGCTTTTTTAAAGGTGGATGTCAGACAGCTGCTCGACACCCGATCACCTCTATTGGCCTGGGATGTGGTGTGCCTGAAATGAACAAGATATTTACTGACAACCGCATCCCTACATTTTGAAATAACATCCCTGAGAGTGAGGCCCAGCACCTCGCATTTAAGATCTAACGGAATAGCGAGACGAGAACCTGTTTTTTCCTGTTCGATATGGAGCATGTCATCCCATACATCGGTGAACTTCATATTGCATATATCGCCCAGACGCTGGCCAGTGATTAGGGCTAATAACATGCCGCACTGAAGATAGGGCTGCTGCTGTTCCGCCGTATTATAAATAACGCTCCATTCTTCAAAGGAAAGACGCTGCCTTGTTATTCGGTTTCTCGGTTGTTTAGTGGCTTGCGCCGGATTGTATCCGGGGGCAACGTGTCCGGCATGTTGTGCCTCCTTAAAAACATCTATGAGCACCATTCTGACTACCTGAGCCATGCGATTGTGGCCTTCGGCTTTAATGGCATCAGTTATTTCTGCAATATCAAGAGCTGAAATATCCTTTAGATGTTGCAGGCCGCAGTGTTCTCTGAATAAACGAACAGGCTTACCTTTTTGAAGAAAGGAGTTTGGTTTGAGCTCGTTATTTTTAAGCCTTTCTTCCTGAATGCCTATGTATTTATCGAGCCACTCAGTAACCGTAATATCAGTGCGCCTGCCTTTCATCCGTGCCAGGCGATCATTAACGCTCAGGATCTGCCTGGTTCGCTGTTCGGCAATGACTATGTTAGCTTCTGTGGCGACTTGTTTAGCCTCGGATTCATCGGTTCCAAGGCTGTGAAAACGACCTGAAATAGGGTGTTTATATTGCCAATAAACCTTACCGGTGCGCTTATCCAGCTTGCAGTACAGGTTTGGGATTGGGATTTTGTGAGTGCGTGGTCTAGCAGCCATCAGCAATTATCCGTTGTAATCTTGGGCTGGCCGAAGTCGGAATTTTCGGTTCTACAAGCATCCCTACAAATCGGGCATTACGATCAACCATCCAGCAGCGACCAACCTTAATTGCTGGAGGTACCATCATTTTTCCCTTTGCATATTTTTTCAATACGCGTTCACTTGGTGCTTGCTCTCCAAATTCCTCTTTTGCCCAATCAAGTAAGGGGATCATTCGCGACATTATTTTCTCCATACAGCCCGGCTGCACCCGGGCTTTAATAGACAACGATTATGATGATACTTGTATGTGAATAGGCTCAATATGGTAATTACTTTTTCATCACCTTTTCAGCAACACCAGCAATAGCCTCAAGTCCGTCAAACATTGCAGGTATATTATTTTCATTGGTTTGTATTGGACTAAAAATCAAGGCATCAAAAGAATCTAAAACTTTCTCAATAGCTATATCATTTTTTCTTCTATATTCAACATAACCATCAATGAAAGCACATAAACTGAGCCTCAAATCAATCTGCATAAGTTGAGTTCTCAAAGCTTTTGCTTCCAAGTATGAAAGCCTGAAAAAATAAATTATTGCCATTTCTATAGTGATGAATGGGAATAAAATAAAGATTGCTGAATAATCTTTAGGATATAGTTCAGGAAGGGTAAAATGAATTATCACTGCTATAACTGGAGCGATAAATATTGTCCCAAAAAGATTTTTATAATTCATTTCAGTAGTCGAAAGCTCCTTCTCTTTCTTTTCCTTTATTCTGTTAAATCCAGAGCTTAGCCCTACGAAATTATATTCTGATTTTAAGTTTCTAACGCGCTCCTCGAGTGCCTTAATTTCATTAATCGATTCTTTAACGTATTTTAAGTTAGAGTCTGCTTCTAGCTTACCATCTACAATAGCCTTTTTTATATCATCATAGTTAGTTGAGATTAACAATATAGATGCTTCAGTATCGTTGTTGATTTTATTAATCGCCGCATCTAAGTTGCTCGAAATATCATCAATGATTTTTTGTTTGTTTGAGTCAAGATCTGATATAAAGCGTCTGGCATCAGTTAGTTTATCGTTATTCAGAAGCCACTTCATGATGGAAATGGATAATTTATCTCTAATCCAAGAAAATTGCAAATTATTACCATCTTTCTCGAAAGCATTTTCTAATAATGTCAATGTGCTATCTGTGATAAAGTTAGACGTGATTACAAAACGATGCCCTGTCCAAAAATAGTACTCGTATAATACTCTTAGCAGTGTAGATAAGAAATCAAGCTTGTCTTTCTTGTAATCGTTAATGCTGAACTCCATGTGTGAGAGAATGTTATCTTGATTAAATCCTGTATTCTCATCTAAATGTTGAGGGTTGTTATTTATTATTGATATAAAAGTCAACCAGGCTGATTCCAGTGTGGAATAGAATAAAGTTGCATTTTTATCTTTTTTCTTGGGATATTTTTTGGAAATATTTTCGAATCTAACAATATCTCTATTAATTACGTAATTAGTTTCCATTATTGACTTGACTATTTCTTTATCGCTATACAATCCCATTTCGATACCTAATTTAATTAAAGTTTTTATATTTCATTTAGTGATGAGGTATTTTACGATCAATTTTCCTGTTTTGCTTCATAAAATCCCCTCTGTTTGCAAGGAAGGGGATCAATATCTCTTATGGTTAAAATATCCCGATAAAGATTTCCACTGATTCACCGTCAAACTTTCTCCATACACAACAGAGAAGGGCACCTGCATTGGTCGGCGGCTTGCAGAGACCGCTTTCTTTTTGCCCGGGTGAATTGGGTTATGAGCCCCTCGCCCGGTGATGCCCTTTTCTGTTGTGCCCTGAAAAAGGCTAGCGGTTACCGGACAAGTGGGAAAACACCGGGCCGCCAGAACAGGGAAGTACTTGTTATTGCTTTGGCCTGCTTTTAACCACATCAGGCGCGGTGGTAGGTATCTTCGGGCGGGGGCCAGTGACTAGCTGGCATCCCTACGGTACTTTTCACCGACAACCGCGGGTTAGACGGTTCCGTTTCGTCGGATAGAGCTGTCGATGCTGGTAGTCACTCCAGCCCGTAACCCCTCCCGAAGAAACCTGTTTATCGCTAAAACTTTAAATTACGTACGAGTGGTGCAGCTGTTGAGCCGCCAGTCATTTGAACCCAGACACGGCTTACCGAAGGTTTACTGCGCTCTTCGCCAGTAAGGCTGTTGAACGTACACGGACCCAATACTAGGCGAGGGATGCCTCGTAAAATTACAGTGTCCCCAACTTTCGGGTGTTTGCGATAAGCCTTGCGGCGTTGTGCTGCATTCATCGTGAAATTCCCCTACCGGACCATCATGGAAAAGCATTATTGAGCAGGTCAATAATGCGTTGTTGAAAAGCCAGGCCCTGGCCGATCTACCTGATAAAAATGCAGCCCGCGATAATCTCACTTTGGGAAACTCTCAGGATGTTACGTTCGGTAGTGTTCTTGGCTCTCGTGGCGTCAATTCGGTGGCGGGTGGGTCGGGTACAGGCGTCAAAAGCACTGCAGGCGTCAAGAAGGATATTTTACTGACGTCGAATAACGTTGATGGTGAACTGGGCTGGATGATGAACCAGCTGCAGGGGTGGATGGGGAATTCGTTCTATCAGTTTGGCGGGATACGAGGTGCGGGTAATTATCTGGATGCCATTGCTCTAATCGCGAATAGTTTTGGAGCAGGAGCGAACACATACCGCTTCAACTTCCTGTCTGGTTATGGCGGAGTTGTACAATCACCACGCGGTTTTTGGGGTTCGTGCAAACAGGGTGGCTGGGGGGATGTTGACGGCCCCTGGACCGCACGTTACTGGTCGTCCATTATTGGTGGAAACGATGGGGGGTGGGCTCCAATTGTTTCTGGGGGCTCTTCATCAACAGGAGGATATAGCACCCGATTGTCGCTTGGTATCATTGCCACGGGGGCCAACTCTTGGCCCCACGGAGTCTTACTTTTATGGGCGATGCCAGATTTCACAGGATGTTCAGATTCAATCCTCAGTCTGGTGATATCACTACTGATGTATGGAACGAATCAGGGTCAAACTGGCTGGGAGCGTATGTGTTCGCAAAGAATGCGACCTCAGACCGTGATCTGAAAAAAGATATCCAGTACCGGGATGGGAAAGACAGTTTCGACCGTGTCATGCAGTGGTTACCCACCATGTTTAAGTATAAGGGGTCGGATACACAGCGCTTTGGCCTTATTGCCCAGGATCTGACTAAAGTTGATCCGCAGTACGTAAAGATAGTGCCTGGTGGACCTGTTTTTGAGGACGTTATTGGGGTGGATGAGTCCGGTAACGAATATGTTGACCATCAGATTGAGGTTGGTCTCAAAGACGATACCCTTGCCCTTGATAACAATGTCATTATGGCCGATATGGCCTGCGCTATGGTTTATATGGGCAGAGCTATGAAGGAACAAATGTCTGAGCTCATTTCTCTGAAGAATGTCATTGAGACGCTGAAAGGTAGCCAGCAAAATTGATGGTCGCCGCAACCATGTCGTATGCAAGAGCATGATTGCGGCCGACTGGCGAACGTTCGATAGTGCGAGTATTGAATGATTGCCAATCACGGCGGATTGTACTTAAGCAATATGACGGTTCAAGGCGTTTAATCTGGAACCAGCCACATATCAGACTCTTCAAACATTTCCTGAACAGTACGGCTTATCTGTTCCTTCTCATGCTTGCTGGCGTCAGTGTTGATCGCCGGCAGCGTCATCATCGGTTTTACCCGAACATCAGCATCGGGGAAGATCCGGTGAACCCTCCTGGTTAACTCGCCCAGAATGATATCTTTTGCACCGGGCAGACCATCAAAATTCCTTTTGTCATAAACGAGTTCCACGAACATTGCTCATTGCCTCTTCACTGGATGGATATACAGTATTTGTACTGTGTTTTTATGCAGTATTCAAGAGAGGGCGTGATGATGCCACGACGCAGCGATATTGAAATAGCCTGGTATGCTTCGATACAGCAGGAACCAAATGGCCGGAAGACCG
>NZ_JAOWHC010000030.1:0-145334 GCF_030332805.1 Citrobacter sp. Cpo065
AGCCCATCCTGACGGATGGGCTTTTTTGCGTCTGTGCGGGATGAAAACCGCCGGATGCGGCGTGCCGCCTTATCCGGCCTGCAGGGGCCGGGCTGAACGTATTTTGTAGGCCTGATAAGCGCAGCGCATCAGGCAACACGTCTGCATACTGCCGGATGCGGCGTATCGCCTTATCCGGCCTACAAAAGCTAGTCCTGCTACCCGCGTACGAGGTTGAGTAACGGGTACGGTCGTCCGAGATCGTCCACCTCTGTACGTCCCGTCACGCTAAATCCCATCTTCTTATAGAATCCAACCGCTTGCTCATTCTGCTCGTTAACGTTGGTTGTTAGCGTTGAACTCATTGATAAAGCATGTTCAATCAGCAGGTTACCAACGCCACTACCACGCACATCCGGATCGACAAACAAAGCATCTATATGCTGGTCGGTCAGGAGCATAAAGGCGACGGGCTCATCCTGTTCTGTCACTGCAACCCACAGAGGGGCTTCTGGTAAAAATGAACGTACCAGCTCCTCCAGCTCAATCCGATAATCCGCAGAGAGGAAATGGTGCGTGGCATCTACTGAGCGACACCAAATAGAAACTAACTTATCTCCTTCGTCCTGACGCGAACGACGAATGGTAAGGTTCATAGCATTCTCCTTTTTTTCTTTACTGCACTATTCTACAGCAAGGAGCCGTGAAACTTTCTCAACTTGAGGATGCAGGCTCGACATTCGCATGATTCCTGGGTATCTTCAGCTATCTGGATGTCTAAACGTTTAAACGTATGTTGTGAGGTTATCAGGTTATGCCAATTCGCGTGCAGGACGAGCTACCCGCCGTCAATTTTTTGCGTGAGGAAAACGTCTTCGTGATGACGACATCCCGCGCTTCCGGTCAGGAAATTCGTCCACTGAAGGTGCTCATCCTTAACCTGATGCCCAAGAAGATTGAAACGGAAAACCAGTTCCTGCGCTTACTGTCTAACTCACCGCTGCAGGTAGATGTTCAGCTATTGCGCATCGATGCCCGCGAGTCACGCAACACCCCAACGGAGCATCTGAATAACTTCTACTGTAATTTCGAGGATATCTGCGATCAGAACTTTGACGGATTGATCGTGACCGGCGCACCGTTGGGCCTGGTTGAATTTAATGATGTGGCTTACTGGTCGCAGATTAAGCAAGTGCTTGAATGGGCCAAAGATCACGTTACCTCGACGCTATTTGTCTGTTGGGCGGTGCAAGCCGCGTTGAATATCCTGTACGGAATTCCCAAGCAAACCCGCACGGACAAACTCTCAGGCGTCTATGAGCACCATATTCTGCACCCTCATGCGCTACTGACGCGTGGATTCGATGATGCGTTCCTGGCCCCGCATTCCCGCTATGCTGATTTCCCTGCAGCGCTTATCCGCGACTACACCGATCTCGAGATTTTTGCTGAAACCGAAGAGGGAGATGCTTACCTGTTTGCCAGCAAAGATAAACGTATCGCCTTCGTGACGGGTCATCCTGAGTATGACGACCATACACTCGGCAGCGAATATTTTCGTGACGTCGAAGCGGGCTTATCGCCGGAAGTACCCTATAACTATTTCCCGAAAGATGACCCGCAAAACAAACCGCGGGCAACCTGGCGTAGCCACGGTAATTTGTTGTTTACCAACTGGCTCAACTATTACGTCTACCAGATCACGCCATATGATCTGCGTCACATGAATCCAACGCTGGATTAATCTTCTGTAGCAGACGATCCTTAAGCGTTTCAGCATATTGAATCAGGCACCTTCGGGTGCCTTTTTTATTTCCGAAACGCACCTCATCGTGTAATTAAATTTTATTTATATTGTTATCAATAGGTTAATTGATAATTAAATTAAAAATGGAAATTGTTTTTGATTTTGAAATTTAAATGAGTAGTCTTAGTTGTGCTGAACGAAAAGCGCACAACGATCCTTCGTTCGCATTGGGGATGTGTTTGGATCAATGACGAGGAACTACGCAATGAATCAACAGGCAACGACAACCGATGAACTGGTCTTCACCAGGCCGCGTGGCGAACAGGAACAGCAAATTCTGACCGCTGAAGCAGTGGAGTTTCTGACTGAACTGGTGACAAGATTTACGCCAAAGCGGAATAAACTTCTGGCTGCACGTATCCAGCAGCAGCAGGATATTGATGACGGTAAGTTGCCTGATTTTATTTCGGAAACAGCTTCCATTCGTGAAGGTAACTGGAAAATTCGCGGAATTCCTGATGATTTACTGGATCGCCGCGTAGAGATCACCGGACCCGTTGAGCGCAAGATGGTCATCAACGCGCTGAACGCGAACGTCAAAGTCTTTATGGCTGACTTCGAAGATTCACTGGCTCCTGAGTGGAGCAAAGTTATCGACGGGCAGATCAACCTGCGCGATGCGGTCAATGGCATCATTAGCTACACCAACGAAGCGGGTAAAATTTATCAGCTCAAGCCTAATCCGGCTCTGTTGGTATGTCGCGTTCGTGGTCTGCATCTGCCGGAAAAACACGTCACCTGGCGTGGCGAATCTATCCCGGGCAGCCTGTTCGACTTTGCCCTCTATTTCTTCCACAACTACAAAACGTTGCTGGCGAAAGGCAGCGGCCCTTATTTCTATCTGCCAAAAACGCAGGCCTGGCAAGAAGCGGCATGGTGGAGCGAAGTGTTCAGCTATGCAGAGGACCGCTTTAACCTGCCGCGCGGCACCATTAAAGCGACCCTGCTGATTGAAACGCTGCCTGCCGTCTTCCAGATGGACGAAATTCTGCACGCCCTGCGTGACCACATTGTGGGTCTGAACTGCGGTCGTTGGGACTACATTTTTAGCTATATCAAAACGCTGAAGAACCACCCGGATCGCGTGCTGCCGGACCGTCAGGTGGTGACGATGGATAAGCCATTCCTCAGCGCCTATTCGCGTCTGCTGATTAAAACCTGTCATAAACGTGGCGCATTCGCGATGGGCGGCATGGCAGCGTTCATTCCCAGCAAAGATGCGGAACGTAACAACCAGGTTTTGACCAAGGTAAAAGCGGACAAAGCACTGGAAGCAAATAACGGTCATGACGGCACATGGATTGCCCATCCGGGACTGGCAGATACCGCCATGGCGGTGTTCAACGACGTACTCGGTGAAAACAAAAATCAGCTGTTCGTGACCCGTGAAGAAGATGCCCCGATTACCGCAGAGCAACTGCTGGCACCTTGTGAAGGTGAGCGTACTGAAGAAGGCATGCGCGCCAATATCCGTGTCGCGGTGCAGTACATCGAAGCGTGGATCTCCGGTAACGGCTGCGTACCGATTTACGGTCTGATGGAAGACGCGGCCACCGCCGAAATCTCCCGTACCTCCATCTGGCAGTGGATCCACCACGAGAAGACGCTCAGCAACGGCAAGCCGGTTACCAAACCGCTGTTCCGTCAGATGCTGGCCGAAGAGATGCTGGTGATTCAGGACGAGCTGGGCGAACACCGCTACAGCAGCGGGCGTTTTGACGATGCCGCGCGCCTGATGGAGCAAATCACTACCTCTGATGAACTGATCGATTTCTTGACCCTGCCAGGCTACCGCCTGCTGGCGTAATCCACCACATAACAATATGGAGCATCTGCACATGAAAACCCGTACTCAACAAATCGAAGAATTACAGAAAGAATGGACTCAACCGCGCTGGGAAGGCATCACCCGTCCATATAGCGCGGAGGAAGTGGTGAAATTACGTGGCTCGGTCAACCCGGAATGCACGCTGGCGCAGCTTGGCGCGGCGAAAATGTGGCGTCTGCTGCACGGCGAATCGAAGAAAGGTTATATCAACAGCCTCGGCGCGCTGACCGGCGGTCAGGCGCTGCAGCAGGCGAAAGCCGGTATTGAAGCGGTCTACCTTTCAGGCTGGCAGGTGGCGGCAGATGCCAACCTGGCATCCAGCATGTACCCGGACCAATCGCTGTATCCGGCGAACTCCGTCCCGGCGGTGGTTGATCGGATCAACAACACATTCCGTCGCGCTGATCAGATCCAATGGTCAACCGGTATTGAGCCGAACGATCCTCGCTATGTCGATTACTTCCTGCCGATCGTTGCCGATGCGGAAGCAGGGTTTGGCGGCGTACTGAACGCGTTTGAACTGATGAAATCGATGATTGAGGCTGGTGCAGCGGCCGTTCACTTCGAAGATCAGCTCGCATCGGTGAAAAAATGTGGTCACATGGGCGGCAAAGTGCTGGTTCCGACGCAGGAAGCTATCCAGAAACTGGTGGCCGCCCGTCTGGCAGCCGACGTCATGGGTGTGCCGACGCTGGTGATTGCACGTACCGATGCCGACGCAGCCGATCTGATTACGTCTGATTGCGACCCATACGACAGCGAGTTCATCACTGGCGAACGTACCAGCGAAGGGTTCTACCGTACGCATGCGGGTATTGAGCAGGCGATCAGCCGTGGTCTGGCCTACGCACCGTATGCGGATCTGGTGTGGTGTGAAACCTCCACGCCGGACCTTGAACTGGCGAAGCGCTTTGCCGATGCGATCCACGCGAAATACCCAGGCAAACTGCTGGCTTACAACTGTTCGCCGTCGTTTAACTGGCAGAAAAACCTGGATGACAAAACCATTGCCAGCTTCCAGCAGCAGCTGTCGGATATGGGTTACAAATACCAGTTCATTACCTTGGCGGGTATCCACAGCATGTGGTTCAACATGTTCGACCTCGCGCACTCCTATGCGCAGGGTGAAGGCATGCGCCACTATGTTGAGAAGGTTCAGCAGCCAGAATTTGCGGCAGCTAAAGACGGTTACACCTTCGTCTCCCATCAGCAGGAAGTGGGCACAGGTTACTTCGACAAAGTCACCACCATCATTCAGGGCGGAGCTTCCTCGGTGACCGCGCTGACCGGCTCGACCGAAGAATCGCAGTTTTGATTAATGCCCGGTGGCGCTGCGCTTACCGGGCCTACGAGGGGATGTAGGCCGGATAAGCGAACGCGCCATCCGGCATGACGTTGTGCCGGATGGGAGACATTGATGACGCGTGGCCTGGAATTACTGATTGCTCAGACTATCTTGCAAGGTTTCGACGCCCAGTACGGGCGTTTTCTGGAAGTTACCTCCGGCGCGCAGCAGCGTTTTGAACATGCCGACTGGCATGCGGTTCAGCAGGCGATGAAAAGCCGTATTCACCTTTACGATCATCACGTGGGTCTGGTGGTGGAGCAGTTGCGCTGCATTACTGACGGCAAAAGTACCGACGCGGATTTTTTACTTCGCGTGAAAGAGCATTACACCCGGCTACTGCCGGATTACCCGCGCTTCGAGATTGCGGAGAGTTTCTTTAACTCCGTTTACTGTCGGTTATTTGACCACCGCTCGCTGACTCCCGAGCGGCTGTTTATTTTCAGTTCTCAGCCAGAGCGCCGTTTTCGCACGATCCCACGTCCCCTGGCGAAAGACTTTTTTCCGGATACCGGCTGGGAGTGGCTGCTGACGCGCGTCCTTAGCGATCTGCCCCTGCGTCTGCCGTGGCAGAACAAACATCGTGATATCCACTACATCATCGAACACCTGACCGAAACCCTGGGAGCGGATGTGTTGTCGGGCTGCCATTTACAGGTGGCGAACGAACTGTTTTATCGCAACAAGGCCGCCTGGCTGGTCGGTAAGCTGATTACTCCTTCGGGGACGCTACCGTTTTTACTGCCAATCCACCGGACTGATGAAGGCGAATTGTTTGTCGATACCTGTCTGACCACGACGGCGGAGGCGAGCATTGTGTTTGGCTTCGCCCGCTCCTATTTTATGGTTTACGCCCCTTTGCCCGCGGCGCTGGTGGAGTGGCTGCGCGAGATCCTGCCCGGTAAAACCACCGCCGAACTGTACATGGCGATTGGCTGTCAGAAACACGCGAAGACCGAAAGTTACCGCGAATATCTGCTCTATCTTGCCCATTGCTATGAGCAATTTATTGAAGCGCCTGGGATCCGCGGCATGGTGATGTTGGTGTTTACGCTGCCGGGTTTTGACCGGGTGTTTAAAATCATCAAAGACAAATTTGCCCCGCAAAAAGAGATGTCTGCCGCCCACGTCCGCGCCTGCTATCAACTGGTCAAAGAACACGATCGTGTTGGGCGGATGGCTGACACCCAGGAATTCGAGAATTTTGTGCTGGAGAAACGGCAAATCGATCCGGCGCTGATGGCGCTGTTATTGCAGGAAGCCCCGGAAAAAATTACCGATCTCGGCGATCAGATCGTCATTCGCCATCTGTATATTGAACGACGGATGGTGCCGCTGAATATCTGGCTGGAGCAGGTCGAAGGTCAGCAACTGCGCGATGCCATTGAAGAGTATGGCAACGCCATTCGTCAGCTGGCCGCCGCCAACATTTTCCCCGGTGATATGCTATTTAAGAACTTCGGCGTGACCCGTCACGGGCGTGTGGTGTTCTACGATTACGATGAAATCTGCTACATGACGGAGGTGAATTTCCGCCATATCCCGCCGCCACGCTACCCGGAAGATGAGATGAGCGCTGAGCCGTGGTACAGCGTATCGCCGGGAGATGTCTTCCCGGAAGAATTTCGTCACTGGCTATGTGCCGACCCGCGTATAGGGCCGCTATTTGAAGAGATGCACGCTGACCTGTTCAGCGCTGACTACTGGCGCGGCCTACAGACGCGCATCAAAAACGGTCACGTGGAAGATGTTTACGCCTACCGACGTCGGCAGCGGTTCAGCGTGCGTTATGAAACCGACCGTAGGCCGGATAAGGTACTTGCGCCGCCATCCGGCAATGTGCGCCGTGCCTGATGCGCTACGCTTATCAGGCCTACAAATCTGCCCTAACCTTAGATAGCAGGCCGGGTAAGGCGTAGCTGCCACCCGGCAACCCCATCTTAGCGAAATCCGCCGTACGCCAGCGTTACTTCTTTCGCCGCTTTGATCGCCATGGCGCCAAACTCGGTCACGCGATCGTCGGTAATACGAGAAATGGGTCCGGAGATGGAAATCGCAGCGAACGGCTCGCGGTGCTCGTCATAAATGCACGACGCCACGCAGCGCAGACCCAGCGCATGTTCCTCATCATCAAAGGAATAGCCGCGCTTGCGCGTCTGGGCCAAATCCTCTTTCAGATGCACTGGCGACACCAGCGTGGCGTGTGTATAAGCATGCAGGCCTTTACGGTGCAGCAGGCCAGTCACTTGTTCTTCGCTCAGTTGGGATAAAAACGCCTTACCCGCACCGGAGGCGTGCATCGGCAGCTTGCCGCCGATAGGCGCGGACATGCGCATCAGTTGGGTGCACTGCACCTGGTCGATAATAATGGCCTGATGATCGCTTTGATCCAGCACGGCCAGGTTTACCGTCTCACCGGAATCTTCCATCAGCTTGCGCAGGATCGGATGGACAATCGCCAGCAGATTACGGCTTTGCAAAAAGCTGCTGCCGACGATGAACGCATGCGCACCTACGGCCCAGTGGCCTAATTCACCTACCTGACGGACAAAACCCAGCTGCTGCATGGTGGTCAGCAAACGGTGAGTCGTGGAGTTTGGCAGGCCAGCCTGCTGCGCCAGCTCGGTCAACGCCACGCTGCCGTTGGATTCCGCAATCCACTCCAGCAGCTTCAGACCGCGGGTCAGAGACTGAACCTGCCCGGTTGCAGGCGCAGTAGCGGCGGCGGGTTTTCTACCGCGTTTCGCGGGGACAGTGGCTACCATGGCAGACTCCTTTTCTGTATCGTGGAAATCATTTTCGTTTTATTCAATTATAATGCAAGAATTCCTGTACTGATCGGATGAGTGAAGCTGAACATGTCTCATGTTGGCCGTTGTTCTCTTTTCCGCCTCTCAGGTTTGTGCCAGTATGACCTGTTGAGTTTTTTTCGGTCTGGTTGAGCGTTGTCGGGAGCGAGTGTGAGCAGCAAAGTAGAACAATTACGTCAGCAGTTAAATGAACGTATTCTGGTGCTGGACGGCGGTATGGGCACCATGATCCAGGGATATCGTCTGAGCGAAGAGGATTTCCGCGGCGAACGCTTTGCCGACTGGCCGTGCGATCTGAAAGGTAACAACGACTTGTTGGTGCTCAGCAAACCGGAGGTCATCGCCGCCATCCATAACGCCTACTTTGAGGCGGGCGCGGATATCATCGAAACCAACACCTTTAACTCGACGACTATCGCCATGGCGGATTACCAGATGGAATCCCTGTCGGCGGAAATCAACTTTGCGGCAGCCAAACTGGCGCGTGCGGCGGCTGACGAATGGACGGCGCGCACGCCGGAAAAACCGCGCTACGTCGCGGGCGTGCTCGGCCCAACGAACCGTACGGCGTCTATCTCGCCTGATGTTAACGACCCGGCTTACCGCAACATTACCTTTGATCAGCTGGTGGCCGCCTACCGTGAATCCACCAAAGCGCTGGTGGAAGGCGGCAGTGACCTGATCCTGATTGAAACCGTCTTCGATACTCTGAACGCCAAAGCCGCTATTTTCGCGGTTAAAACCGAATTTGAAGCGCTGGGCGTTGAGCTGCCGATTATGCTCTCCGGCACCATCACCGATGCTTCCGGGCGTACGCTCTCCGGCCAGACTACCGAAGCATTCTACAACTCCCTGCGCCACGCCGATGCGCTGACCTTCGGTCTGAACTGCGCCTTAGGCCCGGACGAGCTGCGCCAGTACGTGCAGGAACTGTCGCGCATTGCTGAATGCTACGTCACCGCGCACCCGAACGCCGGTCTGCCGAACGCCTTTGGTGAATACGATCTCGACGCCGACACCATGGCGGCGCAGATTCGCGAGTGGGCTGAGGCCGGTTTCCTGAATATCGTCGGCGGCTGCTGCGGCACCACGCCGGAACATATCGCCGCCATGAGCCGCGCAGTGGATGGCTTACCGCCGCGCCGCTTGCCGGAAATCCCGGTTGCCTGCCGCCTTTCCGGCCTTGAGCCGCTGAACATCGGCGACGACAGCCTGTTTGTGAACGTTGGCGAGCGTACCAACGTCACCGGTTCGGCGAAGTTTAAACGCCTGATCAAAGAAGAGAAATACAGCGAAGCGCTGGACGTCGCTCGTCAGCAGGTGGAAAGCGGCGCGCAGATCATCGATATCAACATGGATGAGGGGATGCTCGACGCCGAAGCGGCAATGGTGCGTTTCCTCAACCTGATCGCCGGTGAGCCGGATATCGCCCGCGTACCGATTATGATCGACTCCTCGAAATGGGACGTTATCGAGAAAGGGCTGAAGTGCATTCAGGGTAAAGGCATCGTTAACTCCATCTCGATGAAAGAGGGGGTTGAGACCTTTATCCATCACGCGAAGCTGCTGCGTCGCTACGGTGCCGCGGTGGTGGTGATGGCCTTTGACGAGCAAGGGCAGGCCGACACCCGCGCACGTAAAATTGAGATCTGCCGTCGGGCGTACAAAATTCTTACCGAAGAGGTGGGCTTCCCGCCGGAAGACATCATCTTCGACCCAAACATCTTTGCTGTCGCGACCGGTATTGATGAGCACAACAATTACGCGCAGGACTTTATCGGCGCGTGTGAAGACATCAAACGCGAGCTGCCGCACGCACTGATCTCCGGCGGCGTTTCTAACGTTTCATTCTCGTTCCGTGGCAACGACCCGGTACGTGAAGCCATTCACGCGGTATTCCTCTACTACGCCATTCGCAACGGCATGGACATGGGGATCGTCAACGCCGGACAGCTGGCTATTTACGACGACTTGCCCGCCGAGCTGCGCGATGCTGTTGAAGATGTGATCCTCAACCGTCGTGACGATGGCACCGAACGACTGCTGGAGCTGGCAGAGAAATATCGCGGCAGTAAAACCGACGACACGGCGAATGCCCAGATGGCGGAGTGGCGCACCTGGGACGTGAAAAAGCGCCTCGAATACTCGCTGGTGAAAGGCATTACCGAGTTTATTGAGCTGGATACCGAGGAAGCGCGCCAGCAGGCTGCGCGTCCGATCGAAGTTATTGAAGGACCGCTGATGGACGGCATGAACGTCGTTGGCGATCTGTTCGGCGAGGGCAAAATGTTCCTGCCGCAGGTGGTGAAATCCGCCCGCGTGATGAAGCAGGCGGTGGCGTACCTCGAACCGTACATTGAGGCCAGCAAAGAGAAAGGCTCCAGCAACGGCAAAATGGTCATCGCGACTGTGAAGGGCGATGTGCACGATATCGGCAAAAACATTGTCGGCGTGGTGCTGCAATGTAACAACTACGAGATCGTCGATCTTGGCGTGATGGTGCCCGCGGAGAAAATCCTCAGAACGGCGCGTGAAGTGAATGCCGACTTGATAGGCCTTTCCGGGCTGATTACCCCATCGCTGGACGAAATGGTCAACGTGGCGAAAGAGATGGAGCGTCAGGGATTCACTATTCCGCTGCTGATTGGCGGCGCGACCACCTCAAAAGCACACACGGCGGTGAAAATTGAGCAGAACTACAGCGGCCCGACGGTGTACGTGCAGAACGCCTCGCGTACCGTTGGCGTGGTGGCTGCGCTGCTCTCTGACACCCAGCGTGATGACTTTGTCGCCCGTACGCGTAAAGAGTACGAAACCGTGCGTATCCAGCATGCGCGTAAGAAACCGCGTACCCCGCCAGTAACGTTACAGGCTGCCCGCGACAACGATCTGGCCTTCGACTGGGAAAACTACACCCCGCCGGTGGCGCACCGTCTGGGCGTGCAGGAAGTGGAAGCCAGCATCGAAACTCTGCGCAATTACATCGACTGGACGCCGTTCTTTATGACCTGGTCGCTGGCCGGGAAATACCCGCGCATTCTCGAAGATGAGGTAGTAGGAGAAGAGGCGAAGCGCCTGTTCAAAGACGCTAACGACATGCTGGATAAACTCAGCACCGAGAAGACCCTGAATCCGCGCGGCGTAGTGGGGTTATTCCCGGCAAACCGCGTGGGTGACGACATCGAGATTTACCGTGACGAGACGCGTACGCACGTCATCAACGTGAGCCATCATCTGCGCCAGCAGACGGAAAAAGTCGGTTTCGCCAACTACTGCCTGTCTGACTTTGTTGCGCCGAAACTGAGTGGCAAAGCGGATTATATCGGTGCTTTCGCGGTTACTGGTGGTCTTGAGGAAGATGCGCTGGCGGACGCCTTTGAAGCCCAGCATGACGACTACAACAAGATCATGGTGAAAGCGATCGCTGACCGTCTGGCGGAAGCGTTCGCAGAATATCTGCATGAGCGCGTGCGTAAAGTCTACTGGGGCTATGCGGCGAATGAGAACCTCAGTAACGAGGAGCTGATCCGCGAAAACTACCAGGGGATTCGCCCGGCACCAGGCTATCCGGCGTGCCCGGAACACACCGAAAAAGCCACCATCTGGGAACTGCTGGATGTGGAAGCGCACACCGGGATGAAGCTCACCGAATCCTTCGCCATGTGGCCAGGCGCGTCGGTTTCCGGCTGGTATTTCAGTCATCCGGACAGCAAGTACTACGCCGTGGCGCAAATCCAGCGCGATCAGGTTGAAGATTATGCCTTCCGTAAAGGGATGAGCGTGGCGGAAGTGGAGCGCTGGTTAGCGCCGAACCTCGGCTATGACGCCGACTGATTCACAAAACTGTCATCTTTCTTTACAACAAACAGGGCGCTCAATGAGTGCCCTGTCTCTTTATTACGTTTAAACCCTTATACTGAAAGGGGGCCGTTGCCGGATGGCGGCGTAAACGCCTTATCCGGCCTACATAGGGATGATTTGTAGGCCTGATAAGCGCAGCGCCATCAGGCAAATGAGCCTCAAAAAACCATAAAAATAAGGAGAACCTGATTCCGTGTTAACTCTGTTACACCTGCTTTCTGCTGTATCTATGCTGGTTTGGGGTACGCATATTGTGCGTACCGGCGTGATGCGCGTCTTCGGCGCCCGTTTGCGTACCGTGCTCAGCCGTAGTGTTGAAAAGAAGCCGCTCGCCTTTTGTGCGGGTATCGGCGTAACGGCGCTGGTGCAAAGCAGCAACGCCACCACCATGCTGGTGACCTCGTTTGTTGCACAAGATCTCGTGGCGCTTACCCCTGCGCTGGTCATAGTGCTGGGTGCCGACGTGGGGACCGCGCTGATGGCGCGTATCCTGACCTTCGATCTCTCCTGGCTGTCACCACTGCTGATTTTTATCGGCGTGATCTTCTTTCTCGGCCGTAAGCAGTCCCGCGTGGGGCAACTGGGGCGGGTCGGTATTGGGCTGGGGTTGATTTTGCTGGCGCTGGAGCTGATTGTGCAGGCGGTAACGCCGATCACCCAGGCTAATGGTGTACAGGTTATTTTTGCCTCGCTCACTGGCGATATTATGCTCGATGCGCTGATTGGCGCCATGTTTGCGATTATCAGTTACTCCAGCCTGGCGGCGGTGCTGCTGACGGCCACGCTGACCGCGGCAGGTATTATCTCGTTCCCGGTGGCGTTGTGTCTGGTGATTGGTGCCAACCTCGGGTCCGGCCTGCTGGCGATGTTGAATAACAGCGCCGCTAACGCCGCAGCACGCCGTGTGGCGCTCGGTAGCCTGCTATTTAAGCTGGTGGGGAGCCTGATTATCCTGCCGTTTGTTCATCCGCTGGCCAATCTGATGGATGAACTGCCGCTGCCGAAATCTGAACTGGTTATCTATTTCCACGTCTTCTACAACCTGGTGCGCTGCGTGGCGATGGTGCCGTTTGCCGAACCGATGGCGCGTTTTTGTAAGCGCATCATCCGCGATGAGCCGGAGCTGGATGCACATCTGAAACCCAAACATCTGGACGTCAGCGCGCTGGATACGCCGACGCTCGCGCTGGCCAATGCCGCCCGTGAAGCCCTGCGTATCGGCGACGCGATGGAGCAGATGATGGACGGGCTGAAGAAAGTAATGCACGGCGAGCCACGTGAAGAGAAAGAGCTGCGCAGGATGGCGGACGACATTAACGTGCTGTACACGGCAATTAAGCTCTATCTGGCGCGGATGCCAAAGGATGAGCTAGCTGAAGAGGAATCGCGCCGTTGGGCGGAGATTATCGAAATGTCGCTCAACCTTGAACAGGCTTCCGATATTGTCGAACGTATGGGCAGCGAGATAGCCGATAAGTCGCTGGCTGCTCGCCGGGCATTCTCTGTCGAAGGGCTGAAAGAACTGGATGCGCTCTACGATCAGTTGCTCAGCAATCTGCAACTGGCGATGTCGGTGTTCTTCTCAGGAGATGTGACCAGTGCCCGTCGTCTGCGCCGCAGCAAGCACCGCTTCCGTATTCTCAATCGTCGTTATTCGCATGCGCACGTTGACCGTTTGCATCAGCAGAATGTGCAGAGCATCGAAACCAGCTCCTTGCACCTGGCGCTGTTGGGCGATATGCAGCGTCTGAACTCGCTGTTTTGTTCCGTGGCTTACAGCGTGCTGGAACAGCCGGATGAAGACGATGGACGGGATGATTTTTGAGTGAGGTGAAGCAGTAGGCAGGATAAGGCATTTATGCCACCATCCGGCAATGTTGTCGTCGATCTTGTAGGCCGGATAAGGCGAAGCCGCCATCCGGCATCAGACAACAAATCAACTAAAAGCAGTGGCCCGCTTCAACGGCAACCGCTTCTTCACCCGCTTTAAAGATATACGTGGTGTTCGGGCCGCCGAGCACGGATTGACCGTTACTTACCTTAATCCAGTTCCCTTCCGGCAGGCCAATCACCGTCAGCTCCGGTGCCACAACCAGCAGCTCGCGGATACGCTGTTCACGCGTTTCGCCTTTGTGGCCTTCCGGCAGCGCGTTGGTGAAGTGTGGGTTAATTTGCAGCGGGAACAGACCCAGCGCATCAAAACCTTTTGGATCGACAATCGGCATGTCGTTGGTAGTGCGGATGGTCTGGCAGGCAAGGTTGGAACCTGCGCTCCAGCCGATGTACAGCGCACCGCGTTTGACGACATCCACAATCGGAGCCAACAGACCGCGCTCGCGGCTTTCTTTCAGTAACTGGAAGGTATTACCCCCGCCGACAATCACCAGCTCTGCGTTTTCAATAGCGGCAATCGGGTCGGCAACGGTATGAATACCCGTAACGTTGACGCCCATTGGCGCAAAGATGGCTGCCGTTTTCGCCGTGTACTCATCCCAGGTTTGCGTCACGCCAGCGAACGGAATAAACACCGCCGTACGGCGACCATTCAGTTGTTCAGCAATCAGCGGCAGCGCATGTTCCATCCAGCCTTTGCCCGGCAGCGTCGAGTTACTCAATAAAAGCAGTTCCATCATTTCTCCATGTAATCAGAAAATTACAAACCGCGCTAATGCTACCACTATCAGCCAAACGCCTTACTGATATGGCTCACGATGTTGGAAGGGGGAGATAGAAGCTGAGGCTATTTTTTAAGTGTCAATTCAATGCCGAGTACCTTCATCACTGCAAGGGTGGTTTTCAGCGTCGGGTTACCTTTCTCGCTAAAAGAGCGATAAAGCTGCTCGCGGGATAATCCCGTTTCTGCCGCAATGTTCGCCATTCCCTTAGCGCGAGCTACCACGCCCAGTGCTTTTGCAATGTATGCTGCATCGCCTGTTTCGAGGGCATCGGCCATAAACACGGCAATTTCTTCATCATCAACCAGCGCAGTCGCGGGATCGTAGTGAGTAAGTTTATTCATGGCAGAAGATCTCCTGTGAATCCAGTGTACGGGCGAGCATTTTTGCAAGAGTAATATCGTTGGCTTGTGAGCTTTTATCGCCCCCACATAACAAAATGATGATGCGGCAACCTTGCTGTTTAAAGTAAATCCTGTAGCCAGGACCGTAAGAAATGCGCATTTCGCTGACGCCTTCCCCAACAGGTTTAACATCACCAGCTAAACCATTAGCCAGACGAAAAAGGCGTGTGGCAATGAGCGTTTTAGCTCTCCTGTCCCGTAGGTTTTGCTCCCAACGCCGGAAAACCATTGTCTGAAGAATTTCCATGATGACGTTTCATGTATTTTATAAACTACATTATGAATTGACAAGTTGAGACTAGAGAGTAAAAAAATGGGGAGTAAGGGGAAATGCTTGCTGGAGGAAACAGGAAAGTGTCTCGCAATAATACGTAGTTTTTCAGGATGCTGCGGTTGATACGAGAATCGATGATAGGGGATTGGGAGGGCTTTGTGCCAGGAGCGGAAGCTATATGTCCACTAGAATATGACAGATTCATGCATGGTGATTCACCACTACACGTAGTTGCCGTCTTAGCAGGGTTTTATCCTGGAAAGAATAAAATCCACTCGCTCTTCTACAGAAACACATGGTAATTCAATCAACTGATAGTCATACATACGGTATGTTTTTACCATTGCGTGATATGTCGCGATGGCAACATCGAAAGATTGTTTGCGCTCTGTGTCCTGTACATATATTTCACGCCAGGGTGGTGCAATAAATACGATTCGGTTATAGCGAAATTTCTTGATGGCGTTTTCCAGATGCCTCGGTATGGTAAGTTCAGAAAGACGTAAATAACCTACAACATCAGGAACACCACGATCAAAGAAGCAGGGTTGTGTATGCCCTTCCGCTTCATGCCACGAACGCATTTCCCAGGATAGCATCAGATCTGCAAATGCAGTCTGGTTGGCCCACGGTAATGCATCGCCGCCGATGTTAACCTGGTCTTGGATCACACCTCTTCCAGCTTCTTTAGAACACCAAAACCCTCGTTTTATAATCGTATCAATTATCGTGCTTTTGCCTGACCCTGGGCCACCAGTCAGAATGAATCGATGCTGAAACGCTGAAGACATTGAACTCTCCCAAACCTTCTTAGACGCGATGATTTAGCAATTGATGGCGTACTTTTTGCGTATCGTCATATTACCTGCTGATGGCATGACTAACTACGTTTTATCCCCATTTTAATGTCCGCTATTCTCTCATGATGGCATGACTAACTACGTTTTATCCCCATTTTAATGTCCGCTATTCTCTCATTTCACAGGCCGATCTACTTTATTTCTCACTCGCCGAGGCGTTCCGCCATCTTGATTGTAGCCATCTCACTACTGAAGAAAATCTGGCGCTATCGTTTGGCTGTGAAGAGGCGCTGGCAGGGTTGTACCAGACGCTGAATTTTATGGGCGAAAGCCTGCTGACCATGGCGGGTGAAGGTCAGGAACATTTTGCGTATGAGAGCATATGCCAGTTAGGACACAGTCTGGTCAACATCAGCCAATTGATTCCCGCGCTGGCGCAGTTGGAAGCGGAAGCTGACCAGCAACTGTTCGCTGTTGCATAGTACCTAAAATAGACAGAGCGCCCATCCCTGGCGCTCTGTTCCTGCTTCTTTACCCCGCCCGCGCAAATTCTGCCGCTTCGGCGATTAGCGCGTCATCCGGGCGTACGCCGGTGTACATGGCGAACTGCTCTACGGCCTGTAAGGCAATCACCTCTGCGCCGCTGATGGTCTTTTTACCTAATTGCTGTGCCAGTTTGATTACCGGTGTTTCCGGCGGCAGGGCGACGACGTCAAACACCACGCTGGCGGCAGCGACCATTGCTTCGCTGTAGGCCAGCTCATCGCTCTCTTTACCGCCAGCCATGCCGACGGGCGTCACGTTGACCAGAATATCGCAGGTAATCCCTTCCGGCTGCGGTTGCCACTGGAAACCGTACTGTTTTGCCAGCGCCGGGCCGCTCTCCCGGTTACGGGCAGCGACGATCACATCGCGAAAACCGGCATCGCGAAATGCGGCAATGACCGCTTTACCCATTCCTCCGCTGCCGCGGATCATGACGCGCGCGCTGCTATTGAGCTGGTGGCTGGCAATCAGGCTTTTTACCGCAATGTAGTCGGTGTTAAATCCTGTCAGCGTACCGTTGTCATTGACGATGGTGTTAACGGAGTCAATGACTTTTGCGGAAGGATCGATGGCATCCAGAAACGGCATGCAGCTATCTTTAAACGGCATAGAGACCGCACAGCCGCGAATCCCGAGTGCGCGAACGCCTTTGACTGCGGCCTCAATATCCTGCGTAGTAAAGGCTTTGTAGATAAAATTTAACCCTAATTTTTCATACAGATAGTTATGAAAGCGTGTGCCAAAGTTGCCGGGGCGACCGGCAAGCGACATGCACAACTGGGTGTCGCGGTTAATCATGTTAAATTTCCTCGGCGTGAGACAATATGTACTGTTCGGCTTCCTGCGACCAGATCCCCTGATGACGCTCCAGGATAGCGCGCAAGGCCGGATCGTCAATCTGGGTGAGCGCAGTTAACGGCAATGCTTTTCCGGTGTAAACCAGTTTTTTACCTCCACCGACCTGCGGCAGTTCCAGCGTTGTTTCACCTGCCGCATTCAATCCCAGAATGTGCGTCACCACTTTTGCCGCCTGAACTTTCTTCTCTTCGATCAGTTTTACCGCCGTGCGCATGTCGTCGGTATTGCCGCCAGATGTCCCAACATAATGGGTGAAGGCATAGTGCACGTCGTAGAAGTTAATCGGCGCGCTAAACTGCTTATCCTGCGGACCGGCAAAGAAGTTCATGCAACCATCGGCAGCCAGCAAAGAAGAGGCCAGCGTAACCAACTGTTCGTTGGGCACAAACACAAAGATGTCATCAAACCCGTGCCCGCCGCTCAACGCCATCAAGGTGTCATAACCTGCATCCTGGGCGTGGAGATAATGGATCAACGTTTGTGGTTCTGATGGATAGTGCTTGCGGGCGTAGTTCAACTTGTCGTGATTGGTGTCGGTTACCACCAGCAGCGCCGGGTTAACCGGACCATGCAGCGCGTAGTCGATTGCCAGCAGTCCCATTGGCCCGGTGCCGCCGAGTATCAGTGTACGCCCCTGCGGACGAATGCCCATATTGTGGTTATAAGTGCCTTCCTGTAGGTGATAGTTGGCGTTGAATGCGCCAATCACGCAGGACAGCGGCTCAACCAACGAGCCTTCAAAATAGGTTTCACCTTCGTAGGCTAACAGGCAGTCCTGCTCCATGACTTCATCTGGAATGATGACGTGCGTGGCTTCACCACCTACCCACGGGAAGGAGTAGCCGGGGCAGTCCGGGCGATCCGGCAGTTGCAGGTTAGCCTGAATGACATAGCGCTGGCCGGGCTGAAACTTATGCTGCCATTTTTTGCCTACGGCAATGATATCGCCGCAAAACTCGTGACCGATGATGATCGGGTTGGTGGCCACATCGTCCGGCACCTTTTTGTGGTTCTCGCCCTGGTTAGCCTCTTTCCAGGAAGAAAGGCACAGGCTGTCGGTTACGACTGAGGCCAGAATTTCATCGTCCTGCATTTCAGGAAGATCGAAGGTTTCCAGGCGCAGATCGCGTTTACCATAAAGGCGTAAAGCTGTTGTTGTTTGCATTGTTACCACCTCTTCCTCTTTCGAGGACTATTTGTTGAAGTAGCCCCGGCATCGCCGGGGCGAAAAAATCAGGACAGGAAGCCCAGCGCGTTACCGATAATTCCCAGCGCAAACAGGGCGAAGATCAGCCATACCGGGTTAATTTTCTTGTTGAGCAGACGCACCATCAGCAGCGTCAGACCCAGCGCCAGCAGGCCGGGGCAGAGTTGGTCGAGAATGTTCTGCACGGTCATGGTGACGGTGGTGCCGTCTGCGCCAGGCGTTTGCGATACCACCAGCGGCACGTTGATGCTGGTCCATTTAGTGACCAACACCCCCATGACAAACAGGCCGAGAATCGATGCGCCTTCGGTCAGTTTCTGCAGCAGGTTGCCGCCCATGTCGCTGACGATATTGACCCCTTTACGAAAGCCAAGCTGTAAGCCGTACCACTTCATGGCAAGACGTACTGCATTGAAAATAAAGAAGAACAATAGTGGGCCGAGAATGTTTCCGGACAGCGCCAGCGATGCGCCGAGCGCGGCGGTAATCGGGCGCAATGTTCCCCAGACCAACGGGTCGCCAACACCGGCCAGCGGGCCCATCAGCCCAACTTTGATGCCGTTGATGGCACCGTCGTCAATTTCCGCACCATTGGCACGAGCTTCTTCCATCGCGGCGGTCACGCCAATCACCGGGCCGCAAACGGCAGGCGTGGTGTTGAAAAACACCAGGTGGCGTTTGAGTGCCGCAACCTGGTCCTCTTTCAGCGGATACAGGCGCTTGATGGCAGGGATCATGTCGTAGCAAAAGCCCAGCCCATGAATGCGTTCAAAGTTAAATGACGCCTGTTGCAGGTTGGAGCGAACAAACATGCTAAACAGGTCGGATTTGGTCAGTTTTTTCTGTTCCATGGCTGGCTCCATTAGTCATCAAGCTGATCGAGAGCTTGAGAAGAGGCGGGTTGCACCTGCGGTTCGGCTTTACGCCACTGTGGGTTCAACTGGATGTAGACCAGCGCGATAATCACACCAACCCCACCGAAAGCCAGCAGGCTCAAATCGAGATAACCCCCAGCGATAAACCCGAGGAAGAAGAAGGGCATCAGGTACTTCACGCCCATCATGCGCAGCACCATGGCGTAGCCGACCACCACGATAAAGCCACCGGCAATCTGCAATCCGCGGGTGACGAATTCCGGAATGGCGTTGAGCATATTGCTGACCATATCGGCGCTGACAAACAGCGAGACGATTAATGCAGGGATGGCAACGCGCAGCGCCTGTACGCCGAGAGCGGAAACGTGCAGCATGTCGATGGTGCGAAAGCGGGCGTCTTCGGCTGCTTTATCCGCCGCGTGCTGGAACACCACGGTGATGGTTCGGGCGAATACCGTCAGCACCTGACCTGCCGCCGCGACTGGCAGGGCGATGGCGATACCGGTAGCAATGCTTTGCTGACCGACGATAACCAGAATGGCGGAGATAATACTGGCGAGCGCCGAATCGGGAGACTGCGCTGCGCCGACGTTCATCCAGCCAAGGGCGATTAACTCCAGCGTGCCGCCGAGCATAATCCCGGTTTTTAAATCACCGAGGATCAGGCCGATAACGGTACAAGCAATTAGCGGACGGTGGGTCTGAAACTCATCCAGCACGCTGCCCATTCCGGCAATACAGGAAAATAGGAATATGGCGATAATTTGTAGGGTACTTATTTCCATAATATGTCACCTTGTGAATGTGATCATCCCTGCCTGTTAAAGCATAAGTACACAGGCATTTTTATTTATTCAGCGAACGATTGTTCTTCTATTTTTTCGAGAATATTAATAGATGGATCGGATGCGACAACGCGTAAATCCAGCGTAACACCCAGTTTATCTAACTCACGAAACGCATTAATGTCGTCGCTGTCTAAAGAAACGGCTTTGGTTAATTGTTTTTTACCTGGTCGCCAGGCCATGCCGCCAATATTTAACGTGGCAATTTTTACCCCTTGTTTTACCATTGCTAATGCATCCTGTGGACGGGTAAATAGATAAAAAACGGTTTCGTTCTGGTATTGCGGATTATGATAAACCGCGACCGCCTTTTCGATATTAACGACGTTCACTTTCATTCCCGGTGGGGCAGCCTGACGTAATAATGTGCGGCGTACTTCATCGTTATAAACGTCGTCATTACAGATAATAATCCGTTGGGCATTCGCCACCTTCGACCAGACGGTGGTGACCTGACCGTGGATCAGGCGGTCATCAATACGAGCAAGGGTAATGTTCATCAGAAATCCTCTTCGGCCGTTTCCAGATGCTTCCAGACGACACAGGTTTGTTGAGCAATGGTCGTCAGGTGTTCGCACAGTTCATCTACATTCATACTGCTTTGGTTGTCTACCAGCTCCAGCGCCAACGGCAGTGATAACCCGCTAATGACCCGTATCGCCGGATTGTGCATCGCCAGCGTCGCGGCAGCATTCCAGGGACTGCCACACTGTAAATCGACGGCAATCAGCCATTCATCGCCAGTGTGAATGCTTACTAACTTTTTTAGCTTTTCCACAATGTCGCTGGCGTTCTCTCCGGGAACAAATGCCACGGCTTCAACGTTGGCATCACCGTAGACCATCTGTACCGATTCCAGCATGGCGCAGGCCAGTTTGCCGTGAGCACAGAAGATTGCATTGACCATAAAACCTCCTTAGCCGCGCGTTTTTCCGCCCGCAATGTTAGTGGTTACTCCGGTGATGTAACTGGCGCGCTCAGATAAAAGATAACAAACAAAATCAGCGACTTCGCTTAAGCGCCCTGACCGACCAATCGGGATCGCGTTCTTGGTGTAGCCCTCGCGCAGCTGTTCGACGGTGATGTTGCGGGTCCAGGCCAGCGCTTTTTCATACTCGGGAGTCCGCAGTCCGGTTTTTTCCAGAATGCCAGGTGCAATACCAACCACGCGAATGCCGTGTTTGCCCAACTCTTTCGACCAGGAGCGGGTAAAGCTATTCAACGCGGCTTTAGTGGCGGCATAGCAGCTTTGGCCCTCAGAGCCTTCCAGTCCGCTTTCTGAAGAGACATTCACAATCACGCCGTTACGCTGTTTTATCATTTGGCGTGCCGCTGCCTGCGACATTAAGAACACACCTTTCTGGTTGATATTAACCATTTTTTCGAAAGCAGCTTCGTTGAGTTCGTATTGCCCGGCGGGTGCTTTTTCATCGACCAGCAGACGCGGAAAATTAACGCCAGCATTATTTACCAGCCCATCAATACGTCCGTAGCGTTGGATAAGTTCAGCGACAGTATGATTAACCTCTTTGGCACTGGAAATATCCGTTGGCCAGAAATGATACCCGTCATGGCTATCGTATTTACCTTCTCCGCCATGAATATCTGCCATTTGTACATTAGCGCCTTGCGCTAATAACTCTTCGACAATCGCCAGACCAATTCCGGATGCGCCACCGGTAACAATAATGACTTTGCCCTGCAAGTTTAACCACGTTTGCATAATAAACTCCCGATTCAGATAAGGGGATCCCACATAAAATTAATTATGGCAGGACCAATTAGAATTTATTTACTTCAACAATAATTCAGCGGTATGGCTGTTGGTAACTAAACAGTTAATATAATTCCCACGTAATGCGCCTAATATCCCACTGTATTTTTCTTCACCCATTGCAATGCCAATGGAGTAACGCGCCTGTTTTAATTTATTGGTTTCGATGGAGAGCGTCTTTTCACTCATATTGGTCTCTACGGTTACACCGTTGATATCGTAAAAGCGCGAGCAAATGTCTCCGGCAACCTGGCGGGCATGCAGGTCATCACTCTCTTCACTGCCGTAAAAAGCGTGCCAGTTGGCGCCATCACGTATCGCCGGAGATCCAATCCCGACCAGCGCGATGTCCAGATTATCCCAGTACGCGGAAATCGATTTAAAATGTCGTGACTGCATGATCCCGTTACGGATCAGCGGGTTTTCCAGCAGTGCCGGGAAATCTGCCAGGTGTGATTCCCCTTTGAGCTTTGCCGCAGCGCCGTAGGTCAGCGTATTGACATGGTAGCGGCTTTCAAGCTTGCCGGATGGTCCGCCGATAATCGGCACACAGATCAGCTGGCGCGACTGGCTGGCAGGAGATAATCCTTCCACCAGTCCCCGTACCGCGCGGCCCCATGAGAACCCGATAATGTCCCCAGGTTCCAGTAAGCGTTCCAGCAACTGCGCGCCATGTACGCCCATCATATTAAGTTGTTCATCTTCCTGCTCGCTGTCGCAGGAGACTACGACCGCCTCTTTCAGGCCAAATTTCTGTTTTAGCTGCTGTTCCAGCCACAGATTTTCGTTGTAGTCGTAATTAATGGCGATGGTGACGATACCCTGCTCGCGTCCACGTTTTAGTAACCGGCTGATCGTGGTGCGATAAATACCCAGCTCGCGGGCGATTTGCGCTTGTGTCATATCCTGTTCGTAATACAACTGCGCTATTTTTACGATCAGGCGGATATCATCGCTGTTTTCCGTCGCCATTTTTGGACTCCTGCACATTTGTGCAAATCACGAAATTGCCTTCTTGATCTGATATAACCCCATCTGTTCTCCATCTCAAAGCTATTTTCACTTATTTCAGCGCCCTGAAATGACCGATTGTGTTGCACATTTGATGTGGTGATGGCGCGTTGTCGGCACAGATGTGCATACCTCTCTAATGTATTGATTCTGCTTGTTTTCACTCAACAAAATTGCAGGGATGGATCGCTGACACTTTTGTGTCAAAAGGTGTGACGGATCACAAATAGCGCGTGGACAGTCGAACACGATTATTTTTTATCGTCCGCAAGGTAGGGTATATTTCGCTGTCAAAGGAGAAACTATGCTGCCCGACTCATCCATCCGATTAAATAAATACATCAGTGAAAGCGGAATCTGCTCGCGCCGCGAGGCGGATCGCTTTATCGAACAAGGGAATGTCTTCCTGAATGGTAAACGCGCCACCATCGGCGATCAGGTGATGCCTGGCGACGTCGTAAAAGTAAATGGTCGGTTGATTGAGCCGCGTGAAGCGGAAGATCTGGTTTTTATCGCGCTGAATAAGCCGGTAGGGATTGTCAGCACCACCGAAGACAGCGAACGCGACAACATTGTTGATTTCGTGAATCACAGCAAGCGCGTGTTTCCAATTGGTCGTCTGGACAAAGATTCTCAGGGACTTATCTTTCTGACCAACCACGGCGACCTGGTGAATAAAATCCTGCGTGCCGGTAACGATCACGAAAAAGAATATCTGGTGACGGTCGATAAGCCGGTCACTGATGACTTTATCCGTGGTATGGGGGCCGGTGTGCCCATTCTCGGTACCGTCACCAAAAAATGTAAGGTGAAGAAAGAAGCGCCGTTTGTGTTTCGTATTACGCTGATTCAGGGGCTTAACCGTCAGATCCGTCGTATGTGCGAACACTTTGGCTATGAAGTTACCAAGCTTGAGCGTACGCGTATCATGAACGTTGGTTTGTCTGGTCTGCCGCTTGGTGAATGGCGCGACCTGACAGATGACGAACTGATCGATCTGTTCAAGCTGATTGAGAACTCGTCCTCAGAAGCCAAACCGAAGGCGAAAGCGAAGCCAAAAACCGCAGGCATTAAGCGTCCGGTGGTGAAAATCGAAAAATCAGCGGAGAAAGAGAAATCGCGCCCGGCGGCAAATGGTAAGCGTTTTACTTCGCCGGGACGTAAGAAGAAGGGACGTTAACGTCTGCCGCGCGTCGGCGTATTTGCTGACCAGGAAAACGATGCTTCCGCATCCGGTTTATAGGCCTGCTTTTTCTTCAACTGGCGGGCTTTTTTAGCTTCTGCTTCGCGCAAGGCCATCAGTTTATCGATGTACTCTTTCTTGATGCTGTTGGTCTCTGCGTTGGTCAGCAGACGACCATGTGCAATGCGCGCGCGGTCGAGCAGCGTTTTCAGTTCACGCTGTTCGCGCTCGGTCATCTCTTTTTGGGTAATGCGGGGGAGTGCCATAAGGGTGCCCTCTGTTAGCCGATATCCTCAGTGTACGGTAATCCAGAACCTGCTGATAGCGTCATGTATTGTATTATTCAGCAATACGTAATTTTCCGGCGAAGTCCTGCTGTGTATAGCCCGTTGTTCTGAATCGTTTGTCTGTGATGATGTTATCGATCTCTTTTAATGTGGCGATACACATCACTCCGTCCTGGCCAAATTTTGTATGGTCGGCAAGAATTACCGACTTTTTACTCATAGCAATCATTGATTTGGCAACATAGGCTTCATCGAAGCTTTTCACCAGGACACCATGTTGAGGTGAAATACCACCCGCGCCGATGAAGCAGATATCTGCGTGAATAGTGTTTATTTGCTGACAAACGGAGACGCCGAGATTGGCACGGAAATGGTAGTCATATTCACCACCTAATACATAAACGCGCGCTTTAAGATTATGTTCTTTTATTTTATCGGCAATTAAGGCTGAGTTAGTAATAACGGAGTAGGCCAGAGGAGGTAATTGTTCGGCCAGAATAAGATTTGTTGTACAGGAGTCAATGAATAGAGTGTCGTGCTCGCTGACCATCCCGGCGGCAAGTTTACCAATTGCCATTTTTTCTTCGCGGTGTATATCAATCCGCGCGCCAAATTCATCTTCCTGAACAACCTGCTTTTTGACGGCTCCGCCGTGAATCTTGGTAATTTGCCCTTCAGACTCCAGTATGGAGAGATCGCGGCGAATGGTCTCTGATGTGACTTTTAGCGTTTCCGATAATTTGATAACCGTCACTTCACCGAATTTATTTAATTCATCGAGGATATGTTTTCTTCTTTTAATCGGGTTCATTATTTTCCGCCAACGTCGTGCTTTGGCGCATGGTAACTGGATGTGCAGAGCAACGCAACCACTCCAGCGCACAGACAATACCCTCATCATCATTAGAGGCCGTCACATAGCTGGCTTGTCGTTTTACTACCTCAGGCGCATTCCCCATTGCAATACCAATGCCGGCGGCGGAAAACATACTGATATCGTTTTGCTGGTCGCCAATCGCCGCAACTTTATCGGCTGTTATATTTAGCTGGTGCATTAACATGCTAATAGCATAACCTTTATTTATTTCGCTACGTTGGATATCAATGTAATTCTCCCCAGTGATAGTCGCTGTATAACCATAAGGCAATTTATTATTCACGTCTGCACACAACGCATTTATTTTTAACTGCTCAGAAACGAGTGTGATTTTATAAATATCTTGTCGGTTTAAAATATTACCGGGTGCTGCAGGAATAAGTGGTAATTCAAATAAACGGGCTTCATAAGTTGTCCATGGCGCTACCTGTAGGTCGCAACGATGATAAATAGCATCGGCGCTAAAAAAGTGATGAGGGCAGAGGGAAAGTGCAATATGTCGGTCAATATCCCGAAGATTCATACAAGAGAGCGCTGCAGTATGAATATTGCGCTGCTGCGCCATCTCGAGGATCTGACCTCCGTTAAAGCCTGCGCACCAGCCAAACAGAGCATTAACCTGCTGCTGCTGTAGCAGGCGCATCATAGAGGAGACCGGTCTGGCGGAACAGGCGGCCAACAGGCCACCGCGCTGGTGGAATTCTACGAGTGCTTGACGAGTGCGTGGACTGATTGTCTTTTGCGAAGTCAGTAGTGTTCCATCCAGATCGGTGACCAGTAACATGCTTTTTTTCCCTTAATATCAATGCGCAATAAACGGTGTGACAGCCTCTTTGGCGGCGTTGCAGACCATATTGTCGATTGCCGTACCGACGACCAGAATATTGACCCCGGTATCCTTAAACGCTTTGGCATTGGCGAGGTTAATTCCGCCTTCCGCCAGCGTCGGCACGCTTACCGCGCCGACCAGCGCCCACAGGCGATCTTTAATGGCTTGCGGAATATCACCTGCGGCTACACCTTCGTAGCTCATACCGGTCATTAAACCAATCATGTCGACGCCAATCTCCTGCATCCGTTTTGCTACGCTGGCGACCTCTTCTGGAGTGCGTGCAGGAATACCGAAGGTATGCAGGTCATCCGGGTGACCAATATAAGCATCAACGGTCAGGCCATACTGATGGGCGAGATTAACGATGTCCTGTAGATCGTCCCAGTCGGATTTATGAGTGTGTAAGCCATCGGCACCAGCACGAGCAATCTCCAGTATCTCTGTTTCCGTGAGCGGGACCGGTAACGTTTCGGTAAAGCCACCTGCGATACCGACGGTAATGAAGATATCGTCAGGAACCACATTACGTACGCCATGTACTGCTTCGGCCATCTGGCTGTTGGTGATTTCGTGGCGGATTTGTTCTGCCGCGTGCATGTTGCTCACCCCCTTATGCCCACGCGCCAGCGCCAGTGCGGGATGGTTCGGTTCGAGCAGCTTAACGCCCGCCTCACATACTGCTTTTGCCAGACGCGCATCGTCGCCGGTTATCCCTGTACTGAGGATGGTCTGCCCGCCGTGCAGCGTGATGGCATCTTTCACTTTCTGTAACGCTTTAGCGCGTTTTTTATTCATATCGCCTTTAAACATGGTGTACCTCTGGTGTTGGTGCATTAATTAATGGGCTGACGCGGTAGATTCTTTCTGTGCGACAGCCTTAAAACGGTTGGCAATAATGGTGGAAATACAGGTCAGGCCCATGACGGTAACCATCACAATCGCCATTTGCAGCGCATTGCTGGATAAGAACGGAGAGGCAAATGCGGGGACATAAGCCACGCCTTTGACGTTAAAGAAACCCAGCATCATGCCGCCCAGACCGGCCCAAACGATCGCTGAACCAAAGACAATTTTGTTGGCAAACATGAACGGATAGGCCGATTCAACGAAGGTCCCAAAGCCGAGGTTGATAAGCAGGCCGGGCGTCGCGACGGCTGCTTCGCTTTTTTCTCGTGGTGCGATGACGTTAGCCAGGTTGATTCCTGCAGCAACCATCACCAGGCCTACCATATCGACAGCGCCGAGGAAGCTGACTCCGGATTTTTCCATTTCCAGGAGCACCAGCGGCAGAATGACTGCGTGATAGACTCCCCCCAGAATAGCTGGCCAGATAACCAACCCAGCCAGCAGGCCGGCAAGAATAGGGCTGAAGGCCAGCGTGCTTTCGATAGCCAGTTTGATGTAATTACCTGCTGACAGCGCCAGCGGACTCAGCAGATAGTGCATGATTAACCCAGCGGCCAGGCCTGAGATCCCACCCGCTACAATGTTGACGGTGGTCATCGGAAAGCGCCAATTCAGGCATAATTCGAACAGCCAACGAACGAAAATCCCGGCCATCAAACCACCGATGATCCCTCCAATCAGACCGCCTTCGACGGAAAGTACTCCGGCGACCACCCCGGCAACAATTGAGACTTCATCCAGTTCCGAAATCTGTTTTGCTGCGAGAACCGCAACTAAAACCGGTAGGCCCTTCAGTAGAATTTCAAAGATATCGTTGAGTTTTTCCAGGCCCGGAATGTGACTGAGTGCGAGCACGATTGCCATGGCAATAAAGCCCGGCAGCGCAGGGATCATTATGCTGCGAATATTGAAGCGCTTAAGCAGACTTTTTCCAGAACCGCCCTGTGAAGGAGAGGCACTGCCCAACTGTGGTTTGTATTTAACGCCCCAGTGCTTACACAGTGATGCGATGAAGGAGACTGCGCGGGTCCGGCTGGTGGTACCCGTCGTGCCCGAGGTTGCGACGACATTTGCCCCTTTTGCCGCCACTAGCGCCATTGAGGTTCCGCCGGTGCCAACAATCGGTGTTTTCATTTCAACAGCTGCGGCAAAGACAGCCTGGTTGGCCTTCACCGGATCGGCGCTCATCACGATGATCCCGTCGATCTCACCGTTACGGATCATTTCAGCAATCCTGCAATCGCTCTCAACTACCGAGTCGTTCACATCTGAAAGTTTGCCCTGAAATATCCTTTGTGGTTTTTGTTGGTTTTCTGTGGTTAGTGCAAATACCGACGCTGGCGTGTGAGCTTTGGCAACGTCCATTGAGGCTTCTGCCGCAATGAACTGCACAGCGGCAACTTCCACTCCTGCGGCTTCGCACTGCTGGTAAATTTCCTGGAGTAGCTTTTCTGGTTCAGCACCACCCAGGTTGTAGAGGTTGCCTCCACTGCTTCCAATAATCGCAATTTTTTTCATAGCGGCCTCGAAGATAGGGTAAGGGTTTATCTGTGTTGTAGTGAAATCATATTCCCAATTAAAACAAACTAAATCAACATTAGAAAAATGATTAAATTTGAATTAAAAACAGGTTTGTTTGTGTATTTTATTGAAAAATAACAATTAAATAATTATTTTGTTTTATGTTGATGTTTGTTGTTTTGTGATGGGGTTCAAATGCGGGTAGGGAGAAATGGAGGATGCCTCCTCCATTTATGAAGATTAGTGTTGTTTTACTGAGTGTGGTTTCTCTTCAATCGACTTACCGGACCAGTAGCCTGCCAACAGCGAACCGGAAAGGTTGTGCCAGACGGAGAATAACGCGCCAGGCAGGGCGGCAAGCGGGCCAAAGTAGATCTTGCCCAGCGCAGCGGCAAGTCCTGAATTCTGCATGCCCACTTCGATTGCCAACGTACGGCAGGTTGACTCGTCGAAACCAAACAATTTTCCGCCCCAGTAGCCGCTGAGCAGGCCAATGGTGTTATGTAGGATTACGGCGATAATCACCACAAAGCCGACGGATGCAATGTGCGAGGCAGAACCCGCCACGACGGCGCTGATGATTGCCAGAATGCACACCATTGAAAATGCGGGCAGATACGGTTCCACGACTTTTACGACGCGTGGGAACAGGTGGTGAATGACCAACCCCAACGCAATTGGAATGACCACGATCTGCAGGATACTCAGCAGCATACCCATCACATCCACCTGGATATGCGCGTCGACATACAGCCGTGTCAGCAGCGGTGTGGCGACAACGCCGACCAACGTTGAAACCGATGAAATAGTCACAGAGAGCGCCACATCGCCTTTTGCCAGATAGATCATTACGTTTGATGCTGTTCCGCTGGCGACGCTACCGACCAGCACCATCCCTGCGGACAATTCCGGCGGCATATTAAATGCCAGCGCTAAAATCCATGCGGCGAGCGGCATCACCAGATAGTGCAGGAAAATACCCGCCGCGACTGGTGCAGGACGTGAGAGTACGCGTTTAAAGTCGTCTACCTTCAGGTGAACGCCCATACCGAACATGATCAGCATCAGTAACGACGGCACGAATGGCCCGACAGGCGTAAAGGTGGTGGGCGTGTAATACGCAACAACAGAGAGCAGCAGTGCCCATAACGGGAACAGCCGCGTGAGAGTAGCGAGCATGTTATATTCCTTGCGATTGAAATGTGTTGTTATAAAAAAGCCGGGTTCGAGCCCGGCTATAGTTATTGTTTATTGCGTGATGAAATTTTATTCAAACAAATTATGGTGCAGCTTCTGTACCACCTGTTCGGCTTCAGTACCGGGCACCAGGAAGCACAGGTTATGACTGGACGCGCCGTAGCAAATCATGCGGATGTTGAATGGCTCCAGTACGCCGAACACCTCTTTACCCACTCCACAGGCTTTGGACAGGTCGTTACCAATCAGCGCCACCAGCGCCAGGCCTTCTTCCACTTCAACCCGACACAGGGCAGACAGTTCCATCAGCAGAGACTGTGTTAACAGTGTATCGCCGGTGGAGGTCGAACCGGTGGTATCCAGCGTCAGCGCCACGCTGACTTCGGATGTGGTAATTAAATCGACCGAAATGTTATGGCGTGCGAGGATGCCGAACACTTCCGCCAAAAAGCCGCGAGAGTGCAGCATATTCAGGCTATGCAGCGTCAGCAGCGTTTGCTTACGACGCAGTGCCAGCGCCCGGAACAGCGGTGGATTCGCGGTTTTATTGCATACCAGCGTACCGCCTGCTTTTGGATCCTTACTCGAGCCAACAAACACCGGGATATCGCTACGTACGGCAGGTAACAACGTTGCCGGGTGTAGCACTTTCGCGCCAAAGGTCGCCATTTCTGCGGCCTCTTCAAAGGCGATTTCATCAATACGCTGCGCCGCCGGAACAACGCGCGGATCGGTCGTGTAAATGCCAGGAACATCGGTCCAGATATCGACGCGCGTGGCGTGCAGCGCTTCGGCCAGCAGGGCAGCCGTATAATCGCTCCCGCCGCGCCCCAACGTGGTGGTGCGGCCTTTACCTTCACTGCCGATAAAGCCCTGAGTAATCACCAGACCTTCGCTCAGACGCGGGGCCAACTGGAGCGTTGCCAGTTCGGCCAGCGCCGCGACGTCAGGTTCTGCGCGGCCAAAACGATCGTTGGTGCGCATCACTTTACGTACGTCAAACCACTGCGCCTGCACGTTGCGCTCACGCAGGATCTCGACGAACAGCAAGGTAGACATCAGTTCGCCGTGGCTGACCAGTTCGTCGGTCAGCGCAGTTGAGGTCGCCAGTGACGCCGCTTCAGCCAGCGTGGTGATGTTTTCCAGCAGACGGTCGATCTCTTCACGGATCACGTTTGGATAACGCAGGCGTTCCAGAATATTGAACTGAATTTGACGAATGGCATCGAGTTTTTCGAAGCGCGCGGTTGGCTCCAGCCCTTCAGCCAGTGCGACCAGCAGGTTGGTGATTCCCGCAGAAGCGGAAAGTACCACTACACGGACGTTAGCATCAGAAAGTACTACATCAGCGCTGCGATTCATGGCATCAAAATCCGCCACGCTGGTACCGCCAAATTTGGAGACAACTACATCAGTCATAACTACCTCGTGTCAGGGAATGAATAGAGCGACCATGGCACATAAGGCAGAACAGAAACCGGTGCAGGCGCAAATGCAAATACCGTATTTATAAATAAAATGTGTAGCTTGCACTGTCAACGCTGGGATTATGCGGATTTTTCATGCTGCAACTGCGTTGAGTAACGGTACTAATAACAACGCTAATAACCGCTATACTTTTTAGCCACGTTTGGCGGATGCCCTGGCAATGGCATTAAAACAATCACACTTTTCTGTGACTGGCGTTACAATCGATCTCAGTCACAATTCTCAAAATCAGAAGAGTATTGCTAATGAAAAACATCAATCCAACGCAGACCTCAGCCTGGCAGGCACTACAAAAACACTTTGAAGAAATGAAAGACGTTACTATCGCGGATCTTTTCGCGAAAGATAGCGATCGTTTCACTAAGTTTTCCGCGACGTTTGACGATTTGATGCTGGTGGATTTCTCCAAAAACCGCATCACTGAAGAGACGCTGGCTAAACTGCAGGATCTGGCGAAAGAAACCGATTTGGCGGGTGCCATCAAGTCCATGTTCTCCGGTGAGAAAATCAACCGCACTGAAGACCGTGCCGTGCTGCACGTGGCGCTACGCAACCGTAGCAATACGCCTATCATCGTTGACGGCAAAGATGTCATGCCGGAAGTGAATGCTGTGCTGGAGAAGATGAAATCCTTCTCTGAAGCGATCATCTCCGGAAGCTGGAAAGGCTATACCGGTAAAGCCATCACTGATGTAGTAAACATCGGTATCGGCGGTTCTGACCTCGGCCCGTTCATGGTGACCGAAGCGCTGCGTCCGTACAAAAATCACCTGAACATGCACTTTGTGTCTAACGTCGATGGTACGCACATTGCTGAAGTGCTGAAGAAAGTGAACCCGGAAACCACGCTGTTCCTGGTCGCTTCCAAAACCTTCACCACCCAGGAAACCATGACCAACGCCCACAGCGCGCGCGACTGGTTCCTGGCGACCGCAGGCGACAACAAGCACGTTGCCAAACACTTCGCAGCGCTCTCCACTAACGGTAAAGCGGTTGGCGAGTTTGGTATTGATACTGCCAATATGTTCGAGTTCTGGGACTGGGTTGGCGGTCGTTACTCCCTGTGGTCTGCAATCGGTCTGTCCATCATCCTGTCCGTAGGCTTCGACAACTTTGTTGAGCTGCTCTCCGGCGCGCATGCGATGGACAAACACTTCTCCACCACTCCGGCTGAGAAAAACCTGCCGGTGCTGCTGGCGCTGATCGGTATCTGGTACAACAACTTCTTCGGTGCCGAAACCGAAGCGATTCTGCCGTATGACCAGTATATGCACCGTTTCGCGGCTTACTTCCAGCAGGGCAACATGGAATCCAACGGTAAATACGTTGACCGTAACGGCAATGCGGTGGATTACCAGACTGGCCCAATCATCTGGGGTGAGCCGGGTACTAACGGCCAGCATGCGTTCTACCAGCTGATCCACCAGGGCACCAAAATGGTTCCATGCGATTTCATCGCGCCGGCCATCACCCACAACCCGCTGTCGGATCACCATCCGAAACTGCTGTCTAACTTCTTCGCGCAAACCGAAGCGCTGGCATTCGGTAAATCTCGTGAAGTGGTTGAGCAGGAATACCGCGACCAGGGTAAAGATCCGGCAACGTTGGACCACGTTGTACCGTTCAAAGTGTTCGAAGGTAACCGCCCAACGAACTCCATCCTGCTGCGCGAAATCACGCCGTTCAGCCTGGGTGCGCTGATTGCACTGTACGAACACAAAATCTTCACTCAGGGCGCTATCCTGAACATCTTCACCTTTGACCAGTGGGGCGTTGAGCTGGGCAAACAGCTGGCGAACCGCATTCTGCCAGAGCTGAAAGATGGTTCCGAAGTGAGCAGCCACGACAGTTCTACCAACGGTTTGATTAACCGTTATAAGTCCTGGCGTGCTTGATAGCACACACTTGTAGGCCGGATAAGGCGTTTAGCCGCCTCCGGCATTAATGAAATAAAAAGCCGATATTAATATCGGCTTTTTTATAAGAATGCTCCAGGATATCTACGTTCTAACTTCATACCTTAATTGAGCTTAATCCTAAAATAATTTTATTAATGTTATTCAATTTCTGATGTTTTCGGATTTACCGGATATTGCATTTTAATTTTTATATTTTAATTTATTGATTCATTTGTCTTTGTTGTATTTTTTAATCATTTTTCCTTTCGTTATCTAATTATCCTAAATTCCCGCGTGGCGTAATTTGCACACTTTGGCTTGTGTATACTCGATCTCGCCCGAAATTCTTTTGGGTAAATCTCCATTCATACAATGAAGGGAATTTGTGATGAAAAAAGTTCTGTATGGCCTGTGGGCTATATCTGCGCTTGCGGCGACTTCTGTCTATGCCGCCCCCGTTCAGGTGGGTGAGGCAGCAGGGTCGGCTGCCGCGTCGGTTTCGGCAGGAAGTTCCTCCGCAACCAGCGTGAGCACCGTAAGTTCTGCAGTGGGAGTCGCCCTGGCGGCGACCGGTGGCGGCGATGGTTCTAATACCGGAACTACAACCACCACAACCACCAGTACCCAGTAATAGAGGTACGTTTAATTCTAACCACACTTCGGTGTGGTTATTTTGAATTATTGCCAAATGTATGTGGGATTTGTAGGCCGGATAAGCGTTGCGCCACCCGGCAATAATGCGGAGAAACGTCGTGAAGCGACCAGCGCTCATAATGGTTTGCCTGTTACTGCAGGCGTGCTCAGCCACCACCGAAGGGTTGGGGCATTCGCTGTGGGATAGCGTGTTTGGTACTCCCGGCGTACAGATGACGGACGATGAAATCCAAAATATGCCCTACGCCAGCCAGTATATGCAGCTAAACGGCGGTCCCCAGTTGTTTGTGGTACTCGCGTTTGCGGAAAACGGACAGCAGAAATGGGTGACTCAGGATCGGGCTATTCTCGTCACGCAGCATGGGCGCATTGTGAAAACGCATCTCGGCGGGGACAACCTAATTGAGGTGAATAATCTGGCGGCAGACCCACTCATCAAACCCAATCAGATAGTCGATGGCGCAACGTGGACCCGCACAATGGGCTGGACTGAACATCAGCAGGTACGCTATGCCACCGCGCGATCGGTTTTCAAATGGGATGGCGCAGACACCATCAAGGTCGGCAGCGATGACACCCCGGTACGGATCCTCGATGAAGAGATAACTACCGATCAAACGCGCTGGCATAACCGCTACTGGATCGACAGTGAAGGGCAGATTCGCCAGTCGGAACAGTATCTTGGCGCGCATTACTTCCCGGTGAAAACCACGCTGATTAAGGCGGCAAAATCATGATCAAACGAGTCGTTATGGCGCTGCTGTTGAGCCTGAGCGCAGCGTCTGTTTTTGCTGCGGGCAGCGTCAAGGTCTTTACCTCCGCCAGCGAAGAGCCAAAAACGCTGACCGGGGCCGAACATCTGCTCGACCTGGTTGGACAGCCGCGGTTGAGTAATAGCTGGTGGCCCGGAGTGGTCATCAGCGAAGAGCGGGCAACGGCGGCGGCAGAACGCCAACAGCAGACATTACTGGCTCGTCTGGCAGCGCTGAGTGCTGAAGAAAGCGGTGACGATGCCGAGGCTATCAACACATTACGCCAGCGGATTCAGGCGCTGAAGGTGACCGGCAGGCAGATGATTAATCTTGACCCGGATGTTGTGCGCGTCAGCGAGCGAGGCAACCCGCCGTTGCAGGGCAATTACACGCTGTGGGTCGGAGCGCAGCCAACGCATATCACGCTGTTTGGCATGCTAAGCCGTCCGGGTAAACAACCGTTTATGCCCGGGCGTGATGTTGCCAGTTATCTCGATGGGCAAAGTCGGCTCAGCGGCGCGGATCGTAGCTTCGCCTGGGTTATCTATCCTGACGGGCGCACGCAAAAAGTACCGGTCGCTTACTGGAACAAACGTCACGTTGAGCCGATGCCCGGCAGCATCATTTATGTCGGACTCTCTGATGCTGTCTGGAGCAGCACCCCGGATGAAATTAATGCCGACATTCTTCGCACCCTGACCCAGCGGATACCCGAATAATGAGAAAAACTTATCTGCTCAGCTTACTGGCGCTGGGCGTAAGCGTTGCCTGCCACGGTGAAACCTGGCCCGCGCCCATTGGACCTTCGCAGTCCGATTTTGGCGGCGTGGGGCTGCTGCAAACCCCAACCGCACGCATGGCGCGCGAGGGCGAAATGAGCCTCAATTACCGCGATAACGATCAGTACCGCTACTACTCTGCGTCGGTGCAGCTCTTCCCGTGGCTGGAAACCACGCTGCGTTATACCGATGTGCGTACCAAAAAATACAGTAGCGTGGAGTCGTTTTCTGGCGATCAGACTTACAAGGATAAAGCTTTTGATCTCAAACTACGGCTATGGGAAGAGAGCTACTGGATGCCGCAGGTGGCGGTTGGCGCGCGAGATATTGGCGGAACTGGCTTGTTCGATGCGGAGTATATTGTGGCGAATAAAGCCTGGGGGCCGTTTGATTTCTCGCTTGGCCTGGGCTGGGGATATCTCGGGACCAGCGGTAACGTCAGCAATCCGTTTTGCTCATACAGCGATAAATTCTGCTATCGCGATAACAGCTACAAGCAGGCCGGTTCTATTGACGGCAGCCAGATGTTCCACGGCCCGGCATCGCTGTTTGGCGGCGTCGAGTATCAGACGCCCTGGCAGCCGTTGCGTCTGAAACTGGAGTATGAGGGAAACAATTACCAGCAGGATTTTGCGGGCAAGTTGGATCAGAAGAGCAAGTTTAACGTCGGCGCTATTTATCGCGTCACCGATTGGGCCGACGTTAACCTCAGCTATGAGCGCGGGAACACCTTTATGTTTGGGGTCACGCTGCGGACTAACTTCAACGATCTGCGGCCAAACTATAACGACAACGCCCGCCCGAAATATCAGCCACAGCCGCAGGATGCCATCCTGCAACACTCGGTGGTGGCGAATCAGCTAACGCTGCTGAAATATAACGCCGGACTGGCCGATCCTAAAATTCAGGTGCAGGGCGATACGCTGTATGTGACCGGTGAACAGGTGAAATACCGTGATTCGCGCGAAGGGATCGAACGTGCCAACCGGATCGTGATGAACGATCTTCCCGATGGGATCCGCACGATCCGTATTACGGAAAATCGTCTTAACTTGCCGCAGGTGACGACCGAAACGGAGGTTTCCAGCCTCAAGCGTCATCTGGAAGGCGAACCGTTGGGCCATGAAACCCAGCTGGCGCAAAAACGCGTTGAGCCCGTGGTGCCGAAAACGACCGAGCAGGGCTGGTATATCGATAAGTCACGCTTCGATTTCCACATCGATCCGGTGCTTAACCAGTCGGTGGGCGGCCCGGAAAACTTCTATATGTATCAGTTGGGCGTGATGGGAACGGCGGATTGGTGGGTTACCGATCACCTGCTGACCACCGGGAGTTTGTTCGCCAACCTCGCCAATAACTATGACAAATTTAACTACACCAACCCGCCGCAGGATTCGCATTTGCCACGAGTGCGTACCCATGTGCGCGAGTATGTGCAAAACGATGTCTACGTGAATAACCTACAGGCCAACTACTTCCAGTCACTCGGAAACGGGTTCTACGGACAGGTTTACGGTGGCTATCTGGAAACCATGTACGGCGGAGCGGGGGCAGAAGTGCTGTATCGTCCGCTGGACAGCAACTGGGCGTTTGGTGTTGATGCCAACTACGTGAAACAGCGTGACTGGCGTAGCGCGCAGGACATGATGAAATTCACCGACTACAGCGTGAAGACCGGGCATTTGACGGCGTACTGGAATCCGTCATTCGCTCAGGATGTACTGGTGAAAGCCAGCGTGGGTCAGTATCTGGCGGGAGATAAGGGCGGAACGCTGGAAGTGGCGAAGCGCTTTGACAGTGGCGTTGTGGTAGGCGGCTATGCGACCATCACCGACGCCTCGCCGGATGAGTACGGAGAGGGTGATTTTACCAAAGGGGTGTACGTATCCGTGCCGCTGGATCTGTTCTCGTCAGGCCCGACCCGCAGCCGTGCGGCGATTGGCTGGACGCCGTTAACGCGTGATGGCGGCCAGCAGCTTGGACGTAAGTTTGGTCTGTACGACATGACCAGCGACAGAAGTGAGAACTTCCGGTAATCGAGCCGTTTGCCAGCCGGATGGCGCTACGCTTATCCGGCCTACAAACTGCCTGTACTGCAGGCCGGATAAGGCATTTGCGCCGTCAGCAGGCAAGTTACAGGCGACGCAATAATTTTGCCGGGTTTCCTGCATACACGCCTTTCTCGGTGATCGATTTGGTCACCACGCTCCCCGCACCGATGACCGCGCCATCGCAGATTGTGACCGCCAGAATGGTCGCTCCACTGCCGATTGAGACATCGTTGCCAATCGAAATTCTTCCCCAACTGTTGCGGTCGGCGTTGGGTTTTCCTTCACGAAACATATCGTTGGCGAACATCACGCCATGACCGATAAAACAGCGGGCGCCCAGGGTGACATATTCGCAGATGAAGCTGTGCGACTGAATTTTGCTGCCTGCGCCAATTTGCGTATTACCCTGGATTTCAACAAATGGCCCGACAAAAACGTTGTCACCCAATGTGCAATTGTAGAGATTTGCGGGTTCATAAATTACCACGTTCTCACCGCAGGTAACGTTGCGGACAGCGGATTGTCTTAGCTGCATACTTCATCCTGTGAAATGTGTCGTGACATTCATCATTCCCCGCTGACCTTTCTTGCACAAAACATAAACAAAAAATGTAGATCTCTGTCACATTTTTGCGTTATACATGAACCTCGCCACTGAGTAAGAGGTGCTGTTATGACGTCGCTATCTCGTCCGCGAGTGGAGTTTATCTCCACCATCTTACAGACCGTGTTGAATCTGGGACTGCTGAGTCTGGGCCTGATCCTGGTTGTATTCCTCGGGAAAGAAACGCTGCATCTGGCGGATGTGCTGTTCGCGCCGGAACAAACCAGCAAGTATGAGCTGGTGGAAGGGCTGGTGGTTTACTTCCTCTATTTTGAATTTATCGCGCTGATTGTGAAGTACTTTCAGTCGGGGTTTCACTTTCCGTTGCGCTATTTTGTTTATATCGGGATCACCGCGATTGTGCGGTTGATCATTGTCGATCATAAAGCACCGATGGATGTGCTGATCTATTCCGCGGCGATCCTGCTGCTGGTGATCACCCTGTGGCTGTGTAATTCAAAACGGCTGAAGCGAGAGTAAAAGACAACACGCCGCAATCGGGCTGCGGCGTGTTGCAGGTCAGGATTACTGCGCAGAGGCAGGCTGGGTTTTCTCTGCGGCGGGTTCCCACAGTTCTTCAAGTTCTTCCAGCGTTTTGCCTTTGGTTTCCGGTACAAACTTCCACATAAACAGCGCCGCCAGAATACCCATACAACCGTAAATCCAGTAGGAGAAACCGTTGTGAAAATGGGAAACCAGCCACGAATTTTTGTCCATCATCGGGAAGGTCCAGGAGACGAAATAGTTCGCCAGCCATTGTGCGGCCACCGCAATGGCGAGCGCTTTGCCGCGAATCGCATTGGGGAAGATTTCTGCCAGCAGCACCCAGCAAACCGGTCCCCAGGACATGGCGAATGCGGCGACGTAAAACAGCATCGACAGCAGAGCAACCAGCCCGGAAGCCTGGGTATAAAACGCGGTACCGAGGCTGAACATACCAATGGCCATGCCCAGAGCGCCAATAATCTGCAGCGGTTTGCGACCAAATTTATCCACCGTCATGATCGCCAGCACGGTAAAGCTCAGGTTGATCACGCCAACAATGATGGTCTGTAACAGCGCTACATCGGTGCTGGCTCCCAGCGTTTTAAACACCTCTGGGGCGTAGTAGAGCACGACGTTAATACCGACGAATTGCTGGAAGATAGACAGCATTACGCCGATGACGATAACGCCTGCGCCAAACATCAGCAGGCGACCACCGGTTTTACGACCATGGTCCAGAGACTGATTGATCTCCTGCATGGCCTGGGTGGCGAGGGTGCTGCCCATAATTTTGCGCAGAATACCTTCCGCCTGCTCGTGTCTGCCACGCGCCATCAGCCAGCGCGGGCTTTCTGGTACGGTGTACAGCAGCAGTAAAAACAGCAGGGCGGGAATACTTTCGGACGCAAACATATAGCGCCAGCCATCGGTATTCAACCAGTTAGCGTCGCCAGAACGGGCGATAAAATAGTTAACGCAATACACCAACAATTGACCAAAAATAATGGCGAATTGGTTAAATGACACCAGTTTTCCACGAATATGTGCGGGTGCCAGTTCAGCAATATACATTGGTGAGAGCATTGAGGCTAAACCTACGCCAATACCACCAATGATACGATAAATAACAAATTCGGGAACGTATCCGGCCAAATAAACAGGTACGGAATTATCAGGATTAATCGTCGTAAAGCCTAATTCCGGCCAGGCGGAACCAATACCGGAAATAAAGAACAGCAGAGCCGCGATTTTCAGCGAGTCCCGGCGGCCAAACCGGTTACTGCAATAGCCGCCCAGTGCACCGCCGATGATGCAGCCTATCAACGCACTGGCGACGCAAAAGCCCAACAGCGAGTTGGCGGCGGATTCACTTAAATGTTGTGGCGCGACAAACACGGTATTCAGGGATTCTACCGTTCCGGATATGACCGCAGTGTCGTAGCCGAATAATAGCCCTCCTAACGTTGCCACTAATGTAATCGAAAAAATATAACTGGAATTATATTGAGAGTTCATTCAGACCTGCCTTAGAGGATACAGCTCTTTTGATCAGTGCCGTGATGTTGAATTTAACAGGCAGGGAAGACAATTATCATTTTTTACATTGCAATTACGTTTTGTCTTTTCTGTGATCTTAATTCTGTTTAATTTATCTATATTCAGACGGAAAATAGAATTGCAGTGATGGAGAGCACGAAAGGAAATAATCGTAACAGTGATGCAAAATAACATAAAAAAAGGGCGCTCCGTAGAGCGCCGAATAACAGTCACAGGTTGGGATAACATAAGTTGAGGGTTGCAGTGGCATTGCCCGTTGCCGGGCAGGTACTTCGGTAAAACTTAACCTTTCACACCACCCGCGGTCAGACCGTTGACTAGCCAGCGCTGTGCCAGCAAGAACACCAGAGTGATCGGAATGGCTGAAAGTACAGCCGCGGCGGCAAAGTCGCCCCACAAATAGTTCTGTGGGTTGAGGTACTGCTGCATACCTACCGCAAGGGTATAGCTGTTCACATCACGCAGCAGCAGTGACGCGACCGGTACTTCGGTAATAGCGGCAATGAAAGACAGAATAAACACGACCGCCAGAATCGGAACGGAAAGCGGCAGCAGCACCAGGCGGAATGCCTGCCACGGCGTAGCGCCATCCAGCGCGGCCGCTTCTTCCAGTGAACCGTCGATAGTTTCGAAATAGCCCTTAATCGTCCATACATGCAGCGCAATACCGCCGAGGTAGGCGAAGATCACGCCGCCGTGCGTGTTCAGGCCGATAAACGGAATGTACTGGCCCAGGCGATCAAACAAAGCATACAACGCGACCAGAGACAGCACCGCCGGGAACATCTGGAAAATCAGCATCCCTTTCAGCAGGGTTGCTTTGCCCGGGAAACGCATACGGGCAAAGGCGTAAGCACAGGTAGTGGAAAGCGTCACGATACCGATCGCGGTAATGCTGGCCACTTTCACCGAGTTCCACAGCCATAACAGTACCGGGAACGGCGGTGGCGTCACACGGCCATCCGCGTGTTCAACGCTAAAGCCCAGCGCCAGTTTCCAGTGTTCCCAGGAGATGTTTTCCGGGATCAGGCTGCCGGTGGCAAAGTTACCTTCGCGCAGCGAGATAGCGATAACCATCAGCAGCGGGAACATGATCGCCGCGATAAAAATCAGCAGCCCTAAGTGCGTTGCGAATAAACGTAACTTTTGTGATTTCGGTTGGACCATAGCCATTGTCGTTATCTCCCTTAATCAAACTTCATACGTGTGGCTTTCAGGTTCACAATCGCCAGCGCACCAACCAGCAGGAAGATCAGCGTGGCAATCGCCGCCGCCAGACCGAAGTCCTGACCACCGCCGCCTTCAAAGGCGATACGGTAGGTGTAGCTTACGAGCAGGTCGGTATAACCGGCTGGTGTGGTGGTACCAAGACGGTCCGGACCACCGTTGGTCAACAACTGAATCAGCACGAAGTTGTTAAAGTTAAAGGCGAAGCTGGCGATCATCAGCGGCGTCAGCGGCTTAATCAACAGCGGTAGCGTTATCTTAAAGAAGTTCTGGAACGGACCTGCGCCATCCATCGCCGAGGCTTCATACAGGTCGTCAGGAATCGCTTTCAGCAGACCCATGCACAGGATCATCATGTATGGATAACCGAGCCAGGTGTTGACGATAATAATCATCGAACGCGCGGTGGTTGGGTCGCTGAACCAGGCCGGTTTGATGCCAAACAGCGCGCTCAGCATCATGTTGATTTCACCAAAGCTCTGGTTGAATAAGCCCTTGAAAATCAGAATCGAGATAAACGACGGTACGGCATACGGAAGAATCAGCAGGACGCGGTAAATCGCTTTGCCTTTGAGAGACTCCCACTGTACGAGACAGGCCAGCACCATGCCCACGGCAACGGTCAAAATAACGGTCAGTACCGAGAAGACCACCGTCCAGACGAAGATGGCGAAGAACGGTTTCTGGATGCCCTCGTCGGTAAATACGCGGGTGAAGTTATCCCAGCCGATGGCAACGGTGTAGCCCGGGCTGAGTTTTTCGCTACCCCAGCTACCGTCAGCGTTAATCGCCTGATAATAACCAATATCGTTGTTGGCGCGGTATTTTACGCCGCTCTGGCTGTTGGTGAGCGTACCGTCTTCAGCGAGCGTATAGAGTGGCTGCGTGCCGGAAAACTGGCGCAGCGAACTCATGGTAACTTTGCTTTCATCCGGCAGGATGGCGGTCAATTGGGTAAGCGCCTGGCGATTCTGCGTGATGATACGCAGCGTTGCACGTTCGCCTGCCGGCAGCGCCTCGGCTTCTTTCAGTTGCAGTTTCTGCTCGCCGCCAAATTTAAAGGCGTCAGAAAGGTAATTCTTGCCGGTTTCACCGTCGGTGAGGGCCAGTTGCCACTCATCACCCGCCGGATACAGGCCAAAGTTGTAGGTTTTCCCAGCCTGATACGAACGATCCATCAGGACTTCCTGAGCACGTTCAAATGTCAGCTGGTTGGTACTGCTGTAGTTGGTAAAGGCAATGGCGATCGTACAAATCAGTGGAAACAGGACAAACAGCCCCATACCGGCAACGCCCGGGTAAACATAGCGCCAGGCATAGGCTTTACGGTTAGCGAAAATATACAGGCCAGCAGAGCTTAAAATCAGCGTCATGATGGCAAACAGGTACTCCCCCTGAGCGTACATCAAAACAACAAGGTAACCGACCAGCAGCCCAAGCAGACCCATCACTGACCATTTCAGCGTGTCGCTTTGCCACCAGTGTTTCTTTTTAATGACATCCATGGGGTTCAATCCTCAACAACAATGAAAACCTGTTGGTCAGCGTGCCTGATGACGCTGCGCTTATCAGGCCTACAGGGTATGTAGGCCTGATAAGGCATTTATGCCGCCATCCGGGACGTTCACAACTGCATTACTTGGTGATACGACCCTGCGCGTCTTTCAGTGCGGCATCGACGGTCTGACGGCCGCTGGCTGCGTTGATCACTGCGGTACGAACGGCATACCAGAATGCAGACATCTGTGGGATGTTCGGCATGATTTCGCCTTTCTGGGCGTTATCCATGGTGGCGGCGATACGTGGGTCTTTCGCTAACTGATCCTGGAAGGATTTCAGCGCAACGGCGCCCAGCGGTTTGTCCTTGTTCACTTCATCCAGACCCTGATCGGTCAGCAGGTAGTTTTCGAGGAACTCTTTCGCCAGTTCTTTGTTCGGGCTGGCGGCGTTGATACCGGCGCTCAGAACGCCAACAAACGGTTTAGACGCTTTGCCTTTGAAGGTTGGCAGCAGCGTGACGCCGTAGTTGATTTTGCTCTTATCGATGTTGGACCACGCCCACGGACCGTTGATGGTCATCGCGGTATCGCCTTTGTTAAAGGCCGCTTCGGCGATGGAGTAATCGGTATCCGCGTTCATGTGTTTGTTCTTGATCAGATCAACCAGGAAGGTCAGACCCGCTTTCGCGCCAGCGTTATCCACGCCAACATCTTTCACATCGTACTTACCGTTCTCAAACTTGAACGCGTAACCACCGTCGGCGGCAATCAGCGGCCAGGTGAAGTACGGTTCTTGCAGGTTAAACATCAGCGCGGATTTACCTTTCGCCTTCAGCTCTTTATCCAGTGCAGGAATTTCTTCCCAGGTTTTCGGTGGATTTGGAACGAGGTCTTTGTTGTAAATCAGCGACAGCGCTTCAACCGCGATCGGGTAGGCAATCAGTTTGCCGTTATAGCGTACGGCATCCCAGGTGAACGGATAGAGCTTGTCCTGGAACGCTTTGTCAGGCGTGATTTCAGCCAGCAGGCCAGACTGAGCGTAGCCGCCAAAACGGTCATGTGCCCAGAAGATGATGTCCGGGCCGTCGCCGGTCGCGGCAACCTGCGGGAATTTCTCTTCCAGTTTGTCAGGGTGCTCAATAGTGACTTTGATCCCGGTGTCTTTCTCGAATTTTTTGCCCACTTCAGCGAGGCCGTTATAGCCTTTGTCGCCGTTAATCCAGATAACCAGCTTACCTTCTTCAATCTTGGCGAGAGCCGAGGCGGAAAACATCATCGTCGTTAATGCAGACAATGCGAGGATGCGTGCGCCAGTTTTGATTTTCATAGTTCCCATCCTGTTTGGTGATTTTGCAGAGGTGGCTTAACGGTTACTAGTTTCTTTATACGACAACCTCTTTCCATCCTCCTTACCCCTACGCCCCACCCGCTCTTTATGTGATCTGTGTTACATAAATGTGAGTATTGCGTACTGGCGCACATAAAAACCCACCGATTTTTGCAGGCTGCATCACGAAATTCCTCTGAGGCTGGTGGCCCGGGTCTCAGACGCTGCTCTCTCATCCTCCCGCCTCCTCCCCCATAAAAAAGCCGGGGGGTGGAGGATTCACCCAGTCAAGGGATCGCGCATAGTCAGCCCATCATGAATGTTGCTGTCGATGACAGGTTGTAACGAAGGGAGAAGGGCATGGCGAGCGTACAGCTACGAAATGTAACGAAAGCCTGGGGTGACGTGGTGGTATCGAAAGATATCAATCTCGACATTCACGAAGGGGAATTCGTGGTGTTTGTCGGACCGTCAGGCTGCGGTAAGTCGACCTTGCTGCGTATGATCGCCGGACTTGAAACCATCACCAGTGGTGACCTGTTTATCGGGGAGATCCGGATGAACGACATTCCGCCCGCCGAACGCGGAGTGGGCATGGTCTTTCAGTCCTACGCGTTGTATCCCCATTTGTCTGTCGCGGAGAACATGTCGTTCGGCCTTAAACTGGCCGGAGCGAAAAAAGAGGTGATGAACCAGCGCGTGAATCAGGTTGCGGAAGTTCTGCAACTGGCACACCTGCTGGAGCGTAAACCGAAAGCGCTTTCCGGTGGACAACGTCAGCGTGTGGCGATTGGCCGTACGCTGGTCGCCGAACCGCGCGTATTCCTGCTGGACGAACCACTGTCGAACCTCGACGCCGCTCTGCGCGTGCAGATGCGTATTGAAATCTCCCGCCTGCATAAACGTCTTGGCCGCACGATGATTTACGTCACCCACGATCAGGTCGAAGCGATGACGCTGGCCGACAAAATTGTGGTGCTGGATGCCGGTCGCGTAGCGCAGGTTGGTAAGCCTCTGGAACTGTATCACTACCCGGCTGACCGCTTTGTGGCGGGCTTCATTGGTTCACCGAAGATGAACTTCCTGCCGGTGAAAGTCACGGCAACGGCGATTGATCAGGTGCAGGTTGAATTACCAAACCGCCAGCAAGTCTGGCTCCCGGTGGACAGCCATGCGGTACAGGTTGGCGCCAACATGTCTTTAGGTATCCGCCCGGAACATCTGCTGCCCAGCGATATCGCCGATGTCACCCTTGAAGGTGAAGTGCAGGTGGTCGAGCAGCTTGGTCACGAAACACAAATTCATATCCAGATCCCCGCCATCCGTCAAAACCTGGTTTACCGCCAGAACGACGTGGTGTTGGTAGAAGAGGGTGCCACATTCGCTATCGGCCTGCCGCCAGAGCGTTGCCATCTGTTCCGTGAGGATGGCACTGCATGTCGTCGGTTGCACCAGGAGCCAGGCGTTTAAGGTCCCCATAAAAAAACGAAACGCAAAACCATTCGCAGTTTTAGAAGGTGGCAGCGTTTAAAGAAAAGCAATGATCTCAGGAGATAGAACGATGATTACTCTGCGCAAACTTCCTCTGGCGGTTGCTGTGGCAGCAGGCATTATGTCTGTTCAGGCAATGGCTGTGGATTTCCATGGTTATGCTCGTTCCGGTATCGGCTGGACGGGTAGTGGCGGCGAACAACAATGTTTCCAGGCAACAGGTGCACAAAGTAAATACCGTCTCGGTAACGAATGTGAAACCTACGCTGAAATTAAATTAGGCCAGGAAGTGTGGAAAGAAGGTGATAAGAGCTTCTACTTCGACACCAACGTCGCCTACTCCGTTGCACAGCAAAATGACTGGGAAGGGACTGACCCGGCCTTCCGTGAAGCCAACGTGCAGGGTAAAAACCTGATTGAATGGCTGCCAGGCTCCACTATCTGGGCCGGTAAGCGCTTCTATCAGCGTCATGACGTCCACATGATCGACTTCTATTACTGGGATATTTCAGGTCCTGGTGCTGGTATTGAAAACATCGATCTGGGCTTCGGTAAACTATCTCTGGCAGCAACCCGTTCTCAGGAAGCGGGTGGTTCATACGCGTTCAGCAGCCAGAATATCTATGACCGTACCAAAGACACCGCGAACGATGTATTTGACGTTCGTTTAGCGCAGATGGCTACTAACCCGGATGGTATGTTGGAGCTGGGCGTCGACTACGGTCGTGCTAACACCACCGACGACTACAGCCTGGCAGACGGCGCATCTAAAGACGGTTGGATGTTCACCGCTGAACATACCCAGAGCATGCTGAAGGGCTACAACAAGTTTGTGGTTCAGTACGCGACAGATTCTATGACCACTCAGGGCAAAGGCCTGTCTCAAGGTTCCTACGGCTCATCTAGCATTACTATTGATGGCGTGAACTATGCCAACAATGTTGTGAATAACAACGGTAGCCTGGTGCGCGTACTTGACCACGGTGCTATCTCTCTGGGCGACAAGTGGGACCTGATGTACGTCGGTATGTATCAGAATATCGATATGGATAACGACCTGGGGACCGAATGGTACACCGTGGGTATTCGTCCGATGTACAAATGGACGCCGATCATGAGCACCCTGATGGAAGTCGGCTACGACAACGTCAAATCTCAACAGACTGGCGATCGCAACAGCCAATACAAAATCACCCTGGCGCAACAGTGGCAGGCAGGCGACAGCATCTGGTCTCGTCCGGCAATCCGCGTCTTTGCAACCTATGCAAAATGGGATGAAGAGTGGGGCTACGTTAAAAATGGTAACAACGTATCTAAATACGCAGCTGCAACAAACTCTGGTATCAGCACCACCAGCCGTGGCGACAGCGATGAGTGGTCCTTCGGTGCTCAGATGGAAATCTGGTGGTAATTCAGCACTAACCTGACGTAAAGACCGAAAGAGGGGCGCAAGCCCCTCTTGATTACGGTTTAGCGCGCTATTGCCTGGCCACCGCTGAACCCATGCTATCTGAGGTGATAACAATGAAAATGAAGAAAAGTCTCGTTGCCCTTTGTTTATCTGCAGGGTTATTTGCCAGCGCGCCTGGCATCAGCCTGGCCGATGTAAATATTGTTCCGCAGAACACCACCGCGGCCCCAACAATCCCCACTGCTGCGCTGCAACAGTTAACCTGGACGCCGGTTGATCAATCTAAAACTCAGTCCACACAGCTTGCCAATGCAGGTCAGCGTTTAGATGTTGCTGGTATTACTGGCCCGGTCGCAGCCTATAGCGTACCGGCGAATATTGGCGAACTGACCCTGACGCTGTCCAGTGAAGTCAACAAACAAACCAGCGTATTTGCGCCAAACGTCTTAATTCTTGACCAAAACATGACGCCATCTGCGTTCTTCCCCAGCAGCTATTTCACCTACCAGGAGCCCGGCGTGATGAGTGCCGATCGTCTGGAAGGCGTAATGCGTCTGACGCCAGCGCTGGGCCAGCAAAAACTGTATGTTCTGGTCTTTACCACAGATAAAGATCTCCAGCAGACCACGACCCTGCTCGACCCGGCAAAAGCCTATGCCAAGGGGGTAGGTAACGCTGTTCCTGATATCCCTGACCCGATCGCGCGTCATACCACCGATGGTCTGCTGAAACTGAAAGTTAAAACCAGCTCCTCCTCCAGCGTGCTGGTCGGGCCGCTGTTTGGTTCTTCCGGCCCTGGCCCTGTTACGGTTGGTAATACCGCCGCGCCTGCAGTGGCTTACGCGGCTCCGGCGGCAGCCGTTGCTGCTCCGGCACCACAACCCGTGAAGAAAAGCGAGCCAATGCTGAACGACACGGAAAGCTATTTTAATCAGGCGATTAAGGATGCCGTGGCGAAAGGCGATGTTGATAAAGCGCTGAAGCTGCTTGATGAAGCGGAACGTCTGGGATCCAAATCTGCCCGATCCACCTTTATCAGCAGTGTAAAAGGCAAGGGGTAAACATCTCCCCACATTGTTGATTTTGCAACAACTGGTGCGTCTCCTGGCGCACCTTTTTTTATCCTTCGGTGCTAATTGTTACACTTATGTTGCCCTACCGATCACTTAATCGTGTTTGCTCACCCCGTAATGCCTTTTCTGCGATACAATGCCTTCAGGTTATAAATCGGAGAGTAAGGCATGCCACACCCTGCGTTAACGCAACTGCGTGCGCTGCGTTATTTTGATGCGATCCCGGCGCTGGACGCCCAACTGCTCGACTGGTTGTTATTGGAAGATTCCATGACCAAACGTTTTGAGCAGCAGGGGAAAAAGGTCACCGTAACGTTGATTCGCGAAGAATTCGTTGGGCAAAATGAGGTGGCTGAAGAACTGACGCTGCTGCCTAAAGAGTCTCGTTATTGGTTACGTGAAATCCTGTTATGCGCGGATGGTGAACCCTGGCTTGCCGGACGGACTGTGGTGCCTGAATCAACCTTGTGCGGCCCTGAACTGGCCTTACAGAACCTGGGGAAAACCCCGCTCGGACGCTACCTGTTTACGTCATCGACATTGACCCGAGATTTTATTGAGATTGGCCGCGATGCAGCGCTGTGGGGGCGTCGTTCCCGCCTGCGGCTGAGCGGTAAGCCACTGATGCTTACCGAGCTTTTTCTGCCTGCGTCGCCGTTGTACTGAGAGGAAGATAAAGATGGAGTGGAGTCTGACGCAGAATAAGCTGCTGGCGTTTCACCGCTTGATGCGTACGGATAAGCCAATCGGCGCCTTACTGCTGCTCTGGCCTACGCTGTGGGCTCTGTGGGTGGCGACCCCAGGCATGCCGCAACTGTGGATCCTGGCGGTTTTTGTCGCTGGCGTTTGGTTAATGCGTGCCGCCGGATGCGTGGTGAATGATTATGCCGACAGGAAATTTGACGGGCACGTCAAACGCACCGCGAATCGACCGCTGCCGAGCGGGGCTGTCACCGAGAAAGAAGCCCGAACGCTGTTTGTGGTACTGGTGCTGCTGGCCTTCCTGCTGGTTTTGACCCTCAACACGATGACCATTTTGTTGTCCGTTGCGGCATTAGCATTAGCGTGGGTTTACCCGTTTATGAAGCGCTATACGCATCTGCCGCAGGTGGTGCTGGGGGCGGCGTTTGGCTGGTCGATCCCGATGGCGTTCGCTGCCGTGAGTGAATCCGTACCGCTGAGCTGCTGGCTGATGTTCCTTGCGAATATTCTCTGGGCGGTGGCCTATGATACGCAGTACGCCATGGTTGACCGGGATGATGACCTGAAGATCGGCATTAAATCGACCGCGATCCTGTTCGGTCAGAACGACAAGCTGATTATTGGTATTTTGCAGGTAGGTGTGCTGGTGCTGATGGCGCTGGTGGGCTGGTTAAACGGGTTAGGACTGGGCTATTACTGGTCTCTGTTGGTGGCGGGCGCGCTGTTTGTCTATCAGCAGAAACTGATCGTCAACCGTGAACGTGATGCTTGCTTTAAAGCGTTTATGAACAATAACTACGTCGGTCTGGTGCTGTTCTTAGGTCTGGCAATGAGCTACTGGCATTTTTGATTTTGGCTTAGCCTGCAAAATAAAAAAACCGGTCATTTCGACCGGTTTTTTTATGCTTACTCGCCCTGAGTGGCGCTCTCGATGGTCAGACGCACATCTGACGTGACCAGTTCGGCCAGCATCTGATAGATCTTCATCGTCTCTTCCGGTTCGGCATCTCCGGTATCGCTGATGAATCCCTCGTCACGCAGCGTCAGCACCAGAGAGCTGAACACGGCTTTATCGAAGAATTCCGGCGCGTTAATGCCGTGCAGCACTGAGAGGCGTTGCGCCACGGTGCGGCTCTCTTTCTCCAGCGTGCCACGGTTAATGGACGGGTTCGCGCTCAGCAGCCAGAAGGTAATGGCATAGCGCTGCAACGTCTCGCGAGCACCTGCCGCCAGCAGCTGTAGCGTGCGGGAGCGGGCTGGATTGATATGCAGTTCGTCATCGGTCAGGGTGATGAGTCCCTGGCGCTGCATTTCGCTGGCCAGTTCGTCAATCACTCCGGCAAGCTCATCACGCTCCCAGCGTAAGAACAGCTCCGCTTTCAGCATCGGGTACAGCGCATCAATATGCTGCTGCAACGCGGCGCGTGAAATACGACGATGCTGAGTCACAATGGCTGCCATCAACGAAGGCAGAACCAGCATATGCGCAATGTTATTGCGGTAGTAGGTCATCAATACCGCCTGCTCGCGCGGCAGAATAATGATGTCACCGATGGTGTCTTTCTCGACCTCAAACTTGTTCATCTGCAAGGCGTGGTCGATCAGTTCACTGGCGCTCTGTGCCGGCACAGTCGAATCCGCAGCATACGGCACATTGCGCAGCAGGCTCAGGTAGCAGTCGAGTTGTTCGGTCAGCTGTTCACGGGTCAGAGAGCGCTGGCGGGAGGCCAGTAAAGCAGTACAGCACAGGTTCATGGCATTGGCCGCGCCTGCGTTGTTAATGCGCACCATCAAATCGGCGGCAATGTTATTCACCGTCGGCGTCAGCCAGGCCGGGCGGATAGACTCGATAGGGTCAATAGATTCACGCCACTCCGGCACATGCTGGTTGAGGTAAGTCATCAATGGCATTGGTTCACCAAAGTTGACGTAGCCCTGACCCAGATTACGCAGCTTGCTTAAGCCACGCAGCATTTGCGGCAGACTTTCTTTCTCTTTCGTCGCGCCACGCAGCTCTTTTGCGTAGGTGCCCACTTCCATTACGTGCTCATAGCCGATGTAAATAGGAACGAGGGTAATCGGACGTGTACCGCCGCGCAGCATCGCCTGAATAGTCATCGACAGCGTGCCGGTTTTCGGGTCGAGCAGACGACCGGTACGTGAACGGCCCCCTTCGACAAAGTACTCAACCGAGTAACCACGGCTGAACAGCTCGCCCAGGTATTCACGGAATACGGTGGAATAGAGCTTGTTGCCCTTGAAGGTACGACGAATAAAGAACGCGCCCAGACGGCGGAAAATCGGACCCGCGGGCCAGAAGTTCAGGTTGATACCGGCTGCGATGTGCGGCGGCACCAGACCCTGATGGTACAGAACGTACGACAGCAGCATATAGTCCATATGGCTGCGGTGGCACGGAACGTACACGATTTCATGCCCATCGTGCGCCAACTGGCGTACACGTTCAGCATTGTGAACGTTAATCCCCTGATACAGACGGTTCCAGGTAAAGCCCAGAATACGGTCCGTCAGACGAATCATTTCGTAGGAGAAGTTGGCGGCAATCTCTTCCATCAGCGCAATGGCATTTTGCTGCGCTTTTTCGTGGGAGATTTTTTTACTGCGCGCTTCATCTTCTACCGCACGAGCGATCGCTTTTGAAGCTAACAGCTTATTAAACAGATCCTGGCGGGCAGGGAGGCGCGGGCCGACAGCGGCCAGGCGCTGGCGAGCAAAGTGCATACGCGCCACGCGAGCCAGCTTCTGGGCGATGATCTTATCCGTACCGTGTTCATCCGCCATACGACGCAGAGAAACTGACGGGGAGAAGCGGACAAAACTGTCGCGACCCAGCCAGGACACCGCAAAGAATTTCTGTACGCCGTTTAGCATACGTAACGGCGGATTGACCTCGCCTTTCTCACGCCCTGGCGCACGGCCAAACATCACCGAAACCGGCACCATCTGCACATCCAGATCCGGATTGCTGCGATGCAAGTCGAGATAGTTGTGGAACAGCTTGATGGACTCTTCTTTCGGCGTGTAATAGGTGAATACACGCGGACCGCCGTGAATAAACACGTAGCGCGGTAACAGCGTTCCGTCTATCTCTAGTGGTTCCAGGGGATCGGGGAGGTCGTGCACCAGACATTGGGCACGCAGCGTCAGCAAGTCTGCTTTCGAATTGTACGGTAGGACGTACATAATGGGACGCGAAGTATCGAGTCCCAATTCCGGAGCAGGTTCTGCTGGAATAGACTTGCTTTTTACCAGGACGCTTAATGGTAAATTCAGTAATTTGTAGTAAATTCGTGGCCAGCCGGACATAAACGATGTAAAGCCTCTGGTTAATAATGCAAATGCGCTGCAAGGATATCAGAAAGTTTAGTGAATTTCTGTGGTATCCGGTCATACTTCGCGCTGCTTTGCCACACCCTGAACAAACGGGGTAACGTTACAATGACATTGACGCTAATAATGTAAAAAGGTTCTTTTTGATGGCCAATAATACCACTGGATTCACCCGAATTATCAAAGCTGCAGGTTATTCCTGGAAAGGTTTTCGCGCCGCATGGATTAATGAGGCGGCATTCCGTCAGGAAAGTGTTGCCGTCCTGCTGGGCGTCGCCATCGCCTGCTGGCTGGATGTTGATGCAATTACCCGCGTGTTGTTGATCGGTTCTGTGATGCTGGTGATGATCGTTGAAATCCTCAACAGTGCGATTGAAGCGGTGGTTGATCGTATTGGTTCTGAGTACCACGAACTTTCCGGTCGAGCGAAAGATATGGGGTCGGCTGCGGTATTGCTGTCTATTTTTGTCGCTCTAATCACCTGGGGCATCCTGTTGTGGTCGCATTTGCGATAAGGCTTCCACAACTGCATAAATCTCCTGTTTTTTGTGCAGTTTGCGGTTCCAAAATCGCCTTTAGCTGTATATACTCACAGCATAACTGTATATACACCCAGGGGGCGGAATGAAAGCGTTAACGGCCAGGCAACAAGAGGTGTTTGATCTCATTAGAGATCACATCAGCCAGACAGGTATGCCACCGACGCGTGCGGAGATCGCGCAGCGTTTGGGGTTCCGTTCCCCAAACGCAGCTGAAGAACACCTGAAAGCGCTGGCGCGTAAAGGTGTGCTGGAAATTGTATCCGGCGCATCGCGCGGTATTCGACTGTTGCAGGAAGAAGAAGAAGGGTTACCGCTTGTGGGGCGCGTGGCAGCCGGTGAGCCACTTCTGGCGCAGCAGCACATCGAAGGCCACTATCAAGTCGATCCTTCACTGTTCAAACCGAACGCCGATTTTCTTCTGCGCGTTAGCGGTATGTCGATGAAAGATATCGGGATTATGGACGGTGATTTACTCGCTGTGCATAAAACCCAGGACGTGCGTAACGGCCAGGTTGTTGTTGCCCGTATTGATGACGAAGTTACGGTTAAGCGCCTGAAAAAGCAGGGAAACAAGGTTGAACTCCTGCCAGAAAACAGCGAATTCAAACCTATCGTTGTCGACCTGCGCGAACAAAACTTCACTATTGAAGGGCTGGCAGTAGGCGTCATCCGTAACGGTGAATGGCTGTAATTTTCTGTTGAATCCCTGTAGGCCGGATAAGACGATGACGTCGCCATCCGGCAACGTGCCCGGTAGCGCTGCGCTTGCCGGGCCTGCATCACATTATCCAGTACGTCTAACTTCTTCTCAGGCCCTCCTGTATGCCTTTCTTTACCTCTTCTGATAAAGCACTCTGGCACCTCGCCTTACCCATGATCTTTTCCAATATCACCGTTCCCCTGCTGGGACTGGTGGATACCGCGGTGATTGGTCATCTGGATAGTCCGGCCTATCTTGGCGGTGTTGCGGTTGGTGCTACGGCAACCAGTTTTCTTTTTATGCTGCTGCTTTTTTTGCGCATGAGCACCACCGGTCTTACCGCCCAGGCATTTGGTGCGAAAAATCCGCAGGCGCTGGCGCGCGCACTGGTGCAGCCGCTCATGCTGGCGCTGGGAGCAGGGTTGCTTATCGCACTTTTTCGTACGCCGATTATCGATCTGGCTCTGCACATTGTTGGCGGAAGTGAAGCGGTACTGGAGCAGGCCCGACGTTTCCTCGAAATTCGCTGGTTAAGCGCACCCGCCTCGCTGGCGAATCTGGTGCTGCTCGGCTGGCTGCTTGGCGTTCAGTATGCGCGTGCGCCGGTTATCTTGTTGATTGTCGGCAATATTCTCAACATTGTGCTTGATATATGGCTGGTGATGGGCCTGCATATGAACGTGCAGGGTGCGGCACTGGCAACGGTGATTGCTGAATATGCCACCTTGCTGATCGGCCTGATGATGGTGCGCAAAGTCCTGCATATGCGCGGAATTTCGCTGGCAATGCTGAAGCAGGCGTGGCGTGGCAACTTCCGCCGTTTGCTGGCGCTTAACCGTGACATCATGTTGCGCTCGCTACTGCTGCAGCTCTGTTTTGGCGCTATCACGGTGCTGGGTGCGCGTCTGGGAGGCGATATCATTGCGGTTAATGCCGTTCTGATGACTCTGCTAACCTTTACCGCCTACGCGCTGGATGGATTTGCCTATGCCGTGGAAGCGCATTCGGGCCAGGCCTATGGGGCGCGAGATGGTAGCCAGTTGCTGGACGTCTGGCGGGCGGCCTGCCGACAGTCCGGTATTGTGGCTATTTTGTTTTCGCTGGCTTATGCCCTGTTTGGCGAGCAGATTGTTGCGCTGCTGACCTCGCTGCCGCAGATCCAACAGCTGGCCGATCGCTATCTTTTCTGGCAGGTGGTGTTACCGCTGGTGGGTGTCTGGTGTTATCTGCTCGACGGAATGTTTATTGGCGCGACGCGCGCGGCAGAAATGCGCAACAGTATGGCCGTTGCCGCCACAGGATTCGCATTAACGCTGCTGACTTTGCCGTGGCTGGGAAATCATGGCTTGTGGTTGGCGTTAACCGTTTTCCTGGCGTTGCGCGGGCTTTCACTGGCCTTTATCTGGCGACGTCACTGGCGTAATGGAACCTGGTTTGCCTGAGCGGGATGGTTAAAAATTCCGAATAGTAAATAAAACCCAGAATCACTGACTACACTTATTCTCACGTCCAGCAAAAACAGCATGTGTCTGGACATGGCACTCTCGCTATTCACAACCTAACGATGAGGACTTGATGATGAATAAAGACGAAGTCGGCGGCAACTGGAAGCAGTTTAAAGGTAAAGTGAAAGAGCAATGGGGCAAACTGACCGATGATGATATGACGGTCATTGAAGGTAAACGTGACCAACTGGTCGGTAAAGTCCAGGAGCGTTACGGTTACGCGAAAGATCAGGCGGAGAAAGAAGTTAACGATTGGGAAAAACGTAATGATTACCGCTGGTAATTAACCCTTCCCTCCTGAGAGTACAAGGATGTACGCTCTCCCGCTTACCTAGCGCCCAACTTTCTTCTTCACCTGAATCGTATGGTCGTGCTGGCACTCGCCAGGATGGCGGCAAGATTCAACTTCCACACAGGCCGGACACAGCCCGTGGGCTTCAATAACGTTATGCCGCAGTGCAAAGCCCATTTTTGCCGCCAGCGTATGCATAATGTCTTCCACGCCTTCCGCACACTCTTCTTTTACCACGCCACAGCGGTCGCAAATGAACATCGCCGAGCTGTGGGTTGGCTGATCGAACAGATGACAAAGCACATAGCTGTTGGTGGATTCCACCTTGTGCACGAAACCTTGTTCCAGCAGAAAATCGAGCGCACGATATACGGTAGGTGGCTTAGCCTGCGGCTCGGTTTCCCGCAACAGGTCGAGCAGGTCATAGGCGCTGATCGCACCTTCCTGCAGGCTCATCAGGCGCAGTACTTCGAGGCGTTGTGGCGTAAGCCGCACGTTGCGTTGCGCGCAGAGTTTTTCAGCTTGAGCCAATAACTCTTGCGTAGTGGTTTTGTCCATTTGGCGCCTCGATTTGCGTGGAAGGTTAATCCCTTACTTTAACATGTTCTGCTTAAAACGCCGAGATCCACCGTGGTGTGCTATACCTGACGCATCGCAATACTGGAAAATAACCATGAAAAGACCCGATTGTATTCGCCACTGGCGTGAGGTTGAGGGGGCTGATGACTCCACTTATCCTGACAGCGATGAGCTATTTGCTATTGGTGCGCCGCTTGCCCGCAAGTTGGGGTTAGGACGACTCGGTATTCATCATGAACGCCTGCCGCCGGGTCGGCGCACGTCGTACCCGCACGCTGAAAGCGATGAAGAAGAATTTATCTACGTGCTGGAAGGTTATCCTGAGGCCTGGATTAACGGGTATTTATGGAAGCTGGAACCGGGCGACAGCGTCGGTTTCCCGGCAGGTACAGGCGTGTGCCATACCTTTATCAATAACACCAGTGAAGAGGTGCGCCTGTTAGTCGTGGGTGAGGCGAACAAAAAATACAACCGCATTTATTATCCGCTTAACCCGGTCTATGCCGCTACACGTGAGGATCGCTGGGTCGACCATCCGCCGCAGTTTTTTGGATCTCATGACGGAAAACCGGGGCGTAAATAGCTTTTGTTTAGGGTCAGGGGGAGTGAGCCGCGAGGATGTGGCTCACTATCGTAACGGTCTATGCTATAGTAGCGCCCCTTTTTTAACCGGATACTTGAATATTCGCCATGCTGCCTGAATCTCAGTCTACCGCTTTTCCCGCTCATCGTTTTTCTATCGCGCCGATGCTCGACTGGACGGACAGACACTGCCGCTACTTTTTGCGCTTACTGTCCAGCCAGACGCTGCTCTATACGGAGATGGTAACCACTGGGGCAATCATTCATGGTAAAGGCGATTATCTGGCGTATAGCGAAGAAGAACATCCGGTCGCATTGCAACTGGGCGGGAGCGATCCTGCGGCGCTGGCGCAGTGCGCAAAGCTCGCTGAGCAGCGGGGCTACGACGAAATTAACCTCAACGTGGGTTGTCCTTCCGACCGCGTACAGAATGGCATGTTTGGCGCCTGCCTGATGGGGAATGCGCAACTGGTTGCCGATTGCATCAAAGCAATGCGCGACGTGGTGTCGATTCCGGTAACGGTGAAAACTCGTATCGGCATTGATGACCAGGACAGCTACGAATTCCTTTGCGATTTCATCAACACGGTATCTGGCAAAGGCGAATGTGAGATGTTTATCATTCACGCCCGCAAGGCCTGGCTGTCCGGGTTAAGCCCGAAAGAAAACCGCGAAATTCCACCGCTGGATTATGACCGTGTTTATCAGTTAAAGCGTGATTTTCCGCATCTGACGATGTCGATCAACGGCGGCATTAAATCGTTGGAAGAAGCGAAAATTCATCTGCAACATATGGATGGCGTGATGGTGGGGCGTGAGGCGTATCAAAACCCAGGCATTCTGGCGTCCGTTGACCGCGAGATTTTTGCAGCTACCACCGAAGATACCGGTCCAGTCGCCGTGGTGCGTGCCATGTACCCGTATATTGAGCGTGAACTGAGTAAGGGAACCTATTTGGGACATGTGACACGCCATATGTTGGGGCTGTTTCAGGGCATCCCTGGTGCCCGTCAGTGGCGTCGCTATCTGAGCGAGAATGCACATAAAGCCGGGGCAGATATTAACGTTCTGGAGCATGCGCTGAAGCTGGTGGCAGACAAGCGTTAAGTTTTCACCAAAAGTTAGTTAATTTCACCACGCCCTGCGCTTTGTCGCGGGGCGTTTTCTTTATAAATCAACGCATTATTTTTGGCATGTTTCTTGTAAAGCAATGGAGAGAATTTCATTTCGGGAGAGAGCCATGCTGGAACTACTTTTTGTGATTGGATTTTTTATCATGCTGATGGTCACCGGCGTATCTTTGCTGGGCGTTCTGGCCGCATTGGTCGTAGCCACCGCCGTGATGTTTCTGGGCGGACTATTTGCCTTGATGATTAAACTGTTGCCCTGGCTGCTACTGGCTGTTGCTGTGGTGTGGGTGATCAAGGCGATAAAAGCGCCAAAAGTCCCACAGTATCAGCGCAATAACCGCCGGTTTTACTAAGGTATTGAGCGGTACGTCACAACCTGCAACATTGCCTTTAGAACCAAATAGGAATTGATTATCAAATCTGTCACTATTGCCAGGTTAACGAATTCATCGAGCTGTACCCTACATACAGCCGAACTAAAAAAAGAAAGGGCTTCCTGCGGGAAGCCCTAATTCTTTCTTTCCCCGTCATAATTCAAACTCCAGGTGTGTTGGCTGCTTTCATTCACCCCAGTCACTTACTCCAGTAAGCTCCTGGGGATTCATTCCATTGCCGCCTTCCTGGAGCTTGAATTATTTAGGGGAAAATGATGGCGTTACGGAATCAGCAAACTCGATCCCTGCGTGGCCCGGCTTTCCAGTACTTCATGAGCACGCTGTGCATCGTGCAGTGCGAACGTCTGACCAGGTGCGACATCCACTTTGATCACTCCGCTGGCAATCAGCGAGAAAAGCTCATTGCTGGCTTCGGTTAATTCGCGGTGATTGGTGATGTAACCCTGTAGAGAAGGACGGGTCACGTAGAGCGAACCTTTCTGGTTCAGAATGCCTAAGTTCACGCCGGTCACCGGCCCGGAAGCATTACCAAAGCTGACCATTAATCCCCGGCGCTGCAAACAATCCAGCGAGGCTTCCCAGGTATCTTTCCCCACCGAGTCATACACCACCCGCACTTTTTTACCGCCAGTTACCTCTTTCACTCGCTCAACAATGCTCTCTTCACGATAGTTAATGGCCTGCCATGCGCCAGCCTGCAATGCAATTTGCGCTTTTTGCGCACTGCCGACGGTACCTATCAGTTTCGCACCCAAGGCTTTTGCCCACTGGCAGGCAATCATGCCGACGCCGCCCGCAGCCGCATGGAACAAAAACGGCTCATCAGGTTGAATTTCATAGGTTTTACGTAACAGATAAAAAACGGTTAGCCCTTTAAGAAACGAGGCGGCAGCTTGTTCAAACGAGATAGCGTTAGGCAGGATGGCGGCTTTATCGGCCGGAACGTTATGCACTGAGCTGTAGGCGCCAAGAGCAGACTGGGCGTACACCACGCGATCGCCAGCTTTAATGTGTGTTACTTTGCTGCCAACTTTGCTGACTACGCCGGCAGCTTCGGTACCCAGACCGCTGGGCAGAGATGGCGGCGGATAAAGACCACTGCGGATGTAGGTGTCGATATAGTTGATCCCAATCGCTTTGTTCTCGACCTGGATTTCGTTTTCCGCCGGGTCTACGGGCGTAAACTCCACCGCCTTGAGTACATCAGGGCCACCATGCTTGTGAAATTCAATACGTGTTGCCATGCTTCCTCCAAAAGAAATGTGGTAATCTTTCGACCCAATCATTATCTCGGTAACTCCATTCACTATGGCAGGAAATAAACCCTTCAACAAACAACAGACTGATGCTCGTGAGCGCGATCCCCAGGTCGCCGGGCTGAAAGTACCGCCGCACTCGATTGAAGCGGAACAGTCGGTGTTGGGCGGTTTAATGCTGGATAACGAACGCTGGGACGATGTCGCCGAGCGTGTGGTGGCGGAAGATTTTTATACCCGTCCGCACCGGCATATCTTCACGGAAATGCATCGCCTGCAGGAGATGGGAAAACCCATCGATCTGATCACGCTGGCTGAGTCGCTGGAAGTTCAGGGACAACTGGACAGCGTCGGCGGTTTTGCTTACCTGGCTGAGTTGTCGAAAAACACGCCAAGTGCGGCGAACATTAGCGCTTATGCGGATATCGTCCGCGAACGCGCCGTTGTTCGTGACATGATTTCAGTTGCAAACGAAATCGCGGAAGCCGGTTTTGATCCGCAAGGACGCTCCAGTGAAGATCTGTTGGACCTTGCAGAATCCCGTGTCTTTAAAATCGCGGAAAGCCGCGCTAATAAAGACGAAGGCCCGAAAAATATTACTGACGTGCTCGACGCCACCGTCGCGCGTATCGAGCAGCTGTTCCAGCAACCGCACGACGGCGTCACCGGGGTGAACACCGGTTATGACGACCTCAATAAAAAGACGGCTGGTTTGCAGCCGTCAGACTTAATTATCGTCGCCGCGCGTCCGTCGATGGGTAAAACGACATTTGCAATGAACCTCGTCGAAAATGCGGCGATGTTGCAGGATAAGCCGGTTCTTATCTTTAGTCTTGAAATGCCCTCAGAACAGATCATGATGCGTTCCCTGGCCTCGCTCTCACGCGTAGACCAAACCAAAATTCGTACCGGTCAACTGGATGATGAAGACTGGGCGCGAATTTCCGGAACAATGGGTATTTTGCTGGAGAAACGAAACATCTATATTGATGACTCCTCCGGCCTGACGCCTACGGAAGTGCGCTCGCGTGCCCGTCGTATCGCCCGTGAACATGGCGGTATCGGACTTATCATGATCGACTACCTGCAACTGATGCGCGTACCGTCGCTCTCCGACAACCGTACGCTGGAAATTGCAGAAATCTCCCGCTCGCTGAAAGCGTTAGCGAAAGAACTGCATGTGCCGGTGGTGGCGCTGTCGCAGCTTAACCGCTCTCTGGAACAACGTGCCGACAAGCGTCCGGTCAACTCGGATCTGCGTGAGTCTGGCTCCATCGAGCAGGATGCCGACTTAATCATGTTTATCTATCGTGATGAGGTTTATCACGAAAACAGCGACCTGAAAGGGATCGCAGAAATCATTATTGGTAAGCAACGTAACGGCCCGATCGGAACGGTTCGCCTGACGTTTAACGGACAGTGGTCGCGCTTTGACAACTATGCCGGTCCTCAATATGACGATGAGTAATTTCTAAGGAATACAAATGCAAGCGGCAACTGTAGTTATTAACCGCCGCGCTCTGCGACACAACCTGCAACGTCTGCGTGAACTGGCTCCAGCCAGCAAACTGGTTGCGGTTGTGAAAGCGAACGCCTACGGCCATGGTCTGTTAGAGACCGCGCGAACGCTCCCCGATGCGGACGCTTTTGGTGTCGCTCGTCTTGAAGAAGCCCTGCGCTTGCGAGCGGGAGGGATCACGCAGCCCATCCTGCTGCTGGAGGGATTTTTTGATGCCTCCGATCTGCCGACTATTTCCGCGCAGCGCCTGCATACTGCCGTCCACAACCAGGAGCAGCTCGAAGCCCTGGAAGCCGCTAAACTGGCTGAACCCGTTACCGTCTGGATGAAGCTCGACACGGGTATGCATCGACTGGGCGTACGCCCTGAGCAGGCCGAGGCGTTTTATCAGCGCTTAACACAGTGTGAAAACGTGCGCCAGCCGGTCAATATCGTCAGCCACTTTGCTCGCGCGGACGAGCCTGAGTGTGGCGCGACCGAAAAACAGCTCGATATCTTCAACAGTTTTTGTGAAGGCAAACCGGGGCAGCGTTCGATTGCCGCGTCGGGTGGTATTTTGCTGTGGCCGCAGTCTCACTTCGACTGGGCGCGTCCGGGGCTGATTCTGTACGGTGTATCACCGCTGGAAAACCACTCTATCGGCGCTGATTTTGGCTGCCAGCCGGTAATGTCGCTAACCTCCAGCCTGATTGCGGTGCGTGAGCACAAAGCGGGCGAACCGGTCGGCTATGGCGGTACCTGGCAGAGCGAGCGCGACACGCGTTTAGGCGTGGTGGCGATGGGGTATGGTGATGGTTACCCGCGTGCGGCGCCGTCTGGAACACCGGTGCTGGTCAATGGCCGTGAAGTGCCAATCGTCGGTCGCGTTGCGATGGATATGATCTGCGTCGATTTAGGCCCCGAAGCGCAGGATAAAGCCGGCGATTCGGTGATTCTGTGGGGCGAGGGCTTGCCCGTTGAACGCATTGCTGAAATGACGAAAGTAAGTGCTTACGAACTTATTACGCGCCTGACCTCAAGGGTAGCGATGAAGTATATCGATTAGCAGCATGATGTGCCGGACAGGTGGTTACGCCGCCTTCCGGCAATATTCCTCTCAACATCCTCTCGATCTTCTCCCACTTCCGGTTTATTGTGTTCGTAACCCCTGCCTGTAAACCCGGAGAACCACACGTGTTTCAAAAAGTTGACGCCTACGCCGGCGACCCGATCTTATCGCTCATGGAGCGCTTCAAAGAAGATTCACGTAGCGACAAAGTGAATCTCAGTATCGGCCTGTATTACAACGAAGACGGCATTATTCCTCAGCTTAAAGCTGTGGCGGAAGCGGAAGCCCGCTTCAATGCCAAACCGCATGGCGCTTCGCTGTATCTGCCGATGGAAGGTCTGAACACGTATCGCCATACTATTGCGCCGCTGCTGTTTGGCGCAGAACATCCGGTTCTCCAGCAGCAGCGCGTCGCAACCATTCAGACGCTGGGCGGCTCCGGTGCGTTAAAGGTTGGCGCAGACTTCCTGAAACGTTATTTCCCTGATTCTGGCGTGTGGGTCAGCGCTCCGACCTGGGAAAACCATATCGCGATTTTTGAAGGTGCCGGATTCGAAGTAAGCACTTACCCATGGTATGACGACACGACCAACGGCGTGCGTTTCAACGACCTGCTGGCAACGCTGAATACCCTACCGGCGCGCAGCATCGTGCTGCTACATCCGTGCTGCCATAACCCGACAGGGGCGGATTTAACGCCTGCGCAGTGGGATAGCGTTATTGAGATCCTGAAAGCACGTGATCTGATTCCGTTCCTGGACATTGCTTACCAGGGCTTTGGTGGTGGAATGGAAGACGACGCCTATGCGATTCGCGCCATTGCCAGCGCCGGATTGCCTGCTCTGGTCAGTAACTCATTCTCGAAGATTTTCTCCTTATACGGCGAGCGTGTCGGCGGACTGTCAGTGGTATGTGAAGACGCTGAAGCCTCTAGCCGCGTGCTGGGGCAGCTAAAAGCGACGGTGCGTCGGAACTACTCCAGCCCGCCAAACTTTGGTGCGCAGGTAGTTGCCGCGGTACTGGGTGATGACGCGCTGAAAGCCAGTTGGCTGGCGGAAGTTGAAGAGATGCGTACCCGCATTCTGGTGATGCGCCAGGAGTTGGTTAACGTATTGAATACGGAGATCCCAGGCCGTAACTTTGACTACCTGCTGCAACAGCGCGGGATGTTCAGCTATACCGGGCTTAGCGCAGCCCAGGTTGATCGTCTGCGCGATGAGTTCGGTGTATACCTGATCGCCAGCGGTCGCATGTGCGTGGCCGGGTTGAATCACGGTAACGTGCAGCGCGTGGCGAAGGCATTTGCCGCCGTCATGTAATCGACTTTGCAGGCCTGATAAGCGTCGCGCCATCAGGCCTGTTTTCCAATGTGATCGTGCTCCTTTTCCAGGACAAAACCAGAGAAAATCCTTCCTTTCCCTCCCCCTAAGGGGTAAGGTCAGATAGTTTTTTGACCAGTTGTTAATAAAAAAATGATAACTAACTGACTACTTAGGGAAAAATATGCGCAAGTTTACGTTGGCACTGAGTGCCGTTTGTTTATTGTTCACGCTAAATCAGCCAGCCCAGGCACTCGTTTCTTCTCCCTCTCAGCTCAATCCAGGCACTAACGTTGCAAAACTCGCTGAGCAGGCACCCATTCACTGGGTCTCCGTGGCACAAATTGAAAACAGTCTGACCGGACGTCCACCGATGGCCGTCGGGTTTGATATTGATGACACCGTCCTCTTTTCCAGCCCTGGCTTCTGGCGCGGTAAAAAAACGTATTCTCCGGACAGTGAGGATTACCTGAAGAATCCGGCCTTCTGGGAAAAAATGAACAATGGCTGGGACGAGTTTAGTATTCCAAAAGAAGTCGCGCGCCAACTGATTGATATGCACGTGCGTCGCGGTGACAGCATCTTTTTCGTGACCGGGCGTAGCCAGACGAAGACTGAAACGGTGTCGAAAACGTTGTCTGATAACTTTCACATCCCAGCTGGAAATATGAATCCGGTCATTTTTGCCGGCGACAAGCCGGGTCAGAACACCAAAACGCAGTGGCTGCAGGATAAAAATATCCGCATGTTCTACGGTGACTCCGATAATGACATTACCGCCGCTCGCGACGTGGGTATTCGCGGTATTCGCATTTTGCGCGCCTCTAACTCCACTTATAAGCCGCTGCCACAGGCCGGTGCGTTTGGTGAAGAGGTGATTGTCAACTCGGAATATTGAGGACGCTGGCTGCGGATTGCTGTTTTTTTAAACAAATTTACATTGCTGGCTTTTACCTTTTGCGGACTTGCTGCACACTGAATAAAAGATGTTCTCATGAGGCAATATGCTGGTAAGGGGAATAAAGATGACGAATTCGGAGTTGCTGCAATACTGCATGGCAAAAACGGGCGCGGAGCAGAGCGTTCACAGTGACTGGAAGGCCACGCAAATCAAAGTCGAAGATGTGCTTTTTGCCATGGTAAAAGAGGTGGAAGAACGCCCGGCGGTGTCTCTGAAAACCAGCCCTGAACTGGCAGAACTGTTGCGCCAGCAGCATAGCGATGTTCGGCCAAGCAGGCATCTCAATAAGGCGCACTGGAGTACGGTGTATCTGGACGGCTCGCTGCCGGATTCACAGATTTATTATCTGGTCGACGCCTCTTATCAGCAGGCTGTGAACACGTTGCCGGAAGATAAACGCCGGATACTGACGCAGCCCTGATCCGTTTCGCCGGATGCGGCGCAAGCGCCTTATCCGGCCTACAGGCTTTATGCCCGGTCTGTAGTTTCGTAGGCCTGATAAGCGCAGCGCCATCAGGCACAACCGTAGCCGGATGCGGTGTAAGCGCCTTATCCGGCCTACAGGCTTTATGCGTATTCTGTAGTTTCGTAGGTCTGATAAGCGCAGCGCCATCAGGCACAACGGTTGCCGGATGCGGCGCAAGCGCCTTATCCGGCCTACAGGCTTTATGCGTATTCTGTAGTTTCGTAGGTGCTGATAAGCGCAGTGCCATCAGGCACAACTGTTGCCGGATGCGGCGCAAGCGCCTTATCCGGCCTACAGGCTTTATGCCCGGTCTGTAGTTTCGTAGGCCTGATAAGCGCAGCGCCATCAGGCACAACCGTAGCCGGATGCGGTGTAAGCGCCTTATCCGGCCTACAGGCTTTATGCGTATTCTGTAGTTTCGTAGGTCTGATAAGCGCAGCGCCATCAGGCACAACGGTTGCCGGATGCGGCGCAAGCGCCTTATCCGGCCTACAGGCTTTATGCGTATTCTGTAGTTTCGTAGGTGCTGATAAGCGCAGTGCCATCAGGCACAACGGTTGCCGGATGCGGCGCAAGCGCCTTATCCGGCCGACAAGCTTTATACCTGATCTGTAGTTTCGTAGGCCTGATAAGCGTAGCGTAATTACAACAGCGGTTTGAGGAAGCGGGCCGTGTGTGAGGCTTCACACTCAGCGACCGTTTCTGGTGTGCCGGAGACAAGGATTTCGCCGCCGCCGCTGCCGCCTTCCGGACCGAGATCGACAATCCAGTCTGCGGTCTTAATCACGTCCAGATTGTGCTCAATCACCACGATGGTGTTGCCCTGATCCCGGAGTTGATGCAGCACGTCCAACAGTTGCTGAATATCCGCAAAATGCAGACCGGTGGTCGGCTCATCGAGAATATACAGCGTTTGCCCGGTACCGCGTTTGGACAGCTCGCGCGCCAGCTTCACGCGCTGTGCTTCACCGCCTGAGAGCGTGGTAGCGGACTGACCCAGTCGAATGTACGTCAGGCCAACGTCCATCAGCGTTTGCAGCTTACGTGCCAGCGCCGGAACGGCATCGAAGAACTCACGTGCTTCTTCAATCGTCATATCCAGCACTTCGTGGATAGTCTTGCCTTTGTACTTAATTTCTAACGTTTCGCGGTTATAGCGCTTGCCTTTGCACTGATCGCACGGCACGTAGATATCCGGCAGGAAGTGCATTTCGACTTTGATCACGCCGTCGCCCTGACAGGCTTCACAGCGTCCGCCACGGACGTTAAAGCTGAAACGCCCAGGCGTGTAACCGCGTGCGCGTGACTCCGGTACACCGGCAAACAGTTCGCGCACTGGCGTAAATACGCCGGTGTAGGTTGCCGGGTTAGAGCGCGGCGTACGGCCAATCGGGCTTTGGTCAATGTCGATCACTTTGTCGAAATGCTCCAGGCCCTGAACGTCGCGATACGGCGCAGGTTCAGCCAGCGTCGCACCGTTCAGCGCCGTCTGTGCAATCGGGAACAGTGTGTCGTTAATCAGCGTCGATTTACCCGAACCGGAAACACCGGTAATGCAGGTAAATAAACCTACCGGCAGCGTCAGGGTGACATCTTTCAGGTTGTTACCGCGTGCGCCGGTGAGCTTCAGCACTTTCTCTGGGTCAGCCGCAACGCGCTGTTTAGGCACTTCAATCTTGCGTTTACCGCTCATGTACTGGCCGGTCAGCGACTCAGGCACTGCCATGATGTCGTCGAGTGTCCCTTCGGCGACGACCTGACCGCCGTGAACACCCGCGCCCGGGCCGATATCGATAACGTGGTCAGCGGCGCGAATCGCGTCTTCATCGTGCTCGACCACAATAACGGTATTACCCAGATTACGCAGGTGGATAAGCGTACCCAGCAGACGTTCGTTATCGCGCTGGTGCAGGCCAATAGACGGCTCATCCAGTACGTACATTACACCGACCAGACCCGCGCCGATCTGGCTTGCCAGGCGAATACGCTGGGCCTCACCGCCGGAGAGTGTTTCCGCCGACCGCGATAGCGTCAGGTAGTTGAGGCCGACGTTGACCAGGAACTTCAGACGATCGCCAATCTCTTTAAGAATTTTCTCGGCAATCTTCGCCCGCTGACCTGCGAGCTTCAGATTGTTGAAGAAATCCATTGCATGACCGATGCTCATGTCAGAAATCGCAGGCAGCGGCGTATTTTCAACAAATACGTGACGGGCTTCCCGGCGTAAACGCGTCCCTTCACAGCTGGCGCAAGGACGGTTACTGATGAACTTGGCTAATTCTTCACGTACTGCGCTGGATTCCGTCTCTTTATAGCGGCGCTCCATATTGTGCAATACGCCTTCGAACGGATGGCGACGTACGGACGTATCACCACGATCGTTCATGTATTTAAATTCGATATTCTCTTTACCGGAACCGTACAGTACCACTTTATGCACGGCAGGGTTCAGGCTGGCCCACGGGGCTTCAACGTCGAATTTATAGTGTTCCGCCAGAGACTTAAGCATCTGGAAGTAATAGAAGTTACGGCGATCCCAACCGCGGATAGCACCACCGGCCAGCGACAGTTCCGGGTTTTGGATCACCCGATCAGGATCGAAATATTGCTGCACGCCGAGACCGTCACAGGTTGGACACGCGCCCGCCGGGTTGTTAAACGAGAACAGCCGCGGTTCCAGTTCGCGCATGCTATAGCCGCAGATAGGGCAGGCGAAGTTGGCGGAGAACAGCAGCTCCTCTGCTTTCGGGTCGTCCATATCGGCAACGACCGCCGTACCGCCGGACAGTTCCAGCGCGGTTTCAAAGGATTCCGCCAGTCGTTGGGTGAGATCGTCACGGACTTTAAAGCGGTCAATCACCACTTCAATGGTGTGTTTCTTTTGCAGCTCAAGCTTGGGCGGATCGGAAAGGTCACAGACTTCTCCGTCGATACGGGCGCGGATATAGCCCTGGCCTGCCAGGTTTTCCAGCGTTTTGGTGTGCTCGCCTTTACGCTCTTTGATCACCGGCGCCAGCAGCATCAGACGCTTACCTTCCGGCTGCGACAGGACGTTATCCACCATCTGGCTTACGGTCTGCGCTGCCAGGGGAACGTCGTGATCCGGACAGCGCGGCTCGCCAACGCGGGCAAACAGCAGACGGAGATAGTCGTGAATTTCGGTAATTGTACCTACCGTGGATCGCGGGTTATGGGACGTCGATTTTTGTTCAATTGAGATGGCAGGAGAGAGCCCCTCAATGTGGTCGACGTCCGGTTTTTCCATCAGCGACAGAAATTGACGCGCGTACGCGGAAAGGGATTCAACGTAACGACGCTGCCCTTCGGCATATAAGGTGTCGAAAGCGAGCGAAGATTTGCCTGAGCCCGAAAGCCCGGTGACGACAATCAGCTTGTCGCGCGGGATGACGAGGTTGATGTTTTTGAGATTATGGGTGCGGGCGCCCCGAACTTCGATCTTATCCATTCATCTTTCCCGGATTAAACGCTTTTTTGCCTGGCTGCATGGTGCTACCGGCGATCACAAACGGTTAATTATGACACAACCTGACCTGAATGGATATACAGTATTGGAATGCAAAACGCAGACGTCTGTGCAACAATGTCTGGCTGGGGTTGTTTACTGGAATCAACTTCGCAACGTAGTAAAAGCGCTATTGGAAATGCTACAATCCCGCGCTTACACTTATTCAGTAACGTTTTTCAGGAGACACGATCATGGCCAGCAGAGGCGTAAACAAGGTGATTCTCGTCGGTAATCTGGGCCAGGACCCGGAAGTACGCTATATGCCGAATGGTGGCGCAGTTGCCAACATTACGCTGGCTACTTCCGAATCCTGGCGTGATAAAGCGACCGGTGAAATGAAAGAGCAGACTGAATGGCACCGTGTTGTGCTGTTCGGCAAACTGGCGGAAGTGGCCAGCGAATATCTGCGTAAAGGTTCTCAGGTCTATATCGAAGGTCAGCTGCGTACCCGCAAATGGACCGATCAGTCCGGCGTAGAAAAGTACACCACAGAAGTTGTGGTTAACGTTGGCGGCACCATGCAAATGCTGGGTGGTCGTCAGGGTGGTGGTGCTCCGGCAGGTGGCGGTCAGCAGCAGGGCGGTTGGGGTCAACCTCAGCAGCCGCAGGGTGGTAACCAGTTCAGCGGCGGCGCGCAGTCTCGTCCGCAACAGTCAGCTCCGGCAGCGCCGTCTAACGAGCCGCCGATGGATTTCGACGACGATATTCCGTTCTAATCCCACTGCGCTACGCTGAAAATAATGGCTACCTCAAGACTGGGGTAGCCATATGCAATTTTGTTATCAGTTCAACACCATAGGCCAATCTGGCGGTGTGTGGCTCATCACGTCAACCATTACGGTTTCAATGTTCTTCCAGATAGCGGACATATCCACCAGGGTTATGCCGAGCAATCCAGTCGCAAACCAGCAGGCAAAAACCAGCCCCAAACCGCTGCTAATGACGGCCAGGCCAATATAATCTGATTTACGAAAACGGATATTGAGCGTACTGGCTAAAAACATCAGCACCGCGCTGAGTAGTTGCCACCGCAGAAGAACCACGCCAGTTGTTATTGTCGCCATGAAAAACGTCCTCAGAAAGTCTTGATGCCCATGACAGCGCGGGGGTGTTCACCGAGGGTGTAGTACTCTGGCTCTCGACGGGCAATAACATGAATGAAACATTGTTTCTGTTACATGATTTTTGTGAACTATATCACATCTGGTCGTTTGTTCACCAGTATTGGCCGTTATTTTTGCAGGCTTATAACCACCCTAAGTGTGTGGTTTTGTTTAATGAAGAGTTGATAATAAATAACCATCTTTTAAACATACATTTAATCTACTTGTTATATTTATCCTAAATTAAACGTTAAAAAAATTTAATGAATTTCTTAAATGCAGCCAGGATAATGCTCATAAAAAATTACTCCGTGGGGATAATAACGTTATGAAATAAGCATAACTTTAAGTTTGCCTTACGGAAAAATAATATCATCATCAACTATTATCAGACTTTTACATAGAGAAGTCTGTTGCTAATACTGATAGATTCATGCAACTTAATCAGTCGGTGTTTATAGCATCCTGCCTTGATGGGTTCTGGCATATACGAAACAGGGAAATAGGGCTGACATGAATCACAGTGCGCGACGCAAGATGCTGAAGTTCCTGGGAACATTCATGGTGGTATTGTTCCCCGTGGTGCTGGCGATATGGTTTGCGCACATCCGGGCGATGACCGAAACCCATAGCCAACTCCGCTCTTTTGCTCAACTGGTGTTAAATAAAACAGAATTGGTGATCCTACAAGCTGATTTGGCGCGTGATATGGCCCAGTTGTATCAGGGTAAGATGTGTACCCCGGCACATCAGAAAAGTATGCTAAATATTATTCGCGGTCGTTTATATATCAGTGAGCTAATTTATGCGCAGGGCGATCACTTTTTGTGCTCTACGTCGATGGCGCCGCCTGTTACTTATATTATGCCGACAGCCGATTATAAACGTACGCCGGATATCGCCATCTATTACTACCGCGATACCCCTTTTTTCGCTGGCTACAGAATGACGTACATGCAACGCGGAAACTACGTCGCAGTCATCAATCCATTGTCCTACAGCGAAGTCATGTCAGATGATCCGGATCTCTCCTGGGGCGTGTATGACACAGTAACAGATACGTTTTTCTCTGCTAGTGAAGCGGCAAATATTGCGCAATTCGCGCCGCTCATACGCGGTGAAGCCTCGACCTTTCAACAAGACGATCGCTTCTACACCATCGTGCATTCAGAAAAACGTCCAATTGCGATTATTGTGTCGACCTCAGACAACCGCGTAAGTCAGATTTTCTATCACGAGGCGGCATTAACCATTCCCTTCGGGATTATCTGCAGCATCCTGATACTGCTAATGTGGTGGCGCACGCGCCAGGAATACTTATCTCCCCGGCGCTTATTAAAACGCGCGATCAAAAAACGTCAGCTTTGCCTGCATTACCAGCCGATCATTGATATTAAGAATGGGCAATGTGTTGGTGCTGAAGCTCTGCTGCGCTGGCCGGGCTGTAAAGGTGAGGTGATGAGCCCGACGGAGTTTATTCCACTGGCTGAAAAAGAGGGAATGATTGAGCGGATCACGGATTATGTCGTTGAAGAGGTGTTCAACGATTTGGGGTATTTTCTTTCGGCGCATCCTCAGCTTTCTATATCGATTAACCTTTCCGCTTCTGACTTTCATTCATCCCGATTGATTGCTCTGATTAACGACAAAAATCGTGAGTACTCCGTGGCGGCCCAGCAAATTAAAGTCGAAGTGACCGAGCGTGGGTTCATAGATGTACATAAAATGACCCCCGTAATCCAGGCGTTCCGCAAAGCGGGTTATGAAGTGGCATTTGATGATTTTGGCACGGGATATTCCAATCTGCATAATTTGTCAGCGCTGAATGTCGATATCCTGAAGATCGACAAATCGTTTATTAGCACGTTGTCCACTAACAGCACCAGTCACTTGATTGCCGAACATATTATTGAGATGGCACAAAGCTTACACCTGAAGACGATTGCGGAAGGGGTGGAAACGAAGGAGCAAATCGAATGGCTGCTTGAACGCGGCGTACAGTATTGTCAGGGCTGGTATTTTGCGAAGGCGCTGCCGCCGCAGGAGTTCATGCACTGGATACAACGGTCGCCCGCCATACTGACGCAGAGCGGGCAATAATCTTACAGACGATGGCGGTAGTCGCTGGGAGTACGATCAAATTCGCGGCGAAACACACGCGAGAAGGTTTGTTGCGACACATAACCAAGATCCATCGCGATATCAAAAATAGGTCGCTCAGTTGTCCGTAGTTCAACGGCGGCCAGCAAAAGTCGACGCTGGCGGATGTAGTCACCCAAGGTCTGGCGCGTCACCGTGCGGAACATTCTTTGTAAATACCACTTCGAGTAACCTGATTTTTTCGCCACCGCCTCAATGTTGAGCGGTTGATCGATATGTTCATCAATCCATTCAATAAGGGTCTGAATAATCTGCTGATGGGACATAGGGCTGCCTCTTTCTCAGTATTCGATTCGTCGTTTTGTCTGTGGGCGAGTATAATTCCTCAAGTTAACTTGAGGTAAAGCGATTTATGGAAAAGAAATTACCCCGGATAAAAGCGCTGCTCACACCAGGTGAAGTCGCCAAACGTAGCGGCGTGGCGGTATCGACCCTGCATTTCTATGAAAGCAAAGGGTTAATCAGTAGCATGCGCAACAGCGGCAATCAGCGGCGATACAAACGTGATGTGTTGCGTTACGTCGCGATAATCAAGATTGCTCAACGCATCGGGATCCCGCTGGCCACGATCGGTGACGCGTTAGGTGTATTACCTGAGGGGCATTCGCTTAGTGCCAAAGAGTGGAAGCAGCTCTCTTCGCAATGGCGTGAAGAACTGGACCGACGCATCCATACTTTGGTGGCGCTACGCGATGAGCTGGATGGGTGTATTGGTTGCGGATGCTTGTCACGTAGCGATTGCCCGTTGCGTAACCCTGGCGATCAGCTTGGCGAGCAGGGGACCGGAGCGCGCCTGCTGGAAGATGATTAATTGGTTTAAAATATGTGACGGGTATGAAGGATATAAAACTAAAGCGCCACAGAGGGCGCTTTAGTTTGGTTCCGGTCTTTGTCTTTCACTCTATCCCGCTGGTTCACGGGAGGGTTTCCCCCGACATCAACACCCCTCAGTCGAGCACATTAGGGGAGGTTCCGGCCTGTGTTGATAATGTAAGTGTAAGCCACCTCCCTCCATTTGCCAGTGAAATGGTGATTTTTTAGCCAAAAAATTTTACGCATCTTCACCTGTTTTCTTGCGCGAGTTGCGCGAAATAAACACGCCGATGTTGTAATAACTCCGCGAAATTTGTTGCCAAATTGCGCATTGACGATAACGTTTGCGCATCGACTGGTTATTTCTTGCGCGTTATAAGAAGAAATGAGTAAAAAGCGGCAAAGTTCAGTTGAAAACCAGCGTATGATCGCTAGATAATCGTTTGCTTTTTTTTACCACCCGTTTTTTATGCGCGGAGCTAAACGTTTGCTTTTTTGCGACACCCCTATTGACGCAAACCTGGCACATGGAGAAAACGTTTAGCAGGCAGTGGATTGTCCAGCACGCATAATGACGAAAAAATAAACTCTCAGGGGATGTTTTCTATGTCTACGCCTTCAGCGCGTACCGGCGGTTCACTCGACGCCTGGTTTAAAATTTCGCTCCGCGGCAGTACCGTTCGTCAGGAAGTCGTTGCCGGATTAACGACCTTCCTGGCCATGGTCTACTCCGTTATCGTGGTTCCGGGGATGCTGGGTAAAGCCGGGTTCCCACCTGCTGCTGTATTTGTGGCGACCTGTCTGGTCGCGGGCGTCGGTTCTATTGTGATGGGCCTGTGGGCAAACCTGCCGCTGGCAATTGGTTGCGCCATTTCTCTGACCGCATTTACCGCATTCAGCCTGGTGCTGGGCCAACATATTAGCGTGCCCGTTGCGCTGGGTGCGGTGTTCCTGATGGGTGTCCTGTTTACCATCATTTCCGCGACCGGTATCCGTAGCTGGATCCTGCGCAATCTGCCGCAGGGCGTTGCGCATGGTACGGGGATTGGTATCGGCCTGTTCCTGCTGCTGATTGCGGCAAACGGTGTCGGTCTGGTAATTAAGAACCCGCTGGACGGCCTGCCGGTTGCGCTGGGTGACTTCGATACCTTCCCGGTCATTATGTCGTTAATTGGTCTGGCGGTGATTATTGGCCTCGAAAAACTGAAAGTACCGGGTGGCATTCTGCTGACCATTATCGGTATTTCCGTGGTTGGTCTGATTTTCGACCCGGCCGTGCATTTCTCCGGCATTTTTGCCATGCCGTCTCTGAGTGATGAAAACGGCAACTCGCTGATCGGCAGCCTGGATATCATGGGTGCACTGAACCCGATTGTCCTGCCGAGCGTGCTGGCGCTGGTCATGACCGCTGTCTTCGATGCAACCGGAACCATCCGCGCGGTAGCCGGACAGGCGAATCTGCTGGATAAAGACGGACAGATTATCGACGGTGGCAAAGCGCTGACCACTGACTCCCTGAGCAGCGTGTTCTCTGGTCTGGTGGGTGCAGCTCCGGCGGCGGTTTACATTGAATCCGCAGCGGGTACGGCGGCAGGCGGTAAAACTGGCCTGACAGCGATCACCGTTGGCGTACTGTTCCTGCTGATCCTGTTCCTCTCTCCGCTCTCTTATCTTGTACCTGTGTACGCAACGGCACCTGCGCTGATGTATGTGGGTCTGTTGATGCTGAGCAACGTCGCGAAAATCGACTTTGCTGACTTTGTCGACGCAATGGCAGGACTGGTTACGGCCGTATTTATCGTGCTGACCTGTAACATCGTTACCGGCATCATGATTGGCTTTGCTACCCTGGTAATTGGCCGCATCGTTTCTGGTGAATGGCGCAAACTGAACATCGGCACCGTGGTGATCGCCATCGCGCTGGTGGCCTTCTACGCCGGCGGTTGGGCTATCTGATTCTGATTTCCTGACGATCCTAAAAACGGGTGGCTTTGGCCGCCCGTTTTCATTTTCAGAACACACTCGTTGTCTTTTGCGTTACTCTCAATTAGATAGAATTGAGGCACGACGCCTCTCATTAGCAATCATAAGAAACATCGCAAACAGGGAACGCATGGAAATCTTTTTCACCATACTCATCATGACCCTTGTGGTCTCGCTGTCGGGGGTATTTACTCGCGTATTGCCCTTCCAACTTCCTTTACCCCTTATGCAGATCGCCATCGGCGCCTTGCTGGCGTGGCCGACGTTTGGTTTGCATGTGGAATTCGATCCTGAGCTGTTCCTGGTTCTGTTCATCCCGCCGCTGCTCTTTGCCGATGGCTGGAAGACACCAACGCGTGAGTTTCTCGAGCACGGGCGAGAAATTTTCGGCCTGGCACTGGCGCTGGTGCTGGTCACGGTGGTCGGCATTGGATTTATGATTTACTGGCTGGTGCCGGGGATCCCTCTCATCCCAGCCTTTGCGTTGGCTGCTGTGCTATCGCCAACCGATGCCGTCGCACTTTCCGGCATTGTGGGAGAGGGACGTATACCGAAGAAAATCATGGGTATCCTGCAGGGCGAAGCGTTGATGAACGACGCCTCCGGTCTGGTCTCTCTGAAGTTTGCCGTCGCCGTGGCGATGGGGACAATGGTATTCACCGTTGGTGGCGCAACGCTTGAGTTCTTCAAAGTGGCGATTGGCGGCATCCTGGCTGGTTTTGTCGTCAGTTGGCTGTACGGCCGCTCCCTGCGCTTCCTCAGCCGCTGGGGCGGTGACGAGCCGGCAACGCAAATAGTCCTGCTGTTCCTGCTGCCGTTTGCATCTTACCTGATTGCGGAACATATCGGCGTTTCCGGTATCCTCGCGGCGGTCGCTGCCGGGATGACGATCACCCGTTCCGGGGTGATGCGCCGCGCGCCGCTGGCGATGCGTTTACGTGCTAACAGTACCTGGGCGATGCTGGAGTTTGTGTTTAACGGCATGGTCTTCTTGCTGTTAGGGCTACAGTTACCGGGGATTCTGGAGTCTTCTTTGGCGGCTGCCGAGGCCGATCCGAATGTTGAAATCTGGATGCTGTTTACCGATGTCGTGCTGATTTACGTGGCGCTAATGCTGGTGCGTTTTGGCTGGCTGTGGACCATGAAAAAGTTCAGTCTGCGCTTCCTGAAGAAAAAACCGATGGAGTTTGGATCCTGGACGACGCGTGAAATCATGATCGCCTCTTTTGCCGGTGTACGCGGGGCCATTACCCTCGCCGGTGTACTCTCCATTCCTCTGTTGTTACCGGACGGTAGCGGCTTCCCGGCGCGATATGAGCTGATCTTCCTTGCCGCAGGCGTGATCCTGTTCTCGTTGTTTGTTGGCGTGGTGATGCTGCCGATTCTGCTACAACATCTGGAAGTGGCAGACCACTCGCAGCAGCAGAAAGAGGAACGTATTGCCCGCGCCGCCACGGCAGAAGTGGCGATTGTCGCGATCCAGAAAATGGAGGAGCGACTGGCCGCGGACACCGAAGAGAACATCGATAACCAGTTGCTCACCGAGGTGAGTTCACGCGTGATTGGTAACCTGCGTCGACGCGCCGACGGGCGCAACGATGTGGAAAGCTCGATGCAGGAAGAAAACCTCGAGCGACGTTTCCGCCTGGCAGCGCTGCGTTCAGAACGCGCGGAGCTTTATCACCTGCGCGCCACGCGTGAAATCAGCAATGAAACGCTGCAAAAACTACTGCACGACCTGGATTTGCTGGAAGCGCTGTTGATTGAGAATCAGTAAACGGTAGTGCCTGATGCGGCCTACAAGACCGGCATACCGATGTATGCCGAATAAGGCGTTAGCCGCATCCGGCGAAGGGTGTGCCTGATGCGCTACGCTTATCAGGCCAACAAGATCGGCAATAGCGATGTAGGCCGGATAAGGCGCTAGCCGCATCCGGCGAAAGGTGTGCCTGATGCGCTACGCTTATCAGGCCTACAAGACCGGCAATAGTGATGTAGGCCGGATAAGGCGCTAGCCGCATCCGGCGAAGGGTGTGCCTGATGCGCTACGCTTATCAGGCCTACAAAACCGGCAATAGCGATGTAGGCCGGATAAGGCTTTAGCCGCATCCGGCGAAAGGTGGGCCAAATGCCGCGCAACTGGCTGCAAGAAATTATTCATCGTGTAATTTGTGAGTGGCTTTCCTGAACGAATCCATCCCTCTTGTCGATTCCCTCTTTTCTCCATACGGTTGAGGAAAGGGGGAAACATGTCCAACTATCGACGAAATTACATCAATGGGGGAACCTGGTTTTTTACGGTAAATCTGCAGGACCGTCGAAGCCATCTTCTGACTGCCAACATTCACGCGCTTCGGTGTGCAATCGCTGCGGTCAAAAAGGTTAGGCCTTTTCGCATCAATGCGTGGGTCGTTTTACCCGAGCATATGCATTGTATATGGACGTTACCTGGCAATGATGCGGATTATTCCTCTCGCTGGCGGGAAATTAAGAAGCATTTCACCCACTCATTGTCTTCCCGACATATCTGGCAATCTCGCTTTTGGGAGCACACCATCCGTGATGAACATGATTATCGCCAGCATGTTGATTATATTTACATTAACCCTGTGAAGCACGCCTGGGTAAAACAGGTACAGGATTGGCCTTTTTCAACATTTCATCGTGATGTGAGGCACGGTTTGTACCCGCAAGATTGGGCAGGTGAAATCATGGATTTTAATGCGGGTGAACGTGCCTGATGCGCTACGCTTATCAGGCCTACAACACCGGCATACCGATGTAGGCCGGATAAGGCGTTAGCCGCATCCGGCATTTTACGACGCTTGCGGTAGCCAAAACCCTTCACAGCATTTGAGCCACGCCTGGGCGCTGTGCGACAGATACACGCCTTCGCGCCAAATCATGCCCAACTGCCAGCGTAAGTCACTCTCCAGAGGGATCCAGCGCAACGTTTGCTTATCCAGCCGCTGGCAAATCGGCTCCGGTAAAATGGCAATCCCGATCCCGGCTTGTACCATTGCCGCCAGAAAATCCCACTGCCCGCTGCGCACCGCGATGCGGGGTTTGACGTTGTGTTGGCTAAACAGCTCAAGCAATTGGCGGCTCAACGCGAAATCTTCGTTGTAGATAAGCAGCGGATGTTCCGCCAGCGCCTCGGGGGGAATAGATTCGCACGTTGTCCACTGGCCGGAGCGAGGAACCAGCACACAGAGTGGATGGCTAAAAAGCGGTAAGGTTGCCAGACCGCTCTCTTCTTCAACCGGCAGCGCGGTCATCGCGACATCCAGGTCACCGTTCATTACCGCCTGCTGAACGGTTAAGCCGCCAAATTCAGAGACCTTCAGCTCCACGCCGGGATAGCGCTGGCGAAACAGGCCGATCGGCCCGGCCATTAACATCCCCACCATGGGCGGGATACCGAGGCGCAGCACGCCCTTGTTGAGGTGATTAATGTCACTGAGTTCCGCTTCAAGCTGGCGAAACTCGGCAAGGATTGCCAGGCCGCGTTCGAAAACGACCTGCCCGGTGTCGGTTAACAGCAGTCGCCGACCGTCGCGGATTAACAGCGTGCAGTTAAGCTCGTCTTCAAGGTTCTTCAACATCTTACTGATGGTGGGCTGGGTGACAAAAAGCTTCTCCGCTGCGCGGGTAAAGCTCTGCTGACGAACTACCTCAACAAAATATCGCAGCGTTCTGATATCCATGATTATTCCTTAAGACTATGCCTGCAATGAGTTTAATTCATTTCAGTCCTGGACGGGGGCTCTCTATACTGGCGCTCTCTATTTTTTAAGGACATACCCTCATGGCTGTGGCGATAAGCCGCGTGACGCCTGCCGTTATTCATCGACTCCAGATCCCCGTTCAGGTTCTGTTGTATGCAGGTCTCTTTGTATTTGCTCAATATCTTGTCTCCTGGCTGCATCTACCGCTTCCTGCCAACCTGGTCGGGATGGTGCTGATGCTGGCGTTAATTGTCTGCCGGGTTATCCCGCTGAACTGGATTCGCGCAGGTGCTCGCTGGTTACTGGCTGAAATGCTGCTGTTTTTTGTTCCGGCGGTGGTCGCCGTTGTGAACTACACGCAGCTGTTGCTGGTTGATGGCTGGCGTATATTTGCCGTGATTGCGATCAGTACGCTGATGGTGCTCGGCGCAACGGCGTGGGTGGTGGATAAAGTGTATCGCTATGAAATGCGCAGGCTAAACCGTGAGTAATTTCCAGCTAAGCGTATTGTGTCTGGTGATTACGCTGGGTATCTACTTTGCCAATAAGCGTCTGTATCGCCGTTTTCGTAAATTACCCCTGATGCCATTAGTTCTCACCCCGGCCCTGCTGGTGCTGATGCTGGTTTTCGGCCATATCTCCTGGCAAAACTATATTGGTGAATCGCACTGGTTGCTGTGGCTGTTAGGCCCGGCGACCATCGCCTTTGCCGTTCCGGTGTATGACAACCTTGCCGTGATTAAGCGTCACTGGATGTCGCTGACGGCGGGCGTGGTAACGGCAACGCTGGTGGCCGTCACCAGTTCCGTATGGCTGGCGCGCCTGTTTATGTTGCCTGATGAGATCCAACGTAGTCTGGCGGTGCGCTCCGTCACCACACCGTTTGCGCTGGCGGCGGCAGAACCGTTGGGCGGGCAGCCGGACCTGGTGGCATTGTTCGTGGTGGTGACCGGCGTATTTGGTATGGCGGTCGGCGATGTGCTGTTTTTACGGCTTTCCATTCGTGAAGGGATGGCGAAAGGCGCAGGATTTGGCGCAGCATCGCACGGCGCAGGCACGGCACGCTCTTATGAACTCGGTCAGCAGGAAGGGGTCGTTGCCAGCCTGGTGATGATGCTTTCCGGCGTGGTAATGGTGCTGGTGGCACCGCTGGTGGCGAGGCTGATGTTCTGAGAAAGGATGTAATCCTCCGGCCCGAAAGCCGGAGGAGAAGGGAAGTTAGTGCGCGCGACCTTGTTCTACGCCGTACCCGGTCTGGGAACGGATGAACTGAGCACGGAACTGCTCGCGTTCGCGGTTGCCTTCTTCTGAGTTGTCGGTGGCAGAGAAGAACCAGATCCCGAGGAATGCTACGCTGATGGAGAACAGCGCCGGATACTCATACGGGAAAATGGCTTTTTCGTGACCGAGGATCTGGACCCAAATCGTTGGACCAAGAATCATCAGCACCACTGCCGTCAGCAGGCCTAACCAGCCACCCAACATTGCGCCACGCGTGGTCAGTTTCGACCAGTACATAGAGAGCAGAATGATGGGGAAGTTACAGCTCGCCGCGATGGCGAACGCCAGGCCGACCATGAAGGCGATGTTCTGGTTTTCGAACAGCACGCCGAGCACGATGGCAATCACGCCCAGCACCAGCACGGTTATTTTCGAAACCCGCAGCTCTTCACGTTCGGTGGCGCCTTTGCGGAACACGTTGGCGTACAGGTCGTGAGACACTGCCGATGCGCCCGCCAGCGTCAGACCGGCAACCACCGCCAGAATGGTGGCAAACGCCACGGCTGAGATGAAGCCGAGGAACAGGTTACCGCCCACCGCATTCGCCAGGTGAACCGCCGCCATGTTATTACCGCCAATCAGCGCGCCCGCAGCATCTTTGTACGCCGGATTTGCACCTACCAGCATGATTGCGCCAAAGCCGATGATAAAGGTCAGGATATAGAAATAACCCATAAAACCGGTGGCGTAGAACACGCTCTTACGTGCTTCACGGGCATCGCTAACCGTGAAGAAGCGCATCAGGATGTGCGGCAAGCCCGCCGTACCAAACATCAGGCCGAGACCTAACGACAGTGCGGAGATTGGGTCTTTTACCAACCCGCCCGGGCTCATAATGGCTGAACCTTTCGGGTGTACCGCCATCGCTTCGGTGAACAGATTATTGAAGCTAAAGCCGACGTGCTTCATCACCATAAAGGCCATAAAGCTGGCACCGAACAGCAACAGTACGGCTTTGATGATCTGTACCCAGGTGGTCGCCAACATGCCGCCAAACAAAACGTACATCATCATCAGCACGCCAACCAGTACGACAGCGATGTGATAGTTCAGACCAAACAGCAGCTCAATCAGCTTACCTGCACCAACCATCTGCGCGATCAGATACAGCGCAACCACCACCAGGGAACCACAGGCGGACAGAATACGGATTGGCCCTTGCTTCAGACGATAAGACGCAACGTCTGCAAAGGTGTAACGACCCAGGTTACGCAAACGCTCAGCAATCAGGAACAGGATAATTGGCCAGCCGACCAGGAAGCCGAGTGAATAGATCAGCCCGTCATAACCGGAGGTAAAGACCAGCGCGGAAATCCCGAGGAACGATGCCGCCGACATATAGTCGCCCGCAATCGCCAGCCCGTTCTGGAAACCGGTGATGTTACCGCCAGCGGTGTAGTAGTCATTACGCGAACGTACGCGCTTTGACGCCCAGTAGGTAATGCCGAGCGTAAAGATGACGAAAATCAGGAACATGATAATCGCCTGCCAGTTGGTTGGCTGGCGTTGGACTGCACCGCTAATAGCATCCGCCGCGTTTGCGGCGAAGGGCAGCGTGGCGGCAAGCGCCGTCAGGACTCTCTTCATGATGCTTTAACCTCGTGCAAAACCGCATTGTTCAGGCGATCGAATTCACCGTTTGCCCGCCAGATGTAGATCCCGGTCAGGATGAAGGAGATAAGGATCACACCGACCCCAATCGGAATACCGCGGGTGACGCTGGTTCCCGCGTGTAGCGGAGTACCCAGCCAGCCCGGCGCAAAGGCAATCAATAATATAAAGCTGATATAAACTGCCAGCATGATGATGGACAGAATGGTGGCAAACCGTTGCCGTTTTTCTACTAACTCCCTGAAACGCGCACTGTCTTCTATCCGCTGATAAATTTGGTCATTCATCACAGAGCTCTCCAGAGGTCCCCCTGCGTCTTTCGTGCTACAAGTTCGTTGGCCGCACTCGCCCACCCCAGTCACATAGTGAACTATGCTCTTGGGGATGTGCTCGCTTGCCGCCTTCCTGTAACACGAAATCCTTTGGGGGAGGTTTTTTATATTTCCCTCCCGGTGAAGAGAGGGTAGGGTCAGATTTGTAGGCCGGATAAGACGCTTTCGCGTCGCCATCCGGCATTTTCAGGACTTTGTTATGATGGCATCGCGATGGCCTGCTTCTCTTCGAGCAGTTTCTCCACGACGCCAGGATCGGCGAGGGTCGAGGTATCGCCCAGATTGCTGGTATCGCCCGCCGCAATTTTGCGCAGGATGCGGCGCATGATTTTGCCGGAGCGGGTTTTCGGCAGTGAGTCGGTCCAGTGCAGCACGTCTGGCGTTGCCAGCGGGCCAATTTCTTTACGCACCCAGTTGCGAACCTCGGCGTACAACTCAGGTGACGGCTCTTCACCGTGATTCAGCGTGACGTAGGCGTAGATCGCCTGGCCTTTAATATTATGCGGAATTCCCACCACCGCGGCTTCGGCAATCTTCGGATGCGACACCAGCGCTGATTCGATTTCAGCCGTTCCCAGACGGTGGCCAGAGACGTTCAGCACATCGTCCACACGTCCGGTGATCCAGTAATAGCCATCTTCGTCACGGCGCGCGCCGTCGCCGCTGAAGTACATATTCTTGAAGGTAGAGAAGTAGGTTTGCTCAAAGCGTTCGTGATCGCCAAACAGCGTTCTCGCCTGGCCTGGCCACGAGTCGGTAATCACCAGGTTACCTTCCGTCGCGCCTTCCAGTGGATTACCTTCGTTATCGACAATCGCAGGCTGTACGCCAAAGAATGGACGGGTTGCAGAACCGGCTTTCAGCTCGGTAGCGCCCGGCAGTGGGGTGATCATGAATCCCCCGGTTTCGGTCTGCCACCAGGTATCGACGACCGGACATTTTTCGTTGCCGATCTTCTTCCAGTACCACTCCCACGCTTCCGGGTTGATCGGCTCGCCAACGGAACCCAGGATACGCAGCGACGAACGGTCAGTACCTTCAATCGCTTTGTCGCCTTCTGCCATCAGTGCGCGAATGGCGGTCGGTGCGGTATACAGAATATTGACCTGGTGCTTGTCCACAACCTGTGACATACGCGCAGGCGTTGGCCAGTTTGGTACGCCTTCGAACATCAGCGTGGTTGCGCCGCAGGCCAGCGGACCGTACAGCAGGTAGCTGTGTCCGGTTACCCAACCCACGTCAGCGGTGCACCAATAGATATCGCCTTGATGGTAATCAAACACGTACTTAAAGGTGGTTGCAGCGTAGACCAGATACCCGCCGGTAGTGTGCAGCACGCCTTTCGGCTTGCCGGTTGAACCGGAGGTATACAGGATAAACAGCGGATCTTCCGCGTTCATCTCTTCCGGTTGGTGTTCTGAGCTGGCTTTCTCGATAAGATCGGACCACCACAGGTCACGGCCTTCCTGCCACTCCGTTTTACCACCGGTACGTTTGAGGACGACCACATGTTCAACGGTTTTCACGTTTGGGTTTTTCAGCGCATCATCCACGTTCTTTTTCAGTGGGATAGCGCGCCCGGCGCGTACGCCTTCGTCGGCGGTGATCACCAGGCGTGAATTGGAGTCGATAATACGTCCGGCGACGGCTTCCGGTGAGAAACCACCGAAGATGACAGAATGCACGGCCCCAATGCGGGCACAGGCCAGCATGGCAACCGCAGCCTCTGGCACCATCGGCATATAAATGGCCACCACATCACCTTTTTTAATGCCTAAATCCAGTAGCGTATTGGCGAAACGGCAGACATCGCGATGCAACTCGCGATAGGTAATGTTTTTGCTTTGGGTAGCGTCATCGCCTTCCCAGATAATGGCGGTACGATCGCCGTTTACCTGCAGATGGCGGTCAAGGCAGTTTGCGGCCAGGTTCAGGGTGCCGTCTTCGTACCATTTAATAGACACGTTGCCTGGTGCGAAGGAGGTGTTCTTCACCTGGCTGTACGGCTTGATCCAATCAAGAATCTTTCCCTGCTCGCCCCAAAATGTGTCGGGTTCGTTAACGGATTGCTGGTATTTCTCTGCGTACTGCTCCGGATTTATCAGGCAACGATCCGCAATGTTTGCGGGAATAGCGTGTTTATGTATTTGGCTCATGGCTTTTGTTCTCCTTGTAGGATGTTAATAATATGTCTCATAAACGTTAAATGTAGGGGCTTTGAGAGTTTTGTTTAGTATTTGCGCGGCAGATCACGCAATAAACGAATTGTGCAAATTAGCGACAAACTGAATTTTGAAGGGAACTAGCAAAAATTGATTAAATCTCGCGATAACATGCAGTTATCTAAAGGATTGTTGAAAAGGTGATCTGTCTCTGAATTAGACAAAAGAGTGAGAGATTAGAGGGGTGTTATAACTCTAAAGTGGTATTTTACATACACTTACAATTGATTAAAAACAACATTTTCAGTGTGGTTTCTTGTTACAAATAGGGTGGAGCAATGTCATGACAGTATTCGTGTGGTTGCTGTTGTGGAAAACAATAAAAGAACCGCCATTGCAGATAATGGCGTCATCTGGATGAGACCCCTATGGCAAGGATAAAATCACGCGTACGCCGTTTCTTCAGCCTGTTATTACCTTTATTATTTATTTCTGCTGTTCACGCTGAACAAACTTCTGTACCTGCAAAAACCGTCACCGTTGAAGCGAAGAATGAAACCTTCGCACCTCAGCATCCCGATCAATATCTCTCCTGGAAAGCCACGTCTGAGCAATCAGCCCGTGAAGATGCACTGGCAGAAGATCCGCGTCTGGTGATCCTGTGGGCGGGATACCCATTCTCGCGCGATTACAACAAACCGCGGGGACACGCGTATGCCGTGACCGATGTCCGTGAAACCTTACGTACCGGCGCACCAAAAACGGCAGAAGATGGTCCGTTGCCGATGGCCTGCTGGAGCTGTAAAAGCCCGGACGTAGCGCGTCTTATCCAGAAAGACGGTGAAGATGGCTACTTCCACGGTAAATGGGCGCGCGGCGGTCCGGAAATTGTTAACAACCTCGGTTGTGCGGATTGCCATAATACCGCGTCACCAGACTTCGCCAAAGGCAAGCCAGAACTGACCCTGTCGCGTCCTTATGCAGAACGCGCGATGGAAGCCATCGGTAAACCGTTTGAGAAAGCCGGTCGCTTTGACCAGCAATCCATGGTCTGCGGCCAGTGCCACGTGGAATACTACTTCGACGGTAAAAACAAAGCCGTTAAGTTCCCGTGGGACGACGGCATGAAAGTCGAGAACATGGAGAAATACTACGACAACATTGCTTTCTCTGACTGGACCAACTCCCTGTCTAAAACGCCGATGCTGAAAGCGCAGCACCCGGAGTATGAAACCTGGAGCGCGGGCATTCACGGCAAGAACAACGTGACCTGTATCGACTGTCACATGCCGAAAGTGCAAAACGCGGAAGGCAAGATCTATACCGACCATAAGATTGGTAACCCGTTCGACAACTTCCCTCAGACCTGCGCGAACTGCCACACCCAGGACAAAGCGTCCCTGCAAAAAGTGGTCGCCGAGCGTAAACAGGCCATTCATGACCTGAAAATCAAAGTTGAAGATCAGCTGGTTCGTGCGCACTTCGAAGCGAAAGCCGCATGGGATGCGGGCGCGACTGAAGCGGAAATGAAGCCGATTCTGGAAGATATCCGTCACGCACAATGGCGCTGGGACCTGTCTATCGCCTCACACGGTATTCATATGCACGCCCCGGAAGAAGGTCTGCGGATGCTGGGTAGCGCAATGGATAAAGCCGCCGACGCGCGTACCAAACTGGTCCGTCTGCTGGCGACCAAAGGTATCACGCATGAAATTCCGTTGCCGGATATCTCGACCAAAGAGAAAGCCCAGGCGGCGATTGGTCTGAACATGCAGCAAATCAATGCTGAGAAGCAGGACTTCATCAAAACGGTGATTCCACAGTGGGAAGATCAGGCACGTAAAAACGGTCTGTTAAGCCAATAACCCCATTCCGCCCCGCAAGGGGCGGATAACTCAACGGAGTGAATATGAGCGTATTACGTTCGTTATTAACTGCTGGGGTGCTGGCGTCAGGCTTGTTATGGAGCCTGAGTGGAATCACTGCCACGCCAACGCCGCAGGAGTCGGATCAACGCTGGACGGTTACCCAACAGCGTAATCCGGATGCCGCCTGTCTGGACTGTCACAAGCCGGATACCGAAGGCATGCATGGTAAGCATGCGGAAGTCATCAACCCGAATAACAAACTGCCGGTCACCTGCACCAACTGTCACGGCCAGCCGTCACCGAACCACCGTGAAGGGGTGAAAGATGTGATGCGCTTTAATGAGCCGATGTACAACGTGGAGCAGCAGAACAGCGTCTGTATGTCCTGTCACCTGCCTGAGCAGCTGCAAAAAGCGTTCTGGCCGCACGATGTCCACGTAACCAAAGTGGCGTGTGCCAGCTGTCACTCACTGCATCCGAAGCAAGACACGATGCAAACGCTGAGCGATAAAGGACGGATCAAGATTTGCGTCGATTGCCATAGCGATCAGCGTAACAATCCGAACTTTAACCCGGCGTCGATTCCGTTGCTTAAGGAGCATCCATGAGTTGCTCTCGTCGCCAGTTTATCACCGGCGTCGGCGCGCTGGTGGCAGTGAGCGGGACGGCGGGGCGCGTTGTGGCGAAGACGCTGAACATCAACGGCGTGCGTTACGGTATGGTACATGATGAGTCATTATGCATCGGCTGTACGGCCTGTATGGATGCTTGTCGCGAAGTCAACAACGTGCCGGAAGGCGTATCGCGTCTGACGATTATTCGCAGTGAGCCGCAAGGAACGTTTCCTGATGTGAAGTATCGCTTCTTCCGTCACTCGTGCCAGCACTGCGACCACGCTCCCTGCGTTGACGTCTGCCCGACGGGGGCATCGTATCGTGATGCCGCCAGCGGCATTGTGGATGTGAACCCGGACCTTTGCGTTGGCTGCCAGTACTGCATTGCCGCGTGTCCTTATCGCGTGCGCTTTATCCATCCGGTGAGCAAAACGGCGGATAAATGCGATTTCTGCCGGAAAACCAACCTGAAAGCGGGCAAACAGCCCGCCTGCGTTGAGTCATGTCCGACGAAGGCGCTGACGTTTGGTAATCTGGACGATCCCAACAGCGATATCTCCCGTTTGTTGCAGCAGAAAACGACCTACCGTTACAAGCTGGCGTTGGGTACAAAACCGAAGGTCTACCGCGTTCCCTTTAAATTTGGGGAGGTGAGCCAATGACATCCGCTTCTGCATTTCATTTTGAATCACTGGTGTGGGACTGGCCCATTGCCATCTATCTGTTCCTGATAGGTATCTCTGCCGGACTGGTCACGCTGGCGATTCTGCTGCGTCGCTTCCATCCGGAGGCGGGCGGTTCGGACAGCACGCTGCTGCGCACTACGCTGGTGTTAGGGCCGGGGGCGATTATCCTCGGTCTGTTGATTCTGGTGTTCCACCTGACGCGTCCATGGACCTTCTGGAAACTGATGTTCCACTACAGCTTCACTTCGGTGATGTCGATGGGGGTCATGTTGTTCCAGTTGTACATGGTGGTGTTAGTGCTGTGGCTGGCAAAAATCTTTGAAAAAGAGGTGATTGCTCTGCAACAGCGCTGGCTGCCGCGGTTAGGTATCGTGCAGAAAGTATTGACGTTGATAGGGCCGTTCCATCGTGCGCTTGAGACGTTAATGCTGGTGCTGGCGGTCCTGCTCGGGGCGTACACCGGTTTTCTGCTGTCGGCGCTGAAATCTTACCCGTTCCTGAATAACCCGATCCTGCCGGTGCTGTTCCTGTTCTCTGGGATCTCCTCCGGCGCCGCGGTGGCGCTGATCGCCATGGCGTTACGCCATCGTAGCAACCCGCACAGCACCGAAGCGCACTTTGTGCATCGCATGGAAGTCCCGGTGGTATGGCTGGAGATCTTCCTGCTGGCGGCGTTCTTCGTCGGTCTGGCGCTGGGCGATGACGGCAAAATGCGCGCGCTGGCGGCGGCATTGGGCGGCGGATTCTGGACCTGGTGGTTCTGGCTTGGCGTGGCTGGGCTTGGGCTGATACTGCCGATGCTGCTAAAACCCTGGGCCAACCGCAGTTCGACGTTTCATGGCGTGCTGGCAGTGTGCGGCGCCAGCCTGACCGGCGTACTGCTGCTGCGTTTTTTTATACTCTATGCGGGTCAGCTAACCGTTGCGTAAGGTGATATCTGGACGTTCTCCTTCCTGAAGCCGGTTTTCTGGCGCTGTTATTAAGCCTTGGGGTCAACGTGTTGACCCCGCTTGCCGTGCTGGTGGGTGTCCGCCAGCGCTGGCAAGGGGTGATGCGGCTTGCAACGGTGGGCGTGTGGGCGCAATTTACCCTGCTACTGCTGGCTTTTGCCATTCTGGTATTCTGCTTTTTGACCAGCGACTTTTCGGTGGTCTACGTTGCTCAGCACAGCTACAGCCTGCTGCCGTGGGGATTAAAACTGGCGGCGGTGTGGGGCGGTCATGAAGGATCGCTGCTGCTGTGGGTGCTGTTTCTTTCCGGCTGGAGCGCGCTGTTCGCTTTACGCTATCGGCGTGATACCGACGCGCTGTTTCCGCTGACGCTCAGCGTCCTTTCAATGATAACGGCCCTGCTGTTGCTGTTTGTGGTGCTATGGTCCGATCCGTTCGTGCGCATCTTCCCGCCAGCCATTGAAGGGCGCGACCTTAACCCGATGCTGCAACATCTCGGGTTAATCCTCCATCCACCTCTGCTGTACCTGGGTTACGGTGGTTTGATGGTGGCGGCAGGCGTGGCGCTGGCCTCGCTGCTACGTGGTGACTTTAATGCGCAGAGCGCCTGGGTGTGCTGGCGCTGGGCGCTGCCCGGCTGGTGCGCGCTGACGCTGGGGATTATCCTCGGCTCCTGGTGGGCCTACTGCGAACTGGGCTGGGGCGGCTGGTGGTTCTGGGACCCGGTTGAAAATGCTTCCTTATTACCCTGGCTTTCCGCCAGCGCGCTGCTGCATAGCCTGTATATCACGCGCCAGCGCGGAATCTTCCGCCACTGGTCGCTGCTACTGGCGATCGTCACGCTGATTTTATCGCTGCTTGGGACGCTGATTGTACGTTCCGGTATTCTCGTTTCGGTACATGCTTTCGCGTTGGATAACGTCCGCGCCGCGCCCCTGTTTGTGCTGTTTACCGTGTTGAGTCTGGCGTCGCTCGGGCTGTACGCTTGGCGGGGCCAGCAAGTCCGGCAGAATGCGCGTTTTGGCGGTTGGTCACGCGAGATGCTGATTCTGGTTGCGCTGCTGCTCTTTAGTGCGGTGCTGCTGATTGTGTTGATTGGCACGCTCTACCCGATGATTTACGGGCTGTTCGGCTGGGGACGGCTCTCCGTAGGCGCACCGTACTTTAACCGCGCTACGCTGCCCTTTGGCCTGCTGATGCTGCTGGTTATCGTGCTGGCAACGGTCAGAAGCCGCAACGTGTCTTTCCGCATCCAGCTTCCGGCACTGCTGGCGCATGCCGGGGTGCTGGTGTTTGCGGCGGGGATCGTCTTTTCCAGCGGTAGCCGTCAGGAGATAAGCCTGAACCTGAGCCCTGGGCAGCAGGTTGAACTGGCGGGTTACATTTTCCGTTTTGAGCGCCTCGACCTGGAAGCCAAAGGTAACTACACCAGTGAAAAAGCGCAGATCACGCTGTGGCACAATGAGAAACGTATTGGCAGCCTGCAACCTGAAAGGCGCTTCTATGCCGCGCGCCGTCAACAGATGATGGAGCCGGGGATCCGCTGGAATCTGATGCATGACTGGTACGCGGTAATGGGTGAAAAAACCGGACCTGACCGCTATGCCATGCGTTTGTACGTGCAGACCGGCGTGCGCTGGATTTGGGGTGGGGGACTATTAATGGTCTTTGGCGCGCTGCTGTGCGCGTGGCGAGGAAGGAAGCATCCAGAGTTATTGCCTGATGGCGCTGCGCTTATCAGGCCTACGAGTGAAAAGCATGGTAGGCCGGATAAGGCGTTCACGCCGCCATCCGGCAAAACGATGTTACTTGTGGCTTTACTGATTTTTCTACCTTTTACCACCCATGCCCAGGTTGTGGATACCTGGCGCTTTGAAAATCCGCAACAGCAGGAACAAGCGCTGTCCATTGCCAGCCAGCTTCGCTGCCCGCAGTGTCAAAACCAAAACTTGCTGGAATCCAATGCGCCGGTAGCGGTCAGTATGCGCCATCAGGTTTATAGCATGGTAGCGGAAGGGAAAAGCGAAGCCGAGATCACGACATGGATGACCGAGCGTTATGGTGACTTCGTTCGTTATAATCCGCCGCTGAATGAGCAAACGCTGCTGCTGTGGGCGTTACCGTGCCTGTTGTTATTGCTGGTAGGGGTGGTGGTCTGGCGAGTGAGAAGACGTCAGCATACGGAGGCAGGTGAACAATGAACCAGTCCGAACCGCTGTTACGCCCAATGCCTGTGAAGCGGCTGACCGCTGCGGCGGTGCTGATGGTTGTGGCCTGCATTGGAGGCTACTTGTTGACGCCAAAATGGCAGGCGGTTCGTCAGGAGCAGACGCGGCTGGCGGACCCTTTACATGCTTTCTCCGATGAGAATGTTCAGGAAAAACAGTTGCTTTTGCTGCAATCGCAGATTCGCGCTAATCCCCAGAACGGCGTGAAATGGGCGCAACTCGGGGAGTACTATCTTTGGCAAAACGCGTATCATAATGCGCTGCTGGCCTACGAGCAGGCGCTGCGTGTCGGCGGTGAAAATGCTGAGATCTATTCAGCGATGGCAACGGTATTGTATTACCAGGCCGGACAACATATGACGCCACCCACTCGCGAGATGATTGATAAGGCTCTGGCGCTGGATCCGGCAGAGGTCACAGCGCTGATGCTGTTAGCCTCAGATGCGTTTATGCAGGCAGACTACGCCCAGGCTATTTCAGTGTGGCAAAAGGTTATGGATTTAAACTCGCCTAGGGTGAACCGGGCACAGCTCGTTGACTCTATTAATATGGCGAAGTTATTGCAGAATCGGCAAAAATAAATTTGTTTTTTTTGTGATTTGTATCATTTGGCCTGTTTAAAAAACAGGCAAACGAACAAATTGGCGAAAAAAACTCACACCATGACTTCTTCATTTTTGAACATATTAAAATTCTTTTATAACAAAAAGTTATTCATCAATACCGCGATAAAATTGCATTTTTATGCATAAAATCAGCCAAAAGCCCTGTTCTTAGAGGGTTGCGCGGAATGCCATGCAGATGATAATGATAATAAGCGTTAAAAAACTCCATAAACGAACGCAACACAATTCATACCCTTTCAGTATGTACTATTCCCACACACCGCATGTGGAATAGCGCTCCATCGAGGAAGTCCGTTGTTATGAAAAATTTGAAAGTCAGCCTGGCATGGCAGATTCTAATCGCCATGGTGCTGGGCATTCTGCTAGGGAGTTACCTGCATTACCATAGTGACAGCCGTGAATGGCTGGTTGTAAACCTGCTGTCACCGGCGGGCGATATCTTTATCCATCTGATCAAAATGATCGTTGTGCCCATTGTCATCTCTACGCTGGTTGTCGGTATCGCCGGAGTCGGTGATGCAAAACAGCTGGGCCGCATTGGCGCCAAAACTATTCTCTATTTCGAAGTGATCACCACCGTGGCGATTATCCTTGGGATCACGCTGGCTAATGTGTTCCAGCCGGGTTCCGGGATTGATATGTCGCAACTGGCGACCGTGGATATTTCGAAATATCAAAGCACGACTGCAGAAGTACAGAGCCACGCGCATGGTTTGATGGGGACAATTTTGTCACTGGTGCCGACCAATATCGTCGCCTCGATGGCAAAAGGCGATATGCTGCCGATTATCTTCTTCGCGGTGCTGTTCGGTTTAGGTTTGTCTTCCCTGCCAGCCACTCACCGCGAGCCGCTGGTTACCGTGTTCCGCTCTATTTCCGAAACCATGTTTAAAGTGACCCACATGGTTATGCGTTATGCGCCAGTCGGCGTTTTCGCGCTGATTGCCGTTACCGTCGCAAACTTCGGTTTTGCCTCCCTGTGGCCGCTGGCGAAGCTGGTGCTGTTGGTGCACTTTGCCATCCTGTTCTTCGCGCTGGTGGTGCTGGGGATTGTCGCGCGTATCTGCGGTTTGAGCATTTGGATCCTGATCCGCATTCTGAAAGACGAGTTGATTCTGGCTTACTCTACCGCCAGCTCCGAGAGCGTACTGCCGCGTATTATCGAGAAGATGGAAGCCTATGGCGCACCGGCTTCAATCACCAGCTTTGTGGTGCCGACCGGCTACTCATTCAACCTTGATGGTTCAACGCTGTACCAGAGTATTGCCGCGATCTTTATTGCGCAGCTGTATGGTATCGACCTGTCGCTGTGGCAGGAAATCGTGCTGGTGTTGACGTTGATGGTGACCTCGAAAGGGATTGCGGGCGTGCCGGGCGTATCATTCGTGGTGCTGCTGGCAACGCTGGGCAGCGTGGGGATCCCGCTGGAAGGCCTGGCGTTTATTGCCGGTGTTGACCGTATCCTCGACATGGCGCGTACCGCGCTGAACGTGGTGGGTAACGCACTGGCGGTGCTGGTTATCTCCAAGTGGGAACACAAATTTGACCGCAAAAAAGCGCTGGCCTATGAGCGCGAAGTATTAGGTAAGTTTGATAAGACCGCCTTGTAGGCCGGATAAGGCAACGCCGCCATCCGGCAACCTGCTCCGGGTTGCCTGATGGCGCTACGCTTATCAGGCCTACAACGACTACCCGTTGGTTAACTTATCAAACTCTTCGCAGCCGGTATCGAATCCTTCCGTACAGCTCAGATTCAGCCAGTGCAGTGCCTTCTGTTTATTCTTCACGATAAAACCCTGCTCACCGTTTAAGAACATCATCCCGGCCCAGTATTCGGAATAGCCGGTGCGGGAAATGGCAGAGCTACGTTTGAAATACCACGTCGCTTTCTCATCGTCTGCGGGAATACCCACGCCGTTGGCGTAAATCAGCCCAAGCAGCATTTGCGCGTCGACGGCGGAGTCGTTTTCCAGGTCCTCGGAGGCGTTTTGCAGCAAGGTAATGGCTTTGGGGTAATCGGTGTGTCCAGCCTGAGTATTGACCAGAATACGCGCCAGCGTAATTTCCCCGGTTTTACTGCCTGCCTGGGTCGCTTTTTCCGCCAGCGTTTTGGCCTGGGGGTAATCCAGACTGACCGGATTGGTAATCTTAATCTGTGCCAGCAATGCGTAAGCATCGGCATCACCATTGTCGGCGGCTTTTTGCGCCCAATATTCCGCTTTACCCAAATCGCCTGAGCTAAACCAGGTATCAGCGAGGAAATATTGTGCACGTCGGTCTCCGGACTCGGCGGCTTGCAAAAACTGACTACCGGGCTCTTCGGCATGGACAAAGCATGTCATTAACACCATCAAGGCGAAAAGTCGTTTCATCTTATATTTAGATTTAGTGTAGGGAATGAACAGTATAGAGAGATTATATGCATAAAAAAACGGCCTCCGAATGGAGGCCGTCAGGGGAAGCTTAACCCATCGCGCTTTCGCGCAGGCTGGCTTTCAGCTTGGTGTACTCATCAATGACATACTGCTCGGCAGCGCGCTGATCGGCAATGCGTTCAACGTTTACAGCACAGTACTTGTACTCCGGCGTTTTGGTAATCGGACTTAAGTTCTCGGTTACCAGTTCATTACATGCGCCAATCCACCACTGGTAGGTCATGTAAATCGCGCCTTTGTTTGGACGATCGCTGACTGCCGCACGGGTAATGACCCGGCCTTTACGCGAGTTCACCCACACCAGCTCTTCATCCTGGATGCCCAGGCGTTCTGCGTCGGCGGTGTTGATCTGGGCATAGCCCGGTTCATCCGCCAGCGCGGCCAACGCCGCACAGTTACCGGTCATCGAACGGCAAGAGTAGTGGCCGACTTCACGCACTGTAGACAGTACCATCGGGTACTCCTCAGTGAGTTTGTCGATTGGCGCTACCCAGTCGCAGGTGAAGAACTGCGCCAGGCCGTTCGGGGTGTCGAACTTCTCTTTGAAGAGATAAGACGTACCCTGGTCGGCTTCTGAGGTGTCGCGGCAAGGCCACTGGATATAACCCAGTTCGCCCATTTTCTCGTAAGTGGCACCGTAGAAATCCGGGCACAGATGACGCAACTCGTCCCAGATTTCCTGGGTGTTGTTGTAGTGCATCGGATAGCCCATACGGGTGGCGATTTCACTGATAATCTGCCAGTCCGTTTTCAGATCCCACTTCGGCTCAACGGCTTTAAAGAAGCGCTGGAAGCCACGGTCAGCTGCGGAGAAAACGCCTTCATGCTCACCCCATGACGTAGACGGTAAAATAACGTCTGCGGCAGCGGCAGTTTTGGTCATGAAGATATCCTGCACGATAACCAGTTCCAGATCCTCAAAGCCTTTGCGCACTGCGGAGAGTTCAGCATCGGTTTGTAATGGATCTTCACCCATGATGTACGCCGCGCGGACTTCGCCATGCGCTGCACGGTGCGGCAGTTCGCTGATGCGATAACCGGTATGAGCAGGCAGACTTTCCACGCCCCAGGCTTTAGCGAACTTCTCGCGGTTAGCCGGATCTTTCACATACTGATAGCCCGGATAGGTATCCGGCAGCGCGCCCATGTCACATGCGCCCTGAACGTTGTTCTGCCCACGAACCGGGTTAACGCCCACGCTCGGCTTACCGAGGTTGCCGGTCAGCATTGCGAGGCTAGTCAGTGAACGCACGGTTTCCACGCCCTGATAGAACTGGGTAACACCCATGCCCCACAGGATGGCCGCGCTTTTCGCCGTGGCATACATACGTGCAGCCTGACGAATATCCTGCGCGCTAACGCCAGTGATATCTTCGACGGACTCCGGCGTGTAGCCTTCGACGATCTTGCTGTACTCTTCGAATCCTTCCGTACGGGAGGCGACGAACGCCTGGTCGTACAGTTTTTCTTCGATGATGACATGCCCCATGGCGTTGAGCAGCGCGATGTTCGAGCCGTTTTTCAATGCGATGTGCATGTCGGCAATACGCGCGGTTTCAATTTTGCGCGGATCGCAGACGATGATTTTCGCCCCGTTACGTTTAGCATTAATCACGTGATTCGCCACGATCGGGTGGGAATCCGCAGGGTTATACCCGAAGATGAACACTAAATCCGTGTTATCAATTTCATTGATAGCATTACTCATTGCGCCGTTACCGACCGATTGGTGCAGACCTGCAACCGATGGGCCGTGTCAGACGCGAGCGCAGCAGTCAACGTTATTGGTACCAATAACGGCGCGCGCGAATTTTTGCATTACATAGTTGGTTTCGTTACCTGTACCGCGAGATGAACCGGTCGTCTGAATAGCGTCCGGGCCGTACTTCGCTTTGATGGCGCTCAGGCGATCGGCGACGTAATTCAGCGCTTCATCCCAGGAAACAGATTCCAGTTTGCCGCCACGCTGGCGACGGATCATAGGGGTTTTCAGACGAGGGGTAAGGATCTGGGTATCATTGATAAAATCCCAGCCATAGTAGCCCTTCAGACACAGGGTACCCTGGTTGGTTTTCCCCTGCGCCGCTTCAGCCCGGACGATTTTGCCGTTATCGACCACCAGGTTGATTTTGCAACCTGATGCGCAATATGGGCAAACCGTGACGACTTTTTTCATCGGTCTCGCTCCAGTTAATCAAATCGCGCATACGCGCTTGTCGTTTTTGTTATGCATCTTTTATGCCATGTTTTTATCAGGGGCATTAGTCGATATTACGGGCGAATTTTGCGCAAAACCCTGACGAAAAACAGGCTGTCGTCATATTTGACGTGACGAATCTCCAATACGTGACGCCCCGGCAGTGTGACCGAGGTTATGTTTCCCGCACATCCTTGTGCCTTATCGCTGTCACTCTGTGCAGAATCAATCACACTCATTTAAGTTGGCCAGAAATGGGGAAAAACAATGAAGCCAGCCATACTGGTTGTGGATGATGACATCGCTGTCTGCACGCTTTTACAGGATGTGCTGAGCGAACACGTCTTTACGGTGACCGCCTGTCACACCGGGCAGGAGGCGCTGCGCTGCATTGAGACTCAGCCGTATATCGCTCTGGTATTACTGGATATGATGTTGCCCGATACTAACGGCCTGATGGTGCTACAACAGGTGCAGAAGTTGAGGCCCGGATTACCGGTGGTGATGCTGACCGGGCTTGGCAGCGAGTCGGATGTAGTTGTTGGGTTGGAAATGGGGGCTGACGACTATATCGGTAAGCCGTTCAATGCGCGGGTGCTGGTGGCGCGGGTAAAGGCGGTGCTCAGACGCGTTGGCGTGTTAACGGCAGAAAGCGGCAGCCCACAGACCACGGGGCTTTCTTTCAATGGCTGGCATCTGGATACCGCCGGTTGCCAGTTACATAATCCCCAGCAGTTGAAGGTGGAGTTGACGCAAGGGGAATACAGCCTGCTGTTGGCGCTGGCCCAAAATGCCCGCCGGGTGCTGAGCCGGGAACAGCTGCTGGAGCTGACGCGCAGCGACAGCGTTGAGGTGTTTGACCGCACTATTGACGTGTTAATCATGCGGCTGCGGCGAAAAATAGAGAACAATCCGCACCAGCCAATGTTGATCAAAACCCTGCGCGGGCTGGGTTATGTGTTTGCCGCCGACGTGCAACATCACGATAAGGCGGCGTGATCGTGTGCAGTTGCCGGATGCGGCGTAAACGCCTTATCCGGCCTACAAAAACGATAACGACCCCGTAGGCCTGATAAGCGTAGCGCATCAGGCGTCAGCCATTTCTGCTTTCAACTCTGCCAGCGTCTTCGCGCCATCTATCGCATTCGCGCACAGCAAGCTTGCCCGCGCACAGGCGTGTGCCAACCTGACGCTGTCCGTCAGCGACCAGCGCTCATGACAGCCATACAAAAATCCAGCGCAAAACGCATCTCCCGCTCCGACGCTGCCAACGATCTCCTCCTGCGCCAGGTACTGCGACGGGATCCAGACGCCCGGTAGATCCGGCGCTTCACCCCAGGCACCTTCCGGACAGTGGATCACCACCCGCTGGCGTACACCTGCATCCAATAATTCGCGTGCGGCGGTGGCGATGTGCGCAATATGCAGTTCGCCGTTGGGCTGGCGGATCTCCAGCCCGCTGAACTCCCCGGCTTCCAGCTCGTTAATCACCAGATAGTCGAGATGGCGCAGGGCTGGCATCACCAGCGGTTGATAGCGCGGGTCGCCCTTACGTGAGACCAGATCCAGCGACGTTTCAAAGCCGTTGTCGCGCATTTGCGCCAGCAGCCGTGCGCTACGCGTCCCGAACTCCTCATCCGGCATGTCCAGACTGTCGAGCAGCAGCAGATATCCCAGATGGAAGATTTTCATCGAGGTATCCAGTTGCTCAAACGCAGGCAGATCGAGTAGCCGATTGGCCCCGGGCGAGTGGAAAAAGGTGCGCTGACCGCTGGGATCGGTCATCACCTGCGACATCGACGTGGGGGCGAATGTGGTGCGCTGCACGTGTTGGCGATTAACGTGATACTGCTCCAGCATCGCCATGATGTAGTCGCCGTCGCTGTCCTGACCGATTAACCCCACCGCCTGCAACGGCAGCCCAGTGTGCATTTTTGCCAGCGTCAGCAGCACATTAAGCGGCGCACCGCCCGTGGCGCGTTCGCTACGGGTGATTTCCGCCAGCCAGCCACGTTCCGGCCACTGCACAATTTGATGCACGTGATCGACCAGCATGTTGCCTGCGGCGATAACGCCTTTGCGTTCCATCAGACCCGTCCCGCGCTGCCAAAAATGCGCATCTGTTCCGAAACGGTATCGGTAATGGCCTCTTCAATGCCGAGCAGCAGTTCGGCGAATTCGTCGTACAGCGGCTGGCGATTCGCCATCCGTGTTTCTACCGCCGACAGCGCCGCCTGCGACATGCCGGTATAGAAGTTGATTTTGTGAATGCCGAGTTCAATCGCGCGCTTGAAATCGTCGTCGCTGATACCGGAGCCGCCGTGCAGTACCAGCGGGATTGCCGCCTGCTGGCGAATGGCGTCCAGACGCGGGAAGTCGAGCAGCGGTTCGCCTTTGTATTTGCCGTGGGCATTGCCAATGGCGACCGCCAGCGCGTCAATCCCGGTTCTGTCGACGAAATCACGCGCCATCATTGGGTCGGTAAACAGCGACTCGTCGGCATGACCGTACAGCGCGCCGCCCTCATCACCGCCCACCGCACCCAGTTCGGCTTCCACCGACACGCCGACGGCATGGCACATTTTCACCACTTCGCGGGTCTGGCGGATATTTTCTTCATACTCCAGCGTGGAACCATCGAACATCACTGAACTGAAACCTAAGCGTAGCGCCCGCACCACTGACTCAAAGTGCAGGCCGTGGTCAAGGTTCAGCACCACCGGAATGTCATGCCTGGCGGCTTCGAATTTGACCGCTTCGACCAGAGAATCCAGCGAGATATATTTAAAATGCACCTCGGCGATGTTGATGATAAACGGCGAACGTTCCTGTTTAGCTGCGGCAAACAGCGCGCGCAGGAAGTGTGAATCCAGAACATTAAATGCCCCTAAGGCATAGTGATGCTCACGGGCATGTGCAAGACCATCAGCGAGAGATATCAACGGCATAATGCGCTCCTTGGTTAGCGGAACAGGCGATATTCGTTACACAGCACCAGCTGCGCCGGCTCGTCTTCTTCAATGTCGTTATAGCGGGCGATCGGTTGCAAAAAGTGGTTATCGTGGTCGTCGTCATTAACAGAAGAAACCTCGCCGACCAGCACGTCGCCAAAACCTTCTTCTGCCCAGAAGCTGTGATACAGGCCCGGCGGCAGGCAGATGCTTTCACCCGGCGTCAGGCGTAACTGACTGCCCGCTGCATGGGTTTGCCGACAGCCATCAATCACTACGCTGACGTCGGTCTCTTCCGTTTGTTCCCGGATCCCCGCATTCCACAGTTCCACAATTAAATTGCCGCCGCCGCGATTGATAATGTCTTCGCGTTTGCGCCAGTGAAAATGCATCGGCGTGACCTGCGCATCGCGAACATGCATGATTTTCTCGGCGTAGCATTTCTCGTAAGGCATTCCTTTCGGCGAGCCATTACGCAGAGTGAACAGCGTTAACCCTTGCGCGGCGAAATTGTTGCCGCCAAATGCGGTGACATCCCAACCGAGCTTAAGGTCGAACACTTCGCTCCAGGCTGTGGCATCAAGCTTGCGCCATTGGGTCGGGGGGAAGCTGGCAAAAGGGGGGAGATGCACGTCGTGCTGAGAGAAAAACTGGCGCGTGTGGCCAAGGATCTCGTTTATTGCGGAGCGTTTCATCGGCTGAATCCTCCTTAATATAATGCCGGATGGGCCGCGCTTATCCGGCCTACAAATTCATAGCGATCTTGTAGGCCGGATAGGGCATTTTCGCCGCCATCCGGCGTTGTTGTGGCGGGCTATTTAACCGTCCAACCCTTATAACTGCCGACGTTGTTTTTATCGATCATCGTCACCGGGATTAGCACGGGTTCTTTCGGGGCGGGTTTCCCCTGCAATATGTCATAGCCGATTTCGACCGCTTTGGCAGCCATCACCTGCGGATCTTGTGCCGGAGTCGCCACAAATAGTGAGTTTTCGCGCTTCAGCGCTTCTTCACCGTCCGGGGATCCATCTACGCCGACAATAAAGAATTCGCTACGCTGCGCCTGTTTTGCCGCCAGATCGGCACCGATCGCCGTCGGATCGTTAATGGCGAATACGCCGTCGATCTTCGGATTCGCCGCCAGCAGCGCGGTCATGATCTCCAGCCCGCCTTCGCGACTGCCTTTGGCGTTTTGGTTATGCGACAGCACCTTGATGTCCGGGTGGCGTTTGAACTCAGTCTGGCAGCCTTCCACGCGGTTCTGGACGGCGGAAACCGGCGGCCCGTTGATGATGACGACGTTGCCTTTGCCTTTCAGGCGGTCGGTAATGTATTTACAGGCCATTTCACCTGCCTGGGTGTTATCGGAGGTAATGGTCGCGTCTGCGCCTTCCGCCGCCACGTCAACGGCAACCACCACAATCCCGGCGTCTTTCGCGCGTTTTACCGCCGGGCCGATGCCTTTAGAGTCGGCGGCGTTAAGGATAATCATGTCGACTTTTGCGGCAATAAAGTTGTCGATCTGCGACACCTGTTGCCCCAAATCGTAACCGCTGGAAACCAGCGTTACTTTAACGCTATCACCTGCCAGCTTGCGTGCTTCCAGCTCCGCGCCTTTGGTGATCTGCACGAAGAACGGGTTGGCCAGATCGCCTACCGTAACGCCGATCGATTTCAGTTCTTTTGCCTGCACAAACGGAGCTGCAGCAAGCAGGGCGCCAGCACAGAGCGCGGTTACTAATGGCTTCAAACGCATACTCGTTTCCTCACGTAGGGTATTGTTGTTATACGCCTGATGGCGCTGCGCTTATCAGGCCTACGAATGAGTAGGCCAGTAAGCTTGTCTATGCACTTTGATGGTGTCGGGTACGGTATTTGTCGATCAGCACCGCTATGATGATCACCGCCCCTTTGATCACCAGTTGCCAGAAATAGGAGACGCCCATCAGCGTCATGCCGTTATTGAGCGTGGCGATTATCAACGCCCCCACCAGCGTGCCGGTGATGGTGCCGATCCCGCCAACAAAGCTGGTGCCGCCGAGGATCACCGCCGCGATGGCGTCCAGCTCGTAACCCATACCTAAGTTGCCGTTGGCGCTATACAGCCGCGAGGCGCTCATCACCCCGCCAAGACCTGAGAGCAAACCGCTCATGCCGTAGACGAACAGCAGCACCAGCCACACTTTGATCCCGGTTAAACGTGCGGCCTGCATATTGCCGCCGACCGCGTAGATATGAACGCCGAGCGTGGTGCGGCGCAGAATGAACCAGCACACCACCACCACCGCCAGCGCAATGACCACCAGCCACGGAACCGGGCCGAGATAGTTGTTACCGATCCACTCAAAGCTGATATTGGAGTTAATCACCGTTGTACCGTCGGCCAGCAGATAGGCCGCACCGCGCAGCGCCGTATAGGTTCCAAGCGTGACGATAAACGGCGGTAGTCCGGCAAAAGCGACCAGCGCGCCGTTAAACAGCCCCAGCACCAGACCGAGCATCAGCGCCGCCGGAATCGACAGCATGGCAAGCTCAGGAATAAGAGAAACGACCATGGCTGCGACAGCGGTGGTACCGAGAATCGAGCCAACCGAGAGGTCGATCCCACCGGTCAAAATAATGAAGGTCATGCCAGCCGCCAGCACGATGTTGATTGAGGCCTGACGGGTAATATTCAGCAGGTTACTTTCGGTAAAAAAGTTAGGCGCGATAAAGCCAAATACCGCCACAATCAGGATGAGAATCGGTAAGATGCCGACCGTTTGCATCAGATCGCTCATCAGCATTTTTTTTGCGGAGGCGGATTTTGCCACCTGCTGGGGAGTGGTTGGATTATTCATGGGGCACCGCCTGATGGTGGGAGTCGTTCACGCCGGTTGCCAGCGTCATAATATTTTCCTGGGTAATGCTTTGTCCGTTCAGCTCGCCGGCAATACTGCCTTCCCGCATGACGTACACGCGATCGCTCATACCGACGACTTCCGGCAGCTCGCTGGAGATCATCAGGATCGCTACGCCTTTGCGCGCCATATCGTTCATGATCCGGTAGATCTCGCTTTTGGCACCGACGTCCACGCCGCGCGTGGGTTCATCGAGGATCAAAATACGTGGGCCGATCGCGACCCAGCGTGAAATCAGCAGTTTTTGCTGATTTCCGCCGGACAGCCCACCCGCGCGTACCTGTGCGTGCGGCACACGGATGTTGAGCAGCTTGATGGCGTCATCGGAAATAGCCTGCGCCTTTTTGCGATCGAGCATGCCCCAGTTGGCGTCACGCTCCAGCGTTGCCATGGTGATGTTTTCTGCCGCTGCCAGCTCTAAAAATAATCCCTGTTCTTTGCGGTTTTCCGTCAGAAAGCCAATGCCGTGGTCAATCGCCTCGCGCGGGGAGTGGATCACTACCGGTTCACCGTCTACTTCAATCATGCCGCCGATGGCTTTACGCACGCCAAAAATAAGCTGAGCCAGTTCAGAACGCCCGGCACCGACTAGCCCGGCCAGGCCGACGATCTCCCCGGAGCGCACCAGCAAGCTGCACGGCTGGACTTTATGGCCGTCGGTCAGGTGATGAACATTGAGGCGTGCTTTACCTAAGGGAATATCGCGCTCTTTGTTGAACAGATCGCTCAACGGACGGCCCACCATCATGCGCACCAGCTCCGAGGCGTTGAGCTTGTCGCGGGTCAGGCTGCCAACATATTGCCCATCGCGCAGGACGCTGACGCGGTCCGAGAGTTCGTACACTTCCGCCATGCGGTGGCTGATGTAGATAATCGCCATCCCCTCATCGCGCAGGCGCATGATCAGTTCAAACAGGCGGTGAGTTTCACGTGAGGAGAGGGCGGCGGTGGGTTCATCCATTACCAGAATGCGGCTGTTACGGTGCAGGGCGCGGGCAATTTCCACCTGCTGCTGTTCGGCGATGGTCAACGTCATCACACGGTCGCTGGCCTTAAACTGGGCGCCGAGTCGGTCGATGACTTTCTGCGACTGCATGACCATCTCTTTACGCTGGACCAGCCCGCCGCGCGACAGCTCGCTGCCAAGAAAGATATTTTCCGCTACCGTCAGGTTCGGCGCGAGCTGCATCTCCTGATAAATCAGCGTGATGCCTGCGCTAAGTGCATCTTTGGGACCGCGAATGTGAAACGGCTGACCGTCAATCAGGATCTCACCGCTGGTGGCGGTATAGGCGCCTGCGAGGATCTTCATCAGGGTGCTCTTCCCCGCGCCATTCTCGCCCATCAGGGCATGAATCTCGCCCGGCCAGACCGTTAAATCGACCCCTTTCAGCGCGTAAAATTTGCCAAACGCTTTAGCAATGTTGCGCATCTCCAGAACCGGTGTCCTGCTCATGGCGGATCTCCTGTGGGGTGGCCGATATCAGCAGTCCATCACAGGAATGTAAATGCAAAATGTCAGAAGCCGTTCATATTTGTCATATTGCGATTTTTCTTCACGGAGCGTGATATGCCGCAACCGGGACGTCACTTTCTCGCCAGTGCGCGCGGACGATTGCTGTTCTTCAATCTGCTGGTGGTGGCTGTCACGCTGATGGTGAGCGGCGTGGCGGTGCTGGGTTTTCAGCATGCCAGTCAGATTCAGGAGCAGGTGCAGCAGCAAACCGTTGACGACATGACCGGCAGCATGAACCTGGCGCGGGATACGGCGAACGTGGCGACGGCGGCAGTGCGGTTGTCGCAGGTGGTCGGGGCGCTGGAATACAAAGGGGAAGCGGAGCGGCTGCAGGAGACGCAAAGGGCGCTGAAGCAGTCGCTGGAACAACTGGCTACCGCGCCGCTGGCACAACAAGAGCCGGTGCTGGTCGAGCGTATTATCCAGCGCAGTAATGAACTACAAAGCAGCGTAGAAGGGATGTTGCAGCGCGGGCAGCGGCGACACCTGGAGCGTAACGCGTTGCTCAGTTCGCTGTATCAAAATCAAAGCTATTTACGTCATCTGCAAAAGTTGACCGGCGCGCAGGATGATGCGCTGCTGGGGCAGATGGACCGCTTAATTGTTGCCGCCATCGACACGCCCACGCCGCGTTCGGTGGTGAAACAACTGGATGCGGCGATGCCTGCGCTTCCCTTGCGCCATGCTAGTCCGCTGATTAGCGGTATCCTCAACGACTTCAACCAGGAGCTGCATAAGCTGGAGCCGCTCTCTTCCGCGCTGGAGCAGAGCGATTTGGCCATCAACTGGTATATGTTTCATATCAAAGCGCTGGTGGCGATCCTCAACAGCGATATCAATCAGTATGCCTCGCAGGTGGCGCTGATCTCAGAGCAACGGGTGGCGCAAAGCCATCAGGAACTGCAATCCGGCGCGTTGTTTATTTTAGTGTTTGCGCTGCTGGCGGTGGTGATCACCGGTTTTGCTGGGTGGTATATCTACCGTAATCTCGGTTCCAACCTGACGGCCATTTCACGGGCGATGACCCGGCTGGCGCACGGTGAATCAGACGTCAGCGTCCCGGCCCTGCAGCGTCGCGATGAGCTGGGCGAGCTGGCCCGCGCCTTTAGCGTCTTTGCCCGGAATACGGCGTCGCTGGAGCACACCACCCGACTGCTCAAAGAAAAAACCAGCCAGATGGAAATCGATCGCACCGAACGTCAGGGGCTGGAAGAAGCGCTGTTGCACAGCCAAAAGCTTAAGGCGGTGGGGCAACTGACGGGTGGATTAGCACATGATTTCAATAACCTGCTGGCGGTTATTATTGGCAGTCTGGATCTGGTGAATCCGGAGTCGCCCGATGCGCCACGGGTAAATCGGGCGCTAAAAGCCGCCGAGCGTGGGGCGTTGCTTACCCAGCGACTGCTGGCCTTTTCGCGCAAACAGTCGTTGCACCCTCATGCGGTGGAGCTGAAAACGCTGCTGGAAAATCTGGGCGAACTGATGCGCCACTCTCTTCCGGCCACGTTGACGCTGGAGATTGAAGCCCAGTCTCCCGCCTGGCCCGCGTGGATTGACGTCAGCCAACTGGAAAACGCCATTATCAATCTGGTGATGAACGCCCGTGACGCCATGGACGGGCAGGCGGGCACGATTAAAATCCGTACCTGGAATCAGCGGGTCACGCGCAGCGATGGGCGCAAGCAGGATATGGTGATGCTGGAGGTTGCCGACCAGGGAAGCGGGATGTCACAGGAGGTGAAAGCCCAGGTCTTCGAGCCGTTTTTCACCACCAAACAGACCGGTAGCGGCAGCGGACTGGGGCTGTCGATGGTTTACGGTTTTGTGCGCCAGTCCGGTGGTCGGGTGGAGATTGAAAGCGCTCCCGGGCAGGGAACGACGGTCAGGCTACAACTGCCTCGCGCCGTTGTGCCGGTGCAGGCTCAGGCAGAACCGGTGGCGGTACATGCGGCGAACAGCGGTGAAAAACTGGTACTGGTGCTCGAGGATGAGGACGATGTACGCCAGACGTTGTGCGAGCAATTACACCTGCTGGGCTACCTGACGTTAGAGGCCGCAAACGGGGAACAGGCGATGCATATGCTGGCGGCTTCATCCGAGATTGATATTTTTATCAGCGACTTAATGCTGCCAGGTGGTTTAAGCGGCGTGGATGTGGTTAACCATGCTCAGGCACATTATCCGCAGTTGTCCATCCTGCTGATAAGCGGTCAGGATTTACGTCCGGCGCATAACCCGGCGTTGCCGGATGTGGCGCTATTGCGTAAGCCTTTTACTCGGGGAGAGCTGGCGCAGGCGCTGCGGCATTCGCGTAATTGAGATTCCTCCGCTACCCGCGTAAATACGCTTTGATTACCGTGGGGCGAGTTTCTTGATGAGGCTGGTTTTATGCAACGCTCCGCGACATTCCTTCTTTTTAGTTTGCTAATGCTGACCACCGTATCGGCACAGGCGGATATTATCGATGACGCCATTGGTAATATTCAGCAGGCGATTAACGACGCATACAAACCGGACAACGGGCGGGATTATGATGACTCCCGTGATGAAAGCTGGCTGCGCCAGATGAGTGACGACCGGCGCAGGCAATATGACAATCGCCGCCGCCAGTTTGAAGATCGACGTCGCCAACTGGATGACCGTCAGCGCCAGCTCGATCAAGAACGGCGTCAGTTAGAAGACGAAGAGCGCAGAATGGAAGAGGATTACGATCGTTAGCGGTAACGATTAAATTTATGGGTATTTTATCTTTCTGGCAGGGATTTACCTGCTCGCCCAACGGCTCACCATTTTATGTTAATGAATGCACTTGAGCACAGTGCATGTATGCACTACAATCTCTCTATGCTTATGGAAAAGGTGCTGGCAATGGAATGTCTAAATCATTAAATATCAGAAATTTTCGGGATACATGGCTTGAAGATTTTTTTGAACGGGCGACATCGCACAGAAAAATACCTGCGGATATTCACACTGCATTAGCCAGAAAGCTGGATATCATTAATGCGGCTGTTTCGCATCGGGATTTGCGCTCGCCACCCGGTAACAGATATGAAGAGTTAACCGGAAAATTACAGGAATATTCTTCAATCAGAGTAAACAAGCAGTACCGATTAATATTTAAATGGATTAATGGTAAGGCCGAAGATGTGTACTTAGATCCACACATCTATTAGAGAAAACGTAAGGTAACGATATGAAACAGGCATCCAGAAAACCAACGACTGTGGGTGATATCCTGCAATATGAATACCTGGAACCGCTTGATCTGAAAATCAACGATCTGGCTGAAATTCTGCATGTTCACCGCAATACAGTGAGCGCACTGGTCAACAATAATCGCAAATTAACAACGGATATGGCGTTTCGTTTGGCAAAAGCGTTCGATACCTCCGTTGATTTCTGGCGTAACCTACAGGCGGCGGTTGACCTGTGGGAAGTTGAAAATGACATGCGGGCGCAAGAAGAACTGAACCGGATTGTTTCAGTTAAAGATTTTATTGCGCAGCGAGATGTCGGCGCAAAAAAAGTCGCTTAATCATCTGTTTGTAGGCCGGATAAGATGTTTTCATCGCATCCGGCAAATTTCCTTACTCCAGCACAATCTCCATTCCGTCATATCCTGCCTCAAACCCTACTGGTAGCGGATGTTCCATCATCCACAGGTCGAACTGGTGGCTGATATGCGTCAGGATCACCCGTGGGCAGCGGATGAAGTCGTTCAATGCGATAACGGTGTTTAAATCACAATGATTGCGCGGTGGCTCGGCGCGCGGGGCATGGCTGCAGTCAATGATAATCACCTGAGGCTGGTTATTGTGGAGAAACTTCAACGTCTTGTCGGGAAGTCCGGCGGTATCGGAGAGCCATGCCACGCGGCTATGTGCGGTCTCCAGCAGATAACCAAACGTCAGCTTTGAATGGTTGAGCGGTAGCGGCGTTACCTGCAATCCTTGCAGGTCGAACACCACGAACGGTGCCACGGTATGGCTAAAATCGAGGATGCCGGGATGCTTAAACAGATCGTCGCAACCCTGTTCATCCGGCGGACCGTACACCGGGATAGTCGCCCCCACACCCCAGCGCAACGGAAACAGCCCTTGCACATGATCCATATGATAGTGGGTCAGCAAAAACTGCTGGAAGCTGCCCGCCGGCCAGTCGTCAATCAGATGCGGGATCCCCGCGTCCAGCAGCGTCAACGCATTATTGAACCTGACCACCCCGCTACAAGGGCGTCGACGGTATTGCGCCTGTAAGCGTGCTCGTTGGCAGGCCGCACAGTCGCAGCCAAATGTCGGCACCAGCTGCGCGCCGCCCGTTCCCGTCAGCGTAATGGTCAGACTCATGGCTCCCCCTACAACGGTTTAGTGAAGCGAAAATGGCTCTGGGTATAGCCTTCGCGCTGATAAAAACGGTGAGCGTTAAGGCGTTGAGTGCTGGTGGAAAGCTCGGTCATCTCTGCACCCGCTTCGCGCGCGGTGGCTTCGGCCCAGGCCAGTAACTGACTGCCTACCGTTAATCCTCGCGCCTGCGGCATCACCACCAGTTCCTGTATTTCGCCAATCCAGTTAGCGTGGTGCAGATGAAACTGCAGGTGCAGACCGATCAAGCCGACGACCTGTCCGTCGAGCTGCGCCAGTTGGTAGTGCATATTGGGATCTTGCAGATTTGCGGCGTATCCGGCACTAAAGGCCTGCAGGTCGAATTGACCCTGTTTCAACTCACAGATGAGCGCATAAACCGCATCGGTATCGTATAGCGTAGCGCGGCGTAATTCACAGACAGACATGTTTCTTCTCCTTGCGTCCCATCAGTGTGAGTAGTGTATCGACAGACTGTAGCAAACTTCCATCGTTGTTCAGGACGTGGCAGTCATACGGGGCGTAGCGGGCTGCGCGCTCAAGACGGGCGGCGATTTCCGTTTCGCTCTCCCGTCCACGAGCCTGCAAGCGCTGGCGTAAAATCGCCGGAGAAACCTGTAAGCAAATGGGGAGTAAAGATGTGCCGTAACGGGCCTGCGCCTGGGGCAGATGCGCCCGTGAGCCGTTGACCACCACATCAAAACCGGCGTGTAGCCAGAGGTCAATCTCCACGCCAACGCCGTAGTAGAAGCCATTGGCGTGCCAGCTCAGCGCCAGCAGGTTCTGCCCGGCGCGGGTAAAAAACTCTTGTTCGCTCAGCGCAATATGATTTTCATTCCCGGCGTTGGCGGCGCGGGTGATGTAACGGTGCGCCACCAGCAGTTGCGCCGGTTCCTGCTGGCGGAGTTCGGCCAGCAGACTGTCCTTACCGGAGCCGGATGGCCCCATCAGCCAGATCAGTTTACCCATAGTCAGAATACCCTTTTGCCCTGACGCCAGACGTGGTCGATATGGATGTTGCCGCCTTTGCGGTGTGCCAGCACCAGATCCGCGCGTTTGCCTTCGGCTACAACGCCACGATCGTCGAGATTTAATGCCCGTGCCGGATTGCGGGTCACCAGACGAATGGCCTGTGGCAGCGTAAAGCGGTTGGCGTCGTCGTCCGCTACGCGAAACGCCGCATCGAGCAGGCTGGCGGGGTAATAGTCGGAAGAGAGAATATCCAAAAGCCCCAGCTCAGCCAGCTTATGCGCCGCTACGTTGCCGGAGTGAGAACCTCCGCGCACGATGTTGGGCGCCCCCATCAGCACGTTCATACCATGCTGGCGCGAGGCTTCAGCCGCTTCGAAGGTAGTGGGGAATTCGGCGATCACGCTGCCAAGCTGGTGCGATTCCAGCACATGATCATGGGTGGCATCATCATGGCTCGCCAGCGCAATCTGGCGCTCACGACACATCTGGGCAATCGCCGTGCGATTGGGCTGTGACCAACGCGCCGCCAGCGCTAACTGTTCTTCTTCATAGCGGGCCATCTGCTCGTCGGTGAGCGAATACTTGCCTTGATAATACTCGCGGTACTTCTCGCGATTGGCGAACTGACGCTGGCCTGGCGAGTGATCCATCAGTGACACCAGCGTTACCGGCTCGCGGCCGACCAGCTTTTCAAACAGCGGCAGGGTAGTGTGATGCGGCAGCTCACAGCGCAGGTGCAGGCGATGCTCGGCGCGATTGACCCCGCGCTTTTGCGTCTCTTCGACCGCATTGATCATCTTCTCCAGATTTTCCAGACGGTCGCCGCCGTCGCGCACATCGCCAATTGCCACCGCGTCCAGCACGGTGGTAATGCCGCTGGCGACCATTAGCGCGTCGTGGCTGCTCATCGCCGAGTGGGCAGGCCAGTCTACCTTCGGGCGCGGGGTGAAAAATTTGTCGAGATTATCGGTATGCAGCTCGATAAGCCCTGGTAGCAGCCAGCCGCCTTCGCCGTCCAGCGCCTCAGGTAGGCTGCTCGGACTTTTTGCAAAGGTGCGAATGACCCCGCCCTCGATTTCCAGCGATCCTTGCACCACTTCATCTTCCAGTACCAGCTTTACATTATTGATAATCATGCTGTTGTTCCCATCAGATGCAGACGATCCGCTACGCGGTCGCGCACGGTTTGATCGTGAAAAATGCCGACAATTGCTGCGCCGCGGGCTTTCGCCTCTTCAATTAATGCGACGACGGCGGCGCTGTTTTTGGCGTCCAGCGAGGCGGTAGGCTCATCGAGCAGCAGAATTGGGTAATCGACGATAAACCCGCGGGCGATATTGACGCGCTGCTGTTCGCCGCCGGAAAAGGTCGACGGCGCCAGGTGCCACAACCGCTCCGGCACGTTCAGGCGGGTAAGCAGGTTAGCTGCTTTGGCTGCACACTCCTCACGGGAGACCCCCAGATCCAGCAGCGGTTGCATCACCACATCCAGCGCGGAAATCCTCGGGATCACGCGCAGGAACTGGCTCACCCAGCCGATGGTTGAACGGCGAACTTCCAGTACTTTGCGCGCCGGGGCCTGCACCAGATCGACCCATTCATCGCTGTGACGGATGTGGATGTGTCCTTCATCCGGCAGGTAGTTGGCGTACAGCGAACGCAGCAATGTGGATTTGCCGCTGCCCGAGTGACCGTGCAGCACCACGCATTCGCCGCTTTTAACGTCCAGAGTGGCGTTTTTCAGCACCGGCAGACGCACGCCGTTTTGCTGATGCAGGACAAAGGTTTTACTGACATTTTCAACGCGGATCGCGTTCATTTTTAGCCTCTTTAGACATTTTTGCGTTCGATTGCCGGATGGCGCTTCGCTTATCAGGCCTACAACCAATGCCGCTCCGTAGGCCGGATAAGGCGCAGCCGCCATCCGGCACAACAAAAAATCAGTTCTGCAACACCGACGACACCAGCAGCTGGGTATACGGATGATGCGGATCGTCGAGCACGCGGTCAGTTAACCCACTTTCCACCACCTGACCCTGCTTCATCACCAGCAAACGGTCGGCCAGCAGGCGCGCGACGCCCAAATCGTGGGTGACAATCACTACCGCCAGATCCAGTTCCACCACCAGGCCGCGCAGCAGGTCCAGCAGTTTGGCCTGTACCGAAACGTCCAGCCCGCCGGTAGGTTCGTCCATAAACACCAGTTTGGGATGGGTGACGAGGTTGCGGGCAATCTGCAGGCGCTGCTGCATGCCGCCGGAAAAGGTGGTGGGTAGATCGTCGATACGCGAGTCAGGGATCTCTACCTCCTCCAGCCAGCGCTGCGCGGTGGCGCGGATGTCGCCGTAGTGACGTGCGCCGGTGGCCATCAGACGTTCGCCGATATTGCCGCCTGCGGAGACCTGACGGCGAAGGCCATCCAGCGGATGCTGATGCACCACGCCCCATTCGGTGCGCAGCAGACGGCGACGGTCGGCCTCGTTCATGCCGTACAGCGAACGGTTCTGATACAAAATCTCACCGCTCTGCGGCGTCAGCCGTGAAGAGATCGATTTCAGCAGCGTGGTTTTGCCGGAACCGGACTCGCCGACGATGCCCAGCACTTCGCCTGGCCACAGGTCAAAAGAGACATCGCTGAAGCCCTTGCCCGGCGCGTAGAGATGGGTCAGGTTGTTGACTGAAAGCAGCGGTTGCGTCATTTGCTGAGGGCCTCGCTCTGTTGGCGGCAGTAGTCGGTGTCGGAGCAGACAAACATGCGTTTGCCGGTGTCATCGAGCACCACTTCATCGAGATAGCTGTGGGTTGAGCCGCAGATGGCGCAAGGCTCATCCCAGCTCTGCACGGTAAACGGGTGATCGTCGAAATCGAGGCTTTCCACGCGGGTGTAAGGTGGAACGGCATAGATACGCTTTTCGCGGCCAGCGCCAAACAGTTGCAGGGCTGGCATCATGTCCATCTTTGGATTGTCGAATTTCGGGATGGGCGACGGGTCCATGACGTAGCGGTTATTGACCTTCACCGGATAGGCGTAAGTGGTGGCGATATGGCCGAAGCGGGCGATATCTTCATACAGTTTCACCTGCATGATGCCGTACTCTTCCAGCGCGTGCATGGTGCGAGTTTCCGTTTCACGCGGTTCGATAAAGCGCAGCGGTTCAGGGATCGGTACCTGGAAGATGATTATCTGATCTTCCACCAGCGGCGTTTCCGGGATGCGGTGGCGGGTCTGGATCAGCGTCGCATCTTCCGTACGCTCAGTGGTATTCACCCCGGTCACACGCTTGAAGAAATTACGAATCGACACGGCGTTAGTGGTGTCGTCTGCGCCCTGGTCAATCACCTTCAGTACGTCCGGCTCGCCAATCACGCTGGCGGTAAGCTGAATACCGCCGGTTCCCCAGCCGTAGGGCATCGGCATCTCACGTCCGCCAAACGGGACCTGGTAACCCGGGATTGCCACCGCTTTCAGAATGGCGCGGCGGATCATGCGTTTGGTCTGCTCATCAAGATAGGCAAAGTTGTAGCCGGAGAGGTTAGTGGTCACGGGCGGCCTCCTGTTGCAGGCGTTTGAGCAGTTCCAGTTCGGCCTGGAAATCGACGTAATGGGGAAGTTTGAGGTGCGAAACAAAACCCGCCGCCTCGACGTTATCCGCATGCGCCAGCACGAACTCTTCGTCCTGCGCCGGTCCTGTGACCGTTTCATCGTATTCGGCTGCCTGTAGGGCGCGGTCCACCAGCGCCATCGCCATCGCTTTACGTTCGCTCATACCGAACACCAGCCCGTAGCCGCGGGTAAAATGGGGGGATTCGTTTTCTGGTGCGACAAACCCGTTCACCATTTCACATTCGGTCATCAGCAGTTCGCCGACGTTAACCGCAAATCCCAGCTCTTCCGGCACCGTTTCCAGTGCCACATAGCCGCTGCGGATTTCGGCGGCAAACGGGTGATTGCGCCCGTAGCCGCGCTGGGTGGAGTAGGCCAGCGCCAGCAGATAGCCTTCGTCGCCGCGCATCAGCTGTTGCAGGCGTGAAGCACGTGAACAGGGATAAACCGGCGGTGTGCGGGTGATGTCGTCGGGTGTCGCGCCATCATCCTCTTCACGCTTTGCCAGCCCCTGGTTGGCCAGCAGGGAAAAGACGTGCGGGGAGGCATCCTGCACGCCGTCTGCGCTGCGCAGAGGCGGCGTTTCGCCATTGGCCAGCAGGGTAAAATCCAGCAGGCGATGGGTGTAGTCATAGGTTGGACCCAACAGTTGCCCGCCGGGAATATCCTTGTAGACCGCCGAGATTCGGCGCTCAAGGCGCATTTCTGCGCTGTTAACCGGTTCACTGACCGCCACTTTTGCCAGCGTAGTGCGGTAGGCGCGGAGCAAAAAGATGGCTTCGACGTTATCGCCGCTGGCCTGCTTCAGCGCCAGTGCCGCCAGTTCACGGTCGGCAATACCGCCTTCGGTCATCACCCGGTCAACGGCCAGGTTCATCTGCTGTTCGATTTGCGCCACGCTCAGTTCAGCAATGGTTTCATCGCCCCGGCGTCGGTTTTCCTGTAGGGCGTGGGCGTTGGCTATCGCCTTTTCGCCCCCTTTGACGGCGACGTACATCAGCACACCTCCACATGGGTGGTTCGCGGAATAGCCAGCAGGCGTTCGCCGCAGGTGAGGATCAGATCGACCCCCAGTGGGAACGGGTGCGGGCGTTCGGTGAGTTCGTGAATCAGACATTCCGGCAGCTGTGGCGCGATCATGCGCTCTTCGGCAATGCCCGCGCCGGTCAGACGCAGCATGCGTCCGCCGCTTAAGCCAGAGACCTGCACAATCAGCGTGGCGCTGGTCTCTGGCGCGACGGCTGAACCGGCGGAGAGGGCGTTAAGCTGTTCGCTGCTGATGCGCTCGTCGGCGACGGCAAAGGCCGCCAGCTGCGGCTGATCCACCAGCGGCGCGTTGGTATGAAAACGCAGGTTCTGGCGGGCAATATCGTTATCCATCGACGGCGCCAGCCAGACCGGCGTGTCGCCATCGACCAGGGTCAGCAGCACGCTGGTGGTTGCCAGACCCAGCGGCTGCCAGCCGTGTTTCAGTTGATGCAGGGCGACGATTACGCCCGGTTCGCTCATGGCTTTCAGCAGGCGACGAAAGCTCTGCTGAGCATCCTGAACGGGTAAATTAAAAGCGGTCAGAAGTGCTGTAGATCGTGTCATGCGTTATCTCCGCGTACCAGCGTGAAGAAGTCGACCCGGCTGGCGTTGACTTCGGCACGGCGTGCGTTAATCAGCGCATCGCGTTCCGCTTCCAGCGGGGCAATTAAGGTTTCCATTAGGTTCTGGAAATGCGTTTGTTCCTGCAGCAGTGCGTCAATCACCGCGCACTGCTCGGCATGTTGTTTATTGCGTCCCAGCAGGTAGCTGTAACCCAGCGTGCCGCTCTTCAGGCGTACCACTGCGCGGGTAAGCGTGGTGTCACCGGCAAAGAAGCGGTTGCCGGTACCGCCCATACGGGCCTGGATCTGCATCAGTCCGCTTTCCGGAGCGCGGATAAGTTCATAGTCCGGCGTCAGTTTGAGCGCGGTGATGCGGGCGTTCAGGACATCGGCATTGCTGTAAGCCAGCGCGCGCATCCAGCGCTGGCGGGTGGCAGTATCGAAATGCATTCAGTGCTCCATAGTGAATTCGATCATGTCGGCGCGGGTCAGGCTGACGGAGTATTCCGCCGCGTGTTCTTCGCCTTCACGGTGGTTCAGGGTGCGCACGCACAGCAGCGGCGCCATATTGGGGATTTCCAGTACCTTGCTCTCTTTGGCCTGCGCGCGGCGGGCGCTGATGCGCGTTTGCGTGCGTAGCAGCGTCAGACCGGACTGTTCGCGCAGGTAGTCATGCAGCGAACCGCTGTTGAAGCCTTGCAGCAGCGGCCACAGCGAGAGGTCGGAAAAATAGTGGTCGATCTGGCACAGTGCGATGCCGTTAACCCGGCGCAGGGTGCGCAGGTGAATCACGTTATCGCCCTCGTTTATGCTGAGCGCATCGGCAATGTGGCTGGAGGCCGGACGCAGCACCGCCAGCAGTTTTTCGCTGGTGGGATGGCTGCCCTGGTCCAGCAGATTCTGACTAAAGCGCGCCTGGGCATTAAGCGGGTAATCGAACGGGCGCATCAGCACCAGCACGCCGACGCCCTGACGACGCTGAACCCAACCGCGTTCAACCAACTGGTCAATGGCGCGGCGCAGGGTGTGGCGGTTTACCTCGTAGCGCGCGGCAAGCTGATGCTCGGCGGGCAGATAGTCACCGCAGCGATAATGTTGACGTAGCTCCTGCTCAAGTCTCGCGGCAATTTCCTGATAACGCGTTGGATAACTGGTCGGATGTGTAGACAAGTGCATAGCAATCAATGCCTCGCTAATCAGATAAAGTGCTTACGCAAACGCTGGGAAAGGAAATCCAACAGGCTGACGGTGACGATGATTAACACCATCAGGGCGCAGGTTTGCTGGAACTGAAAGCCGCGAATCGCCTCCCATAAGGTCACGCCAATACCGCCTGCACCCACCATTCCGACCACCGTGGCCGAGCGAACGTTGGATTCAAAGCGATACAGCGAGTAAGAGATAAGCAGCGGCATGACCTGTGGCAGAACGCCGTACAGAATCTCTTCAATTTTGTTGGCACCGGTGGCGCGAATGCCTTCTACCGGACCTGGCTCAATAGCTTCTACCGCTTCGGAAAGCAGCTTGGAGAGCACCCCGGTAGTGTGGATAAACAGCGCCATCACCCCGGCGAATGGGCCTAACCCGACGGCGACCACGAACAGCATGGCGAAGACCATTTCATTGATGGCGCGGCAGGCGTCCATCAGGCGACGCATCGGCTGGTAAATCCACCACGGCACGAGGTTATCGGCGCACATCAGGCCGAAGGGAATCGACAGCACAACGGCGAGGGCAGTCCCCCAGACGGCAATTTGCAGGGTGACGGCCATTTCACCGAGATAGTCCTGCCACTGGCTGAAGTCCGGCGGGAAGAAGTCGGCGGCGAAGGTCGCCATATTGCCGGAATCCTGGATCAGCGTGAGCGGGGCCATTTCGGCACCTTTCCACGAGATCACCAGCACGGCGAGAAGAATGGCCCAGCTCAGCAGCGAGAACCAGCTACGTTTGGGCGGGGCGACGGTGATGGTTTGCATGTTTAGCTCCTGGGTGTCGATGTTTCGGGTCTGTTGTAGGCCGGATAAGGTGCTGGCACCGCCATCCGGCATGGAATCCCTTGCATTGCCTGATGGCGCTGCGCTTATCAGGCCTACAATTTGGTCACCAGGTTTACTGCACCGCTTTGGTGACGCTGGTCATAGCGCCCAGTGCGGCGGTCAGACGGTCAAGGTCATCGAGCTGCGCTTTCAATGCCGAGGTTTTGCTGGTTTTCTCTTCCTCGTTCAGCCCTTTGTTGTCCTTCACACCCTGCATCTCTTTAAACAGCGCCAGCTGGCGAATCGGCACCAGTTGCAGATCGCTGGAGGCGCGGAACGGTGCCCATCCCAGGCGTTCCAGTACGGTTTTTTGTTCCGGCGTTTTGCCGTAATTCATAAAGAAGTCGTACACCTTGTCCTTGGTGGTTTCGGAGAGGTTTTTACGCCAGACGATCGGATCGCCCGGGATCAGCGGCGACTTCCAGATCACCTTCAGTTCTTTCAGTTTTTCCGGCGCGGAAGTTTTCAGCTTGTCGAGGTTTTCGGTGTTGTTGGTGGCGACATCGACCTGCTTGTTGGCGACGGCCAGCGCGTTGGTTTCGTGTCCGGCGTTAACGGTGCGTTTGAAGTCGCTGGCGGAGATGTTGTTTTTGGCGAAGACGTAGTAGCCGGGGACGAGGAAGCCTGACGTTGAGTTGGGATCGCCGTTGCCGAAGGTCAGATCCTTACGTTTGGCGATCAGATCGTTCAGGTTATTGATCGGACTGTCTTTGTTAACGATCAACACGCTCCAGTAACCTGGGGATCCGTCGGCGGCGACGGTCTGGGCAAACACTTGCCCGTTAGCGCGATCCACCGCTTCCATTGCCGAGAGGTTGCCGTACCAGGCGATATCAACTTTGTTAAAGCGCATTCCCTGGATGATCCCGGCGTAGTCCGGGGCGAAGAAGGCGTTCACTTTCACGCCCAGTGATTTTTCCATGTCCTTCAGGAACGGTTCCCACTGCGGTTTCAGATTTTGCTGTGATTCGGTCGAAATAATGCCAAAGTTCAGCGCTTTTTCCTGCTCTTCGGCATGGGCCGGGATGAGCAGTGTGCTGAGACTAAACATGCTGGTGAAAGCCAGCGCGGCAACGGTCTTATAGCTCATGTCGTTTCCTTAATTAGTCATTGTTCCAGGCTATTTCGCTTGCCAGCCTGAATCCGGGCAGTGCTCAAAATCCTCACGTACTGCGTGTACGCTCCGGTTTTTCCGCGCTGGCCGTCTCCAGCCTGGTTGCGCCAATAACGCCTGGTTTTTTAGAACTATGCAGCCTGCGCGTTCTGTTCGACGCGGTTCATGCTGCGGTAGAGATGGTCAAAACGATCGTTATCAAAATGCTGGCTGCTGCCGTCAAAGAAGACGTTGCCCTGGCGCAGCGCGACGATGCGTTCGCAGTAGCGCAGGGCGTAATCCACCTGATGCAGCGTGACGACCACGGTGATGCCGTCGGTCTGGTTTATGTCGCGTAGGGTGTCCATCACGATGCGGGCGGATTCCGGGTCCAGCGAAGCAATCGGCTCATCGGCGAGGATCACTTTGGCCTGCTGCATCAGCGCGCGGGCGATTGCGACACGCTGCTGCTGACCGCCCGAAAGCGTGGAAACGCGCTGGTATGCAAAGTGCGCCATGCCCACGCGGGTCAGCGCCTGTAATGCACGCTGTTTTTGTTCCTGGCTAAACCAGCTAAAACAGGTACGCCAGAACGGCGTGCTGCCGAGCGCGCCAATCAGGACGTTCTCCAGCACTGTCAGGCGGTTCACCAGATTGAACTGCTGGAAGATGTAGCCGGTGTGGGCGCGGCTTTTGCGGATATCGCGCGCCAGGCGGCCTTCATGTTGAACGGTGCGGCCCAGCAGCTCGACGCGGCTGCCGGGGGATTTATCACCGGTGATCAAACCGCTTAAATGACGTAAAAGGGTGGATTTGCCGGAGCCAGACGGCCCAAGCAGAGCCACCATCTCACCGGAACAGATGTTCAGATCAACCGCATTGAGCGCCTGATGTTGATTGAAGGACTTGGAGAGTTTCTCGACGCGAATAATCGTTTGCATGATGCGGCCTCCCTAAAAAAGTGGCCCCATCGTGGCGGATCAATGTGACGTTTTCGTTAAGGGATGGTTACTCGACGATGAAGAGTTGAGCGCTATTTGATGACAGTACGGGAGGGCTGGCCTCCCGTTGGATTACTCTGTAGGGGGTTGCTGTTGTTTGACGACGTTGATCATCCACGGCACGCCATACTGGTCGCTCACTTTACCGAAACCGTGGGCCCAGAAGGTTTCCTGCCAGTCCATTTCGATTTTTCCGTTTGCTGCCAGGTTATCAAACCAGCGTTTGCCTTCATCGACGTTTTGCGTGTCGAGCACCAGCGTGAAGCCAGAGTAGTGAGCATTTCCGTCCGGGGCGCTATCGCTCATCATGATGTCACTGCCCGCAACGCGCAGGTTGGCGTGGGCGATGGCGGTGTCGGGGAATTTCAAGCCTGAAGGGCAACCATCTTCGCTATCCTGCGCCGATTTGGGCATTTCACCGAAGTTGATTTTGTAGAGTAGCTCAGCGCCTAGCGTTTTTTGATAGTAGGCGATAGCGTCAGCGCAGTTGCCTGCAAAGGAGATATAGGGACTTAACGGCATAATCTTTACCTCAGGTAAAAGAAGCCAATTAAGTGTAGTTAGCGTCTGCAAAAATAAACCAGGCGGGAAGTATGAGCTTCCCGCCTGGCAGATGAGCTGGAGTTGACCTGATTAGCGTCGCGCTATCAGGCAATTGGCATCAGTTCTTTTTCACAAACTCAGATTTCAGCTTCATTGGGCCAAAGCCATCGATTTTGCAATCGATGTTGTGGTCACCTTCAACCAAACGAATGTTTTTCACTTTGGTACCAATCTTCAGCATGGAAGAGCTACCTTTTACCTTCAGGTCTTTCACGACGGTAACGCTGTCGCCGTCAGCCAGCAGGTTGCCGTTGGCATCTTTAACGATCAGTTCGTCGCTGTCCTGCGCCGGTTCAGCATCGTTCCATTCGTGAGCGCATTCCGGGCAGATGAACATGCCGTTATCTTCGTAAGTGTATTCGGAGTTGCATTGCGGGCAGTGTGGTAATGACATGTGGATTTCCTCAAAAGTCAGCAGGGGCAAATGCGCCCAAAAAATGGCAGATTGCCGAAAAAGGCCGCAATTATACATAAAATCCCTGCATTTGTCGGGACTACTGCGCGATTACGCAAAATGATCTGCTGTAAAGACCCTCTGCTTTCACCTCAATGAAAGTATGGCGGAATATTTTTTAAGGGAAATTGCTACGCTTAGATATTTAAGATAAGGTGAGGCGAAATATCTGATATTCATAGGTAACATTGCTTAGAGATGCCTAAGTCATTGTGATTGAATATCATTGAACCCCTTAAATTTAGTAGGGGGATTCCGCTGGCATTTTTTAAAACTGAACTACGCTGTCTATCTTTCTTACTTATTTTCATAAGTGAGAGGCATCAGGCCAGCGGTTATACACCAAATTTATTTTAATAATATCAATTGGTTGTTTTGATTTTAATTATTTCTATACGTAATTATAAAAGCCAAAAAATCTATAAATAAAACGATTGGGCTAAATAAAAGCAATGCCATTTGCGTTAAGGAAAAATTTTCCATGCACACACAGACAATATATGAATTAAGTCAGGAAGCGGAACGCTTGCTGATGCTCTCGCTTGAACATCTCAGGCAATTGCAAAAATTGCCTATGACGTCGTTGGATGATGTCGCGCTAAAACAAGGAGAGCATAGCAGTCAGGTTGTTCAGCCCCTGCATTTCAGCGCGCGTGGCATGGATGTCCAGCAAGCAACGCTCAATAATGAGCTGCGCAAGATTACGCGTCTGGAAATGGTGCTGGCGATTGTTGGCACGATGAAAGCGGGAAAATCGACGACGATTAACGCGATTGTGGGGACAGAGGTGTTACCTAATCGTAATCGCCCCATGACGGCGTTACCAACGCTAATACGCCATACGCCGGGGCAGAAAGAGCCGGTGCTGCATTTTTCACATGTCGCGCCGATCGATGCCTTAATGAAGGTTTTGCAGCAGCGCGTGCGCGAGTGCGATCGCCTGCGTCTTACGCAGACCCTGGAAATTGACAAGGATATGAATGTCCTGCTGCAACATATTGAAAATGGTGTGGCATTTGAACGGTATTATCTTGGCGCACAGCCTATTTTCCATTGCCTTAAAAGCCTGAACGACCTGGTGCGCCTGTCAAAAGCATTGGACGTTGATTTTCCTTTTGCCGCCTATGCCGCGATTGAGCATATTCCGGTTATTGAAGTTGAGTTTGTCCATTTGGCCGGACAGGCAAGCTACCCAGGGCAATTAACGCTGCTGGATACGCCGGGGCCGAACGAGGCAGGACAACCGCACTTACAAAAAATGCTCAATGAACAGCTGGTGCGGGCCTCTGCGGTGCTGGCGGTGTTGGATTACACCCAACTGAAATCGATTTCCGATGAGGAAGTGCGTCAGGCGATTATGGCGGTCGGCAAGTCAGTACCGCTGTATGCGCTGGTGAACAAGTTCGATCAGAAAGACCGCAACAGTGATGATGAAGAACAGGTGCGGGCGTTGATTTCCGGCACGTTGATGCAAGGCGGAATTGCCCCTGAAAGAATTTATCCGGTCTCCTCAATGTGGGGCTATCTGGCGAACAGGGCGCGTCATGAGCTGACGACGCGCGGGCGACTGCCGGATCATCAGGAGCAACGTTGGGTGCAGGATTTTGCCGAAGCGGCGCTTGGCAGACGCTGGCGCACCACCGATCTTGACGATACAGAACACATCCGCCATGCCGCCGACCTGTTGTGGGAAGACTCGCTGTTTGAACAGCCAATTCAGAAAGTGATCCACGCCGCTTATGCTAATGCTTCGTTGTATGCGCTTCGCTCAGCGTCACATAAGTTATTGAACTATGCACAAAGCGTGCACGAATATCTGGAATTTCGCGCCCACGGGTTAACGGTCGCCTATGACAAACTGCGGCTGAACATCACGCATATTGAAGAGGATATGCAGCAGTTAGAAGTGAGCCAGGGGCGGGTGAGCGATGAAGTCAGCCATGAAGTAGAACTGGCGCTGGAGGCTGCTGCTGCCTATCTCAGTGAGCAACAGACTGAGATTCTTTGCGGTATCAACACGTTCTTTGTCAAAGAAAACGTCCTGATGATGTCACAACACGGTCTGGGGAATGCTGTGAATACGGCAGAAATGGCCGGAGAGATGTTGGTGTTGCATGATGAAGGGCAGGCGAAAATTGTGTTAGATAAAATTCGCTCGTCCTGTGAGGGGGTATTGCTGGCGGCGCAGGAAAGCATCAGCCGGGACTTAGCCCTGCGTTTTGAACAGCTTGAGTCGACGCTCTCCCGGGCGCTAAATGACGCGATGCGGCCAATTGAGCAAAGGGTGAAAGAGGAGCTAAACCACGCCGGTTTTCGTGCGCGGATCCGTTTTCCAGCGTTCCATACGGCGATGTTTAATTTCAATACCCGCCAATTGTTTAACGAGGCCATTGAGCAGGATATTCCGGCAGAAAATGCGCCGTCTACTGGCGGTGTGGTGCGTGACACTTTCTCTCGTTGGCTAAATCAACCCAACTGGGGATGGAATGATTACGTCGAAACAAAAACGCGTTATCTCATTGATATGGGCGCATTGCATAAAAACCTTGTGCAGTACGTTTCCCAGTTTTGCCAACAAATTCGTAAAGCTTTAGCTGCTCAGGTCGATATCTCCGTTACGGCTGGCATGGCCACATTTTTTGCTGATTTCTCTCTGTGCCTGGCGCAATTGCAGGCGAGTCTGAGTGAGAGTCTGACGCTACGCCAACAAAATGAATCCGCGGTGAATGCAATGAATGAGCAATTGCAGCAGCGCATTACGATTGCGGCATGGCTTTATGAAGATTCCCGATTGCTGCGTGACGATATCAATACCCTTTTTGCAACCGAGCACACATGACTAACGTTTTACTGGAAGGCCCCGGGAGGACGCTGGAGTGTGTCTACCCGAAGTTTATGGTCGATCTGGTTCAGGGAGATGAAACCAAACGTTCCGGCGGTTTTCTGCAACAGCAGCAGCGGCTGCGTGCGCGTCTGACGCAGGAAGTGTTATCCCAGACGCAACTGCGTGCGTGGGTGATGGCGGGAGTGTCCAGCGAGCATCTGGTGATGCGCCTTAAGCTGGTGGAGAAGCTGGCAGGCATGATTGATCCGGGTCATCTGGCGCTAGTACGGATCGCCGAAGGGCTGATGTTTTTGCAACAAACAGAACACCCGCGTGGGCTTTCAACCCCCGGTCTTTTACAGCAAATAAATTCACTGACTGACTGGTTTACCCAACGCGCGGCGTATAAAGAGAAGGCGCTGACCCAGCGCGGCCTCACGGTTCAGGCGGGCGAGCATAGCGAACAAATTTTTACCCGCTGGCGGGCTGGCGCGTATGACGGCTGGTCGTTACCAGGACGCTGTTTTGTCGCGCTGGAGGAGCTACGTTGGGGGGCTTTTGGTGATGCCTGCCGGCTAGCGAATGCCGATGTGGTGTTAATGCTAAAAGACAACCTGCGAACCATGGCGGCTCAGGCGTTGGCGGATAGCGTGAATGCAGCGCCTGCTACGCGTCATTACTATCATCATTGGCTCAGCACGCCAGCTGTCGGCGGATCGGGCGAGTATAACGATATGCTGAGCTGGCTGGGGAGCTGGTGCGATGCGCAACGCCATCCTGTGAGCTGGTCGGTGACGCAGCGTTGGCAAAATGTGGCGCTGGGAATGCCGCGATTGTGTTCGGCAAAGCGGCTGGTCGATGCGATGGTTGAGGAGATTTTTGCACCGACCCTGCTCGTCAATTGAGCAGGGCTGGTGAGTAGGATAATGGCAGGTTTAGTGGTGTAGAGAGTCTGCCGGGGTGGCCACCGCTTCGTTGGCGACCAGGTTTTTATTAAAACGTTTGGCGTACAGCGCGGTGATAATCGGCACCAGAATGGCGGTGACAATTACGCTGGCGGCAACCAGCGCCGTAGCGGATGCGGCAACCGGTTCGAACGCCGGGTTAATCTGGGCGATAATCACCGGGTTTGCTACCGCAGCACCTGCTGCTGAAGAGGCTGCGACGCCTGCTGTACCGTTCCCGCCACCAATAACACGGTCAGCAATAATCAGCGGGATACCGGTGATGACGATAACCGCGACACCCAGCAGGATACCCAGCAGACCGGTATCAACGATCACGCTCAGGTTAATAGTGTTACCCAACGCGAAGCCGAAGAACGGGATCAACACCGGTGTGGCTTTGCTGAAGAAAGAACGCAGGTCGTGATCCAGGTTGCCCAACGTAAAGCCAATCAGGAACGGTAATACCGCGCCGATGAAATGGTGTGGCTCGAAGGAGGCCAGACCCGCAGAGCCGAGGATCACCATGGTCATTAACGGACCGGATTCCAGAGACATCAACACAAATGCGCCGGACTCTTCTTTGGTGCCGTACTGGTTCATCAGGCTGGCGTACAAACCACCGTTGGTCATGTCCATTGCGGAGACAATTGCCAAAACTGAGAGGCCTGCAAAGAACCCGGTTTGAATACCGGTATCAGGAATAAATGAAGCAGCAATCATTGCCACTACCCACGCCACGGCTATTTTGGTTATTACCAGCGTACCGGACTTGCGTAATACCGTACCGGTTGCCCGCAAATCAATAGATGCGCCGATACAAAAAAACCACACTGCCAGAATCGGTACCGTTCCGCTGATCATTCCTTTGGTAAACGAACCAAAATACGCACCGGTATCCGGAGCTAACGTATTTAACACTGCGCCTAATAACAGAGGAATCAACATCATTCCGCCGGGGATGCGTTCAATCGTGGCTTTAATTTTCATAAACGTCCTCATGTCTTGTCGCTGCTAAAACTCGCGCAAGAGGGTAAAAATCAATAAATTCAAATGGTTGCTGGTGTTTCTTAACAAAGAAAATCGCTATCTCTTTGTTTTATAAAATCTAACGCGGCATACGTTGAGCGTGTTGCTGCTCCCAGGGATATTGCGTCTGGAATTAGTTTGCATTCACAGGAACATTGATTCAATCAAAATAAAACGATGTTTTAGTTATCTTCATCACATATTCCGCGCAAAAGTTCTTAAGCACCATGATTATTAAAAAAGCTGTGATCTTTTTGTGAAAGGATTAGGTGGTTTTTTTGCTAGCAGAATAATAGTGACTGCTGTGATTGTTGGTGCAATAAAGCGATTTATTCTTGTATTTAATTGTCATTAAATCGCAAGCATTACATGTAAAAAAGCTGACTAAGAATGACCTAATTTACGCATGTTGACGAAATGAAAAACTATATGTGAAGTTGATCACAAATTTAAACGCTGTTAGGGTAAAGAGGTCATTAACCGCCCAATCAGGCGTCAACAGGTTCGGTTGTACTGTGCGTTTCTCGTCAGTGTAAGTAAACCTGCTACGCTTGTTACAGGGAATGCGCCTGTGCATTCCCCGCTCGGTGATGACCCTGACGCATGGGCGTTAGGGGACTCGAACTGGAGCGTGACAGGGCTAAGTCTATGAGGACGAGTATGCTAAAAAGGAAAAAAATAAAACCGATAACGCTGCGCGACGTTACCATCATTGATGACGGTAAATTGCGAAAAGCCATTACCGCAGCGTCATTAGGTAATGCGATGGAGTGGTTCGATTTTGGTGTTTATGGATTTGTTGCTTACGCATTAGGTAAAGTGTTCTTCCCGGGGGCTGACCCCAGCGTGCAGATGGTTGCCGCACTCGCCACCTTCTCTGTTCCCTTTCTGATTCGACCGCTTGGCGGATTGTTCTTCGGTATGCTCGGCGATAAATACGGTCGTCAGAAGATACTCGCTATCACCATCGTGATTATGTCGATCAGTACCTTCTGTATCGGTCTTATTCCCTCGTATGCCTCAATTGGTATCTGGGCACCGATTCTGCTGTTGCTGTGTAAGATGGCGCAGGGGTTCTCGGTCGGCGGAGAGTATACCGGGGCATCGATTTTTGTCGCAGAGTACTCGCCAGACCGTAAGCGCGGATTTATGGGCAGTTGGCTGGACTTCGGCTCGATTGCCGGGTTTGTGCTGGGCGCGGGCGTGGTGGTCCTGATCTCAACTATCGTCGGCGAGGATAACTTCCTTGAGTGGGGCTGGCGTATTCCGTTCTTCCTGGCTCTACCGTTAGGGCTGATTGGTCTGTACCTGCGCCATGCGCTGGAAGAGACGCCGGCGTTCCAGCAGCACGTGGATAAACTGGAGCAGGGTGATCGTCAGGGTCTGCAGGAAGGTCCTAAGGTCTCGTTTAAAGAGATTGCAACTAAGCACTGGCGCAGCCTGTTGGCATGTGTTGGTCTGGTGATTGCCACCAACGTCACCTACTACATGCTGCTCACCTATATGCCGAGCTATCTGTCGCATAACCTGCATTACTCTGAAGACCACGGCGTGTTGATTATTATCGCCATCATGATTGGTATGCTGTTTGTGCAGCCGATTATGGGGTTGCTCAGCGACCGTTTCGGGCGTCGTCCGTTTGTGATCATGGGCAGTATTGCGCTGTTTGTGCTGGCGATTCCGGCATTTATTCTGATTAACAGTAACGTTATTGGCCTGATTTTCGCCGGGTTGCTGATGTTGGCGGTGATCCTCAACTGCTTTACCGGGGTGATGGCGTCAACGTTACCGGCGATGTTCCCGACGCATATTCGCTACAGTGCGCTGGCCGCCGCGTTTAATATCTCGGTATTGATCGCCGGTCTGACTCCGACATTGGCCGCATGGCTGGTGGAAAGCTCGCAGAATCTGATGATGCCTGCTTATTATCTGATGGTGATTGCGGTAGTAGGTTTAATTACCGGCGTGACCATGAAAGAGACGGCTAATCAGCCGCTGAAAGGAGCGACACCTGCTGCTTCGGATATTCAGGAAGCGAAAGAGATCCTCGGCGAACACTACGATAACATTGAACAGAAAATCGAAGATATCGATCAGGAAATTGCTGAGCTACAGGTTAAGCGCACGCGTCTGGTGCAGCAGCATCCGCGTATTGAAGAGTAACGGTGTTATTGCCTGATGGCACTACGTTTATCAGGCCTACGGGCAGCATTGTACTCAGTAGGCCGGATAAGGCGCTAGCCGCCATCCGGCGCATGGCCAGGGCATTCGTGTGAATGCCTGATGGCACTACGTTTATCAGGCCTACGGGCAGTGTTGTACTTTCGTAGGCCGGATAAGGCGCTAGTCGCCATCCGGCGCATGGCCAGGGCATTCGTGTTATTGCCTGATGAGACTACGTTTATCAGGCCTACGGGCAGCATTGTACTCAGTCGGCCGGATAAGGTGTCTTATGATATCAACTTAAGGTTGGCTTAATCTGTGTCAGGCAAACTCTCCTCCATAGTTTCGGAGGAGAGTGTCATGAAAACCCGTATTTATGAAAGTTTGACCACCGTGTGCAGCGTGCTGATCGTCAGCAGCTTTTTGTATGTGTGGGTGAGCTCTTACTGATCTTTCGCCAATTCCACCCATGCGCGAGTGCCGGTGGCTCCCTGGCGATTTTGCAGATAGAAATGCCCCTGATGTAACTGGGTGATACGACTGACAATGCTCAGCCCCAGCCCAATCCCACCAAAACGGCTGTCCATTCGGACGAATGCTTTACTTAACTCCCCGCATTTACTTTCATCAATGCCCGGCCCTTCATCTTCGACGGCCAGGACGGCATCATGCTCGGTGTTCAGGCTAATCGTAATATGGGTGCCTTCCGGGCTGTAACGATGCGCGTTTTCCACCAGATTTCGTAGCAGCATCCGCAACAGCGTAGCATCGCCACGCACGACAACGTCCGCCGCGCTTTGTGGCAGGAGCAGCGTCTGTTTACGTTGGTCCAGCATGGTGCTGAGTTCATCGTAGGAGGGCAGAATAACGTCCTCCAGCAGTTTGACATGCTGGTAGCTCCCGGCTGAAAACGACTGCCCGACGCGGGCGAGTTGCAGCAGTTGCGATACGCTGTCCATCATTTGATCAAGGCGGGCAATCAACGGCGTAACGTCGACCTTATGGGTTTTGGATAATAATTCCAGATGCAGGCGAACGCCTGACAGCGGTGTGCGCAGTTCGTGGGCGACATCGGCGGTAAATAAACGTTCGTTTTCAATAGTGCTAGTCAGCCGCGTTACCAGGTCATTGAGCGCTGAGACAACGGCCTGGATCTCAACGGTTGAGCTGTGAATTTCAATCGGGGCCAGGTTATCGGCTGCTCGCGCCTCTAACTCTTTTTGCAGATCTGCCAGCGGGCGGGTTATTCGTCGCACCGCCTGATAGCAAATCAGCAGCGCCAGGCTGACCATAAAGATGCCGGGGACAATCAGGCTGGCGATGGCCTCGCGGATCTCATGCATGATGTGGCGATCGTTATTACGATTTTCGCGTAACGCCTGTTCGAATAACTGTATTTGTTCGGTACTTTCGTGCCACAACCAGAAGGTGCTAATCAACTGAAAGACCAGCAGAATAAGACCAATCGTCAGCATTAAACGATGACGAAGCGGGAGTGGTTGTTTTAGATATTGCAGCAGCTTCACTTAGCTTTCCTCAGTGGCGACCAGCATATAGCCAAATCCCCTGACCGTGCGGATGCGTGATTTTCCGACTTTATCGCGCAGATTGTGAATGTGCACTTCCAGCGTGTTGGTAGACGGTTCGTTATCCCAGCTGTAGATGTCGTTATACAAAATTTCCCGGTGTACCGGGCTGCCCGCTTTGAGCATCAGGCGTGACAGGAGCGCGTATTCTTTCGGCGTTAAGATAACCTCTTGTCCGTCCATCCACACCTGGCGACGACCGATATTCAGCGTCAGATTGCTGACAATTAATTCACTTTCACCCTGATTGTTGTGGCGACGCAGAAGTGCCCGGATGCGGGCGTGCAGTTCTTCCAGTGCGAACGGTTTGACCAGATAGTCATCGGCACCCACGTCCAGCCCGCTGACCCGGTCTTTGAGCGTGTCACGGGCGGTGAGGATCAGCACGGGGAGAGAGTATTTCTTCTGTCTGATGCGGGTCAAGAAGTGCAAACCGTCTTCATCCGGCAAGCCCAGGTCCAGAACAACCAGACTGTAATGTCCGGTCTCCAGACACTGCTCGGCTGCACGGGCGGTTGACACGCCATCACAGGCGTAGCCTTCTGTTTGTGCAGCGAGTATCAGTCCCTGTAGTAACAACGTGTCGTCTTCAACAATCAGAATTTTCATTCGTTTAGCCTCCCCGGCAGGGTTGCAGAATATCATCTGCCGCCTGATATTTCTGTGTTTGCACGCCCGTTAATCCCAGCAGAGTTGAGAAGAGATTATCCTGCGAGAAGTCTTCTGAGCTTGCCCGTTTTTGCAAACATGTCTGAGAGACCTGATAGCGTTGCTGATAATCCTCGGAGAGCCACAGCAGCATCGGCACATGTTTTTGCGTATCTGGTGCAATCGAATACGGCAGGCCGTGCAAATAGACGCCATTTTCCCCTAAGGATTCGCCGTGATCGGAAAGATAGACCAGGCTGGTGGTGAAATTATCCTGGTGTTCTTTCAGTATATTGATCGCTTTATCAACAATATAGTCAACGTAAAGAATGGTGTTGTCGTAAGTATTGACCAACTGTTGCTGCGAACAGGTCTGAATTTCGTTGGTATCGCAGGTTGGCGTAAATTTCTTAAACTGCGCAGGATAGCGGTTGTAATAGGTTGGACCGTGGCTGCCGATGGTATGCAGCACAATCACCCCGTCGCCTTGCAGGTTATTAATGTACTCTTCCAGCCCGTGGAACAGGACTTCATCGTAGCATTCACCGTCAATACACTGCCCTGGCAGGTTCAGCTTAGTCATATTCTGGTGTGGAACCCGGTCGCAAGCCCCTTTGCAGCCGCCGTCGTTATCGTTCCACAGAACGTTAATTCCCGCCCGCTGAATGATGTCGAGTACGCCTTCCTGATGCTGTGCCAGTTCTTCGTCGTAGTGCGCGCGTGGCATATCCGAGAACATGCAGGGTACTGATACTGCCGTTGCCGTTCCGCAGGATGTGGTGCGGGGGAAATAGACCACATCATCTTTTTCCAGCAGCGGGTTGGTCTGGCGCGAGTAGCCTGACAGCGAGAAGTTATCGCCGCGCGAGGTCTCGCCGAGAACCACAATCGTCAGGTTCTTACGCTTTTCTTTTACCATCAACGGATTGCGATGGGCATCTTCGCCAATGCGCACCAGCGGCAGGTGGGCCAGTCGCTGGTGTGAATACCAGGATGACGTCGCCACAATGCTGTTGGATGGACTGAGGGATTTCACCAGTTCTTTGTTGTTGCGAAACAGTGAGGCGTAATCTTTATAGAAGAACGCTGCGACCAGCACGATCAGCAGCGCGGAGATCAGAATGTTCGCGCCACGAAACAGTATGCTGCGCATGACTGGCGTGATCGGTTTGATTTTTACCCAGCAGGCAATGAGCGCGGCCAGAATGCCGCTCACCCCGAGCGTGATGAGCATTTGCGGCGTCAGCAAAGCAAAGGTTTCGGCGGGCGTAGTGTCCATCATATTGGCGATCATCGAGCGGTCGATGATGATGCCGTAGGTCATGATGAAATATTGGGCCGATGCACCAACCAGAATGAAAATGCAAGCCACCAGGCGATTAAGCCACAGGAATGAGGCCAGCGTCAGCACGATGTTCATGACGCTGAACGCGACCACCGGCATTGATAAAAACACCAGCACGTTACGCACAGAGTCCAGAGGCAGGTCTTGCAGCACTTGTTTGTAGAACGCAATGTTCAGGAAAGTCGCAAGATAAAATGAGATCAGCAGAAGCCAGCTGATTAGCCCGAGAGTGGGCCTTTTAAACAAGAGCTTTAACATTAAGGGGGTTCCATCGACTATGTGGCGCAAATCCTCTCAAAGTAAAATTAAGCCAACCTTAAGTTCTTAATGTTGATTTTTCGAATATCAGCGAGGCAGCGGAGGCCCGATGAACTGACGCCATCGGGCAATGACGATTGCTTAAGTTAGTTATTGTTCACTGGTGCATCCAATGGATACGGGTTTTTATGGATCCGGTTGTAGTTCAGTGCGTACAGCGCGGTGATGATCATCAGCGTGACGAACGACCACATCACTTCTTTGGCGCCGGAACCGACAACCGCCCAGATGCAGTAGATAAAGGCGATAAAGGTCACCAGTAAGTACATCGGGCGTGCTTTACCAAAGTGGCCATGGCCGAGCAGCAGCAGCGCGGCGCAGGTATACAGATACGGCACCAGGGTGAAGATAACGGAGACCGAAGAGACCAGACCAAACTCTTTTGCTGCGTTCGGCGACATGCTGCTGAACTGGAAGATGGTCATCAGGATGCCGACGATAATTAACCCGGCCACTGGCGTACCGGCTTTGTTCACGCGGGCAAAAATTGGTGGGAACAGGCCGTCATCGGCTGCGGCTTTGGCGGTTTGCCCGGCAAGCAGCGTCCAGCCGCCCAGAGAACCAAGACACCCGGCAGCAGCACAGAAGGAAACTATCGCCCCAGCGGTGTCACCCAGCGCCATACGTGCGGCATCACCGAACGGGGAGGCTGATACACGCAGCGCCGCGTTAGGGATCATACCCATGATTGCGGTGGTGGAGAGCACGTAGCAAACAGCGGCAATCAGCACGCCGCCCATGGTAGCGATAGGTACGTTACGTTTGGGATTTTTAACCACGCCAGCCGCAACGGAGGCGCTTTCCACCCCGATAAATGACCACAAGGTGACGTTCAGAGTGCTTTGAATCGCGCCGAAGGTGTTCATGCCGCTGACGTTCCAGGCTGCCATATAGGTTTCACCGCGGAACCAGAACCAGCCGAAGACGGCAATCCCGACAATTGGCACCAGTGCCAGTACCGTTGCGACGGCCTGCACGCGGGTGATCATTTTCGGTCCGACAATGTTCAGTAATACGAAGATCCACAGCACTACGACGCAGGTCAGCGTCAGGACCAGCGGATCTTTTAAGATGGGGAAGAAGTAGCTCAGGTAACCGACGCCAATGACCACCATGGCGATGTTACCAATCCAGCAGGCCAGCCAGTACAGCACGTTGGTCTGGTAGCCCAAAAAAGGACCGAAGCAGCGGCGGGCGTAAGCATAAGAACCACCGGGACTGGAGTCTAAGGACGACATTTTGGCGTACACCATCGACAGTGCCAGAGCACCGATAATCGTGACCAACCATCCGTAGATTGCAATCCCGCCAGTTGACGCAAGGTTTGCGGGTAGCAGGAATACACCGGAACCCATAATATTCCCCGACACCATAAGGGTGACGGGGATTAAGCCCACTTTGTGAGCATCAGCATCCGTCGACATATTTTTTAACTCCTGATAAGGATAAATGACGCCTTATCATACCTCGTCAAAAGTCTATTTAATGATGACGGAGCTGGGGTATCGCTAATGCTGATATTATTATGGCTTATCGCTAACTGATTAAAAATCAGGCGGCGGATGGCTCCCTATGTTGACTCACATAATGCAGAGGCGTCATCCCATAGAACTCTTTGAATACGGAGATAAAGTATGAGGTACTGTTATATCCACACAGTTGAGAGACCTGAGAAATGTTTTTGCCGTCCATCAGTAATTGATTGACGGCATATCGCATGCGACATGTGGTAATTATTTGGCTGTAACTTGTATTTTCACTTTTGAGCTTTTTCTTTAACAAACTGGGACTCAGGCATAAGCAACTGGCAACCATGCTTAAATTCCAGTCTTTATGTATATCGCTCTCAATAATGTGATAAACGCTATCGCTGATACAGTTGCGCAGCATATACATGAGCAAAGAAATAAACTTTTTGCTGTCGAGAAAGCGTGATAACACCGTGAACAGTAGCGAGCGCGTACGCTCTCTTTCAGCTTCGTTCACTGTGTCCATTACGCTGTGTTGGGCTGCCACCCTGAAGACATCCGGCGTCAGACACGCGGCGGTCATCACTGGGCTGGCACTGCGTTGCCAGAGTGGGATCTGTGAAAGGTCTTTATTTAAAAAGCGCAGATAATCTTTAATGATATCGCGGCTGATATGTACGACCAATGCGTTATTAAGTGATGAGAAATCGATAATATTATTATCGCATGCCACCAGTGCCATATGATTAGCTTTTAAACTGATGGCTTCTTTACCGTTAATCCTTAACCAAACATCCTTCTCCGTTAATACAACAACACAAGCTTCTTTGCTGCAAAGCCTCATACCCAACTCCAGGAATATGAACATAAAACACCGTAGCTCAACATCAGATGAGCCAAATCGGCTAAATTGAAATTGTATGATGAAACCAGGACTGCAATAAAATAACGTGTCTGAAATTAATTACAATGTTTGGCGGGATTTTTCTTATGTACACATTTTTGTACGCAAGTGGAAAGGCGCTATTTGCGTATAAAAAAAGCGCGGGGTGGTCCCGCGCAAAAAGGTATGACAATGTTATTGTTTTGCAGCAATACTCAGGAATTACTCAAGCATGACATGTCTACCTTAAACATCGGACTATCTATAAAACGACATTATGCTTTCACGCACATAACGTGGTACACACCGTCAATAATTTCCGTTCCTTCGGTTTCATGTTCAAATCCAGGGAAGTGGTGGTCCCAGGACTGCAACGAACGTAGATAACTAATCTGCGGGCTATTGGCGTCGCCAAAGTTTTCCCCGGACAGCAGCATCGGAATTCCTGGTGGGTAAGGAATAACGGAATTCGCGGCTATACGACCCGGCAGATTTTCAATGGCCACCATCTCAACGTTATCGCTGACTATCGCGTTATAGGCTTCACGCGGGGTGATTTCAGCAACAGGCAGGCCGGAGTAAGCCGCGTTAAGACGTGCGCCTGGGTTGTTCTCTTTCAGCCAGGCGAACATGGTGTCGCCCAGATCGTGAATGCCCATGTTGGCGTAAGTGTCTGGATGTTCCTCAACCAGTTCTGGCATCACCTGTGCCAGCGGGGTATTGGCATCGTAATGGTGTTTGAAAGAGCACAACGTGTTGATCAGTGTGCCCCATTTCCCGCGGGTAATCCCCATGGAGAACAGGAACATAATCTGGAAATCGGTGGTACGGGTCGGCACGATGCCGTGGCGGCCAAGCCAGGCGGTGACCAGTGCAGCCGGTACGCCGTTCTCTTCCAGTTCACCATCGTCGCCCATCCCCGGAGCCAGAATGCTGACTTTGATCGGGTCCAGCATGCTCCAGTTATCCGGCAGGTCTTTAAATCCGTGCCAGGATTCACCCGGGCGCATTACCCAGCAGTTCTGGTCGGTGGTCAGGAGTTGGGTTGGCGCATCGGCAAAGTCATAGGTTTTGCCGGTCTGCGGATCGGTCACAATCTCTTTGTTCCACGGTTTGAAGAACCAGTCGCCTTCGGCGGTGAATTCTTTGTACAACCGTGCCATGGCCTGACGGAAATCGACCGCTTCGTCGATCACTTCCTGGGTGAGCGACAGGCCGCTGTTACCGTCCATCATGGAAACCGCCACGTCGTTTGAGGCGCAGATGGCATACAGCGGAGAGGTAGTGGCGTGCATCATGTACGCCTGGTTAAAGCGGGAGAAGTTCACGGCCCCACGACCTTCACGAACGTGAATGTAAGATGCCTGAGAAAGCGCATTCAGCAGTTTGTGGGTCGAGTGGGTGGCAAAAACGGTAGGACCGTTATGATCGCCCGGCGCGCCACGCATGGCGTAGTGATCGGCGTAAATTGGGTTGAAGCGAGCATAGCCGTACCAGGCCTCATCGAAGTGGATGCGATCGCTGGTTTGCGCGAGCAGGTCCTGGGCCTCTTTGGCGTTGTAGCAAACACCGTCGTAGGTACAGTTGGTCACAACGCTGTAAGACGGTTTTTGCCCGGCTTTACCTTTGGTCAGCGGGCTTTCGCTGATCTTTTTCTGCAATGTTTCAGGCTGCATTTCCTGCGGGTAGATAGGCCCGATAATGCCGTACCGGTTGCGGCTTGGCACCATGTACACCGGTTTTGCCCCGGTGAGGATAAGCCCCTGCTCGATGGATTTATGGCAGTTACGATCCAGCACCACGACGTCGTTGTCGGTCATACAAGCCTGCATGATGGTGCGGTTAGAGCCGGAAGTCCCGACCACCACGGACCAGGAGCGATCAGCGCCAAACACGCGGGCGGCATATTTTTCGCTCTCGCCAAACGCGCCGGTATGATCCAGCAGCGAGCCGAGCGATGCACGTTCAATACCCATGTCGCTACGGAATAAGTTTTCACCATAGTAATCATGGTAGAAACGACCGGCCGGTGTTTTGGTGAATCCGACGCCGCCCTGGTGACCCGGTGCTGCCCAGGAGTATTCATGGATGTCGCCGTACTTCATCAGCGCGCTGAACAGCGGTGGCAGAAGTTGTTGGCGGTAGCGGGTCATTGCCGCAACGGCGCGACCGGCGATAAAGTCTGCGGTGTCTTCCAGAATCCAGGCGAATTCATCGACAAGCTCCAGCAGGTCGCGATCCAGCGATGCGGTGGCTTTTTCGCGATCGCCCAGCAGGAAAACAGGTACGTTTTGCTGGCGCTCGTGGAGCTTGCCGATCAATTGCCTGACGTTCAGGTGCTCGTCTTGTTGTTCCATTTGATAGCTGAACATCAGGCAATCAATGGCTTCATTGGCGGCGAGGATTGCGTAACCATCGTCGAATGAGGTGGACTTAATGACGGTAACATTTTGGCGGCTTAATGCGTCAGCCAGACGTTCGACAGCGCTACCGACCCAGGTGTCCTGATGCAGAAACTCACTTTCAACAATTAATACTTTCATCATCTTTTACCCGGTTGTGGAAAGGTTGCAATCTATGAATTGCAGACACACCGTATGAATGTGACGCAGGCAAGTATTATCCTGTCAAAATGGGCTGTAAAGCGGGTAAAAAATAGTCTAATTTGTGTTTAATTTGTTTTTAAACAGTAGGTTATGTTTGCTTATTGGCGGTTTTTCACCGCCGTTTATCGACAGGGGGAATATTTTTTTGGCTGATACTGATATTGCCGAATGATATCAACCAGCGATTGTTTGCCGATGCTGCTGGCTCAGTTTGCGGTACTGCTGCGGCGACATGCCGACAAACTTGCTGAAGGTGTCATAAAAACGGCTGCTGGATCGGAATCCGGCGGTCAACGCAACGTCGAGAATGGTTTTATCGGTATCGCTAAGCAATGCGCGGACGTGATTGATCCGCATTGCCGTGATGTACTGCTTCAGGGTGAGTTGCATTACGCGTTGGAAAATCCCCATCGCGTAGTTGGCGTTGAGCTTCACGTGTTCCGCGACGTCGTTGATGGTGAGCGCCTGATCGTAGTTGTCGGCAATAAAGCTCAGCATTTGGCTGACGTAAAACTGGGCGTGCCGCGACACGCTGTTTTTGTGGGTCCGCGAGGTTTTATTGACCAGGATAGGCTGCCAGCCGGAAAGGCTAAACCGTTTGAGCATCAGACCAATTTCATCAATGGCGAGCTGGCGAATTTGTTCGTTCGGGTTGCTCAGTTCCTGTTGCCAGCGCTGAACCTCAAAGGTGCTCAACTGCTGCGACGCCAGCGATTTGATGACCATTCCATGGGTAACATGGTTGATCAGCTCGCGATCCAGCGGCCAGGAGAGGAAAAGGTGCATCGGTAAATTGAAGATAGCCATACTTTGGCAGCTACCCGGACGCGTGAGCTGATGCGGTGTACAGGCCCAGAATAGCGTGATGTGTCCCTGTTTTATCTGCACGACTTCATTGTTGATAAGGTATTCGACGTCACCATCAAACGGAACATTGATCTCCACCTGCCCATGCCAGTGGCTGGCAGGCATAGCATGCGGTGAGCGCAACTCGATATCCATCCGTTGATATTCTGAGTACAGCGATAGCGGGCTGCGGGTTTGTTCTTCATCGCTACTGCACATGTGCGGATCGGGAGGGAGAGACGATGTCGGTAATGTACTCATGGTTGCTCCATTTCCTGAATTATCAGAATCATGTCATTTAACACGTATTAAGGCTGAGAATCAGGACACAAATTGGACCGTTACCATTGAGCATAGCGACATTTTGCGGCCGCATACTCTGCTTTTTGGGTGATTTTGTCCCATAAACTCAGATCCAATAGGGCGCAGAGTGATGATCTGAGTTTATGGGAATGCTCAGCAGGGAAGTCGGAGGTTTTCATCTATGCGCTGTGCCACCATGACTGTGTTCACTAATGTTCTGGAGAGTCATGATGTCTGCACCCAAAATTACCTTTATCGGCGCCGGTTCCACGATTTTCGTCAAAAATATTCTTGGGGACGTCTTTCACCGCGATGCGCTTAAATCTGCGCATATCGCCTTGATGGATCTCGATCCTACGCGTCTGGAAGAATCACACGTTGTTGTGCGCAAGTTGATGGATTCTGCGGGCGCGTCTGGACGAATCACCTGCTATACCGATCAAAAAGCAGCATTACAGGATGCTGATTTTGTGGTGGTCGCTTTCCAGATCGGCGGCTATGAACCTTGTACCGTCACCGATTTTACGGTGTGTAAACGCCATGGCCTGGAGCAGACGATTGCCGACACGCTGGGGCCGGGCGGCATCATGCGCGCGCTGCGTACCATCCCGCATTTATGGCAGATTTGTGAGGATATGACCGAAGTTTGTCCGCAGGCCACAATGCTTAACTACGTTAACCCGATGGCAATGAACACCTGGGCAATGTATGCGCGCTATCCGCATATTAAGCAGGTTGGGTTGTGTCATTCGGTGCAGGGGACGGCGGAGGAGTTGGCCCGCGATCTGAACATCGACCCTGCTTCTTTGCGCTATCGCAGTGCCGGGATCAACCATATGGCGTTTTATCTGGAGCTGGAGCGCAAAACGGCGGACGGTGCCTATGTGAATCTCTACCCGGAGCTGCTGGCGGCCTATGAATCCGGTCAGGCGCCGAAACCAAATATTCACGGAAATACCCGTTGCCAGAACATTGTGCGTTATGAAATGTTCAAAAAATTGGGGTATTTCGTCACCGAATCGTCGGAGCACTTCGCTGAATATACGCCGTGGTTTATCAAACCGGGACGTGAAGATCTGATTGAGCGCTATAAGGTGCCATTGGATGAATATCCGAAACGTTGTGTGGAACAGTTGGCGAACTGGAAAAAAGAGCTGGAAGAGTACAAAACGGCTGAGCGGATCGACATTAAACCGTCGCGCGAATATGCCAGCACTATCATGAACGCTATCTGGACCGGTGAACCGAGCGTCGTGTATGGCAACGTTCGCAATGACAATCTGATCGATAACCTGCCGCAAGGCTGCTGCGTTGAAGTCGCTTGTCTGGTCGATGCAAATGGTATTCAGCCAACGAAAGTCGGGACTCTCCCGTCACATTTGGCGGCCATGATGCAAACCAATATCAATGTTCAGACCCTGCTAACGGAAGCCATCCTGACGGAGAATCGCGATCGCGTTTATCACGCGGCAATGATGGATCCGCATACCGCCGCGGTACTGGGGATTGAAGAGATTTATGCGCTGGTGGACGACCTGATCGCGTCTCACGGCGACTGGCTGCCGGCCTGGCTGCACCGTTAATACACAATCACGCCGGGCATTGTATCCGGCGTTTAACCTCTGACGTTTCCTCTTACAGAAGGCGGGCGCTGGTAACAGCGACCCGATACCCTATGAGCATATCTCTGACAACAAAACTCAGTTATGGATTTGGAGCGTTTGGTAAGGATTTCGCCATCGGTATTGTGTACATGTACCTGATGTATTACTACACCGACGTAGTGGGATTATCGGTGGGGCTGGTCGGAACGTTGTTCCTGGCGGCAAGGATCTGGGATGCGGTAAACGATCCCATCATGGGCTGGATTGTGAACGCCACCCGATCGCGCTGGGGGAAATTTAAACCCTGGATCTTGCTCGGTACGCTGGCGAACTCATTGGTGCTGTTTTTGCTTTTTAGCGCACATCTTTTTGAGGGTACTGCGCAGGTCGTATTTGTTTGCGTGACGTATATATTATGGGGAATGACCTACACCATTATGGATATTCCATTCTGGTCACTGGTGCCAACCATTACGCTGGATAAACGCGAGCGTGAACAACTGGTGCCGTACCCCCGTTTCTTCGCCAGCCTTTCTGGGTTTGTTACCGCAGGCGTGACGCTGCCTTTTGTGAGCTATGTTGGCGGAGCAGATCGTGGTTTTGGTTTTCAGATGTTTACACTAATTCTCATCGCGTTCTTTATCGTTTCCACCGTTGTGACGCTACGGAATGTGCATGAGGTTTATTCGTCAGACAGTGAGGCCACGGCAGACAGCAGTCGTCTTGGGTTGAAAGCGATCGTTGGGCTCATCTATAAAAATGACCAGCTATCCTGCCTGTTAGGTATGGCACTGGCTTACAATATTGCATCTAATATCATTGCTGGCTTTGCCATTTACTATTTTACCTACGTGATTGGCGATGCAAGTCTCTTCCCGTACTACATGTCTTACGCAGGTGCGGCAAACCTGTTGACGCTGATTTTCTTTCCTCGGCTGGTAAACGCGTTGTCACGACGGATCTTGTGGGCTGGGGCATCGGTGTTGCCGGTGCTTAGCTGTAGCGTACTACTGGTGATGGCGCTGGCAGATTTCCATAATATCTTACTGATTGTTATAGCGGGTGTTTTACTGAATATTGGTTCTGCGCTTTTCTGGGTGTTGCAGGTCATTATGGTGGCGGATACCGTTGATTACGGCGAATACAAACTTAATGTTCGTTGTGAAAGTATCGCTTATTCGGTGCAGACAATGGTGGTAAAAGGTGGGTCAGCATTTGCCGCTTTCTTTATCGCGTTGATACTCGGAGTGATTAATTACGCGCCAAATATCGCGCAGTCTGCCGAAACCATCGTTGGCATGCAGTTTATTATGATAGCGCTACCCGCACTCTTTTTTGTGGTGACCTTGGTCCTGTATTTCCGCTTTTATCGACTGAATGGCGACACCCTGCGCAGGATCCAGATCCATTTACTGGATAAGTATCGCAAGGTGCCGCAGCACCATGAGCAACCGGATATCCCGGCTATTGCGGTAGTGGCTCCAGGCGATGTGAAGGCATAGCGATGGAATGGTATTCGTTGATTGGATATTTGGCGGCCAGCCTGACGACGCTCTCTTTCTTGCCGCAAGCCATTAAGGTTATTACCACCCGCAATACGCAAGGTATCTCCGGTTTGATGTATGTGATGTTTGTGTGCGGGCTGGTTTTGTGGCTGATTTACGGATTATTGATTGAAGATACTGCCGTCAGCATGGCGAACTTTCTGACACTGTTGTTCGCCTTGCCGATTCTGGTTATCAAGTATCGCAGTAGGTAATGTAGATTGCCGGAGAAGCGTTAGCGCTCTCCGGCCATTTTCAATTGCCGATTGTGCCAGCCCGCCAGTGCGAGGACCGTTGTTAACGCACCGAGCAGGGCGCAGAACATGTCCGACTGGGTATCCCACGGGTCACCCTGCGTGCCAAGGAAGTCATCCGCACCTTGTCCCATTGCCAGCGCCGCCCACCATTCGATCAGTTCATACATTGCGCTAATCGCCAGTGCTACGCAGCAGACCAAAAATGCCAGCATCTTACGACCACGGACAATATTGCCGCGCACTAAAATCTCTCTTGCCGTCAGGGCTGGTACCAGTCCCTGGAAGAAGTGGCCCAGCTTGTCATAGGGGTTTCGACTGAGATCCAGCCATTCCTGAACCTGAAAACCGACGGGGACTTTGGCGTAGGTATACATCCCGCCTACCATCAGAATGATGGCGTGCAAGAAAATCAACGTATAAAGCAGCGGCGTCAATGGGTACTGCTTCATGGTTGCCAGTAACAGCGGGACGACAATAATGACTGGCGTGACTTCCATCAGCCAGGTGATTTTCTCCGAGGCAGAGATACCGGTGTAGATAAGAATCAGCGCCAGGATCAATGCGCCGGTGCGCAAGATTGTGGGGTTCAGAGTGCGGAGCATTGCGAATTCACACGTAATGGAAAAGGTCACTATTCCCTGTGAACGGCAAAAATCCAATACCAGTAAATGGGGGGATAAAGTTGGCCCGGGGGGATCGCTGGACTGACGCCAAAAATTTAGTGCCAGTCCAGTGCCGGGCCGAATGGGTTACTTCGCGCAGTTAGCGCATTGTTTGCTGACGATTTGCTGGAAGAAATCGTTGCCTTTGTCATCGACCAGAATGAAAGCCGGGAAATCTTCTACTTCGATTTTCCAGATAGCTTCCATACCCAGCTCCGGGTATTCCACGCATTCCAGATGCTTAATGCTCTGCTGCGCCAGTACCGCTGCCGGTCCACCGATGCTGCCTAAGTAGAAGCCGCCGTGTTTGTGGCAGGCGTCAGTCACCTGCTGGCTACGGTTACCTTTTGCCAGCATGATCATGCTGCCGCCGTGAGACTGCAACAGGTCAACGTAGGAGTCCATACGACCTGCGGTGGTTGGACCTAAAGAACCGGACGGGTAGCCTGCAGGTGTTTTGGCCGGACCCGCGTAGTAGATCGGATGATCTTTCACGTACTGCGGCAGACCTTCGCCGGACTCAATACGTTCTTTTAACTTCGCGTGGGCAATGTCACGACCAACAATGATAGTACCGCTCAGTGACAGACGAGTAGAAACCGGGTACTGAGAGAGCTGGGCGAGGATCTCTTTCATTGGGCGGTTAAGGTCAACTTTAACCACTTCGCCTTCGCCCGCCTGGCGCAGAGATTCCGGAATGTACTGACCTGGGTTATGTTCCAGTTTTTCAATCCAGATCCCTTCGCGGTTGATCTTGGCCTTGATGTTACGGTCTGCGGAGCAAGAAACGCCCATACCAACCGGGCAGGATGCGCCGTGGCGAGGCAGGCGGATCACGCGGATATCATGTGCGAAGTATTTCCCGCCGAACTGAGCACCAAGGCCGAGTTTTTGCGCTTCTTCCAGCAGTTCTTGTTCCAGTTGCAGATCGCGGAACGCCTGGCCGTGAGCATTGCCTTCAGTCGGTAGCGCGTCATAGTAGTGTGTGCTAGCCAGCTTCACCGTTTTGAGGGTGCTTTCCGCTGACGTACCACCAATAACGAATGCGATGTGATACGGCGGGCAAGCTGCGGTACCCAGCGTGCGCATTTTCTCAACCAAGAAGTTTTTCAGTTTGCCGGGAGTCAGCAGCGCTTTGGTTTCCTGATACAGATAAGTTTTGTTGGCTGAGCCGCCGCCTTTGGCCACGCACAGGAATTTGTATTCGTCACCGTCCACGCTGTACAGATCGATCTGTGCGGGCAGGTTGGTGCCGGTATTTACTTCTTTGTACATATCCAGCGCCGCGTTTTGCGAGTAGCGCAGGTTATCTTCGATATAGGTATTAAATACGCCTTTGGAGAGCGCCGCTTCATCGCCGCCGCCGGTCCAAACACGCTGACCTTTTTTCCCCATGATGATTGCCGTACCGGTGTCCTGGCAGGTTGGCAACACGCCTTTGGCGGCGATTTCGGAGTTTCTCAGGAACTGCAGCGCCACGTACTTATCGTTTTCGCTGGCTTCGGGATCATGGAGAATTGAGGCGACTTGCTGTTGGTGTTCTGGGCGGAGCATGAAGGAGGCATCGTGGAAGGCTTGCTGGGCCAGTAGCGTAAGTGCTTCAGGGGCTACTTTCAGGATTGTTTCGCCTTCAAACTCGCCGACGCTGACGTGTTCGGATGTCAGCAGGTAGTACTCAGTTTTGTCTTCCCCCAGTGGGAAAGCCGCCTGGTAAGTGAATTCAACTTTTGACATTTGCTTCCAGCCTTTTCATTTTTCTCAGGAATTTTAAAATTCTCTGTGTCTTCATGGTGGCGTGCCGTACCAACGTGGACGGCACGCGAACTGTGATTACAGGAAACCGTACATTGCGGCGAAGATCCAACCAAAGACACAGGATACGCTTACGCCGATCAAGCCAGGCAGAATGAAGCTGTGGTTGATAACGAAGCGGCCGATGTGGGTGGTGCCGGAACGGTCAAACTGGATAGCAGCCAGATCGCTCGGGTAGGTCGGTAGAATGTAGTAACCGTAACATGCCGGAGCAGAAGCCACGATGTACGCGGGATCAACCCCGATTGCCAGCGCGACCGGAACAATCGCTGCCAGCGCCGCTGCCTGGGAGTTTACAAATTTGGATACCAGCAGCAGAACAATTGCATAGGCCCACGGATACTCTTTCACCATATTGCCCAGCACACCTTCGATTTCTGTCATGTGCGCGCCGAACATTGTTTCGGCCATCCAGGCAATACCGTACACCGCCACAATCGCGATCATACCGGAACGGAAGACTTCGTTTTTAGATATTGAAGCGGGATTGGTCTTCGTCAGGATAATAATCAGCGCACCGGTCAGCAGCATGAACATCTGGATAACCAGCACCATTGACAGCGGTTTGCCGCTAAAGGTAGGACGCAGCTCAGAGAACGCGCCAAGCACGGCAACCACGGCGATAGCAGCCAGGAAGATCCACATGGCCAGCCAGTTGCTTTTCGGCAGCTTTTTGTCTAACAGCGTGGCGGTATCGCCATACACATAGTTATGGTTTTCAGGTACGGAAATGAACTTCTGGAACTCTTCATCTTTATCCAGATCCTTACCACGGAACCAGCTGAAGATACCGATCGCCAGGATACCCAACAGGGTAGACGGGATGGTGATGCTGAGCAGGTCGAGGAATTCGAGATGCTTGCCTTCAAACGTTACGTTACCCAGCATTGCCACCAGTGACACAACGGCTACAGAAACCGGGCTGGCGATAATCCCCATCTGTGCACCGATAGAACTCGCCGCCATCGGACGTTCCGGGCGAATATTGTTCTTAATGGCAACGTCATAAATGATTGGCAGGATGGTGTATACCACGTGCCCTGTACCGCAGAGAATCGTCAGGGTGCAGGTAACGAAAGGTGCGACGATGGAAACGTATTTTGGGTTACGGCGCAGCAGCTTTTCAGCGATTTGCAGCATAACGTCAAGGCCGCCGGAGGCTTGCAAGGTTGCCGATGCGGCCACCACGGCAATAATAACCAGCATTACATCTACAGGTGGTTTACCCGGCTGGAGATGGAAAACGAAAACCAGAATGACCAGGCCGATACCGCCTAATAAACCCAGCGCGATACCGCCCTTTCTGGCACCATAAAACAAACATATTAATATTATGAGAAGTTGTATACTAAATAACATTTTATTTACCCTCGCGAAAAACCCAGTCAATTTTTTGAAAAATGGATCTGTGCCACATTCTTTTTTGCCAGAATAAGCATCAAAAAATGGTCAGTATTCGATATGTCCGTATTTGCGATTAATGTTCAAATGTCTTGCTAGAATGTTTTTTCAAATTTATGGAAATATTTAGCTTTTTTCTGTGGCTTTGATCAGAGGAGAAAATCCTCAGGCGATGGGAAGCAGAGCTGGGCATGGAAAGCTGCGGTTGACGCTGTAATTTATCTGTTTTGCGTTTTCCGCTATTGCGTGAACCACCGACAGAATGGGTGAGTAGATTATTTATGTGATCACGGTCACGCCATCTCATAATGTGATGAGGTCGGCGTGCGGATACTTTTATTTGCTCACAAAAATGTACGGTGTCCATGGTACGTAGCATGGTCTCCATTGCTACCAGTCTAGATTTTTTATGTCTGGTTAATTTCAGACTAATCCTTTATGGGTAAAAATACACACTCTGCGAGTTAGATAATACTTAATTAACTTTTGTTAGCGATTTTGAAATTAAAAACAGTGTGATGGTTGTCAATATTAAAATAATACATTTAACATGCCGGATACAAATATATTTGATCTAACGCAAATTTATAATTTTACAGTGCCAGCTGGTGAAATTGGGATTTTTCATTATTTTAATAATTGTTACTTTCAAATAACAAATAATCCCAAGTGTATTTATTGGCAATATTGTTTAAGCAATGAGTAGTGTTCAGCCTGCACGCGATAACGATAAACAGGTCTGCCGGTCACGCCATAATGGATGCTGGTAAATAAGATGTGACAATTGACGAGCCAGATAAGGTATTTACGGCAAGAGACACGCGAGATATTGACCTCGTTGGCCAGCTCATCCGTGGAGAACTCCTGATCCTGGTGCTCATCAATCCACTGACACAGCGTGCGTAACGTTTGTGGCGTTAACCCTTTAGGTAAGCGCCGTGCTTCCTGTTCATTGGAAGAGCTGCCGTGAATCAGCTGGTCAAGCTCAGACTGTTCATAATACTGATGCTTGTCCATCTCATTTTTCTTGTGCAGCCAGCCGGTGAGCGCCTCTTCAAACCGGGAAGCCTGGAAAGGTTTGATCAGGTAGTCAACAACACCGTAGTGAAGTGAATCTTTGATGGTGGTGGCATCAGCGGCGGAAGAGATGACGATGACATCACACTTGCAACCTTCGCTGTGCAGAACCGGTAGCAGGTCCAGACCGTTTTCTTTTTGCATATAAATATCTAGCAAAATCAGATCGATATGATGACCGCTATGAAAGATTATCTCTTTTGCTTTCTCCAGCGTGGAGGCTGTGCCGCAGCAGTGAAAACCGGAGAGTTGCGCGACATAACGGCGGTTTAATTCCGCTACCATTGCATCGTCATCGACAATTAAGACATTGATCATCTGCTGGCCCTCTCACCATTCCACGGTAACTGTACAAAAAATTGGGTGAAGATCCCTGGTTCAGACTCGACGGAAATATTACCGCCAACGTTTTCAACCTGTTGTTTAACAAGCGCTAAACCAACGCCCCGTTCGCTTCCTTTTGACGAAACGCCCTTCTCAAAGATGTGCTCAATGTTTTCGGGGGCAATCCCCGGACCATCGTCATTCACTTCGCAATGCAACCAGCCGTGTCGATAATGCAAGGATACGCTGATCTCACCACCAGGTTCTTGACCTAGCGCCTCCAGGGCGTTTTCAATCAGATTCCCCAGAACGGTAATCAGTACCGCCACCTGATCTTCGTTGCTATTTTCCGGTAACTGGCTTTCATTGCTAATGACCAGACTATGGCCTAAATCAGATGTGCGATTAATCTTACTGAGTAAAAATCCTGCGATCACCGGTGATTTTATTTTTCCTAACAGTGAGCCAATTTCTTCCTGATAATTGTTTGCGGTCTTCAGGATGTAATTTTCAAGCTGCTTATAACTTTTCAGATGCAATAATCCCAGAATCACGTGCAATTTATTCATGAATTCGTGGGATCGTTCACGAAGTGCGTCGGCATAGTTGACCATACCATCCAGACGTTGCATTAGTTTTCGGACTTCAGTCTTATCTCTGAAGGTTGAAATGGCACCGATGATTTTACCGTTGCTGAGTACCGGGACCGTGTTAATTAAGAGTAGCCGATCCTTCACCATGATCTCTTCATCGCGGCGCGGCGTTCCGTCATGTAGTACCTGTGAAAAATCGACCACCTGTGACCACGCATGGCTGAGTGTGGAGAGCTGGGCATCATCTTGTGATTTGTGATAATCCAGCAGCTCCTGCGCCGCCTGGTTAATCAGCGTCACCTCACCGCACTCGTCAACGGCAATAACACCTTCCTTTATAGAGTGCAGCATCGCCTGGCGTTGTTCGAACAGATTGGAGATTTCATAAGGCTCCAGGCCAAACAGAATGCGCTTGAGGACTTTGACAAATACCCATGTGCCGAGTAGCCCAACCAGTACACCAAATAAGATGGACCAAAAGATGCTGCCGCGGCTGTTATTGATCTGCTCAGTCACCCGGCTTAGCTCAAGGCCGATCGACACGACGCCAATCTGCCGGTGATGTTCGTCATAGATAGGAGTAAATACACGTAGAGCTTTAGCCAGGAATCCGCGATTAATGGCGACATTCTCTTTACCCTGCAGGGCCAGCAATATGTCATCACCTTTAAATGGCTGACCGATTCGCTGCGCTTCGGGATGGGAGTAACGAATGCTTTGCATATCAGTGACGACGATGAACAAAAAGTCGTTGCTCTTATTCACCGCCTGGGCAATCGCCTGAATGCCGCTTTCCTCGGGCTTTTTCATTAGTCCCTGGCGGATCTCCGGAGAGTTGGCTAGCGTTCGCGCGACCGCAAGCGCTTTACTCGCTAATGCATCGCGCGTCATGTTGCTGATCTGCGAGAAATAAATCAGATGAACGACAAGCAGCACGGAGAAGAGTACTGCACTAACCATGAGGATCACGGTGGTGCCAAGCTTCATCGGGCGTTTACGTATAGCAGTACGTTGCAGGGAGTATCTCATCACGGTCCTGAAATCACGGTTTGTGCGGGTATTATTGCCTGATGGGGTGCGTAATTCAAAGGTGGTAGGGATTATGGCGCTTAAGTTGTCAGTCCTTCTTCTTTATATAGCGTAGAGTGAATTTCTTTCTATATAGAGGTTTTCATAATAGAGGTTTTCATACCGATTCTCTCCCTTTTTAGGGACGCTTACAGATAATTTCCTTACGATTGTGGATAACTCTGTGTGTAAATTGGTATAAGGCGGGGTTTTGCTGTGGAATGCAGCAGTCAGTCATTTTTCTGTCATTTAAGGGTTGCGGGCCGCAGGAAACTCCCTATAATGCGCCTCCA
>NZ_JAOWHC010000031.1:0-1331 GCF_030332805.1 Citrobacter sp. Cpo065
GTGAATACATAGCGTAATGAAGCGAACCGGGGGAACTGAAACATCTAAGTACCCCGAGGAAAAGAAATCAACCGAGATTCCCCCAGTAGCGGCGAGCGAACGGGGAGCAGCCCAGAGTCTGAATCAGCATGTGTGTTAGTGGAAGCGTCTGGAAAGTCGCACGATACAGGGTGAAAGTCCCGTACACAAAAGTGCATGTGTTGTGAACTCGAAGAGTAGGGCGGGACACGTGGTATCCTGTCTGAATATGGGGGGACCATCCTCCAAGGCTAAATACTCCTGACTGACCGATAGTGAACCAGTACCGTGAGGGAAAGGCGAAAAGAACCCCGGCGAGGGGAGTGAAAAAGAACCTGAAACCGTGTACGTACAAGCAGTGGGAGCACCCTTTGGGGTGTGACTGCGTACCTTTTGTATAATGGGTCAGCGACTTATATTCTGTAGCAAGGTTAACCGAATAGGGGAGCCGAAGGGAAACCGAGTCTTAACTGGGCGTTAAGTTGCAGGGTATAGACCCGAAACCCGGTGATCTAGCCATGGGCAGGTTGAAGGTTGGGTAACACTAACTGGAGGACCGAACCGACTAATGTTGAAAAATTAGCGGATGACTTGTGGCTGGGGGTGAAAGGCCAATCAAACCGGGAGATAGCTGGTTCTCCCCGAAAGCTATTTAGGTAGCGCCTCGTGAACTCATCTTCGGGGGTAGAGCACTGTTTCGGCTAGGGGGTCATCCCGACTTACCAACCCGATGCAAACTGCGAATACCGAAGAATGTTATCACGGGAGACACACGGCGGGTGCTAACGTCCGTCGTGAAGAGGGAAACAACCCAGACCGCCAGCTAAGGTCCCAAAGTCATGGTTAAGTGGGAAACGATGTGGGAAGGCACAGACAGCCAGGATGTTGGCTTAGAAGCAGCCATCATTTAAAGAAAGCGTAATAGCTCACTGGTCGAGTCGGCCTGCGCGGAAGATGTAACGGGGCTAAACCATGCACCGAAGCTGCGGCAGCGACACTATGTGTTGTTGGGTAGGGGAGCGTTCTGTAAGCCGTTGAAGGTGTGTCGTGAGGCATGCTGGAGGTATCAGAAGTGCGAATGCTGACATAAGTAACGATAATGCGGGTGAAAAACCCGCACGCCGGAAGACCAAGGGTTCCTGTCCAACGTTAATCGGGGCAGGGTGAGTCGACCCCTAAGGCGAGGCCGAAAGGCGTAGTCGATGGGAAACAGGTTAATATTCCTGTACTTGGTGTTACTGCGAAGGGGGGACGGAGAAGGCTATGTTAGCCGGGCGACGGTTGTCCCGGTTTAAGCATGTAGGCGGAGGTTC
>NZ_JAOWHC010000031.1:1381-127310 GCF_030332805.1 Citrobacter sp. Cpo065
TTAACGCTGAGGTGTGATGACGAGGCACTACGGTGCTGAAGTAACAAATGCCCTGCTTCCAGGAAAAGCCTCTAAGCATCAGGTAACACGAAATCGTACCCCAAACCGACACAGGTGGTCAGGTAGAGAATACCAAGGCGCTTGAGAGAACTCGGGTGAAGGAACTAGGCAAAATGGTGCCGTAACTTCGGGAGAAGGCACGCTGATATGTAGGTGAAGTGGTTTACCCATGGAGCTGAAATCAGTCGAAGATACCAGCTGGCTGCAACTGTTTATTAAAAACACAGCACTGTGCAAACACGAAAGTGGACGTATACGGTGTGACGCCTGCCCGGTGCCGGAAGGTTAATTGATGGGGTTATCCGTAAGGAGAAGCTCTTGATCGAAGCCCCGGTAAACGGCGGCCGTAACTATAACGGTCCTAAGGTAGCGAAATTCCTTGTCGGGTAAGTTCCGACCTGCACGAATGGCGTAATGATGGCCAGGCTGTCTCCACCCGAGACTCAGTGAAATTGAACTCGCTGTGAAGATGCAGTGTACCCGCGGCAAGACGGAAAGACCCCGTGAACCTTTACTATAGCTTGACACTGAACACTGGTCCTTGATGTGTAGGATAGGTGGGAGGCTTTGAAGTGTGGACGCCAGTCTGCATGGAGCCATCCTTGAAATACCACCCTTTAATGGCTGGTGTTCTAACGTAGACCCGTAATCCGGGTTGCGGACAGTGTCTGGTGGGTAGTTTGACTGGGGCGGTCTCCTCCTAAAGAGTAACGGAGGAGCACGAAGGTTAGCTAATCCTGGTCGGACATCAGGAGGTTAGTGCAAAGGCATAAGCTAGCTTGACTGCGAGAGTGACGGCTCGAGCAGGTGCGAAAGCAGGTCTTAGTGATCCGGTGGTTCTGAATGGAAGGGCCATCGCTCAACGGATAAAAGGTACTCCGGGGATAACAGGCTGATACCGCCCAAGAGTTCATATCGACGGCGGTGTTTGGCACCTCGATGTCGGCTCATCACATCCTGGGGCTGAAGTAGGTCCCAAGGGTATGGCTGTTCGCCATTTAAAGTGGTACGCGAGCTGGGTTTAGAACGTCGTGAGACAGTTCGGTCCCTATCTGCCGTGGGCGCTGGAGAATTGAGGGGGGCTGCTCCTAGTACGAGAGGACCGGAGTGGACGCATCACTGGTGTTCGGGTTGTCATGCCAATGGCATTGCCCGGTAGCTAAATGCGGAAGAGATAAGTGCTGAAAGCATCTAAGCACGAAACTTGCCCCGAGATGAGTTCTCCCTGACCCTTTAAGGGTCCTGAAGGAACGTTGAAGACGACGACGTTGATAGGTCGGGTGTGTAAGTGTAGCGATACATTGAGCTAACCGATACTAATGAACCGTGAGGCTTAACCTTACAACGCCGAAGATGTTTTGGCGAAGAGACATCGAAATTCAGCTTGATTACAGATTAGATTGACATGCAAAAGCGTGTTGATAAACAGAATTTGCCTGGCGGCTGTAGCGCGGTGGTCCCACCTGACCCCATGCCGAACTCAGAAGTGAAACGCCGTAGCGCCGATGGTAGTGTGGGGTCTCCCCATGCGAGAGTAGGGAACTGCCAGGCATCAATTAAAGTGAAGAAGCCCATCCTGACGGATGGGCTTTTTTGCGTCTGTGCGGGATGAAAACCGCCGGATGCGGCGTGCCGCCTTATCCGGCCTACAAAAGCCCGTCAGTGAATGCGTTTCAGTAGACCTGATAAGCGCAGCGCATCAGGCACATCACAACACCACGGTTACCATCTTATCCATTGCGTAACAAAATCAGCAATTTGCTGTATGTCGTTGATGTCTAACAATGGAACATCCACCGCCAGCGGAACATCACTGGCAACCGCGATAACATATTCGTCTATCGCCAATTCTTCAGGACGATGCCCGCAACCGTCGCGAAAAAGCACGATCTTAGCGACAGGTTCATGCTTAAACCCTTCAACCAGCACTAGATCCAACGTCGCTGCATCCATCCGGCTTACCAGATACGCTAAATCCAGTTCGGGCTCTTCCGGTGTTTCTACCATTAATGCCCAACGTTGCTGGCTGGCGACCAGCGTTTGTGCTGCACCGGCTTTGCGCAGTTCATAGCTATCTTTACCGGGCTTGTCGACATCCATATTGTGATGAGTATGTTTAATCAATCCGGGACGTATACCTCTGGCACGTAGTTCCGGGATCAACTTTTTGAGCAGCGTGGTTTTTCCCGTGCCGCTCCATGCCGCAATGGCGAGTAATGGGATCATGATTTTTCCTGCCATTTTGCGAGCTCTTCGGGGGTGTTCACGTTTACGAACGCATCTTTATGATCGCTGAAATCGACAGCATGACCGCCAGCCAGACGCATAAAGACCATAACGCGTCGTTCACCGGACTGAAGATAATCCTGCAGCAAAGGCTGCATAGAGCGGTGCATCAGCGCAATGGTTGGGTGATCTCTTTCCCCATCATGCACCCAGACAACGGGTGCAGCTTTACGTTGCTCTTTTAAACGAGCGACCAGATCGTGAGGAATATAGGGCATATCGCACGGGCAAAACAGAAACCACTCCCCCGTTTGCTGCAGGAATACCGATAGCATCCCGGCCAGTGGGCCAGGGAAATCGGCCAAGGAATCGGGAATAACTTTCAGGCCGCTTTGCTGGTATATATCCCGGTGGCGATTGGCATTAACCACCACGGTTTCGACCTGCAAAGCGAGAATGTCGGCCACATGCCGCCAAAGAGGTTTACCGTCCAGTTCAAGCAGACCTTTATCGGTTCCACCCATCCGTCTGGCCTTACCGCCGGCCAGCACAACCCCTGTTATTGCACTATCCAGAATCACTGATATCGCCTCTTTTAATGTGGGATTGACCCTGCTAACGTATCTGTATTGAGCCTAAGGAGCACAACCATGAAATGTAAACGTCTGAATGAAGTTATTGAACTCCTCCAGCCAGCCTGGCAGAAGGAACCCGATCTTAACCTGATGCAATTTTTGCAGAAACTGGCGCAAGAGTCAGGTTTTGACGGCGAACTGGCGGATTTAACTGATGACATTCTGATCTATCACCTGAAAATGCGAGACTCAGCGAAGGATGCTGTCATCCCAGGTATTCAGAAAGATTATGAAGAAGATTTTAAAACCGCACTACTCCGCGCTCGTGGCGTAATTAAAGAGTAAAAGCTTGTAATCGCCGCCACCGAAAGCGCTGCGAAATGATATCCTGAATCATTCGTAGTATTTTCCGGATGATGGGATGAACGACAACGCTTTTAATTTCCAGACGCTACACCCGGATACCATCATGGATGCACTGTTTGAGCAGGGGATCCGGGTGGACTCCGGGCTTACCCCGCTTAACAGCTATGAAAACCGTGTCTATCAATTCCAGGACGAAGACCGTCGACGCTTTGTTGTTAAGTTTTATCGCCCTGAACGCTGGTCTGTCGATCAGATCCAGGAAGAGCACCAGTTTGCTCTGGAACTGGTAAGCGATGAAGTCCCGGTAGCTGCGCCGTTGGTACTGAACGGCCAAACGCTGTTAAGCCATCAGGGTTTCCATTTTGCGATCTTCCCCAGCGTCGGTGGACGACAGTTTGAAGCCGACAACATCGATCAGATGGAGGCGGTGGGGCGCTATCTCGGGCGTATGCACCAGACCGGATGCAAGCGTACTTTTACCTTCCGACCGACGATTGGCCTTGAAGAATACCTGACTGAACCGCGTAAAGTTTTTGAACACGCACAGCTTATCCCATCAGGGCAAAAAGCGGCTTTCCTGAAGGCAACGGATGCGCTTATCGCGGTGGTTACCGATCGCTGGCATACGCGTTTTACTACGTTACGCCTGCACGGTGATTGTCATGCCGGTAATATTCTGTGGCGCGATGGCCCGATGTTTGTCGATTTAGATGATGCCCGCAATGGTCCGGCTATTCAGGATTTATGGATGCTCCTCAATGGTGATAAAGCTGAACAACGCATGCAGCTAGAAACCATTATCGAGGCTTATGAAGAGTTTAGTGAGTTCGATATCTCTGAAATCGGACTGATAGAACCTTTACGCGCTATGCGTTTAGTTTATTATCTTGCTTGGCTGATTCGACGTTGGGCTGACCCTGCGTTCCCAAAAAACTTCCCGTGGTTAACCGGGGAAGATTACTGGCATCGTCAGACCGCGACCTTTATTGAGCAGGCAAAAATTCTGCAAGAGCCCCCCTTACAATTAACGCCAATGTATTAATCGGAGAAACTTGAACATGAAAAAAATATGGCTGGCGCTGGCTGGTATGGTCTTAGCTTTTAGCGCATCTGCAGCGCAGTTCCAGGATGGTAAACAATACATCACCCTGGAGAAGCCTGTTGCGGGTGAACCGCAAGTGTTGGAGTTCTTCTCCTTCTACTGCCCGCACTGCTATCAGTTTGAAGAAGTGCTTCATGTATCTGATAACGTGAAGAAAAAACTGCCGGAAGGTACTAAGATGACCAAATACCACGTCGAGTTTCTCGGGCCTTTGGGCAAAGATCTGACGCAGGCATGGGCGGTTGCAATGGCGCTGGGCGTTGAAGATCAGGTCACTGTTCCGCTGTTTGAAGGGGTTCAGAAAACCCAGACCGTTCAGTCTGTTGCTGATATCCGTAAAGTGTTTGTCGATGCGGGTATTAAAGGCGAAGACTATGATGCGGCATGGAACAGCTTCGTAGTGAAATCTCTCGTGGCACAGCAGGAAAAAGCAGCGGCTGATTTACAGCTGCAGGGCGTTCCGGCGATGTTCGTGAATGGCAAATATCAGGTCAACCCGCAGGGCATGGATACCAGCAGCATGGATATCTTTGTACAACAGTATGCGGATACCGTGAAATACCTGGTCGGTCAGAAGTAAAAGCAAAAGCCGGTCACTGACCGGCTTTTTTATTTGCAGCTTTAATCGCGTCGAGCTGCGCGTCTTTCTCACTCCACAGCGTATTCAACCACAGCTGAAAGCGGCGCTTGAATGCCTTATCGTTCACGTAATCACCGTGTAACTCTTCATGGATTGGCTCCAGATTCACCCGCACGACAATCCTCGTTAGCTTACCGCTCAGCATATCGTAGAACGGTCGGCTACTGTTTTCCGGATAGCATAACGTGACATCCAGCATTTTATCGAACTGTGACCCCAGCACATTTAATGCCATCGCAATACCGGCCGCCTTGGGTGGGAGCAGGTTTTGATAAGGAGAACGGGTTTGCTCACGCTTCTCATGAGTAAACCGCGAACCTTCGACAAAATTCACAATGGTTGTCGGGTGCGCACGAAATTTCTCGCAGGAACGACGCGTCGTTTCGACATCTTTACCACGGCGTTCCGGATGGCGAAGCAGATAGCCACGTGAATAGCGTTTCATAAACGGCATATCCAGAGCCCAGCAAGCCAGGCCAATAAAGGGCACCCAGGCCAACTGCTGCTTGAGGAAATATTTATTCATCGGGATGTGCTTACGTAACAGAACGCAAAGCACAACGATATCGGCCCAGCTGTAATGATTACAAATGAGCAGATACCAGTTTTTCTTGCTAAGACCTTCCAGTCCTTCAACATCCCACTTCAGCCGTGGATTAAGGTGCAGCAGTAGCGCCAGACCTTCACACCAGCAGTACATCATGAAATTACAGAAGACAGAAACCTTGCGCCAGACGACAGGAATGGGCAAAAGGAGTTTCACAACCCCGGCAAGGATGATCGGCACAGAACAAAAAATTGTGACCAATATGGTCAATACGATACTCAGCAACAGCGTTATCGCAGCGAGTATTCTCGTCATAATTAAATTATTCAAAAGGTTAGCCATAGACAGTGCGCGAAAGAGGCGCAAGGGGCTGATTTTATCAGAAAACGAACCAAATGATGGATCTTCCCTGAATAGAAAAAAAGAGAATATCTATCCACATCAGGATATAAGCTGTAAAAATGGAATAAAATGCCGTGCGTTTATTTAACTAATTGAAATTATTGTATAAATACAATGGAGAATTAATTGCCTTGCTATATTTAAAGAGCTGAAAATTATTTATTCACAAAGTTATCCACAGCTGTCTTTGCGAGCAAAGCAGAAGATCTGCAAAAGTTTTTCGACAAATGCGGCGAAAAACTCATGTTTTCATCCTGTCTGTGGCATCCTTTACCCATAATCTGATAAACAGGCACGGACATTATGGTTCAGATCCCAGAAAACCCACTTATCCTTGTAGATGGCTCATCTTACCTGTATCGCGCATACCACGCGTTCCCACCGCTGACTAACAGCGCAGGAGAACCTACGGGCGCGATGTACGGTGTCCTCAACATGCTGCGTAGCTTGATTCTGCAATATCAACCAACCCATGCAGCGGTGGTATTCGACGCCAAGGGTAAAACCTTCCGTGATGAATTATTCGAACATTATAAGTCTCACCGCCCACCGATGCCGGACGATCTGCGTGCGCAGATTGAACCTCTGCATGCGATGGTAAAGGCGATGGGGCTGCCACTGTTGGCTGTTTCTGGCGTGGAGGCGGACGATGTTATCGGTACGCTGGCGCGGGAAGCAGAGAAGATCGGTCGCCCGGTGCTGATTAGCACCGGTGATAAAGATATGGCTCAGTTGGTGACGCCGAATATCACCCTAATCAACACCATGACCAATACGATCCTCGGCCCGGAGGAAGTGGTGAATAAGTACGGCGTCCCGCCGGAACTGATCATCGATTTCCTGGCGCTGATGGGGGATTCCTCAGATAACATTCCTGGCGTTCCAGGCGTAGGCGAAAAAACCGCTCAGGCACTACTGCAGGGGCTGGGTGGGCTGGATACCCTCTATGCCGAATCAGACAAAATAGCGGGGCTGACCTTCCGTGGTGCGAAAACCATGGCAGGCAAACTTGAGCAGAACAAAGAGGTGGCGTACCTCTCTTATCAATTGGCTACCATCAAAACGGATGTTGAGCTGGAATTGACCTGTGAGCAGCTTGAAGTGCGTCAGCCCGCTGCAGAAGAACTGCTTGGCCTGTTTAAACAGTATGAATTTAAACGTTGGGTTACCGACGTTGAAGCGGGTAAATGGCTACAGGCGAAAGGGACGAAGCCGGCGGCAAAACCGCAAGAAACTATTGTCGTCGATGAAACGCCTGAGGAGCCGGCCACGGTTCTTTCGTATGAAAACTATGTGACGATTCTGGACGAAGCGACGCTGGAAGAGTGGATCGCTAAGCTGAAAAAAGCACCAGTCTTTGCCTTCGATACTGAAACTGACAGCCTGGACAATATTTCCGCGAATCTGGTTGGCCTGTCTTTTGCCATTGAACCGGGTGTGGCGGCGTATGTTCCTGTTGCCCACGATTACCTGGATGCCCCTGACCAGATCGCGCGCGACCGCGCGCTGGAGCTGCTAAAGCCGCTGCTGGAAGATGAGAACGCGCACAAAGTCGGGCAAAACCTGAAGTACGATCGCGGCATCCTGGCGAACTATGGCATCGAGCTGCGCGGCATCACCTTTGACACCATGCTCGAATCCTACATTCTTAACAGCGTCGCTGGACGACACGATATGGACAGCCTGTCGGACCGCTGGCTGAAACATAAAACCATCACCTTTGAAGAGATCGCCGGAAAAGGCAAAAACCAGCTGACCTTTAACCAGATAGCACTGGAAGAGGCTGGCCGTTACGCTGCGGAAGACGCCGACGTTACGCTACAGCTGCATCTGAAGATGTGGCCAGAATTGCAGCAGCATAAAGGGCCGTTGAACGTCTTTGAAAATATCGATATGCCGCTGGTGCCGGTTTTGTCTCGCGTTGAGCGCAACGGTGTGAAAATCGATCCGGCTGTTCTGCACAAGCATTCAGAAGAGCTGACGCTGCGTTTGAATGAGCTGGAGCAAAAAGCGCACGAGATCGCCGGAGAAGCGTTTAACCTCTCTTCCACTAAGCAACTGCAAACTATCCTGTTTGAAAAGCAGGGTATTAAGCCGTTGAAGAAAACCCCTGGCGGCGCGCCATCAACGTCGGAAGAGGTACTGGAAGAGCTCGCGCTGGATTACCCATTGCCGAAAGTGATCCTGGAATATCGTGGTTTAGCAAAACTGAAGTCGACCTATACGGATAAGCTTCCGTTGATGATTAACAAGAAAACCGGGCGCGTGCACACCTCATACCATCAGGCGGTTACTGCCACCGGGCGCTTGTCTTCAACGGATCCAAACCTGCAAAACATCCCGGTACGTAATGATGAAGGTCGTCGTATTCGTCAGGCGTTCATTGCGCCAGAAGACTACCTGATTGTCTCTGCGGACTACTCACAGATTGAACTGCGTATCATGGCGCACCTTTCACGTGATAAAGGTCTGCTTACCGCGTTTGCCGAAGGGAAAGACATTCACCGCGCAACGGCGGCAGAAGTCTTTGGTTTACCGCTTGATTCTGTGACCAGCGAGCAACGCCGCAGCGCTAAAGCCATTAACTTCGGTTTGATCTACGGGATGAGCGCCTTTGGTTTGGCGCGCCAGTTGAATATTCCGCGCAAAGAAGCACAGAAGTACATGGATCTCTACTTTGAACGCTACCCTGGTGTGTTGGAATACATGGAACGCACCCGAGCGCAGGCGAAAGAGCAAGGCTATGTAGAAACGCTGGAAGGTCGCCGTCTCTATTTACCGGATATTAAATCCAGTAATGGTGCTCGTCGCGCTGGTGCTGAACGTGCGGCCATTAACGCCCCGATGCAGGGAACTGCTGCAGACATTATCAAACGAGCCATGATTGCCGTGGATGGATGGCTGCAAACCGAGCAACCGCGCGTGCGCATGATCATGCAGGTACACGATGAACTGGTGTTTGAAGTGCACAAAGATGATCTGGAAAGCGTCTCCAAAAAGATCCACCAACTGATGGAAAACGAGACTCAGATTGACGTGCCGTTGCTGGTGGAAGTCGGGAGTGGTGAAAACTGGGATCAGGCGCACTAAGGGTTTACTTAATAACGCTCCTTTTTCGTAACTAAGCAACATAAGAGAGAGCTTTTTGTGATGTCCATTAGAATTCCCTATGTAAGGAATGAAAAAAAATTACAAAAAGTGCTTTCTGAGCTGCTCAAAAAAGAGTAAAGTTATTCTCGTAGGGTACAGAGGTAAGATGTTCTATCTTTCAGACCTTTTACTTCACGTAATCGGATTTGGCTGAATATTTTAGCCGCCCCAGTCAGTAATGACTGGGGCGTTTTTTATTGTGCGAAAGAAAAGTTTTGCACATGCTGTAGGCCGGATAAGACGCGCAGCGGCGTCATCCGGCATATCGGTGGGTTATTCCCCTTCCTGCACCTCTTCAACCGGTGCCAGTTCACTAAACCAGCTATCCAGTTTTTGCCGCAGTTTGTCCACACCCAGTTTTTTCAGCGATGAAAATGCTTCTACCTGCACATCACCGTTAAATGCTAGTACGGCTTCACGTACCATATTCAGCTGCGCTTTGCGTGCACCGCTGGCCAGCTTATCTGCTTTAGTCAGCAGTACCAGAACCTGAACGTTGCTCTCAACTGCCCACAGGATCATCTGTTGATCGAGATCTTTTAACGGGTGACGAATATCCATCAGTACCACCAGACCTTGCAGGCTCTGACGTTTTTCCAGATATTCAGCCAGCGCGCGCTGCCATTTACGCTTCATTTCTTCTGGAACTTCGGCATAACCGTATCCTGGCAAATCGACCAGGCGTTTGCCGTCAACGACTTCAAACAGGTTGATGAGCTGAGTACGACCCGGCGTTTTAGATGTACGCGCCAGACCTTTTTGATTCGTCAGGGTATTTAGCGCACTGGATTTGCCTGCGTTGGAACGGCCAGCAAAAGCCACTTCGATACCGGTATCGGAAGGTAAGTGGCGAATATCAGGCGCACTCATCACAAAGTGCGTCTGTTGATAATTCAAGTTAGTCAAAGCAGTCCTCTCCATCAATCAGGGCTTTGCAGCGATTATACCTGAACCCCAGCAAAAGGCTGGTTTTTCGACGAGTGAGCTGTGTAAGTAAAAACCTCGCGCTTTGTGAGACATTGCCGACAGTTTCTATACGAGATGACAGAGTAAAAAATGACAGAACTAAAATAAATCATATGGTTACATTTGGGCGCTATTCTTAAAATCAGAAATTGTTACCCAGGTTACTTGTACGTTTAAACCAAAACGGTAAAGTAGCGTCCATAGCGAGGAAGCTGACAGGATAGACGACTCAGGATGAGGGTCAGGAGCGCCAGGAGGCGAAGACACAGGATTGTCAGGAAGACAAACGTCCGGAGACGTTAGTAAAAGGAAATGGAAACAACACGGAATGTTAGAGGCTAAGGGAAAAACAGGGTGTGTTGATAGCCAACAGGGATTGTAGAGCCCGTAAGGGTTGAGAGTCAGGAAAAAAGGCGACAGATTACTCTGTCGCCTTTTTTCTTTATTTCTGCTAGATTCCGGCGCAATTATATACTGAATAAAAACAGCCAAAGACGAATCATGATGAAACCAACTTCTACACCACGCGGTAAAGGTCCTGCAAAAGCGCGTCGTAAAACACGCGAAGAAATTAACCAGGAAGCTCGCGACCGTAAGCGCCAGAAAAAACACCGTGGTCATGCGGCAGGTAGCCGTGCGTCCGGTAGCGAAGGCGCATCTGGTGGCGGAAACCAAAATAAGCAAAAAGATCCTCGTATTGGCAGCAAAACCCCCATTCCATTGGGCGTGACCGAAAAAGTCACCAAACAGCACAAACCGAAGAGTGAGAAACCTATGCTTTCACCGCAGGCTGAGTTGGATTTACTGGAAACGGATGAGCGCCTGGATGCGCTGCTGGAGCGTCTTGAAGCAGGAGAAACCCTGAGCGCGGAAGATCAGTCCTGGGTTGATGCCAAGCTGGACCGCATCGATGAGCTGATGCAAAAGCTGGGTCTTTCCTACGATGACGAGGAAGAAGAGGAAGAAGAAGAAAAGCAGGAAGACATGATGCGCCTGCTGAAAGGCGGCAACTAACGGTTTTACACCGTGGGTCTTCCCGTCCTGCTTATAACCCTTCCGGTTATATGTTATCTGGTGTGGTTATTCGTTAAACTACAGCGGTTGTCGCGGCGACAGAAGTGGCTGCGCAACCGACTTATCACCCGTACTGGGGTTAAGTCGGTACGCCGTACCCGCCAGAGACGCCATCGGAAGGAGTGAGCATGTCAGAGCAGTTAATAGACTGGGACCTGGCCCTGATCCAGAAATATAACTATTCCGGGCCACGATATACCTCGTACCCGACCGCGCTGGAGTTTTCTGAAGACTACGGCACTGAGGCATTTCTAAAGGCCGTGGCGCGTTATCCTGAGCGTCCTCTCTCGCTGTACGTTCACATCCCGTTCTGCCACAAGCTGTGCTACTTCTGCGGCTGTAACAAGGTCGTGACTCGCCAGCAGCACAAAGCCGATCAATACCTCGATGTCTTAGAACAAGAAATTATTCATCGCGCACCGCTGTTCTCCGGACGCCATGTCAGTCAGCTGCACTGGGGCGGCGGCACGCCTACGTACCTGAATAAAGCGCAAATCAGTCGTTTGATGTCGCTGCTGCGTAGCAACTTTAACTTTAACGACGACGCCGAAATTTCGATCGAAGTGGATCCGCGTGAAATTGAGCTGGATGTGCTTGATCATTTACGCGCTGAAGGTTTTAACCGCCTGAGCATGGGGGTGCAGGACTTCAATAAAGAAGTTCAGCGCCTGGTGAACCGTGAGCAGGATGAGGAATTCATCTTTGCACTGCTGAATCATGCGCGTGAGATTGGCTTTACCTCGACGAATATCGATCTGATTTATGGTTTGCCAAAACAGACGCCGGAAAGTTTCGCCTTCACCCTGAAACGCGTTGCTGAGCTGAATCCAGACCGACTGAGCGTCTTTAACTACGCGCACCTGCCAACGCTGTTTGCCGCTCAGCGTAAGATTAAAGATGCCGACCTGCCCAGCGCGCAGCAGAAGCTGGATATCCTGCAGGAAACCATCTCGTCACTGACCGAAACCGGTTATCAGTTTATTGGTATGGATCATTTTGCCCGCCCAGATGACGAATTGGCCATTGCACAACGCGAGGGTGTTCTGCATCGCAATTTCCAGGGCTATACCACCCAGGGTGATACCGATCTGCTGGGAATGGGCGTGTCAGCCATTAGTATGATTGGTGACAACTACGCGCAGAACCAGAAAGAGCTGAAGCGCTATTATCAGCAGGTAGACGAGCAGGGGAACGCGCTGTGGCGCGGAATCGCCCTGACCCGCGACGACTGCATTCGTCGGGATGTTATTAAGCTCCTGATCTGCAACTTCCGCCTCGACTATGCCGCTGTGGAACAGCAATGGGATCTGAACTTCGCTGACTATTTTGCCGAAGACCTGAAACTGCTGGCACCGCTGGCGAAGGATGGGCTGGTGGATGTCGATGAGAAGGGGATTCAGGTCACGCCGAAGGGCCGTCTGCTGATCCGTAATATTTGCATGTGCTTCGATGCGTATCTGCGCCAGAAAGCACGGATGCAGCAATTCTCGCGGGTGATTTAACGCTTTTCCGGGTGGCGCTTCGCTTATCGTGCCTACGAAAATCTCAATACGTAGGTCGGGTAAGCGAAGCGCCACCCGGCGAACCCGCTAGCTGAACAGTCCAACCAGCGCTGCGCACAATACTGCGGCGACCGCAGTTTGTGGCGTATGGCTTTCGACTGCACCGCTCGACAGCAGATTAATGATTGATTCCAGCATGATGACTTCCCCCCGTTAGTCGGGCACGATCATACTTAACTCATCGGAACAGTAAAGCGCAAAATAGCAGCTATTTGCGCTCAATTATTAATCTTTACACAGTGACGATATGTCACTCCATTCCGAGTTCTTTTAGCTTACGCGTCAAGGTATTACGACCCCAACCGAGCAAGCGTGCCGCTTCCTGTTTATGCCCCTGGGTATGACGTAGCGCGGTAGTCAACAGCGTGCGCTCCATCTCTGGTTGGGCCTCAGAAAGCAAGTTTTGATGACCGGAGCGTAATGCCCGATCCGCCCACTGTGCCAATAGCGTTGCCCAACTATCCGGCTGCATATGGGACGGTGCATCTGGCACAGAGGTTTCAAACAGCTCGGTTGGTAAGTCCTGAATCAGTACTTCCTGCCCGGCGGCCATTACGGTTAACCAGCGGCAGGTATTCTCAAGCTGACGCACGTTACCTGGCCAGGCCAGACGGGTGAGCGCAGCCTCGGTTTCCGGGTGTAATTGTTTGGCTTCCACCCCCAGTTCGCGGGCGGCCTCCTGCAGGAAATGACGCGCCAGGCGGGGGATATCTTCCCGACGTTCGCGCAGTGGCGGCAGATGTACCCGAATGACGTTCAGGCGATGGAATAAGTCCTCACGGAATTTGCCTTCCTGCACGCGCAGTTCAAGATTCTGGTGCGTGGCGGCGATAATGCGTACATCTACCTTTACGGGCGCGTAACCGCCAACGCGGTAAAACTGTCCGTCGGCTAATACGCGCAATAAACGCGTTTGCACGTCCAGCGGCATATCGCCAATTTCATCGAGGAACAGCGTACCGCCGTCTGCCTGTTCAAAGCGCCCCTGACGAATGGTATTCGCCCCGGTAAACGCGCCTTTCTCGTGGCCAAACAGCTCAGATTCGATCAAATCTTTCGGGATTGCCGCCATGTTCAGCGCGATAAACGGCGCTTTGACGCGCGGGCTGTGACGGTGCAACGCATGGGCGACCAGCTCTTTACCGGTTCCTGACTCCCCATTAATCAATACGCTGATTGAAGATCGGGACAGGCGACCAATAATGCGAAAGACGTCCTGCATTGCTGGCGCTTCGCCGATGATGTCGGTTGTGGGGCCATTGATCTGAACATTACGCGGCTGCTGCTGTTCCTGATAATGACTGATGGCGCGCTCGACCAACGCCACGGCTTCATCAATATCAAAAGGTTTGGGCAGATAATCAAACGCCCCTTGCTGATAGGCGCTGACGGCGGCATCCAGATCGGAGTGCGCGGTCATTATGATGACCGGAAGCATCGGATGCCGCTGTTTAATCTGTTTTAACAGCGTCAGGCCGTCCATACCCGGCATGCGGATATCCGACAACAGCACGTCCGGCGTTTTGCTGGCCAGCGCGTCCAGTACCTCTTTACCACTTTCAAATGTGGTACAGCTTAGCCCTGCCCCTGCGAGCGCACGTTCAAGCACCCAACGGATGGAACTATCGTCATCAACGACCCAGACTATTCCTCGTTGCATAAACGTCACCTTATTTCCTGATAGGCAGGTAAACCGAGAACTCGGTATGACCCGGCCAACTGGTAAATTCAATTTTGCCGGAATGTTGATCAATCAAATTACGGGCGATAGATAATCCAAGGCCGGTACCGCCTTCGCGACCGCTAACCATTGGGTAGAACAGCGTATCCTGCAAATGCGAGGGAATACCTGGACCGTTATCCTCTACATCAATTCGTGCCGCCAGACGGTAACGCATGCCGTGTAGCGTGAGCTGAAACGCGGTGCGGGTGCGCAGAATGATCTCGCCGCCTTCCGGTCCCAGCGCCTGCAAAGCATTGCGTACGATGTTCAGCAAAACCTGCTCGATCTGGTCCGGGTCGTGCAGTAATTCGGGCAGACTTGGGTCGTAATCCCGGATTAGCGTGACGTTTTCCGGCAGCTCCATCGAGACTAGCGCCACCACGCGTTCCGCCACTTTGTGAATACTTTCCGTGATGTGCATGCCGGGCTGTTGTGGCCCCAGCAGACGGTCGACCAGATTACGCAGGCGGTCCGCCTGTTCAATAATGACTTTGGTATATTCGGTCAGCGCCGGGTCCGGAAGCGCTTTACTGAGAAGTTGCGCCGCACCGCGTAATCCGCCCAGCGGGTTTTTAATTTCATGTGCCAGACCACGCACCAGATCGCGGGCAGCAATCTGCTGGGCGTGCTGGAGCTGTTCCTGACTCAGACGGCGCTGGTTATCCATAGGGGCCATCTCCAGCAAGATAAGGCCATCAGGCAGCCTCTGAGCGGTCACAGAGAGGATATGTGAGTGGCTGTCTATCACCAGCGTCACTTCGTTATCCGTAAAGCCCTGGCCTGCTTCCAGGCTCTCTCGCATCAGTCCGATGTTTAAGGAGAAATAACTCAACAGATCGGGAAGCGGTGTACCAAACAGTTTGCGGGAGCTTTGGGCGAGCAACTGCTGTGCCGCCGGGTTGGCGTAATGTACAGCCAGCTCATCGTCGACGAGTAAGATGCTGTTGATTAAAGAATTTAGGATCTGCCCAGCATCGGGCAGCGTGCCGGTTGCCATTCAGCAGTCTCCTGAAAAGTGTTGCACCAATTTAGTGCATTATAGCTTTTTACATCAAAAAAGCGCGAAAAAGCAGGTTGTTAGTGGAGAAAAAAGCCCATCCGGGGATGGGCTACAGATGACTGGCAAACATAGATGCCGGATGGCGGCTTTGCCTTATCCGGCCTACAAGGTAATGTTACCCTCCAGGCCTGATAAGTTTGCGCCATCAGGCGTCCTATCATTCACCATCGATCTCAAGCCTGCCTGAGCAGGCTAAAAGTTCCACGGCAACTCAAACGATTAAACGCTGTAGTACAGCTCAAACTCTACCGGGTGCGGAGTCATACGCACGCGGTCATCTTCTTCGCGACGCAGCGCAATGTACGCATCGATCGCTTCATTGGTGAACACGCCGCCTGCGGTCAGGAACTCGCGGTCCAGATCCAGTTCTTTCAGTGCTTCTTCCAGAGAACCAGCAACCTGTGGGATCTCTTTCGCTTCTTCCGGCGGCAGGTCGTACAGGTTTTTGTCCATTGCTTCGCCCGGGTGGATCTTGTTCTTAATACCGTCAAGACCAGCCATCAGCAGCGCTGCGAAGCACAGGTATGGGTTAGCAGCCGGGTCCGGGAAACGCACTTCGATACGACGCGCTTTCGGAGAAGCAACTACCGGGATACGGATAGACGCAGAACGGTTACGGGCAGAGTAAGCCAACATTACCGGTGCTTCGTAACCCGGGACCAGACGCTTGTAGGAGTTGGTGGTCGGGTTAGCCAGGGCGTTGATCGCTTTAGCGTGCTTGATTACGCCACCGATGTAGTACAGCGCCTGCTCAGACAGACCCGCATATTTGTCACCGGAGAACAGGTTTACGCCGTTCTTGGACAGGGACATGTGGCAGTGCATGCCGGAACCGTTATCGCCAAACATTGGTTTTGGCATAAAGGTCGCGGTTTTACCGAAACGGTGAGCGACGTTGTGAACGACATATTTGTAGATCTGAATTTCGTCCGCTTTTTTGGTCATGGTGTTAAAGCGGGTCGCGATTTCGTTCTGACCAGCAGTCGCCACTTCGTGGTGATGCGCTTCAACAACCAGGCCCATTTCTTCCATGATCAGACACATGGTAGAACGGATATCCTGAGAAGAATCTACCGGAGGAACCGGGAAGTAACCGCCTTTCACGCCTGGACGGTGACCTTTGTTACCACCTTCGTATTTGGTGGAAGAGTTCCATGCGCCTTCGATGTCATCGATAGCCACGTGGGAACCGGAAATAGTTGCGCCGAAACGGATGTCGTCAAACAGGAAGAATTCTGGCTCTGGTCCGAACAGAACGGTGTCTGCGATGCCGGTAGAACGCAGATACTCTTCAGCACGTTTAGCAATGGAACGCGGGTCACGGTCGTAGCCCTGCAGCGTACCTGGTTCCAGGATATCGCAACGGATGATCAGGGTAGACTCTTCAAAGAACGGGTCGATGAGAGCAGTAGACGCATCTGGCATCAGAACCATGTCTGATTCGTTAATGCCTTTCCAGCCACCGATTGAGGAGCCGTCAAACATTTTGCCTTCTTCAAAGAATTCGGCATTTACCTGATGAGCAGGAATAGTGACGTGCTGTTCTTTACCTTTGGTATCAGTGAAGCGTAAATCAACAAACTTCACTTCGTGTTCGTTCAGCATCGTCAAAACGTGTTCAGCGGACATACTTACTCTCCCGGATTGGTCATTGTCGTCGTGGTAACGAAGTCTTCAATTCTGCAAAAATTGGCCGTGTCGCCATAAAAAATATAAAGCGAAATCTGTGCCAACTTTTAAATTGCCCCTAAAAGGCGTTATCATGCGCACCATCGTGCAAAGGGGCTGCACCATGAAGGTTGTATTGCACCATTATAGTGCTTTAATGTGAACATTAAGCACCATATTGGTGCAAAGCATGTCAGATTACCCCTTTTAACGCTCCGTGAATGTGATCACAAAGAAACTCTGCAATACTTGTTTGCGGAGGATGTTTGTGATCCTGTTTTGTACTGCGATTAATCCGTGTACAATAACGCGCTATTTCTAAAATGCCTGAGGCAAAGTTGTGATCGAAAATTTGCGTAACATCGCCATCATCGCGCACGTAGACCATGGTAAAACGACCCTGGTAGACAAGCTGCTCCAACAATCCGGTACGTTCGATGCACGTGCTGAAACCCAAGAGCGCGTGATGGACTCCAACGATTTGGAGAAAGAGCGTGGGATTACCATCCTCGCTAAAAACACCGCTATCAAATGGAATGACTACCGTATCAACATCGTTGATACCCCGGGGCACGCCGACTTCGGTGGTGAAGTTGAACGTGTAATGTCCATGGTCGACTCTGTGCTGCTGGTGGTGGATGCAATGGACGGTCCGATGCCGCAGACGCGCTTCGTGACCAAAAAAGCCTTTGCCCATGGCCTGAAGCCAATTGTTGTTATCAACAAAGTTGACCGTCCTGGCGCGCGTCCTGACTGGGTTGTTGATCAGGTATTTGACCTGTTCGTTAACCTCGATGCTACCGACGAGCAGCTGGACTTCCCGATCGTTTACGCTTCTGCGCTGAACGGTATCGCGGGTCTGGATCACGAAGACATGGCTGAAGACATGACTCCGCTGTATCAGACTATCGTTGATCGTGTACCGGCTCCGAGCGTAGATCTTGATGGCCCGCTGCAGATGCAAATCTCTCAGCTGGACTACAACAACTACGTTGGCGTAATCGGTATCGGCCGCATCAAACGCGGTAAAGTTAAACCGAACCAGCAGATCACTATCATTGATAGCGAAGGCAAAACCCGTAACGGTAAAGTCGGTAAAGTTCTGACCCATCTGGGTCTGGAACGTATCGAGAGTGATATTGCCGAAGCAGGCGATATCATCGCGATCACCGGTCTGGGCGAACTGAACATCTCCGACACCATCTGCGACCCGCAGAATGTTGAAGCGCTGCCAGCTCTGTCCGTTGATGAACCGACCGTTACCATGTTCTTCTGCGTAAACACCTCTCCGTTCTGCGGTAAAGAAGGTAAATATGTTACCTCTCGTCAGATCCTTGACCGCCTGAACAAAGAGCTGGTGCACAACGTTGCGCTGCGCGTTGAAGAAACCGAAGATGCGGATGCGTTCCGTGTATCCGGTCGTGGTGAGCTGCACCTGTCTGTTCTGATCGAAAACATGCGTCGTGAAGGTTTCGAAATGGCGGTTTCCCGTCCGAAAGTAATCTTCCGCGAAATCGACGGCCGTAAACAAGAGCCGTTCGAAAACGTAACGCTGGACGTTGAAGAGCAGCACCAGGGTTCTGTGATGCAGGCTCTGGGTGAGCGTAAAGGCGACCTGAAAAACATGAATCCAGATGGCAAAGGCCGCGTACGTCTTGACTACGTGATCCCAAGCCGTGGTCTGATCGGCTTCCGTTCAGAATTCATGACCATGACTTCTGGTACCGGTCTGCTGTACTCCACCTTCAGCCACTACGACGACGTTCGTGCGGGTGATGTGGGTCAGCGTCAGAACGGCGTACTGATCTCCAACGGCCAGGGTAAAGCAGTTGCGTTCGCACTGTTCAGCCTGCAGGACCGCGGTAAGCTGTTCCTGGGTCACGGTGCTGAAGTTTACGAAGGCCAGATCATCGGTATTCACAGCCGTTCTAACGACCTGACTGTAAACTGCCTGACCGGTAAGAAACTGACCAACATGCGTGCGTCTGGTACTGACGAAGCAACGGTTCTGGTTCCGCCGGTTAAGATGACTCTGGAGCAGGCTCTGGAATTCATCGATGACGACGAACTGGTAGAAGTAACACCAACCTCTATCCGTATCCGTAAGCGTCACCTGACTGAAAACGATCGTCGCCGTGCAATGCGTGGCGCGAAAGAAGAGTAATTAACACTCTTTTTCAGGTAAGCACAAAAAAGCCGCTGATTATCAGCGGCTTTTTTTATCTAAAAGATCAGGTCGTTTCCTGCTCTGCAATGACTAGCTCAATATTTTCTAAATCAAGCAATTGCTTGAATGAATTTGGTGGCTGGGAATCGGTAAAAAATGCCCGAATTTTACGCATATTACCGATGGATACAGCGGCTGAGGCGGTAAACTTAGTATGATCAGCAACTAACAGCGTATTACGTGCATGCTTAATCATCGTTTTGGCGACAAGCGCTTCGTTAACGTCAAATTCTAATAGTGTGCCGTCTTCCTCGATGGCACCAATACTGGTAATCAAATAGTCGGCTCTAAATCCTTCAATAAAGTTCACTGCTCCTGGGCCAACAATACCGCCATTATGAGCACGTAACGTTCCACCGGGAACCATAACCTCAAGATCTTGATTCTTATATAAGATCTGCGCAACACGAAGACTGTTAGTAATGATGCGAAGATCCCGACGGTTCAGCAAAGCTCGTGCGACGGCTTCCACCGTTGTACCAATGGTAATAAATACCGTACAGCGTTCAGGAAGATAATCAGCAACCGCTTCCGCTATCGCTTCTTTTTCCTGGGTAAGGGACAACTCTCGCTGTTCAAAGGCGGTATTCATGACGCTGGATACACGTCCGGCTCCACCATGATGTCTGGTGATCAAGCCCTGTTCGCTTAACTTACGAATATCCCGGCGCACGGTTTGCGTGGACACGTCCAGCAATTGTGCGAGCTCTTCGATATTCATATAGCCGCGTTCTGTAATGTAATGAACAAGTTGATCGTGTCGCGGATTACCGGTGACTTCAATGATGCTCATGAATACTCCTGGACTTCTTCCCCGTAATTGTTGGCTATTTTACGCATAAAGTGACAAAAATGATTCGGTTTGCGCACGATTAGGAATTCCGGCTCGTCCGCCCGCCTGAGTGCATTTCATCGCCGCCACCGCACTTGCGAAGCGAATCGCCTGGTCAGTCGGCATTTGCTCTGCAAGAGCTGCTGCCATTGCACCATGGAAAACATCGCCTGCACCGGTTGTATCCACAACATTGACAGAAAATGCAGTCTGTTGACACATATGACCATTTTCGATCCATAGTGACCCTTCGCCACCAAGCGTAACGTACACTTTACCATTGGTTTGCTCAGCGGCCAGTTTAAGTGCCTGTTGTGCATCATCTTGCCCGGTCATTCTCTTCAGACCTGGAGTTGAAAAAACGGCATGATCGGCAAGCGCCACCAATGGGGTTATATCTTGTGGTGTCATATCGGCATCCAACAGCGTTGGAACTCCGGCGGCACGTGCCAGTTCGAAGGATTTCAACGTCCCTTCATGCCAACGTACATCGGCCAGAACGATGTCATAACGGGAAAAATCAATCGACTCCAGCCACCTTGCATCCGTATCGAGATCCGGGCTTGGATAGTTCACGATAATGCGTTCGCCATGCTGGTCGACCAAAATTGCGGACTGGGATGAACGGGAGTTCGGGTATTGCCGGCAGAACGCCGTATTGACCCCCCAGCTCTGAAGCTCGTTAAGCAAGGTATTCCCACAACTGTCATCGCCTACACGGCCTATAAAATCAACGTCAATACCAAGCCGGGCAATGGCGACAGCTGCTGTTGCCGCCGGGCCGCCACCTGTCTCCAGATATTGATTTGACTGATATTTTCCCCCGCCATCGGGCAGGTTGTTCAGAGAATAAATACGGTCCTGAACGGTGATTCCAACACATGCAATTCTGGTCATATTTGGTTAGTCCTGTGTGATCTTGTCTTCTTTTGTTCATTTTAATGACATAAATGATCAAATTAGTGACGCGTGTCTTGTTTTTAGTCATAAATTACAAATATGCTCAAAAACAGACGAAAACGAGTTTTTAATTGTAATTATTTTGTCAACCTGACACAGGAGAGCATTCATGACAACCGTTGCATTTTTGGGCTTGGGCCAGATGGGCAGCCCAATGGCTAATAATCTGTTGCAAAAGGGACATGCTTTGCGTGTGTTCGACGTAAACCAACAGGCAGTCAATGAATTAGTACAAAAAGGTGCGACTGCTGCTCAAACACCCGCTGAAGCCGCTAAAGGAGCCGAATTCATAATCACTATGCTGCCAAATGGCGACATCGTTCGGCAAGTTCTGCTGGGTAAAGATGGCGTCAGCGAAGGCCTGTCCCCCAATGCCCTGGTTATTGACATGTCCACGATTCATCCATTGCAGACCGATGAGTTGATTCATGAGATGAAAGAGAAAGGCATCAGCATGATGGATGCTCCTGTGGGCAGGACGTCAGTTAACGCGATTGACGGCACGCTGCTGATTCTTGCTGGCGGAACGCCTGAACAGGTTGAACGTGCTCGCCCTGTGCTGATGTGTATGGGGAATGAGCTGGTGGAAGCTGGCGGTCCCGGTATGGGGATCCGCGTAAAGCTCATCAATAACTATATGAGTATTGCGCTGAACGCCTTGTCAGCGGAAGCCGCTGTTCTTTGCGAGTCATTGGGTTTGAGCCTTGATGTGGCCATTAAGGTCATGAGCGGTACTGCCGCAGGCAAGGGGCACTTTACGACAACCTGGCCTGGCAAGGTACTTAAAGGAGACCTTTCTCCGGCATTCATGGTGGACCTCGCGTTGAAAGACCTGCGTATTGCCGTCGATGTCGCTAGTCAGACCGGTGCGCCGCTCAATATGGGCATTGCAGCAGAAACCTATTACACCCGTGCCAGCGAGAACGGTCGAGGCCGTCAGGACTGGAGTGCGCTGTTATCTCAGGTTCGTCAGCAGGCTGGCCGACCAGATTCACTCTAAATTTTAAACAGTTACAGGAGTTATTATGTCTTCCCACAATACCCCATACACGCTGAAAGATATTTCTCGCCCTGGCGGTGGATTTGCCATGCTGGCCGTTGATCAGCGTGAAGCAATGCGTCTGATGTTTGCAGCCTCTGGACATCCTAAACCTGTTGCCGACAGCGTATTGACTGATTTTAAAGTTGCAGCAACACAAATTCTGTCTCCCTACGCTTCAGCGGTTCTGGCAGATAAACAATTTTGTCTCGATCAGATTGTCTCTCAAGGTGCAGTCGCTGATTCATGTGGACTGATTGTGGCGGCTGACCATTTTGTTCCGGGTAATGGTATTCCGGTTGATAGTGTCGAAATTGACAGAGCAATTGATCCGCATAAAGCCCGCGAAATGGGTGCGAAAGCCATGAAGTTGTTAGTGCTGTGGCGTGAAGATGAACCCGCAGAAGAACGTTTGGCTATGGTGGCTGAGTTTGTTCAACGCTGTCGTAGCGCAGGGCTGGTCAGCATCATTGAGCCGGTCGTTCGTCCTCCTCGTCGTGGCTGGGAATTTGACCGGGAAAGCGCCATCGTTGCCGCAGCGGCTGAACTCGGCTGCACCGATGCTGACCTCTATAAAGCTGAAATGCCATTAGGCGGCAAAGGTGATGAACAGACCCTACTTGCTGCGTGTCAAAAGTTGCATGAACAAATGAAAATGCCGTGGGTCATTCTCTCTTCTGGTGTTGATGCGGACATTTTTGGCCGCGCGGTCCGTATCGCCATGAAGGGTGGAGCTTCCGGATTCCTGGCAGGGCGTGCCGTTTGGGCATCGGTTGTTGGTGCTCAAGATCCGCAAACAATGTTGCGTGATGTGTCGGTTCCACGCTTACAACGCCTGGCAGAAATCGTCGATGAAGGGATTTCTCAGCGTTAATCACCCATTTTAACGAATCTGGAGAAGAACCATGGATAAGATTACCCAAGTTCTATTTTCTGATATTGGGAAGGTGACCACCCAATATGTTGAGCTGCCGCACCAGGAACTTAAACCGCAAGAAGTCCGCATTGCTCCGGTGTTTTACGGAATATGTGGCTCTGATCTGCATGTACTGAAAGGAGGACACCCATTTGCAAAACCTCCGGTTGTGCCTGGACATGAAATTGCGGCACGCGTAACTGAAGTGGGCAGTGAAGTAACGAATGTTAAGCCGGGCGATCATGTCGTAGTCGACCCAATTATGGCCTGCATGGAGTGTCGTGCTTGTAAAGCGGGTCGCTTTAATCTGTGTGAGCCGCCACAGGTTGCTGGCTTCCGGGCGCCGGGTTTTGCCCGCTCGCAGCACATTGTACCTGCACGAAACTGCCATGTTGCACCTGCTTCGTTACCACTAAAAGCACTGGCTTTCGCTGAGCCCGCAGCCTGTGCGCGTCATTGCGTGAGCCGTATGCCGAAAGCGTCATTGGAAAGTGTATTAGTGATTGGTGCAGGGACAATTGGTTTATCCATCGTTCAAGCATTGCGCATCATGGGTGCAGGAAAGATCACCGTCATCGAGCCTGATGCCGCCAAGCGCGCGTTGTCGTTAAAACTAGGTGCCACGGAAGTCTGGGCTCCGGGGGAATTGGATGCACAGGTCCGTTTTACGGGGGCAATTGATGTTGTTGCCGCCCAGGCCACGCTGAATGATGCATTTACCCATGTTTATGCTGGCGGAACGGTAGTGTGCATGGGGGTACCGAGTGGCCCACGTGAAATTCCTCTTCCGATGATGCAGCGCTTCGAACGCGATTTGTTGAATTCCGGCATGTACATCCCGGAAGACTTCGATGCCGTGATTGAATGGCTTGCGGATGGGCGGTTTGACACCAGCGAACTGGTGACCGATCTCTTCCCTGTCGAAGATGCGGATAAGGCGTTTGAACGTGCGCAGCAAAATGACTCTATAAAAGTCATGCTGCAATTTGCTGAGGTTTGATGCTGTAACCCTCTGTCTGGCGCTGCTTAAGGGTAGCGCCATCCTACAACAATGAAAAAGGATGCTGCGATGAGTCACATCACCAGTCCTACACCTTACTCGATCGGTCGTCCCCAGGACGTGATTGATATTGTTAATAAACATTCAGCAGTAAACACCAGTGTCGGCGTCATTTTTATCGCTCTTGGTGGCATTCTAATTGATGCCTATCAGGCGGCGATGGTGGGTTTTGGTAATAAATATATCGCATTGCAATTTGGTATTTCACCGGGGCTGGCGGCGACGGTTAACGCCTCTGTTTTAGTCGCCGCCCTGATTGGTGGATTACTGGCGAACCGTGTGATTAACCGCTTTGGTCAAAAGCGTGCATTTATCATCGGAATGGGCCTGTGCACAATAGGTGCCGCAGCTGTCGCGATAGCCCCGAACATCTGGTGGGTGCTGGTGTGTCGCGTAATCATGGGATTTGGCTTGGGTATTGATTTCCCGCTGGCAACAAATGCGGTGGCAGAACTACGCGGCTCAACATCTAAGAAAACCGGTTCGTCAGTTAATCTCTGGCAAATGGCCTGGTATGTATCAACTACGGTTGTCTATCTTGTGCTGCTTCCACTGTTGTTGTCGGGTATCGCGGAAGAGCAATTATGGCGCTATGGTATTTTCATTGGTGCTATTTTTGCCGTCATTATCATGATTCTGCGTTATTTCTTCATCGGTGAGTCTGCAATGTGGGCCGCACGAGTCGGACGTTATGATAAAGCCTGCGATATTCTGGCTAAACGCTATGGTGTTCATGCTCGCGTTGCTGCCAAACCAAAAAACGATGATTTTTCTGCTGAAAAAACAGAAAGTAAGTTTCATGGCGGCTATGGGATTTTATTTAACTCACGTTATCGCAAACGTACTATTCTCGGCTGCGTTGTGGCGACGATGCAAGCCTGGCAATATAACGCCGTGGGTGTTTATTTACCGCTGACTTTGGCGGGAATCCTAAGTGGCGGATTAACCGGGGCTCTTAGCGGTTCTGCGGTAGTGAATGCCCTGTGTGGCATTACAGGTGGATTGATTGGTTCTCTTATCCTCCAGCGTTTGGGAACTCGCCTTCAGTCGATGTATGGTTTCGCCGTCGTAACAGTTGCATTACTGGCTTTAGGTGCATTAGCAACCACCAACCCATGGCTTTCTTTAGGTTTGTTGGGCGCAATCATTTTCTTCCATTCAGCGGGTCCGGGCGGCCTGGGAATGACCATTGCCACACTTTCTTATCCGCCATCTATTCGCCCGACAGGCGTAGGATTTGCTCGTGCAATTATGCGTACTGGGGCGATTGCCGGACTTATTTTCTGGCCTATGTTGTGGGGTGCATTAAAGACAGAAGCGTTCTATTGGCTGGCAATTGTTCCTTTTCTCGGCTTCCTGACATGCGTGTTGATTAAGTGGGAACCACTTGGTGCAAACGTTGACGCTGAAGACGCTGAGGTACTGGCTGAGCTGGATAAATAACAAGCAAGCGCGTCGCAACATGTCGACGCGCTTTTTCGTATAAATCCGCCGCTTTTTTAGTGATTTTATTGCGCAGATTTCTCGCCGACCCGGAGAGGAAAATTATGGCTGAAATAGAACATGTACCAGGGAAAGAACTATCCGGCAAAGCCATGAGACGCGTTGTCATGGGCAGTTTCGCTGGCGCGTTGATGGAATGGTACGATTTTTTTATTTTCGGAACGGCGGCAGGGCTAGTCTTTGCTCCCCTGTTTTTCCCTGATAGCGATCCTTTTATTGGTTTAATCGCCGCATTCGCCACCTTTGGTGTGGGTTTTCTGTCACGTCCGCTTGGAGGCATTGTTTTTGGCCACTTTGGCGATAAAGTCGGTCGCAAAATAACGTTGATTTGGACGTTAGCGATAGTTGGTTCCTCAACGTTTTTAATCGGTTTCATTCCAACATACCAGGATATTGGGATCTGGGCCCCGATTATATTGATGGTTCTGCGCCTGGTTCAGGGGTTCGGTCTGGGTGGGGAATATGGCGGGGCTGCATTGATGACTATTGAATCTGCGCCTGAGGCGAAGCGCGGGTTTTTAGGTTCGCTCCCACAAACGGCAGCCTCAGTTGGGATTATGCTGGCGACAGGGGTGTTTGCATTATGCAATCACTTCCTGACCCAGGAAGAGTTTCTGGCCTGGGGATGGCGTATCCCTTTTTGGCTATCTGCCATCATGTTAATTGTTGGGATGTTCATACGGTTACATACTGAAGAAACACTGGATTTTAAAAAACAAAAAACGGCTGTCTCACAGGAACAATCAGCACCACCGTTGATTGAACTTTTCCGTAAGCATCCACGGAATATTCTGTTAGCGCTAGGGGCCAGGCTGGCGGAGAGCGTTTCGTCGAACATCATTAATGCCTTTGGTATTGTCTATATTTCCAGCCAGTTGGCATTATCAAGGGATATTCCACTCAACGGCATGCTAATCGCCTCAGCAATTGGCATTGTGTGTTGTCCATTAATTGGTTGGATCTCTGACCGCGTTGGGCAACGGAAGATGTATTTATTTGGCGCTGGTTTTTGCATCCTTTTTGCATTCCCATTCTTCCTGCTGCTGGATACGAAAAGCACACTTATCATCTGGTGCTGCATGATCCTTGGCTATAACCTGGGGCCAACGATGATGTTTGCAGTACAACCCACCTTATTTACTCGTATGTTCGGAACACGAGTGCGCTATACGGGTCTTTCCTTTGCCTATCAGTTTTCAGCAATTCTGGGTGGGTTAAGCCCGCTCATTGCCTCCAGCTTGTTGGCGCTGGGAGGCGGGAAACCGTGGTATGTAGCACTGTTTCTGTTTGTTATCTCAATACTTTCATTCAGTTGCGTCTGGCTTATCGAGCCACATTCAGACAATAAAAATGACGCTAATAACATTTAACTTCTTACCGAAATATCAGAGAGCAATAACATGAACAATGAATTGAATACTGAGCATTATCAAGCATTACAACGTGCTTTTGATACCGCCTGGCCGGGACCGATCGGCCAACCTATTTTTCTGGAAAAAGGACATCTACGTCTGCAAATTTTTCCGCGCGATGGTGCCAGAATCACCTCGGTTCAGGCGTTTGGTTTTGAAGTGTTACGTCAATGGGAGCCACAGCGTAAAGCATTTCAGTATGGCTGCTTTCCTATGGTTCCTTGGGCAGGCCGCCTTGGCGATGCAACATTGACCGTGGGGGAGAAACAGTACGTATTACCTGCTAACAAACCGCCTCATGCTCTACATGGTATGGCCTGTTATTCATCATGGGAAATTGTCGAACATAAAGCGGATACCTTGAAACTGCGCATGCCACTGGGCGCTCCCTGGCCCTGGCAAGGAGAGGTCCTGCAGACGCTGACTCTTGAAGACGATGCGTTAATTCTGCGACTTGAAATTCACACCATGTCTGAAACTTTTCCGGCATCTGCTGGATGGCACCCCTGGTTTGCAAAACAACTGGGCCAGCAGAATGAAGAAGATGAATTACTGGTACGTTTTAAGGCCGACTGGCAGGAAGAAGCCGGGAATAATGAGTTACCAACAGGTAATAAAATCCCCCCACAATCAGGCCCGTGGGATGACTGCTTTGGTTTTAATGATGGTCTCAATGTCAGATTACAGTGGCCAGGTAAGCTGAGTATGACGATGACATCGAGTGCGCAAAGCCTGGTCGTTTTTGACAAACAGCCCGACGCAACATGTGTCAATCCGCTTACTCAGGCGCCAAATGCGATAAATAGGACACCGCAGTTTGTCAGTGCAGGTCTTCCGTTGGTGATTGAGTCGCGCTGGCAATTTACACAGGAATTCTGATGGCTTAGCCAATAATCCCGACAGGGACTCATAGTCAAACTTCTCCTTTCCCGCTACAGTTATTCATCCACGGCGAATAAGGAGAAGGGCATGCTCTATATCTTTGATTTGGGTAATGTGATTGTCGATATCGACTTCAATCGCGTGTTAGGTACTTGGAGCGATCTGAGCCGTGTACCGCTGGCTTCGTTAAAGCAAAGTTTCACCATGGGAGAGGCTTTTCACCAGCACGAGCGAGGTGAAATAACGGATGAAGCCTTTGCCGAGGCGCTATGTCATGACATGGCGCTACCGCTAAGCTATGAGCAGTTCTCCCACGGCTGGCAGGCCGTTTTTGTTGCCTTGCGTCCTGAAGTCATCGACATCATGCAAAAGCTGCGTGAGCAGGGGCATCGGGTGGTCGTCTTGTCGAATACTAACCGTCTGCACACGACGTTTTGGCCGGACGAATACCCCGAAATCCGTCAGGCTGCTGACCATATTTACCTTTCCCAGGATCTGGGCATGCGTAAACCGGAAGCGCGGATTTACCAGCATGTCCTGCAGTCTGAAGGTTTTTCTGCGCATGAGGCGGTATTTTTCGACGACAACGCCGATAATATTGAAGGGGCTAATCGGTTAGGGATTACCAGCATCCAGGTTGTCGATAAAACGACCATTCCGGACTATTTCGCGAAGTTGCTATGCTAAAAAATGTTCAGCAACAAGCCAGGCACCATACACGTCCTGTTCGGGCCTGGCTGAAGCTACTATGGCAGCGGATTGATGAGGACAACATGACGACGCTGGCAGGGAATCTTGCCTATGTCTCATTGCTCTCATTAGTGCCGCTTATTGCCGTAGTTTTTGCGCTTTTCGCCGCATTTCCGATGTTTTCTGACGTCAGCGTCCAGCTACGTCATTTCATTTTCGCAAACTTTATCCCGGCGACGGGAGATGTCATTCAGCGTTATATCGAACAGTTCGTTGCCAACTCGAACAAAATGACCGCCGTTGGGGCGTGTGGGCTGATTGTGACAGCGCTATTACTGATGTATTCCATTGATAACGCGCTGAATACTATCTGGCGCAGCAAGCGTACTCGGCCTAAAGTTTACTCTTTCGCCGTTTACTGGATGATTTTAACGCTGGGGCCACTGCTGGCGGGGGCCAGTCTGGCGATCAGCTCTTATCTGTTGTCATTGCGCTGGGCCAGCGATCTCAACACGGTGATCGATAACGTCCTGCGTATTTTCCCGCTGGTGCTTTCCTGGCTCTCTTTCTGGCTGCTTTACAGCATCGTACCGACTACACGTGTACCTAACCGTGATGCGGTTATTGGCGCCTTTGTGGCCGCTGTGTTGTTCGAAACCGGAAAGAAAGGATTTGCGCTCTATATCACGATGTTCCCGTCTTATCAGCTCATTTACGGTGTCCTGGCTGTGATCCCCATTTTATTCGTCTGGGTATACTGGACCTGGTGTATCGTCTTGCTAGGCGCGGAAATAACTGTCACTCTCGGGGAATACCGCAAACTTAAACAAGCCGCAGAACAAGAAGAAGCAGAGCAACCATGATTGCATTAATTCAGCGCGTAACCCGTGCCAGCGTCACCGTGGAGGGCGAGGTGACGGGTGAAATTGGCCCAGGACTTTTGGTTCTGTTAGGTGTCGAAAGGGATGATGACGAACAGAAAGCGAACCGCCTGTGCGAGCGCGTACTCGGCTATCGAATCTTTAGCGATGCCGAAGGCAAAATGAACCTTAACGTGCAGCAGTCAGGGGGCAGCGTGCTGGTGGTTTCACAGTTCACGCTGGCGGCAGATACCGAACGCGGCATGCGCCCAGGATTTTCAAAAGGGGCTGCACCCGATCGTGCAGAGGCGCTGTATGAGTACTTTGTTGAGCGTTGCCGCCAACAGGAAATGAATACGCAAACCGGTCGATTCGCTGCGGATATGCAGGTTTCACTGGTTAATGATGGCCCCGTGACGTTCTGGTTACAAGTATGAACCAGCTACCGGTGTGGCCGCGGACAACAAGAGAGAATACGACGATGTATCACCTTCGAGTACCGCAAACAGAAGAAGAATTGGAGCGTTACTACCAGTTTCGCTGGGAGATGCTGCGTAAACCGTTGCACCAGCCTAAAGGCTCCGAACGGGATGCCTGGGATGCGATGGCGCATCACCAGATGGTGGTGGACGAAGAGGGGAATCTGGTCGCAGTAGGACGTCTGTATATCAATGCGGATAACGAAGCCTCCATACGCTTTATGGCCGTTGACCCCTCCGTGCAGGAGAAAGGGTTGGGCACGCTGATGGCGATGACCCTGGAGTCTGTGGCGCGTCAGGAAGGGGTAAAGCGCGTAACCTGTAGCGCCCGTGAAGATGCGGTCGAATTTTTTGCCAAACTGGGGTTTGTGAGCCAGGGAGAAATCACCACGCCGCAAACCACGCCGGTGCGTCACTTTTTGATGATTAAACCCATCGCGACGCTGGACGACATTCTCCATCGCGGGGACTGGTGCGGACAACTACAGCAAGCCTGGTACGAACATATTCCATTGAGTGAGAAAATGGGTGTGCGCATTCAGCAATATACCGGGCAGAAATTTATCACCACGATGCCCGAGACGGGCAATCAGAACCCGCACCATACGCTGTTTGCCGGGAGCCTGTTTTCCCTGGCGACGCTAACGGGCTGGGGGCTTATCTGGCTGATGCTGCGCGAGCGTCATCTCGGCGGGACGATAATCCTTGCTGACGCGCATATACGGTACAGCAGGCCGATCACCGGGAAACCTACAGCCATCGCCGATCTGGGCTCGCTGAGCGGAGACCTGGACCGTCTGGCAAGAGGTCGTAAGGCGCGCGTTCAGATGCAGGTCGGGGTATTTGGCGACGATACGCCGGGTGTGGTGTTTGAAGGCACTTACATTGTGCTACCCGCAAAACCGTTTGGCGCATATGAAGAAGGCGGGAACGAGGAAGAGTAAGTCAGAGGGTATCTTCTCTACTCGATGAATGCGTCTGCCGGAAGATTAAAGCGTTCTGCAAGCGCTTTAATATGGCTTACAGTCAGTGCTCTGCGACCATTTAAGATGTTGCTGACGTTCGATTTTGAACCGAGTTCGTTGGCAAGGTCTGCTGCTTTGAGACTGTATTGGTCCATGAGCGTACGCAATACTGAAACGCCAGAGGGTGTTTTCTCCAGGTGTTGGTTGAGTACTTTGAATTCCGGCGCATGTTTTTCATATTTACTGATTCGGGCACAGAGCAATTCAAATAGTGGGTTTTCAAGATCGTCGTGGTCGACCAGATACTCCACTAGCGCAAGTGCCCTGCGATACTCAGTGTCATTTCGGTCTTCCCCCAACAGTGGGATGGTTTTTACCGCATCGCTGAAGGTATCAACAATCTTTTTTGCGCTGGCTGCATCCATATGACGATGCGTTCTCATTCTTTATTACCCCGATAATATGCTGTCAGTTTGTCATATTCGGCATGGGAAACGATATGTTTGACAAATATCTTATGTGACCTGAAATCTATGTAGGAGATGAGTCTTAGGCTGTTACCAGAAACATCAATCACCCACCATTTATCTCTGTACTTAAAATTATCCAGTGAAGGAATATACTGCTTCATCTCTTCAGGCTGAATGAATGTTTTTTTCTCCAAAACATTCAGTAAATCAGCGAGAGCAAGCTGATGATTTGGATACATGAGCATTGCCTCGTTAAAAGGTTTTCGGCTGATAACATGCACGGTGTAGTTCCATTACAAGGTTTTCAACCTGTAAACAAAATAACGCAACGCAATTAAGTTTACAAGATGAAAACACTATATTAATTAAGCATGTCTTACTGCTGTAGAATTTATGGCGCGCCAGGCAACATCCCGCATTGCGCTTCGTGCCGCCTGACTCACCCCTGCTAGCTGGAAAAATCCGTGGATAACACCGAGATAGCGTTGGCAGGTGCAATCCACGCCCTGCTCCTGGAACCGTTGATACAGGGCCTCACCTTCATCTCGCAGAGGGTCGAATTCAGCTGTAATGATGTGCGTGGGCGGTAAACCGTTGAAGTCTTCGCGCCAGAGCGGGCTGACTTCGGGATGCAATGGATCGGTTTGCGGCATATACATCTCGTAGCCCGACAGCAGTGTGTCGCGGGTGATAATGTAATCCTGTCCATTATGGTCATAGCTCGCAAAGCTGGCGGTTGCATCCAGCATCGGGTAGATCAGCATAAGCTGCGCAGGTTGCCATTGCCTGGTAGCTTTCAGGCGTAGTGCGGTGACCAGCGCCAGATGCCCGCCAGCGCTGTCGCCAGCCAGCGTAATGTTGTCCCGGTCTACTCCCAGTTTCTTGGCATACTTCCAGATAATATTGGCCCCCGATTCAGCATCGTTATGTGCTGCCGGGAAGATGTGCTCTGGTGCGAGGCGATACTGCACCGCAATGACCCGACAGCCGCTGTACCAGGCGAGTTGCCTTAGCTGGTTATCATGAGTGGTAAATCCGCCGCTGACAAAGCAGCCGCCGTGATAATAGATAACGCAGGGGAGATTTCCCGTGCAGCCCCGCGGCGAAACTACGCGAAACATCATGGCATCGAGTTCAATATCTTCAACCTGTACGCGGGTTTCAGTGTCTCCGGCCAGTACCGTGCTGGCGATGTAGCCTGCTCTCCGGTCATCAATATTCTGCCCGCGCGAAGAAGGACGTCCCGCCGCGATAAATGCCTCAACCAGCTGTGCAATCCCGCTTTCCAGTGCCATTTTCACATCCCCTTATCTGTATGGATATACAGGTTTATAACCTGGATAACTAAGAATGAAAATGGGAAAAATGGGGGTGGTTATGATTCTGGAAAGCTGCTCGCAGATTAAATACCGTCATTGGTTTCTGCTGTTTGAATTCTGTATTGTGAGGAAAATGTACTATACGCCATTGACGTATAGTTAATTTCTATTAATATAGTCCAATGGCGTACTCAAAATGCTATTCATAGAAACGGAAGTCTTCACTGAAGACGTCAAAAAATTACTGGATGATGATGAATACCGTAGATTACAGATATTCCTTGCGATTCAGCCTGATTGTGGCGATCTGATACAAGAAACGGGCGGACTGAGAAAGGTTCGCTGGAGAGAGCGAGGGAAAGGCAAACGTAGCGGTGTGAGGATTATTTACTTTCATCAAATCAGAAAATCACAAATTCGATTGTTGCTGATTTATCAGAAAGGGATCAAGGATGATCTGACTCCACAAGAAAAAGTGCTGCTGCGTATGTTGAATGAGAGGTGGTAAATGGATAAGGCACTATTTGAGCGATTAACTCAAAGTATGGTTCAGATGAATGAGATCGCTGAAGGAACGCGACAACCTTCCCGTACCTTTCATATTGACGCCATGAAAATAAAGGAAATTCGCCAGTCTTCAGGATTATCACAGACTCGTTTCGCAGATTTGATATCGGTAAGCGTGGATACGTTGCGAAATTGGGAGCAAGGGCGTCGTTCACCGACCGGTCCAGCAAAAGCGTTGTTACGTGCTATTGCCAATGATCCAAAACATGTCATTCAGGCACTAAGATAATCCCCGGCAGTTTGGTTCAATTGCCGGGGGAAGATCTTAAAACTTACTCCCCTTCACCCGGGAACAGGAACGGGTTGATGGAGCTGCGGGCAAAGCCCTCTTGCTCCATGTGCGCGTCCAGCATCAGTGAAGCGAGATCGTCAGCCACGGCTTCAACTTTAGGGTCTTTTTCCTGATAGAGAATCTTCAGGTAAGTCCCACAGTCGCCGCAGCTTTCAGCTTTAATTGCCGCCTGTTCGTTATCCAGCGACCAGTAGTTCAAATCACGGCTTTGCTCGCAGTTGCTGCATTTCACGCGCACCACGTGCCACTCGGTTTCACACAGGTTGCAGTGCAGATAACGCAGCCCCTGAGTGGTACCGATTTGCACCATGCTGGAGACCGGCATTGAACCACACACCGGGCAGTACTGACGCTGTTCACCGTATTCCGCACGGGCTTTTCCGGGGATCAGGCTTGCCATCTGCGCCCAGTAGAGCGACAGGGCAGCCCAAATAAACGGTGCTTTATCGCTGCTTACGGAGGCGAAATCAGAGGCAAACAGCGCGCTGGCCATCAGCTCCAGTTCCTGCTCTGAGGCTTTTTCCAGATTTTCGATCACGGCAAGCGCAGGACCGCTCATTTCTGGTTTCAGCTCAGCAATTAACGACTGCAGCAGTTTTTGCCAGTGCTTGTCGCGTGGCAGAACGTGGATATCCAGCGGCGGTTTGCCCTGATCGTTCGCTTCTTTGATACGAGCGGTCAGATCCATCTGCAGCGGATGGTCGTACAACACCACTTCCTGCGCGTGGGCGATCAGTGCGGCAAAGCGCAGGTAGTCGCCCAGCGGGTTGTTCTCGGCCAGCTCGCGCAGGCGCTCAGCGCGGCGGTTATACAAATTTTTGAGTCTGGGGAATAATAACGGCGGAATCATATCCGCCGTGCGTTTCTCGCTCTTCTCCAGCTCATCTTGCGGGATTATGCGAATACTCATTCAGATGACTTTTCCTGTTTCTGGCGGACTTCACGGTACCAGCGTGGGTGATGTTTCTTCGCCCATGAACTGGTAACCCATCCTTCCACCATCGCGGTAATGGTGCCTTTCACCCAAAGGGCGGCGTAAATGTGCACCATGATAACCACAATTAACGCTACTGCGGCAAATGAATGCAGCATTAACGCGAATCGGATCACCGGGATTGAGAAAGCAGGCGCAAAATACGGACGCCAGATGACCACTCCGCTCACCAGCAACAGGACCAGGAAGATAATCGCCGCCCAGAATACGCATTTCTGGCCGAAGTTATAACGTCCCGTGTCACCTACTTCCTCGTTGACGACAATCTTACGAATATTCTTCGCCCAAAAGATATCATCCCGATTGATTAGATTGTGGTGCCAGTAACGGAAAAACATGATGATAAACGAGGCAAACATGATCACGCCGACAAACGGGTGCACAATTCGCGCCAGTTGTGGAGTGCCCATGATGTGCATCAGCCAGTTAAAAGACGGGAAGAGAAAGCCCATCCCGCTCACCGCCGCCAGAATGAAGCAGAAGGCGGTGATCCAGTGGTTGATGCGTTCCGGCGCCGTGTAGCGCACGATGGTGTCACGTCGTTTCATTTGCGCACCTCGTCGTCTTTTTCATGCAGATTGTCTTCTTCCTCTTCCGCACGGTTCGGGCCTACGCCGACGTAGTGGAAGATGCTGGCCGCAAATGTCGCTGCAAAGCCGACGGCTGCGAGGGGTTTCCAGATGCCTTTCCAGAACTTAACGGTAGCGCTGATCTCCGGGTTCTCCGGCAGGCCGTGATACAGATTTGGCTTGTCCGCATGGTGCAATACGTACATTACGTGCGTACCGCCAACACCCGCCGGATCGTACAGACCCGCGTTTTCGTAACCACGCGTTTTCAGCTCCGCCACGCGTTCGCCTGCCAGGGTTTTCATCGACTCTTTGGTGCCGAAATGAATGGCACCGGTTGGGCAGGTTTTCACGCAGGCCGGTTCTTGCCCGACTACAACACGGTCAACGCACAGCGTACATTTGTAGACGCGGTTGTCTTCCGGATTGAGGCGCGGCACGTCGAACGGGCAGCCCGCGATGCAGTAGCCACAGCCGATGCACTGCTCAGACTGGAAGTCGACGATACCGTTGGCATACTGAATGATTGCGCCTTCAGCCGGACACGCCTTCAGGCAGCCCGGATCGGCGCAGTGCATACAGCCATCCTTGCGGATAAGCCATTCCAGTTTGTCGTTTTGTTCCACTTCCGAGAAGCGCATCACCGTCCAGGATTTGGCGGTCAAATCGGCCGGGTTGTCGTACACCCCAACGTTGTTGCCCACTTCATCACGGATGTCGTTCCATTCAGAACACGCCACCTGACACGCTTTACAGCCGATACAGGTGGTGACGTCGATAAGCTTCGCCACTTCTTCCTGATGGTCCCGCGCCTGAGGCGCGGGGGTGAAACCGTTAGTGGCGGAACGACGAATGATGTCTTGCGATTGATAAGCCATAGGTCGTCTCCGTTACACCTTTTCCACGTTCACGAGGAAGGACTTAAATTCCGGCGTCTGCGTGTTCGCATCACCGACGAATGGCGTTAACGTGTTAGCGATAAAGCCTTTTTTCGCCACACCTTCGTAGCCCCAGTGAATCGGAATACCGATTGTGTCGATATCCTTACCGTTAGCCTTCAGCGTGCGAATACGTTTGGTCACCACAGCCTTGGCCTTAATGTAGCCGCGATTAGAGGAGACTTTGACGGTATCGCCGTGGGAGATACCGAGCTTATTCGCCAGCTTCTCGCCAATTTCCACAAACTGTTCCGGCTGAGCGATGGCATTCAGCAGCGCATGCTTGGTCCAGTAGTGGAAGTGCTCGGTCAGACGGTAGGTTGTACCGACGTACGGGAACTTATCTGCTTTACCCAGTGCTTCTTCGTCACCTTTAAAGATGCGTGCGGCAGGGTTAGAGATAACGTTCGGGTGCAGCGGGTTAGTCCCCAGCGGTGTTTCAAACGGCTCGTAGTGTTCCGGGAACGGACCTTCCGCCATCTTATCGATAGCAAACAGGCGTCCCATCCCTTCCGGCTGCATGATGAACGGCCCTACGTTGCTGCCAGGTGCGGCGGCACTGTAGTCCGGAATATCCATCCCGCTCCACTTCGCCCCATCCCATTTCAGGATCTGACGTTTTGGATCCCACGGATTCCCCTGCGGATCAGCGGAGGCGCGGTTATACAGAATGCGTCGGTTAAGCGGCCATGCCCAGGCCCAGCCCAGCGTATTACCAAGGCCTGACGGGTCGGCGTTATCGCGACGTGCCATCTGGTTGCCTTCCGGCGTCCAGCTACCGGCAAAAATCCAGCAGCCGCTGGAGGTCGTGCCATCGTCACGCAGTTGGGCGAACGAGCTAAGCTGTTGGCCTTTCTTGACGATAACCGCACCGGTTGCCGGGTCGGTAATGTCGGCCAGCGCTTTACCGTTGCTCTCCATCGCCACTTCTTCCGAAGCTGGTTCGTGCGGGGTGGAGTAGTTCCAGGTCATGCTCAGCACCTGTTCCGGGTTCGCGCCACCTTGCTCGGCATACATCTTGCGCAGACGCAGGAAGATACCGGCGAGGATTTCGCCATCGGTAACGGCAATCCCCGGGGCATCCGCGCCTTTCCAGTGCCACTGCAGCCAGCGACCGGAGTTAACGATAGAACCGTTCTCTTCAGCGAAGCAGGTGGACGGCAGACGGAATACCTCGGTCTGGATTTTCGACGGATCAACATCGTTTGACTCACCGTGGTTCTGCCAGAAGGTGGAGGTCTCGGTGTTGAGCGGGTCGATAGTGACCAGGAACTTCAGTTTGGACAGTGAAGCCACAACTTTGTTTTTGTTCGGGAATGACGCGACCGGGTTAAAGCCCTGGCAGATATAGCCATTCACTTTGCCCTGATTCATCATCTCGAAGTACTGCAGGACGTCGTACCCTTTATCCCACTTCGGCAGCCAGTCGAAGCCCCAGCTGTTTTCCGCTGTCGCTTTATCGCCAAAGAAGGCTTTCATCATCGAAACGAAGAATTTCGGGTAGTTGCCCCAGTAGTTCACCTGACCTTCCAGCAACGGTTTTGGCGTGTTGGCGGCAAGGTAGGTTTGCAGGTCAGTCTGTTTCTCGCTTGGCAGCGTCATATAGCCTGGCAGGCTTTGTGACAGCAGGCCTAAGTCGGTCAGGCCCTGAATGTTGGAGTGACCGCGCAGGGCGTTAACACCGCCGCCAGCCATCCCCATGTTGCCAAGCAGCAACTGGATCATCGCCATGGTACGGATGTTCTGTGCACCCACGGAGTGTTGCGTCCAGCCCAGGGCGTACAGGAACGACGCGGTTTTATCTTTGGCGCTGGTTTCTGCGATGTACTCACAGACCTTCAGGAAGTCGGCCTTTGGCGTACCGCAGATGTTTTCTACGACGTCCGGCGTGTAGCGGGAGACGTGCTGTTTCAGCAGGTTCCACACGCAGCGCGGATGTTGCAGTGTGACGTCGCGTTTGGCGAAGCCTTTTTCATCCAGCTCGTAGTTCCAACTGGTTTTGTCATACTTGCGTTTGTCCGCGTCGTAGCCGGTGAACAGGCCATCTTCGAAACCGTAATCCTCACGCACGATCAGGCTGGCGTTGGTATAGGCCTCAGTGTATTCGCGGTTGAATTTTTCGTTGTTCAGCAGGTACAGCAAAACGCCTGACAGGAAAGCAATGTCAGTACCGGAACGAATTGGCGCATAGAAATCAGCCACCGCAGCGGTTCGCGTAAAGCGTGGATCGATAACAATCAGCTTCGCGCCGTTGTGAATTTTGGCTTCCATCGCCCAGCGGAATCCGACCGGGTGAGCTTCAGCGGCGTTACCGCCCATCACCACGACGAGGTTGGCGTTTTTAATGTCGACCCAGTGGTTGGTCATCGCACCGCGACCAAATGTTGGAGCAAGACTTGCTACCGTTGGTCCGTGTCAGACGCGTGCCTGGTTGTCGACCGCGAGCATACCGAGCGCGCGGGAGAATTTTTGCGTTAAATAGCCGGTTTCGTTACTGGAAGCGGAAGCACACAGCATTCCGGTGGAAAGCCAGCGGTTAACGGTTACGCCTTCAGCGTTTTGTGCAACGTAGTTAGCGTCGCGGTCTTCTTTCATCAGCTTAGCGATGCGGTCAAATGCCTCATCCCAGCTAATCTGTTGCCACTTATCTGAGCCTGGTGCGCGATATTCCGGGAATTTCAGGCGGCTTTCGGAGTGGATGAAGTCCACAAGTCCTGCCCCTTTCGGGCACAGCGCGCCACGGTTCACCGGGTGATCCGGGTCCCCTTCGATATGGAAGATGGATGCTTTGGCGTTTTTTGCGCCGTCACCGAGGCTGTACATTAACAGTCCACAGCCAACGGAACAGTAAGTGCAGGTGTTACGGGTTTCGCGGGTGCGCAGCAGTTTATATTGCCGTGTTTCCGCGAGCGCTACGCCGGGTGCAAAGCCCAGTGCCGCTGCCGTGGTGCCTGCCATACCGCCAGCGCAGATCTTAAAGAACTGCCTTCTGCTGACCTGCATGGTTCGCTCCTTGTTTCGACATTGTCACGTTCCCTTCGCTTTTCTGTAACGCGAACGCGAGGGAAGTGGTTGTTATTTTTCTTTGCGGACGGGACCGCAAAGGTCCAGAATTGGGTGAATTTCCCTCCGTCCAGGAGGGATTTGTAAAGAATACCACAATGTTGGTATGCGTGTTCCAATATGGTTAAAAGAAAGTGAATAAGATTATTCAAGAAAACATCAAGAATGTGACATCTTCGACAGGATCGCGCCAGTTGACCCTCTGGAAGCGCGAGGATTTGCAACATCCTCAGCCTGATGAGGTAGCTGAAGAAGTGCCTGTTGCGCTGGTATACAACGGGATTTCGCACGTGGTGATGATGGCATCACCGAAAGATCTTGAGCACTTCGCGGTGGGTTTTTCACTTTCTGAAGGCATTATTGAGTCCCCGCAGGATATCTACGGAATGGACGTAGTGCCTTCCTGCAACGGATTGGAAGTGCAGGTTGAACTGTCCAGCCGTCGCTTTATGGGGCTGAAGGAGCGTCGTCGCGCGCTGGCCGGTCGCACCGGTTGCGGCGTTTGTGGCGTGGAGCAGCTCAATGACATTGGCAAGCCGGTCCAGCCGCTGCCGTTTACCCAGACATTCGATCTGGCGAATCTTGATAACGCTTTACGACATCTCAACGATTTTCAACCCGTGGGGCAACTGACAGGCTGCACGCACGCGGCTGCCTGGATACAGCCGTCAGGTCATCTGGCGGGCGGGCATGAAGATGTTGGACGTCATGTTGCGTTGGATAAACTGCTGGGACGACGTGCAATCGAAGGGGAAACCTGGCAACAGGGCGCGGTATTAGTCTCCAGCCGCGCCAGTTATGAGATGGTGCAGAAGTCGGCGATGTGCGGTGTGGAGGTCCTGTTTGCTGTTTCTGCGGCGACAACGCTCGCCGTGGAAGTTGCAGAACGTTGTAACCTGACGCTGGTGGGTTTTTGCAAACCGGGCAGGGCGACGATCTATACGCATCCGCAACGTCTGGTCGCGCAGTGACGCCACCAGGCGGCCAGAATACTGCCGGAAAATGCCAGTTCCATGATTACGGCAACTGGCGAGCCAACAATCACATTGTTCAGCAGCCAACACAGGCTGCCACACAAGGTGTATCCCCGTAATTTTCCGCTGCGTTTTTGAAATGACGCAAAGGTCATCAGCAGGCTTCCCATCAGCGGCAAAATACTCGACAGATTTTGCCAAAGATAAATGCTACACAGCAGCGACCCCAGCATAAATCCCCACATCACCCAGCGGTGAAACGTGACGATGGCTGTCGCGTAGCGGCATGCGGCAATGATCATTAACCCAGCCGCAGCGTGTTGATCCAAAAGATAGAAATGGATAGCTAACAGAGAAGTAGAGCTGGTGAGCAGCGTTAAAGTGATAGCCCGGCGTTGAAAATGAAAAGCGGAAATATCCAGTAAGAAGCTGATGCCAGCCAGCATCTGAGAAAGAAGAAATGCGTTCATTGTGGTCGCCATCTATTAAAGAGTGACGGGACAATAATCGACGCATCACCGTAAGGCGTTAACCTTTGTTAAGACGCTGGCGAATACGGGACAGGCTAACGGGGGTAATGCCGATATAGCTGGCAAGATCGCGCTGGGTGAGCTGTGACTCCCAGTCCGGGAAGTGTGTTTGTACGTACTGATAGCGTTGCTCTGGGGTATTGAGCAGCAGCATTTGCTCTTTTTTCTCTTTGTAGATCAATTGCTGGACCAGTAGCTGAGTCTTAATATCCTGATTTTCCGGCGCATCAAGCAAAGCCAAGGGTATTTCAGTGGTTTCTCCCGCGGTTATCATTTGCAGGCTGTAATCGGCAGGTGTGTTAGTTAGCCAGTTCAGGTACAGAAAGCAGTATTCCCCGGCAAAGTAGAACTCTTTAACCCTTTCAACGCCGTTGTCCGCGTGATAAACCGCACGAGCCACACCATGATGTAAAAGATGAATTTTACTTTGTGGTTCACCCTGACGAAGTAACCAATTACCCGCCAGTTGCGTTTTTCTACGGCTGCCAGCAAGCCATTGTGATTCCTGATTACGTAACATCTTATCTCTCAAATAATTTGAATAAGACTGGCAAATCCTTCCGCTTTCAGTTGTTCGGATATCAGCCTATTATTTATCACATCAAGGCACGGTGCCTTAAACAAACAACTAAGTTAAAGGGTTTATATCATGAAAAGCATCAAAACTTTTGTCGCAGTTATCGCTCTGGCTACTTCTTTCGGTTCTTTCGCTGCTCAGACAGTGACCGCAACCGGTTCTACGCTGGAAAGCGCTGAAGCAAAAATCGCCGCTCAGGCTGAACGTGCGGGCGCCAGCGATTACAAAATCACTCAGGCATACACCGGTAACCGCGTGCACATGACCGCCGAACTGCTGAAATAAGATACCTTAGTACTGTCGAAAGAGCGCCCTTGAGGCGCTTTTTTAGTTTATACCCGCCATTCGCAGCAATGCGGTCACCACTGCGGCAGCGACGATCACCACGATTAGCGGCATCTTGCGCCAGGCGAGAAATACCGCAAAAGCCACGCCCAGCACGCGCGCCATGCCAGCGAAGTGTTCACCTTCGTAAAAGGTGGTCGCCAGCGCAACGGAGAACAGTAATACCGTTGCGGCGTCGGAAAGCAGCGCCTGCGAGCGTTCCGAGAACGCTAATCGACTCCCAAGCTTCGCTCCTCCTAAACGCATTAAATACGTTCCCAGAGATAACATGGCGATACCGACGATAAACAGCGTCATGTTGCCCATTATTTTTTCCTCGTCAGTAAGCCAAACAGTGAGAGCAAAACAGGTAAACCGACCGGCGCAAAGGGGATGGCGGCAAGCGACAACCCGGCACCGCTACAGGCGCGAATCAGCGTGGTGCGGTTTTTAAAGGCCGGGACCACTAAGGCTAATAAAATTGCAGGGAAGACGGCATCCAGACCGATGGTTTCCGGGGCGGGGAGCAGTTTGCCTACGCCCGCGCCGATCAGTGTGCCAACAGGCCAGAAAATCGCGACGCCCAGACCGCACAGCCAGAAGGCGGCTTTACGTTGTTCGGGCGTTTTTTGCGACAGGCCAAAGACTACGCTTTCGTCGTTCATGATATGACAGCCGAGGAAACTCGCAGCCCGGGAGCCCACCAGATCGCGCACCGTGACGCCAAACGGCACGTGTCGGGCGTTGACCAGTAAACCGGCAGCCGCTGCCGCCAGTGGGTTACCGCCGCTGGCGACGATACCGATAAACATAAACTCGGACGCACCCGCCAGTACCGTAATCGAAAGCACAAACGGTACCCACAGCGGGAAGCCGTAGGCCATCGCCAGCGAGCCGTATGACATGCCGACTACGCCGACGGCCAGACAGACTAAAAAAATTGCTTTTATCGTGTCGCCTTTGAGACTGGAAAAATAATGTTTCATACCGTTTTAGCCATATCGAACGAATTTCCATTATAATGAACGCGACCAGTCAATATTACAAGTCGAACGATTCGTTCGATATAAAGAACATGGAGTCGTGAATGACCCAGCCCATCAGTATGATCGCGAAAAGCCTTGTGCGTGAACGTCAGCGCACCGGTTTGTCATTGGCAGAGATTGCCCGTCGCGCAGGGATTGCAAAATCGACACTCTCGCAATTGGAAGCGGGCAATGGCAATCCTAGCCTGGAAACGCTCTGGTCGCTGTGTGTGGCGTTGGATATTCCCTTTGCTCGCCTGCTGGAGCCGCAGGAACAAAAAACGCAGGTGATTCGCCGCGGCGAAGGAACAAAGGTGGTGGCTGAGCAGGCCCACTACCAGGCCATTTTACTGGCCGCCTGCCCGCCGGGGGCGCGGCGGGATATCTATCTGCTGCTGACACAGCCGGGCGCGGATCGTATTTCACAGCCGCATCCACCTGGATCGGTTGAACACATCATCGTGACGCAGGGTAAGGCGATGGTAGGATTGACGGAAGCGCCGGAGGAGTTAGGTGAGGGGGACTATATTTGTTACCCCGCCGATCGGGCGCATATTTTTAAAGCGCTGGAGCCTGACACTCAGGCGATTCTGGTTTCTGAGCAAAATTGAATTGCCGGATGGCGCTATCGCTTATCCGACCTACAAAAAATAAAACCGTAGGCCCGGTAAGCTTGCGCCACCGGGCATATAACTTACTGCAAATAAAACACTTCTTTTAGCTCTGCGCTAACCGGGCTGTTGTCCGGGTTTGCTGGCATTACGTCACGCATATGCTTCCACCAACGTTGGCAAACGTCGGTGCTGGCAACGGCATTCCAGCGTTCTTCGGACTCAATCTCAACGGTGGCGAACAGCAGATTGCGCACCTGATCGAGATAAATCGCGTAGTGATGGGCGCCGTGCTCTTTCAGCACCGCTTCCAGCTCTGGCCAGATGGGATTGTGCCGACGTTGATATTCAACGTGCGCGTCGGCATTCACCTGCATCACAAAGGCCTTGCGGATCATAACGCCTCCAGATACAGCTCACGGACCTCGTCGCGGCTGGCGGTGCGCGGGTTGCATGGCGCACACGGATCGGCCAACGCTTTATCCAGCCAGCCTTCAATATCCTCTTTCGTCACGCCAAGGGAACTAAAGCCCGCAGGAATACCGACACGCTTGCTGAGTGCACGAATCGCGTTGATGGCCTCCATACTTGCCGCTTCATCGCTCATGTCACGGGTATCGACGCCCATCGCCTGCGCCACGCGGGCAAAGCGCGCCACGGCGTTCGGACGGTTAAAGTTTTCGATTACCGGCAGCAGGATGGCGTTGCAGACGCCGTGTGGCAGATTATGGGTTGCGCCCGGCTGGTGCGCCAGCGCATGCACCAGACCCAGACCAGCGCTGTTAAATGCCATCCCCGCCAGATACTGACCAAACGCCATTTGCTCACGAGCTTCGAGGTTATGACCGTCGTCGACCGCTTTTGGTAGCCACAGGTTGATCAGGCGAATCGCTTCCAGTGCGTTAGCGTCGGTGAGCGGATGTGCACCAACGGAAACATAGGCTTCCACCGCGTGGGTCAGGGCGTCCATACCGGTTGCGGCGGTGACGGAGGCCGGGATTTCCAGCATTACGCTGGCATCATCCACAGCGATATCCGGGATGATATTCGGGTCGATGATCACCTCTTTAACCTTACGGGCAGAGTCGATAATGACCGCGTTGCTGGTCATCTCTGCTGCCGTACCGGCGGTAGTGTTGATGGCGACCAGCGGGACGCCAGCATTTTTCACTTTGCCCACGCCGGAGTAAGCGGTAGAAGGGCCAGGGTTGGCTGTCAGGATTTTTACTGCTTTGGCGGTATCGATCGGGCTGCCGCCACCGAAGGCGATGATGTAGTCACATTCTGCGTTCTGATAGGCTGCAAAACCTTTCTGTACCAGCTCTTCTGTCGGGTTCGGGAATACTTCATCAAACAGGTGGTAAGACATTTGATGTTTATCCAGCGCGGCAAACAGGCTATCCAGCAGGCCCAGTTTTACCAGTTGACCATCGGTGACGATCAGCGCTTTGCCCCATTGTTTATTCGCCACGAGATTCACCATATCGGCAATCGCGCCGGCGCCATGCAGGCTAATTTTTGGCAGTGCCAACATAAAGCTCATCACTATTCTCCTTAATAATAAAATCCTGTAGGCCGGATAAGGCGAAGCCGCATCCGGCGTTGAGTTGGGAGGTATCAGTACAGCTCTATGGCGCTTGCCAGCGGCGTAACACCAAAGCGTTTGCCAAGAGCGACCAGCTCTTCACGTGAGATGGTCTGCTTCATACCGCCCATCGAAAAGATTTTGACCAGAACTTCGGCGGATTTCTCTGCGGTATCTATCAAACCGAACGCTTCGTCGAGGGTAGGTCCGCTTCCGAACACGCCGTGGAACGGCCAAAGTACCAGCGAGTGTTTCTGCATTTCCTCGGCGGTAGCCTGACCAATTTCATCTGTACCCGGCACCATCCACGGCAGAATGCCAACGCCATCCGGGAACACCACCAGGCACTCGGTGCTGCCTTCCCACAGCTTGCGGGTAATCAGCGCTGTGTTGTTTTCCAGTACGTAGGTCAGAGCGATCAGGTTGGTGGCATGGCAGTGCATGATCACGCGGTCTTTACCGTTCGTCGCTTTAATGCGTTCGCAGTGAGAGAGGAAGTGAGCCGGCAGTTCAGAGGTCGGCACGGCCTCGTGGGTCAGGCCCCAGAGGATGTGGTAGCCCGCACCGTCGCTGTCTACTTGTACCACGCCCAAGTTTGCCGCGGGATCGAGCTGGACGTTACGGAAAAACTTACCGGAACCGGTGACGATAAACGGTGTGTTTGCCAGCAGCGGCATCGGCTGACTTAGCGCAATATAGCGTGGTTTTTCGTGGAAATCGGCGCTAAACGGCGCGATATCTGCTTCATCAAGACGCAGCGTCAGGTTGCCGCCATTACGCTCGTCCCAGCCTTTCAGCCACGCATCAGAAGTGGCTTTGATCATCCCCTGGACGAACCAGGAAGTCGTAATTTTTTGCATGTTCGGTGTTCCTGTTTATTGCCCGAACGTTATCGGGTCTTACGTAGGCCGGATAAGCGAAGCGCCATCCGGCAATCGTGTTTCATTTATTGCCGGATGGCGACGTGGGGCGTCTTATCCGGCCTACAAGCCTGGCGTCACGGTTAGCTACGTTTGCTCAAAATCTCTTTTTCATAAGCGCGCACGCTGTCCAGCCACTGGCTGCCCGCAGGCGTGTCGTGGCGCTGGCAATACATCTCCCAGACGGCCTGCCACGGCAGCGATTTTTGCTCTTCCAGCAGGGCCAGACGTGCGGTGTAGTCGCCGCTGGCTTCGAGCTGACGCAGTTGCTCGGTGGGTTCTAACAGCGCGCGCAGCAGGGCTTTTTTCATATTGCGGGTGCCGATCACCCACGCGGCGATGCGGTTAATGGAGGCGTCGAAGAAGTCGAGGCCAATGTGTACGCGGTCGAACAGGTTGTGGCGAACGATCTCGCTGGCAATCGCCTGAGTTTCATCATCCAGCAGCACCACGTGATCGCTGTCCCAGCGCACCGGACGGCTGACGTGCAGCAGCAGGCGTGGTACATACAGCATGGTGGCGGAAATTTTGTCGGAGATCACTTCAGTCGGATGGAAGTGGCCCGCATCCAGACACAGTGCGGTCTGGCGGCTGGTGGCGTAACCCATGTAGAACTCGTTAGAGCCCACGGTGTAGCTTTCCGCACCGATGCCAAACAGCTTGCTTTCGACGGCATCGATATGGTGCGCCGGGTCGAGTTTCTCGCTGATCACTTCGTCCAGTGCGTCCAGCAGACGCTGGCGCGGAGCTAAACGGTCAACGGTGATGTCTTTCATGCCATCCGGGATCCAGATGTTCATCACCGATGGTGTACCCAACTGCTCGCCAAAATACGCCGAGACGCGACGGCTGGCTTTGCAGTGATCGATCCAAAACTGGCGAATGGTGTCGTCGGCGTGCGCCAGCGTGAAACCGTCGGCGCTCAGCGGGTGTGAGAAGCAGGATGGGTTGAAATCCAGCCCTAACTGGTTCGCTTTCGCCCACTCCACCCAGTTTTTAAAGTGCTCAGGTTTGATTTGGTCGCGGGCAACCGGCGTATCAGATTCCAGATAGATCGCGTGCAAATTCAGACGTTTTGGACCAGGAATCAGGCTCAGCGCCTGCTCCAGATCGGCCCGCAGTTCGGTGGCGTTACGCGCTTTACCCGGATAGTTACCGGTAGCCTGAATACCGCCAGTGAGCGAGCCTTCCGGATTTTCGAAACCGGCGACATCATCGCCCTGCCAGCAGTGCATGGAGACCGGCAGACGATCGAGCTGGCGTAAGGCCGCCTCGACATCAATGCCTACCGCGGCGAAACGCAGTTTTGCCAGTTCCCAGGCTTGTTCAAGTTGAGTGGTCATGCGCAAAGCTCCTTTGTCTGTCGTAGTGATTGAAACTGCGCCTGGTAGCGGGCAATTTCACTTTCAGGATTGGGAATGAAGGTGGTCAGTTCGTAGTTGGCGCGCACCACCTGACGGAAATCATCGACGTTGTTCAGCTCGTCCAGCGTCATCAGCTGGATGCCAATATTGCCGAGCGTGGAAGCCTCAATCGGCCCGGACATCACGCGAATACCGCAGGCATCCGCACATAGCTGGTTCAGTAAGGTGTTCTGGCAGCCGCCACCGACAATGTGCAGTTGGCTAAATGCTGCACCACGCAGTTGTGCCAGTTCTTGCAGGATGTCGGCGTACAGCAACGCCAGGCTGTCGAAGATACAGCGCGCCAGTTCGGCGTTTTGCAGGGGAACGGGTTGGCCTGATTCACGGCATGCTGCCTGAATTTCTGCACTCATATCGTCGGGGTTGATAAAGCGATCGTCGTTCGGGTTTATCAGGAACTGGCAGGCCGGCAGCGCTTGCGTTTGGCTGATAAGCGTTGGCAGGTCGGTAATCTGGCGCTCTTTTAATACGCGCTGGAGCAGCCACAGCCCCATAATATTTTTCAGGACACGGTAGCGTCCTTCCGCGCCGCCTTCATTGGTGATATTTGCCGCCAGCGCCGCATCGTTGGTATACGGTGTTCTGCTCTCAAAGCCCATCAGCGACCAGGTCCCGGAAGAGAGATAGGCGCTGTTTTTGTCGGCCAGCGGAGAAGCAATGACCGCGCTGGCCGTGTCGTGACTGGCGACGGCGACAACCGGAATTTGGTTTTTCTGTGGGCAAATCCAGTGGCCGATCACGTTCCCTGGATGCGTCGGGCGACCAAACCAGGCTTTGTCTGCCCCGGTCCACGCCAGCAGTGTGTCATCCCAGTCGTCGGTATTGATATTGACTAGCTGGGTGGTGGTGGCGTTGGTGTATTCCCAGTTCATTTTGCCGGTCAGGCGAAAGCTGAAGTAGTCGGGGATCAGCAGGGCGTGGGCCACCTGCGGGAGCAGTTCTGGCTGCTGTTCAACCAGCGCACGCAGTTGATACAGGGTGTTAAAGGGCAGAAACTGAATGCCGCTACGGCGGTAAATTTCACCTTTACCCGGCTGCTCCATCGCCTGCGCCATAATGCCGGTCGTGCGGCTGTCACGGTAAGAGACCGGCAGACCGACACGTTGACCGATGTTATCGATCAGAACGTAATCCACGCCCCAGGTATCAATGCCGATGCTGTCTATCCGAATGCCTTCATCGCAGACTTTTTTCAGGCCAAGACGAATATCGTTTTCCAGGCTGTCGATGTCCCAGGTGTCAAAACCGTCTGTTTTTTGCAGGCAGTTCATGAAGCGGTGGATTTCACGTAGCGTCAGGGAGCGGTGTTCACTGTCGTAACGCGCCAGCATTACGCGCCCACTGGATGCGCCGAGATCGACTGCGACACAATGGCGAAAAGTCATAGCGAGGTCCTTCTGAGTTTTATTGCACTCAGTCTAAGAACCCCAGATAACGCGTACCTTCTTGACAGTGACAGCCACAATTAGCGGCTGGCAACATGGCAAAGGTGAACGTGACGCTGTTCACAATTTCTATTAATAGGACCTGTTTTAGCGGATGTGACGCCTTCCGCAATTCCCGATCTTTCCCGCCATTTCTTGAAGAATTAACCGTGTTTACGCACTTTGGCGTCAAAAATTTAAGGTGAGGGTGATAACCCTTAATTACTATTCAGCCATGTTCATTTGATCGGGAAGGATGTCATCATGACGGTATTGCATTGCGTGGATTTTTTTCCGACAGGTAAAGCGCCAGTGGCTATTGAACCGCGGCTTCCTCAACCTGCGTTTCCAGAGCATCATCATGATTTTCATGAAATTGTGGTGGTCGAACATGGAACGGGGATCCATGTGTTCAACGGGCAGCCTTACACAATCAGCGGCGGTACGGTGTGTTTCGTTCGCGATCATGACCGGCATTTATATGAACATACTGACAATCTGTGCCTGACCAATGTGTTGTATCGCTCCCCGGATGCGTTTCAATTTCTGGCTGGGCTGAATCAGCTTTTACCTCAGGAACAGAATGGGCAGTATCCCTCCCACTGGCGGGTGAATCAGGGGGTATTGCAGCAGGTTCGACAACTGGTGGGGCAGATGGAAGCGCTCGGTGAGGGGATGGATACACCAACGGCGGCAAATCGCGAGATCCTGTTTATGCAGTTGCTGGTACTGCTGCGTAAAAGCAGCCTGATGGAAGCAGCGACCGATAACGACGCGCGGCTTAACCTCCTGATGGCGTGGCTGGAAGATAACTTTGCCGACGAGGTGTGTTGGGAGGCGCTGGCCGAGAAGTTTTCCCTCTCTTTGCGCACTCTGCATCGCCAGCTCAAACAGCAAACCGGATTGACGCCGCAGCGCTACCTTAACCGCTTGCGGCTGATCAAGGCCCGGCATCTGCTTCGCCACAGTGATGACAGCGTGACAGACATCGCTTATCTCTGCGGATTCGGCGACAGTAACCACTTTTCGACGCTTTTTCGTCGTGAGTTCAAGTGGTCACCACGCGATATTCGTCAGGGGCGCGATCTCGTTGTGGCAAGCCGCCTCCAGTAACGCGAAAGCTATCAACGTTTTTTACCGCCGAATCTCAGATAATCATGTCCCTTAACGCCGGATGGTGGCTACGCCTTATCCGGCCTACGTGTCACGTAATCTGTAGGTCGGATAAGGCGTAGCCGCCATCCGACAGGGAATATTGTGATGGCGAATCATCTGGTCCTTCTGAAATCAGACTTCTTTGCGCATGAGCAGCAGGCTGTGGCCGTGGCTGACCGTTATCCGCAGGATGTCTTTGCTGAGCATACCCACGAGTTTTGCGAGCTGGTCATGGTCTGGCGCGGTAATGGTCTGCATGTCCTTAACGATCGCCCGTACCGGATAACCCGTGGCGATCTGTTTTACATTCGCGCCGAAGATAAACACTCCTACACCTCCGTGAACGACCTGGTGTTGCAAAATATCATCTACTGCCCGGAGCGGTTGACGCTGAATGTTGACTGGCAAGGGGCGATCCCCGGATTTGACGGTACGCCGAGGCAGCCGCACTGGCGACTCGGTAGCGTTGGCATGACCCAGGTCCGACAGGTGATAAGCCAGCTTGAGCATGAAAGCAATCAACGTGATGCACAGGCTTTTACCATGGCTGAGCTGCTGTTCGGGCAACTGGTGACACACCTTAAGCGGCATCGTTATGCCACGGATACGCTACCGGCGACCTCCAGTGAAACGCTGCTGGATAAACTGATCACCGCATTAGCCGGTAGCCATGAGCATGCGTTTGAACTGGATACGTTTTGCGAGCGCGAACAATGCAGCGAGCGCGTTTTGCGCCAGCAGTTTCGCAGCCAGACCGGGATGACCATCAACCAGTATCTCCGCCAGGTGCGGGTTTGCCATGCGCAGTATCTGCTCAAACATAGTCGGTTGATGATTAGCGAGATTTCCATGCGCTGCGGCTTTGAGGACAGTAACTACTTTTCGGTGGTATTTATGCGGGAAACCGGGATGACGCCGAGCCAGTGGCGTCATCTCAGTACTCAGCATGCTTAGCTGGCCATTCCCAGACCGACAATGTTTGCCGCGACAATGATCACTACGCAGCCGAGGCTTAACACGCTGACCGGACGACGACCCGCGTTTTTCCACTCTTTCAATACCAGACCGACAATCCCGCCGCACAAAACATAGAAGCTCATGTGCAGCATCCAGCTTACATAGTCATACTGCGCCGGAATACGTGCGTGGCCCCAGGCGTAGAAGAAGAATTGTAGATACCACATCAAGCCACCAAGCGCAGAGAGCAGCACGTTGGTGATAATCAGCGGTTTGGCTAACGAGAAGTCGGCTTTTATCGACAAGTTCTTCACTTTTGCCAGACGAATGAAGCAGAAGCCCAGGTTAACAAGCGCGCCACCGCCCATAATGACCACATAGCTAGGCAGGGCGACATACAGCGGATCGACGCCCAACGCGGCGGCGGCATCGTGCATCGGTTTCGCCGCGTTCATCGCAAAGGACATCCCGGCGGAGAAAATACCGCACATGACGGCCAGAACCAGACCTTTTTTCAGGTTGAAATCTTCCGCTTTGATGCCCATTTTTCGTTCTTTTAACTGACCGGCACGGGTAACAATGCCCACTCCAATCAGCGCGACCAGTACGCCAAGCAGCGTCATGCGGCCACCAGAGGTATTGATCAGTACATCAAAATTGCCGTTGATAATCGGGGTCATCAGCGTGCCGACAATCAGCGTAATACCTATTGCAATCCCGATACCCATCGACATACCGAGATAGCGCATGGTCAGGCCATAGTTGATATTGCCAATCCCCCACATTGCACCAAACAGAAATACCGGCGCCAGCGTGGAGAGGCTGAAGGAGCTGAAGTAGGCCCAGAAATCGGGAAGTAACATGGCGCTGATGGTCCACGGCAGGATTATCCAGGAGACGATCCCGCCAACCGACCACATCGTTTCCCATGACCAATGTTTGACTTGCTTGAACGGGGCATAGAAACAGGCGGCACTGGCTGCCCCTATCAAATGCCAAAAGATACCCATCGTAATCGCGTTACTCATGACTTAATCCTCGTTATTTTTTATCGTCGGTAATGACCCCTCCGACCTAACGAGTTTAAAAATTACGCAGGTGGTTAACCTTTTAACGATTGCCGTCCTTTTGCGCATGTTGGCAATCATCACGTTAAGTGGGTGATTCGGCTCACATCTTTAACAATGGGTTTGATTCATTAAGACCCTGTAAAAAGTACGGCATTGATAATCATTTTCAATATCATTTAATTAACTATAATGACCCAACTGCTTACGCGGCGTTAACACTGGCCGCCCGACAATACTGGAGATGATTATGAGTTATACACTGCCATCCCTGCCGTACGCTTATGATGCCCTTGAACCGCACTTCGATAAGCAGACGATGGAAATCCACCACACCAAACACCACCAGGCTTACGTAAATAACGCCAACGCTGCGCTGGAAAGCCTGCCTGAATTCGCCAGCCTGTCCGTTGAAGAGTTGATCACCAAACTGGATCAACTGCCAGCAGACAAGAAAACCGTACTGCGTAACAACGCGGGCGGTCACGCTAACCACAGCCTGTTCTGGAAAGGCCTGAAAACCGGTACTACGCTGCAGGGCGACCTGAAAGCGGCTATCGAACGTGACTTCGGCTCCGTTGACAACTTCAAAGCTGAATTTGAAAAAGCAGCGGCAACCCGCTTTGGCTCCGGCTGGGCGTGGCTGGTTCTGAAAGGTGACAAACTGGCTGTTGTTTCCACCGCCAACCAGGATTCCCCGCTGATGGGTGAAGCTATCTCTGGCGCTTCCGGTTTCCCAATCGTGGGCCTGGACGTTTGGGAACACGCTTACTACCTGAAATTCCAGAACCGTCGCCCGGACTACATCAAAGAGTTCTGGAACGTCGTGAACTGGGACGAAGCTGCCGCGCGTTTCGCAGCAAAAAAATAAGTTCTACGCTTTAACAAAGCCCTGCAAGCGATGCTTGTGGGGTTTTTTTGTGATCAAACTCAATATAAAAACAATGATCCATTTAAATTGAAACAAGGTTTTATTATGCGAGTGGGATCACTTTTATAGTCTCTATGAATGTCTATCTTCTTTTCATCAAGACGGGCGCATCTCAAAGCAAGATGCAATCGCCCATAAAAATTGCCCCATTTTTATGTCTACAGGTGATGGAAATGCAGATCAAACGTACGATAGAGAAAATCCCAGGCGGTATGATGCTGGTGCCGCTTTTCCTGGGCGCGTTGTGTCACACCTTTTCCCCCGGCGCCGGCAAATATTTCGGCTCTTTTACCAACGGTATGATCACCGGTACGGTGCCTATCCTGGCAGTCTGGTTCTTTTGCATGGGGGCGTCGATCAAGCTAAGCGCCACCGGCACCGTGCTGCGTAAATCAGGTACGTTAGTCATCACCAAGATTCTGGTGGCGTGGGTGGTTGCAGCGATTGCTTCACGCATTCTGCCGGAACATGGTGTAGAGGTCGGATTCTTCGCTGGGTTGTCTACGCTGGCGCTGGTGGCCGCGATGGATATGACCAACGGCGGGCTGTATGCCTCGATTATGCAGCAGTACGGCACCAAAGAAGAGGCCGGGGCGTTTGTCCTGATGTCGCTGGAGTCTGGCCCGCTGATGACCATGGTGATTCTGGGAACCGCCGGGATCGCGTCGTTTGAACCACACGTATTTGTTGGTGCGGTATTGCCGTTCCTGATTGGCTTTGCGCTGGGGAATCTGGACCCTGAACTGCGGGAGTTCTTCAGCAAAGCGGTGCAGACGCTGATCCCGTTCTTTGCCTTCGCATTAGGTAACACCATTGATTTGAGCGTGATTGCGCAGACCGGCGTGCTGGGTATTCTGCTGGGCGTGGCGGTGATTATCATCACTGGTATTCCATTGATTATCGCCGATAAACTGATTGGTGGTGGCGATGGTACGGCGGGGATTGCCGCTTCCAGTTCTGCGGGGGCGGCGGTTGCTACGCCTGTGCTGATTGCTGAAATGGTTCCGGCATTTAAACCGATGGCACCGGCAGCAACTTCCCTGGTCGCCACGTCGGTGATTGTGACCTCCATTCTGGTGCCGATTATCACGTCTATCTGGTCGAAAAGGGCCAAAGCAAGGGCGGCAGAAATTGATATTCGTGGCACCGTGAAGTAAGTCTCTTAAGCCGGATGGTCTGCACCATCCGGCTTAATTATTTACCCTTTGACGACAAACACCTCATCGATTGTTCGACACTCACTCTCGTTCAACTCTCCACCGGCATTACGTGACACGCCGGTACAATAGCCAAACTTACGCGATACCACGGTTTTGATGGTGGTGACAAAATCTTCGCCGATAGCATAGATGGACATGTAGGTGCCAATCTGGTCCTGAATATCGCGAAGCGCTGCCAGGTCGCCCTGTTTAAACGCTTCCCGCGCGCTGACAAACAGTTCCGGCATGACGTTGTTCAACCCTGAAATTATCCCCGCGCCACCTGCTAACAGGTTGGGAATGTAGTATTCGTCATAGCCGGACAGCACGGCAAAATCCTCCCGCACGGCGCGGGTGGTCTGAATCATACTGCGGGTATGGGACTGGCAGTCGACGGTGTCTTTAATGCCAGCGAAATTCGGGAACTCGGCGGCGAGGGTGGCTACCAGTTCGGGGGTTAAATCGCAGCCGGTGCGTGCCGGGAAGTTATAAGCAAACCATTTGCCGCTGAGTTTCTGCCCCAACTGACGGAAGTAGCTCAGCAGCTGTTTCGCCGTTTGTCCGTAGTAGTAGGGCGGCAGGATCATCACGGCATCGTAATCTGCGCGATACGCTTCCTGCGCCATCAATAAAACATCATTCTGGCAGGTGGATGAGACGTTGGCGACCATCTTTAGCGAGCTCATGGCGCGGGCCTCGCGGATCAGCAGCAGCCTTTCTTCGAGCGTAAAGGAGGCAAATTCCCCGATGCTGCCCATCAGCAAAATCACGTCGATTTTGGCCTCGGTAAGGCGTTTGAGATGCAGGCTTAGACCGTTGAGATCGATCTTGCCATCATTGTCCATTGGCGTAATGGAAGGACACCAGACGCCAGCAAATTGCGATTGACCAGTCACGTTGTCGACTCCTTATTTGAAATGACGTTTCAAAACTAGATTACATTGATAGCATGTGTCCCTAAGTTTCATGTGAACCGTGCTCTCATTTTGAGCGACTGGGGTAAAATAAATATGGTGTAATGGGGGAAATTTATCGGGAGAGGGAACAGATGCGATATCCGGTCGATGTTTTTACGGGCAAAGTTCGGGACTACACGGGAAGCCGTCCTAGCGCGATTGCTAAAGTCCAGATTGACGGTGAGCTGATGCTGACCGAACTGGGGCTGACGGGGGATGAACAGGCGGAAACGAAAATTCACGGCGGGCCGGATCGCGCGCTGTGTCACTATCCGCGTGAACACTATCAGCACTGGAGACAAGCGTTTCCGGAGCAGGCGGAGCTATTTGTCGCCCCCGCGTTTGGTGAGAACCTCTCTACTGAGGGGCTGACTGAAGATAATGTGTATATTGGCGACATTTTCCAGTGGGGAGAGGCGCTGATTCAGGTCACGCAGCCGCGCTCGCCGTGCTTTAAGCTGAATTTCCATTTTGGCATCAGCGATATGGCCAGCCAGATGCAGGATGCGGGTAAGACAGGCTGGCTGTGCAGCGTCATCGCGCCTGGTCAGGTGTCAGCAGACGCGCCGTTGATCCTGGCGTCACGCGTGAGCGACGTCAGCGTACAGGAGGCAATTGCTATCGCCTGGCATATGCCGTTTGATGATTCGCAATATCATCGTTTACTGTCGGCTGCCGGGTTATCAAAAAGCTGGACCAGAACGATGCAAAAGCGCCGTTTAAGCGGCAAGATCGAAGACAATTCCCGCCGTTTGTGGGGAAAATAAACCTACCTTCATCTGGCAATTAAATCAGGTGGCGACACCTGATTTACCTCTCCCCCGTGGTTCATCCCCTGCGTACCAAACCGGGCAAAAACCTGACGGTCTCGGTTTGCTTCAAAGCCATTCTTGATACCTGGTCCACAAAAAGAAACTCTGCGTTGAAAAAAAACTTGAGTATTTCCTGCACTCAAATATCTTAGCTTCAAATTGGTTTAAACCAGATGAGCGAAATGAAAAAGAAAAACAATGTTGATGTGCTCAGGGAGCGCTTTGAAAGCTGGTTAAACGAGAAGAATTTACCAGCGGGGTCCAAATTGCCTTCGGAAAGGGAGTTATGTGAGCTGCTGGATGCAAAGCGTATGACCTTACGTCAGGTTCTGATTGAGCTTGAGATCGATGCGCGTATTTTCCGTAAGAACCGCAGTGGTTGGTTTATTTCGTCGAAGCGATTTATTTATAACCCTAAATCACTTTCCAGCTTCAATGCTGAAGCCTGTGCTCAGGGACGTAAGCCTTTTTGGGATTATTTAACCAAAGAAACCATTGATACAGTTCCGCATCATGTTGATGATGTTTTTCTCTCCTCCGGTGACCGCTATTTAGTTACCGGCTGGTGCGGTCTTGATTCACATAAAGTGTTTTACCATGAATCCTATATTGATGCTGATGTTGCGCCAGGATTCATTAATAAATTGGGCAATCAGTCTTTTGCCAGCGTCTGGGAAGATGCGTTTGGCCATGTTTTAAATATCAAAGAAATGGTTTTTAAACCGGTCAATATGCCAGAAGTGGCCTGCAAAGAGCTGGGTGTTGCGCCTAATACGTATGGAATTTTAGTAGAAAAACATCGGGCTACCCGAGATAAAAAAGTGGTTCAGGTTGATTTCGAATACTGGAGACTTGAATCAGTGGAACTTGTTATTCGCGATGAATGAGAAAAATAATGGGAAAATGTAACCAAGAACTTCTTGCGGAACGCGCGAGAAATATACCGCTGTACCTACATGCTTATGCTTTTCATCTGAATATGCGCTACGAGAGAGTCCTGCCGGGGGATCTTCTGGATATTGCGCATCAGCAAAAATTGAAGGGTGTAAAAATACATGTTGAGGATGGTGAGTCCCAATCACTGCAGAAACTGAACGATCAGCAGCTACACGATTTTAAAGAGAAGGCCAAAAAATATAATCTGGATGTGCATATCGAAACGAGCGCATCGGATAAGGCGACATTGACGGATGCCATCCGTATTGCTGTTGCTACTGGTGCAACTTCAGTGCGTTTCTACCCGCGTTATGAAGGGCATCTCAACGATGTTATGGCGAAGATTGCCAATGATATTGCATGGCTGTCTCAGTATGACGATTGCGGACTAAGCTTTACTATCGAACAGCATGAAGATCTGCAAGGCCATGAGCTGGTGACGCTGGTTAACAATAGCGGGATGAAAAATCTCTCTATTCTGTTTGATTTTGGCAACATGATTAATGCCAATGAGCAGCCGCTTTCTGCGTTAGAGGTTATGTCTCCTCTGATCACTCAGGTGCATATCAAAGACGCAAAAATTATTAAAGAAGGTAAAGGCTGGGGGCATGAGGCTTGTCGTTCAGGACACGGCGATTTACCTATGGAAGAAATGCTTAAGGCATTATTACTTTTAGGTGAAGATAAACCGCAAGTACATGCTTTTGGCCTGGAAGAAGAAGTTGAATATTATGCCCCTGCATTTCGCTTCGACGATGAGGGTGATAATCCATGGATCCCATGGCGCGATGCAAGTTATACGCCGCTGCCTGACAGCAACATGATTGATGCGCGACTGGCGCAGGAAAAAGAACATGCTCTTGCCCAAATAAAATACATTCGTGATATATGTGACAAGTTTATAGGCAATTAATTAGTTTTCTTAAAATATTATTAAATGCGGAAAGGATTATGAAAGTAATCCCCTGGCTTTATTAATTATACAATTTAATTTAGATATTTCTCTCAACAAGCAATGAGGGTTTAATCATGTTCATGAATAAATGGGCAAGGCTCTGTTTTTTGATTTTAGGCGGCGGCACGATATTCAAGCTTTCAAGTATGAAAGATGTTTTCTATGTGCCAATGCAGAATGACTGGGGTTTAACTAATACGCAAATTGGGTTGAGCTTTACGGTTTATACGATTGTTCAGACAACCGGACTTTTTCTTTCTCTCTATATCGCAGATCGTTACTCCAAGAAAATATTATTACCGTTCGGTCTGATTGGCGTTGGGTTATGTGGCTTATATCTGGCAACGCTACCGTCATTTACTGGTTATCTCATTTGCTTTGCCGCGATGGCTTTCTTTGCCGATGTGGTTTATTGGCCGGTATTGCTGAAAGCCGTTCGTTTGCTGGGAACGAAAGAAGAACAAGGACGCATGTTCGGCTTTTTAGAAGCCGGACGTGGCGTGGTGGATGTTATCGTTGCATCTGGCGCTCTGTTTGTCTTCGTCCAGTTTGGTGAAGGTAAAGCGGGGATGCAGGCGGGCCTGTTGTTCTATACGGTAATTACGCTTGTGGCAGGTATTGTGACGTACTTTATTGTCGATGATGACAAAGTGAAAGGCGGCGAGAAAACTAGTGCCAACATGGAAGTGTTAAAGGGTATCAAACATGTTTTGTCCTGCCCTAATGTTTGGCTGGCTTCTTTAGGTATTTTCTTCGTTTATGCCGCGTACTGTGGACTGACTTACTTTATCCCGTTCTTAAAAGATATCTATATGCTGCCGGTAGCTCTCGTCGGTGCGTACGGCATCATCAACCAGTATGCGTTAAAAATGGTAGGTGGGCCGATTGGCGGAATGTTGGCAGATAAAGTTGCTAAATCACCGACAGTGTATCTGAAGTGGACGTTCCTGATCTCTGCTGTGGCGATGCTTGTGTTCATGCAGTTACCGCATCAAACAATGAACGTGTATATCGGTATGGCGGCGACATTAGGATTCGGAGCGATTATCTTCTCACAGCGCGCCATTTTCTTCGCGCCGATGGATGAGATCGGTACCCCACGTGAGTATGCGGGCTCGGCAATGGCATTTGGTTGCATCATCGGTTATATGCCAGCGATGTTTGCGTACACGTTGTACGGCTATTTGCTGGATACCAATAGCGGCATCACTGGCTACAACTATGTCTTTAGCGTGATGATTGCGTTCAGCTTAATGGGCTTTATCTGCTCGACCATTCTGGTGAAGCGAATTAAAAAGCAAAAGCTAGCGGCTGCGGCTGCGGCGGCATAACGTAAATGCTTCCCCGGTAATCATGTCGTACCGGGGAAGCCAGTTAAGCGCGTTTATACAGTGGCAACCAAATCACCAGCCGTAAACCACCCAGTGGGCTGTCTTCGGCCTTTACCCAGCCACGATGCTGCTGAATTGCGGTTTCAACAATCGCCAGACCCAGACCTGTTCCGCCAGACTCGCGATCGCGCGCCTCATCGGTACGATAGAACGGACGGAAAATCTGTTCTCTGTCTTCAGGGCTAACGCCTGGGCCATCGTCGTCCACGGTGATGGTAATCCCGTCGATATCCACCGCGAAGCCAACTTCAATCTTCGTATGTGAATAGCGCAGGGCATTGCGCACAATGTTTTCCAGCGCACTTTCCAACGCATTTGGGTTACCGTACAGCGGCCACGGACCCGGCGGGAAATTCACCGTGAGTGATTTACCCATCTGCTCAGCTTCAAAGGCGGCGTTATCCAACACTTCACCCCAAAGCTGATTAGCTTTCACTGTTTCGCTGACCAGCGCGTTTTTCTGCTGATTACGTGACATCACCAGCAGGTCGTTGATCATGCTGTCCAGTCGGTGAGCTTCTGTTTCAATGCGCTCCAGCTCTTTGCTCTCACCGCTACGACGGCGCAGCAGAGCGGTGCCCAGTTGCAGACGCGTTAGCGGTGTTCTCAGCTCGTGAGAGATGTCCGACAGCAGGCGTTGCTGTGTGGTCATCATCCGTTCCAGCGCCGTCACCATCTGGTTAAAGCTTGCGCCTGCCGCCAGGAACTCCTGCGGACCGGCTTCCAGCTCCGGATGCTGACGCAGGTTACCCTGAGCTACTTCATCCGCCGCGTTTTTCAACTTACGCGCCGGTTTCGCCAGACTCCAGGCAAGCCAAAGCAATAGCGGTGAGCTGACTAACATGGTGACGATCAGCAACAACAGCGGTCGGTCGAACAGCAGGTTGATAAAGTCAGATTGTGAGCTGCTGGCAGGTCGTATGAGATACAACTGGTAGTTATCTTCACCGTCTCTGACGGAGAAAGGCCCGACCATCTCAACGCGACCGTATTTTTTCTTTTGCGGATGGTCGGCGTTATCGGCCTGACCAATAAAGTTACGAATGATCTGCATTTCGTTGCGTTCTGCGCCGATCACGCGTCCTTCCGTCGTAACAAGTAATAACCGCTGTCCTGGCGGCGCCCACTTGTCTATCGCCCGAAACAAGCGACGCCACCACATCAAATCGTTGGGTGGATCGTTCGCCAGTTCAGCTTCAACATGTTGCTCAATCATTAACCCCTGGCGCTGCTCGCTGTCCAGTAGCTCGGTCATCTGGCGTGAGTCGAGCTTGGGTAACATCAGTACCAACATCAACACCAGTGCCAGCGTCAACCAGAAGATGGCAAAGATGCGTGCGGTTAAGCTCCCTATCATGAAGCGGAGACCATCAGGTAGCCGCGACCACGCAGGGTTTTAAACCACGGGTGTCCGTCTTTACGCTCTGGCAGCTTACGACGCAGGTTCGAGATATGCATGTCGATCGCGCGATCGAAAGGCGTCAGGCGTTTGCCCAGCACTTCCTGGCTCAGGTGCTCACGCGAAACCACCTGACCGAGATGCTGAGCCAGCAAATAGAGCAGGGTGAATTCGGTGCCGGTTAACTCCAGAATTTGCCCGTCAAAGCTGGCTTCCTGGCGACCCGGATTAAGGCTTAACGCATCTACTTCCAGCGTCGGCGAGCCGTTATCGCTGTTCTGCTGCTGTTCGCTCCAGTGTGAGCGACGCAGAATAGCGCGGATGCGCGCGACCAGTTCACGGTCGTTAAACGGTTTAGGTAAATAGTCGTCCGCGCCCAGCTCAAGGCCAAGTACGCGATCCAATTCGCTGCCGCGAGCGGTCAGCATGATTACAGGTGTCTGGTGTGTCTGACGAAGTGCTTTCAGCGTATCAATGCCGTTTTTCTTCGGCATCATGACGTCGAGCAAAAGTAAATCGATGCTGTCATCCAGAAGCTCAAGCGCCTGTTCCCCATCATAGGCAACCAGCACATCGAAACCTTCCATTTCGAGCAACTCCTTTAACAGGGAAGTCAGCTCTCGGTCATCATCAACTAACAGGATTTTATTCATTGTTTACGTACCTCCGAGGCAGAAATTACGTCATCAGGCGTCGCTAATCTATGACTTTACGTTGTTTTACACCCCCTGACGCATGTTTGCAGCCCGAATCGTAAACTGTCTCTCGTTGAATCGCGACAGAAAAGATTTTGGGAGCAAGTGATGGGCAAAGTTACCGCTGCCGTCATGGCCTCAACGCTGGCACTCAGTACATTTAGCCATGCAGCTGAAGTCGTCACAGGCGATCACTGGCACCTGGGTGAAGGCTCATCGCAACGCAGCGTTCAGAGCCACATGTTTGACGGTATTAGTTTAACCGAACATCAACGTCAACAGATGCGAGATTTAATGCAGCAGGCAAGACACGAACAGCCTCCTGTTAATGTTAGCGAAATGGAGACAATGCATCGCCTTGTCACCGCAGAGAAATTTGATGAAAGCGCAGTGCGCGCTCAGGCAGAAAGAATGGCGCAAGAACAGGTTGCCCGCCAGGTTGAAATAGCCAGGATCCGCAACCAGATGTATCGCCTGTTAACGCCAGAGCAGCAAGCGGTTTTAAATGAGAAACATGAACAACGAATGGAGCAACTGCGCGATGTAGCGCACTGGAAAAAAAGCTCATCGTTGAATTTATTGAGTAGTAGCAACTCACGTTCCCAGTAGTAACCCTGTTTTCCTTGCCATAGACACCATCCCTGTCTTCCCCCACATGATGTGGGGTTTTTTTTTGCCCAAAATTTGTCCCTCGGTTATTGCCTGACTGTTTTACTTCATCCGTTATACTAGCGGCATATCCTGGCAGGAGTGTTTATGAATCAAACCTATGGGCGGCTGGTGAGCCGGGCGGCAATCGCGGCAACCGTGATGGCATCGCTGTTACTTTTGATCAAAATTTTCGCGTGGTGGTACACCGGATCGGTCAGTATTCTGGCTGCACTGGTGGATTCTCTGGTGGACATCGCGGCGTCGTTAACCAACCTGTTGGTGGTGCGCTATTCGCTGCAACCGGCCGATGATGAGCATACGTTCGGACACGGAAAAGCGGAATCGCTGGCGGCGCTGGCGCAAAGCATGTTTATTTCTGGTTCGGCGCTGTTTTTATTCCTGACCGGGATTCAGCATCTCATCCAACCCACGCCGATGAAAGATCCGGGCGTTGGGGTGGTTGTCACCATCATTGCGTTAGTGTGTACAATCATTCTGGTCTCGTTTCAGCGCTGGGTAGTGAAGCGTACGCAAAGTCAGGCCGTTCGGGCAGATATGCTTCATTATCAGTCTGATGTTATGATGAACGGTGCGATTCTCATTGCGCTCGGGCTGGCATGGTATGGCTGGCATCGTGCAGATGCCTTGTTTGCGCTCGGGATTGGCATCTATATTTTATATAGCGCATTACGCATGGGGTATGAGGCAGTGCAATCTTTGCTGGATCGCGCTTTACCCGATGAGGAACGTCAGGAAATTATTGATATCGTGACGTCATGGCCTGGAGTCAGCGGCGCTCACGATCTTCGCACGCGGCAGTCAGGGCCGACCCGCTTTATTCAGATTCATTTGGAAATGGAAGATAATCTGCCGCTCGTTCAGGCGCATTTAGTGGCTGAACAGGTTGAGCAGGCAATTTTACGGCGTTTCCCGGGATCGGATGTCATCATTCATCAGGATCCCTGTTCAGTCGTACCCAAGGAAGGCAAGATGTTTGAGCTTTCATAATTCGTTGTAAAAAAAGTGAATCGGGCCAGCATTTTGTGTATAAATTACCACCATTTGGCCTGACCTGAATCAATTCAGCAGGAAGTGATTGTTATACTATCTGCATATTCGTTGGATCGTTTCGATATGCGGAATCGACTTCCGGCAGCAGATTTCATTTTGCATTCCAAAGTTCAGAGGTAGTCATGATTAAGAAAATCGGTGTGTTGACAAGCGGCGGTGATGCGCCGGGCATGAACGCAGCAATCCGTGGTGTTGTACGTGCAGCGTTGACGGAAGGGCTGGAAGTCATGGGGATCCATGATGGCTACCTGGGTTTGTATGAAGACCGTATGGTCCAGCTTGACCGCTACAGCGTGTCCGACATGATCAACCGTGGCGGTACTTTCCTCGGTTCTGCTCGCTTCCCGGAATTCCGTGATGAAAACGTACGTGCGGTGGCGATCGAAAACCTGAAGAAGCGTGGCATCGACGCCCTGGTTGTTATCGGGGGTGACGGTTCTTACATGGGTGCAAAACGCCTGACCGAAATGGGCTTCCCATGCATCGGTCTGCCGGGCACTATCGATAACGATATCAAAGGTACCGACTACACCATCGGTTACTTCACCGCGCTGGGTACCGTTGTCGAAGCGATTGACCGTCTGCGTGATACATCTTCTTCTCACCAGCGTATTTCCATCGTTGAAGTGATGGGCCGCTACTGTGGTGACCTGACCCTGGCAGCAGCGATTGCCGGTGGCTGTGAGTTCGTGGTGGTTCCGGAAGTGGAATTCAGCCGTGACGATTTGGTTACTGAAATCAAAGCGGGCATCGCGAAAGGTAAAAAACACGCAATCGTAGCGATCACTGAACACATGTGTGACGTTGACGAACTGGCGCATTACATTGAGAAAGAAACGGGTCGTGAAACGCGTGCAACCGTACTGGGTCACATCCAGCGTGGTGGTTCCCCGGTTCCTTACGACCGTATCCTGGCATCCCGTATGGGCGCCTATGCCATTGAACTTCTGCTGGAAGGTCACGGCGGTCGCTGCGTAGGTATTCAGAACGAGCAGCTGGTTCACCACGACATCATCGACGCTATCGAAAACATGAAGCGTCCGTTCAAAGGTGACTGGCTGGACTGCGCGAAAAAACTGTACTAATTGCAATTGCCGGATGGCGGCTTGCGCCTTATCCGGCCTACATGATGCAAATCGTAGGCCTGATAAGCGTAGCGCCATCCGGCAAAAACTCGACTCCATATATTCCCCCAAGTTATAGCAAATCTTTTTTTATTCTTTAATGTTTGGATGCCTTTCTGGCACGCTTTGCTCATCACAACACTACCTAAGAGAGCTGGGCGATGAACAAATGGGGCGTAGGGTTAACATTATTGCTGGCATCGACCAGCGTTCTGGCAAAGGATATTCAGTTACTTAACGTATCGTACGATCCAACGCGTGAATTGTACGAGCAGTACAATAAGGCCTTCAGCGCGCACTGGAAGCAGGAAACGGGCGACAACGTTGTGATCCGCCAGTCGCATGGCGGTTCGGGTAAACAGGCGACTTCCGTCATCAACGGTATTGAAGCCGATGTTGTGACGCTGGCACTTGCTTACGACGTGGATGCCATTGCTGAACGTGGCCGTATCGATAAAAACTGGATTAAACGCCTGCCGGATAACTCCGCGCCTTACACCTCCACCATCGTGTTCCTGGTCCGCAAAGGCAATCCCAAACAAATTCATGACTGGAACGATTTAATCAAACCGGGCGTGTCGGTCATTACGCCAAACCCGAAAAGCTCCGGCGGAGCTCGCTGGAACTATCTGGCGGCATGGGGCTATGCCCTGCACCACAACAACAACGATCAGGCCAAGGCACAAGACTTTGTGAAGGCCCTGTATAAAAACGTTGAGGTACTCGATTCTGGCGCACGTGGCTCAACCAATACCTTCGTTGAACGTGGTATCGGTGATGTGCTGATTGCCTGGGAAAACGAAGCGCTGTTGGCAACGAACGAGCTGGGCAAAGATAAATTCGAGATAGTGACCCCGAGTGAATCTATCCTCGCGGAGCCGACCGTATCCGTGGTTGATAAAGTGGTGGAAAAGAAAGACACCAAGGCGGTAGCGGAAGCTTACCTGAAGTATCTCTACTCGCCGGAAGGTCAGGAGATAGCAGCGAAAAACTTCTACCGTCCACGTGATGCAGAAGTCGCGAAGAAATACGAAAACGCATTTCCGAAGCTGAAGCTGTTCACTATCGACGAAGAGTTTGGCGGCTGGACGAAAGCGCAGAAAGAGCACTTCTCTAACGGCGGTACGTTCGACCAAATCAGTAAACGATAAATAAGTCTGTGATTTACGACCCGGTGGCCAAGCGCGACCGGGTTTTTTATTTGTCATGGTTTTGCGTTACTCTTGCCCTTCAATGGGATACTGGAAACGCGTAATGAAAAAAGCAGGCTATCTTTTACTGGCGGTGATTGTGGTCGCCGCCGCTGCAGGTATCGGGTACTGGAAATTCACCGGCAACCCGGACGCATTACGCCAGATCGTTCTTCAGCAATGCCTGCCGCACCAGTTGCAGCAGCAGGACCCCGCCCCATGCGCTGAAGTAAAGCCGGATGCCGGATATGTGGTGTTCAAAGACCGTAACGGCCCACTGCAATATCTGTTGATGCCTACCTGGCGGATCAACGGTACGGAAAGTCCGCTGCTGTTGAAATCAGGCACGCCGAACTTTTTCTGGCTGGCCTGGCAGGCGCGTAGCTTTATGAGCCAAAAATACGGCCAGGAAATCCCTGACAAAGCAGTCTCTCTGACCATTAACTCACGTAGCGGGCGTACGCAAAATCACCTGCATATTCATATCTCCTGCCTGCGAACCGATGTCAGAAAGCAGCTGGATGACAACCTGGCGAAAATCAGCACCCGCTGGCTACCATTACCAGGTGGGCTGCGCGGTCATGAATATCTGGCGCGTCGCGTCACGGAAAATGAACTGGCACAACGCAGCCCGTTTATGATGCTGGCGGAAGAGGTGCCGGATGCGCGTGAGCATATGGGCAGCTATGCGTTGGCGATGGTGCGCCAGAGCGACGAATCCTTTGTCCTGCTGGCTACTCAGCGCAATCTGCTGGCTCTGAATCTCGCCTCCGCTGAGGAAATTCAGGATCATCAATGTGATATTCTGCGTTAACCCCACCTAATCTGGCGTTTACTCCGCATGCCTGTCCCCGTATTCTTGTTGAAAAAAACAACAGGAGACAGGCATGTCGCTCTGGCTTACACACCCTCTGTTTATCCCCTCTCTGGTGGTTGGTATCACCATTCTGCTCTGGGCTACGTCGCTGCTGCCGGAGTTTATAACGGCGCTGCTGTTCTTTGCCGTGGCGATGGTGGCCAAAATCGCGCCACCGGATGTGATTTTTGGCGGCTTTGCGTCCTCCGCATTCTGGCTGGTGTTTAGCGGTTTTGTATTGGGTATTGCGATTCGTAAAACGGGGCTGGCGGACAGGGCGGCGAGGGCGCTGTCATCGAGGTTGACTGATTCCTGGCCGTTAATGGTGGCGAGCGTAGTGCTGCTGAGTTACGCGCTGGCATTTGTAATGCCATCCAACATGGGCCGCATTGCGCTGCTGATGCCGATCGTCGCGGCGATGGCGAAACGGACTGGAATTAACGACGGCACGCGCGCCTGGTATGGTCTGGCACTGGCCGTCGGGTTTGGGACGTTCCAGCTTTCCGCGACGATTTTACCCGCTAACGTACCGAATCTGGTGATGAGCGGCGCGGCGGAAGGCTCTTACGGCATCCACCTCAATTATCTTCCCTATTTGCTGCTGCATACGCCAGTTCTGGGCTGGCTTAAGGGGGCGGTGCTTATCGTGCTTATCTGCTGGCTGTTCCCTGGTAAGCCCCATGCGCCGCGCGATCTCACACCGCTGGAGCCGATGAGTCGGGATGAAAAACGCCTGGCCTGGATGCTGGCCGTGGTGCTGCTGCTGTGGGTTAGCGAAAGCTGGCACGGCATTGGTCCTGCGTGGACCGGGCTGGCGGCGGCGGTTATCACACTGCTACCACGGGTTGGTTTTATCAATGGCGATGAGTTTTCCACTGGGGTAAATATTCGTACCTGTATTTATGTGGCGGGTATTCTGGGGCTGGCGATCACCGTCACGCAAACCGGTATTGGTAGCGCTGTTGGCGAAGCGCTGTTACAGGTGATGCCGCTGGATGCGGAAAAGCCGTTTACCAGCTTTCTCGCGCTGACAGGCATTACCACCGCGCTCAATTTTATTATGACAGCGAACGGTGTTCCGGCGTTGTATACCACGCTGGCACAAAGTTTTGCCGATGCGACGGGGTTTCCGCTGCTGTCGGTGATTATGATTCAGGTATTGGGATATTCCACACCGCTGCTGCCGTATCAGGCTTCGCCGATTGTGGTGGCGATGGCGCTCGGGAAAGTACCTGCAAGGGCGGGGATGCTGCTGTGTATCGCACTGGCGGCGGCAACGTATTTGATTCTTCTGCCGCTGGATTACGCCTGGTTCACGGTGTTAGGAAAACTGTAGATGTATCAAAATGTTAATTTTATGTTTTGTGAGTGAGTGAATTGTATTCTGTGCGGCAATATCGGTTAATGCCCGAGCGCAGATTTGCGCACTGGAAACTCAAGGATTGATTCATGGACAGTTTGACCCCCATCCGCTGTTGGCCTGCCATCATCTCGCTCGTGATTACGCTGACCATCTGGTTTGTTATCCCGTGTCCTCCTGACGTAACCCCGCAAGCGTGGCACCTGCTGGCACTGTTTATTGGTACGATCGCTGCGATTATCGGTAAAGCTATGCCCATTGGCGCAATTGCGATTGTGGCGATTATGCTGGTGGCTATGACTGGCGTTACTAACCCCGGCAAACCCTCCGCGGCGTTGAACGATGCGTTGAGTGGCTTTTCGAACCAGTTAATCTGGCTGATTGGTTTATCCATTATGCTGTCGCAAAGTCTGTTAAAGACTGGCCTGGGAGCGCGTATTGGCTACGGGTTTATTGCGCTATTTGGTAAAAGAACGCTGGGTATTGCGTGGGCATTAACCCTTGCGGAAACGCTAATTGCACCCGTAACGCCAAGTAATACCGCGCGTGGCGGCGGCATTATCCACCCGGTAATGCGGGCGATTGCGGAGAGCCTCGGCTCGCAGCCAGGCCATGCCGAGAATGGCTCAACGGGCCGTTATCTCGCGCTGGTGAACTACAACATTAACCCGATCAGCTCGGCAATGTTCATCACCGCGACCGCACCTAACCCGTTAATCGTCAGCTTTTTGACGAAGGGGACGGATGGCGTGCTGAACATGACCTGGGGAATGTGGGCTATTGCGGCGCTTCTTCCCGCTCTGGTATCACTGGTTGTCATGCCGATTGTAATCTGGTGGCTCTATCCGCCAGCTATCACGCGCACGCCAAATGCGCCGCAGTTCGCGCGGCAAAAACTGGATGCGCTGGGTCCACTATCACTGGCAGAAAAAATCACCCTGGCAGTGTTCATTTTGCTGCTCTGCCTGTGGGCGGGTGTTCCAGCGATGCTGATGGGCAGTGCCTGGAGCGTAAACCCCACTAGCGCCGCGTTAATTGGTTTGTCGATTCTATTGATGGCGGGCGTATTGAGCTGGGATGACATTCTTAAATGCCGCGGGGCATGGGATACGATAGTCTGGTTTGCCGCGCTGGTGATGATGGCGGATTTTCTCAGCAAACTGGGGTTGGTGGGATGGCTGGCAACCAGCGTTGGTAGCGCAATCGACCATCTTGGCGTGCACTGGAGTGTTGCAACGCTGCTGTTGATTCTGCTTTATGTCTACTCGCACTACTTTTTCGCCAGCACTACTGCGCATATTACGGCTATGTTCGCTGCGTTTTTCGCCGCAGGATTAGGCCTCGGCGCGCCGCCAGCATTGCTTGGTTTAATGCTCGGTTTCTCCTCCTCCCTGATGATGTCGCTCACGCACTATGGCACGGGTACTGCGCCGATCATCTTTGGTTCGGGCTATGTCACGCTGGCAGAGTGGTGGAAAACGGGGCTGGTGATGAGTGTGGTCAACCTGACCATTTGGGGGGTGACCGGCGCCTTCTGGTGGCACTGGTTGGGATACTGGTAGTTAATACAGCGGGAGGAGTGCTCCTCCCGCCTTAACAACTTAAGCCTGTTTAGCGGCTTCTGCTGCTTTAACGATGACGGCGAAGGCGTCTGCTTTCAGAGAAGCACCACCAACCAGCGCACCGTCGATGTCCGGCTGAGCAAACAGTTCTGCCGCGTTAGCCGCGTTTACAGAACCGCCGTACTGGATGATTACTTGCTCAGCGATTTTCGCGTCAGCTTTAGCAATGTGGTCACGAATAAATTTGTGAACAGCCTGAGCCTGAGCAGGAGTTGCAGATTTACCGGTACCGATAGCCCATACTGGTTCGTAAGCGATAACGACGCCTTCGAATGCTGCCGCGCCCTGAGTTTTCAGAACCGCGTCGATCTGACGTGCACAAACTTCTTCAGTTTTGCCCGCTTCGTTTTCTGCTTCGGTTTCACCGATGCACAGAACTGGAGTCAGACCCTGCTCTTTCAGCACGGCGAATTTTTTAGCGATCAGCTCGTCAGATTCTTTGTGATAAGTACGACGCTCAGAGTGACCGATAATGATGTACTGTGCGCCGATGTCTTTCAGCATTTCAGCACTTGTTTCACCAGTGAATGCGCCAGACAGGTTCAGGTCAACGTTCTGCGCGCCCAGAATGATGTGGCTACCGGCAGCGGCGTGTTTCGCCAGGTCGATATACATTTCCGGCGGAGCAATCGCTACTGCACAGCCAGCAACGCCAGCCAGTTCTTTACGCAGATTAGCAACCAGTTCGTTTACCATGTGGCGGCTGCCGTTCAGTTTCCAGTTACCCATCACTAAAGGATGTCGCATTTCATTTCTCCACGCTTGTCAGCGAATTAAGGAATATGGCCGCCCGTAAGGGCAGCATGGTCTGTGAAACAGTATAGAGATTCATCCCCCGAAAGGCTTTGCTTTTTGTCATTTCCCCGTCATTCTCCACGTTGCAGGTGCGTTGGCTGTACTCTCTCACCCCAGTCACTTACTGATGTAAGCTCCTGGGGATTCGTTGCGTCGCCGCCTTCCTGAAACGTGAATAATTTAGGGGGGATTCGACCCTTCGAGGTTTTCAGATAGAGCCAGCTTAATCGGTTCAACAGCGAAGGTCAGCCCCTTTTCACCGTTATCTGCCACGACATAGCGAATTGCGCCTTCTGTTTCGGCGTAATAGTGCTTACCTTTGCCTGCGGCGAGCAGTTTTTGTAGCTTTTTCTGGCTCTGTTCCTTCGTCAGTAGCGGTGCGACGGTGCGGATGACGGCGGTCATGTATTCCAGCGCTTTCGCTTTAGCTGCCTTTTGCTCTGGTCCCTGAATTGGTAACCAGGTTATCTGCATGCTTTTGATTTTCAGGGTACCGCGCTCAAGGGCGGAAGACGCATACAGGTTTTCATTGATTTTGCTGGCCGCGCGGGTGAGATTTGCCCGATCGCGACTGCTGTCGATGGCGCGGAACTCATTCAGGATAAGCTTCGGATTCTGTGTATTAAAGTTTTCGCGAAACTGGCTAATCGACAGGTCAAAGGTCGGCGCGCCCGCCAGTAAATAGGGGGCTGTGGTTGCCGTCGATGGCGCTTCCGCCAATGCCGCAGGGCTGGCGGTTAAGGCTGAAAACAATAATAAAAACAGTGTAAATCCGTGCTTCATCAATCGTACCTTTCATTCTCACTGCTCACGATTAAAACGGTAACCGTCGAGCTTGTCAAAAGGGTAAACTGTTCTGGAAGGTAATAATAAAGGAACTTACATGACCATACAGCAGTGGTTATTCTCATTTAAAGGGCGCATCGGGCGCCGTGATTTCTGGATTTGGATTGGCCTATGGATCGTCGGCATGCTGGTTTTGTTTTCGCTGGCGAGCAAACAATTACTCGATATTCAGACCGCGGCTTTTTGTCTGGTATGTCTGCTATGGCCAACGGCGGCAGTGACGGTAAAACGTCTGCATGACCGTGGGCGTTCTGGAGCGTGGGCGCTGTTGATGATTCTGGCGTGGATGCTGCTGGCCGGAAATTGGGCGATGTTACCCGGCGTCTGGCAATGGGCGGTAGGCCGCTTTGTTCCAACGTTGATTCTGGTCGGCATGCTTATCGATCTGGGTGCGTTCATCGGCACCCAGGACGCAAATAAATATGGTAAGGATACGCAGGACGTAAAGTACAGGGCTGACTCGTAGGCCGGATAAGCGCCATCCGGCAAATTGCCCGGGTGTTAACCGGGCATTGAAACGTTCTTACCAGTAGTGCTCTGCGGTCATATGGCCTGGTCGGCGGCGCAGGTGTTTGGTCATCTGCCGGGTGTCCTTCAGCAACTGCTGCGTGTCGCGTACCATCTGCGGGTTTCCGCACAGCATCACATGACAGGTTTCTTTATCCATTGGCAGCCCGACCGCTTTTTCCAGTTCACCGCTTTCAATTAGCGCCGGTACACGCCCGGTCAGCGAATCTGCCACGGTTTCACGGCTGACTACCGTCTGGATGCGTAATTTACCTTCGTAGCGCTTTTCCAGCGCCTGCATCAACGGCAGATAGCTCAAATCGGCGGCATAGCGCGCGGCGTGGACCAGCACCAGATTTTTGAAGCGATCCAGGTCGTTGCCTAATTGTAGAATCGACAAGTATGGGCCGATAGCCGTGCCGGTTGCCAGCATCCACAGCGTGTCGCAATCGGGGACTTCATCCAGCACGAAGAAACCAGCAGCTTCACTCACCACCTGGACTTCATCGCCAGGCTTCAGTGCTGCCAGACGAGGGCTGAGTTTGCCGTCGGGAACCGTCACCAGATAAAACTCTAAATCGGGGTTATCAGGGGCATTGACGTAAGAATAAGCACGCTGGACGCGCTCGCCCTCGATCTCAAGGCCAAGCTTGGTGAATTGACCTGCAGTGAAAGGAAGAACCGGAGCTCGCACGGTCAAACTAAACAGGGCATCGGTCCAGTTCTGTACCTTCGTGACTTTGCCTGTTACCCAATCTGCCATGGTTTTCTCCTGTCTGCTTTGATTGCCTTATCTTCGTTCGTTGGACGAAAGATTTCCAGCCCATATGGGCTGGAAGGCTCTATTGATCAAATCAATTACAGGATGTGCGCCTGCACATCGGGATCTTTACGATCGAGGTAGTGAATCGACTGAATGCGACGGATCGTACGTGATTTACCGCGGATCAGCAGCGTTTCGGTGGTCGCGATATTACCTTTGCGGCTAATCCCTTCCAGCAAATCGCCTTTGGTGATGCCGGTGGCAGAGAAAATGACGTTGTCGCTACGCGCCATTTCATCGAGACGCAGCGCTTTGCCCGCTTCAATACCCATGGCGGCGCAACGAGCGAGTTCCTGTTCGCCAATGCGACGGTTCTCTTCGCTGTCGCCTTTGACGTCATGACGCGCCAGCAAACGACCCTGCATGTCGCCGTCCAGCGCGCGGATAACGGCGGCAGAAACGACACCTTCCGGTGCGCCGCCAATGCCGTACAGCACGTCAACTTCACTGTCTGGCATGCAGGTCAGAATGGAGGCCGCAACGTCACCGTCTGGAATAGCAAAGACGCGCACGCCCAGTTTTTGCATTTCGGCGATCGTTTCATCATGGCGTGGCTTGGCCAGAATGGTGACGGTCAGTTCACTCAGCGGCTTATTGAGTGCAGCGGCAACGTTATGCAGGTTGGCTTCCAGCGGCAGGTTCAGGTCGATAGACCCTTTTGCGCCTGGGCCGACAATCAGCTTTTCCATGTACATGTCTGGCGCGTTCAGGAAGCAGCCTTTATCGCCAACAGCCAGTACGGCCAGCGCGTTTGCCTGACCCATTGCCGTCATACGCGTGCCTTCGATAGGATCGACGGCGATGTCGACCGCATCACCAAGACCGGTCCCGACTTTCTCACCGATAAACAGCATCGGTGCTTCATCGATCTCACCCTCGCCAATCACGATGGTGCCGTCAATGTTGACCTGGTTGAGCATAATACGCATGGCGTTTACCGCCGCGCCGTCAGCGGTATTTTTGTCGCCGCGGCCCAGCCATTTATAGCCAGCCAGCGCGGCCGCTTCGGTCACGCGTGAAAATTCAATGGCAAGTTCTCGTCTCATTGCAAACTCGTAGCTGAAAGGAATGGCGCGAAGTGTAGCACAGGGGAGGGGCGAGATTATTGATGTGTGTGCGGGGTTGCCCCCGCACGAAGATATTGCCGGATAAGGCACAGTTGCCATCCGGCTATGACGTATTACTCGTCGTGATCTTCCCATGCCATGGCGCGTTTGACCGCTTTTTTCCAGCCGCTGTAACGGAAGTTACGTTCGGTGGTTTCGATGCCTGGGCGGAATTCACGCTCGATGACCGCTTTTTCCTGCAGCTCATCCAGATTCTGCCAGAAGCCTACTGCCAGACCGGCCAGGTATGCCGCACCCAATGCGGTGACTTCGCGGACTTCCGGGCGCTCAACGCGCGTGCCGAGAATGTCGGACTGGAACTGCATCAGGAAGTTATTGGCGACCGCACCGCCATCAACGCGCAGGGCGTGCAGGCGAATACCGGAGTCAGCCTGCATTGCTTCCAGAACATCACGGGTCTGGTATGCAATAGACTCAAGCGTGGCACGGATGATGTGGTTGGAGTTTACCCCACGGGTCAGACCAAAGATGGCGCCGCGAGCATACGGGTCCCAGTATGGTGCGCCCAGGCCAGTAAATGCTGGAACGACGTACACGCCGTTGGTGTCTTTCACTTTGGTGGCGAAATATTCGGAGTCGAACGCATCGCTGATGAGTTTCATTTCATCACGCAGCCACTGGATAGATGCGCCAGCCATAAATACCGCACCTTCCAGCGCGTAGTTCACTTCCCCGGTCGGTCCGCAGGCGATGGTGGTCAGCAGTCCGTTTTCGGACTTAACGGCTTTCTCGCCGGTGTTCATCAGCATGAAGCAGCCGGTACCGTAAGTATTTTTCGCCATCCCTTCCTTCACGCACAGCTGGCCAAACAGCGCCGCCTGCTGGTCACCAGCGATACCGGAGATAGGAATACGAATGCCGCCTTTACCACCGATGTTGGTCTGGCCGTACACTTCAGAAGAACGACGTACTTCCGGCAGCATTGCACGCGGAATATCCAGCGCATCCAGCATCGTGTCATCCCAGTCCAGGGAGTGGATGTTGAACAGCATGGTACGTGAGGCGTTGGTGTAATCCGTGACGTGTACACGTCCCTGCGTCATTTTCCAGATAAGCCAGGTATCTACGGTACCGAACAGCAGTTCGCCGCGACGAGCGCGCTCACGTGAGCCTTCCACGTGGTCGAGGATCCACTTCACTTTGGTGCCGGAGAAGTACGGGTCAATGACCAGACCTGTATTATTACGGATGTACTCTTCCATACCGTCGCGCTTGAGCTTTTCGCAGATTTCCGCGGTACGACGACACTGCCACACAATCGCGTTATAGATAGGTTTACCGGTTTCGCGTTCCCAGACAATGGTGGTTTCACGCTGGTTGGTAATACCGATCGCTGCAATTTCATCGGAACTGATATCGGCTTTCGCCAGAACTTCTACCAGCGTGGAGCTTTGGGTCGCCCAAATTTCCATCGGGTCATGTTCTACCCAACCTGCTTTCGGGTAAATTTGCTCGAATTCGCGCTGTGAAACGGCAACGATATTCGCATCGTGGTCCATTACGACCGCGCGGGAGCTGGTGGTGCCCTGGTCGAGCGCAACGATATATTTTTTTTCAGTCATAATTTTTTGTCCCGTAGTCACATTACTGCGAAGCTTTTTGTTGAGTGTTGGCCGCAACGTCTTTTTCTTCAATCGCGCAGACATCGCACGGTAAATGACGACCAATCAGTTTGCGATATGCCCATGCGCCCAAAATCGCGCCGGTAATCGGGCCAAACACCGGAACCAGGAAGTAAGGGATATCGCGACCACCCGTGAAGGCAATCTCACCCCATCCGGCCATCCAGGCGAAGAGTTTCGGTCCGAAGTCACGTGCCGGGTTCATCGCAAAACCTGTCAGCGGACCCATGGAAGCACCAATAACGGCAATCAACAAGCCGATCAGCAGTGGTGCCAGCGGACCACGAGGTACACCGTTACCATCGTCGGTAAGAGCCAGAATCAGCCCCATTAGAATAGCGGTAATGACCATTTCAACCGCGAAGGCCTGCACAAAATTGATATGCGGGTTCGGATAGGTGGAGAAAGTACCTGCCAGACCCAGGCTCTCGGTACTGCCGCGTACGATATGGTTGGTTTGTTCGAAATCGAGGAAAAGATTGTAATAAAGCCCGTAAACCAGTGCCGCTGCGCAAAAGGCGCCGGCAATTTGAGAAATAATAAAAGGAACAACTTTGCGTTTATCAAAACAGGCGAACAGCCAGAGTGCGATGGTTACCGCGGGATTCAGGTGTGCACCAGAAACGCCTGCGGTCAGATAGATAGCCATCGCTACCCCCAGACCCCAGATGACACTGATTTCCCACTGACCGAAAGTAGCCCCAGCCACTTTAAGTGCAGCGACACAGCCCACACCGAAGAAAATCAACAACCCGGTACCGAGGAATTCAGCAATGCACTGGCCTTTTAAGGTTGATGTTTGACTCATAATCGGATCCTGAAGAGAGTTTAATGTTTATTGTGTGCGAGAAGGTCACTGACATCCCCGGAGCCGGTAGGCACACTGTTAATTTATCGTTAACGCGCAAAAACGAGAAATATCGAAATTAAAATGTGTGTACTGCATCAACAAAATGAGCGTTTTCGCGCCATTGTGAGGTATTTGTTATACAAAAATAGTGTGAGCTGAATCATTTCACTGATCAACCTGTTAACACTTAAGAGTTATGACAGTAATGTCACCAGGAGAAAGACTAAAAGTGTTGCAAACCGCAATCTGCGCGGGATGCCGCTGGACAGGGATGACGCGGCTTCATACAATCGGTGTTAAGTAGAGTGCGCTCGTTTTTATTAAGGCGTCGCCGGTTATCGGGACGAGGATTTTTATCCATCAACGCCTTGCAATTCAGGAGAGGTATGACGATGTCATTAGAAGTGTTTGAGAAACTGGAAGCAAAAGTACAGCAGGCGATTGATACCATCACGCTGTTGCAGATGGAAATCGAAGAGCTGAAAGAAAAGAACAACTCACTGTCGCAGGAAGTTCAGACTGCACAGCAGCAGCGTGAAGAACTGGAGCGTGAGAACAACAGCCTGAAAGAACAGCAGAGCGGCTGGCAGGATCGTCTGCATGCCCTGCTGGGTCGTATGGAAGAAGTCTAATCCTCGTCATATTTCACGTTATGGCGGCGTTGGCTGCGTGCGTTCACCCCAGTCACATAGTGGCCTATGCTCCTGGGGATTCACTTACTTGCCGCCTTGCCCTGACGCGAAATCTATAGAGGATTTAGAATGCGGATACCTGTAGGCCGGATAAGGCGTAAGCCGACATCCGGCAATCAGCGACAACGCATAAAAAAGGCACCTTGCGGTGCCTTTTTCGCTTACTCGATATCGAGCGGGTCTTCGGAGAGGATTATCCCGGTGTTATCGGCGTACAGGTGGTCGCCGGAGAAGAACGTCACGCCACCGAAGTTGACGCGTACATCGCTTTCTCCAATGCCTTCACCTGAGGCACCTACCGGAATAGCGGCAATCGCCTGAATGCCGATATCCAGTTCTTCCAGATCGTCTACCTGGCGTACTGAGCCGTAGATGACCAGACCTTCCCATTCATTCTGTACGGCCAGCTGTGCCAGTTCGGCATCGACCAGCGCACGACGAACAGAACCGCCGCCATCGACCAGCAGAATGCGACCACGGCCGTTTTGTTCGAGCAGATCGTACAGCAACCCGTTGTCCTCGAAACATTTTACCGTGATGATTTGTCCGCCAAACGACGACCGTCCTCCAAAGTTAGAGAACAGCGGTTCCACGACGTTGACATCTTCCTGATAGATGTCACAAAGCTCGGATGTATCGTATTTCATAGGCTTAACGTTCAGTTGCTGCGAGAATTTTTAGTATATCGCGCTATGTGTACTGTTGGCAAAATCATCAATTGTTAATTGATATTTGTCAGTTAAAGAGACCACTGACTTAAGAAAATTCCAACGACAAACAGCAGGTTAGTTAACAATGCCGCTTTTACGGTGCGTTCCAGCATCGGACGCATTGCAGCCGGGTCCATCTCGCGCATTACATAGCGAGCCTGTTTGATCAGCAGCGGAGCGGCGAGGATAAACAGCCATCCCCACAGGCTTTGCAGTGAGAACAGGTTGAACAGTGCCAGACAGACCAGCGTGCCCATCAGCAGACAGGCGTGGTAGCGGCGGGCATTGACAGCGCCTAAACGCACGACCAGCGTGTTCTTGCCGTTTTCTCTGTCGCTGTTGATATCGCGCAGGTTGTTGACATTGAGCACGGCGGTTGCCAGCAGGCCGCAGGCGGTGGCAGGCAGAATCAGCGCTGGAATCAATGTATGCGCCTGCAGATACCAACTTCCCATTACGCTGAGCCAGCCGAAGAATACCAGCACAGAAATATCGCCCAGGCCAATATATCCGTAAGGGCGATTACCCACGGTGTAGGTGATCGCGGCGATAATCGACAGGCCGCCGAGCACCAGGAAACCGACAAAGTCCGCCAGCGTGTGACAGGCTACAGCAACCAGTGCCAGCCCGGACAGACAGATCAGCACCACGGTGACGATCAGCGCGCGCTTCATCTGCTGTTGGGTGATGACCCCTTTTTGCATACCGCGCAGCGGTCCAATACGGTCGGGCTTGTCGCTGCCTTTAACGGCATCGCCATAGTCGTTAGCGAGATTGGACAGAATTTGCAGCAGTCCTGCCGTAATCAATGCCAGCAGAGCAACCAGCGGATCGAAGTATCCTTGCCACCATGCTAATGCCGTACCGACGATGATCGCCGCGAAGGCGAGCGGTAAGGTCTTAGGTCGTAAACTTTCCAGCCAGGCTTGTGAGCGGCTAATTTGTTGTTGTTCAGTCATATTTAGCGCCAATAAAAATGGGGCTTTATCAGCCCCATCAACAGTGATGAAAATGCATTGAACGCGATTATAGGATAAAACGGCTCAGATCTTCATCTGCGACCAGCGCATCCAGATGTTTGCTCACATATTCGGCATCAATTGTGATGCTTTGGCCGTTCAAATCGCTCGCATCATAGGAAATATCTTCCATCAGACGTTCCAGAACGGTATGCAGACGACGTGCACCGATGTTTTCGGTGGTTTCGTTAACCTGCCAGGCCGCTTCGGCAATGCGTTTAATACCGGATTCAGTGAAGTTGATGTCCACACCTTCAGTCGCCATCAGCGCTTTGTACTGGACGGTGATGGAGGCATTCGGTTCGGTAAGGATACGCTCAAAATCGCTGGTGGTCAGCGCCTGCAGCTCGACACGAATCGGCAGACGACCCTGCAGTTCTGGGATCAGGTCGGACGGTTTGGCTACCTGGAATGCACCAGAAGCGATAAACAGAATGTGATCTGTTTTCACCATGCCGTGCTTGGTGGAGACCGTGCAGCCTTCAACCAGCGGCAGCAGGTCGCGCTGTACGCCTTCACGGGACACGTCCGGGCCGGAGGATTCGCCGCGCTTACAGATTTTGTCGATTTCGTCGATAAACACGATCCCGTGCTGCTCAACGGCGTCGATAGCTTCTTGTTTCAGCTCTTCCGGGTTCACCAGTTTGGCCGCTTCCTCTTCAATCAGCAGCTTCATCGCGTCTTTGATTTTCAGCTTACGCGGTTTTTGCTTCTGACCGCCCAGGTTCTGGAACATGGACTGCAGCTGGCTGGTCATCTCTTCCATTCCTGGAGGCGCCATAATTTCAACGCCCATCGGTGCGGCCGCGAGATCGATTTCGATCTCTTTATCATCCAGCTGGCCTTCACGCAGTTTTTTACGGAATGCCTGACGCGCTGCAGAAGGTTCCTGCGGCTGCTCTGACTGCCCCCAGTTATTTTTAGCTGGTGGGATCAGCACGTCGAGAATGCGCTCTTCCGCCATCTCTTCGGCACGGAAGCGGTTTTTCTCGATTGCCTGCACGCGGACCATTTTGATGGCAGCATCGGTCAGATCGCGGATGATGGAATCTACTTCTTTACCAACATAGCCGACTTCGGTGAATTTTGTTGCTTCAACTTTGATGAACGGCGCGTTGGCTAGTTTTGCCAGACGACGGGCGATTTCGGTTTTACCGACGCCGGTCGGGCCAATCATCAGAATGTTTTTCGGCGTGACTTCATGACGCAACTCTTCGTTGAGCTGCATACGACGCCAGCGGTTACGCAGGGCGATCGCCACGGAACGCTTAGCGTTATCCTGGCCGATGATGTGTTTGTTCAGTTCGCTGACAATTTCGCGTGGGGTCATTTCAGACATGGGGGATCCTTACGCTTTGGAGTTCAATTCTTCGATGGTATGGAAGTGGTTGGTATAAATGCAGATATCCCCTGCAATATCCAACGCTTTCTCAGCAATCTCGCGTGCGCCAAGCTCGGTATTTTCAAGCAGAGCGCGTGCAGCAGCCTGGGCGTAGGGACCGCCGGAGCCGATGGCAATCAGATCGTTTTCTGGCTGGATGACGTCGCCGTTACCGGTGATGATGAGCGATGCAGTTTCATCTGCGACGGCCAGCAGCGCTTCGAGTTTGCGCAGCATACGGTCGGTACGCCAGTCTTTTGCCAGTTCAACGGCAGCTTTCACCAGGTGACCCTGGTGCATTTCCAGCTTGCGTTCAAACAGTTCAAACAGCGTGAATGCATCCGCAGTACCGCCCGCAAAGCCCGCGATGACTTTATCGTTGTACAGACGGCGGACTTTCTTCACGTTGCCTTTCATTACGGTGTTACCCAGTGTGGCCTGACCATCACCGGCGATTACCACATGGCCGTTACGGCGTACGCTTACTATTGTTGTCACGAGCAGACCCCTTGGTTACAAATGCAATGTACAGGCCCCGCACAGTGTACGGGGCGTAATGCAAGTATAGATGGGGGGGATTTTGGGGGTTTCAACCCCCAGTGGAGAGTCGAATGCAGTTTGTGTGACCAGCAACCTTCAGGCGGCTGATGGTGTTGTCGGCATTCTCTTTGCCTTTGACCGGACCAATGACCACACGATTCCAGCCGTTATTGGTGGTAATACGGGAGTTAAAGCCTTCAAAGGCCAGCTGCGCACGCACAGTTTCTGCCTGCTCAGCGCCTTTAAATGATCCGCACTGAACCATCCAGCGGCGTTCATCTTTTTTCTCAGCAGTCTGTTTTGGCGGCTGCGTTTCATTCGTTATTGGCGCGGCCGGTTGCGTTTTCGGCTGAGCGGCGGTGGTATGCGCTGGCGTTTGCAGCAGATCCTGATACGGCTGTTGCGCCGCCGGTTTTGGCTGCGCTTTCGGCTGCTGTACCGGCGCGGCTTGTGCTGTACGCGTTTGCTGCTGCTGATACGGCTGTTCTGTTGCCCGTGGACGCGGCTGCTGAGCCTGCTGCTGGGTGTTGTTCCACTGCTGCTGTTGCACCTGACGCTGACGCTGCAGCGTTTGCTGGCGCTGTTCAGGCGTTTGCTCGTTCCACGGTACTTCGTTGAGCTGTGTCGGCTGTTGACGCATATCAGCCTGCATTTGCGCCAATAGCTGGCGCTGCTCATTGGTTAGCTGGTCGGCATTCAGCACCTCGCCGCCCGCAGACGGTTCGGTAGGCGCACGTACGCCAGGCTGACGGCTTTCCAGCTCTTTGATGTATCGCCAGCGCTCTTCCGGTTTTGGCGGAATGCCATTACCGGTGACTTTCTGGTTTTGCAGCGTTTCGGACTCTTCTTTCTTGTGATGCGTAATGAAGTACAGACCACCGATAAAGGTCACGAGTACGGCTGCAGCAATAGCAACCATTGCGGGCGATACCGCAGGCGTATTGCGTTGTTTTTTCCGTGATGTGCTCTTCTTGCGCCGCGAAGGTGCCGGTTGGCCGCGACGTACATAATCTCGTTGTGCCACTATCGTTTCGCTGTATTTATTCGTTCGTCAGCCCGCCATGTTACTTAAGCGGCGGGCCTTTGACCAGACAGGGGAGTCCGAAAGCACTTTACTTTACGTCAGTGCCCGGGTAGTACCCCGAATAATAAGCTCGCAGTCCAGTAAACGTGAGCCACTGCTGACGCTCTGCCCTTGTAATTGATCGAGCAGTAACAGCATAGCTTCACGTCCGATATCGAAACGCGGCTGTGCGACGGTTGTCAGGGGTGGATCACAAAATTCCGTGAGCGAAATGTTATCAAAGCCAATAATGGATAAATCATCAGGGACTTTCAGACCCTGACGTTTGGCGTAAGAGAGTGCGCCCAGCGCCATGACGTCGCTGTGACAAAAGACAGCGGTCGGCGGCTGTGGTAGTTCAAGGAGCTGCTTCAACGCATTGGCTCCCGCTTCATAGGTAAAGTCACCGCGCGCGATGAAATGCGGATCGACCGTAATTCCGCTGCGACGTAATGCCTGAACGTAGCCTTGCAGGCGGTAATGGCACAGCGGCATATCTTCGGGTCCGGCGATACAGCCAATGCGTTTATGCCCCAGTTCCAGCAGATAATTCATCGCATTAAAGGCGGCGGTGAGGTTATCAATGTGCACGGTAGGGAGTTCCAGCTCTGGCGCGAACTCGTTCGACATGACCATCGGCGGTAAATTGCGCTGTTCTTCCACGCTGGCATCAAACGGCAGGCGCGAGCTGAGCAGTACCATGCCATCGATCTGCTTGGTGATAATGAGGTTAAGAAACGTCTTTTCCTGCTGATTCTGGTGCGCGCAGTCGCCAATAAGCACCAGGTATCCCTGTTCTGCGGCAGTCACTTCGATGCCACGAATCACTTCGCTAAAAAAGGGATCGCAGATATCCGGCACAATCACCAGAATGGTACGTGACTCATTACGCTTAACGTTACGTCCCATTGATTGGGGTAGATATCCCACTTCCAGCGCTGCCTGCTCAACCTTGTTACGGGTTGACTGCGAGACTTTGTCCGGGTTCATTAATGCGCGGGATACGGTTGCCGTTGAGACTTTCGCCTTCAGAGCAACATCTTTCATCGTAGCGGCGGCAACCTGCTTATTCGGTTTCACTCTTTCTCCTCGCCAGAGAGCTGCTGGCACAGACTCGTCCCTGGATAACCTTCATCTGAAACATTTTTATCAGATAGTGAATGGAAGCGGTTACAGAATTTTCATAAAAAGTGTGATGGATCTTTAATTTTACGATCCGCCTCGCATCGTGAGGGGTTAACCCTCGATGGGATCGACATCCAGCACCCATTTAACCTTGCGTGCATCGGGTAGCGTATTGATCAGTGCCAGCGTGCCGCTGACGATATGTTGCAGACGAATTCGTGATGGATGTTGCAACAATATTTGCCAACGATAACGACCACCGCGTTTGGGCGCCAGTGCGGGAACCGGGCCGAGCACCCAGAGTTTATCATCGGCCAACGGGCTGGCTTGAATGAGATTCCGTAGTTGCTGCAAGAACATTGGTGCATGCTGGTTGTTATGATCTTCTGCCCGCACGATCACATGGCTGGTCCACGGTGGAAGCTGGAGCGTTTGTCGCTCGGCCAGCGCCTGTTCGGCAAACGCGTCATAGCCTTTATACAGCAAGGTTTGCAGCAGCGGATGTTCAGGATGGTGCGTTTGCAGCACCACTTCGCCTTGTTTCCCGGCGCGTCCGGCACGGCCAGAGACCTGCGTATAGAGCTGGGCGAAGCGTTCTGCTGACCGGAAATCTGCGGAGAATAGCGCGCCGTCAACGTCCAGCAGCGCCACCAGAGTGACGTCCGGGAAGTGGTGGCCTTTGGCCAGCATTTGCGTGCCTATAAGAATTCGTGCGCCGCCGCGATGCACTTCCGCCAGATGCTGCTCCAGCGACCCTTTACGGCTGGTGGTGTCGCGATCGATACGTGAAATTGGCACACCGGGGAAAAAAGGTGCCAGAGCCTGCTCAAGCTGTTCGGTGCCGAGTCCTACCGGAACCATATGCGTCGAACCGCAGGAGGGGCACTGACGTGGTATTGGGCGCTGGCTGTCACAGTGGTGGCAACGCAGGTGGTGCTGCGCCTGATGTAGCGTGTAGTAGTGATCGCAACGCGGACATTCGGCAATCCAGCCACAGTCGTGGCAAAGCAGGGCGGGTGCAAAACCGCGACGGTTCAAAAACAGGATCACCTGGTTATCCGCCTGCAGGTGCTGACGCATACGGGCGATTAGCGCAGGGGCGAGTCCGGCCTGCACCTGCTGACCTTTGAGATCCAGCACGTGCTGAGTGGCTGGGCGCGCATTTCCGGCGCGGCGCGTCAGGCGTAGCATGCGATATTTGTTCTGCCGCACGTTACACAGCGTTTCCAGTGCCGGGGTGGCTGAGCCGAGAATAATCGGGATTTGCTCGCTATGGGCGCGGTAAACCGCGAGGTCGCGCGCATGATAGCGCCAGCCTTCCTGCTGTTTATAAGAGCTGTCGTGTTCTTCGTCGATGACAATCACGCCGAGATTTTTAAACGGCGTAAACAGCGAAGAACGCGTGCCGATAACTATCGCCGCCTCGCCATTTTTTGCTTTCAGCCAGGCTGAAAGACGTTCACTGTCGTTTAAACCGGAGTGCAGGACTTCGACCGGCGCATTGAAACGTTCGCGAAAACGGGCAATAGTTTGCGGCGTCAGGCCAATCTCCGGCACCATCACCAGAGCCTGCTTGCCCTGGGCAAGGACGTTTTCCAGAACGCTAAGATAGACCTCTGTTTTGCCTGATCCCGTTACGCCCGCTAATAGCCAGGCGCTAAAACTGTCTGAGGCGCTGTGAATCGCCCCGACGGCGGTGGCCTGCTCGGTGTTCAGCCGCAGACGCTCACCAGAAACCGCGTAGTGCGTACGCCAGTCGCTAAAGCCTGGTGTTTCGCTCGCCAGATCGCACAGCCCTTTTTTCCGCAGAGCCTGTAATGCGGCATCATTAAATTCCAGTTCAGCCACCTGGTCGCGCCAGATTTTCCCCTGGCGTAGCGCAGCCAGCGCCTGTTGCTGCTTGGGAGAACGCTTCAGGCTGTTGAGGTCAATTACCTGGCCTTCTTCAGTGGCAAACCAGTACCACATGGGCGCGTTTGTCGCCGGGCGTCCCTGGCGCAGTAAAATTGGCAGAGCGTGAAACAGTACGTCACCGATGGGATGATGATAATAATCAGCCGCCCACAACAGCAGACGCCAGACAGAGGTCGAGTAGACCGGTTCGCTGTCCAGCACTTCGAGAACGGCTTTCAATTCGCTCCGCGGCAGTTCACTGTGCTCGCTGACGGAAAGGACGATACCCACGCGCTCCTGCTGCTTGCCAAAGGGCACGCGTACACGACACCCGGCTTTGGCACTCAAGCCTTCCGGCAGGAGGTAGTCAAAGGTGCGAGGTAGCGGAACAGGTAAGGCAACGTGCGCAACGGGCATTGAATCATCCTGACTTGAAATCTGGCGGGTTAGTATACACATTAGTGGAGGGTAGAATGCGGATCAGTTTGCATGAGCAGGTTAATTTCTGTATGATTCGCCGCCTTTGATGCAAATTGATTGCGTCAAACAATGACCATTACCCGAGAGTTTCAGGCTGTTGATGCAGCGTGAAAGGTGACGGGGAATAATTAACATCGCGTGGTGTCTGGCGTTAGGGCTGGAAGAGCGACGCGGCCTTAAACCGAGGTTTTCCCATGAAAAAAGATATTCACCCGAAATACGAAGAAATTACTGCAAACTGCTCTTGCGGTAACGTCATGAAAATCCGCTCTACCGTCGGTCACGATCTGAACCTGGACGTGTGCGGTCAGTGCCACCCGTTCTATACTGGCAAGCAGCGTGATGTTGCTACCGGTGGCCGTGTTGATCGCTTCAACAAGCGTTTCAGCATCCCAGGCAGCAAGTAAGTTTCAGCTGTCAGAAAAAAGCGCCTTATGGCGCTTTTTTTGTTTCTGCGCTTCAGAACTGAAATATATATTGATGTATTGAATAATCTATTTTATTCAATAAATAAAACGGTGTTTTATTTTTTCGATAAAATATTGCAACTGGTGATCTGCGTCCTTTTTATCTTCTGTCTTTTGCCACTTTTACCAGCTCCTGGCAAAATACCAAAGGTTTCTGCTTTCTTTCTAAAATACACTTTCGTGGAAATATAAAATTAATCTAAAAGCCTTTTTGTTTTCCCATTTTATGGACAAACGAGATGGATTATTTCCGTTGTTGAGTGTGAAGAGGGATTGTCATGAAATTTAAATCTGCGTTATTACTGATTCCATTATTCTCTGCGGCCGCACAGGCGGGTTATGTTGATTACCGACATGAATATTATGACGATGGACGTAATTACGATCGTGTGTATATGTCTCACCGTTTTGCCACGGGTTTTGGTGTGGCAGTAGAAGCCATTTCTCGTTCCGAAAACACGCAGTCAAATGATGCGTGGAATAATATGGAAAGTAACGGCAACGAGTATACCGCAAGCTATCAGTTCACCTGGCAGGGTCTTGTCTGGCAGCCCGGCATTGCGATCGAAACGGGCGATAATATCGCGATTTATAAGCCTTATATCCGCGTGCAGTACAACATCAACGACAACTGGTGGACCGCGTTCCGCTATCGTCAGGAATACATGCGCAGAAACACTGACGGCAAAGATGACCGCATGGTCTATCGTCCGGAAGCCTGGCTTGGTTATAATGTCAATGACTGGATGTTTGAGCTAAATGGTATTTATAAAATTGCCGATAGCGAAGATTTATATAACAACCGGAAAGATGATTATGAATATAACTTCCGCGTGGCGTACAAATTAGGCTCCTGGGTTCCATTTGTTGAGGTTGGCAACGTTTCCTCGGGTTATAACACAACAACGACAGACGATCGTCAGACCCGTTATCGTGTCGGTCTTGGTTATAACTTTTAATCGGTAATAGTTTTCGTATCGGCTGATTACGTCGATAAGCATAGTTTGTGTGAATAATATGTCTAAGGAGTTGACATCATGTCTAATGATGGAACTATTATCGGAAATAATGAAACCACTGCCGTCAGGCCTTTCGGAATTAGAGATAAAATTGGTTATTTATGTGGTGACCTCGGAACCTGTTTTATTCTTGGCTTAGTTAATAGTTTTTTAATGATTTATTACACTAACGTCCTCGGTATTTCCGGCGTTATTGTTGGTTCACTCTATTTTGTGACCAAACTCTTTGATGCGTTTGTTGATGTTGGTGTAGGGCGCTTATGTGATACCTCTAAACTGACGGTACATGGACGTTTCAACCCGTGGGTGCGTCGTATGAAGTATCCATTTTGCATCATTGCGGTTGTCCTGTTCCTGCCGTTTGTGAATGATTTTTCTTATACGGCGAAAATCATCTACATCTGCTGCTCCTATTTCATTTACGGTTCGCTGTTATCGACCGTGAGTATTCCGTACGGTGCTATGTCTGCGGCGATTAGCTCGAATCCTGAAGATCGTGTATCGCTTTCAACCTGGCGTAGCGTTGGGTCAGCAATTGGCGGTGGGGCAACTGGCTTTTTCATTCCAATCCTGATGTACACCACCCTGGTGGATGGAAGCCAGGTGATTTCCGGGCAACACTTCTTCTGGATTTCCATTGGTTGCGCAGTGCTGGGCTTGATCTTTTTATCCTTGACCTGTCATTTAACGACGGAGCGCGTGCGCGTGGAGAGAAAAGAGAGCATGCCCGTTTCGGTGTTGCTGAAGGGACTGGCACGCAATAAGGCGCTGATTGTTTTAGTGGTTGTGGATTTGCTGATTGTAATTAATCAGGGGTTGTCCGGTACCAACATGACTTACCTGTTTAATGACTATTTCCACAATAAAGAGGCGATGTCAGTCGCGTTGCTGTTTACCTTTGGTTCCCTGGTTTTGCTGGCGCCATCGGCATCCTGGCTCACGAAGCGGTTTGGTAAAAAAGAAGCCAGTGTAGGCGCGTTGCTTTTTGCCGTGGTCATGTATGTGATTATGTACTTTGTCCACATTACGGATGCAAAGGTCTATCTGGTTTTCTTGTTCCTGGCGACGCTGGGTGCAGGGTTATTCAACCTGATGATTTGGGCGTTTATGACTGATGTTTGTGACTACCATCAGTATGTCACTGGCGATCGCGAGGATGGCACGGTTTATGGTGTGAACTTCTTTGCGCGCAAGGTTGGTCAGGCATGCGCAGGGGCGATTGGTGGCTTTATGTTGGCTATCATTGGCTATCAATCATTGTCAACAGGTGGTGCAGTGCAAACCAGCATTGTGCAGGAAAATATTTATACGATGGCGAATCTCTTGCCGGCGCTATGCCTGTTTTTGGCGGCGGTCATTCTGATTTATTTCTATCCATTGAACCGTACGGAAACGCTCAAAATGGAAGAAACATTGAATAAACTCAATGGTATTAGTAAGTAACACTGTGAGAAAAGGCGGGAGCATTCCCGCCTCTACACGCCCATTGCTGTTCTAACTATCAGTATTCCCACGTTTCCGGGTTGATACCCAGTTCACGCATGATTACCTTTGCTTCTTCCGGGATTTCATCACTGCGTTCTTTACGCAGGTCGTCATCGTTGGGTAAGGGTTGCCCAGTAAAAGCATGCAGAAACGCTTCACACAGCAGTTCGCTGTTGGTGGCGTGGCGCAGGTTGTTCACCTGACGACGCGTGCGTTCATCGGTAAGGATTTTTAACACCTTCAGAGGAATGGAAACCGTAATTTTTTTGACTTGCTCACTCTTCTTACCGTGCTCAGCGTATGGGCTGATATATTCGCCGCTCCATTCAGCCATGAGATACCTAATCCTCTTCGTCATTAATATTGAGGCCAGAACCTGAGCCCGGACCATAATTGCGCGTAGTTTATCGTGGTGGCGTGGCCCTGACACGAAGTAAGCCGACGCAGATGTACGCTAATGCATATAATTTTAACGGCTATTTCCAGTTTGCTCAATCTATACGCAAAGAAGTTTAGATGTCCAGATGTATTGACGGCTATCGTAACTATGATTACTCTGGTGTCTGACTTTTCACCGACTCAGCCAGGATCTCCTCAATATGACGCGTAAACAGGCCACCATCGCAGTGCGTAGCGGGTTAAATGACGACGAACAGTACGGTTGCGTTGTCCCGCCGATTCACCTCTCCAGCACCTATAACTTTACCGGATTTAATGAACCTCGCGCCCATGACTATTCGCGTCGCGGCAACCCAACGCGCGATGTTGTTCAGCGTGCGCTGGCGGAACTGGAAGGCGGTGCAGGTGCTGTGCTGACCAATACTGGCATGTCGGCGATTCATCTGGTGACCACGGTCTTCCTCAAGCCAGGCGATCTGCTGGTCGCACCGCATGACTGCTACGGCGGGAGCTACCGACTGTTTGACAGTCTGGCAAAACGTGGCTGTTACCGCGTCCTGTTTGTCGATCAAGGTGATGAGCAGGCATTGCAGGCCGCATTGGCGGAAAAACCGAAACTGGTGCTGGTAGAAAGCCCAAGCAACCCGCTGCTGCGCGTGGTGGATATTGCGAAAATCTGTCAGCTGGCGCGTGAAGCTGGCGCGGTCAGCGTGGTCGACAACACTTTTTTAAGCCCGGCATTGCAAAATCCACTGGCATTGGGCGCCGATCTGGTGTTGCATTCATGCACGAAATATTTAAACGGTCACTCAGATGTGGTGGCTGGTGTTGTGATAGCGAAAGATCCGGAAACGGTCACTGAACTGGCATGGTGGGCGAATAATATTGGTGTGACCGGCGGCGCGTTTGATAGTTATCTGCTGTTGCGCGGCCTGCGTACTCTGTCTCCTCGAATGGAGGTGGCGCAACGTAATGCTCAGGCGATAGTCGATTATCTGCAAACTCAGCCGCTGGTGAAAAAATTGTATCACCCGTCATTGCCGGATAATCAGGGCCATGAGATTGCCGCGCGTCAGCAAAAAGGCTTTGGCGCGATGTTAAGTTTTGAACTGGATGGTGATGAGCAAACGCTGCGCCGCTTCCTTGGCGGGTTGTCATTGTTTACGCTGGCGGAATCGTTAGGGGGCGTTGAAAGTCTGATCTCCCACGCCGCAACCATGACACACGCGGGCATGGCGCCAGAAGCGCGTGCTGCTGCCGGAATTTCCGAAACGCTGCTGCGTATCTCCACCGGTATTGAAGATGGCGAAGATTTAATTGCCGACCTGGAAAATGGCTTCCGGGCTGCAAACAAGGGGTAAACATGAGTGTGATTGCGCAGGCAGGGGCGAAGGGTCGTCAACTGCACAAATTTGGTGGTAGTAGTCTGGCTGATGTGAAATGTTATCTGCGTGTCGCAGGCATTATGGCGGAGTACTCGCAGCCTGATGACATGATGGTTGTTTCAGCCGCAGGCAGTACCACTAACCAGTTGATTAGCTGGCTGAAATTAAGCCAGACCGATCGCCTTTCTGCGCATCAGGTTCAACAGGCGTTACGTCGCTATCAGAGCGAGCTTATCAGCGGTTTGTTACCGCCTGAGATAGCGGATGGATTGATTGGCGCGTTTATTCACGATCTGGAGCGTCTGGCTGGATTACTCGACAGCGGCGTGAACGATGCCGTCTATGCTGAGGTTGTTGGGCATGGTGAGGTATGGTCCGCGCGTTTGATGTCTGCGGTCCTTAACCAACAGGGGCTGGAGTCAGCCTGGCTGGATGCGCGCGATTTTTTACGTGCTGAACGCGGTGCCCAGCCGCAGGTAGATGAAGGTCTTTCTTACCCACTGCTACAGCAACTGCTGGCGCAGCATCCGGGTAAACGGCTGGTGGTTACCGGCTTTATTAGCCGCAGCAATTGCGGTGAAACGGTCCTGCTGGGGCGTAACGGCTCCGACTACTCGGCGACGCAGGTTGGCGCGCTGGCGGGCGTTTCTCGCGTAACTATCTGGAGCGATGTCGCCGGGGTTTACAGTGCGGATCCGCGTAAAGTAAAAGACGCCTGTTTGCTGCCGCTGCTGCGTCTGGATGAAGCCAGCGAACTGGCGCGTCTGGCGGCGCCGGTTCTCCATGCCCGTACCTTACAGCCGGTTTCCGGTAGCGATATCGATCTCCAACTGCGTTGTAGCTATACGCCGGAGCAGGGTTCAACGCGCATTGAACGCGTACTGGCCTCCGGTACCGGGGCGCGTATTGTGACCAGTCATGATGACGTCTGCCTGATTGAGTTTTTGGTTCCGACTGGCCAGGACTTTAAGCTGGCTTATAAAGAGATTGATCAGGTTTTAAAACGTACCCAGGTGCGTCCGCTGGCAGTGGGTGTGCATTCTGACCGCCAACTGCTGCAATTTTGCTATACCTCCGAAGTCGCTGATGGCGCACTGAAAATTCTGGATGAAGCTGGTCTGCCGGGCGAGCTGCGTTTGCGCCAGGGGCTGGCGCTGGTAGCGATGGTCGGGGCGGGCGTCACCCGTAATCCGCTGCACTGCCACCGTTTCTGGCAACAGTTGAAAGGTCAGCCGGTTGAATTCACCTGGCAATCGGAAGAGGGTATCAGCCTGGTCGCGGTACTGCGTACTGGGCCAACAGAGAGCCTGATTCAGGGCCTGCATCAGTCAATTTTCCGCGCGGAAAAACGCATTGGTCTGGTGTTGTTCGGCAAAGGCAACATTGGTTCGCGCTGGCTGGAACTGTTCGCTCGCGAGCAGAGCACGCTCTCGGCGCGCACCGGATTAGAGTTTGTGCTGGCGGGAGTGGTTGATAGCCGTCGTAGCCTGCTGAATTACGAAGGGCTGGATGCCAGCCGCGCGTTAGCTTTCTTTGATGACGAGGCAGTAGAGCAGGATGAAGAGTCTCTATTCCTGTGGATGCGTGCTCACCCGTATGATGATTTAGTGGTGCTGGACGTTACTGCCAGCGAGCAACTTGCGGATCAGTATCTGGATTTTGCCAGCCATGGTTTCCACGTTATCAGCGCCAACAAACTGGCGGGGGCGAGCAGCAGTCATAATTATCGCCAAATTCATGACGCTTTTGAAAAAACCGGTCGCCACTGGCTGTATAACGCTACCGTAGGCGCAGGCTTGCCGATCAATCATACCGTGCGCGATCTGATTGATAGCGGAGATACCATTCTGTCGATCAGCGGGATCTTCTCCGGTACGTTGTCGTGGTTGTTCCTGCAATTTGATGGCACGGTCCCGTTCACCGATCTGGTGGATCAGGCGTGGCAACAGGGGCTGACTGAACCCGATCCGCGCGTAGATCTTTCCGGCAAAGATGTGATGCGTAAGCTGGTGATTCTGGCGCGTGAAGCAGGTTACGACATCGAACCGGACCAGGTTCGCGTGGAATCGCTGGTGCCTGCGCACTGTGAAGAAGGCTCTATTGACCATTTCTTTGAGAATGGTGATGAGCTTAACGAGCAGATGGTGCAGCGTCTGGAAGCGGCGCGTGAAATGGGGCTGGTGCTACGCTATGTGGCGCGTTTTGATGCTAACGGTAAAGCGCGCGTTGGTGTTGAAGCGGTTCGTCCTGAACACCCGCTGGCGGCGCTGCTGCCGTGCGATAACGTATTCGCTATTGAAAGCCGCTGGTATCGCGATAACCCGCTGGTGATCCGTGGACCGGGCGCAGGTCGTGACGTCACCGCCGGCGCTATTCAGTCAGACATCAACCGTCTGGCGCAGCTGCTGTAGTTTGCGTTGCCTGATGGCGCTTACGCTTATCCGGCCTACATATTTCATGAATCGTAGGCCCGGTAAGCGGCAGCACCACCGGGGCAAATCGTGCTGGGTGATCAGGGCGTTGTATTGATCTACCAGCGTCCTTATCGTCTGAAATACCGAATGGGCGGAGTAGCGGGGGCTTTGCTGAAATTCCGTCTGCTGCCGCAACCAGGCGAGAAAATGATGGCTTGCCGCCAGAGTTTTTGACGCGCCTTCTTCAACACGCCCCTGCGTTAACAAACACACCATTTTACGCGTATCGCCTCGTTGCCAGATTTGCCACTCATTTTGCCACCATCCCTGATAGGTTAAGTGGTTGCAACGCTATATCGATGAGCTTAAAGGCAAAGTCGATCTCACCGTGGCACTCATCCACGAAGGCACGCCAGCACGTCAGTCCAGTCTGGGGGGCACCGATGTGCGCCGTGCGCTGGATAAAGATATCCAGACCGCAGGCCAGGTGCAGGGGCTGGATATCCTGATCACCGGTCATGCGCATGTGGGCACGCCGGAGCCGATTAAAGTCGGTAACACCCTGATTCTGTCTACCGACAGCGGCGGTATTGATGTGGGTAAACTGGTGCTGGATTACCAGCAAAAACCGCATCAATTTACCGTTAAGAACTTCGAACTGAAGACCATTTTTGCTGATGAGTGGCAGCCAGACCCGCAAACGAAACAGGTCATTGATGGCTGGAATAAAAAGCTCGATAAAGTGGTACAACAAACGGTAGCCAACTCTCCGGTTGAGCTGACGCGTGCTTACGGTGAATCTTCTTCCCTGGGAAATCTGGCGGCAGATGCATTGCTGGCTGCGGCGGGCAAAGATACCCAGTTAGCACTCACTAACTCGGGCGGCATCCGGAATGAAATTCCGGCGGGTGCTATCACGATGGGTGCCGTCATTAGCACCTTCCCGTTTCCGAACGAGCTGGCAACCATGGATCTCACCGGGAAGCAGTTACGTAGCCTGATGGAGCACGGCGCGGGTTTAAGCAACGGCGTATTGCAGGTGTCCAAAGGACTGGAGATGAAGTATGACAGCAGCAAACCGGTTGGCCAGCGGGTCACCGTATTGACGCTTAACGGTAAGCCAATTGAGGACGCTGTGGTTTATCACATTGCCACCAATAGCTTCCTGGCAGACGGCGGTGATGGTTTTACGGCCTTCACCGAAGGTAAAGCGCGTAACACATCCGGCGGTTACTATGTCTCTAATGCTGTCGTTGATTATTTCAAAGTGGGAAATACGCTGACGGATGAGCAACTCAAAGGCATGCGTGTGGAAGATGTGAAACCGTAGTGAGGTCAGGCCAGCAGATATTCCGCTGGCCTGTTGTTTTAGCCTTTGTGGGAGGCAAACACCTCTTTTGCGGCGAACAAGCCGTTGAGTGCCGCGGGGAAGCCAGCATATACGGCCATCTGCATAATCACTTCAATGATCTCATCCTGCGTTAAACCCACGTGTAATGCCGCGCCAATATGCACTTTCAACTGCGGTGCGGCGTTACCCAGCGCAGTTAATGCCGCGACGGTAGCGATTTCTCTACTGCGTAAATCCAGCCCCGGCCTTGAATAGATGTCGCCAAAAGGAAATTCAATCAGGTATTGGGCGAAGTCTGGCGCAATATCCTGCAGAATTTCGACGACCGCATCGCCCCCTTTACCATCCACTTTTTGCAACATCTCCTGACCGGTAATAAAGCGTTCTGAAGGCATCATTCCTTCCTCTTTCGTGTGGTTTGTAGTGTGAGGATAGGGCGTGCGGAATGATTGGGATAATACCGTTTCCGTGATACCTTTTCGGTATGACAACATCGTCTTTGCACTCTCTGGACATTCGCCTGCTGCGTTACTTTTCCGTAGTAGCGGAAGAGAACAATATGAGCCGGGCGGCGCAGCGCTTGTTTATGTCGCAGCCGCCGCTGAGTCGCCACATTCGCCAGCTTGAAGAACGCCTGGGAGTGACGCTTTTTGTCCGTCATACCCGTGGACTTACGCTGACGGAGGATGGCCAACGCGTACTTGAAATCGTACGCCCGCTATTGGCGCTACAGGATAAAACCTGGGCGGCGCTGGGTCAGTTAGTGAAAACGGGGGAGCAATCTCTGCGCTTAGGGCTAAGTACGGCGTTTGAGCAGGGTGTCTTTACGGCGCTTGAGTCCCGGCTTAATATGCGCGTACAGAAGCTACATATTGTCCGGCATGGTTCGCCTGAACTGGCGCGCCAGGTGCGTCGGGGCAAACTGGATGCCGCTCTGGTGGCACTACCGCTTGAAACTTCGGGGCTTAGCGTCACGCCGCTTGGCTGGCAAGAATCGATGATTGCCGCCTTACCCGCGCAGTGGGCAGAAGCGGCACTGTCGTCACTCTCATTAACCGCGCTGAGCCACCGACCGCTGTTCTGGTTCAAACGCGAACGTAACCCTGCTTTCTTTGATTACACCCGACACATTTTTCGTCGTGCGGGTTACTCGCCTGCCTGTATTGAAGAGCCGCTGGAACATGACGTGCTGCTGGCGCGGATCGCGCAGGGTGACGGCCTGAGCCTGATTCCGGCCTCCTTTTCCGCGATCCAGCGTCAGGGCGTGATATTCCTTCCTCTTACCGATACCGAATTGCGTATTAGCATGGGGTTGCTGATGCTGCCTGAGAACGTAACAAAATTAGCGTGGCTGCAGACGGTCGTGACGCAATTCCCCATCATTTCAGGCTGATGTGAATTTTTTTCACGTTGGCTGAGTATTCCTCACCTTTAACGATGATTTTTGTGTTGACGCCAGCGTGCTTTTCCGTCATTTTTACATCTAGACGTCTAAACGTATAGCAGTTCACAACACAACATATAACGACAAAAGATTGATGAGGTAAGGTATGAGCTTTTTTCACGCCAACCAGCGGGAAGCCCTGAATCAGAGCCTGGCGGAAGTACAGGGTCAGATTAACGTTTCGTTTGAGTTTTTCCCGCCGCGCACCAGTGAAATGGAGCAAACCCTGTGGAACTCCATCGATCGCCTGAGCAGCCTGAAGCCGAAGTTTGTTTCAGTCACCTACGGTGCAAACTCTGGTGAGCGCGACCGTACGCACAGCATTATTAAAGGCATTAAGGATCGCACTGGTCTTGAAGCAGCTCCGCACCTGACCTGTATTGATGCTACCCGCGATGAGCTGCGCACCATTGCTCAGGACTACTGGAATAACGGTATTCGTCATATTGTTGCTCTGCGCGGTGACTTGCCGCCGGGAAGCGGTAAACCGGATATGTATGCCTCTGACCTGGTGACTCTGCTGAAAGACGTTGCGGACTTTGATATCTCCGTTGCGGCTTATCCGGAAGTACACCCAGAAGCGAAGAGCGCTCAGGCCGATTTGCTGAACCTGAAGCGTAAGGTTGATGCTGGTGCAAACCGCGCCATTACTCAGTTTTTCTTCGATGTGGAAAGCTATCTGCGCTTTCGCGATCGCTGCGTGTCTGCGGGAATCGATGTGGAAATTATTCCGGGTATCCTGCCAGTCTCCAACTTTAAACAGGCGAAAAAATTTGCCGATATGACCAATGTTCGTATCCCCTCCTGGATGTCGACCATGTTTGATGGTCTGGATGACGATGCGGAAACCCGCAAGCTGGTAGGTGCAAACATCGCCATGGACATGGTGAAAATCCTCAGTCGCGAAGGGGTGAAAGATTTTCACTTCTATACTCTAAATCGCGCCGAGATGAGCTACGCAATTTGTCACACGCTGGGAGTAAGACCAGCATAATTAGTGCCTCAGCCCTCTTCGGAGGGTTTTTTATTGATCATTTTGATCTACATCTCTGTAACTTTAAATATAAAAGGAATGAGCTATCGAATCTGTGGGTTTTTTCGACTATATCTTATCTCTGGTGGTGTATATCGTAGTCAGAACACTGTAAAGGGAGCATATAGATGAGCATGTCCGACGATAGCCAAAACGCATCAACTGCCGGTAAGTGTCCTTTTCATCAGGGCGGGCCGGATCACAGCGCGGGTGCAGGAAGAAATAACCGCGACTGGTGGCCTAATCAACTCCGCGTTGATCTTTTAAACCAACATTCCAATCGTTCGAACCCGCTGGGTGAGAACTTCGACTACCGCAAAGAATTTAGCAAACTTGATTACTCTGCCCTGAAAGGGGATCTCAGAGCCCTTCTGTCCGAATCTCAACCGTGGTGGCCTGCTGACTGGGGCTCTTATGCCGGTTTGTTTATCCGCATGGCATGGCACGGTGCTGGGACCTATCGTTCCATCGATGGACGCGGTGGCGCGGGTCGCGGACAGCAGCGTTTTGCACCACTGAACTCCTGGCCAGACAACGTCAGCCTGGATAAAGCGCGTCGTCTGCTGTGGCCAATCAAGCAGAAATATGGCCAGAAAATTTCCTGGGCCGACCTGTTTATCCTTGCGGGTAACGTGGCGCTGGAAAACTCAGGCTTCCGCACTTTCGGCTTCGGTGCCGGTCGTGAAGACGTCTGGGAACCGGATCTCGACGTAAACTGGGGTGATGAAAAAGCCTGGTTGACCCACCGTCATCCGGAAGAATTGGCAAAAGCGCCGCTGGGCGCAACCGAAATGGGTCTTATCTATGTGAACCCGGAAGGGCCGGACCATAGCGGCGAACCGCTTTCTGCGGCAGCGGCTATTCGCGCGACCTTCGGTAACATGGGTATGAACGACGAAGAAACCGTAGCGCTGATTGGCGGCGGTCATACGTTGGGCAAAACTCACGGTGCAGCGCCGGCTTCGCACGTAGGCGCCGATCCAGAATCCGCACCAATTGAAGCGCAGGGCCTGGGCTGGGCCAGCAGCTACGGCAGCGGCGCGGGTGCAGACGCAATTACTTCCGGTCTGGAAGTGGTCTGGACGCAGACGCCGACCCAATGGAGCAACTATTTCTTCGAGAACCTGTTCAAATATGAATGGGTGCAAACTCGCAGTCCGGCAGGCGCTATTCAGTTTGAAGCGGTTGACGCACCGGAAATTATCCCCGATCCGTTCGATCCGTCGAAAAAACGTAAGCCAACAATGTTGGTTACCGACTTGACGCTGCGTTTCGATCCGGAGTTCGAGAAGATTTCCCGCCGTTTCCTGAACGATCCGCAGGCGTTTAACGAAGCGTTTGCCCGCGCATGGTTTAAGCTGACGCACCGTGATATGGGGCCAAAAGCGCGTTACATCGGACCGGAAGTGCCAAAAGAAGATCTGATTTGGCAAGACCCGCTGCCGCATGCGTTCTTTAACCCAAGCGAAGAAGATATCCTGAAACTGAAGGCGACCATTGCTGCTTCCGGGTTGTCCGTGGGCGAGCTGGTGTCAGTGGCGTGGGCTTCTGCATCAACGTTCCGCGGTGGGGATAAACGTGGCGGCGCTAACGGTGCGCGTCTGGCGCTGGACCCACAGCGTGGCTGGGATGTGAATGCTACCGCGGCACGCGTACTGCCTGTGCTGGAAGGCATTTATAAGTCAGCCCATACCGCTTCGTTAGCCGATATTATCGTGCTGGCCGGTGTTGTTGGTATAGAGCAGGCGGCTAGCGCTGCGGGTGTCAGCATTAAAGTACCTTTTGCGCCGGGCCGCGTGGATGCGCGTCAGGACCAAACGGATATTGAGATGTTTGAACTGCTTGAGCCGATCGCCGATGGCTTCCGTAACTACCGCTCCCGTCCTGACGTATCGACCACCGAGTCGTTGCTGATTGATAAAGCGCAGCAGCTGACGCTGACCGCACCGGAAATGACCGTGCTGGTGGGCGGTATGCGCGTACTGGGCACCAACTTCGACGGCAGCCAGCATGGCGTCTTTACCGATCGTCCTGGCGTGCTCAGCACTGACTTCTTCGTCAATCTGCTGGATATGCGCCATGAGTGGAAGGCGGTTGATGAGTCAAAAGAGCTGTTCGAAGGTCGTGACCGTCTGAGCGGTGAAGTAAAATACACGGCAACCCGCGCCGATCTGGTGTTCGGTTCTAACTCCGTACTGCGCGCAGTGGCTGAAGTTTATGCCTGCAGCGATGCTCACGAGAAGTTCGTGAGAGATTTCGTTGCCGCATGGGTGAAAGTGATGAACCTGGATCGTTTCGATCTGCTGTAACAGATAATGCCGGATGTCGCTTGTGCGTATCCGGCATAGTATGAATAAGAAAATCCCCGCGATTGCGGGGATTTTCTATTGGCAGGTTATTCCCACTCTTGCAGGTAACGTTGACCGTACTGGTCAGCCACCAGCAGGGCGGCATACACCTGGTCCGGAGTTGCGCCGCCAGGCATGTTGTGGATGGTTTCGCCTTCTGCACAGGCTGCCTCAGCCACAATGCGCATTTTCGCCGGGATATCCTGTTTGATGTCCAGTTGCGCCAGGGTAATCGGCAGGCCAACGGAATGACACAGCGCGGCAACGGTTTCAATTTCATCAACTGGCGCGTTTTCCAGCACCAGCTGCGTTAGCGTACCGAAAGCCACTTTCTCGCCGTGGTAGTAGTGATGCGCATCCGGGATTGCGGTCAGACCGTTATGAATGGCGTGAGCAGCTGCCAGACCACCGCTTTCAAAACCGACACCGCTCAGATAGGTGTTGGCTTCAATAACGCGCTCCAGTGCTGGTGTAACCACGTGCTGCTCGGCTGCCAGCATCGCTTTTTCACCTTCTTCGATTAGCGTATTAAAGCACAGCTCTGCCAGCGCCAGCGCCGCCTGAGTACACTGACCGCCCGCCATGGTGGTTGCGCCGCTGCGTGAACAAGCACGCGCTTCGAACCAGGTTGCCAGCGCATCGCCAATACCCGCAGATAACAGACGCGCCGGTGCACCCGCAACAATTTTGGTATCCACAATGACCCTGTCCGGATTGTTGGGCAGCAGCAGATAGCGATCGAATTCACCGGCATCGGTGTAAATGACGGACAGCGCGCTGCACGGCGCATCGGTAGAGGCGATGGTTGGGGCAATGGCGACAGGCACGCCCATAAAGTGTGCCAGCGCTTTGGCGGTATCCAGCGTTTTACCGCCGCCAATACCAAGTACTGCGCCACACTGCGCTTTTTCCGCTACGCCGCGCAGACGGTCGATTTCGTTTTGTGAACATTCGCCGCCAAACGGTGCAATTTCCAGCGCCAGTCCGGCATCCTGAAAGCTTTTTTCCAGTGCGCTCTGGGCAAAGCCTAAGACAAACTTGTCCCCAACGACCAGCCAGCGTTCTGCCAGTGGTTTGAGGTAGCTGCCAAGACGGGTAATAACATCGGCACCCTGGATGTACTTACCAGGTGATTGAATAATGCGATCCATACTTTATTTCCCTCACAGGTTGATGTGACCAAATGCGTTGTTCCAGTCCTGCTCAAACTTCTCTATTGCTGACTCTACCGCAGGGGTATTGAGCATTTGTTGCGCTACGTCTAATGGCAGGGTGATAGCTTCACATCCTGCCAGTAAGCAATCCAGCGCCTGACGCGGGGTTTTAAAGCTGGCTGCCAGTACCATGCTGTTTGGCTCATGCAGCTCCAGTAACGTTTGCAGTTCTTGTACTGTGCGAATCCCGTCGCCGCCCTGTGCGTCGATACGGTTAACGTAAGGCGCGATATATTTGGCTCCTGCCAGCGCAGCCAGTAGCCCCTGAGAAGCACTGTAAACGGCGGTTCCCAGCGTGGTGATACCCTCTTTTTTCAGCATCTTAATCGCGGCCAGACCTTCGGATGTCACCGGGATTTTCACTACCAGACCGGGCACTGCATTGCTCAGGCGTTTGGCTTCTTCCACCATGCCCTGCGCCTCGCGGCTCATGGTTTGGGCAAACAAAATACCCTCTTCGCCGATGGCGTTTTGCAGGCGTGGCAGTACATCCCAGATAGATTCTTTGCTTGCCGCCACAATGCTTGGGTTGGTGGTGACTCCCGCGATAGGAAAGATGCGTGCCAGACGTTCAACTTCCGCGACGTTGGCGGTATCAAGGTAAAGTTCCATACAAAAACATCCTCTTTAAAGTTCAAGTTCATGTTGCAACAGGCTGGCGATAGCGTCGGCTGAGGCGGCACTAACCAGCGCGTTACGGAATTCTTCATGCATAATGCGGCGCGCCAGACGCGAGAAAATACGCATATGCTGATCGCCAGCGGCATGTTTGTTGAGCGTCAGCATAATAATGAACTGTGCATCATCATCACCCCAACGTACCGGCGCTTGCAGGCGCGCTACGCTGATGGTGGACTGCTCAATATGTTCGGATTTGCTGTGTGGAATGGCGAAGCTAAAACCTAATCCGGTAGAGAAGACGGCTTCGCGCGCCCACAGGTCTGCTTCCAGTTTACGTGGATAGCGGCAACGGCCTGCCAGCAGGAGGTTGTCGGTCATCCCTTTGATGACCTCTTCTTTACTGCGCCAGTCGCTGTCCAGTGTGATGCATTCGGCGGTAACCAGAGGCGTATCCTGTTGGGTCATGCGGAACTGAGCCAGCAGATGTTCGACCTCCAGCGAGGTTCGACAAGCCATCGCTTGATTCAGCAATTGACGGCAGGCACGGCTGTCGAGTTGCGCCATCCGCGCTTTGGCGGCGGGAATGGAGGGAGCGCTCATACTGATTTCGTCCAGACCCAGTCCCACCAGCAATGGCAGCACCGAACCTTTGGCACCCAGTTCGCCACACAGGCCAATCCATTTCCCCTGCCGATGTACTGCCTGCACGGCGTAATCCAGTGCGCGCAGGAAGGCCGGATTCAGGCTGTTGTAGTGGCGGGTAACTTTGGCGTTGTCGCGGTCGACTGCCAGCAGGTATTGCGTCAGGTCATTGCTACCAATACTAAAGAAATCAATCTCTTCACAGCATTGGTCAATGATGAACATCACAGACGGAACCTCCAGCATAATACCGAGCTGGATCTTCTCATCAAACGGAATGTGTTCACTTCGCAGTTGCTGCTTGGCTTCTGCCAGTTTCTCTTTGACCCACAGGATCTCTTCCATCGAGGAGATCATTGGGATCATGATTTTCAGGCTACCGTGCGCTGAGGCGCGCAGGATCGATCGTAGTTGCGTGGTAAACAACGTGGCATATTCTTCATAAATACGCACCGCGCGATAACCGAGAAACGGGTTGGCCTCAGCAGGAATATTAAGATAATCAACGGGTTTATCACCGCCGATATCCATGGTGCGTACAATAATGCTGCGTCCCTTTGCGGGTTCCAGCGCCTGGCAGAAAATGTTGTATAGCTCGTTCTCATCCGGGGCGCAGGTACGGTCCATATACAGCATTTCCGTACGGAACAGGCCAACCGCTTCCGCACCGTTACTAAAAGCTGCTTGTGCTTCGACGGAGTGGGCGATGTTGGCGGCGGCTTCCATACGGATGCCATCAGCCGTGCGTGCCTCCTGGGTCAGCCAGATACGTTGCTGTTCCCGAATGGCATCCTGGATACGGGCTTCTTGCTGATAATAACGTACGATGGATTCATCAGGGGCAACGACGACTGCTCCTGCGTTACCATCGATATAAACCGTTTGCTGTAGCCATGGCATCAAAGATTCAATATCTACGCCAACCAGCGTAGGGATGTTGAATGACCGGGCGAGAATCACCGTGTGTGACGTAGTACCACCGCTTTTTAACAGCAAGCCTTTCAGCAATGTTTTGTCCAGTTCGAGGAACTGGCTCGGTGTTAGCTCATCCGCCATGCAAACCGTAGGCTGGGTCAGTTTTCCCGGTGCAGGGAAGCGCTGTTCCCCATAAATTTGCTGCAGAAGCTGGAAGCAAACATCGCGTACATCCAGTGCACGCTCCTGTAAATAACTGCTGCTTGAACGGGCGAATTCATCACAAAAATGTCCGGCACTTTCGACAACCGCCTGGGCGCAGCTTAACCCGCGTGATACGCCGGCGAGCAGGTGCTGGCGCAGTGAGAGGTCGCTTGCCAGCGAGCGGTGTGCTTCCAGAATCGCACTGGTAGCGCCGTCGCTGTCGAGTAATCGAAACTCAATATTTTTCATCAACAGCGTTAAACCGTTATCCAGTGCCGCTTGCTCGGTTTCAATATCTTGAGCGGATGGAAGGTTACTGAGCGCGTTAAGATCCAGCGAAGAAAGCAGACTCAGAACGCCCCCTGCGCTGCCGCTGCAGACGGTGCGAGCGCGGAAAAGCTGTGGATTTAAATGGGTGAGCGATGCCGGAAGTGGCTCCAGCTCGTTGTTTTTGGCTTCCGCTAGCGGTGCATCGCAGTGCGGAAATTCATTTCGTAACCATTGGCTCAGATGCTGGTGGGCTGCCTGTTCATCTGTACCGGAAATCAGCAACTGGCAGCTATCACCCGCCAGAGTATCGGTGCCAATCAACGATAGTGCGCTCTTAGCGTTGCCCTTACGTTCGGTACGCAGGTTGTGCCACTCAATGTGTGAGGTAAAGGTGTTGCACTGCGTTTCTATGTGGCTTGCCGGGCGTGCATGTACGCCATTGGGTAGCTCACAGGTAAATTCCACAATCAGGGCCATAGCCTCATCTCCCATAACGATTTCTCGCTACAGGATAAAAGGGCAACGCCTGAGCCTGCCATGTGACAAATCTGCCAAAAACTGGATAAATGTAATGTAACTATCAAAGTGAGACATCCCTCACAAGTCAGCGTATCCACTATAAATTCTGAGAAACTGCAAGTTATGAGGCGGATCGCATTTTTGTACTGACATTACAAAAGTCCAGCAAATGGCCTTTTTATCCACTGTTTGCGTCGCGTCAGATTGCCTATTGTTTTCCGCAACAAGTTTATGGATATGGGCTTTAGGCAGCCCGGGAGCGACTTATGAAAGAGTTGGTACAAATCCTGAAAAATACTCGTCAGCACCTGATGACCGGTGTTTCGCATATGATCCCCTTCGTAGTAGCGGGCGGTATTTTGCTGGCTGTCTCCGTCATGCTGTATGGCAAAGGCGCGGTACCGGATGCTGCGACCGATCCTAATCTTAAAAAGCTGTTTGATATTGGCGTCGCCGGGTTGACTTTGATGGTGCCATTTCTTGCTGCTTATATCGGCTATTCCATCGCTGAACGTTCTGCTCTGGCCCCTTGTGCGATTGGCGCATGGGTGGGAAACAGCTTCGGTGCAGGTTTCTTTGGCGCATTAATTGCTGGGATTATTGGCGGTATCGTTGTCCATTATCTGAAGAAGATCCCCGTACATAAGGTGTTGCGTTCGGTAATGCCTATCTTCGTTATTCCCATCGTCGGCACTTTTATCACCGCAGGCATCATGATGTGGGGGCTGGGGGAGCCTGTTGGCGCGTTAACCACTAGCCTGACCGAGTGGCTGCAGGGTATGCAGCAGGGCAGCATTGTGCTGCTGGCGGTAATTATGGGACTGATGTTGGCCTTCGATATGGGAGGGCCAATTAACAAAGTTGCCTACGCCTTCATGCTGATTTGCGTGGCGCAGGGGGTTTATACCGTCGTGGCAATCGCCGCAGTAGGGATCTGCGTGCCGCCGCTGGGTTTAGGTTTGGCGACGTTGATTGGTCGTAAGAATTTCTCTTCTGAAGAACGCGAAGCCGGTAAAGCTGCGCTGGTAATGGGCTGCGTTGGCGTAACGGAAGGCGCGATTCCGTTTGCTGCAGCCGATCCGCTGCGTGTCATTCCATCGATTATGGTGGGTTCCGCCTGTGGCACGGTAACCGCCGCCCTGTTTGGTGCGCAGTGTTATGCCGGCTGGGGCGGGCTGATTGTTCTGCCTGTAGTGGAAGGAAAACTGGGTTATATCGCGGCGGTTGCCGTTGGTGCTGTAGTGACCGCCGTGTGCGTTAACGTACTGAAAAGTCTGGCGCGGAAAAAAGTGTCTCAGGTCGATCAGAAAGAAGATGACCTGGATTTAGATTTTGAAATGAATTAAGTGAGGAATGAGTCATGACCAAGATTATCGCAGTAACCGCATGTCCTTCTGGCGTTGCCCACACCTATATGGCAGCCGAAGCGCTGGAAAGCGCCGCTAAAGCTAAAGGTTGGCAAGTAAAGGTTGAGACTCAGGGTTCGATCGGTCTGGAAAACGAACTGACCGCGGCGGATGTGGCGGAAGCCGACATGGTCATTCTGACCAAGGACATTGGTATTAAATTTGAAGAACGTTTTGCGGGCAAAACTATCGTTCGCGTCAACATCAGCGATGCAGTGAAACGTGCCGACGCCATCATGAACAAGATTGGCGCGCATCTGGCGCAAACCGCTTAACCGTTTGTTTGCCGGATGGCGGCTTCGCCTTATCCGGCCTACAGATGCGTAGGCCTGATAAGCGTAGCGCCATCAGGCAACTATTTCCGCAGGAGTTCCTCATGACGAACCGTATCCAACGTTTAAAAACCGCTCTGTTTCAGAACAACCGTGAAATTTCGCTTGAACGTGCGCTGTTATATACCGCCAGCCACCAGCAGACGGAGGGAGAGCCGGTTATTCTGCGTCGGGCGAAAGCCACCGCATATATTCTTGAGCACGTTGAGATTTCGATTCGTGATGAGGAACTGATTGCCGGAAACCGTACTGTTAAACCGCGTGCGGGCATTATGTCACCGGAAATGGATCCTTACTGGCTGCTTAAAGAGTTGGAGCAGTTTCCAACCCGTCCGCAGGACCGTTTTGACATCAGCGAAGAGGATAAACATCTCTATCGCGATGTGCTGTATCCGTACTGGGAAAAGCGGTCGATGAAAGATTTCATCAACGGTCAGATGACCGATGAGGTTAAAGCTGCCGTCAGTACCCAGATTTTTAGCATTAACCAGACTGACAAAGGTCAGGGACATATCATTATTGATTATCCACGCCTGTTGAATCATGGGCTTGGCGAACTGGTAGCGCAGATGCGAGCGCATTGTCTGCAGCAGCCGGAGAATCACTTTTATCAGGCTGCGCTGCTGCTGCTTGAGGCTTCGCAAAACCATATTCTGCGTTACGCTATGCTGGCAGAGAAGATGGCGGAAAGCTGCCCGGATGCGCAGCGACGCCAGGAATTACTGACGATTGCTGAAAACTCTCGGCATAACGCTCAAAGCAAGCCGCAAACTTTCTGGCAGGCATGTCAGCTGTTCTGGTACATGAACATTATTTTGCAATATGAATCCAACGCCAGTTCTCTTTCACTCGGACGCTTCGACCAGTATATGCTGCCGTTTTATCAGGCCTCGCTGACCCAGGGGGAAGACCCAGCATTCTTACAAGAGATCCTCGAATCCCTGTGGGTGAAATGTAATGACATCGTACTGCTGCGTTCCACCAGCAGTGCGCGCTACTTCGCTGGCTTCCCAACAGGCTACACCGCGCTACTGGGGGGATTGACGGAGAATGGTCGTAGTGCGGTAAATGTATTGTCTTTCCTCTGTCTTGATGCGTATCAGAACGTACAGCTACCACAACCAAACCTCGGTGTGCGCACGAATGCGTTGATCGATACACCGTTCCTGATGAAAACAGCACAGACCATTCGTCTTGGTACCGGCATCCCGCAAATCTTTAACGATGAAGTGGTGGTGCCCGCGTTTCTGAATCGCGGTGTTTCGCTGGAAGATGCGCGGGATTACGCGGTAGTAGGCTGTGTCGAGCTGTCTATTCCAGGCAGAACATACGGTTTGCACGATATCGCTATGTTTAATCTGCTGAAAGTGATGGAAATTTGTCTGCATGAGAACGAAGGCAACCGTACTCTGACGTACGACGATCTCCTGGCGCATATTCGTGCCAAAATCAGCCACTACATCACGTTGATGGTGGAGGGCAGTAATATCTGCGATATCGGTCACCGCGACTGGGCGCCGGTGCCGCTGCTCTCCTCGTTTATTAGCGACTGTCTGGATAAAGGGTGCGATATTACCGACGGCGGTGCGCGTTATAACTTCTCCGGCGTACAGGGGATCGGTATTGCAAACCTGAGCGATTCGCTGCATGCGCTCAATGGGCTGGTATTCGAACAACAGCGCTTATCTTTTGATGAACTTTTGTCGGTGCTAAAAGATAACTTTGCTACCCCGGAAGGCGAGAAAGTTCGCGCCAGGCTGATCAATCGCTTCGAAAAATACGGCAACGATATCGATGATGTAGATAACATTAGCGCCGAACTGCTACGTCATTACTGCAAAGAGGTAGAGAAATACCAGAATCCGCGCGGCGGGCAATTTACGCCGGGTTCGTATACCGTCTCTGCACACGTGCCGCTGGGTTCGGTCGTTGGGGCAACACCGGATGGCCGCTTAGCCGGGGAGCAACTGGCAGATGGGGGGCTGTCGCCGATGCTGGGACAGGATATGCAAGGACCGACGGCGGTATTGAAGTCGGTCAGCAAGCTGGATAACACACTGCTTTCCAATGGGACGTTGCTGAACGTGAAGTTTACGCCAGCCACACTGGAAGGTGAGGCCGGTTTACGCAAGCTGGCGGATTTTCTGCGGGCATTTACCCAGCTCAAACTCCAGCATATCCAGTTTAACGTGGTGAATGCCGACACATTGCGCGAAGCGCAGCAGCGCCCGCAGGATTTCACCGGGCTGGTGGTGCGCGTGGCGGGTTACAGCGCCTTCTTTGTCGAGTTGTCGAAGGAGATCCAGGATGACATTATTCGCCGCACCGCGCATCAACTGTGAGGTAATTGACCCACGAGGCGAGGAAGTCGCGCGTATATTCAACATTCAGCGTTACTCACTGAATGATGGGCAGGGTATTCGTACGGTCGTCTTTTTTAAAGGCTGTCCGCATACCTGCCCTTGGTGTGCTAACCCGGAATCACTCTCGCCACGTATTGAAACGGTACGGCGGGAGAGTAAATGTCTGCACTGTACACCCTGTCTGCGTGATGCCGACGAGTGTCCCTCTGGGGCATTTGAACGTATTGGTCGTGATATCACGTTGGACGATCTGGAACGTGAAGTGATGAAAGATGATATTTTCTTTCGCTCTTCTGGTGGGGGGGTAACGCTTTCCGGCGGTGAAGTGCTGATGCAAGCGCCCTTTGCCACACGGTTCCTGCAACGTCTGCGGCGCTGGGATGTGCGCTGTGCAATTGAAACGGCTGGCGATGCGCCGGCCGGTCGCTTGTTATCGCTGGCAAAAGAGTGTGATGAGGTGTTGTTCGACCTCAAAATAATGGATGGAGATCTGGCTCGTGAGGTCATCAACATGAACCTACCGCGTGTACTGGCGAATTTACGGCTATTGGTGGAGGAAGGGGTTAATGTCATACCTCGCCTGCCGCTGATTCCGGGCTTTACGATGAATTCAGATAACACGCAGCATGTGTTGACGATGTTGTCATCACTAGGCATAAAACAGGTACACCTGCTACCGTTTCATCAATATGGCGAGCCCAAATACAGCCTGCTCGGTTTGCCCTGGTTGATGAAAGAAGTGCCCGTACCGACAGCGCAAGAGGTGGATATTATACGTAAGATGGCAGAATGCGCCGGATTTCAGGTAACAGTAGGAGGATAGTATGACCATCGCACCTGTACGATATCTGGTTGCTGTCACCGCGTGCGTAAGCGGCGTAGCCCATACCTATATGGCAGCTGAGCGGCTGGAGAAACTTTGCCAGCAGGAAAAATGGAGCATCAAGATCGAAACTCAAGGGGCACTGGGTACCGAAAATCGCCTGACGGAAGAGGATATTAACCGCGCTGATGTGGTGTTGCTCATTACTGATATTGAACTGGCAGGAGCAGAGCGTTTTACGCAGAGCCGATACGTTCAGTCGGGCATTAGCGCATTTCTGCGTGAGCCGCAGCGGGTGATGAGCGCCGTGCGAAAGCTGCTTTCAGCGCCACAGCACACACATCTTACTCTGGATTAGCTTCTTTCTCCGTCAATTGGCTGTGGTATTGCCGACGGTATTCTGATGGTGAACGTTCTGTATTTTTGCGAAACAGGCGGCAGAAGTAGTTGCTGTCAACAAACCCACAAATGTGCGCCACCTCTTTAATCTTCAATTCGTAACCCTTCAACAGCGTTTTTGCGTGTTCCAGTCGCGTGTGGTTCAGGTATTCGTTAAAACCGATAGCGCCCGTTTTTTGAAAAAGGTGGGAAAGATAATTGGGTGAGATGTAGAACGCCTGCGCGACGGATTCTCGGGTGAGCGGTGAAGCGTAGCGTTCGTCAATATAGTTGCGAATGGCTTCGAAAAGCGCCTGGCTGCGTGATGCGGTTTGGATCTGGCTGCCGAGCAGATCGCGGCAGTGGCTCAGTAAGCTTGCAACGATTAGCCTGGCGGTTTGCTGCTCCTGCGGCTGCATCTGCATTTCATTGAGCGTTTGCAGCAGGAATGAGCCAATACGCGGTCCACGGCGCGCGACGTGCTGGCGGGTAAGGTTTTGATATTGCTTACCGTCCCACTGCACGATGCTAAAACCCAGTTGCTGTTTGCCAAATAATATACTGAGCGTGGTCACCGGTGTGAGCCACTGTGGAAAGTTCCAGCCACCAGCCGGAACGAACAAGGCATCGCAAGGCTGTAACGTCGCGGATGCGCCAGCAACACCGTTATCGATGAATTCACCTTCCAGCACAATCTCCAGTCGGGGAAAATCGACCTGATACGCCAGTTCCGGCGTTGAGCTACTGGTGCTGGCAAAGTAAATCTGCCGCAGCGGTGTGGGGCCGTTGATCAGGCGAGAGAGCAGGTGGCTGATGTCGTGATACATGTTAATCCCTTGCAGGCAGCAGACAGGGAAACAGTAACGTTGAAAACAATCGCCCTCAAGTGATTATTGCCGGATGGCGGCTAATGCCTTATCCGGCCTACAAGTCTTTGCGAGCTGTAGGCCGGATAAGCGTAGCGCATCCGGCAGACTGTTACTGATTACCGATTTGATCGCCGTAAGGCAGGGTATCGTAATCAATCAGGGCATTCTTTTTGTACGGGTTGCCAATCCAGCGGGTCGTCTCTTTGAACTGCGGGCTGGTAATGGCACGAGTTGGATCGAAACCATCATAGGTGAAGCCCGCTAAATCAGACCAGGTGTGGATAAGCTCTGAGCTGCTGTATTTACGATTCACATCCTGTAAGAAGTCACGCGGGTGTGCGGCCTGCCATTTTTCCGAGGTCCACAGCAGGAACGGCACCGTATACATATGACGCGTTGGGTTGTCTTCATTACGACCCTGCGTTTTATGCGGCGGCGTATCGTATACCTCTTCCCCATGATCGGAGAAGTACAGCAGGAAGCCGTTCGGATCGGTCGCTTTATAGTCTTTGATCAGACTGGCAATGATATGGTCATTGTAGACATTCGCGCTGTCGTAATCGTTGTAGGCTTCCAGCTCATCGTCACTCAGGCCTGCGGGCACATTGTCGACATTATTGTCGAACTTACCCTGACCATCCGGATAGCGGAATTTGTACTTAATATGCGTTCCCAGCAGGTGCACGATGATGAACTTTTTCGGTGCAGGGTCGGCCAGTACTTCTTTAAACGGTGCCAGCACGTTGCTGTCATATTCGCGCGCACTTTGCGTACGCTGCTGGTTCATATAGAACTGTTTATCCGTCTGCTTAGAGAACACCGTCAGCATGGTGTTGCGGGCGGTCATCGTCTGCTGATTGGTGATCCAGAAGGTTTTATAACCTGCCTGTTTCATCATGTTCATCAGGGACGGCTGAGTCAGATACAGATCCGGGTTCTTCTCGTTGGCAAAGGTCAGCGCCTGCTGCAGGATTTCAATGGTGTACGGACGGGAGGTCACGACATTATTGAACACGGTGAAGTTAGGATCGGATTTATGCAGTGCATCCAGTTCCGGCGTTGTTTCGCGTGGGTAACCGTACAGGCTCATGCGGCCACGTTGCGTTGATTCGCCAATCACCAGTACCAGCGTACGCGGTGCATCACCTGAGCTGTCTTTAAAGTTGGCCAACGGCGGCAGGGCATTGTTCTCATTCAGCAGGCTGTTCAGCGCGGTCAACTGCTGACGATACTGATAATAACCGGAGATGAATTGCCATGGTGCAGCTGGTTCCATGCGTGAGGCGAGACCATTCAACGTTTTTTCAAATGGTTTATGTTTGATAAACGTGTTCACCGTCATCGGATGCAGAATCAAACCGTATAACAGTGCAAACGACACCAGATAGCGCCAGGGCGATGGAATATGCACAGGACGCAGACGTGTCCATAGCAGAATTGCCACAGCTGTATAGGCCAGCGCAATCAAGACAATCTTCAGACTGAAATACTGGCTCAGATATTCGCTGGCTTCGTTCGCATTGGTTTCAAACATTACGTACAGAACGCTTTGCGAGAACTCTTGTCCGTAAATGACGTAATAGCTTAGAGCAGCCAGCGAGGCTGCCCATAGCATTACGCCAATGACGGCAGCAATAACGCGGATACGGTTTGGAAATAAGAATACCGGAATCAACCACAGCGAACTGAACAGCAAGGAGTCGCGTAAACCATTAGTTCCGCTATAGCCGGATAAGAGAATAACGACCTGGAGTAAACTGGAAAAAAAACAAAAATAGAGGAGCGCCCAGCCCAGGGCTTTCCAGCTAAATTTAGGTTTAGACTGGGGGTGTAAGGATTGCATAATGTAAGCCTGTCTTTAATTGTAGCGCCAAGAGTAGCACTTAAACATTAAGAGGAACTGAAGCATCACGATCTTAGGATCGTGTTTTGCCATCTTTATATTCATTTGATGAATATATTCGAGGGGGAATATATTGAAAATGAAGTGGTTGTAACAGCGGTTTTTGCCGTCGCCTCCGAATAATAGCACGAAGGCGACGGGGGAGGGACGTTAGCCTGTATTGCGCATACCAGCGGCGACACCAGCGATTGTGACCATCAATGCTTGTTCTACGCGTGGGTCCGGTGCATTGCCTTGCTCTTCCGCCAGGCGTGAGCGGTGTAACAGCTCTGCCTGTAATACGTTTAGCGGGTCAGTATAAATATTTCTTAACTGAATGGACTCGGCAATCCACGGCAGGTCGGCCATCAAATGTGAGTCGTTGGCAATCGCCAGTACGACATCGATATCTGCTGCCAGGCGTTGGCGTAGCTCTGCACCCAACGGCCACAGATCTTTTTTGACCAGGCGCTGATCGTAATACTCTGCCAGCCACAGGTCTGCTTTCGCGAAAACCATTTCCAGCATGCCAAGGCGTGTGGAGAAGAATGGCCAGTCGCGGCACATGGCTTCAAGTTCGCTTTGCTTGCCGTCTTCAACCACTTTTTGCAGCGCGGTACCTGCACCCAGCCAGGCCGGGAGCATCAGGCGGTTCTGCGTCCAGGCGAAGATCCACGGAATGGCGCGCAGAGACTCTACCCCGCCGGTCGGACGGCGTTTTGCCGGACGTGAACCGAGCGGGAGTTTACCCAGTTCCTGCTCCGGTGTCGCTGAGCGGAAATAAGGGACGAAGTCTTTGTTTTCACGCACATATCCACGATAGAGCTCGCAGGAAATATCGGAAAGCTCATCCATGATATGACGCCAGCTATCTTTCGGTTCTGGCGGTGGTAACAGGTTGGCCTCCAGAATTGCTCCGGTGTACAGCGACAGGCTGCTGATGGTCACTTCCGGCAGGCCGTACTTAAAGCGGATCATCTCCCCTTGTTCTGTCACGCGCAGACCGCCTTTCAGGCTGCCCGGCGGTTGAGAGAGTAGCGCCGCATGTGCAGGCGCGCCGCCGCGACCAATGGAACCACCGCGACCGTGGAAAAGCGTCAGTTCGATACCGGCTTTTTCGCAGGTTTTGATTAGCGCGTCCTGAGCCTGGTATTGCGCCCAGGAGGCCGCCATCACGCCCGCGTCTTTTGCGGAATCAGAATAGCCAATCATGACCATCTGTTTGCCCTGAATAAAGCCGCGGTACCAGTCGATATTTAAAAGTTGAGACATGACGTCATCGGCATTGTTGAGGTCGTCCAGCGTTTCAAATAGCGGAGCGACCGGCATAGCAAAACCAATTCCGGCTTCTTTCAGCAGCAGATGCACGGCCAGCACATCCGACGGAGTTTTCGCCATCGAGATAACATAGGCGGCAATGGAGCCATATGGGGCTTCGGCAATGACCCGACAGGTATCGAGCACTTCACGGGTGTCGTTGCTCGGTTCCCAGTTACGCGGCAGGAGCGGACGCTTGGAATTCAGTTCGCGGATCAGGAAAGCCTGTTTATCCGCTTCCGACCAGTTTTCGTAGTCGCCAATGCCCAGATAACGGGTCAGTTCGCCCAAGGCTTCAGTATGACGGGTGCTTTCCTGACGAATATCAATACGCACCAGCGGCACACCGAAACACTTCACGCGCCTAAGGGTGTCGAGCAATTCACCATTGGCGATGATGCCCATGCCACAGGCCTGTAGAGACTGGTAGCACGCGTAAAGCGGGTCCCAAAGCTGTTCGTTTTGGGTGAGAAGTCCCGCTGGTTTCGGCAATTTCTCGCCTTTCAGACGGGCTTCAAGCCAGGCCTGGGTTGCCATCAGACGAGAACGCAGGGTTTTCATCAGATAGCGATAAGGTTCAGCTGCACCTTCTTCGCCTACCAGCGCCATCAGCTCCGGCGTGGCATCCACCATCGACAGCTCAGAAATCAGAAACTGGATGTCTTTCAGGAACAGGTCTGTCGCTTTCCAGCGGCTGAGCAGCAGCACGTGACGGGTGATATCTGCCGTTACGTTCGGGTTACCATCACGGTCACCGCCCATCCAGGAAGTAAATCGAACCGGGACAAAATCAACCGGCAGCTTATAACCCAGATGCTCTTCCAGTTGTTCATTCAGCTCACGCAGGTAGTTCGGTACACCTTCCCACAGGCTGTTTTCAACTACCGCGAAACCCCATTTAGCTTCATCAACCGGGCTTGGGCGCAGCTTGCGGATCTCATCCGTATGCCAGGACTGGGCAATGAGCTGACGCAGACGGCGCATCAGTTGGTTGCGTTCATAATCGACGAGGTCTTTGTTATCAAGCTGTTTGAGGCAGGCGTTTACTTCACCCATTTTATGGATCAGCGTACGACGAGTGATCTCGGTCGGGTGGGCGGTGAGTACCAGCTCCAGAGAGAGTGATTCTACGGCTTTCTTGATGGTGGCGTCATTGAGGTTGGGCTGCTCTTTCAGTTTACGCAGAGTGCGAGCAATCACTTCCGGGTTGCTGGCTGCTTCGCCTTTTGGCGAAATGCTGTGGTATTGCTCGGCGGTGTTGGCCAGGTTCAGGAACTGGCTAAATGCGCGGGCAACCGGCAGCAGCTCGTCGTTAGACAGATTTTGCAGTGTGGTGAGCAATTCCTGGCGATTAACTTCATTGCCAGCGCGAGATGATTTGGACAGCTTACGAATTGTTTCTACGCGATCAAGAATGTTCTCTCCCAGCGCATCCTTGATGGTCTCTCCCAGCACTTTGCCGAGCATACTGACATTACTACGCAACGCGGAATATTGTTCGTTCATATTAACCCAGACACCCCATCTATTTTGAATATGTCCTGTATCTTTCACGCCTGACTATCACGCGAAATCTTGCGGACTTAACTTTTTAGCCGTCTTTTATAAAGCCACGTAAAACACGTGACGTCAATTGCTGCGAAATCGGTTCAGCAAACGAATAAATGCCGTGAATTTACGTTATTTAATTCACATCCAATCAAATAAGCGTTGCTTATGGAAATGTTAAAAAATCACCCCGCTTACCACTAAAGGATTAGCGGGGTGACAAGCAGTTAATGCCAGCAGAAATGATGCACAACCTGGGTGATTAATTCGCGAGTTGGCTTAATAAAGCGTGTTTCCAGATATTCATCCGGCTGATGCGCTTGATTAATAGAACCTGGACCCAATACCAGCGTCGGGCAAAGCGTCTGGATAAATGGCGCTTCGGTGCAGTAGTTCACCACTTCAGTCTGTGCGCCCAGCAGTTTCTCAACCACCTCTACCAGTTGATGGTCAGGCGGACACTCATAGCCTGGAATCGGTGGATGCAGTTCCGATACGGTCAGGCGGCCCGGCCAGCGTTCGCTGACAGGGGCCAGCGCTTCGTTAAGTAACCCATTGAGATCGTTTAGCGTCATACCCGGTAGCGGGCGAATATCCATATGCAGTTCGCAGCAGGCGCAGATTCGGTTGGCGGCGTCGCCGCCGTGGATGTGGCCCAAATTTAACGTTGGATACGGAACGGTAAAGGCATCATGGTGATAGCGCGCTTTCAGGTCATCGCGCAGATGCATGATATGGCCGATGGCATCATGCATCAGTTCAATCGCATTAACGCCACGCGCCGGATCGCTTGAATGACCCGATTGTCCCAGAATGCGTATCGCATTAGAGATATGACCTTTGTGTGCGCGAACCGGTTGCAGTGAAGTGGGTTCGCCAATAATCGCGCAGTCTGGGCGCAGAGCAGTGGTTTCAGAGAAGTAGCGAGCTCCCGCCATGCTGGTCTCTTCGTCAGCAGTGGCCAGAATGTAGAGGGGCTTTTTCAGCTTCGTGACGTCGACATCACGCAACGCGTCGAGGATAAAGGCGAAGAAGCCTTTCATGTCCGCCGTACCCAAACCATAGAGCTTATTGTCATGCTCGGTCAGGGTGAACGGATCGCGCGTCCAGCGTCCGTCGTCAAAGGGTACGGTATCGGTATGGCCCGCCAACAACAGACCACCAGCGCCCTGTCCAATGCTCGCCAGCATATTGAATTTATTCCGCGTATCGGGAACCGGCTGGACCTCCACATTGAAGCCTAAATCTTTAAACCAGCCCGCCAACAGAGTGATTAAACCTGCATTGCTTTGATCGAGCGCTTCTTCGGTAGCGCTAATCGATGGCGTGGCAATCAGAGCGCGGTAAATCTCGATAAATGGCGGTAAATTGTTTTTCATTGTTGACACACCTCGGGTCATGATAGTATCAATATTCATGCAGTATTTATGAATAAAAATACATTAACGTTGAGCGTAATAAAACCCACCAAGTGTAAGGTGAGGTGATAAAGGCTTATACCTGGCAACAGAATCTAAGAAGGTGAGCAGCCCCGATGTTGAATACGCTGATTGTGGGCGCCAGTGGCTATGCCGGCGCAGAGCTTGTGACCTATGTAAATCGCCATCCTGATATGACCATAACCGCTTTGACCGTCTCAGCGCAAAGCAATGATGCAGGAAAATTAATCTCCGATTTGCATCCGCAGTTGAAAGGCATTGTCGATTTACCGTTGCAGCCAATGTCAGATATCAGCGAGTTTAGCGCAGGGGTGGATGTTGTGTTCCTCGCAACGGCTCATGAGGTAAGTCATGACCTGGCTCCGCAGTTTTTGCAGGCCGGTTGCGTGGTGTTTGACCTCTCTGGCGCGTTTCGCGTAAATGACGGCGCGTTCTATGAAAAATATTATGGTTTTACCCATCAGCATCCCGACCTGCTGGAGCAGGCAGTTTACGGGCTGGCGGAATGGAAAGAAGACCAACTGAAAGAAGCGAATCTGATTGCTGTGCCGGGTTGTTACCCGACGGCGGCGCAGCTTTCGCTGAAACCACTGATTGACGCCGGGTTGTTGGATCTCAGCCAGTGGCCGGTAATTAATGCGACCAGCGGCGTAAGCGGCGCGGGCCGTAAAGCGGCTATCTCTAATAGTTTTTGCGAAGTAAGCCTGCAACCGTATGGCGTGTTTACCCATCGTCATCAGCCGGAAATCGCTACTCATCTGGGGGCTGAAGTGATTTTCACCCCGCATCTGGGCAACTTCCCGCGCGGAATTCTGGAAACTATCACTTGCCGCCTTAAAGCGGGCGTAACTCATGCTCAGGTGGCTCAGACGCTGCAACAGGCGTATGGCGATAAACCGCTGGTGCGTCTGTATGACAAAGGGGTTCCAGCGCTGAAGAATGTGGTTGGATTACCATTCTGTGATATCGGGTTTTCTGTGCAGGGTGAGCATCTGATCGTTGTGGCGACGGAAGACAACTTATTGAAAGGCGCGGCGTCACAGGCGATGCAGTGCGCAAATATTCGTTTTGGCTTTGCCCAAACGCAGTCTCTTATTTAAGGGTGCAACAATGAATCCATTAATTATCAAGCTGGGCGGCGTTTTACTGGATAGCGAAGAGGCGCTGGAGCGTCTGTTTACCGCACTGGTGAATTATCGTGAGTCGCACCAGCGTCCGCTGGTCATTGTGCACGGCGGCGGCTGCGTGGTCGACGAGCTGATGAAGCAGCTGAATCTGCCGGTGAAAAAGAAAAATGGTCTGCGCGTCACGCCTGCCGATCAAATTGACATTATTACCGGTGCCCTGGCGGGAACGGCGAATAAAACCTTGCTGGCCTGGGCGAAAAAGCATCACATCGCGTCTGTTGGTCTGTATCTTGGCGATGGCGACAGCGTAAAAGTGACGCCGCTCGATAAAGAACTGGGTCATGTTGGACTGGCGCAGCCGGGTTCGCCTAAGCTGATTAACACGCTGCTGGAAAGCGGTTTTCTGCCGGTAGTGAGCTCTATTGGTGTCACTGATGATGGTCTGCTGATGAACGTGAATGCCGATCAGGCTGCAACGGCGCTGGCGGCAACGCTGGGTGCGGATCTGATCCTGCTCTCTGATGTGAGCGGTATTCTGGATGGCAAAGGCCAGCGCATTGCCGAAATGACCGCGGCGAAAGCGGAACAGCTGATTGAACAGGGCATTATTACCGATGGCATGATCGTGAAGGTGAATGCAGCGCTGGATGCCGCGCGTACGCTGGGCCGTCCGGTGGATATCGCCTCCTGGCGTCATGCAGAGCAACTTCCGGCGCTGTTTAACGGCACGCCAATTGGTACGCGTATTCTGGCTTAACTATTAATGTGCCGGATGGCGGCTTCGCCTTATCCGGCCTACGTGGGTTTTGTAGGCCCGGTAAGCGCAGCGCCACCGGGCAAAAATATCATATTAAGGAAATTCGTTATGGCACTTTGGGGTGGGCGTTTTACACAGGCAGCAGATCAGCGGTTCAAACAGTTCAACGACTCGTTGCGTTTTGACTACCGCCTGGCAGAACAGGATATTGTTGGCTCTGTGGCCTGGTCCAAAGCGTTGGTAACGGTCGGTGTACTGACTGCCGATGAACAGCTGCAGTTGGAAGAGGCGCTGAATAACCTGCTGGAAGAGGTTCGCGCGAATCCTCAGCAGATTTTGCAAAGCGATGCCGAAGATATTCACAGTTGGGTGGAAGGTAAGCTGATTGATAAAGTCGGCCAGCTTGGTAAAAAACTGCATACCGGGCGTAGCCGTAATGACCAGGTCGCGACCGATCTCAAGCTGTGGTGCAAAGACACGGTTATCGAATTACTGTCGGCCAATCGTCAGTTGCAAACTGCGCTGGTGGTGACGGCGGAGAATAACCAGGACGCCGTCATGCCGGGTTACACCCACCTGCAACGTGCGCAGCCGGTGACGTTTGCTCACTGGTGTCTGGCCTATGTTGAAATGTTGGCGCGTGACGAGAGCCGTTTGCAGGATGCGCTCAAACGCCTGGACGTCAGTCCGTTAGGCTGCGGCGCGCTGGCGGGTACGGCGTATGAAATCGATCGCGAGCAGTTGGCGGGTTGGTTGGGCTTTGCCTCGGCAACGCGCAACAGCTTGGACAGCGTTTCTGACCGTGACCACGTGCTGGAGTTACTCTCCGACGCCTCTATCGGCATGGTACACCTGTCGCGTTTTGCTGAAGATCTGATTTTCTTTAACACCGGCGAAGCGGGCTTTGTTGAACTCTCCGACCGTGTGACTTCCGGTTCATCTCTGATGCCGCAGAAGAAAAACCCGGATGCGCTGGAGCTGATCCGTGGTAAATGCGGTCGCGTGCAGGGTGCGCTGACCGGCATGATGATGACTTTAAAAGGCCTTCCACTGGCATACAACAAAGATATGCAGGAAGACAAAGAAGGGCTGTTCGACGCGCTCGACACCTGGCTGGACTGTCTGCATATGGCCGCGCTGGTGCTGGATGGAATCCAGGTGAAACGTCCGCGTTGCCAGGAAGCGGCGCAGCAGGGTTATGCTAACGCCACTGAGCTGGCGGATTATCTGGTGGCGAAAGGCGTCCCGTTCCGCGAAGCGCACCATATTGTGGGGGAAACGGTGGTCGAGGCGATTCGTCAGGGCAAACCGCTGGAAGCGCTGTCGCTTGCCGACTTACAAAAGTTCAGCCAGGTGATTGGCGATGACGTTTACCCGATCCTCTCGTTGCAATCGTGTCTGGATAAACGTGCAGCGAAAGGTGGCGTGTCGCCGCAGCAGGTTGCGCAGGCGATCGACTACGCGAAGGCACGCCTGTAGGTCGGATAAGGCGAAGCCGCCATCCGGCACTGTGCGCCGTTCTGCCTGATGGCGCTACGCTTATCAGGCCTACCAAACCATAACCCGGCCGAGCTTTGCGACGCCGGGCTTTTTTATGCAAAAAAAATGCGGACTCAAGGTCCGCAAAAGTTCACGTTGGCTTTAGTTATTTCGAGTATGAGAGAAACTCTCAAACGGACAGTAGCTTCAAGGGTTAAAGGGGTACCGTTCCGTTTCTGTGGTGCATTATTAAACAGAAAGCTTGATAGGGATAATCGTTCGTTGCTATGCTACCTATCGCTACGAACTATCGTGGCGATGGAGGATGAATAATGAATATTCGTGATCTTGAATACCTGGTGGCACTAGCCGAACATCGTCACTTCCGACGAGCGGCAGACTCCTGTCACGTTAGCCAACCCACGCTGAGCGGGCAGATCCGCAAGCTGGAAGATGAGCTTGGCGTCATGTTGCTGGAGCGTACGAGCCGCAAGGTGCTGTTCACCCAGGCCGGTTTGCTGCTGGTGGATCAGGCGCGCACTGTGCTGCGCGAGGTCAAAGTGCTCAAGGAGATGGCAAGCCAACAAGGCGAGACAATGTCTGGCCCGCTGCATATTGGTTTGATCCCAACGGTGGGCCCATACCTGCTGCCGCATATTATTCCGATGTTGCACCAGACCTTCCCAAAACTGGAGATGTATCTCCATGAAGCGCAGACACATCAGCTGTTGGCGCAACTGGATAGCGGCAAGCTCGACTGCGTCATTCTGGCGCTGGTCAAAGAGAGTGAGGCGTTCATCGAAGTACCGTTATTTGATGAGCCTATGATGCTGGCGATCTATGAAGATCACCCATGGGCAAACCGTGACTGTGTACCGATGTCCGATCTGGCGGGTGAAAAACTGCTGATGCTGGAAGATGGCCACTGCCTGCGCGATCAGGCGATGGGTTTCTGCTTTGAAGCGGGTGCTGATGAAGATACCCATTTTCGGGCAACCAGTCTGGAAACGCTGCGTAACATGGTGGCGGCAGGCAGTGGTATTACCTTACTGCCTGCGCTGGCCGTTCCACCGGAGCGTAAGCGTGATGGTGTCGTTTATCTGCCATGCATTAAACCCGAACCGCGTCGTACGATTGGTCTGGTGTACCGTCCTGGTTCGCCGCTGCGCAGCCGTTATGAACAGCTGGCAGAGGCCATCCGTGGATCAATGGATGGCCATTTCGACAGTGCGTTAAAACAGGCGGTTTAAGCCATTTAGCGCCGCTACCCGATAGGCTTCTGCCATGGTTGGGTAGTTAAAGGTGGTGTTAACGAAGTACTCGATAGTGTTACCACCACCTTTTTGCTCCATTATCGCTTGTCCGATGTGAATAATTTCGGCCGCGCGCTCCCCAAAGCAGTGGATCCCCAAAATCTCTTTGGTTTCGCGATGGAACAGGATCTTCAGCGTTCCGACACTCATACCCACGATTTGTGCACGTGCCAGATGTTTAAACTGGGCGCGGCCAACTTCGTAGGGAACTTTCATTGCCGTGAGCTGCTGTTCGGTTTTACCAACGGAGCTGATTTCCGGAATGGTATAAATCCCGGTTGGGATATCTTCGATCAGATGCGCAGTGGCTTCGCCTTTTACCAGTGCCTGGGCGGCAATGCGTCCCTGGTCGTAGGCCGCCGATGCCAGGCTCGGATAACCAATCACATCCCCTACGGCGTACACATGCGGCAGCGCCGTCTGGTACATACTATTCACTTTGAGCTGCCCGCGGCTGTCGGTTTTCAGACCAATGTTTTCCAGCGCCAGCGAATCGGTATTACCGGTACGGCCATTGGCGTACAGCAGGCAGTCGGCCTTCAGTTTCTTACCGGACTTCAGGTGCATGATGACGCCGTCATCGCAACCTTCAATCTTCTCATACTCTTCGTTGTGGCGAATGACCACACCGCTGTTCCAGAAGTGGTAAGAGAGCGAGTCGGACATCTCCTGATCGAGGAATGCCAGCAGACGATCGCGGGTGTTGATTAAATCAACTTTGACGTCCATTCCACGGAAGATCGACGCATATTCACATCCAATGACCCCCGCGCCATAAATCAGCACATGACGGGGTTCGTGGTGCAGGCTCAGGATAGAGTCACTGTCGTAAACCCGGGGATGCGAAAAGTCGACATCAACAGGGCGATAAGGACGCGAACCGCAGGCAATAACAAACTTATCCGCAGTCAGCGTTTCCACCGTACCGTCGTGACATTCCAGGGCGATCGTGTGTTCATCAACAAAACGGGCATTTCCCTGCAAAATTTCGCAGTGGTTGCGCTCGTAAAATCCTTGCCGCATACGCGTTTGCTGATTAATAACGTTATCAGCGTGGTTGAGAATATCGGCGAAAGAAGAACGAAGGAGTCGGGAGTGGTCGCTGTACAGTGGGTTCTGATTGAATTCAATAATGCGGCTGACGGCGTGGCGGAGAGCTTTCGACGGGATGGTGCCCCAGTGGGTACAACCTCCGCCGACATTATGATAGCGCTCAATCACCGCGACGCGCGCTCCTTGCTTAACCAGACCCATTGCCGCGCCTTCGCCGCCGGGACCGGAACCTATTACTATTGCATCGTAATCGTAAGAATGTGACATGGTCAGGCTTACCTGTTCTTATACATAAAAGCAACAGAATAGTAACATCGTTGTTGAGATAACCCAATTATCGTTGTGCTTTTTTGCGAAGTCGAAGCACAAACTGCGCGTAAACAATCATTCACAAAGCCATGCCAACCGCCTAATCTCTGGTATAGTGCCAGCAAGGTATGTGGAAGGATTCAGACATCGTGATGGGCGTTAGAGCGCAACAAAAAGAGAAAACCCGGCGTTCGCTGGTAGAAGCCGCATTTAGTCAACTCAGCGCTGAGCGTAGTTTTGCCAGCCTCAGTTTACGCGAAGTCGCTCGTGAAGCGGGCATTGCGCCAACCTCGTTTTATCGCCATTTCCGCGATGTGGATGAACTCGGCCTGACGATGGTGGACGAGAGCGGTCTGATGCTGCGTCAGTTGATGCGCCAGGCGCGCCAGCGTATCGCGAAGGGCGGGAGTGTGATCCGCACCTCGGTCTCAACATTTATGGAGTTCATCGGCAACAATCCCAACGCCTTCCGTTTATTATTGCGCGAGCGTTCGGGGACATCCGCTGCGTTTCGTGCAGCGGTCGCTCGTGAAATTCAGCACTTCATTGCGGAACTTGCGGACTATCTGGAACTCGAAAACCATATGCCTCGTGCGTTTACTGAAGCGCAAGCCGAAGCTATGGTAACCATTGTGTTCAGCGCCGGGGCAGAAGCACTGGATGTTGGCGCTGAACAGCGCCGACAGCTGGAAGAGCGGCTGGTATTGCAACTACGCATGATCGCGAAAGGCGCATTTTATTGGTACCGCCGTGAACAAGAGAAGATGACGCACCACTCCGAGTAACGAGAAGGACAAGCAATGAAACAGTCAGGTCAAGATAAAGGTACGCTGCTGCTGGCGCTGGTTGCTGGCTTATCGATCAATGGTACATTTGCGGCGCTGTTTAGCTCCATTGTGCCATTCTCAGTATTCCCGATCATTTCGCTGGTGCTGACGGTGTATTGTCTGCATCAACGCTATCAGAACCGCACCATGCCTGTGGGATTGCCGGGCCTGGCTGCCGCCTGCTTTATCCTCGGCGTTCTGTTGTACAGCACCGTAGTACGCGCTGAATATCCGGATATTGGTTCTAATTTCTTCCCGGCGGTACTGTCGGTGATTCTGGTGTTCTGGATCGGCTTTAAAGTGCGTAACCGTAAGCAGGAAATAGCAGAGTAACAGTTGTAACTGTAGGCCGGATAAGGCAAAGCCGCCATCCGGCAATCTGAAGCGGCCGGCCTACGTTCAGTTTTACTTCTTGGTTAACAGTACGCCGCACTCCATATGGTGCGTATACGGGAACTGATCGAATAGCGCCAGACGTGAAACATTGTGCGTCTGGCTTAACGTTTCCAGGTTTTTACACAGCGTCTCCGGATTGCAGGAGATGTACAGAATGCGCGGATACGCCTGCACCATTTTCTCCGTTTCGCTGTCCAGACCGCTGCGCGGTGGGTCAACGAAGATAGTTTCACACTGGTAACTCTTTAGATCGATTCCCTGCAAACGGTTGAACTCGCGAACGCCGTTCATCGCCTGAGTAAACTCTTCGGCCGCCATGCGGATTATTTGTACGTTTTCAATCTGGTTAGCCGCAATGTTGTACTGTGCAGCAGCAACGGACGGCTTGGCGATTTCCGTCGCCAGTACGCGGTTGAAGTTTTGTGCCAGGGCTAACGAGAAATTGCCATTGCCGCAATACAGCTCCAGCAGGTCGCCTTTTGAGCCCCTGGTGACATCAATCGCCCACTCCAGCATCTGAATATTCATGGCGGCGTTCGGCTGGGTGAAGCTGTTCTCAACCTGGCGATAGATAATCTCTTTACCCGCAACCGGTAGGCGTTCGTCAATGTAGTCCTGATCCAGCTCGATTTTGGTTTTGGTTGCCCGGCCAATCAGATGCACATTCAGGTTTTTCGCCCGTAGCACATCCCGCAGCGTTTCAGCTTCCTGACGCCATTCATCATCCAGCTTTTTATGGTACAGCATCGATACCACCGCCTGATCGCTCAGGGTTGTGAGGTAATCAATCTGAAACAGTTTGTGACGCAGGACGTGGTTGTTGCGAACGCCTTCGATCATTGCCGTCATCAGCGTGTTGATAAGCTCACTGGCTGCCGGGAAGCTGTCGACACGGATACGGTTTTTAGTCTGGCTGTCGAACATGATGTGGTACAGATCATCACCGTCATGCCACAAACGGAATTCCGCGCGCATACGGTAGTGGCTGACCGGTGAGCGAAACACTTCCGGAGCCTGTGCATAAAATGGCGTCATTAAGCTCTGCAGACGCACCACTTTTTCAGCTAACTGTGCGTCGTACTGTTCTGTCGGAAGGTGTTCGGGGGTCATGATGCGTCCTGAAAAATAAAAGTACGCGGGGATTGTAGGGATTGCTCATCAGATGTCCAGTCATTGATGATTTCCGATATTGTGATACGCAGTCTGGACAGTGGGTTGTAACAAACTGTAGCATCCGTTTTCCGGTCCTGTGAGTTAAAAGGGAATCCAGTGTGAATCTGGAGCTGACGCGCAGCGGTAAGGAAGGTAGGGGATGAGCGCACCTGGTGCAGACACTGCGGCATGCCGTGGGAAGTCATCGTCTCTTTAAGTTGCCTCCAAGCCCGAAGACCTGCCGGCTAACGTCGCATCTGGCTTTCATCATCGCGTACTATCGGTGGGACCTGCGGCATCCTTCTTATATTGTGGATGCTTTACAATGATTAAAAAATCGTTGCTGTGCACGGCACTTTCCGTCACGGCATTTTCTGGTTGGGCACAGGATACTAGCCCAGATACTCTCGTTGTTACTGCCAACCGTTTTCAGCAGCCTGTTAATACTGTCCTTGCCCCCACTGATGTGGTGACGCGTGAAGATATTCAGCGCTGGCAGTCAAAAGATCTCAATGATGTCATGCGCCGATTGCCGGGCGTAGATATTTCGCAAAGCGGCGGTATGGGGAAAAGCTCCTCGCTGTATGTTCGCGGTACTGAGTCCCGGCATGTCCTGGTATTGATTGATGGCGTGCCGATGGCGCGTGCAGGCATCGGTAATGCGATTGATATTGGTCAGATTCCGGTATCGTTGGTGCAACGTGTTGAATATATTCGCGGGCCGCGTTCAGCTGTGTACGGATCTGGTGCGATCGGTGGTGTGATGAACATCATTACGATGAGTAATGAAGAGAAATCACAGATCAACGCAGGTATGGGGACTGATGGTTATCAGACCTACGACGGCACGATAAATAAACGATTTGGTGACACGATGGTGACGGCGGCTGGCGCTTACCAGACGACCAAAGGTTTTAACATTCAACCTGATTCCCCTTACAGCGGTGACAGCGATCGCGATGGTTATCGCAACAAACTGTTCTGGGGCGGCTTGCAGCACAAGTTTAACGATAACTTCTCCGGTTTCTTCCGTGGTTACGGCTACACGGCGAATAGCGATTACGATCAGGGCTCTTATGGCTATGCTGGCGGTAATGACGAAGCTCAGAATTACACTCAGTCCTGGGATTCCGGCCTTCGTTACAGCTCAGGTATCTATTCCGCCCAACTGATTGCTAACTACCAGCATCTCAAAGATTACAACTATAGCAATCAACTCGGTCGTTATGCGGGGGATGCTACGCTGGATAATATGGAACAGCGCTATATTCAGTGGGGAAATAACGTTGAGGTTGGGCATGGAGCGATTAGCGGTGGTGTCGACTGGAAACAAGAAAAGCTGACTTCCAGTAGTACCACGAAATCGGACGCTTATAAACGTGATACGACCGGACTTTATCTAACTGGGCAACAACAAATTGATAGCGTCACGCTGGAAGCCTCAGGCCGTGAAGATCATGATGAACAATTCGGCTGGCATGGCACCTGGCAGACTGCTGCAGGCTGGGAGTTTGTTGATGGCTACCGTGCAACGCTCTCTTATGGCACAGGTTTCCTGGCTCCTTCACTTGGTCAGCAATACGGGGCTACGCGTTTTGCCTCTTCCTATGGGCCGGGTATTGCAGCCAACCCGAATTTGAAACCGGAAGAATCTAAACAGTGGGAAGCAGGGATTGATGGATTGACAGGGCCGCTTGATTGGCGTCTTTCTGCATATCATTATGAAATTCAAAACCTGATCGATTACAAGAATAACCAGTACGTCAACGTTAAGTCAGCCACGATTAAAGGGCTGGAATGGACTGGGAATGTTACGACTGGCCCGGTAGATCATCACCTGACGCTACAGTATGTTGACCCGCGGGATGATGATACGAATAAGGTACTCTATCGCCGAGCAAAACAGCAGGTTAAGTATGAGTTAACTGGGCAGGTTCAGGACTTGGGGTGGAACGTTGCTTATCAATATATAGGTGAACGTTACGATAATGATTACGACAATAATCGTGATGTTAAATTGGGCGGCGTCAGCTTGTGGGATATCGGAGTGTCATATCCAATCACCTCACAGCTGACAGTTCGTGGTAAAATCGCCAACCTGTTCGATAAAGATTACGAGACAGTTTATGGCTACGCAACTGCAGGACGGGAATACACCTTGTCTGGCAGCTACACCTTCTGATCCCCGTCCCACCGTGCTGGTATTTGATTCCGGCGTCGGTGGGTTGTCGGTCTATGACGAGATCCGGCACCTTCTGCCGGATCTCCACTATATCTACGCTTTCGACAACGTCGCTTTTCCTTATGGAGAGAAGAGCGAGGAGTTTATCGTCGAGCGTGTTGTTGAGATTGTGACTGCGGTCCAGCAGCGCTATCCCCTCTCTCTTGCGGTCATCGCGTGTAATACAGCAAGCACGGTGTCGCTCCCTGCGTTACGTGAGAAATTTGCATTCCCGGTTGTGGGCGTGGTGCCTGCGATTAAACCGGCAGCGCGACTCACGGCGAACGGTGTTGTGGGGCTACTGGCTACACGTGCAACGGTGAAGCGCTCGTATACCCATGAGCTGATTGCGCGATTCGCTAACGAATGCCAAATTGCAATGTTGGGTTCTGCTGAGCTGGTGGAACTGGCGGAAGCGAAGCTGCACGGTGAAACAGTTTCTCTGGAAGAGCTGCGGCGTATTCTGCGTCCGTGGCTGCGGATGTCTGAACCACCTGACACAGTAGTGCTCGGTTGCACTCATTTCCCTCTATTACAGGAAGAGCTTTTACAGGTCCTTCCCGAGGGGACGAGACTGGTGGATTCTGGTGCCGCGATAGCGCGCCGCACGGCCTGGTTGTTAGAGCATGAAGCACCAGATGCGAAATCAACCGATGAGAACGTTGCATTTTGTATGGCAATGACGACAGAAGCTGAACAATTATTGCCTGTGCTACAGCGCTATGGCTTTAAAACGCTCGAAAAACTGTCAGTTTAAGTGGTTTTGATGAAAAAACACGCACTCGGAAGATTATTTTAAATTTCCCCTTGTCAGCCTGAAATAACTCCCTATAATGCGCCTCCACTGACACGGAAC